>CAXXNN010000003.1:0-607212 GCA_963667915.2 Vicinamibacterales bacterium | reverse complement strand
AGCAAAAGGGGCGCACTGGATCGCCTGGGTCTGCCGTGACGGACAGAGCACCCCGGACGGCGCCGTGGTGCTGGTCGGTCAGACGCAGACGGAAGCCGAGGAGCGGGCTCGCGCGTGGGGTGAGCGAACCGTGAGCCATCCTGCGGAGGGCGCATAGCCGGATGTTCACCGCGGGCTGCTAGCAGAGTCGAAATCGATGGGCCGCGGACCGCTCGTCAGCCCGCCAGTCCGCGACACCCGCTCCCCTGGGCACCGACTCGAGCCATCGTACGAAGCCAACGGGCAGCACATCCGCCAGACTCGAGCGGCCAGCCACGACGCGATCACCCGAGCGCAGTAGGCTCAGATAGAGCGCATCGCGTGCCCTGGTGACAGCGACATACAGCAACCGTTTCGTTTCTTCGAGCGCCCGCGCCCGCTCCTCATCCTCGATCTCCCCAGCGACCTCCTCAGCGGAGCCTCCCACGGTCACCGAGGGCAAGCCATCCCCGCGATCGGCCAACACCTGATCGGCGCGCGCGCACCGCCGACCCCGCGCGAGAGGCCGACCACGAACACGATCGGAAACTCCAGTCCCTTGGCCGCATGAATGGTCATCAAGTGCACGGCGCCGGCGGCATCGATTGTTGCGTTGGATTCGTCGCCGGTGGACAGATGCTCGACGTGGTCCGCGATTCGCGCCAGGGTGGCGTATCCACGGTTCTGGATGCGCCGCAACAAGCTGCGCATCTTCTTCACGTTCTCCCGAGCCTGCCGGACGCGCGGCCCTCGAAGCTCGTACAGATAGGCCGATTCGCGGATCGCGCGATCGACCAGCTCGGCTGGCGGAAGCCGATCGACGAGGCCGAGCCACCGCCGGGCCCCCACACGTGCCAGTTCGAGACGGCGGCGATCGAGGGCCGGCAGCGACGCCAGGGAGGCCGGCGCCCCGGCCCCCGCGATCGCCTGCGCCAGGCCAGGCGCCAGGTGCCGTAGCGCCTCGTCGGACAGTCGGACGAATCCCGACCGGAGAAAGGCCGCAGCCCAGAGATCGGAGGACGGGTGGGCCAAGAATCGCATCAGCGCCCGGAGGTCCTGGATCTCGTCGGCCCCCGAAGAACCCGAGGCCTCTGTAGACGTAGACCCGAACGCCTCGCGCGGACAGGGCGCGCTCGTACTCCGGGTGGCTGGCGCGGACGCGGAACAGGACGGCGATGTCATCGGGGCGGACCCTCCGGCGCACACCCGTGCGTGGATCCCGCACCGTGACGCCGGACAGCAGTCGCTCGATTTCCGATGCCACCGCGTCCGCACAGCCGGCCTCGTCCTCGGCCAGGGCCAGGCCGAGCAACGCGTGTTCCGCTGGCGCCGGCGATGTCGAGGCGTCGTCCTCGTCCGTCAGGGGAAGCGGTCGTGTTCGTCGTATCGGAAGGCGTCCGACCGGCCGGGGACCTTCTCGATCGCGCTGGAGAGATCGTTCACGAACCGGAGGAGTCCCGGGACGGCGCGAAAGCTCCGAGTGATCGCTGTTCGGACCGGCACTCCGGGGCGCAGGCACCCGATGTAGTCACCCGCTTCGGCAAACAGCGACACGTCGGCGTCGCGGAAGCGATATATCGACTGCTTGCGATCGCCGACAACGAAAATGGACGGCGGCAGGGGCGCATCCTGCACGAGACCGACGCCTTCCCCCCATGACTGCACGAGCAGCGACACCAGCTCCCATTGCGCCCGGCTCGTGTCTTGGAACTCGTCGACGAGCACGTGATGGTATCGCGACTCGAGGCGATATCGGCTCTGCGCGAACTCGTCCATCTGGCGCAGGAGCCCCAGGGCCAGGCGCTGGACGTCGACGAAGTCCAGGACGGCGTGTTGCCGCAACGTTCGACGATACTCTCGCTCGGCGATCCGGTAGACGCGCCAGACCGCACGTGCCAGCACCTCGCCGACGCCACGGCGGTAGCGGGTCGCGATCGCCGCGAAGGCCGATGCCAGCTGCCGGACGGCCTCGATGTGCCGCGTCCGCGACGCGCGCGAGGGAAAGTCGGCGTGCGCGTACGCCGTACGCTGCCGCGGCTTCCCGGCCCGGGTCAGGACGTGCTCGGACAGACGATCGAGCAGGCTGCGCACGTCCGCAGGGTCGCAACCGAAGGTGTCCAGTCGCTGCAGGTCGGCAGCCAGCATGCGAAATCGCGCATGCCCGGTCGGCCCGTCGGCGAGAAACGCCCGGAGGCCGCCCGGGGCGCGCTCGAGCGCACCCCGCAGGCGCGTCATGGTGGCGCGCGCGGTCTGCTCCAGGGTCAGGCGGGGGGGGGCGGTGGCGAGAAGCCGTCTCAGCGCACGTGGCGCCACGAGGCGATGGCGCAGCAGCCACACGAGCCCCGTCCGAAGGTTCGTCGCCCCGAGGCGGGTCAGGAGCAGCGCCACGCCTTCATCTCGGGGCACCAGCGCGCCGACGATTTGCTGCGCCCGATCGAGCGCCTGCGCCATCAGGCGAGGCGCCTCCGTCTCGTCGGCAATGCCGAAGCCGGGGTCGAGATCCGCCTCGAGCGGAAATTCACGCAGGAGCGACAGACAGAAGGCGTCGATCGTGGTGATGTGCACATCGCTCAATCGGTCGCGCAGCGCCCTCCACTGGCGGCGCGCCGTCTCGGACGTCGCGGCCGCCCGACGGAGCTGCCCCAGAATCCGCTCGCGCATCTCCGCGGCCGCTTTGCGCGTGAACGTCATGGCGAGAATGTTCGCCGGATCGACGCCAGCGCCCAGCAGATTCAGGTACCGCGAGACCAGCACCGAGGTCTTCCCGGTGCCCGCCGACGCCTCCAGCACGACGTGGCGGTTCGGATCGACGGCCAACCGGCGCGCCTCGGGGTGTTCGCGCCCGGCGTGACGTTGTGCGTTGTCGCGGGGTCCGGATCTCACGACGCCCGCCCTTTCCGGCAGACCGCGATGAAGCCACACGACGCACACAGGCGATCTTCTGCCGGGGCCGGCGGGAACGCTCCCCGCTCGATGCCGTCAATCGCCTCCAGGAAGCGCGCCTGGCCGGCACCGAGATTCGCCGGCGTCCCGTCACCCCGGACCAGGACGGGCACCTCGAGCCGGGACCCGCCAAACGCCACATAGGACGCCTCCGCCACGCTCCAGGTCCGGCGGCGATACCCGGCCAGGGCCTGCTCGGCGCAGGCCGCATAGACCGGAAGCTGCACGGCCCGGGCGGCGTTCGGTGCGCGACCCAGCTTGTAGTCCAGCAGACGCAAGGTGCCGTCGGCGAGCAGATCGACGCGATCGGCCACGCCGCGAAGCCTGAACCTGCCGCGAAACACCGGACGCCCCTGTCATCGAGAACGTCCCGTCGAACGTCCGCTCGAGCAATGATTCGACGGCGTCTCCCGATCGCTCGCTCTCGAGCCGGACGAATCGCTCGACCAGGCCGGCGCCCGACGCCGACCCCAGTAGGCGAGCCCGCTCGAGCTGGCGGTCCACGGCCGGGAGATCGTCCGTCGCCTCCTCGACGACGTCGCGCGCACACGCCAGCGCCGCGTCAATCTGGCCTTCATCGAAGCCATGGTGACCGGCGGCGCGCCACCGCTCGACCAGCGTCCGGAGCACCCGGTGCAGCAGTTCGCCGCGTCCGCGCCGATCGAGCGTGGGCTCGTCCACCGCCTCCTCGTCGAGGCGCAGCATCACCGCGCTGAAGTACTTGAACGGGCAGTCCAGGTAGCGTTCGACCCGGCTCACGGCGTACCGTCGCGGCTCGACCGCACCGATCGTCCCGGGTCGCTCGTCTCCGGCGGAGCCCTCGACGCGCACCGCCACCCAGCTGGCCGTCTCACCCGACACCGCTGACGGCAGGACCGCGTCGTTCACGAGCATCTCGTCGAGGCTGATTCGGAAGGTCGGGTCGGACGTCTCTTCCCGCGTCGGCAGCCCGGCGTCCCCCACGTCCTCCAGCAGCCCGGTCGGCGTCACGACCGTGTCGTCCTCGAGTTGAAAGGTCGACAACACGATCTGCGTAGTCGGCAACCGGAGGAGGTCGGCGAACTCGGCACGCGCCGTCCGCGCGCGGCCGCCGTCAGCCGGCCACCCCAGCTGCCGCAGCAGGGATGCCGGATAAAAAATGTTCCGGCGCGCACCGGGCGGCCAGTCCCCGTCGATCAGCCCGACGACATGCACGTGGGCAAACCGGCCGTACCGAGCCGCGGAGGCGTCCACCAGCTGCACCCCGCCAGTCCCCGGGCGACGCGCGAACAGCTCCGGCTCGAGTCGTCGCCTCAGTCGGGCTCTCAGCTCGGACACCGGGACGGCGGCCGTCGAAAACTCGGCCGCCGCCGATCGCAGCTCTCGAACAGCGCCTAGGACGGTCTCACGAGCGCGGACTTGCCGGTCACGATCGAGACCCTCCCCGGTCACCGGGGCGTCCCATCGCTCCAGAAACTCGAGCAGCCGCCCCCACTGCGTGGCGGCGGCGCCCGCCTCCTCGATCGGCGAGAGCGCGGCCACGATCGCCAGCACCACGGACGCCAACCGATCGTCGTCGGGCTCGGCGCCGTCCCACCCACCGGCAAGCACCCGCGCCAAGTGATCCGGGCCACCGGCATAGCGTGACGCCTGGAGCCGGCGGGCGAGGCGCTCGACCCCTCGCCCGGGCAGCGGCTCGTCGATGCCGGTGCGCAGATGCGGTGAGCGCAGCACGGCCAGCAGCGCGCCACGGGTGAAGCGCGACGCCACCGCTTCGAGGAGGAGGTCGACCAGGGCGGCATACGGTTCGGCGGCCAGGGGCACCCCATGAAACGTCTCGAACGCGATGCGGGACCCGTCGAACACCTGCTCGGCCAGGTAGACGTAGGGCAGCGGCCGTTGAAACACCACCGCGACGCTGGCGGTGCCCGAGCCACCCGCCTGCGCCACTTCCTCGCGCGACGCCTGGACCCGTCGCGCCACCGACCACAGTTCCTCCTCGCGGTCGCGGCTCGTGAAATGGAGCGCGCCATCCTGATCCGCCGGTACGAGGAGGCTCGGGGTTGTCCCCACGGCCTCGATCCGTACTTCATCGATGCCCGGCAAGAAATCGTGCAGACGCTCGTGGTACCCACTGGCCAGCACGGCCTCCGTCGCGACGATGTCGATCTGGGCCACCGCGGGCATTCGCGCGAGCAGATCGAAATCTGCCAGCCACAGCCCGTCGCCCGACACCGCCTGATCGGCCACGGTCACGATGAGGTGCGTGAACGCCGGTCGCCCCGCCTCGGCGAGCAGGCGCCGGCGCAGTCCATGCTCGTCCAGGCGGCCGGTTGCCTCGATGCGCCGTTCGAACCGGGCGAACGTCTCGGTCAGAAACCGCGTCTGCTCCAGCATCCGCGCGGCACCATGGTCGATGCCGGCGATCGGCTCCAGCTCGCCGATCGCCAATCGCTGGAAGTCGCCCAGGCTTCGCTGTTGACGACGCAGGACGTCGTAAAACGCGAGCATCTCGGCAATCAGGCCAGGTCTCGTCGCGAACGGCGCGCGGACGCCGTCGGCTTCCGCGGTTCGAGCCGCCTCGGTCAGGAGCAGCTCACGATCTGCCGCCGACAGCATCGGCGGTGCGGCCGGCAACCGCTCGTGCAGGCGGTGGTACCAGTCTGGGCGGGTCAGGAGGAGAGGGACGATCCCGGCGCGGCGCGGCAGGAGGCGCAGCGTACGGTGCAATTGCTCCGCCGCCGCGCGCGACGGCACCAGGACCGCACACCCGGCGGCGGCCGCCGAGCTGGCGCCGATCGCCTCCGCGATGCCATGCTGGAACGACTGAAGATCCCGAGCTCTGAGAAGACGCGTCTGCCGCGGTGTGAATCACCGCAGTGCCGGAGCGCGGAGTTGCCGCCCCAGATCGGCCTGGGCCTTGGTGAACAGCATCAGTGCGCCGGACGCGGCGGCGGAGGCGTCCCAGGCGGTGGCGATGTCATTGGAGTGGATGGCGTCCTGACGAAATCGCACCGACGTGTAGGCCAGTTGCACGGCCCGCACCATCAGATCGTGTATCGACCGAAACTCCACCGGCGGCGTCGAGCCCTGGAGCGACCGCTCGGCGGTCTCGAGGTCGTAACCGAGCCGCTCCAGGACCTCGGCGTCAGGACCGGCGAGTGCCCGGATCTCCTCCAGGCCGGCCTTCGAGCGGATGAACCCGTCGACCGGTGCGGTCAACGCGCGCTGATAGGCCCGGAACGTCTGAACGCGCAAGTTCCAGCGGTCGCGCTCGAGCCGAAGCTGCCTGGCCGCTGCGAGCCGGTCATCCACCACCAAGACCAAGGCTCTGAACTGATTGGGTCGCTTGCGGCCCAGCGCGGCATCGCGAGCCTGGATGTGACGCCGCAGACGCTCCAGCCCGCGCACGTCAGCCTCCGCGGCGCGGCGCGCCGAGTCGTCGAGCAGCGTCCGCGTCAGATCCGCATAGGCGCGTTCGATCGATACCTCCGCATCGATCTCCGCCCTCACGAGAGCGCGCGTGGTGTTCACCCAAGCCGCTGGCAGCGCCGCCGCACTATCGTGGAGCAGCCCCATCGTGGCCCGCAGCAGCGACACCCGCTCGGCCGGCACGCGCGTCAGCCTGGCCGCGCCGAGCGCACTGCGCAATCGTCTCCTGCAGGCTGGGTGGCGGCAGCAACGGCATCGGCGGCGGACTCGACGAGATCGCCACGAAGTCGAGATCGAAGCGCTGCGCCCCCGTGGCCACGCGAATCTCCGAAATCACCTCGTCGAGCCACCCGACGATCTGCTGCACGTCACTCGCCCGGTAGCCGTAGTGGTCGCCAGGCCACGCGTGGAGCGTGGTGCGGGCCCGCATGGCAATCTCGAGCCGGAGGAACGGATCGGCCGTCCGGGCGACGTCGTTGAGGGCGTAGGCGACCTCCGAGCTCATGAGCGCAAAGTCGGCGTCGCCTTGCGTCGCCGCGTAATGCGCCGATCGGGCCGATTCCGAGTACCGCTCGGTAGTGTGCCAGTCGATGGTCGCCGATGGAATGCTGACCAGATGGAGGCGCGGGTTCTTGAAATCGGCTCGAATGGGCAGAGAAAAGACGATGTCGTCACCAACCCGCGAGTATTCGCCGTAGCTGACGAGGCTGGAGCCGTCCGCCAGAAAGATGCGGTACAGCACCGCGTCGAGCACTTCGGCGCGCCCGTCCCGGGCGCACGCCAACAGCAGCGCCAGCACCACGCACGCCACGTGGGCTCGAGACGTCACGCGCCGACTTTTCACGCGCATGGGAACTGCACCCAGCCTAGTGCGGCCTCTGGACGCGGTCAAGCAGCGCACCCATGCGGACGGGTCGCCGACCGCGGCATCCCAGCCGGCCGTGGTAAAAGTCGCGCTGTGGAAACCCTGTGGACCGTCGGTGCATGCCTTGTGGACGATCTGCTGATGTCATGTTTTTTTGATCGTGCTTCCCCAACAAAGTGATCGAATCTGCCGTCGACCGGCGTCCTTCGTCGTTTCTTCCGCTTGACGACGATCGATGAATCAATAGAATCGCATCTTCGCTGGCCTATCACACGTCGACCTCTGACAACGCCGTGAGCGTCCATCGTTTCGAAGAAATCATCAACGGCCGGCAGTACGAGATCGAAGTGTCGTCGGTCGATGCGACCACCTGGCGCGCGCGGCTGGCCCGCATGCCCGGCGCCGCGTCGGCCCTGATGCCGTTCTACGGTGCCACACCGGACGATGCGGCGCGACAGTTGACGAACTGGCTCGCGCTTGCGCACCGCGGCTCGACGAAGTCAGTATAGAGCAATCCTCTGCAAGAGCCGGAGCCGACTCGGCCTCGGCCCGCGCTCGAAGAAGGAGAGCCATGACTCGTCTCGCCTTAGCAGCCACCCTGGCTGCGCTCGTCCTCCTGCCGCCGACCGGTCAGGTGTCGGCCCAGACCCTTGAGCCGCCGCGCGTGCGGCTGGTCGCCACCGGTGGAACCATCTCCGCCAAATCCGGCGGGCGTCTGACGGCCGAGGAGCTCGTCGATCTCATCCCGAACCTCACGGAATATGCGCGCGTCGAGTCCGAGCAATTCGCCAATGTTTCCAGCTCACGGTTGACGCTGGACCAGTGGCTCCAGCTCTCCCGCCGGCTGAACGAGCTGTTCACCCAGGACCCCGGCCTGGCCGGCATCGTCGTCACGAGCGGCACCGATACGCTCGAGGAAACAGCTTACTTTCTGCACCTGACGGTCCGGAGCGAGCGTCCGGTCGTGGTCGTGGGGGCCATGCGGAACCCGAGCCGGCTCGGCTATGAGGGCGCGGCCAACCTCCAGCAAGCCTTCCGCGTCGCGGCCGCGCCCACATCGCGCGGCAAAGGCACGCTCGTCGTCCTCAACGACGAAATCAACTCGGCCCGAGAGGTGACCAAGACGGACGCCCGGCGTCTGCACACGTTTCAGTCGCGTGGTTACGGGGTGCTGGGCGTCGTCGACCGCGATGGCCCGGTCTACTACCGCAGCCTGCTTCGGCGCCATACGCTGCGCAGTGAGTTCGACCTGGCGGGCGTGACCGCCCTGCCCCGCGTCGACATCATCATGGTGTATCAAGGGGCCCCCGGTGATCTGATCGAAGCGGCCGTCGATGCGGGGGCGAGAGGTCTCGTCATAGCGTCGGCGGGCGCGGGCGCGATGAGCCGCCTTCAGTCGTCCGCGATCACGTATGCCCATGCGCGCGGCGTGTTCACCGTCGTGAGCACCCGGACCGGGAGCGGACGCATCGTCCCGAACCGCCCACCGTCTGCCGACGAGGAACTGACGGAGGCGCAGCAGTTGCGCACGCGGTATCGGATCGCCGGACAGGACTTGACGCCGATCAAGGCACGCATCCTCCTCATGCTGGCCCTGACCCGCACCGACGACGCAGAGGAGATCAGACGGATGTTCGCGGAGTACTGACCTCGCGACCGGTGGGAAGCGGATCGCCTCAGGACCCCACCGGAGCGGCTGCTGCCGTATGTTCCAGGGCGTGCGGAGGTCACGCCGCACTCCCGTTACTCCCAGTGGCCGCCGCTGTCATCGTCATCGTGGGGGAGTTGGCCGCGTCGAGGTCCGACAGTTCCGGTTGGAGCGCCTTGGCCAACCCGCTCCAGGCGCGGGTGCCGACGGGACAGGGGCAAGGCACCCAGCGATGATCACACGCACACGTGCGCTGGCCGGGGTGGTCCTGGGTCTTGCGATCCTTGCCGCCTGTGGCGGCGAGGCCGTACCCGATGCGGGCCCCGTCGGGGAGGTCTCTGACGAAGCGATCGCTCCCGACTGGTGCAGTCGGCTTCCGCGCGCCCTCTACGCCGAACTCGATCGCGTCGACGTCGAGTCCGACTGGTTCGAGGTGTGGGAGGCGGGCGACGGCGTCCTCGCCCTCTACGAGCCGAAGCAGTGGCAGGAAGTGATTTCCTATCTCGTGCTCGGCGCTGACCGCGCGCTGCTCTTCGACACGGGCATGGGCATCGCTCGGATCTCCGACGTGGTGGCCCAGCTCACGGAGCTACCGGTGATCGTCGTGAACTCCCACTCGCACCTCGATCACGTCGGCGGGAACGCGGAGTTTTCGTCGGTGGTGGGCATGGACACCGAGTTCACCCGTGAGCGCGCCACCGGTCTCGCGAACGAACGAGTCCGCGGGGAGGTGGTCCCCGACGCGCTCTGCGGCCCGTTGCCCGAGGGCGTCACGCAGGACAATTACATCAGTCGATCATGGACGGTCACCGAGGTCGCCACCGACGGACACACCATCGACCTGGGTGGCCGCGTCCTCGAGATCCTGCACATCCCCGGCCACACCCCCGATGCAATCGCCCTCCTCGACGCCGCGGCCGGGTATCTCTGGACGGGCGACACCTTCTACGAGGGGCCTATCTGGCTGTTCGCCCCGGAGACGGACCTGGACGCGTACGAGGCGTCTATCGCTCGGCTGGCGGGGCTGGTCCCGGACCTCACACGCCTTCTCCCGGCACACAACACCCCGGTCGCCGACCCAATTCGGTTGATCGAACTACGGGATGCGTTTTCGGCGGTAAGGGACGGGACGCTCGAAGGGACCCGCAGCGGGCCCGGTGCCGAGACGGTCGAGTACGAAGCGGGGGCGTTCTCGATTCTGATGGCCGCGGACGCCGGACCCGGCGACTGAGTCGAGCTGCCCTCGCCCCGTAGCGGACCACCCACGAAAAAAGGCGCACCTGGCTTGGCCGGGTGCGCCTCGAGGATACCGAACTGGCCGGGCTGCTAGCTAGGTTTCCAGAATCTTCTTGAAGACCTCGACCGCCCGCTGCATCTCCTCCATCGTGCCGAGCGAGATGCGTGTGTGGGTCTGCTCCATCGGCGGGAAGTCGCGCCCCACCAGGACGCCCTGCTCGCGGGCGGCGTCGCGGAACTCGCCCGCCGGCCGGCGGATGTTCACGAACAGGAAGTTGGTCTGCGAGTCGGACGCCTCATAGCCCATCTCCGTGAAGGCGTTGATCGTGAACTCGCGAATCCGGCGGTTCTCCTCGCGTTCGGCCACCATGTGGTCCCGGTCGTCCAGCGACGCCAGGGCTCCCGCGGCGGTCATGACGTTGATGTCGCCCAGTCCCCAGGCCGCCTGGAGTTTCGCGACCGTGTCGGGGCGGCCGGCGGCGTAGCCGAGGCGCATGCCGGCCATCCCGTAGGCCTTCGAGAACGTCCGGGTGACGAAGACGTCGTCGTGCTGCAGCGCTTCCGCCACGGCCGTCTCGACGGCGGCGTCGGTCGCGTACTCGATGTACGCCTCGTCCACCAGAATGGCCGTGTTGGGCGAGCTCGACTTGACCCGCGCGATGAACGCCGCCACATCCGCCTGCGAATGTGCCGTCGCCGTTGGGTTGTTCGGGTTGCACAGGAAGACCATGCCGGCGCCGCTGGCTGCTTCAGCCATCCCGTCCAGATCGAGCTTCAAATCGGGGAGGACCGGGACCAACCGAATCTCGGCGCCCAGGCGCTGCGCGGTCCGGTTCGTGCTGAGGAACGATGGCGTGCCGTTGACGAGCGGCCGGCTCGGCGAGACGTAGGCGCGCGTCCCTGCCGCTAGGAGGGCACCCGAGCCGGTCGAGACCACGACGTTTTCGGCAGTCAGGCCGTGGCCGACCCGTCGGGCGATCGCCTCGGCCAGCTTGCTCGCCGCCGCAAATCCGTACCGACCGACGTTGCCGTCGAGCACCTCCTGCATCGCTTCGACCGCCACGTCTCCGGGGCCTCGCGCGTTCTCGTTGCCGTTGATCTTGATGATGTCCTGCGAGGCCGTCACCTGCAGGGCAGCCTCGAGCGGGTCTGGACTCCAGGCCAGCGCCTCGCGCCCCCGACCGATGCTCCACGCCGCCGACAATGCGCCGGCGGAACCGATCCCGAACGAACGGACGAACGCGCGGCGTGACAGTGACATGGAGTGCCTCCTCATCGGCTTGCCGGAGTTGTGATCGAAGGAGAAATTGGTGGACCAGACGGGGTTCGAACCCGTGACCTCGTGAATGCCATTCACGCGCGCTCCCAGCTGCGCCACTGGCCCACGGTGATGAATCATACCCGAGGGGTTGGAACCCGATCAACGAACGGCCACGGGCCCACGATGCGCTCGTAGTCCTCCCGCGTATCCACGTCGGTGAACGCACCCTGGTCGTCGACCGGTACGTTGACGATGTCGGCAGCGTGGGCCCGGACGACGGTCTTCGCGCCCCGCGGCGTTGCTTGCCTGTCGCAGTTCGTCGAACAGCGGCCGCCCGAACAGCACGGGATGGCCCGTGGGTGTCGCCCAACGCCGGGCGCACGATGGACCCGCCGGTTCTCAGGAACGTCTGCAAGACGATCCGGACTGTCGACGGGCTCACGAATGGGACATCCACGAGCGCGAGCAGCATGCCGGACACCCCGGGCTTGTCGATAGCCGCGAGGGCCACCCGCACGGACGATAGCTGGCCCCGTTCGGGGTGGAGATTGTCCACGACCCTCGGGGCGCGGGAGACCCCGGCCAGCGCGCGCTCGAGGTCACCGGACTGCGTGGAGGCGACGACGACGACGTCGTCGACCCCGCCGGCCCAGAGCGTCTCGACCAGGCGGGAGAGAAACGTCTCCCCTTCGATTCCCGTGGGCAAGAGCGCCTTCGGCCGACCGATGCGCGAGGAGGCGCCGGCGGCCAGAATGACCCCGGGGATCACCCTTCCTCCACGCGGTCAGTAGCGTAGGGCATCGGCCCAGTCTAGCAGTCCGCGGTGCGCGTCCCCGCTGCATTCGACCGGCGGACCAAATGCTCGTGCTAGAATCCACCCATGTCCGACGTCGCCGTCCAGATCAGGTGTCAGCGCTGCGGCACCCAGATGGATATGACCGACCCGGCCCCCGGCGGCGTGTGGAAGCCGCAGCAGTTTTGGGTGTGCGCCAGGTGCGGCCGACATTTCTGGACCACCTATTCGGCGTCGAAGCCTGCGGCACCGAAACCTGCTTCAACTCCAAGTTAGAGAAGAAGTTACGGGTGCTGTCGTAGCGGAAAGCCCTTACAGCCAGCAGCCAAACCATCCCAACGCTAACGTCTGCAGTTGGGCTTGTTGACTTCCATAGGAGGATCCACCTACACTTGGCGCGTTTCGCGCTGCCTTTTGTGTCAGGTGAAGTTTGCCTGACTCGGCGCCAGTTTCGTGCCGGAGGTGTCTGATGTGCCGGCCTCGGCGTCGCTCGTCGTCGGCAGCGCGAATCCGGTCCGCCAGTCGGGGGCGGATCGGAAAGCGAGGCTCGGCTGCGGGAAGACCCGGGAAGATTGTCGGTGTCGCGTTCCAGCCTGAAAGACGGTCCGCGGACATCTCGCCGCGGGCTTCCCACGACACGGGGTCTCGTTCAATCCCAGGGTGGTCCTGGGGCTTCGCCGATCGGAGGACTAGGGTTATGCCAAGCGGTACGATTGCACGGCTCCTCATCGATAAGGGGTTCGGGTTCATTCGCGATGAGGGCGGAATCGAGCACTTCTTCCACCGCAGCTCGGTGCGGGGTGCCGTCTTCGAGTTGCTCCGAGAAGGGCAGCGCGTCGAGTTCACGCAGGAAGAGTCTGCCAAGGGGCCTCGCGCTGGCGAGGTGACCCTCATCGAAAACTAATCCGCCCTACGCGGGTCGTGCGTATCGTCGTGGGGTCGCTGGCGCGGCTCGCGTAGGCTCCGAAGAATGCCGGCTCCGTCGCCGGCCTCACCCGGGGTACGCTCCGTCCTGCGCGTCGATCCCGCGATTTCGCGCTTCCCGCTCGTCGGATTTCCGAGTGCGGTTCCCGGCGTCGCTCGATCGTCCGCCACTCGCGCTGACGGACACGGCCCGTCAGTACGTCGATGGAAGCGAACGGGGCCCGGTGGCCCTCCCGGTCTTCAAAATCGGTCGCTCCCCGCTCTGCGGGGGGGCTGGGTTCGACTCCCAGGCGCTTCCGCCATTAACTCCTTTTCTCCGAAACACTTACTGATCTCGGAGACTCCGTTTCCCCTATCTCTCCCCGCACTGGCTCGTCCAGGAGCCGGATCGCCCCCTCGATCGCCGCCGGACTCAGGTGCATGTAGCGCTGGGTCGTCGTGATGTTGACGTGCCCCGCCAGTTCCTGAATGGCTCGTGCGGGCGCGCCGCGCATCGCCAAGTGGCGAGATATAACCGAAAGTTGTGTTTGAGGTTTTGAACAGGCGGCGTACCCTGGGTGTTGCTAACGCACCCCCCTCACCCGAAGGGCAAGGAGGTACGCCACCATGCCGGAGCCTAACGAAAAGCTGGTCCAGTTCCCACAAGAATCGTCCCGAGATGTCCTGACCGAGGTGCTGCACCGCGGAGCGCAACAGATGTTGCTGACGGCGATCGAGGCCGAGGTGGACGACTACCTTGCGGCCCGGGCGGCGACGATGGACGCGGCCGGGCGCCGGCGCGTCGTTCGCAACGGCCACTTGCCCACTCGGGCGATTCAAACGCCGCTCGGGGACGTGCGCGTGCAGCAGCCCCGGGTCCGGGACCGTCGGCCCGTAGGCGAACGGGAGACGTTCCGGTCGGCGATCCTGCCGCCCTACCTGCGAAAGACGACCAGCTTGGAAGAACTGTACCCGTGGCTCTATCTCAAGGGCATCAGCACGGGAGACTTCAGCGAGGCCTTGCAGGCGCTGTTGGGGCCCGACGCGCGGGGGTTGTCGGCGACGACGATCACGCGGCTCAAGGCGGTGTGGGAGCAGGACTACCGCGGGTGGTCGCAGCGGTCCCTCGCCGGCCGGCGCTATGCCTATGTTTGGGCGGACGGGGTGTACTTCAACGTCCGCCTCGAGGACACGGACAACAAGCGGCAGTGCATTTTGGTGCTGATGGGCGCCACGCGGGAGGGGCAGAAGGAGCTGATCGCGATCACCGATGGCTACCGCGAGAGCGAGCAGTCGTGGCGCGAGCTGCTGCTGGACGTCCGGGCGCGCGGGCTCGCGATCGACCCGGAACTCGCCGTCGGCGACGGGGGCCTCGGATTCTGGGGCGCCGTGCGGAAAGTGTTCCCGAAGACCCGCGAACAGCGGTGTTGGGTGCACAAGACGATGAACGTGCTGAACAAGCTGCCGAAGGGCGTGCAGCCCAAGGCGAAGGCGATGCTGCACGACATCTGGATGGCGGAGACGACGTCCAGCGCCAACCAGGCGTTCGACTTGTTCGTGGCCACGTTTCACGCGAAGTTTCCGGCGGCGACCGCCTGCCTGGCGAAAGACCGGGACGTGCTGCTGACCTTTTACGAGTTCCCCGCCGAGCACTGGATTCACATCCGGACCACCAATCCGGTCGAGTCGACGTTCGCCACCGTCCGGCTCCGCACGCGCAAGACGAAGGGCGCGGGCAGCCGCCTGGCGTGCTTGACGATGGTGTTCAAGCTGGCGATGGCCGCACAGAAGACCTGGAGAGCGTTGAATGGGTGTCAACTGATCGCCGATGTCATCGACGGTGTGCCCTTCGTCGATGGCGTCCGAAAGGAAGCCGCCTGATCATGCCGCATACACAACATTTGGCAATATCCCTACTTCGACGCCCGAAGCACGAAGGACGCCCCGGTCTGGTTCATGGTGGAGATCTCCTTCGTCGAGCGCTTTGGAGACACCGTCTCACTCGCGACCCTCAAGTCGACCAAGGGCCTCGAGGAGATGATGGTGACGAAGAAAGGCAGCCGGCTATCGGTGCAGCGGGTGACCAAGACTGAGTTCGGTATCGTGCGACGCCTCGGTCGGCAGACGAACTCACCCTGACGGGACGTCCGACTGCACGGCCGTTGGAGTTCAGGCCCTCGTTTAGTCGCGAGTAGTCGCCAAGGGTCTACTAACGAGCGGAGGTACACGAACCCTTTGTCGCTCACCGGGGAGCCTCACGCGTGCCGGCTGAGCGCCTGAATCCGTTGCCAGAACACCGGTGAGGGCATCCTCTTCCTCGACTCCCACTGATAGACGACCGCTTTTCGTGCGGCACCAACACGGTGCGCTAGGCCGTCTTGGGTCAGTTGCAGCCGACGACGAAGACGCTTGAGCTGCTGGTCGTAGTCGGCGGGCACGGATGGGAGCGGAGCGCTCGCGAGACGCGGTTCTTGATATATACTGCGCGAACTGAGGAGGGCGTGCATGGCAAAGAAGAATGAGAAGAGGGTACCGGCGCGGAAGCAGGCGCGCAAGTCCACCCGCAAGACGGCCCGCCCGAAGAAGGCCAAATCCGCTCGCGTGCGCAAGACGGCGACCCGGAAACCAGCGGCCAAGGCACCGGCGCGGAAGCAGGCGCGCAAATCCACCCGCAAGACGGCCCGCCCGAAGAAGGCCAAATCCGCTCGCGTGCGCAAGACGGCGACCCGGAAACCAGCGGCCAAGGCACCGGCGCGGAAGCAGGCGCGCAAATCCACCCGCGGAAGCAGGCGCGCAAATCCCGCAAGACGGCCCGCCCGAAGAAGGCCAAATCCGCTCGCGTGCGCAAGACGGCGACCCGGAAACCAGCAGCCAGGGCCCGGCGCGGCGGCGCTTCCAAGCGCTCGACCGCCAGGCGAGCCGCGGCGAAGAGGCCGCGGAAGCGGACCGCCAGACCCGCGGCTCCACCGCCACCGCCGGCTCCACCGGCGCCGCCCGTGGACGTGTCTGTGGAGACCCCGACAGCCGCTCCGACCGAGCCCATCACTCTCTTCGAGTCGCCACCGGAGGACGAACCGCACTAAGTGTAATTTCCAAACACGTTGTTCACTCGGGACCCCTTGGGAAGGCATTGTCAAGTTGAGGGCACTGTCAAGTTGAGTTAAGTTTGAGGGGATCCCAGAGATTTGACGTCCCGTAACCTCCTGAATAATCAGAGGATTGCAGTTGGGTCGCACGGCTCGATGGGCCGAAACTTAACTCAACTTGACAGTGCCCTCTGAGTAGCAAGAACTGGTTCGAGGAGCTGAAGGCGCGGGTGCCGACGGGACAGTGACATGGCGCTAGCGAGCGGAACACCGCGTGGCCCATACGAAGTCACCAGCCTTCGCGTGCGTGGCGCGCTTCGGCTTGGCAAGCCGCCCGCAGGTCACAAGGTCTGAAGCATGTCATTAGCACGTGGTAGCAAGAGGAGGGGAACATGACGACTAGCTCACCCGCTATCGAATGGTTGACTCACCGTGGTCTGGGCAGGCTCGTTCTCACCGTCGTGATGCTGAGCCTCCTGTTGCCAGCCTCTTCGTCGGCGCAGGGCGAATCCAGGGTGACCGTGAAGAAGGACCTCATTTACGGGCGGGTCGAAGGGTCGGCGCTGCTGGCTGACATCGCGTCCCCCGAGGGGAACGAACGCCTGCCGGCCATCATCTATGTCCATGGCGGGAGCTGGCGAGGGGGCTCGCGCACCGGACGGCGCAGCCTTGACGTCGGGGACTGGGCCCAGTCCGGCTTCTTCGCCATGACCATCGACTATCGTCTTGTGGGCGCCACACCCGCACCGGCAGCGTATCTGGACCTGCTGTGTGCGATTCGCTGGGTCCATGCACACGCCGAGGAGTACAGCATCGATCCCGAGCGTGTGTATCTGATTGGAAACTCGGCCGGTGGTCACCTGGTGTCGTTGGCTGCCACGCTCGGTGAGGGCCCCCATGCGCGTGTCGGCGGTTGGGATGACGCGCGAAGTGACGTCCGCGCGGTCATCAGCGCCTCCGGGGCCTACGACGTGAACACGCTCTCCTGGGGCACCCTGTGGACGCCGATATCTGGTGACGTCGAGGCGGCCCGGCGGCTCGCCTCACCCATGCATCACGTTACCACGGCATCCACACCGATTCTCGTCCTCCATTCCGATGACGACGAGTCCGTCCCGGTTCAGCAAGCTGTCGACATGGTACAGGCCTTGGAGAAGGCCAGCGTTCTGCATCGCTTCGTCCGCTACGCGGACCGTGGGCACATGGGGATCACCGAGGAAGTCGTGCAAGAGGCGCGTGCGTTCATTGCGGAGGTGGAGGAGTACAGATGACGCGCGTCGCTTCTTGAGGTCGGCTTGTGGCATTGTCAAGTTGAGGCGGGAGAGTGACCCAGTAGCGGGTGCCGACGGGACAGTAGCGTTTTTTCGGGTTCTGGCGGTGTCATGGCGTGGGTGAAACTCGGTGACGTTCGGTGCATCCCAGTGCATCTTGGAGTTGCCAAATCTCTCTGACAGTCGTCAGTTTCGCAAGAGTTTCGGAGGCGTCACCCGGTCTGCAAAACCTCCTCTAGCTTGCGGATGACAGTCGCGGTCTGGGCGTTGACGAAAGCGACGAAGACGACGGCGAGGAACCAGCGCAGCATTCGACGCATGGGGACCTCCCGCGTGCCGTGGACAGGTGTCTAAAGACTTCTTCGAGATCAGCCATCCAAGTCCTGCTATACTGACGAGGTACCGCTTCCCTGAGCCCTGTCGCCGTCCCGGCATCCGCCGGGAATCTGCCTCAGCCTCACCAAAGTTGCAGCTACCCCGAGCGGTGATCCGTGTGCCGCTTGCGCGTGGGCCTCGGTGGGGGGATCGGTGATTCGGAGCGGCGCAACGGCACTCAGCGGGAAACCGTCAATTCGATAGGAGACGACATGTCAACAATGAACGGCACGATCAAGCGGCTGGTGAGTGACAAGGGCTTCGGGTTCGTGGAGGCGGGAGACGGCAACGAGTACTTCTTCCATCAGTCCGCCTGCAACGGCACGCAGTTCGACGACCTCCGGGAAGGCCAGGCCGTGACCTTCGAGAGCGGCCAGGGACCGAAAGGCCCCCGCGCGGAAAACGTCAAATTGGCCTAAGCCTGGATTTCCGATTTACGTGCCCCGGATGACATCCTTTATGTGGACGGCGTGGTGCAGGGGGTCAGGGAGTTTGAGGAGGTGGGTGAGGCGAGAGAATGGGCGGACGAGCTGTTGTTAGGAACTGTTTTCCCCGATCCGTAAGCGGATTGTCATGCCGTGTCAGGAGCTGAACCTGTTCCACACATCCACATAGCAGCCCGTGGTGAAAGTCCCGTGTGGCACCGAGACCGTCGAGGCGTCCGCCCCGCAAGGCGCGAGGGCCACTGGGCCGTGAACACCCTGTGGCCCGCCGACTCCTCCTCCATCGTGTGACCGGCGGCGGTCGGGGCCCGCGCGCCGGGTCTCGACCACCACGGCCAACCCGCGCATTTCGGGCGATTCGACGGCGAAACTCGCGCGTTCCGGAAAGAAATGGCGCGCCCGGCAGGACTCGAACCTGCGACCCTCGGCTTAGAAGGCTTTTGATGATCGTGGCCAATCGCAGCCGACCTCGGTCGATTGGGGTCGGCTGTCCCGCATCGTGGTCAATCGTGGCCGTTCGTGGTGCCGTGTCCCGGAAAATCTTGCACAAAGTTGCACACGCGGGAGGACGTGGAAGAGTCGTGCTGTGCCGTCGGCTCCGCGCCAGTTCCAGGACGCGGCGAACCCGCTTGGCGCGGCGACTAGTTCAGGCCGATCTTCGCTACCTCATCCGCCAGCTCTGCCGCGGCGGCAGACGCATTGGATAAGACGATGACCGCTAACGGAGTGTCAGTGAAGCGAATCATGGAGGTGCGGAACCCAACCCAACCCCCGTTGTGGTTCACGGCCGCAACGTCCACCCGCGGGCGCAAATCCCACCCGAATCCGTAGGGTGAAGAGGTGCCGTCGTTCAGAACGGCGGGTGAGAACGCCTCGGTCAACGTCTCGTGGCTGATCAGTGCCTCCTGGCTCAGAGACTGATTCCACTGATAGAGATCGTTCAGCGACGCGTAGAGGCCCCCTGCACCCACCATCCAATTCCCAAAGTGGTCGTCATGCTCCTCCCAGGGTCGATCACCACCCGCATCCGATGGACGATAGCCGACCGCTCGGTTGGGGATCGTCACTTCGGGGCGGTCGCGAACGACCGCCGTGGTCATCCCAAGCGGGAGCAGGACGTTTTCACGCAGGAACGCCCCGAATGTCATGCCGGATGCACGTTCAATGATCAGGCCGAGGACTTCGTAGCCGGGATTGCTGTACTCAAATCGGCCGCCGGGCGCAAACACGGGATCGCCCCACGTTTCGTACAGCGAGATCGCATCGACATTCGTGAGGAGGGAGTCCTCGTCGACAGACGGAAGATCGGCCTGGAACGGCCCGTCGTAGTAGTCGGGAAGACCGCCGGTGTGGTTGAGAAGATGTCGAATCGTCACATCACTGAATCGTGAGAGTTCGGGCACCCACCTGACGGCGGGGTCATCGAACGACAGCAGGCCGTCTTCGGCGAGGAGCATGATGGCCGTGGCAGTGAACTGTTTCGTCACGGACGCCAAGCGCACGGGGGTCGCTGGCGTCAGCCGTTCCCCTGTTTCAAGGTCCGCCAGGCCATAGCCACGGGCGTGCACCACCTCGTTGGCCGCAATCACCATCACGGCGGCGCCTGGGGAGCCAGGCACATCGAACTCGCTGAACAGCGCGTCAATCCGCGCATTCGTCGCCGAGCCCGGGGCGACCCCTGGCTGCGCTGCACTGGAACACGCACTGCCCACGAACGTGGTGACGACCAGGGCTAGCAGCCCGTGGTGAAAGTCCCGCATAAGGGATCGACACGATCGATCCGTCGTCCTACACTATCGCGCATGGCTATGGGCAAAGGCCGCCGCCAGGCACGGCAGGCGTCGATGTGGGTCGCGACGACAGATCTGCCGCGGAGCGCGGCGCATCCGTTCTATCACCGGTTGAATCGCATCCTCGCGGACGCGGGCTTCGACGCCTTCGTCGAGGCGGCGTGCGCCCCGTTCTACGCGCCGGTCCTGGGTCGGCCCAGCTTGGCGCCGGGCCGGTATTTCCGGCTGCTGCTGCTCGGGTACTTTGAAGGTCTGGACTCGGAGCGGGGGATCGCGTGGCGCGCGGCGGACTCGTTGAGTGTGCGCAGCTTTTTGGATCTGGAGCTGCACGACCCGGCGCCCGATCACTCGACGATCTCGCGGACGCGGCGCCTGATCGATCTGGAGACGCATGCCGCGGTGTTCACCTGGATGCTGCAGCGGTTGGCCGACGCCGGCTTGGTGCAGGGGCAGACGATCGGCATCGATGCGACGACGCTCGAAGCCAATGCCGCCTTGCGCAGCATCGTGCGCCGGGACACCGGCGAACGCTATGAGGCCTTCCTGACCCGCTTGGCGCAAGCCTCGGGCATCGCGACGCCGACGCGCGCGGACCTGGCGCGCCTGGATCGCACGCGGAAGAAGAAGGGCTCCAACGACGACTGGACGCACCCGCAGGATCCGGATGCCCGGATCACGAAGATGAAGGACGGGCGGACGCATCTGGCCCACAAGGCCGAGCACGCGGTGGATCTGGTGACCGGCGCGATCGTCGGTGTGACGGTCCAGCCGGCGGATGCCGGGGACACGACGACACTGGTTGAGACCCTCATCACGGCCGCGGAGCAGATCGAGACGGTGCAGCCGACGGCCGACGCCGTACGCGAGTTGGTTGGCGACAAGGGGTATCACAGCAATCAGATGTTGGTGGACCTGGAGGCGGTCGGCGTGCGCGCCTACCTCTCGGAACCCGATCGCGGACGGCGGAACTGGCGCGGCAAGGCCGCGGCCCGTGACGCGGTCTACCGGAACCGCCGGCGCATCCGCGGGGCCCGGGGCCAACGACTCTTGCGCCAACGCGGTGAACGCCTGGAACGTCCCTTTGCGCATCTCTACGAGACCGGCGCGATGCGCCGTGTGCATCTGCGCGGGCATGCCAACCTGCTGAAACGGGTGCTCGTGCACGCCGGAGGTTTCAATCTTGGGCTGCTGATGCGTCGCCTGGTCGGTGTCGGCACGCCACGAGGCCTCCAGGGCCGCCTCACGGCGGTCTTTAACACGCTGTGTACCCTTGCATGGCGGCTGTGGACCGTTCCAGTGCGCCTCTGGACGCCTGATCCACCTCCTTCACCCCTCAACGACGAAGTCACCGCGTGTTTCGAGTACACGAACCTCAATCTAGGAATGAGCGCTTTCACCACGGGCTGCTAGGGGGAGCAACTGGTCCAACAGCCGTGTGCTCATGGTCATGCCCTACCGGCCCGTCGGCACCCGCGCCTGGAGTTCGGGGAAGGAACGACTACGCTACAGGACTCTTCTGGCCTCGGGGGCCTTTTACCGTCGTCACCGGGAGCGAATCAGAGACCTGGAGCCTCGCACTGTCAGCGGTCCTGGTCTCCACGGTTCCACAGACCCACGCTCCGTCAGCCAAAACTATCCGGGGGGCGACGATGTCACCGTGGAGCTGTGCAGTGGCACGGATTTCGATCTTGTCCGTCGCGGTCACATGGCCCTGAACCTTGCCCTCGATGACGACGCACTGGGCGACAATCCGCGCCTCGATCTGTGCGTGGCGGCCAATGGTCACCGTGTGAGCGAGCACCTCGATCGTGCCCTCGAACGGGCCGTGGATGGTCAGATTCTCAGAGGCCGCCAGATGTCCGGTGATCACCACCGATGTCCCAAGCTCCAACGTGACCATCGTCTCTGGCTCATGCCGTGGGCCTGGCTCCTGTCGGATCGCTGCCATCTCGTTCGGCTCCGGCGTTCGGTCAACAACGGTTGGGTGCCTCCGTCGCGTCCACATCGTACCCTCGTCCCTTCTCCGCCTACCGTCCCGTCGGCACCCGCGCCTGGAGTTCGGAGAACCAGTTCAGGACGAAGATCAAGCCTTGGCGCCCTTCGGTGATTTCAGCCCGTTGATCAATTCGCATCAGAAACCGTTCACCGTCGGGCGCGACATCGAACCCCCGAATCGCATCGGCGGTGACGTAGTTTCGGAAGAGCTCCACCGGGCTGCCCGCGCTGAAGGTCTCGCCCGGCTCAACCGAGGCGACCATCATCCTGCCGAAGCTACTAAAGTACAGCTCCCGGCCATCCGGCGACCACACCGGGTCGAATCCGCCTGACGTCGAGACCTGCCACCTGCCATCGTCAACCTCTGGAAACGGTCTCACATAGATTTCGACAGCTCCCGACTCATCGGATTGATACGCGATCCAGCGGCCGTCGGGAGAGAGCGCGAACACTATCTCTCTGAACTCCGTCTCGAGCAACATCTCGACCGTGGAATCGCCATCGTGAGTGAGTACGCCGATGTCCCCCGGCTCTTGGTCGAACACTATGCGGCCCTCCGAGGACCATCCGAACGGCCTGGGTTGATCGGCGCTTTCCCAGAGCCGTTCAACTTCGCCAGATCCGTCAGCCGCTTTCCAGAACAGCCCCCCGCCATCCCGGCTCGACCGAAACACGACGCGCGAACTGTCCGGCGTCCATAACGGGACGTCGTCCACCGCCTCATCGAATGTCAAGCGAGTCAGAGGGCCTTGCTCAAGATGCCAGATCCACACATCGGTGTTGCCGTCCCCCCGAATCTCCACGGCAAGGCGACTACCGTCTGGCGAAACTCGCACGTCGGCGTAATTCCGAAGTGGCGCGAGCGTCGGAGCCTCTTCCCCGGTACGGGAGACCCAGGCGAGCGAGTAGTCACCCCCACCACTTCCTGGAACGTAGACCAGCGCGCCACTGTCGGCCACGCTGAACTGCGCGGCCCCGCGTCCGCCTGCGGCATTGCGAATTCCCTCGACGAGCGACACGGGCCCGCCTGTCACGGCCCGCGCTTTTGGATCGAACGGCACGGCGAACAAGACGCCGTTCAGCACGTAGACCAGATGCCCCGTCGGCAGATACCGACCGTCCCGACCCCCGTCGATCAGCACCGTGCGCTCACCTGTGGCCACGTGCTCGACGACGATCTGGGCGTCCTCCCATTGTCCCGGCCCAGTGCCGAGCGTGTAGAGCACGGCCTCGCCGCCAGGAAGCATCTGGGGTCCGTACGCCTCAGTCCCGTCCTCGACGGCAATCACTTGCTCTGGTGTGCCGCCTGTGCCCGGAACCTGCCAGATGCCGTCTGGTCCCTGGCCATAGAGGATCGTGTCGTCGGTCCCCCAGCTAGCCCCATACGGCTGGTCGATCTCGCACAACGTCACCGGCGCTCCACCGCTGACGGCGACCTTCCGCAACTGCCCCCCCTGCTGGTAGTAGGCGACCCACTCGCCGTCGGGTGAGAAGAATGGGTTGAAGGCACGCCGCCCACTTCCCCCCCGGCCCGTCCCCGCTATTGGCGTGGCCTGCAACTCACTGACCGGCCGGAGCAGCAGCCCCTCCTCGGTCGGATAGACGATGCGGCTCCCGTCCGGTGAGATGGCGGTAAGACTGAAAGTTTGTCCAACAAACCTCTCGTTTACGCCGAGCGGAATCGACATCCGGACGACGGGCACGGATTCGGACGGCGATGTGAGGCTCCAGCCAACGAGGCCGGAGATGCCAACGACAGCCGCTAGGACAAGCAGAGCCGGGAGCGGCCGTTGCCAGAGGGCGGGCTGGGCGATCGGCGCTGCCTCAGTCGTCTCGCTACCGGGTGCAGCCCGAGCGTCATCAATGTCGAGCCGCGCATCGCCGATGTAACCGAGGCGCTGCTTGGGTTCTTTCTTCAGGCAACGGTGGAGTAGACGCTGAAGGGCTGCCGGCGTGGTGGACGGCAAGCTGGCCCAGTCGGGTTCTTTCGTCAACACCAGTGCCAGGGTGTCCGACACCGTCTTGCCCGTGAACAGGCCCTGCCCGGTCAGCATCTCAAACAAGACGACGCCAAAGGCCCAGATGTCACTCCGCTTGTCCACCGTCTTGCCAGACGCTTGCTCGGGCGACATATACGCCGCCGTCCCCATGATGACGCCCATCTTCGTGGCGGCGGCGGTCATGGTCATCGTCGGGGAGTTGGCCGCGTCCAGGTCGGACAGTTCCGGTTGGAGCGCCTTCGCCAGCCCGAAGTCCAGCACCTTCACCGTGCCGTCGGTCTTGACTTTGACGTTGGCCGGTTTCAGATCCCGGTGGATGATTCCCTGCTCGTGGGCGGCTTCGAGCGCCTCGGCGATTTGGCGAGCGATGGGGAGGGCTTCATCGAGCGGGATCGGGCCTTTGGCGATGCGATCTTGGAGCGTCGGGCCTTCGACGTATTCGAGGACGAGGGCCGGTGAGTCGCCCGACTCCTCCAGACCGTGAATCTGCGCGATGTTCGGATGGTTGAGGCTCGCCAGCACCTTCGCTTCCCGCTGGAAACGGGCGAGCCGCTCCGGGTCGTTGACGAAGGCGTCGGGGAGGATCTTCAGCGCGACATCACGGTCGAGCTTCGTGTCACGGGCCTTGTACACCTCCCCCATGCCGCCCGCGCCGATGGCGGAGAGGACTTCGTACGGGCCGAGCGTGGTGCCGGGGGTCAAAGCCATCAGTCGTCGCTGCCGTCAGCATTGTCGGTGACGACATCCATCACCCAGATGTCGCCGAGGTCTTCTTGCCAAGTGAAGTACAGATACTGACCATCTGTTCCGAGTCCAGTGCCGAGGTTGCCGCGGCGATCCAGGAGATTGGTTAGCCGTCGCTCCGTTCCGTCAACGAGTGACAGAGCCCACACGCCATCTGCACTGCCCGTATTCGTGGTCACACCGTGGAAGTAGATAGCCTCGCCGTCACGAGACGGCACGATCGAGCGGGCTGCTCCGGTGCTCAGCACATCGGGATCTCCGCCGCCGACGGCAACGCGAGAGACTCTACTGAAGTTATCGCCGAAGGCCACATAGGCGATCGAGTTACCGTCTTTCGACCAATGCGGAATGCCGGTCGAGTTGTTGGCGATCTTGCGCGGTTCTCCTCCGTCAGCGGGCATCACCCAGAGACCAAACCCAGCTTCTCGCATGCTGATGAAGGCGATCTGGCTGCCGTCGGGCGACCAGCTCGGAAAGCCGTCCCACGCCGGGTTTTGTGTGAGCCGTCGAGCAGAACCTCCTGATGCTGGCATCACCCAGAGGTCACGATTCCCGCTCCGCATGCTGTAGAACACTACCTCGCGTCCATCCGGCGACAGCATCGGTGCGAAGTCGTCAGCGGGGTCAGTCG
Source organism: Vicinamibacterales bacterium (assembly GCA_963667915.2). Classification (GTDB taxonomy): domain Bacteria; phylum Acidobacteriota; class Vicinamibacteria; order Vicinamibacterales; family UBA823. The sequence continues at coordinate 581,799 of CAXXNN010000003.1, read as the reverse complement.
TGAGTTGCCTGAGCTCGCCTCCATCCACCGGCATCGACCACAGATCACTGTTGCCGTTCCGATCCGAATTGAACAGCAGCTGGGACCCATCGGGTGAGACATTGTAGTACTCGACCCTCGCCTGATCGAACGTCAGTTGCTCGGCGTCATCCCAGGTCGCTGCGCGGTCGTCGAAGATGGGAACCCGCCACAGGTTCGAGACTAGTCGCCCCTGGGAGTAGACGAGGCGATCCCCAGCGGCACTCAAGGCTGCCCAGCGCATGCCCACGCCCGTCGTCAGTCGCTCTGCGGAACCCTCCAGCGCCCCCGCGGGTCGCAGGCGCTGCATCCAGAGGTCTCGGGTCCCACCTTTGTTCGAGACGAAGAACAGTGTCCTGCCGTCTGGAGACCAGGTGGGACTCCACGCCTGCCCCTGGCCGTCCGTCACCAATGTCACTTCTTCGGTCTCGAGGTCGAGCACTCGGAGCTGGTGCGTGTTGGCTTCCAGAGCAATACCCGGAGCATCGACGTACGCGACTAACCGTCCGTCGGGTGACCAACTGGGAGCCCCCCGCATCAGCTGCGTTCCAGGTAGCGAGTACTGTTCACGCTCTCCGGTTCTGAGTGTCACGATCTCCAACGACAGCTCCCCCGCTGACTCATTGACATGGGCCAGCCTACTTCCGTCGGGCGACCACTGCGCCGGACCGTATGCTATGTTGATCAACACCTCAGACACCTTCGATGCGCCACCGGCCAACACCGACATCACGTAGTACCCTGGCCCCTCACGGTCGGACCAAAAAGCCAGCTGCGTGCCATCCGGCGACCAGACCGGGAAACGATCGTCCCCAGCGGAGTCCAGCGTACGATTGACTGCCCGCTCGCCCCCGATCTGTCGCATCCAGATGTCCCAGTTGCTGCCGCCCCCCGTGCCGGTCGCGGAATAGGCAATCGTGCGGCCATCCGGGGACCAACTGGGGTGGTCCTCGACGCCCGATGCCGACGTAATCTGGACGGGGTTGGTGAGACGCGGCAGGGGCGAACGAGAGGCTGTTGCGGGTCCAGTGTCTGGTCGCAGCCAGTAGCCGAGGCCGCCCGCAACGAGTACGAGGCCCAGCACCGCGCTGGTGACACGCCACGTCCACGTTCCGCCCGCAGGCGCGATGCCCGCTGGTTGGGAGACGGCGCTGTCCGACTGAATGACGTCAAGCGCACCTTGCACCACCGCTGCGCTCGTGTAGCGTTGCCCCGCATCCTTCGCCAAACACTTATGAATGATGGACCGCAGGCCAGCCGACACCCGTGACGGGAGTGTGGCAGGTGTTTCTTTCAGCGTGGCCGACGCGACATCTGCCGCCGTGTCGCCTCCAAACGGTGGCTTCCCGCTCGCCATCTCATACAGCACCACCCCCAGCGCCCAGATGTCGCTGCGGGCCGTCGCGGCCTCACCCCTGAGCACTTCCGGGGCCATGTAGGCCAGCGTCCCCACCAGCATCCCGGCGTGGGGAATGGCGTCCTGGGTCTTGGTGACCGCCTCGGCATCCGCCTGGGGCATCCTCGCGGCCAACCCGAAGTCCAACACCTTCGCCCGTCCCTCGGGGGTGATGACGACGTTCTGGCTCTTCAGATCCCGATGGACAATCCCGCGCTCATGCGCGTGAGCCAGGGCGTCGGCGATCTGCGTCCCGTAGCGGATGACGCTCTCCGGGGGCAGGCCGTCGGCGGGGATGAGGGCACTCAGGGGCTTCCCCTCGACATGCTCCATGACGATGAAGGCTTGGCCCTCGTGTTCGCCGACCTCGTGGATGGTGCAGATGTGGGGGTGGTTCAACGCCGAGGCGGCGCGGGCTTCCTGGAGGAGTCGCGCCGAGGCGTCCTCATCCTGTTTCGCCAGCACCTTGATGGCGACCGTGCGCTGGAGCGTGGGGTCGTGGGCTTTGTAGACCGCGCCCATGCCGCCTTCGCCCAGCGGTGAAAGGATCTCGTAGGGGCCGATCTTGGTGCCGGGGACGATGGGCATGGGGTCAGGGTGTTGGGACGAGGCGTTCGAGTTCCTGGAACCAGTTCTCGACGAGAACGATCTGGGCTGGGGCGGCGGAGTCGTCGGCCTGTGCACCTTCCTTGATCATCAGAAATCGCTGACCATCAGGCGAGATATCGTAGGTGCGACCAGCCCGACCCCCACGGTACGGCCCGACGAACAGCACAGTGGGGTTGCCAGGTGTAAAGGTGGGGTCCGTCTGAACGGCGACAACCGCCACGCCTCCGCCACCAACCGTCGAGAAAGGCTCACGCGGTCGGGGTGTTGTTCGATAGAACAACTCGCGTCCGTCCGGTCCCCACACGGGCTGGGTGCCTCCGCCACTTGAGATCTGCCAGCGGCCGTCATCCACGTTCGGGAACGGGCGCACATAAATTTCAAACTGCCCCGAGGCGTCGGACTGGTAGGCCATCCATTGGCCATCCGCCGATAGCACGGCGTTGCGTTCAAGCGCGTCGGTCGCAAGTAGCGGTTCACTCGACCGCTCACCGTCCATCGAAAGGACGTGGATGTCGAAACCTGTGGATGTCGAAACCTCATTAAACACAAGCTGGGATCCATCCGGTGAGAACGCCGGTGAGTTGTGTGAATTCAGACTTTCGGTCAATCGTTCGACCGTGCCGGTGCCGTCGGCGGCCTTCCAGAACAGATTCGGAGCCGCTCCTCGCCCGGATTGGAACACGACCCGCTGCCCGTCCGGCGTCCACGCAGGATGCCTGTCCATCGTGGGATCGAAGGTCAATCGGGTCAAGGTTGCACGAAGGGTGTCCCAGATCCAGATGTCTTCGCCCTGGTCGCGCACGTCGAGTGCCACCTTGGTGCCATCCGGGGAGATCCTCGGATAGTTATAGGCTCTCGGTTCGGCCGCCAGCGGCTCTTCCTGCCCTTGCCGGTCCACCCAGACGAGCGTCGTCCTACCCGCCGTTCCACCCACGCCTGACACGTACACGAGGGAGCCATCCGCGGCCACACCGAACGTCGCCGCTCCGCTGCCCTTCGTGCGCACGCCTTCGACGACCGGAAGTGGGTCGCCCGTGACCGTCAACTGGTCCAGGTCGAACGGCACCGCCCGCAAAGTGCCGTCCACACCATAAATGATGTGCCCGGTCGGGGAGTAGCGCGGGTTGCTGCCGCCCGGGACAAGCAGCGTCCGCTCACCGGTGTCCAGGCGGAGCAGAGCAATCTCCAGGTTCGCACTGCCCGATCCCCTCATGACGGTAAAGAGCACCGCCTCTCCACCTGGGAGGATTTCTGGCCACAGATGTGTTACCTCACCTTCGTCGAGCGTGGTGAGCGATTCCGGATCACCCCCCGCCGCGGACATCTGAAAGAGGCCACCGACTGCCGCCTCGGAGTAGATGATGGTGTCGTCCTGCCCCCAGCTTCCTCCCAAGATCCCCTGAATGGCACTCAACGTGACTGGGGGCCCACCGTGGATCGACACCTTCTTGAGGCTTCCGTCTCCCGGGTCGAAATACCCCACCCAGTTGCCGTCAGGCGAGATGAACGGTCCAATCCCTTGCTCCGCCCCCCGCAACCGGAACGCTTCGAGCTGATCGACGGCCCGCACATACAGTTGCCGATCGCCTGCAACCTGCGCGACATACACCACCCGCGAGCCGTCGCCGGAAACCGCGATATCTGCGGCGGTCGGAGAATTCGCCAAGGGGGCGGCCGCTGGAGTCGTGAGGGTGAAGCGTGCAAGGCGCGGCGGGCTGGGCCGCGTCAAAGTCCAGACGGCGAGGCCAGTGATGAGACTTCCTAGCAGCAGTGCACCGCCCGCAAGAGGTAGCGGTGATCGCCAACCCGCTGGCCGAGCGGCGACCGTCGTGGGCACAGCGACTGCGACCTGTGTGACGCTACCGTCAGTTGCCAACTTCAACTGGCGGCCGGTGTCGCCCGCGCTCTGCCATCGCTCGTCGGGGTCCTTGGCGAGGCAGATTCGGATGACCTGATCGAGCATCGGCGGGGACATCGGTTGCAGCGAGGCCATCGAGCGCGGGTCGTCCTTCATGATCGCGCTGATCAAACTCGCCTGACTCTTTCCCTCGAACGCCTTCCGGCCCGTGACCATCTCGTAGACGACACACCCGAAGGCCCAGATGTCGGTCCGGTTGTCGGCGTCCTTGCCTTCGAGCTGTTCGGGGGCCATGTACTGAAACGTGCCGAGGATCGTCCCTTGCTCGGTCAGCGAGTCGGCCAACTTAGTGGACACCTCACTCTGCGGGCCAGTCGGTTTCAGCTTCGCCAACCCGAAGTCCAGGAGCTTGGCCCCGGCCTTCGTGAGCATGATGTTGGCCGGTTTGAGATCCCGGTGCGTCACCCCCTGGCGGTGGGCCTTGTCCAGGGCATCGGCGATCTCGATGGCGTAACGGAGCGCCTGGTCGAGGGGGAGCGCACCCTTTTGGAGCCGGTCGGCCAGCGTCTCGCCCTCCAGGTACTCCATGACCAGGAAGTCGGTTCCCTCGTGATTGTCGAACTCGTACAGCGTGCAGATGTGCGGGTGGTTCAGGCCGGAGATGACTTTCGCCTCGCGCTCGAACCGCTGCTTGCGCTCAGGGTCCGAGGCGACGTGCGCGGGCAGCACTTTGATGGCGACAGTCCGCTCCAGGCGGGTGTCGGTGGCCTTGTAGACCTCCCCCATGCCCCCGGCCCCGAGGGGGGACTCGATCTGATACGGGCCGAGGCGGGTGCCGCGTTCAAGGGTCATGGGCTGAGGCTGAAAGCAGGCCCAATTGTAGGTCGTCCGGTCAGCGGAGACAACGTGGCGTCGGAGCTGCGGGTGGCCCCGCGACACCCACTAAACCTAACAGGACCGCCTTGTTGTGCCGATACCTCTCCTTGGCGTGCGTCCCCGGCTCTCCTGCGTGATCCGGGACGTGAATCTCGTCGCTGGAAAGTCAGGCTGGTGAACCGACGGGGAGGTATCCATGCTCCAGGCACACGTCGTTCGGGGTTCGCGGTTCGTCGAGGCACTCCCGCTCCTGTACCGAATCGCAGGTGAGCCTGCGTTGCATCTGGGAATCACGGTCGACATCAGCCCGTCGGGGGTGCTTCTCGAAGCGGCCAGCCCGGTCGCGCTGCAGGCGCTGATCGAAGTCACCTTCGAGGTGCCGCCGTTGTCCGAGGGATCGAACACTCAGCAGATGATACGCAAGGGGCGAGTGGTGCGGCTCGGGACGCCCACGCCGGAGACTCCTTATCCAATTGCGATCGAGTTCATCGACGGATGAACCGGCCGGTGAAGTCGGCGCAGAAAGTGCCCCGCGCGCCGGCCCTGTCCAAAACCGACTCTTGGCGGTTTGGCTTTTCCGCAGAGCCTGTCAGAACGGATGTAGCGATAGAACACTTCGAGAGCAGTTCTGGGGACAGGTCTCAGCCGAGGTAGCTCTCGACGAAGTCCACGATCCGCTCGCGATCCTCGGGACGGATGCCCAGGAACTCCAGCCCCGCACCTTGCCCGTCGTCGGCGTTGCAGACGACACCTTGACAGGCGATGGCCTCGGTTTCGCCGGGGAGCGTGAACCGCAGGAGGGCCAACTCGCCGACCGGGCACGTCTCGTCGATTTCGAGATACGCGCCGCCCCCACCCAGGACCCGGATGGTCGCCTGGCCCTTGACCGGCCGTGGACCGTAGAGGAGCGAGACGTCGACGACGATGTTGACGTCGGCGCGGGGATAGCGACGAGCGTTCTGGCAGCTCAGCGGTAGGCTCCGGTCGTAGGGCACCTTCCACGAAACACTTTCGACGTAGCCGGCCAGCGATTGATCCTGCGCCACGGACTGTCGTTGATGTCGAGCTCCCACACGACGAAGCTGACGGGGTGGGCAGGCGCTAGGACGCACCGCGCGTGCGAGTCGTCCGGGATGGTGCAGCGCCACAGGAGTTCTGGAGCGGCCATTGGGGCAAGAGGATGCAACTCCAGATGGCACGACCGCTGGTCAACTCCTGGGCCGCTTCACGCTGAGGAAACTCTACCCCTACCCCTGTTCGTGTCAGGCTATGTCCTAACCAGTCGGCAGAAACTGCAATGGTGACTGGGAACGGGTGGCAAATCCGTCAAACAGATTTCAATTCCCGGCACGACGGCCGCGCGTGGTGCCGCGGTCCAGAGGCATGTTCTTGTGAGACGAGTGCGCTAGGCCGAGTCCCGCCGCTCGTCAGCGAAGCCGGCCTTGACGTACCGCTGGACACAGGCGCTCACGCGCTCGCGTTCTTGCGGGGAGATGTCAAGAAACTCTACCCCTACCCCTGTTCCTTCCACGACACTCCGCACAATTGCTCGGCACCCGATCGTGTCTCCGGTCTTCGGGAGCGTGAAGGTCAGGTCGAGCAGGTGGCCCACGGAAAAGGATTCGTCGAGTTCGAGACATGCGCCGCCCGCTCCCAGCAGGACGAACCGGCCTTCGAGGTGTGTTGGGCCACTCGGTGTCTCGACCCACACCTCGGTCTCGAAGCTCAGCCGCGCCCGAGGGAAACGCCGGTTCTCAGTCATGGCGCTGCACCGTCCCGCTATCGTGTGCGCAGGAATCAGGCCCCATTCTAGGTCGCCTGCCGACGGGGGACAAACCCTGGGGGGTGTTCGAGTGTTCGAGTCGGTTCCAAGGACAGTCGAACACCCCCTCTATCGACATCCGGCCCGTATTAAGGGGCTTTTCAAGGGGTCAGAGCGAGGTGTTCGAGTGTTCGTACTGTTTTCCGGGTGGTGACACCCCCCCCCTCCCCCTCCCAGAGGTGCCCTTGTGGGCCAGGAGCCGCCCTGCGACGGTGCCGGGTAGCCGATTGACACCCTGACCGCTGCATCACTACGCTTGCCCCATGAGCGACGTTTCCAGAGCGATAGCCGCCACCGAGGCCCGCATCAAGACATTGCAGGCCGAGATTGAGGCCCTCCGCCACGCAGCAGGCATCATGGGCGCTGCCGGCGGAGGGACGACGCCAACGCGTCGGCGACGCAAGATGTCCGCCGCGGCCCGGAAGGCGCTGTCGAAGAAAATGAAGGCGTATTGGGCGAAGACGCACGCGAAGAAATAGGGCCTGTCTCGGACGCACATCCCGAGAAACGCCAGAATCGCACGTATATTCAAGACCTTTCGCCTCGTCCCAAGCACCACTGATCAGGAATCCGACCGGCCGAAGTTCTCCACGGCTGTCACTCCCCTTGTGCGCTGGGAGCCGCGTGTGCGACGGTTGCCGGCATGGCGAAGCGACCGAAGGCCCGAGCCGTCACCCCCGCGACTATCAAACAGACCTTCATGCTGCCCGGTGAACTGGTCGAGCAGTGCCGCGATGCCGTTGTGGCCCTCTCCGGGCCACCCGTGCAACTGACCCTGACCCGGCTGGTCACCGACGCCCTCCGGCGAGAACTCACCCGCCTCCAACGGACCAAGCACCGGAACCGCCCATTCCCCACACGCGGCAAGACGGGGTTGCGGGTGGGACGGCCCATTCGAAGCTAGTTCCAGAACCCACGCCACGCCCCAGGAGCGACGACCGAGGAGATATAACCGAAAGTTGTGTTTGAGGTTTTGAACAGGCGGCGTACCCTGGGTGTTGCTAACGCACCCCCCTCACCCGAAGGGCAAGGAGGTACGCCACCATGCCGGAGCCTAACGAAAAGCTGGTCCAGTTCCCACAAGAATCGTCCCGAGACGTCCTGACCGAGGTGCTGCACCGCGGGGCGCAACAGATGTTGCTGACGGCGATCGAGGCCGAGGTGGACGACTACCTCGCGGCTCGGGCGGCGACCGTGGACGCGGCAGGGCGCCGGCGCGTCGTTCGCAACGGCCACTTGCCCACCCGGGCGATTCAAACGCCGCTCGGGGACGTGCGCGTGCAGCAGCCCCGGGTCCGGGACCGTCGGCCCGTAGGCGAACGGGAGACGTTCCGGTCGGCGATCCTACCGCCCTACCTGCGAAAGACGACCAGCTTGGAAGAACTGTACCCGTGGCTCTATCTCAAGGGCATCAGCACGGGAGACTTCAGCGAGGCCTTGCAGGCGCTGTTGGGGCCCGACGCGCGGGGGTTGTCGGCGACGACGATCACGCGGCTCAAGGCGGTGTGGGAGCAGGACTACCGCGGGTGGTCGCAGCGGTCCCTCGCCGGCCGGCGCTATGCCTATGTTTGGGCCGACGGTGTGTACTTCAACGTCCGCCTCGAGGACACGGACAACAAGCGGCAGTGCATTTTGGTGCTGATGGGTGCCACGCGGGAGGGGAAGAAGGAGCTGATCGCGATCACCGATGGCTACCGCGAGAGCGAACAGTCGTGGCGCGAGCTGCTGCTGGACGTGCGGGCGCGCGGCCTCGCGATCGACCCGGAACTCGCCGTCGGGGACGGGGGGCTCGGATTCTGGGGCGCCGTGCGGAAGGTGTTCCCGAAGACCCGCGAACAGCGGTGTTGGGTGCACAAGACGATGAACGTGCTGAACAAGCTGCCGAAGGGCGTGCAGCCCAAGGCGAAGGGGATGCTGCACGACATCTGGATGGCGGAGACGACGTCCAGCGCCGACCAGGCGTTTGACCTGTTCGTGACCACGTTTCACGCGAAGTTTCCGGCGGCGACCGCCTGTCTGGAGAAAGACCGAGACGTGCTGCTGACCTTCTACGACTTCCCGGCCGAGCACTGGATTCACATCCGGACCACGAACCCGGTCGAGTCGACGTTCGCCACCGTCCGGCTCCGCACGCGCAAGACGAAGGGCGCGGGCAGCCGCCTGGCGTGCTTGACGATGGTGTTCAAGCTGGCGATGGCCGCGCAGAAGACCTGGAGAGCGTTGAACGGATGTCAACTGATCGCCGATGTCATCGACGGTGTGCCCTTCGTCGATGGCGTCCGAAAGGAAGCCGCCTGATCATGCCGCATACACAACATTTGGCAATATCCCACGACCGAGTCCTGACCGGCTGTGTGAGGGCCGCTGGACAGCCGTACGCGCTGTCAGCGGCCGCTCAGACCGTCGGAGAGACGTCTGACCTGCCAGTACAACCCGTAATACATGGTAATATGGCAAGACAAGACCCGCTCCCGAAGACGAACGTGTCAGGAGACGGCACGGTGCGGGGTGCGGCAAAGTCGCCCAGTATACTTGGCAGTACCGACCGACGAAATTGGCAACGGGGGACTTCGAACGGATGGCGTTGAAGTAGCCGTCCATGTCCAGTAAAGCCCCCATGAAAGACCAGTAACCCTATGAAAGGAACGGGGAGTAACCAACCGATTGCTGAACGGTGTGGCGCGAAGCTTCGCCTGAGCGAACCGCCACGGTACTGTCAGAAGTATCCGTTGAACGGGCGTACCCGCTGCGGACGCCACGGGGGAGCCACCCCCCGCGGCCTCGCGAGCCCCCATTGGAAGGGTAAAGGGTTCAGCGTCGTCTTGAAGGGGTCGATGCTGCGAGCGTACGAACAGGCCTCGCAAAAATCCGATTGGTTGAGCCTGCGCGATGACATCCTGTTAACCGAGTCTCTGATGATGGAACTAATCACGGAACTCCAAGAGGGGGGCGGTGGTAGCTCGCAGCGGCTCACGGGGAGTGACAAACTTGCCCAACTCGCCGACCTCAAGCGGAAACAGTCAGAGTCCCACGCGAGGATGATGAAGGATCTGCATCAAATGATTTCACTGGAGCGGGTGCTGGCCATTATGGACCGGCTGGGGACGCTGGTCCGTGAGAACGTGACGGACCCGAAGGCGCTCCGGGCCATTGGGGAGGGGCTCAACGACTTGATCCGACCGGCCCAGGCAGATGTGGAGACATCGGGGTCGGTCCCGTCGGCGTGGGAGTCGTCGTAAGAACCTCCCACCGCAGGGGGACCCACACAGACAGGTGGGGGGTGCATTGCACCCAGAAAACGACTCGAACACTCGAACACCTCAGATTGCGGCCCGTATTACGGCCGTTACCTGCATTCGTACTGTTCGGGTGTTCGAGTCGGGTGACGTGCGACACCCGGCATTGTCGCCGCTCATCGGCGGCTGGAAGCCGAAATCAGTTTCGGATAGCCCTCGTCAGCAGATCGCTCTGGCGGGTGCCACTTGCTCCACAATTTGTTTTCTCGTGACCGCCAACGCTTGAGGGCACCACTGCTTGTCGCCGGCACCCCAGGTGCACCGCTGAGTACACTGGCGAGCAAGTCCTCCTGAAATCTTCCCGTTACTGTCTTGATGTTCTGCATCGCGAAGAACAAGGTTGCTTCTGCTTTGGATCTGCGGGTCCGGAGCCGCGGATCCGTGCGAAGGAAGTCACTAAATAGTGTCGCCTGCTTGCGAAGCCAGATCGGGATGTTGGCGTCTAGCCAGTAGCCGAGGGTCGGGTATTCATGGGTCAGTTCCAAGTAGTGCGTGGAGTCATCCGCGAGTTTTTCGAATCGCCGCATGAGTCTTGTCAGCGCGCTACGCGAATCTTGGACGTAGGTTCCGTAGGAAAGCACCTTGTCCTCGTCTCGTCTCCAGCTCAGACGCATATCAGCCAGCCAGGAGGCCTCCTGTGCCTGCTGTTCCACGCAGAAAACCAGACTGTCTGGAAAACACTCGAGCTTCACCAGCTGAGATATAACCGAAAGTTGTGTTTGAGGTTTTGAACAGGCGGCGTACCCTGGGTGTTGCTAACGCACCCCCCTCACCCGAAGGGCAAGGAGGTACGCCACCATGCCGGAGCCTAACGAAAAGCTGGTCCAGTTCCCACAAGAATCGTCCCGAGATGTCCTGACCGAGGTGCTGCACCGCGGAGCGCAACAGATGTTGCTGACGGCGATCGAGGCCGAGGTGGACGACTACCTTGCGGCCCGGGCGGCGACGATGGACGCGGCCGGGCGCCGGCGCGTCGTTCGCAACGGCCACTTGCCCACTCGGGCGATTCAAACGCCGCTCGGGGACGTGCGCGTGCAGCAGCCCCGGGTCCGGGACCGTCGGCCCGTAGGCGAACGGGAGACGTTCCGGTCGGCGATCCTGCCGCCCTACCTGCGAAAGACGACCAGCTTGGAAGAACTGTACCCGTGGCTCTATCTCAAGGGCATCAGCACGGGAGACTTCAGCGAGGCCTTGCAGGCGCTGTTGGGGCCCGACGCGCGGGGGTTGTCGGCGACGACGATCACGCGGCTCAAGGCGGTGTGGGAGCAGGACTACCGCGGGTGGTCGCAGCGGTCCCTCGCCGGCCGGCGCTATGCCTATGTTTGGGCGGACGGGGTGTACTTCAACGTCCGCCTCGAGGACACGGACAACAAGCGGCAGTGCATTTTGGTGCTGATGGGCGCCACGCGGGAGGGGCAGAAGGAGCTGATCGCGATCACCGATGGCTACCGCGAGAGCGAGCAGTCGTGGCGCGAGCTGCTGCTGGACGTCCGGGCGCGCGGGCTCGCGATCGACCCGGAACTCGCCGTCGGCGACGGGGGCCTCGGATTCTGGGGCGCCGTGCGGAAAGTGTTCCCGAAGACCCGCGAACAGCGGTGTTGGGTGCACAAGACGATGAACGTGCTGAACAAGCTGCCGAAGGGCGTGCAGCCCAAGGCGAAGGCGATGCTGCACGACATCTGGATGGCGGAGACGACGTCCAGCGCCAACCAGGCGTTCGACTTGTTCGTGGCCACGTTTCACGCGAAGTTTCCGGCGGCGACCGCCTGCCTGGCGAAAGACCGGGACGTGCTGCTGACCTTTTACGAGTTCCCCGCCGAGCACTGGATTCACATCCGGACCACCAATCCGGTCGAGTCGACGTTCGCCACCGTCCGGCTCCGCACGCGCAAGACGAAGGGCGCGGGCAGCCGCCTGGCGTGCTTGACGATGGTGTTCAAGCTGGCGATGGCCGCACAGAAGACCTGGAGAGCGTTGAATGGGTGTCAACTGATCGCCGATGTCATCGACGGTGTGCCCTTCGTCGATGGCGTCCGAAAGGAAGCCGCCTGATCATGCCGCATACACAACATTTGGCAATATCCCTCACCAGCTTCTTAAAGGCAACCCGAGCCCGCGGTGTCAGCGCGTCCAGGAATGCCTTGTGGCGCCTAGTCCAATTGTCTGCCTTTGCCAGCTGATCCAGGACATCCTCTAATTCGTTTACCTGTAGACGCCTTGCCGTACCGTCAGTTACCCGTCCCAGGTTACGAAGAGCGCTGCCCCCGACCTTGAACAGGGCGCGAATCTCACGGACAGGGCGGTGCCAGGCCATGCGCTCGTATCCAACCTCCCGCACGGCGGCATCGTAATCGAAATACCGTCGCTTCGCCCTTTCTGCTCTTGCAATCAAGGACGAGCGCCTCGACCTCATGGTCGTCACTTTGGGACAACATCCCTTGAGAAAATCGATGGATGTTGTCCCGGCACTGTAGTCGAAATGGACGTTTAATCAGAAGAACTTTTGCGGAAGGACCTTTAGTGGAGTATCCCGAACTTCTATTGGCGATCAGAGCGTCAGGCATGCCGCAGTACAAGGTGGCTCGACTGGCCCAAGTTCGGGAGAGCCGCCTAAGCGAGATCAGCCGCCGCGGAGGCGCCAGCATTGAGGAGCGCCGAGCGCTCAGTCGGGCCCTAGGGATCGCCGAAGTCGACCTGTTTAAACGCGGCCATTCCCCTCAGCTTATCGACACCAAAACTGCGGCAGCTCTCCTCGGGATCAGCGTGTGGACGGTAAGGCGCCTGATCGACTCCGGCGCTCTTCCTACGGTGAAGATTCCTGCAACTCAAGGCCGCGACGTCCGTCGGATCTTGATCGATCGAACCGACATCGAACGCGTCGTGCAAACGTGGAAGCAACAGGAGCGCTAGCTCTCATGCCCAGAGCGCATTCACGGGCATAGCCGAGGCATAGACAGCTTCTTGTAGGCTGCCTTTAGCTGCTGGATCAAGGGAACTGAGGATTGGGAAACCTTGACCCCACAGCGCGAAAAAGCCCGTCGGCTGCGAGCACAGCGGACGGGCAAACGAAAGGAACACGAGACTTGCAACTTACTTTACCCTTCCGAGCCGTTGGAATCAAGACCCGGCGCCCACGGTCCCGCCGCCGGACCGCCAGCCCGACCACGTTGTGTTCCCACCCAACCTGCATCACCAGGGGCCTCGCGGGTGGGTTCTGCGAGGCGCATCGACGACCACTGAAAACACGGCGCCAAAAGCGCTCCGTGACGACCAACAACACGGCCACGACGATGCCGCTCTTCGAGGACGCCGCTCGTCGCTCCTCGCACTGCTCCACGAGCTCGGACGTCAGCGGGCGTGGACCTTCGTCAGAGCCCTTGCCGAGCTGACAGAGGGAACCAGCCATGACTGACCAACCCGCCATCGACTTAGACCAACTTCGGCTCTCCCAGGACTTCGCCGGCGCCGTCGGCGTGAAGAAGGCGATCATCACCGTCCTCGTCCGCAAGCCCGACCGACAGACCTTTGTTCGTGTGCACCCCGAAGCCTCCTGGCGGCTCGAAACGGCCGTCCTGGAACTGAAAGACGAACGAGAGACGTTTGTCGTCAAACCCGAGCTTTGGCCAGATTTGTCCGGGGAGCTCGTACCCAAGGTGCTGCTCACGACGGTGAACCGCCAGGGGGTGATCTCACTCTGGCCCATCCGCCTCCCCGGCCAGGACGGACGACACGACGAGTGGAACCGATCCGCCCTTGAAGCCGCCCATCTCGCCATGCGGGGGTGGGTCCGCGTCGCGGCCAATATGAGCCTGGGCGCATACGAGGTGTTTCAGGCGACCGCCGACCTGCCGCCGCCCGAGTGGCCCGAGGAGGGCTTCCAGCACCTCGTCGACGTGGCGTTCAAGGATCGCTTCATTCAGACGCTGGACCACCCGGTGATTCAGCGCCTGCGCGGGACGCGGTGATTCCAACGAAGCTGACGGACTTTCGCGCGGTGTATCTGGTGGACTTCGAGTTCTCGGCGCCGCCGGGCGAGCGTCCCACGCCCATCTGCCTCGTGGCGAGAGAGCTCAAGAGCCGTCGCAGGATCCGGCTCTGGGAAGACGACCTGCGACGAGCCCGTGAGCCGCCGTACCCCACCGATCCTCAGACGCTCTTCGTCGCCTACTACGCCAGCGCCGAGATCGGCTGCCACCTGTCGCTGGATTGGCCCGAGCCGCACCACATCCTCGACCTCTACACCGAGTTTCGTAATCACACCAACGGCCGTGACGTGCCCTGCGGGAACGGGCTGCTCGGCGCCCTGGCCTACTTCGGACTCGACGCCATCGCCGGCGCCGAGAAGGAGACGATGCGCGACCTGGCGATACGGGGCGGACCGTGGACCGTCAGCGAGCGCATCGCCCTGCTGCGCTACTGCGAGCAGGACGTCGACGCCTTGGACCGCCTACTGTCGAAAATGGCGCGCGTCGTCGACCTGCCGCGCGCCTTGCACCGTGGGCAGTACATGGCGGCGGCGGCCCGCATCGAAGCAGTCGGCGTCCCCATCGACGTACCTGCACATCGCAAGCTGACGACGCACTGGGACGCCCTCCAGGACCGCCTCATAGCCCGCATCGACAACGAATATGAGGTCTTCGATGGTCGGACGTTTCGCGCCTCGCGATGGGAATGCTGGCTCGCAACGCAGCACATCCCCTGGCCCCGACTGCCCTCGGGCGCGCTGGCCTTGGACGACGACACGTTTCGCGAGATGGCCCGGTCCCATCCCCTCGTGACCCCTATGCGTGAGCTCCGTGTCGCCCTGTCCCAGATGCGTCTCGCCGACCTCAGCATAGGCCACGATCATCGCAACCGGTGCCTCCTGTCCGCGTTCCGCGCGCGCACCGGACGCAACCAGCCGAGCAACAGTCGCTTCATCTTCGGTCCTTCGGTCTGGCTGCGCGGGCTGATCAAGCCGGCACCGGGCGTCGGTCTGGCATATGTCGATTGGGCGCAGCAGGAGTTCGGCATCGCTGCAGCGCTGTCGGGCGACCCCAACATGTGGAGCGCCTACGAGTCCGGTGACCCGTATCTCGCCTTCGCCAAGCAGGCCGCGGCCGTCCCCCCCAGTGCGACCAAGCAGACGCACGGGTACATCCGAGACCAATTCAAAGCGTGTGCGCTCGCCGTGCAATACGGCATGGGCGATGTGGCTCTGGGTCAACGCATCGGCCAGTCCACGTCTGTTGCCCGTGAGTTGCTCCGGCTGCATCACGAGACGTATCGCGTCTTCTGGCGGTGGTCAGACGGAGCGCTCGACTACGCCCGCCTGCGTGGCTCACTGCACTCGGTGTTCGGCTGGACGATTCACACGGGCGACAGGATCAATACGCGGTCGCTCCGCAATTTTCCGATGCAGGCGAATGGCGCCGAGATGCTACGCCTGGCGTGCTGCCTGACCACGGCTCAAAGAATCCGAGTCTGTGCGCCAGTTCACGATGCCATTCTCGTCGAGGCTCCCCTCGCTCAGCTCGACGACACCGTTCGGCAGGCGCAGCAAGCCATGGTCGAGGCCAGCACCGCCGTTCTCAGCGGCATGTCGCTTCGGTCCGATGCCACTGTCTTTCGATCTCCGGAACGGTATGTCGACCCTCGGGGTCGCCGTATGTGGGACACCGTCTGGCAGCTCATCGAGGAAACTGAGAACGGCTCCACCGTAGGATCACATCCAAATACGGTGTGCATAGGCGCTACATGAACCGCGCACTCCCGCACACCCGGTCCCTCTTGTCTATCTATAGGTACGTCTCATGACGGCAACTCGTCTGCCAGACGTGAAGCGTCTGAAACTGCCTCCGAACGACGTTGGGGCAGGTGGGCATCCGCGTGGACGGCTTCCCCGTCATCGGCCTGGAGAGAAATTCCTCAAGGGGCCGGTCCCGTGGACCTGGCTCGCTCGAGCAGCGCAGCTACCCGGACATTCCCTGCATGTCGCGCTCGCCCTCTGGTTTTGGGCTGGCGTGAGACGATCTCGACATGTCGTTTTGTCGACGTCTACTGTCAAAGAGCTTGGCCTGACGCGTTGGGCGGCCTACCGCGGTCTCAAGCAGCTTGAGCAGGCCGGCCTTGTCATGGTTGAGAGGCGCCGTGGTCGGCTGCCGCGCGTGACATTGCTCGATTATCATGCACCCGAAAGCTCGGAGTATCCCCAGATCGTGAAATCTTGAACCCTGCCGCTTCGAACCCTAGCAGGCTGCTGAAGAACTCGGGTGAACGACTGGTTCTGTAAGCGTCATGCGGATATTGACCAACCGCCGCAGGCGGAGCACTGGTGTGGGCTGGCCCCGCCGGCGGGCCAGCGACGTCCGCGGCCTACGATCAGGGACACGTCACCTGCAGGTTCCGCAAGCGGACCAAGTTATACGCGGTGGCGGCGAAGGTGAGTTGCCAATCCACGAGCGCGACGCCGCGATGCCGGAGTTTGCGCAACCCGCCGACGGTCTTCATCCACCCAAAGACCTGTTCCACGAGTTTCCGTTTCCGCTGACTAACGTGATAGCCCGCATGCCGCGTCGTCCGGCCGTCGATCGCACTCCAACGCGCCTTCTGCGCCACGTGGGGCGTGACCTCCAGCACGCGAACGTCGCCCACAAAGCGTGCCGCATCGTAGCCCTTGTCCGCCCCGACCGTGCTGCCTGGGGGCGCGCTGGCCGCCAGCAACAGCGCCGCTGCCTCGCGTTCGGCCGTCCCCGTCGCATGGGTGGCACAGACATTGGCGACGAACCCATACCGATTGTCCAGCAGCACGTGGCCCAGATACGCCAGCTTCGCCTCCTTCCCTGGGCCCTTCCGATGCAGCCTCGCCTCCGGATCGGTCGTCGATTGGTGCGTATCGTTCCGCCGCCGCTCGCCGTGGAAGTCGACCGTGGGATTCCCGGGGTCATCGGGCGGCGCGCTCGGCTCGGTGTCCCGGCTCCGAAAGCTCTTCAGACTGGCCCAGGCTTCCAACTGCGTTCCGTCCACCGTAAAGTGTTCATCCGAGAGCAGGCCGGCCGCCCGGGCCTGGGCCCGCACGGCGTCGAAGAACGCGGCCGCCACATTGCCCGCCAGCAGCCGGTCCCGATTCTTCGTAAACGTCGTGGGATGCCAGACCGGGTCGTCCATATTCAACCCGACGAACCAGCGGAACAGGAGATTGTAGTTGAGTTCCTCCATCAACAGCCGCTCGCTCCGGACCGTGTAGAGCACCTGCAGCATCAAGGCGCGCAGCAACTGCTCGGGCGGGATCGACGGACGACCTGTCTGGGCGTACAGGCTGGCGAACCGCCGCGACAACGTGCGCAGCGCCTGGTCCGTCAGCGTACGGATCGCGCGGAGCGGATGATCGGCCGGCACCCGCTGCTCCGGCGACAGATAGCTGAACATGTGCTGGGTCTGCTCATCGTGTCCGCGCATGATGGGGCTCCCTTCAGAAGTGTTGGAAGCATGGTAGGACGCCGGGATCGATCTGTCGATCCCATTTTACGGACTTTTTCAGCAGCCTGCTAGCCCATTCACGTCCGCATGCAGACCAATCTGAAATGGCAAACGTACAACTCGACCTCCCGACGCAATATTTCGGGCAACGATCGTTCGGGCTAAAGGTCCTGACAACCTCCGCGCCCGGCCTCCGCGTCGGTCTGGAAAGGCCTGAGAACGTCACCTCTCTAAACACTGCGGCGTTTGTCGCGACTAACCCCGCGAGGAGGCCTCTTGGCCGCAGTTCTCAAGTGTTTATGGCCCGGGCACCACTTGGTGGCTGGGCGGCCGTGGATGGCTCGATGGACTCGGCCGAGCTCGGCCTGCTAGGTTCGGAAGATTCTGACCAGCACGTGCGGAGCCGCGTCGCTGAACAGATGACGTGCGACCTCTTCGGCCGGATGTGACAGGGGCTCGGCACCTGAGCCCGGCTCGATGAGATCGACCGTCACCATCCCGTTTCGCGGTCCAAGAATGCCCGGCGGGGCTTCGAAGACGCCTGTGAAGTCCGCCGGCTCGCACACGGCACCGACGGCCTTCGGTGCGAACCCCCCGTACGCGCCGAGATCTTCGCTCCCCTTGATTGACCCCGGTGGCTGCTTGTGGCGAGGCGGAATCGTGACGATGTCGTGACTCTTCAAATGAAACGTGCCGTCCTTGTGCAGGCTGCTGTGCGGATTCCAATTGCCGTCAGCTGTCGGGTGGAAGATGAAATATTCAGGCTTCATCGACCGCTTGATCCAGAGTGCCAGCCACAGATCGCCACCATCGCGTATGGCGATCGCGTACGTAGACTGACCCGGCCGCTTCAGCTTCATGCGGCCGACTTTACATGCTGTAGCACGCGCCTTGACGGCCGTCTCGAAAAGCTCCCGTAACCCCGCCGCTTCCTCTTCGGTGAGCGTAGACAGATCGAGCCCCTGGAACTTCAACCAGCCCTCGTAGGTGTCCAGGTCGTCCTCGCCGATGTAGTCGAGGACCTGAAACGTGTCCTTCGCTGTCCTATGTGCCATCACTACCTCCGCGCCACGCCCTGAACTGAAGCGCGACCAAAGCTAGATGGATTCTGGTGCGAATCAGACCGATTCCCGCCGCATGTCGCGATTCTCCTACGGTCGGCCGCGACGGCCAAGTGCGGGTCGGTCCCGGAAAGTCGCCAAGGGTAGAGCTGCCAGTAACCACAACGGCGTTTATCGCGGGTCATTCAGACAGAAGCTGACGCTTAACGACTGCGTTTCAGCCGCAACGGCTCACGATCGCACCGGCCGTTGTCGGCTGCAAACGCCGGTTAGGAAGCGACCTTCGGCTCACCGCTCAGCTCTGGCACGCGTGCGGCGTCGCTGAAGTCCAATCCGGCTAGTTCGGCGGCAAGGTTCTCAAGGTCCGGGAACAAACTCGCCCTACTAACTCCATAGAGTGCGAGAACCTGGCGGAGCCCGTTCTTGGCCGCGGATGGTATACGAATGCGTGTCAAGAACTGACTGCAATCGGACCGCTCGTCTAGCGACTCCGACCGGCCGTGTAATGTGAAAGCAGATTGTTGAACCATGTGACGCACGTCTGCTTCTTCGGTCAAGACCGACAGGATTCGACTATCCCTGGGCTTGGCGTCGCGTCGAAAGGCTTGAATCCCAAGACGACCGAGCGTGTCGCTTCCCGGCAAGCATATCGATTCGGTTTCGGCCTCAACGAGGTTGAGCCGAGTCGGAGAAAGAGCCCAGACGGCTGCGTCGTTGTCGTCCGGTTCGTCAAGGGCGAAGTAGAGAGCGACTAGCGGGGACTGAGTCCAGTCGAGCAGGCGGGTAGGTAGTCGATAGTGCTGCATCAGGAAGAGCCAGGCGAGTGGATCGGAGTTGCTCGGACAATCACTTCTGCGAGCTCTAGCCATGAGACGGAACCGGGCATTGAGGTCGATCTCCTTGCGCTCGAAGCGTTTCCTGTACAGGCTGGCTCTCAGCGGCCAGTTGGCGTGGCGTTGACCTCGCCACCACGGGCGCGTGTCACTGAAGAACCTGGTCGCAGAAACAAGCGCCGCCGTGAATGTCGCGATGTCCACGGCCTCGTGTTCGGTGAGCTGTGACTCACGCTTGGGTTCGTTCATCCGAACTCCTGTGATATCGCTTCCTAACGACGCGCGCTCACCAGCGGCCGCTCACCCAAAGCCTCTGCGGCGGTCGGGTGCAGCGCGGGGTCAGGCCGCGTCGACCAGTTCCAGCTTCCCCTCAATCAAATATTCCCAGATCTCACCGGAATCGCAGGACTGGCGAGTCGGTTTGCCATCGCTGAGAACCGGGACCTCAATCGACATCGCGCCACGACCCTTCCAATAATGCTGCCACACCGCGACCCGATCAGCCTCGCTCCAGGTCGCCATCGGATAGCATGACCGCATAAGCGACACAACTTGCATGTTCGCGCGATGAACTCGCGTCAGCTCGTCCTGGCTGAGCCGGAATTGTCGGACCGTTGCCATATCCCAACCATAGAGACTGTGCGCCTTGTGGCAGTCGTCCATGCTGGCAAACGCGTATACGGCTGAGAGCCGTGACGGTACCGTTGGAAACTCACGGCGCCGGGTGATCTCAGCATCGTACTCGACCGTATAAAGCGAGGTGGCGTTGAGGGTGAACAGGGACACGAAGCCCACAGATCGAGAACCATTGGCAATAAACGGCAAGTAGTCCGCGGTTCCCTTCAGATAAAGGTCTCGAAACTCAGGCGACTGCAACGCAGCTGCATAGCCCGATGAAACAATGCACCGAGTGAAGTGCAGGTTGTGCCAGCACACGAGATTTGATGTGTCCGCAAAGATAAAGTACTCATCGCCCATTGCTGTCCAATCTCTTGACAGCCTAACGTTGCGAATGAGCCGCGCGCGTTCGGGAGCCAGCGCGCGTCGGCTCCATTCGCGTGTTAGGCAGCCTTTGGCGAGTCGTCGCAAGCTCAGTCGGCATCACGTAACAGCGGTAGCCGTAGCCCAGGTGGCATCGAAGAAGGGCCGATCCGCAGCATCAGATTCCAGATGGACTGCCTCGTTCTTGTGGATCGAGTTCAGGGAGTGGCCCAGAAGGAGCGAATGACCACCGCTTAGAAGTAAGAAGCGCCGATGTTCCGATCTGGCCGCCACTACGCGGGCCTCACCCGATTCCAGATGGACTGCCTCGTTCTTGTGGATCGAGTTCAGGGAGTGGCCCAGAAGGAGCGAATGACCACCGCTTAGAAGTAAGAAGCGCCGATGTTCCGATCTGGCCGCCACTACGCGGGCCTCACCGAGATACGTAGTTGGCATAACCACGCATCGACTCCCGCCTTGCTGAATCTGGGGACACTGCCAGTTGTTGTTTCCGCTGAGCCAAGTAGACGCACGCCGTTCCCGACCGCCCCAGCCCCGAACGAGAGAATCACCCTGAGTTCCTCCAGTGATCCATTCGTGAGGTAAGGATCAAACACGGCTTCAACCTGCGACGGCCCCACGAGTTCGCTGATGGTCCGATAGTTGGTGGCAGGCGTCGTCGCGCTCAAGCGCCCTGCTGTGGGCCGGAACGGCCACTTCATCCCTGGGACCCGCACGACTAGGGCACCGACAGCTTGTTCCAGACCATCGAGTGACGACACATTCAGGAACGCCACGTCGTTGTCGAGGTAGTGGAGTTGGACCTGAGATCGACCGCCGGAAACGCTGATTCGGATGCGGTAGGAGTCGTTGAGCTGAAGGTAGAAGACCTCATTGTGGCTGGAGTCACGATAGACCCGGTGGCCTTCGTTCCTGAGCTTGGTCAAGTACCGAACGACATCGCCGATTTCGAGCTGGCTCGTTGGGAACGGAGGGAAGGCACCGCCATCGGATGTCATAAGAACTCTGGACTCCTTCTCTTGCTGCCTAACGAGAAGTAGGCCGACCTGCCTAACCCAATACCTGAACGACAGACCGCAGTCTAACGTGATAGCCGCTCGGTCACAACAAGGCGAAAGTCCTTCCATCGCTATCACTTCCAGCGAATGCGGCGACGCGAAGGCTGCTGGGATAGGCAGAACTTCATAACGCGATTGGCGGCTGCGGGCGCCACAGCATATCCGGTTGTCCCCGATTGGTCCCGAGTAGTCGCCTAGTGACGACCGAACCGAATGACGGGGGATAGGTGGGGTTGCCCCATCCGCTGTTGAAATTCAGCGGCAGCTCGGTTCACGATTATGCAACCATCTCCGACGAATCACCGAACCCCAGCTGAGCGTCGCGCGCTCGGAGCGCGGTCACCAGCGTGGGCATGTCCTTGTACCCCTTGAGCCGCCGAAACCCTTTGGCGGCTTCCAACACGCCAGCGGCGACCCAGCGAACCACCATCGCGCCACCCCGCCAGCGTGTCACGTTGCGCTCGACGTGGCGCGTCCGGCTGAGGAGGCTCTCAATGGCGTTCGTCGTGGCGAGCGACCGCTGGAGCCGCGCCGAGAACCCCAAGCCGATGACGGTGAGCGTCTCATCGAGGCCTTCCCGCACGCTCGCGGCAGCACTCGGGTAGTCGGCGTCCAAGCGGCGGGCCAGGTCCTGCAGGAGCCGCCGGGCGGGCTTGACGGCGCGGCGCGTATAGGCGCGCGTGAGGATGGCCTTCACCCACGGGCGCTGCGCCTCGGGCAGATACTCGAGCACGTTGCGCCGCTTGTGCACCTGGCACCGCTGCACCAGGGCGGCGGGGCCGAAGGTCTGGGTCACGGCCGTGTGGAGCGCCTTCGCCCCATCGAGGATCACAAGCAGACTGCGGTCGGTCCGCAGCCCGCGGCTCTGCAGGTTCGTCAGCAGGCCCTGGCACACGGTCGTGTTCTCGGTCGAGCCTTCCCACAGGCCCAGCGCGTGTTTTCGGCCCGTTTGGTCGATGCCCAGGGCCACGACGATGCAATGGCTCCCGACCTGCACGCCGTCGATCAGCAGCCCGACGAGGTCGAGGTCGTCCAGCGGCGTCACCCGCCAGGCGTCCAACTGCGCCTGGGTCTGCGCGACAAACCGGCGACTCACCGCACTCTTGCTCGTCCCGCGCGTGCGGACGTCGGCCCCCAGCGGTTCTAGACTCCGGTCATACTGGCGCGTGGCCACGCCGATGAGCATCTGCTCGACCACGCGTCGGTTGAGGGGGTCCGTGTGCGTAAAAGCCTCGACGGAGGGCAGCGCCACCTCGTGGCCGTCGCGCCGCACCCGCGGCCGGCGAATCCCCACTTTGCGGCCGCCCAGCACGACCTCGCTGGGCGCATGCCCCGCCCGAGAGGCGCGCCGGGTGGACTGATGGGTATACCGCGGCCCGCACACGGCCACGCGATCCTCCTCCAGCATCGCCTCGAGCACCTTCAGGCCCGACGCGACGACCAACGCCTGGAGCTCGGCCTGCGCATCGACCAGGATGTCGACCAACGGCAGGTGCCGAGGTGCCGGCGAATCTGATTGGTGCCTCCGGGTGACTGTGCCAGACTTCTTCATGGTGGCTCCTTTCTGGGGGCTTCGGCCCCAGGTTTCCCACCGGCCGTCTATCACGACCAGCAGGGAGCCGCCGCTTCAAATTTCAACAGCGAGAGGGACACCCCCGGATAGGTAACCAGATCGGCGTTATTCCCGGCAGACGCTGACCGGCTAACGCCCGGCTTCAGCGGCGGCGGCTACTGTCGCCTCCGCCGCCACTGGCTGCAAGCCCGGGGTTAGACGGCCGGGCTTTCTGTCTCGACAATCGCGACCCGAAGTCCACGAACAAGCCAGGGGCTCATGCGCTTGCGTTCAGCGATGACGGAGGCCCTACGCAAGTGGGTGTACCAAGACGCAAAATCACTTGCAGGAACGCCTGCATCAGGAGTAATCCGTTGCTCTCGAAGTGTCTGGAGCTTGTACTCTGGGTTAACCCACGCGGTCCCGGGCGAGCATCGAATCGTTTTCGTCCTCTGACCGCCGAATACCTGCGGTGTTGACATCGGTGCAACCGGCAGAAACCAAGTATCCTGAACGAGGTTGGGCACATGGCGTTCAAGTTTCTCGTGCGTAACGTAAAAAGGAAGCACGTAGTACACGCTATCCGGTGAGTTCGCTGCCAGTGCGTGTAGGAGGTCGTGTTGCTCACTGGCAAGAGTGTAGCGGTATGGCACGGATTCGTCGCGTCCCCTCGGAGCCTTGAACTGAAAAGCAAAGATGCGCGTCCCTGGGCTCAGCTGCGCGAAGAAGTCTACGCCCTCCTGTTTCTCCTCGCGTTGAGTTAGCCCGCGAAGATATGCCTTCGGCATACCCCACGGCCCTCTCATCATCATCAGAAGCTCAGCACCGACATTGAGCTCAAGAGATTTCTCGGAAACCTTCATCGTTATTCAGGTTCTGCCGCCCGGCCGTCTAACGTTGGTGAATCAGCGGCCGGCGCAGCCGGTCTGCTGCATTGCTTTCTTATGTGGCTGCGCGCGGCAACCTCCTATCATCCCGTGTAGCGCTGTCGCGTTGCGCCACTCGGCCCCCCAAGGTCCAGCGGTCAACGATCGAGCCATCTGGCGAGGAAAGAAGGTCTTCACATCCTCTGTCCGCTCACAGAACTCGACTTTCCTTAGCCCTGCGCGATCTCTATGCCCAGGCTATGCCCGGTCAGCACATCCTCTACACGTCCGCAGGATATAGCGAGTCCATCCGTTGGAGTTGGCCGAAGTCGATCTCACACGCCGAATCGGGTCCAAGCCCCCCTTTAACCCCTTGTCGAACCCCTGCCTGTCGAACCTAGTTTCAATGCGAAACCGCACGCGCCCCCCGGCCGGCCGGAGCGCCGGCAGCTCAACGAAGAACCGCGTCGCGCTTGGGTCATCCCGTCTCAAAAGGATCCCTCACGGTCAGTCAATGGCCCGTCACTCTGTGTCTACGTGGTCATCGAGGCCGAGGCCGCGAAGAGCTGCTTTCGTATCCTCAACGATCTGCTCCCTTGCACCTTCTTTCGGAACGGCTTCTATTGATAGCCGAAGACTCACGTCACCGCTCGATACGAGTTTCGTGAGAACCTTCATATAGAGCTGCGACCATTTCTGAGCTGGCACCATTCCCGTCCAGGTGAGCTTCTTTGGCGCCTCCGTAGCGATTGGAATGGATTGCTGTTTTGCCTCCTTTGCGATCACTACGCTAGCCGTCGCGGATCTCTCCTCGGATGCGAGTGTTACAAGGAAGCTACCTTCATCCGGGCCAGCGGCAAACACTCCATCTGAGCCAATCGTGCCGCCCGTCGCGGAGAAACTGATCTTGAACACAGGAAACGACCGTTGGAACTGGTCGAGGCCCTCTGCTCGGAAGGTTTGCTTTACGCCCGGCTTCAGCTGAATGCTGGTCGGGGTTATGAGAAGTTTCTCCAGTCTCGGTGGTTCGATGTGCTTGCCGGCTTCCTCGGCCGTCAGAATGTAGACGTCATCGGAGATTTCGACGTCGCTTGCATCCATCGGCTCTTTGAAGAGAAACGGATCGTACTCCCCCGATGGCAATTTCGCGACATAGGCGACATGCCCCTCGGCAACGCCGCGAGCGATCGTATCGCGAATGGAATCGGGGTCGAGAAGACGCGGAAACTGCGGTGATGCATAAAACGTGTCTCGGACTGCTCGCGTGCTCCATTCGGTAAACGCCGGTGGCCACTTGCGCACCAGGTATCGAGCACTCACTTCTTTCTCCACGTAGCCTTTCTGTCGAAGGCTAGCGAGGATGTGCTTGGGCATTGACTCGGCGGCACTTGAGGTGACGAGTCCGAGGTCGATGGTTTGGATCGCGTTGTCTTCGCCAAGAAGGAGAATGTTCTTGTAGGACCGCCAAACGGCTTCCGTGAGGTCCCTCCGCGCCCTCTTAATGTTCGCATCCAGTTGTCTCGATTGTGCCTCGTCAAGCTTCAACGCTTCGTCTCGGATGTCTTCCCAGGCAAGGTACTTTCGGGCTGCCTCTTGGAGCGGTCCTCCAGAGTCGGGGACAACCCAAATGAGCCCGCTTTTGTAGGTGCGGGCAGACTTACCATATTCGCGAGTCATGGCTTCGATGAGTTCCCGAACCTTCTGGTCCTCCTGCAGAGCGTGCTCGGGGTCCATCACAACCAAGGTGATCGCGGGAACGTCGGGAATCTGCGCGCTCTTGTCGGGAAAGAATCTGCGATCGAGGCCGTCTGTGGCAGGAAACACTTTTTGAATGTTTTCCTTTACCTCAGCATCGATCGCGTCGTCGCTGATGCTTGCGCGTCGATCGGCAAAGCGCTTGTTGAGGTTTTCCTTGAGACTGAAGTAGTACCGATTCCGCTCTGACGTAAGGTAGTAGCAGGAGTCTGTGAGTGACTCGAGGGCGGTCTCGATGTTTCCCAGGTCAACGGCGGGGCCCCCGACGGCAAGCCGGACCTCTGGAACGGTAGCTTCGTTTCGCGTCTGGCCACCGTTGGACTCAAAGAAAATGGTCGTAGCCACTTTCTGGTGAATGCGGGCCTTTCTTATGGTGTCGACGGCTTCCTCGTCGAGTCGGATGGCGTGAGAATCCTTCTTGCCGGAGATATCAGTCGTCACAGCTCCTTCAAGGAGTTCGGCTCCGAGCTGCTCAAAGACCGCTGTACGGAAGAGCGGATCTTCGAGGGGGGCGGTTCCTGGCTCAATGAGCGGATCCCTATGGGCTCCTTCAAATCCCTTTCTGTAAGCGTTTGAGACCCAAAGAGCGAGGAGCCGAAGAACACCTCGCGTGCGTTGGAACCGCGGGAGTTCCTGCCATTTTCGTTCGAAGACTGAGAGCACCATCGGATGGAACGGATACGTCGTCTCGAAAGTGGCTCTTGCGTGGTCTGTAGGAAACCAGCTCGGAATCTGAGGTTTGTTCTCCTGTAGCCACGTCGCATAGTCAGCGCACGTTTCGGCAGCTGCCTTGGGCAGCAGAACTCGGCCACTGCCAGAGACCGCGCGAGGGTCCCACTCAAAGAGACGCCTACGGATGATCTCTGAGGTCTCGGTCTGCGCGGACATCACGATTGCTTTTCCAACTCTGTCGAGGAGTTTCTTGAATCGTTCATAGTCAGATTGGTCGTCGGCACTCATCTCAAGCTCAGAGGCAGGTATTGACGCGACGAGAACGACTCCGGCTGTGCTCCGGGCAACTTCAGAGAGGTTGTGCATGAATGTGTAGAGCTGCCCCGCAAGACCCGATTTTCGAGTACGCCCGATGTAGTTGAGGAGCTCGTCAACGAGGATGAGGACGGGCTGGCCGGCAGGAAGCATCGCTCGGATGACGTCGCCCCCGGGGGCGGTCATGGTTTCTTCGTGCCCACGGACGCTTTGGAAGGCCTTGGAAGGCCTCCTTGCCGCCAATCTGGAACGCGATTTCCCCCCAAGGTGTCTTCCGAAGCGGTGTCCCGTCGTCTCCACCACGACCCTTGATGGAGTCGAACTCTGAGCCGACGAACACCGCTGTCGCTGCCGTCGGGACTTCGCCCAGCCCTGCTTTGTCTAGGATTTGAGAGACGCCGGGCCACTTCGCGGCCTTCGGGCCGTTCTCGGCGAGATGGTAAAGGAGCGCTAGGGTGTGGGTCTTCCCGCCGCCGAACTGTGTCGCCATGTTGAAGACGGCCGAGATAGCCGTAGTGTTCCCGGACAGTCGGCTGATTACCTCGGCAGCGATATCTGTGAGGTTCTTAGTGAGGAATGTCCGCTCGAAGAACCGCTGCGGATTGTAGTAGTCCTGGTTTCCCTGGCCGTCTCGAACCTGGCCAAGGTGCACGGCGAACTCAGAGGCATCAAGCGGCCTCCCCTCGCGGAGATCCTCTCGCGGCGTAACAACTTTGTACCAAGGCAGTATTTTTGCCATGCGGTGACTCCTTAGAATCCCAAGCCCTTCTTGCGGGCTAGCACTCCGTCGATCCAGCGCTTTTCTTCGGTGGCGCCCGGGTATAGAGCAGTGAGAGCCTGTGCTAACCGCCAGAAGAGTGGGTTGCCGCCGACACCTTCATCGACAATAAGCCGTCGAAGTGCCTCGCCTCGACTGGCACCGAAGAGAATCATGGCCTGATGGACTCGGTCGAGCACGGTGGGCTCTGGACGCGAAGAGAACTCTCCCGCCCAATCGGCGTTCTCCTCCTCAAGTGTTTCGATTTCTTGTGTGAAGTTCAGCGCAAGCTGTTGCTTCTTCTTTGGACGTCTCTTGGGACCCGATGGGCTCGTGGAGCCAAAGAGGTATTTCGTGCGAGCGGCCGCAGAAAGGAGCGTTGCCGTATCCCCCTTAACCTCAACGAGGTGGTGCAAGTCGTCCAGGTGAACCCCAAGGCCCTGCGCTAGCTTTCGGGCGGCATCGTATTCAAGGCCATAGCCACGCAGCACCTTTCTCTTTTCATCGCTTTCGACTTCCGCCTTGCCATTCGCCGTCGTGTGGAGGGTCCACAGCCACATCGCCGTGAGACGCGCGTCTTCTTCAAATCCCGATGCATCGGCACCTTTGAAGATCATGCTAAGGGCTTCGCGAGATACAGCGGCCCATACTTCTTCGAGGTATTCTCGAAGCTCTACGCGAGTGCCACTGGGCTTCTCAACGGCTGAGTAGCGAGAGAAGATCTCTAGCGCTGGGCCGAGGCAGGCGAAGATCGCATCCGCCCCGACCACCCCCTCATCCGCCAGGCGGGGTAGCCACTGGTGAATTCGGACGGGCAATTCCGCCAGAATGGCTCGCCAATCACCAATGACGTCGTCTTTGAGGCTTCCGTCCTCGTTCTCTCGTGGGCGGCAGACTAAGTGCACGGAAGAGGCAAGAACCGCGGAGTTTCTTGCACGAAGCCGCGCCCCCATTTCAGTATCGATCGGCCACGATGCGGTCACCGTCCAGCCAGCGTCTAGCAGCCCGTGGTGAAAGTCCGCATTAAGGATCGACACGATCGATCCCCCGTACTACACTGACACGCATGGCCATGGGTAAACGACGTCGCCTGGCACGGCAAGCGTCGATGTGGATTCCGGCGAGCGACCTGCCGCGCAGCTCGGCGCATCCGTTTTATCGGCGGTTGAATCGCCTCCTCGATGACGCGGGCTTCGATGCGTTTGTCGAGGCGCAGTGCGCCCCGTTCTACGCGCCGGTCCTGGGCCGGCCGAGTCTGGCGCCGGGGCGGTACTTCCGGCTGCTGTTGCTCGGCTACTTCGAAGGCCTCGATTCGGAGCGCGCGATGGCGTGGCGGGCGGCGGACTCGCTGAGCGTGCGCAGCTTCTTGCATCTGGAGCTGCACGACCCCGCGCCCGACCACTCGACGATCTCGCGCACGCGGCGGTTGATCGATCTGGAGATGCACACGGCGGTGTTCACGTGGATTCTGCAGCGGCTGGCCGACGGCGGCTTGGTCACGGGACAGACGATCGGGATCGATGCGACGACGCTCGAAGCCAACGCGGCCTTGCGGAGTATCGTGCGCCGCGACACGGGGGACACGTATCAGGCGTTCTTGACGAAGCTCGCCCAGGCCTCGGGGATTGCGACACCGACGCGCGCGGACTTGGCGCGCCTGGATCGCACGCGACGCAAGAAGGGCTCGAACGACGACTGGACGCATCCGCACGATCCCGACGCGAAAATCACCAAGATGAAAGATGGCCGGACGCACCTGGCCCACAAAGCCGAGCATGCGGTGGATCTCGACACCGGGGCCATCGTCGGGGTGACGGTGCAGCCGGCAAATGCCGGGGACACGACGACCCTGGTCGAGACCCTCATCACGGCCGCGGAGCAGATCGAGACGGTGCAACCAGCGGCTGACACCGTGCGCGAGCTGGTCGGCGACAAGGGGTATCACAGCAATCAGATCTTGGTGGACCTGGAGGCGGTCGGCGTGCGCGCCTACCTTTCGGAACCCGATCGCGGGCGGCGGACCTGGCGCGGCAAGACCACGGCCCGCGACGCGGTCTATCGGAACCGCCGACGCCTCCGCGGGGCCCGGGGCCAACGACTCTTGCGCCAACGCGGTGAACGGCTGGAACGCCCCTTTGCGCATCTGTACGAGACGGGCGCGCTGCGGCGTGTTCATCTGCGGGGGCACACCAACATCCTGAAGCGCGTGCTCGTCCACACCGGTGGCTTCAACTTGGGTCTGCTCATGCGTCGGCTGATCGGCGTCGGCACGCCACGGGGCCTGCAGGGCCGCCTGGCCGTGATCACCACGTTCATCGAGCTCGTGTGGCGGCTCTGGACCGTTCCGGCGCGCCTCTGGACGCCTGATCCACGTCGTTCACCCGTCGCCGGCGAAGCGACCGCGCGGGCCGAGTACGCCAGCGTCAATCTCCAAATGAGCCCTTCCACCACGGGCTGCTAGCGTCGCAGTCAGCATTGCTTCCCAAGCATTCGTAGCCTTGTGGGCAAAGACGAAGACGCCGATTCCTGAGGGCGTTGTTATTCGCCGGGCCTCCGACATTGCCTCTGTCATAAGGCTCTCGAAGCGCTCCTTCGTCTTGTAGGTATAGTCCTTGTTCCGTTCCGCAAGCTGGACGATCTCGTCTTCTTTCGGGCTTAGTCGTAATTGTCCCAATAGATCGGGGTGGCATTTGCCAAGGCTCCGTTTGAGCCAGACAAAGAAGAAATCAGACAAGTCTGCGTAGGGCACGGAATCGTAATAGGGGGGGTCTGTCACAACGGCGTCCGCGGAATCGTCGGGCAGCGTATGTTGAGTGGCTGACATCATTTCTGCTTGGCCCGGCTCCAATCGCGATTGCGAGATATGCTCGACTACTCGTGCTATCCATCCGATGGCGCCGAGCCAATTGCCAGGGCCGGGACCAAACGGACACGTCTCTGCAAAATCCCATTTGATGGGGAGTGACTGCCCTTGAGCGAAGTTATGCCCAATAAACTCGCCGCTCTGCACCCAAGTGCAGATGGCGGTGGAGTAATCCGCTTGGCGATCAATCGCGAACCCCAACAGTGTCGCCACCGCCCTCAGAAGGCCTGGTTCGCAGTCCGCCTTCTCGCGGATCATTCGGTGCAGCGCCTCGTACAGGGCCACTAATGTAACGGCTTGTCGTGACGTGAACAGATCGCCCCACGCATGAACATCCAAGAGATTGATATTGAAGATGCTCCGGAGATACGGGAGCGTTTCATCGGGTATCTTACTCAGACCATTATCGAGCATCTGGCTGGCGAGTTTCTCCCGCAATACCCTTGCCTCGCCTACCGTCGCTGCGTCCCGAGAGTTGGGTAGACGGTAGGATCGCGCGCCGTCCATCGATTGAATAACAACGGCGAGAAGGAAGGCATTGTCTGCACCACCCCGCGTGCCCTTAAACTGAGCGCGCACACGCTTTGCTGGAATCGTGTACCCACATTCGGGGCAGGTGGCAGATCCCCGCCGCAAGGAACCTGCGCCAACGGTTGTTGTCAAGGCGTCTGTTTCGATACTTATTGGACGAACTTCACGAGAGTTATTCAAGCCAAGGCGCAAAGATATTTGGCAATCGCGGCGGCGTGCTAGCAAGGGGGTGCGGATTAAAGGGAACCGCGCGCCGCATGCAGGCGCCTCACACTGTGCAGTGCGAGCCCATAGATAAGCAATGGGAGTAGACCCGTCTTCGTCTCTTGGGTATAGCCGGGCGAGTTCTCGGTTCACGCGTTCTTGGATGGTTGCTCCCCACTGCTTAACGCTGTCTGCGAGTACGGTTCCGTATCGGGGGATGTACTCAAGGACTACCCGGTTAAGGAGGACTGCGATGGGGTTTAGATCGGAGGCGAAGGAATGTGCACCGACGCGGAGAGCTTCTAGTGGTATCGCTCCACCCCCCGCGAAAGGGTCGACGACCAATGGGCCGCTGCCGCTACCAGACAAGGCCTTGTGGGCCGCCTCGGTTAGCGCTCGAGCCGCATCAAGGTATTCATGACGCGTTGCATTACTCCAATTGGCGAAATCTCCTATGAAATCCAGCAAAGCTCGACGAAGCCAAAGATTGTCGTCCAGAACATCGGGAGACTTCTGGATTCTGACAAATCTCGGGGCGGTTTCGGCGCTGGCAAGGTTAAGTTGCGTCGTCGCCCAGTCTTTCATGCAGCTCCGAGCCACTTGCCGAAAAGCATCGGGGCACAGGGGGTCCGCTGGATCCGGCCAGAGGGCCGCAGAGACCACGGCTCGACACGCTGCAAGCGGCCGCCGAGCCCACCAAATGTGCAGCGTTGAGATGTGACCGTGCCGGATGCTCTTCTCCCGGCGCGCGTGCGCAGAGATCCGGCGAATAGGCAGATCAACCTCAATGAGCCGCTTGCAATATCTAGCCACCGCGGACCACCGACTTGAGGATCTCGTTCGCACCAACGTGGTAGTGCTCCACGGCTCTCACTGGCTTCCATCCGAGCCGTGCGGGGTCCTGGACCACGTGGACTTCGGGGTTGTCGGCGCAATTAAAGACAACATAAAGCCAATAGTCTTCTTTGAGCCGCTCGGCGGTCTTGTACTCGTTTGTCGTGAGCGCGATCTCGTCGACGTGTGATCGGCCTTTGACCTCGATGAAGCGGACACCGATGGCGGTCTCCGGGTCTTCGGGATGAGGCTTTCGTGAGATGAGGTCAAACCCGCGGTTCTCTTGCTCCACACTCTGAACCTTCCAACCGCGGGCCTCTTCGTACTCGGTGACAGCGCGAACCGCGATCTTCTCAATCTCGGGGTCATTCACCATTTTTCGGCCGGCGGGCGTCTTCCGTTCCGGATGAGAAAGAACCCAGGCGCTGCCGAGGTGCTGGATGTTGGAGATGGAGCATTCCTTCTCCTTCTGGAGCTCACTGCGGCGCTGGTCGAGGCGGCTGTTCAACTCGTCGAGGCGGTCCTCAGCCATCTTCATGCGACCGTCGAGACCCGCCTCTTGAGAGCCTGATTCCTTTTGCTCTATGAGCAAGGAGAATTGAATCTGGACGCGGTCGATGATGGTATTGAGGCTCAGCTCCAGGTGCTCAGAAATGGTCGCGACCTCTTTTTCCCGCCTGGCTTGCTCGGCGTCAAGAATCGGAATAAGAGCTTCCTGGTAGAGAATGGTCTCCGCTTTCTCGCGGCCGGGTAACTCGTCTCCGTCTGGAGCCGCGGTGCCGGCCGGAGCCAAAGCAAGGTCCAGGAAAACGGTGGGCTGCCGAACCAGAAGACTGCCGTCTTGTGTGGACTCGATTACGAAGAGCCGCTTGTGGAGGGTGTGGCCTTTTCCGTCACGGATCTCGCCCGAGAACACATCGAGCCGCGCCGGCGATTCTCGGTGAAGGTCGTAGAATAGGGCGCCTCGCTGGAGGTCCTTCCGGGTTTCGTCTTCCACAAGCGCTCGGACTGATTCAAAGAGCGGGTGACCCGGGGTCACCCATTCAAGTGTCGGGTCCGCAGCGAGGAGCTGCTTGTCGAAGGCAATGCGCTTGTACTCCCGTCCCAGGCGACCGAAGCGCGGCTCCAGCTTGTCACCATACGGCATGAGAATGCGCGGAACACGTCCTACGCGGTAGGCGTGACCTTGCTTTCTATCTGGCTTCGGTGAGATTCCTGCTACCGGTGATGCTCCAAGGAAGAAGTCCTCGATCACTTCCGGAACGAGGCGGCGTTCCTTTGCTTCTTCAGATTTTCCGATAATGGCCGAGAGATTGAGTTCGCGCTGCGCAAGGCCTTCGAGTGTCGATTCTGTGATGTGACGGAGCCGTTCGGTGTCGACCTCCGTAACGATCCGGTCCTTGATAACGTCCTCGGTTAGGTTTCGCGCATACATTTCCCTCAGCATCCGCTCGAGTTGATTGGACGGGAACATTTCTCCGATGACATTGAACACCTTGCCCGTTCGGTCCGGATCGAGGTCTCGTTCGATTTGTTCGATGCGCTCGAACAGTTTGTCCAGCACGCGTCCTTCGCGGGTGTTTGTGCTGACGAAGTTCGTGATTAGGCAGTCTTTCTCTTGGCCGTAACGGTGGATCCGGCCCATGCGTTGCTCGAGCCGGTTTGGGTTCCACGGGATGTCGTAGTTGATCATGTACCAGCAGAACTGGAGGTTGATGCCCTCGCCAGCAGCCTCGGTAGCAACAAGGACCTGGCTCTCCTCGCGGAACTCCCGCTCGGCATAGATCCGGGTGCCTGGAGTGTCGCGGTCCCCGATCTTCATGCTTCCGTGGATCTGAGCAATGTTCAGCCCCCACTCCCGAAGCTTTCCGAGTGGGCGACCGTCGCGACCATCGCCGGCAAGGAAATCGAGCGTGTCTTTGTGCTCGGTGAAGAGAAGGAGTTTCATCTCAGCGTTCTTGAAGATGCCCTCTTCGGTAATGACCTCGCGGAGTTTCGTGAGCTTTGTCTCGATTTCTCGCTCCTCGAGGGCACGCGCCTGGTCGATGAGCTTCGTGAGCTCAAGGATCTCCTCACGAAGGTCGTGTGGATCAACCGATGCGACAACTTCCTCGAGGTCGTCGAGAATTGTCTGCTGCTCGTCGTCCGGGAGGTCCTCGAAATCGTCGGGCACGCGCTTGCGGATCTGCCCTTCGCGGTACGCCGTAGGGTCTTCGAGAATCTTCTCGCGCTTCGCTTTCATGCGTTCGAGGCTGCGGCGGACGGCGTAGATGCTCGAGGCGAACCGTCTCTGAAGCATCGCCATGGTGAACCCGAGAGCTCGGCCTCGAGCGGAGACCTCCTGAGACGCCTTGATCGATTGATCTTCGACGTAACGCGTTAGTGCGTCGTAGAAGTCAAGCTCCTCGTCGTCGATCTGAAAGGGAACGGTTTTCACTATTCTCTTGGTGAAGAGCTGCTTCACTTCGCCCGTGTCTGGGTCAGGGAACGTGACGAGGGCTTCCTTCACTCGCCGGAGATAAAACGGAGCGGAGCGATTGTTCATGGCGAGCTTGAGGCTGCTTACGTGGCCATAGACGTCTGGGTCCAAGAGACGGAGGAAGAGACTGAAGTGGTCTGGGTCCCCTTTGTGCGGTGTGGCTGTCATCAGAAGGTAATGGTCTGTTAGCTTCGAAAGCTCCTCACCAAGGCGGTACGCGAGCGTCTTCTTCTCCTCGCTCGAGGCACTCATTTTGTGGGCCTCATCGACAATGATGAGGTCCCAGCGACTTCTCATAAGGCTTTCGTTTGCATCTTCGATGCGAGAGACCCAGGAGATCGAGGTGATGCACTGGTCGATTTCCTGCCAGGGGTTGGCGCCGTAGTTTGCACGAAGGATGTCACCACGGACTATTTTGAAGTTCTCTCGGAACTTATCCTTCAGTTCGCGCTGCCACTGGAAACCGAGGTTGGCGGGAGTAACGATGAGAATGCGACGGACAATGCCGCGAACCTTGAGCTCCTTGATGAGAAGGCCGGCCATGATCGTCTTGCCAGCACCTGGGTCGTCGGCCAGGAGAAACCGGATGCGTGGCAGTCGGGGATATTGCCAAATGTTGTGTATGCGGCATGATCAGGCGGCTTCCTTTCGGACGCCATCGACGAAGGGCACACCGTCGATGACATCGGCGATCAGTTGACACCCATTCAACGCTCTCCAGGTCTTCTGTGCGGCCATCGCCAGCTTGAACACCATCGTCAAGCACGCCAGGCGGCTGCCCGCGCCCTTCGTCTTGCGCGTGCGGAGCCGGACGGTGGCGAACGTCGACTCGACCGGATTGGTGGTCCGGATGTGAATCCAGTGCTCGGCGGGGAACTCGTAAAAGGTCAGCAGCACGTCCCGGTCTTTCGCCAGGCAGGCGGTCGCCGCCGGAAACTTCGCGTGAAACGTGGCCACGAACAAGTCGAACGCCTGGTTGGCGCTGGACGTCGTCTCCGCCATCCAGATGTCGTGCAGCATCGCCTTCGCCTTGGGCTGCACGCCCTTCGGCAGCTTGTTCAGCACGTTCATCGTCTTGTGCACCCAACACCGCTGTTCGCGGGTCTTCGGGAACACTTTCCGCACGGCGCCCCAGAATCCGAGGCCCCCGTCGCCGACGGCGAGTTCCGGGTCGATCGCGAGCCCGCGCGCCCGGACGTCCAGCAGCAGCTCGCGCCACGACTGCTCGCTCTCGCGGTAGCCATCGGTGATCGCGATCAGCTCCTTCTGCCCCTCCCGCGTGGCGCCCATCAGCACCAAAATGCACTGCCGCTTGTTGTCCGTGTCCTCGAGGCGGACGTTGAAGTACACCCCGTCCGCCCAAACATAGGCATAGCGCCGGCCGGCGAGGGACCGCTGCGACCACCCGCGGTAGTCCTGCTCCCACACCGCCTTGAGCCGCGTGATCGTCGTCGCCGACAACCCCCGCGCGTCGGGCCCCAACAGCGCCTGCAAGGCCTCGCTGAAGTCTCCCGTGCTGATGCCCTTGAGATAGAGCCACGGGTACAGTTCTTCCAAGCTGGTCGTCTTTCGCAGGTAGGGCGGCAGGATCGCCGACCGGAACGTCTCCCGTTCGCCTACGGGCCGACGGTCCCGGACCCGGGGCTGCTGCACGCGCACGTCCCCGAGCGGCGTTTGAATCGCCCGAGTGGGCAAGTGGCCGTTGCGAACGACGCGCCGGCGCCCGGCCGCGTCCATCGTCGCCGCCCGGGCCGCAAGGTAGTCGTCCACCTCGGCCTCGATCGCCGTCAGCAACATCTGTTGCGCTCCGCGGTGCAGCACCTCGGTCAGGACATCTCGGGACGATTCTTGTGGGAACTGGACCAGCTTTTCGTTAGGCTCCGGCATGGTGGCGTACCTCCTTGCCCTTCGGGTGAGGGGGGTGCGTTAGCAACACCCAGGGTACGCCGCCTGTTCAAAACCTCAAACACAACTTTCGGTTATATCTCTGGCAGTCGAAGAAAGTACTCGTAGACTGCCTCAAGCTGGTGCGGCAACGGGTCAATGCGGGCAATGGAAAGGCTGAAGTAGGGGTCGTATTCGTACGCGAGAGCAAGGCGCATAGCCTCGATTCCAAGACGAAAGCGCCCAGAGTCGCCGTCAAAGGGTGGCTTGTCAGGGGCCACCTCGAGCTCGGCGAGCTGCTCCTTCGTGAGAACGGGCTGGTGGACTTTTCCGGACGCAAGCCCCTCACCGATGAGCTTGAGCGAGTCGCCCATCGGGACGATCGCAATAATCTTGATCGGTTCCGGGAGAATCGAGCCCTTCACGATGAGGTTTGGCTTTAGGTTCGTCACCTGTAAGTTCTCGCTCCTCTTCGGTCTTCCTCAGGGGCGGTTGGGCCGGTGAGGAACTGAGCATACGCCCTTCGTTGGTGGCGGCAAACACATGCTCAAACAGCGGTTACATCTCTCGTATCGCGCCAAGAGGATTATTGTGTCTGGTATACAGGAATTCCTGTATAATGCTGTATATGCCTGAGCGCAGGCGTGTGACCTTCTGGATCGACAGATGGCAGGATGCTGCACTGAAAACCGTGAAGGACCGGGACGGCATCCCCGAAGCTGAGCAGCTCCGCCGTGCCATTACCGATTGGCTCGAGAACGCGAGAGTCGAGTTGCCGCCAGAAGTCCGTGAGCGCCGCGTTCAGCAGAAGAAGGGCGGCAAGTGATGGGAAGCATCTACAAGCAGAAACAGTCTGCGAACTACTGGATCAAGTACTACCGGAGCGGCCGGGTCTTCAGAGAGAGCTCAGGCAGCCCGAAGGAATCGATAGCGAAGAGACTGCTGCGACTCCGGGAGGGCGACATCGAGCGCGGTGTGCCGATTACGCCCAGGGTCGGGAGACTCCGGTTCGAGGAAGCGGCGGCCGATGTGGTGACTGACTACAAGGTGAACGGCAAGCGTTCGCTGGCGGTCGTCGAGAGAAGGATCAGAAAACATCTGGAACCGTTCTTCGGCGGGAGGCGGATGGCTTCAATGACAACCGCCGATGTTCGCACATATATCGCTCACCGTCAGGCGACGCCGATTGAGTTGAAACCACTGCGCCGTGGAGATCCACCGCGGTTGCGTCAGGTCTCGAACGCGGAGATCAACCGCGAACTCACCATCCTGAAACGGATGTTCAGTTTGGCCATTCAGGCCGGAAAGCTGCTCCACAAGCCACATATCCCCCTGCTGCAGGAACACAACGTCCGTCGCGGGTTCTTCGAGAAGCACCAGTTCGAGGATGTGATCAGCCACCTCGCTGCCCCTCTCCGGTCAGTCGTGACGTTCGCGTACATCACCGGCTGGCGGATCCCGAGCGAGGTTCTTACGCTCCAGTGGCGGAACGTTGATTTCTCCGCCGGCGAAGTCCGCCTCGATCCCGGCACGACCAAGAACTCCGAGGGCCGCGTATTCCCGATGACATTGGGCCTTCGGACCCTACTCGAGGCTCAGTGGCACCTCACACGGGCTCTGAGCCAATCGAAGGGCAAGATCTATCCCTGGGTCTTCCATCGGAACGGTCGCCGCCGGAAACTTCGACCAAGAACTCCGAGGGCCGCGTGCGAGCCTATCAGGAGCTTCAGGAAAGCCTGGACGACGGCCTGTACAAAGGCCGGCTGTCCCGCACGCATCCCGCACGACCTGCGCCGAACGGCGGTTCGCAACCTGGTCCGCGCGGGCATCCCCGAGCGTGTCGCGATGCAGATGACGGGTCACAAGACCCGTTCGGTCTTCGAGCGCTACAACATCGTGAGCGACGGTGATCTACGAGCGGCCGCTACACGGCTGGAAGCATTTGGGCATAGTTTGGGCATAGTAGCGTCCCAAACCGGCACAGTGTCCGATTCGGAGCACGCTAAGTTGTTGAAAGAATTGGAGGCGCCGCCCGGATTTGAACCGGGGATGGAGGTTTTGCAGACCTCTGCCTTACCACTTGGCGACGGCGCCGATGGGAATGTGGAAGAGAATGGAGCGGGAAACGGGATTCGAACCCGCGACTTCGACCTTGGCAAGGTCGCACTCTACCACTGAGTTACTCCCGCTCACCCAGCCGAACCTTGCCACCTTAGCATAGCCGTCCGGAGCCCTTCAAGACGGCGCACGAGCCGCGCCTCACGCCTCGTCGAGTTGCGCGCCGAACGCGCCGGTGACGATGCTGATCGTGGGCCGCCCGGCGTCCGGAATCGTGACGGCCACGACGTCGAAGCGGCACGGACCGTTCCAGTTCCGTCGCCTGGTCATGTAGTCGCAGGCCATTTGGACGATGACGCGCCGCTTTGACCTGGTGATCGCTTCGAAGGCCGAGCCGAACGACTCGGTCGCCCGCGTCTTGACCTCGATGAAGACCAGCGTGTCGCCGTCCCGCGCGACGATGTCCAATTCGCCTATGCGCGTGCGATAACGGCGATCGAAAATCTCGTACCCCCGGCGCCGCAGCGCCCGGCACGCCAGATCCTCGCCCCGTTTCCCGAGATGATGACGATGCACGCTCCGCCAGGTGCAAAGCCCGCGCCGGGTGGCGCCCTCACCCCAACCCTCTCCCAGAGGGAGAGGGGGACGGGGAGGGCGATCGTCTTCGTCTCTCACCCCAACCCTCTCCCGGAGGGAGAGGGAGGACGGGGAGGGCGATCGTCTTCGCCCCTCACCCCAACCCTCTCCCAGAGGGAGAGGGGGACGGGGAGGGCGATCGTCTTCGCCCTCACCCCAACCTTCTCCCGGAGGGAGAGGGAGAAATCTACTCGGCCCGCTCCACCTCGCTCAGCGCTTCATCGAACACCGACAGTGCGATGTCGGCCTGCGCCTGGGTGAGCACCAGCGGCGGCGAGAACCGGATGGCGTTCGGCCCGGCGCCGAGCAGCAGGACGCCCCGGCGGAACGCCGCCTCGACGACCGCCTCGCGCTCGGCGATCGCCCGCTCCTTGGTCTCGCGGTCGCGCACCAGCTCCACGCCAATCATGAGACCCTTGCCGCGGACGTCGCCGATCAGCCGGTGGCGATCGGCCAGGTCACGCAAGCCGGCCATCAGGTGCGCACCGACCGCGGCGGCATTGGCGATCAACTGATCGCGCAGCAGCGTGATCGTCGCGAGCGCGGCGGCGGAACAGACCGGGTTGCCCCCGAACGTGCTTGCGTGCGATCCCGGGGGCCAGCGCATGACGTCGGCCCGCGCCGAGGTCACGCCGAGCGGCATCCCGGAGGCGACGCCCTTCGCCACCGTGACGACATCCGCCTCGAGATCGAAGTGCTCGCAGGCGAACATGCGCCCGGTCCGGCCCATCCCCGATTGCACTTCGTCGGCCACGAGCAGCATCCCGTACCGGGAGGTCAGCGCGCGCAGCCGCTGCAGGAACTGCGTCGGCGGCACGATGTAACCGCCTTCCCCCTGAATCGGCTCGACGACGATTGCCGCCACCTCGTCGGGCGAGACGAGATGCAGCAGAATCTGATCCTCGATGAAGTCGAGACACTCGGCCGCGCACGTCTCGGGCCGCAACTTCAGCGGACATCGATAGCAGTCGGCGTACGGCGCGTGATAGACGCCCGGCGTGAGCGGTCCGAAGCCTGTTCGCTGGATCGCCTTGCTCGCCGTCAGCGCGACCGCGCCGAGCGTTCGCCCGTGGAACGAACCGAGAAACGCGATGACGTTCTGCCGGCCGGTCGCGTGGCGCACGAGCTTGATCGCCGCCTCGATCGCCTCGGCACCGGAGTTGCCGAAGAACGACTTGACCGGACCGGGAATGGGCACGATCGACGCCATCTCCTCGGCCAGCCGCACCTGCGGCTCGTAGTAGAAGTCGGTCCCCGACATGTGCAGGAACCGCTGCGCCTGGTCGACGATGGCGCGGACCACGTCCGGGTGTGAGTGGCCCGTCGAGTTCACCGCGATGCCGGCGGCGCAGTCCAAGAAAATATTGCCGTCGACATCCTCGACCAGTGCCCCCTCGCCGCGTGCCATCACGAGCGGGTAGGCGCGCGTGTAGGAGGGCGACACGACCGTCGCGTCGCGATCGATGAGCGCCGTCGCCTTCGGGCCAGGGAGTGCGGTCTTGATATTGGGGCCGGTCATGACGTTAGGAGTTAGAAGTTAGAAGTTAGAAGTTGGGGGCGCTCCTTGATCACTTGCGTTTCCAGCGGGTGCCGGCGGCACCGTCCTCGAGGATGATGCCCCGCCCCGCCAACTCGTCTCGGATGCGATCGGCTTCGGCGAACTCGCGCCGGCTGCGGGCCGCGCGCCGCTCCCCGATGAGGCGATCGATTTCCTCGACCGGCACCGGCGGCGCCGCGTCCTCCGCTCGCCGGAGGACGATGACGCCGAGCATCTGGTCGAAGAAGTCGAACGCCGCCCGAATCGCGCCGACGTCCGCCCGCCCGATCCCACCGGCATCGACGGCGGCGTTGACCGCGCGCACCAGCTCGAACATCACGCCGAGCGCGCCCGGCGTGTTGAGGTCGGACGCCATCATCTCGCCGAAACCCGCGCGCGCCGTATCCACCTTCCGGATCAACTCTGCGTGCGCGCCGTCGCGCGTCACGCCGTCGAGTCGCGCCAAACAGTCCATCACGCGGGTCAGCGCCTCGTCCGCCTGCGCGAGGGTGTCCCAGGAAAACTTCAACTGCTTGCGGTAGTGCACCGAGAGCAGCCCGTAGCGGAGCGCCGACGCACGGAAGCCCTTCTCCAACACGTCTTGGACGGAAAAGACGTTGCCGAGCGACTTCGACATCTTCGTGCCCTCGCCCAGCAGCAGATGCTCCACGTGCACCCAGAACCGCGAGAACTGCGCGCCGGTCGCGCCTTCACTCTGCGCGATCTCGTTCTCGTGATGCGGGAACACGAGGTCCACC
This sequence comes from Vicinamibacterales bacterium, assembly GCA_963667915.2. Classification (GTDB taxonomy): domain Bacteria; phylum Acidobacteriota; class Vicinamibacteria; order Vicinamibacterales; family UBA823. The sequence goes on along the minus strand of CAXXNN010000003.1, from coordinate 540,811 downwards.
CCGCCGGCATGGATATCGATCGGCGGTCCGTCGAGCAACCGGAGCGCCATCGCGGAGCACTCGATGTGCCACCCCGGCCGCCCCGGCCCGACCCCGAGATCCCAGGTCGGCTCGTCCGGCTTCGTCGCCTTCCAGAGGACAAAGTCGCGGGCATTCTCCTTGTCGTAGCGGTCCGAGTCGATCCGCGCACCCGGCTTGATGCCCTCGTGGTCGAGGCGCGCGAGCCGCCCGTACTGCGGCAGCGTCGAGATCTTGAAATAGATCGATCCGTCGCTCCGGTAGGTATGGCCGTTCCGCTCCAGCGCCTGGATCATGTCGGTCATCGCCGCCAAGTTCGCCTCGTCGGTCGCGCGCGGCGTCTCTTCGACCGATTCCAGGCCGAGCCGCGCCGCATCTTCCCGAAACGCCGTGATGTACTGATCGGTGTACTCCCGCAGCGGCACGCCGGCCTTCCGCGACTCGACAATCGTGCGGTCGTCGACATCGGTGTAGTTCATCACCTGCCGAACCTCGTAGCCCTCGAGGTACTTCAGAGCTCGACGGAGCACGTCGAGGCAGACGAATGTGCGGAAGTTTCCGATGTGCCCTCTCGCGTAGACCGTCAGGCCGCAGGTGTACATCCGCACCTGCCGCCCCCGCACCGGGGCGAACGGCTCCTGGCGGCGTGTCAGGGTGTTGTAGAGCTGCATGCGGCTGGCGCGCGACGCGACCGGTGTCAGGCCGTCCCGGGAAGCTTCCTGGACAACCGGCAATACTCGATGTCGCCGTCGCGTCCGAATTCGATCTCCGGCATCGCGCGGCGGATGACGTCCAGCGGCACCTCGCCGTCGCGGGGCTCGGCGAGGGCGCGCTCCACCTCGACGGCCGCCACCGGCGCCGGCTCTCCCGCGCCGGCGTGATAGCGCAGGCTGACGTTCATGACGTGCGCGTTGATGGCGAACCGGATGTCGATGTGCTCGCAGGCCTGATCGGGAAATCCGTGCTCCATGATACCCAGCACGGCCCGCTCGATCGACCGGCCGATCTCGCGCGCGTCCTCGGCGCCGTAGCCCACCTGCTCCGCCGCGCGCGCGTAGAGATCGCCGACGATCCGGTGAAAGCGCCGATCGCCGGAGAGCCTGAGCTCGAACGGTGGCGTGACGGATGGCGAACGTTTCTCGGACTCGGCCATGGCGTCTTCGCGGCTAATGTCCTGTCCCAGCAAAATTCTACAGCGAAATCCGGCTGAAGAGATCCCTGGCCTGCCGGCAATCGGCGTCGATTTGGGCGCGCAGCGCCTCGATGTCGGCGAACTGCCGCTCACCTCGCAAGCGGCTGATGAACGACAGCCGGAAGGTCCTCCCGTACAGGTCCTCCGCAAGGTCGAACACGTGGGTTTCGATGACCCGTTCACCCTCGCCGAAGGTGGGCCGGACGCCGACGTTGGTCACGGCCGAATGCACGACCCCGTCGAGCGTGACCAACGTGGCGTAGACGCCATCGAGGGGGACGAGCTCATTGTCGGTCTGGATGTTAGCGGTCGGCACGCCGATCTGCCGACCCCGGCCCTCACCGCGAACGACCGAGCCGTCCAGAAAGTAATGATGGCCGAGCAGGACTCCGGCCTCGTCCACGCGTCCCTCGGCCACCAGGCGGCGGACGCGCGTACTGCTGACGACGAACTCCTTGTAGCGCACCGGCTCGATCTTCTCAGTTCGAAATCCACACCGACCGCCCAGGGCGCGCAGCAACGAGAAGTTCCCGCCGCGGTCGCGTCCGAACAGAAAATTCGCCCCCACCCAGACTTCGCTCACCTGCAGCCACTCGACCAGGACCTCGGCCACGAACCGCTCGGGGTCCCACTGCGACAGCTCGCGCGTGAACCGCACCACGGCGACGCCCGCGATGCCGGCCCGCGCCAGCGCCTCCAGCTTCTGGGCCGGGGTCATCAGCAAGGAGGGCGCCTTGTCGGGACGAACGATCCGCGGCGGATGCGGATCGAAGGTCAGCGCGAGCGGCATGGTCCCCCGCTCGTCGGCGGCCTGTCGCACGCACTCCACGATTGCCACGTGCCCCCGGTGCAGCCCGTCGAAGTTTCCGAGCGCCAGGACACCCTGGCGCCACTGCGCCGGACAGTCGTCGTCAGGAAAATGAATGATGTCCACGGCTACGGGAATCGCGCACGGAAGACCGGCGGGGCCGGCCTTGCGACCGGCAGGGTCTCACTCCGGCAGGTCCAACCTCAGGCCATCATATGCCAGTTGCATGTGCGCCGGCAGGCTCTCACAGGTGGCCGCATGCGGCAGGTCGTGGCACATGTGGGTGAAGTAGGTCCGGGACGGCCCGATCCGCGAGGCGGCATCGACCGCTTGGTCGAGCGAAAAATGCGTCGAGTGCGGCCGCCGACGCAGCGCGTCGATCACGAGGACGTCGACGCCCTCGAGCAGCGGCCACGACGCGTCGGGAATGGCGTTGCAGTCGGTCAGATAGGCGAACGCGCCCACCCGAAACCCCAGAATCGAGCGCTTCCCGTGCCAGACCGGCACCGGGACGAACGTCGCGTGGCCGAGCGAGAACGAGCCGGCCAGCGTGAACGTCGCCAGCTGCGGCAGCCCGCCGCCCGGCTGGTCAGCCGGCTCGAACACGTACGCAAACATGCGCCGAACATCGACGATCGTACGGGCGTCGCCGTAGCACGGGATGGTGGCTCGCTGAAGATGATTGTAGCGCCGCACCTCGTCGAGGCCGAGCACGTGATCGGCATGGCTGTGGGTGAAGAGAATCGCGTCAATTCGGCGCACGCCGAACCTGAGCGCCTGCGCTCGCAAGTCGGTGGCCGCGTCCACCAGGACCGACGTGCCGTTCGCCAGCTCGATGAAGATCGACGGTCGCCAGCGCCGGTCGCGCGGATCGTCTGACCGGCAGACGGCACAGTCGCAGCCAATCGCCGGCACACCGGTTGAAGTGCCTGTCCCCAGGAACGTGATGCGCACCGTGAAAAGTCCGTTCGCGGGGGGTGTGATTCAGGGCGGCGGCGCGGCGGCGCGGCGGACCTCTACGAGTCTGGCGCGCACGGCGCGGAGCGTCTCGGCCAGGCACTGCACCTCGGGGTCGGTGAGATTCCCCCGCGTCTTCTCCTCGAGCAGCGCCAGTAAGTCGATCATCTGCGCCGCCGCCTGGAGGTTCGGCGGCGTCCGGGCGCCGCTCCCGTGATTCGCAGCATCGCCGAAGTGCACGGCGGCCGACGCCGCCAACGACCTGACGAGCATGTCGAACGACACGGCTCCCAACGGCGCGCCCATCCGGCGATGCTAGCATAGACGGGCGACGCGACCGGCGCCGCGCATCGACGATGCCCAAGCCCACCACGCCTCCGCCCGATCGTCCTCCCCGCACGACCGGCGACCGCTTCGAGCGGCTCGTCGAGATCATGCGCACGCTACGAGGCCCCGAGGGCTGCCCGTGGGATCGCGTCCAGACGCTCGCGACCCTGCGCCCGTTTGTGCTGGAAGAGACCTACGAAGTGCTGGACGCGCTCGATCGCGAAGATCTCGTCGACCTAAAGGGTGAGCTGGGCGATCTCCTCTTCCAGGTGATCTTCTTGTCGCAGCTCGCGGCGGAATCGAACGACTTCACGATTGACGACGCCCTCGACGCGATCAGCGCCAAGCTCGTGCGGCGCCATCCGCACGTCTTCGGCGACCCCGACGACCGTGTGGCGGGCACTCGGCCTACGACCTCGGGTGAGGTGCGCGGGCGGTGGGAGGAGCTCAAGGCTGCGGAACGGGCCGGCGCCGGCCGCGCGGACGGCCTCCTCGGCGGCGTCCCCGCCACGCTGCCGTCGCTCCTGGGCGCCTACGAGATCGGATCGCGCGTGTCGACTGTCGGGTTCGATTGGCCGACCGGCGCCGATGTGGTGGACAAGATCGAGGAAGAGGTGACGGAGCTGCGGCAGGCCGTGGAAGACGGCACGGCCGGGTACCAGGAGGAGGAAATGGGTGACCTGCTCTTCTCGATCGCCAACCTGGCGCGCAAGCTCGGCATCGAGCCGGAAGCGGCACTGAGGCGCGCCAACCGGAAATTCTGCGAACGGTTCGATGAGCTCGAGCGGCGCCTGAAGGACGGTGGCCGCGCCCTGGGCGACGCCACGCCGGAGGAGATGGAAGCCGCCTGGCAGGACGTGAAGGACAGGACGTAGGCTCTCGGCTTTTGGCTCTCGGCTCTCGCACGATCCTCCTTCTTTCCGACCGTGGCCACTCTCTCGGCCAGGCCGCGCTGGAGGAATTGGAAGCCACCTGGCAGGATGTGAAAGGCAGGACGTAAGCTCTGTGAGCTCTGCTGGGCGTCAACGGTTCCGTCCGAGAGCCGAGAGCCTATCGGTTGGCCTTCAGGCGCAGCTGGCGACCACTCATCGTCCGAATGTCGATCGTGTGGCCGTCGGTGACCAGCGTGATCGCTCCCTCCTCGGCCGTGTTGAACACCGCCGCACCGGCGTCGAGGTAGCGGCGCACCACGTCGGGTGCCGGATGCCCGAACCGGTTGGCGCGCCCGGCGCTGACGATCGCCACGTCCGGCCGCCACGCCTCCACGAAGCGGGCCGAGCTGGAGGCCGCGCTCCCGTGATGCGGCACCTTCACGACCTGCAGGGCAGCCGGCTCCGCGCCAGCCGTGAGATCGCGCTCCACCTCCGCGCCAATATCACCGGGCAGCAGCACCGAGACGTCTCCCCAGCGAATTTCGAGCACCACCGAGTCGTCGTTACGCACGCGCGGCCGCTCCCAGTCGGGTGCCGGGGGATGCCACACACGAAGCTCCAGACCACCCACGCGGACGCGGTCGCCCGATTGCACCGTCCGCCACGCCGTGCGCTCAACCGCCGCCAGCCGACGCAGCTCGCCGAGCGGCGCGTATCCGGCGACCGGGACCCCTTCCCAGATCTCTCGCGGCCTCAGATCGCGCACCACGGCGGCGGCGCCGCCGAGGTGGTCCGGGTGTCCGTGGCTCAGAACTAGCCAGTCGAGACGCCGGAGCCCCAGCGCCCACAGCGCCGGCACGACGACCCGCTCCCCCATGTCGAACGTACTTCCGGGAATACCGCCGGCATCCACCAGCAGGCTGGACCGATCGGGCAACTGCACCACGGTCGCGTCGCCCTGGCCCACGTCGAGGAAGGTCACGCGCAGGTCCGCCGGCCGCCACCGCGGAACCGGACCGGGTGACGGCCAGGCCGGAGCGAGGATGACGAGCGCGCCCGCCGCCGCGGTCACGCCCGCCGCCGCCCACCGGAGCCGCGGGATGCGGCGCGCGGACAGCCAGACGATCCAGCCGCCGTAGTAGACGGCCATGAGTGCCACGGGAGGCGGAGGAACCCGCTGACTCGTCCACGGCATCCACTCGACGAGCGCCGCCGACTCGACGAGGCCGGTCGCCGCCCCGTGCGCCACCAGCCCGGCCAGTGCCGCCAGCGCGGGCCAGGCGGCCGAGACGACGACCACCACCATTCCCGCCACCTGAATGACACTCATCAAGGGAATCGCCGCAAAGTTCAGGATGAGTCCGGCGACGCTGATTCGCGAGAACGCGTAGGCACTGATCGGAAAGAGGGCAGCTTCCGCACACACCGTCGCGGCACCCAGCAGCACGAGCGCGCGCACCCCGCCCCACGCCCGGCCGGTCGCGTCGGACATCCACCGGCGCCACACCTCGTAGATCCGAGGCACCCCGATGAGAATCGCGAGAGTCGCACCGAACGTGAGCGCAAAGCCCGCGTCGAAGATCGTGAGCGGCGTCGCGACCAGCATGATGGCGGCCACCAGCGCGAGCGTGTTCAACGGTGGCGGCCGGTGGTCCGCAGCCCGCGCCGCCAGGAACACCGCGGCCCCGAGCGTGGCACGTATGACTGAGGCGTCCGACCCGACCAGATAGGCATAGCCGCCCAGCGTCGCGGCGGTCACCACGCTCGCTACGCGCGTGCTGCAACGCACCACGCGGAGCGCAACCAGGACGAGCGCGCCCAGGATGGCGATGTTCCCGCCCGAGATGGCGATGACGTGATACGTGCCGGCCTCGCGCAGCCGCCGCTGCGTCTCCGGGTCGAGCCCGCTCCGGTCACCGATCAGGATGGCGGTCACGATGCCACCAGACCGCGCGCTCACGCGCCCCACGTCGCGGGCGATCGCCCGGCGAATCCACGCTCGCGCCGTGGCCGCCCACTCAGCCGGGCGGGTACCCGACTCGACGACCTCGACGACCAATGCGCTCTTGACCGATCCGCGCAGGGCGCTCCCGCGCCGGGCAAACCGCCGCTCCTGATCGGCCACGCCTGGATTTAGATAGCGCTGCGGACGGCGGAGCGTGACGGGCAGACGCAGACGACGGCCGGCGCGCCATGCGGCGACGTGCGCCGGCACCTGCGTTCCCCCGACGCTCACCCGGAGGCCGCCGGGCGCGGGTCTGGGACGACCCGCCTCGATCACCTGCTCGACCGCGAGGCTCAGCGTCGCGCCGTACGGCGTCTCCGCCGCATCACGTCGGAGGCGGCCGATGATCACGACCGGCGAGCCGTCCCGCCCCTCGGCGGCCCGACGATCGAACAGGCGTTTCAGCGGCGGCGCCTCGGCCCGTCCCACCTCACGCGCGCCCGCCCACAGCCCGAATGCGACAAAGCCGATCGTCAGCGCTATCGACCCCAACGCGCGGGAGCGCCTGGTGAACCCGAGCCCCACCCCGATCCAGGCGGCGACCATCGCTGGCACCACGGTCCAGGCGCAGAGGAACGGCGCCAACGAGCCGATCACCACGCCGGCCAGCACCGCAATCGCGAGCAGCGACGAGGGGTGAGTCACGAACGCACCCGTTGCAAAATTCGTGGGCTTGGGAGGATGTGAAACGCGACCGGTTTCGCACGCGGCCGGCCGTCAGCCCGTCAGGAGTGCAGAATCGTCGATCGGTCTAGACGCCGTTCGCCGCAATTTTCGCGTGGTAGTCCTGGAGGGGCCGCACCTCGAGGGTCTCGGACCGCAGCGCCCGGATGGCGCTGACGGCGGCCGCCGCGCCGGTCAGGGTCGTGATGCACGGCACGCCGTGCATCGTCGCCACACGCCGCACGGTGAGATCGTCGAAGAACGACTCCCGCCCCAGGGGCGTATTAATGATGAGGTCGATCTGCCCGTTGAGGATCCGATCGCCGATGTGCGGGCGCCCCTCATTCACTTTGAAGACCACCTCGACATCGAGGCCGTGCGCGCGCAGATAGGCCGCCGTCCCACGTGACGCGACGATCGTGAACCCTAGCGCCGCCAGGTCCGAGGCCACCTGTCCGACATTCGCCTTGTCGTCGTCGTTGACGCTGATGAAGGCGGTCCCCCGATCGGGCAGGCGCTGTCCGGCCGCGAGCTGCGCTTTGGCGAACGCCGCCCCGAACGTCTCGGCGCCGCCCATCACCTCGCCCGTGGATTTCATCTCGGGCCCCAGGATCGTATCGACCCCCGGAAACCGCACGAACGGGAATACCGGCGTCTTGACGAAGACGCCGGCCACCTCGAGATCGTCCACGAGCTCGAGATCGGCGAGCGTCGCCCCGGCCATGACCCGCGCCGCCACCTTGGCCAGCGGCACACCGGTCGCCTTCGACAAGTACGGCACGGTGCGCGATGCGCGCGGATTGACTTCCAGCACGTAGACCGTCTCGTCCTTGATGGCAAACTGGATGTTCATCAACCCGACGACGTTGAGCGCTCGCGCGATCCGACGTGTGAAGTCCCGAATCACGGCCAGGTGCCGCTCGGCCACGAGGTAGGGCGGCACGACGCACGAGCTGTCGCCCGAATGGATGCCCGCCTGCTCGATGTGCTCCATGATGCCGCCGATGACGACGGCACCGGTCGCATCGGCAACAGCATCGACGTCGAGCTCGAACGCATCCTCGAGAAACCTGTCGATGAGCACCGGCCGCTCGGGCGCGGCCTGCACCGCCTCGGTGACGTACCGATCGAGCGCCGACAGGTCGTACACAATCGCCATGGCGCGCCCGCCCAGCACGTAAGACGGCCGGACGACGATCGGGAAGCCGATCGAGGTCGCGACGGTGCGCGCCTGCTCGCGAGACATGGCAATGCCGCTCGGCGCTTGCGAGATCCCGAGATCCCAGAGCAAGTGCGAGAATCGCTCGCGGTCTTCCGCCAAATCGATTGAATCGGGTGACGTGCCGAGGATCTTGACGCCGGCCGCCTGCAGCGGGAGGGCCAGCTTCAACGGAGTCTGTCCACCGAACTGCACCAGGCACGACACCTCCCCGCCGCCCATTCGCTCGCGCTCGATGATCGCCACGACGTCCTCGAACGTCAGCGGCTCGAAGTAGAGTCGATCGACCGAATCGTAGTCGGTCGACACCGTCTCGGGATTGCAATTGACCATGATGGTCTCGAACCCCTGCTCGCGAAGCGCGAAGGCGGCGTGACAGCAGCAGTAGTCGAACTCGATCCCCTGGCCGATCCGGTTCGGTCCGCTGCCCAGAATGACCATCTTCGGTCGGTCGGTCGGGGCGGCTTCACATTCACGCTCGTAGGTCCCGTACATGTATGGCGTGAACGACTCGAACTCCGCCGCGCAGGTGTCGATCCGCTTGTAGGCGGGGCGGAGCCCCGTCTCGCGCCGGCGTTCGAACACCGCTTCCTCCGAGGCCTCGGTGATGGCCGCGATGTCGGCGTCGCCGAAGCCGGCCCGCTTCAGGGTCCGCAGGAGCTCCCCCGACATCTCACGGAGCCCGACGAGCCCGGCCGCGCGCTCGAGCTCCACGATCTCGCCGAACTGGCAGAGGAACCAGCGGTCGATCTTGGTGAGGTCGTGCACCTGGTCGACCGACCAACCGCGCTGCAGCGCGCGGAAGACGGCCCAGAGCCGGCGGTCGGTCGGCACGGCCAACTGCCGTTGCAGCGCGGCATCGTCCTCTTCGGGGCCGCTCTGCCGAAAGAGCCCGCCCGACCGGCCGAGCTCAAGCGAGCGGACCCCCTTGAGGAGGGCTTCCTTGAACGTCCGGCCAATGGCCATCACCTCGCCCACCGACTTCATCTGGGTCGTCAAGGTGGGATCGGCCTGCGGAAACTTCTCGAAGACCCAGCGCGGAATCTTCACGACCACGTAGTCGATGGTCGGCTCGAACGACGCCGGCGTGAGACGCGTGATGTCGTTCGGAATCTCGTCCAACCGGTAGCCAAGCGCCAGCTTCGCCGCGATTTTCGCGATCGGAAATCCGGTCGCCTTCGACGCAAGCGCTGACGATCGCGAGACGCGCGGATTCATCTCAATCGCCACGACCCGCCCGTCGCCCGGATGGACGGCAAACTGAATATTGGACCCGCCCGTCTCGACCCCGACCTTGCGGATGATGCGGCGCGCGGTGTCGCGCAGCCGCTGGTACTCCTTGTCCGTCAGCGTCAGCGCGGGCGCCACCGTCAGGCTGTCGCCGGTGTGGACCCCCATCGGATCGACGTTCTCGATCGAGCAGACGACGACGAAGTTGTCGGCCGCATCGCGCATCACCTCGAGCTCGAATTCCTTCCAGCCGATCACGGACTCCTCGAGCAAGATCTCGCCAACGGGGCTCAGTCCGAGGCCGCGCTCTGCTATTTCGCGCAACTCCGCGACGTTGTAGGCAATGCCACCGCCGATCCCGCCGAGCGTGAAGGACGGCCGAATGATGGCCGGAAAGCCGAGCGCCTCGATCGCCGTCATGGCCTCGTCGAGCGACTTCACATAGGTGCTCGCCGGCACCGCGACGCCAATCGCGTGCATCGCCTCGCGGAACTGCAGGCGATCCTCGGCCATCTTGATGGCTTCGACCGACGCGCCGATGAGCTCGACGCCGTGCGAGGCGAGCGTCCCGTCGTCGCCGAGTGTGACCGCCAGATTCAGCGCGGTCTGGCCGCCAACCGTCGGCAGCAGCGCGTCCGGACGTTCGCACTCGATGATCTGCCGGATCACATCTGGCGTCAGCGGCTCGACATACGTCCGATTGGCCACCTCGGGATCGGTCATGATCGTCGCCGGGTTACTGTTGACCAGGATCACTTCGAGCCCCTCGGCGCGCAGCGCCTTGCAGGCCTGCGTGCCGGAGTAATCGAACTCGCACGCCTGGCCGATCACGATCGGGCCTGAGCCGATCACCAGGATGCGGTGCAAATCGGTCCGTTTGGGCATGGGTCTTCGCCGATCACCGGCTCCTAGCTAGGAGCCCGTCCGAGCATTCCCGCGTGCCGGTGTCGTGCGGTCGTCAGCGCCGGGCCTCCATCGCGTCGCGAAAGAGTCCGAACAGGTAGTCGGCGTCGTGCGGACCGGGCGACGCCTCCGGATGATACTGGACGGCAGTCACTGGCCGTGACGTGTGCCGCAGCCCCTCGACGGTGCCGTCGTACAAGTTGATGTGCGTGACCTGCACGTCGGCTGGCAGCGAGTCGGGATCTATGGCGAACCCGTGGTTCTGCGAGGTGATCTCGATCTTGCCCGTCGCCAGATGCTTGACCGGATGATTGACGCCGCGATGGCCGAACTTCATCTTGAAGGTCTTCCCGCCCAGCGCCAGGCCCAGCAGCTGATGGCCGAGGCAGATCCCGAACGTCGGCACGTCAGCCGCCACCAACGCACGCACGTTCGCCACCGCATAGTCGAGCGCCGACGGATCTCCCGGACCGTTGCTCAGGAAGACGCCGTCAGGATCCATGGCGAGGAGGTCGCTGGCCGGCGCTGTCGCGGGAAACACTCGCACGTCGCAGCCGTAGGCGCGCAATCGGCGCAGGATGTTCCATTTCATCCCGAAGTCGTAGGCGGCGACCCGAAGGCGCCGGCTCACCCGCCGCTCGGGGTCGAGGCCGAACTCCTCCGGCGTGTGCATGCCAGGATCGGCCGCCTCGGGCGGCCAGTCGAACGGTGCCCGGCAGGTTACCCGGGTCACCAGGTCTGCCCCCTCCATCGGGAGGACGCCTCGTGCACGCGCGACCGCACGGTCCGGATCGACATCGGCCGTCGCGATCACGCCCCGCAGCACGCCGCCTGACCGAAGCGTCCGCGTCAGCGCCCGGGTGTCGACCTCCGAGATGGCGACGATGCCGTGCGTGGTGAGATATTCCTGCAGGGTGCCGGTGGCTCGCCAGTTGCTGGCGACCGGAGAGACCTCCCGGACGATGAATCCGGCCACCTGCGGGGCGCGTGACTCGACGTCCTCCTCACCGACCCCGTAGTTGCCAATCTCAGGGCAGGTCATCGTGACGACCTGCCCCGCATAGGACGGGTCGGTCAGCACTTCCTGGTACCCGGTCATGCTGGTGTTGAAGACGACTTCTCCGCCCGCCTCGCCAACCGCACCGACCGAGATCCCCTCGAACCACGCGCCGCTCTCCAGCGCGAGGATCGCTTTCGTCACGGCGTACCCTCGAGAGACGCCGCCACGAGCACCTCCTGACCGGCCGCGACATCGATCGTCGTCGTCCACTCGCGGTAGCCCGCGCGCACGAGACGGATGGCGTGCGAACCAGGAGCCACGTCGACAAGGGTCAGAGGCGTGGCGCCGACCAGCCGGCCGTCGACGTAGACCTCCGCCCCGCCCGGCCGGGTGTTCACCATGACCGTACCCGTCTCGACCGCGACGGCGGACGGCGCCGGCTGCGCGGCGGGCGCTGCCGCCGGCGGTGACGTGTCACCCAATTCGATCAGCGCCAATTCCACGGCGGCCACCGGGCTGCCCGCCGTGATCGATACGCTGAGCAACTCGACGCGGTACCCGGCGCGGCTGATTCGGATCATGTAGTCGCCATACGGCAGGTCGCCCACCGCCAGCGGCGTGATGCCGGCCGCCCGGTCGTTGAAGACGACCTGGGCGCCGGGTGGACTCGATCGAATCAAGAGCCGGCCGACCGCCACCGGTGGTGTCGGGGCCGGCAATACGTCCGCGGACGGCGCCTCGGCGACCAACCCCGGGGCATCGACCAGTTCGGGCGGCGCCGGCGCCGGCGTCACCGGTTCGGGCTCGGGAATCGCTTCCGGCATAGACTCGGTGACCGGAACCAGTTCAGGTGCCGCCTCGGCCGCGGCGGCCTCCGCGTCGTTCGTCGCATCAGGCTCAGGCGCGGGCGGCGGCGCCGGCCCGGCCGCCGGAACCGGCGGCGCGCCGGCCGACTCTGCCGGCGCAGACTCCGTTCCCCGCGACCCTAGGCCGTAGCCGGCGACGAAGGCGACCAGAATGCCAAGAATGAGCGCCAGCGCGAAGGGCAACGTCGGGGTCCACTTCGTCGGCGCCTCTGTAGTCAACTCGGCCTCGATCTCCTGGTCGATGTCGCCGTTGTCCAACAGCAAGCTGCCCGAACGACTGCCAGCCACTTCGGACTCCGCATCCGATGCGGCCCCCGAGCCGAAGAACGACCTGGACTCGGAGGTGACGGGCACTGACTCGTTCGCACCCGCGGACGACAGCGACGGCGCCTCCGGCGCGGCCGAGCGAGGAGCACTCTGAAACATCGGCGATACATCCTCGACCGCCTGGTCCACCTCTGGCTCGATCTCGGGCTCCGGCGCCGGCGCCCGCACCTCCGGAGGCTCCGGAGCAGCCGCCGCGGCAGGCTCGGACCCCGACGCCCCCGGCATCACGACCGGCTCGGTATCGAACAACGACCGGCGCGGCTGGGGCGGCGCCGGCCGCTCCGGTGCAGGTGGCTGCTCGGCCTCGGGATCCGACGGCTCGGTCAGCGCCTCGCTCGCCTCCGGCGTGCTCAGCAGGCGATCGATCTCGCCGGAGTCTGGACGCCTTGGCGGTTGCTGTCCATCAGCCAACTCGACCGACGTGAGCCAGGCCGCCAGTTCGTCGGGGGGGGCCTCATCCACCGGGGTCGCGGGCTGCGCCGACGCGGGTGGGGCCGGCACTTCGTCGACGACCGCCGGCGGATCCGACGCGACATCCGCCGACTCCGAATCCGGCGGCGGCTCGGGCGCCTTGGCGCTGTCGGTCGTCTCCGACCCGATCCGCCACGTCGTCGGTTGCTGAGCCTCGCTGTCCCATGCCTCGGGAGCCGAATCGTCCTGCTCGAAGACGGCCGTCGGCTCGACGACGAGATCCGCGGCCACACCGCCGCCCGACGGCGTATCCCCGGGAGCCACCGGCTCGTCCACTGCCGGCTCGTCCGGCCCGGCCTTGGCCAGCCCGGGCGGCGGCGCGGGCACCTGTGTCACGTCACCCGTGCCGGCGCCCGACCCCAACGCTTCGAACGCCGACGCGAATTCCTGCGCCGTCCGGGGCCGGTCTTCGGGGCGCTCGGCCAGCGCCGCCGCGAACAGCTGTTCCAACTCGGAACTGCTCGACGCCGGGCTCTCCCGCAGCTCGCGTGCGGCCTCCGCGCCCGTTCCCGCCGGCCGTTTTCCCGTGAGCAACTCGTAGGTAATTACCGCAAGCGAAAAGATGTCGGCGCCCGGCCCCCAGTCGGTCCCGGCGACACGCTCCGGCGCCGTGTACGGTCGCCGTACCGGCCCACGCAGGCCCACTTCCTCCAGCGCAGACACGACGCCGAACCCGGTCGCCTGCGCGGAATCTGGCGTAATGAAAATATCCCTGGGATGCAGCGCGCCGTGAAGCACGCCGGCCGCGCGTGCCCCGTCGATGGCGCCGGCGAGCTGAGACACGAACGGCGCGGCCCGGTCGATCGTCGCCGGTGCGTAGTTGCGCATCGCGACGTCGAGCGACTCGGCGGTGACGTACTCCTGGGCGAGGTAGGCGACCGTTTCCTGGACCCCGGCCTTGAGCGGCGTCACCAGCCCGGGCTCGGACAGCCCGATCTCGGACATGCGGTTCAGGGACTCGGCCAGCGTGCGCGCTTGTTCAGGAGTGATGTCGAGCCGAAAGACTTTCACCGCGACCAGGCGGTCGCGCTCGGGATCGTAGGTGCGGAAGACGGGACCAAGGACGCCCACCCCGATCTGGTGCAGGACCCGATAGGGGCCGAACGCACCGGGCTGCGGAAACGAGCTCGCTTCGTCGGGCGTCAGTGCAGGTATCCTCCGGCAGGTAGCAGAATGCTAGCATGGAAGCTTCGAGGCTTCAACGCGATAGGTCATCGACCGATACCTGCGGATCGGCTTGCTTGACAGGTCGCGCGGGGCTCTGAGACAGTCTAATCAGACCACGGTACTCTCCGGATTCGTGATTCCCTCAGACACGTCGGTGCAACACGCGATCGACATCAGTCGGTTCCCCTGGATCCGCCGTCTGGCTGCCGACTACGCCACCGATTTCTCGACGCTCGCCCCGTTCTTCGCCGGTGATCCCTCGGACGCGTCGGACTGGCGCGCCGCGATCGCCCGTCGCACGACGGTGCGCCCGCCCGCCGAATTCGCCGACGTCCTTGTCGCGCAGCAGCACGGACGCGAGGCGCCGCCCGAGGCGGCCGCCGCGGTCGAGCGGCTTCGATCGCCCGACACGGTTGCGATCGTCACCGGCCAGCAGGCCGGCCTGTTCGGCGGCCCCCTCTACACGCTGTTGAAAGCCCTGACCGCTATCCAGCTCGCGGCGCGGGCCACCCAGACGTACGGCGTCCCCGCCGTGCCGGTGTTCTGGATCGACGCGGAGGACCACGACTGGGAGGAGGTGGCCTCGTGCGCGGTGCTCGACGCCGACGGGCAGCTCCAGCGCCTGACGCTGAGCCCGCCGCCCGGTGCCGGCGCCGCGCCGATCGGAGCCTTGAAGATCGGCCAGGACGTCGAGCAGGTGCTGGACGCGCTCGGTGGGACGCTCCCGCCGACCGAATTCACGGGCCCGGTCCTCGACCAGCTTCGCCGCGCGTACCCGCGCGGCGCCGGCATGGCCGACGCCTTCGGGCGCTGGCTGGAAGCGGTCCTCGGGCGGCACGGTCTGATCGTCTTCGACTCGTACGATCCGGCCGCCAAGCCGTTCGTGCGGGGCCTCTTCGAGCGTGAGCTGCGTGACGTTCGCACCGCGACACTGGCCACCGAGGCCGGCGCGGCCCTGACGGCAGAGGGGTACCACGCCCAGGTGACGCCGCACCCGGACAGCGTGGCGCTGTTTCATGTCGACGGCGCCAGGGCCGCCATCCGGCGAACGGCCGACGGATTCACCGTCGGTGACCGTCCAACTGACGGCAACGAATTGCTCGGCCTGCTCGAGCGTCACCCGGGGCAGTTCAGTCCGAACGTCCTGCTGCGGCCGCTGGTCCAGGACAGCTTGTTTCCGACGGTCTGCTACGTGGCCGGACCGAGCGAGCTCGCCTACCTCGCCCAGCTGAAGACCGTCTACGAGCACTTCGAGCTGCCGATGCCGCTCATTCACGCGCGCGACAGCGCCACGCTCGTCGACTCGGCCAGCTTCAAGTTCTTGACCCGCCACCACCTGCCGTTCGAAGCGCTCCAGCCGCAGGACGAAGCCGCCCTCAACCGTCTGTTGGAGGCGCAGCTGCCCCCGTCGGTCGAGCAAGCGATCGACGACGCCCGCCGCGCGCTCCAGGAGCGGCTCGGCACGATCGCCAACGTGGTACCCGCGGTCGATCCGACGTTGGCGGGCGCGGCCCGCTCGACGCTCGGGCGCATGGAGAAGGACCTGAAGACGCTCCACCACAAGGTTCTCCAGGCGGCGAAACGTCGCGACGAAACACTGCGCCGCCAGTTCACGCGCGCCCGCACCCAGGCCTTTCCCGACGGCCATCCGCAGGAACGCACGCTGGGCTCCATCGGCTTCCTGAACCGCTACGGCCCGGGCCTCGTCGAGCGCCTGCTCGCCGAGCTGCCCCTCGATCCGCGTCACCACTGGCTCATCACTCCTTAGAGTGGGGCTCTGCCCCACACCCCGGCTCGGGCGCTCGCGGGGACCCCAAACGCCCCGCACCGCGCCCTCGCGGGCCGCGCCGTGCGCGGCCTGCCGCCATCGACCGATCAGCAGGCCCAACCCCCCACACCCCGGCTCGGGCGCTCGCGGGGACCCCAAACGCCCCGCACCGCGCCCTCGCGGGCCGCGCCGTGCGCGGCCTGCCGCCATCGACCGATCAGCAGGCCCAACCCCCCACACCCCGGCTCGGGCGCTCGCGGGGACCCCAAACGCCCCGCACCGCGCCCTCGCGGGCCGCGCCGTGCGCGGCCTGCCGCCATCGACCGATCAGCAGGCCCAACCCCCCACACCCCGGCTCGGGCGCTCGCGGGGACCCCGAATGCCCCGCGCCGCTTCCGCGCGGGCCGCGCCGTGCGCGGCCTGCCGCCATCGACCGATCAGCAGGCCCAACCCCCCACACCCCGGCTCGGGCGCTCGCGGGGACCCCAAACGCCCCGCACCGCGCCCTCGCGGGCCGCGCCGTGCGCGGCCTGCCGCCATCGACCGATCAGCAGGCCCAACCCCCCACACCCCGGCTCGGGCGCTCGCGGGGACCCCAAACGCCCCGCACCGCTTCCGCGCGGGCCGCGCCGTGCGCGGCCTGCCGCCATCGACCGATCAGCAGGCCCAACCCCCCACACCCCGGCTCGGGCGCTCGCGGGGACCCCAAACGCCCCGCACCGCTTCCGCGCGGGCCGCGCCGTGCGCGGCCTGCCGCCATCGACCGATAAGTAGGGCTAGCAGTCCGTGGTGAAAGTCCAGCGTGGCACCGAGGCCGCCGAGGCGCCCACCCCGCAAGGCGCGAGGAGGGAAAATACCGGGAGTATTTGACCCATCGTGAACAAAGCCCAGCGCCGCCCATGGCGGGATGCATCGGCGGTCGAATGCAGCGGGACTTTCACCACGGGCTGGTCGGCGCCCCACCGGCCCAGATAGCAGCGACTGGCCGTCCGCCGCCGACACTGATGCCCAAACCACTCCGGATTCGCGTACGCCGGCGGCGCCGCCGACCGGCCCGGCACCGACGGTCGACGCTGCGCGCCCTCCTCGTCTCGACCGGCCTGGTCCTGGTCGCAGGCGGCGTCACGTTTGGTTACGGAGTCATTCGCCTGGCCGCGGATCTCGACGACCGGCTGCGCCCCGACCGACACCCACCTAGGCTCCAGGTGTTCGCTCGACCCCTCGAGCTCTGGGAAGGGCAAGCGATGACGCCGGCGCAGCTGGTGGCCCGACTGAACGTGCTGGGGTATAAGGAGCGACCCCGCGCCAGCCAGCCAAGACAATTCACGATCGGTCCGGACACGGTCGTCCTCGCCCCCAGCGGCGGCACCTACGCCGGACAGATCGTCCGGATTCACTTCACGCGGAGACTGGCCGACCCGCGGGTGCGCCGGCTGCAGATCGTCGGCGGCGAACGACTGAGCCGGCTCGACCTCGAAGCGCCGCTCCTCACGTCGCTCGGCGAGGCCGCCAGGCAGAAGCGGCGGCCCACGGCGCTCGACGACATTCCGGAGCCGATGATTCACGCCGTGCTTGCGATCGAGGATCGCCGGTTCTACGAGCACGCCGGTGTGGACCCGCTCAGGATGGTGGGCGCACTCGTCACGAACCTGATCGGTGACCGGCCGTACCTCGTCGGCGGCAGCACGCTCACCCAGCAGCTCGTCAAGAACACGCTGTTGACGCCTGAGAAGACGCTTCGCCGGAAGATCACGGAACAACTGTTGTCGGTGAGCTTGGAGCAGCGGCTCACGAAGGCCGAAATCCTCGAGCTGTATGTGAACGAAGTGTACCTCGGTCACCGCGGATCATTCGCCATTCACGGCGTCGCCGAAGCGGCCCGGATCTTCTTCGGCAAGGATGTCGCCAATGTGTCGCTGCCCGAGGCCGCGACAATCGCCGGCGTCATCCAGGCGCCCCAGACCTACTCGCCGTTCCGGCATCCCGATCGCGCCCGGGCACGACGGGACGTCGTCCTGCAGGCGATGAGCGACGCCGGCTTCGTCTCGGCGGCTGCGATGAGCGCGGCGATAGTCCAGCCGCTCGTCGTCACGTCCTTCGCCCTCGAAGACGAAGCCCCCTACTTCGTAGACGTCGTCGGCCAGGTGATATCGGACCGACACCCGGAGTTGATGCGCTCGACCGCGCCGGTCGTCGTCCGGACGACGCTCGACCTCCACCTGCAGCGCCTCGCCCAGCGGGCGGTCCGCGACGGGCTCGATGCCGTGGATCGACGGCTCACGGCGAATGGGCGCACCGCCCAGGCAGCGCTGATCGCCACCAATCCCCGCACGGGGGAGATCCTGGCGCTCGTCGGCGGCCGCGCGTACGGCCAGTCGCAGTTCAACCGGGCGACACACGCTCGGCGCCAGCCCGGCTCGGTGTTCAAGCCATTCGTCTACCTGGCGGCCTTCGAGCGCGCGTTCCTCGACCATCGCACCGACTTCACCCCGGCCACGGTTGTCTACGACGAGCCGACGACGTTCATCGACGACGCGCGACTCTGGCGCCCCGACAACTACGGCGGCCAGTACGACGGTCCGATCACGCTGCGCCAGGCGCTGGCCCGCTCGCGCAACGTCGCCGCCGTCAAGGTCGCCGAAATGGCCGGCTACGACCGGCTGGCCGCGCTTTGGCAGCGCGTCGGCGGCAGTCCAATCGATCCCTATCCATCAATCGCACTCGGCGCTTTCGAAACCACGCCGCTTGAAATGGCCAGCGCGTACGGCGTCCTGGCGACAAACGGCGTGCATCGTCCATTGCGGGTCATCCGGTCGATCCGCGACGGCGACCGCGACATCGAGACACCCGCCGCACAACCTCGGCGGGTCGCCCGTCCGGACGTGACCTATCTCGTGACCAATATGATGCGGAGCGTCCTGCGCGACGGCACGGCGGCGGCGGTTCGCGCCGCCGGCTTCTGGCTCGACGCCGCCGGAAAGTCTGGGACCACCAACGACCTGCGCGACGCCTGGTTCGTCGGCTTCACGCCCGACCTACTGACCGTCGTCTGGGTCGGCCTGGATGACAACCAGCCACTCGGACTCTCCGGGAGTCAGGCCGCGCTGCCGATCTGGACGACCTTCATGGCGAGCGCGCTCGCCGGCCAGCGGGCCAAAACGTTCGACGTGCCGATCGGCATCGGGTTCGTGGCGATCGATCCGACGACGGGTGAGCTGGCCCGCCCGGAGTGTCCGGCAGTCCTCACCGAGAGCTTCCTGACCGGCAGCGAGCCGGTCGTGTATTGCCATCTACACCGGCCCTAGCAGCCCACCGCTCACCCCGGCCCCGAGCCATCAGTCGACCCTGCTATAATCAAGAATCAAAGGAATCGGCACCGCAGGCCGGCGGTGCGATCCGCCGGTGGCCCGAACGTCTCGATGAATCAGGAAGTTTTCGCGGCCGTCTCCAAGGCGCTGGCTGCCGGCGAGTCGGCGGCTCTCGTCACGATCGTCAAGACCGAGGGATCGACACCGCAGCGCGTCGGCGCGAAGATGCTCGTGTACGCGGACGGCCGGACGGTCGGCACCATCGGCGGCGGCTGCTACGAGAACGACGCGTTCTGGAAGGCACGCGAGGCGCTGGAAACCCGGCGGCCGCTCCTGGCCAACTACGAGTTGACCGACGATTTCGCCGAGGAAAGCGGCCTCGTTTGTGGTGGACAGATGGAAGTCTACATTGAGCCGCTCGAACCGACGCCACCGCTGTACATCGTGGGGGCGGGGCACGTGGCCCATCACCTTGCCGTCATCGCGGCCGGGGTGGGGTTCCGCGTCCACGTCGTCGACGATCGCGAAAAGTTCGCGAACGCCGAACGATTTCCGGATGCGGCCGAGATTGTCGTCGAGCCGATTCCGGAGTGGCTGCACCGGGCGGATATTCCGCCTCATGCCTACGCGGTGATCGTGACGAGAGGCCACCGGCACGATCTGGACGCGCTGCGCGCGCTGGCCGCTCGGGACCTTCGATACCTGGGACTCATCGGCAGCCGCGCGAAAGTCGCGCGGATCTTCGAGGCCCTGCTGGAAGAATCGATGCCGGCCGAGTCCCTCCGACGGGTGCACGCGCCGATCGGGCTCGACATCGGCGCGGTAACCCCGCAGGAGATCGCCGTGAGTATCTTGGCCGAACTGGTCGCGGTCAAGTACGGGAAGGCCGGCGGGACTGGAGCCGAGCCCGCGGTTCGCTCGCTACGATGGTCGCCGAAGAGCGTCGAGACACGCTGACTGACATTCCCTGCATTCGCGATGGCTTTCCCACGAACGCGGGCGCACTCATGACACCGGTTTCAAAAGGCCGACGAGCCACGCCGAGCCCCCCGCTCTCCGACCGCTCGCGCGCGATTCTGTCGGCAGTGGTGCGAACCTACATCGAGCACGGCGAGCCGGTGTCATCGCTCTGGCTGACACGGCACGCCCGCTTCGGCATGTCGTCGGCGACACTGCGAAAGACGATGACCGAACTGGAGCACCTCGGCTACGTGCGCCAGCCGCATGCGTCGTCCGGCCGCGTGCCGACCGATCTCGGATACCGCTGCTACGTGGATCTGCTGCTCGTTGGACGACGGCCGGCGCGCTCATCCCGCACCGTCGAAGCACGGCTGCGTCGGGCGGCCACGGTGGAGGATCTGCTGAGCACCGTCTCGCGCGAGCTGTCGCGGGCCTCGCACCATCTCGGCTTCGCCCTGGCGCCGTCGAGCGGCGCAGTCGCCTTTCGACACATCGACTTCGTCGCGCTCGATCGCCAGCGTGTCATGGTGGTGGTCGTCTCGGCCACCGGGCATGTCTCGCATAAGGTCGTCGGCGTCGCCGACGCGTTGCGGCCGGCCGATCTCACTCAGGCCACCAACTACCTCAATCAGGAATTCGCGGGCATGCCGCTGCAGGACGTCCGGGCCGCAATCGTCGAACGGCTCGAGGAGGAGCGCACGCTCTACGATGCGCTGCGTGCCCGCGCGCTGCGGTTGGCGCGCGACACGTTCGCCGACATGCCGCCCGACGGCCCGCTGTTCGTGCAAGGCGCTTCGCTACTGCTGGATGACGCAGACGACGGCGATGCGTCACTGTCGATGGCATCCCTCCGGGCGCTCTTTGGCTTAATCGAGGAGAAGGACCGGCTGGTGCACCTGCTGAGCAAGTACATCGACGACCCGGGCCTGACGATCACGATTGGCACCGAGCACCGCACGCAGACGCTGCAGACCCTCAGCCTGGTCACGTCGACCTACTTCGACGGTCACCAGACGGGATGTGTCGGCATCATCGGCCCGCGGCGGATGCGTTACTCGCGAACGATCGCCGCGGTCGACAGCCTCTCACACAGCGTCAGCCGCCTCCTCGGTTCTGAGGGCGGCGGCGCCTGGGCCAATTGATCGACCCGTGACCCATGACCGATAACGCACACCCGGCACCATCCGAGGAGGCGACCGACGTCGAGGCGGCACCCGACGAAGCGCCCGACCAGGCACCAGAGGAGTCGGCCGACGACGAGAGCGAAAGCGACGTCCGGCGCGCGCGTGACGAGTACTACGACCTGCTCCTTCGCAAGACGGCCGAGTTCGACAACTACCGAAAGCGCGTCGAGCGCGAGCGTCGGGAGCTCCTGGAGAGCGCCGGCGCGGACGTCCTCGAGGAACTGCTCCCGATCATCGACGGTCTCGAGCGCGCCCTCGAGGCGGATGCCGATGGCGCGACGACAGCGGCCTATCGACGAGGCGTCGAGATCATCCATCGGCAGCTCTTGGAGCTCCTGCGCAAGCACCGGGTGACACCGATGACGGCCGTCGGCGCAGACTTCGATCCCCACGTCCACCAGGCGGTCGCGCACGAACCCAGCACCTCGCACCGCGACGGCGAGATCACCACGGAACTGCGTCGCGGCTACATGATCGGCGATCGCCTGCTCCGCCCGGCCATGGTGAAGGTGGCGAAGCGTGAGTAAACGTGACTACTATGACGTGCTGGGCGTCGGCCGGGACGCGCGTGCCCAGGACATCAAGAGCGCCTACCGCAAGCTCGCCCTCAAGTACCACCCTGACCGCAATCCCGACGACACCGCCGCCGAGGAACGGTTCAAAGAAGCGGCGGAGGCGTACGCCGTGCTCGCCGACGATCAGAAACGGGGCATGTACGACCGCTTCGGCCACGCGGGGCTTGGTGCCACACCGGGCGGCGGCGTCGACCCGACGATCTTCGAGGATTTCGGCGACATCCTCGGCGGGCTGGGCGACATCTTCGGCTTCGGCGGCCGGCGGCGCTCGGGGCCGCGGCCCGGCGCCGACCTGCGGTACGACCTCGAGATTCCCTTCGAGGATGCGGCGCGCGGCGCGGAGACGACGCTGCAGCTGCCCCGCGAAGAGCCGTGCCAGACCTGTCAGGGTTCGGGCGCGGCGCCCGGCAGTAGGCCGGAAACCTGCCCCCAGTGCGGCGGGAGGGGGCAGCTCCGGTATCAGCAGGGCTTCCTCACGGTGGCACGCACGTGTGGGCAATGCCGCGGCCGCGGCCGCGTGATCACCAAGCCCTGCGACACCTGCCGGGGCGCCGGACGTACGCCCCACGAGCGCAAGCTCACGGTGAAGATCCCGGCGGGCATTTCGACCGGCCAGCGATTGCGCCTGCAGGGCGAGGGCGAATTGGGCGACCGCGGCGCCCCGCCCGGCGACCTCTATGTGGTCATCCACGTCGGCGAGCACGAATTCTTCCGGCGGGACGGTGACGATCTCCTGTGCGCCGTTCCAGTGCCCTACCCGACGATGGTCCTTGGCGGCGACGTCTCGATACCGACGCTGAACGGCGACGCGCGAGTCGCCGTCCCGAAAGGCACGCAGGCCGGCACGCGGGTCCGCCTGAAGGGCAAGGGCATGCCGAACGTCAGCGGCCGAGGCCGCGGCGACCTCTTCGTGGAGCTGATGGTCGACACGCCACGTCAGGTCTCGAAGGACCAGCGCGCGCTGCTCGAGCAACTCGCCAGCACGATGCACGATCACAAGGCCGAGCCGCGAACCCAAGGTGCCGCAGAATCCGATCGGCCATTCTTCGAGCGCGTCAAAGACATCTTTGGCTGACGCCTGACGCATAGAGACGAGATCGGCCTCACGTCTCGTCCCACAGGCAGAGCAGCGCGGCGAGCGCCGCGATCGGCACGGTCTCGGCGCGGAGCGTCCGCCCCCCGAGCGTGACCGGCTGAAAGCCGTGCCGCATGAACGCGTCGATTTCGGCCGGCGTCCATCCGCCTTCCGGCCCCACCGCAACCGCGATCGTCGCCGGTCGCGCCGCCGCCAGGGCACGCAGTCTGATCGCCTCCCGGCCGGCGGCAGGCTCCACCAGCACGAGGCGAAGCGCGGAGCGGTCGCCGGCGGCGAATCGGTTCGCGTCCACCGGGTCGTGGACCACCGGCACGACCGCCCGACCGCTCTGCTTCACGGCCGACACGGCGATCCGCCGCCAGCGTGCCACGCCGCCTGGCCGGCGCACTGTGGGACCGTGGACGGCCAGTTGGGCGGCGAGCAGCGGCTGCACCGCGACGACCCCGAGCATCACGGCGTCCCGAATCACTCCGTCGAAGGCCCTTCCCTTCAGAACGGCCGGCGCGAGCGACACGGCGACCGACGCCTCCGGTGCCGACTGGGTCGCCTCCAGGGGTCGCACGACCACCGCCTCACGCGACACCCGGTCAACCGCGGCCACGTACTCGCGTCCTCGGCCATCGAACACCAACACACGCGCCCCCACGTCAAGCCGGAGGACATGACGCAGGTGATGGGCTTCCGTCTCCGGCAGCGCGACGGGAGCGCCGACCCGCTCGACGCCGGGCGCATAGAAGCGCGGCATGCCGGAGATTATAGGACGGGCCGCGCGCGCCAGCCGATCCGCACCCGGACCGACCCGCATTCGGGCTAGTCGCCCACCCGCAACATCGCGGGCCGAACGCGGCCGGCCTTTCACGACGGGCTGCTATACTCAACGCCGTGCTGGTTCGCGGTCAGACCCTCGGCAAGTACAAGGTCATCGAACCCCTTGGCAGCGGAGGCTTCGGCACGGTCTACCTGGCCACCGACACCTGGATCGACAAGCAGGTCGCCCTCAAGGTTCCCCACCGTCAGAACCTGGACTTCGGAGAGTTGCTGCGCGAACCGCGGCTGCTCGCGAGCCTGAACCATCCCAACGTCGTGTCCATCACGACGGCCGAAAAGCAGGACAGCGTGTTCTTTATCGTGATGGAATACGTGCCCGGGGAGACCCTCGAGCAGATCATCGCCACGAGCGGCGCCGTGGACCTGAGCCGCGCGCTCGACTTCACGTGCCAGATTTGCAACGCCGTCGACCACGCCCATCGGCAGGGCGTCCTGCATCGCGATCTGCGTCCGGCGAACGTGCTGGTCTCCTCGAGCGGCGTGGTGAAGGTCGCCGACTTCGGCACGTCGCGCTTTCTCGAAATCGCGGCGCACGGCACGACAATCATCGGCAGTCCGCCGTACATGGCACCCGAGCAGTTTCACGGAAGGGTGGTCTTCGCCTCGGACATCTATTCGCTCGGCGTCACGATGTACCAGATGCTCACGGGGATGCTGCCGTACGACACGCCCACCCCAGCCGATCTCGAGAAACTCATGCGCGGCACGCTGGTGACGGCGCCCCGCCTGAAGAACCGGAAGATTCCGACCCGGATCAGCGACATCGTGATGCGGGCAATGGCGCCGGACATCGCCCAGCGCTATCAGCGCGCCAGCGACCTGCTGGACGACCTGATCGCCGAGCGACCGCGCGCGCCGCTCCGGGCAGCTGCACGCCGCGAGCGCTCCGTGACCGGTGCCGCTCCGGCGGCCGGCCGAGTGAGCCCGCCACCTCGCTTCTGCTGGCACTGCCGGAAGCCGCTGCAAGCGCGAACCGACCGCTGTCCGTTTTGCCGCGAACTGCAGTAGTGCTAGAATTGGCCTTGATTTAACCCCAGAACTCACTTGTGTTGACAACGGCTGGCACCGGGCTGGACGGTGAGGGCAAGGCGCGACGAAGGAGTTTGGTGGGCCCAAATGACTGAGGAGCAACGCCGCCCTCGCCGGGCAGAACACGCCAGGCGTGGCAACACAAGTGAGTTCTGGGGTTAAGGCGGTTTTCGGGCGTGCTACGCTCATCCGCCGCCTCCGCTGCCCCGCACGAGGAGTCTCCATGGCGTTTTCCGGCACCGGCAAGATCTGGATGAACGGGTCGTTGGTCGACTGGGCCGACGCCAAGATCCATATCGGGTCGCACGTCGTGCACTACGGCAGCGGCGTCTTCGAGGGTGCCCGCTGCTACGACACCGAACGTGGTCCGGCCTGCTTCCGGCTCGACGCGCACATGCGCCGTCTGATCGATTCCGCCAAGATTTATCGGATGGACTGCGGGCGCTCACGGGAACAGCTGGAGGCAGCGGCGCTCGACACGATTCGGGCCAATGAGTTCCGCGCGTGCTACATCCGTCCACTCATCTACCGGGGCTACGACTCGCTCGGCGTGAGCCCGCTACCCTGCCCGGTCGACACGGCCATCATGCTGTGGGAATGGGGAGCCTACCTCGGGGAGGAGGCCCTGGCCCGAGGCGTGGACGTCTGCGTCAGTTCCTGGGCACGCATCGCTCCCAATACGTTGCCGGCCCTGGCGAAATCGACCGCCAACTACGCCAACGCCCAGCTCATCAAGATGGACGCCGTGGCCCACGGCTACAGCGAGGCGATCGCGCTCGACACGGCTGGCACGGTGAGCGAAGGCAGCGGCCAGAATCTCTTCATCGTGCGCGATAACACACTGTACACACCGTCGGTGACGTCATCGATTCTGCCTGGCATCACGAGAGATTCGGTCATGACGATCGCGCGCGACCTCGGGTTCACGGTCGTCGAACGGGCCATCCCGCGGGAACTGCTCTACATCGCGGACGAGTTGTTCTTCGTGGGCACGGCCGTCGAGGTCACACCGATCCGATCGGTCGACAAGGTCGTGATAGGCCCGGGCGTGCGCGGTCCAGTCACCGAGGCCATCCAGCGGGCGTTCTTCGACGTCGTCAACGGCCGGGTACCGGATCAGTATGGATGGCTGACGTCCGTCTACCCGAACGATCCGGTCGCGCCGCCTCCCGGCCGCGCGGCCGTGAAGGCGACCGGCTGATGGCCGACACACGGCAGAAACGGGCCATGGACATCAACGATCTCCTGAAACTGGCGGTCGAGCAGGGAGCCTCCGACCTTCATCTGAAGGCCGGATGCCAGCCAATGCTTCGGCTGAACGGGCACCTGATCCCCGCCGCGGAGGCCAAACTCGACCGGGCCGACACCGAGGCGTTTGCGGCGGCGACCCTCACGCCGTCGCTTCGCGAGCGGTTCCAGGAAGTCCAGGAAGTGGACCTGGCCTACAGCGTTCCGGGCCTGGGCCGCTTTCGCTGTAACGTGTTCCAGCAGCGGGGCACGATCGGCATGGTGTTCCGCGTCATCCCGACAACAATCAGAACGATCGCCGAACTGGAGCTCCCCGCGGTACTGACGTCGGTGGCCGAACAGGAGCGCGGGCTGGTGCTGGTCACCGGCACGACCGGCAGCGGCAAGAGCACGACCCTGGCCGCGATGATCGACCACATCAATACGACGCGGGCAGCGCACGTGATGACGATCGAGGATCCGATCGAATTCCTGCACCGCGACAAGAGCTCGATCATCAATCAGCGTGAGGTGGCGGTCGACACCCAGTCGTTCGCGCAGGCGCTGCGGAGCGCGCTGCGGCAGGACCCGGACGTCATTCTCGTCGGCGAGATGCGCGATCTGGAAACGGTCGACACCGCGCTGCTGGCCGCGGAAACCGGGCACCTCGTGTTGTCGACACTCCACACGGTCGACGCCACCGAGACGATCAATCGGATCATCGCGGTCTTCCCACCGCACCAGCAGCGGCAGGTCCGGCTGCAGCTGGCGGCGGTGCTGAAGGCGGTCGTCTCGCAGCGGCTCGTGCCCCGCGTGGACGGCCAGGGACGGTGCCCCGCCGTCGAGGTGCTCATCTCGACCGCCTTCATTCGCGACTGCATCGTCGAAAGGGACAAGACCCACCTGATCGCCGGCGCCATCGCCTCGGGCACGTCTCAGTACGGCATGCAGACGTTCGACCAGTCGATCTTTGGACTGCATCAGCGCGGCCTCGTGTCCTACGAAGAGGCCTTACGCTGGGCGACCAACGTCGACGAGTTCAAGCTGAAGGTCCAGGGCATCGCCACGACGAGCGACATGGCGCAGGATGACATGGCGCAGTCGGCGCCGGACGACAGCTCGTCGGAGATCATCCGCTTCTGAGCGACGGGTGCTCCGTCACCCCGGATCCACCGCGTGGCCTCTCACATCCCCGCCAATCCCTACGCGCTCGGACTGGCCTGGCTCGCCCGCCGGGAATTGACCGAGCAGCAGCTCCGTCAGCGTCTCCGCACGCGCCGGGTCGCACCCGCCCACATCGACCAGGCGATGACCCGGCTGCGACAAGTCGGCGCGCTGGACAACCGGCGGACCGCCTTCGCCTACGCCCGCACCGCCGTGCGGCTCACGACACGAGGACAACGCCGTGTCCTCCAGGAGCTGGCCGCACGCGGCATCGACGGCGACCTGGCGCGGGAGGCGGTCGACGCAGCGTTTGCCGAGGTGGACGACGCGGCGCGCCTCGCCCGCGCACTCGACACGCGGCTCGATGGGCCGATCCGCGATGCGGCGCAGCGCCGGCGCCTGCATAGCGCGTTGGAGCGTCAGGGCTTCCCCTCGTCCTCGATCGTCCGCGCGCTCGACGCGGCACCGTCACTCGACGACGACGACCGCGGATCCTGACGCCCTCGGCGGCAGCCGACAGGGGCGGACTCGCTGGACCACTGTACAATGGCCGCATGAACGCCCGCGACACCCGGCGCAGCTTCCTCGACTACTTCGAGCGGCTCGGTCACCGCATTGTCGACAGCGCGTCGCTCGTCCCCGAAGACGACCCCACGCTGCTCTTCACCAACGCCGGGATGAATCAGTTCAAGGCGGTGTTCCAGGGCCGCGAGCGCCGCGACTACACGCGCGCGGCGAAGACGCAGAAATGCATGCGCGTCAGTGGAAAGCACAACGACCTCGACATGGTCGGCCGCTCGTTGCGGCACCACACCTTCTTCGAGATGCTCGGGAACTTCTCGTTCGGCGACTACTTCAAGGACAAAGCGACCGCCATGGCCTGGACGCTGCTGGTCGACGAGTGGGGGCTCCCGGCCGATCGTCTCCGAGCTACCGTGTTCGAGGGTGACGCGCGCACGCCGCGGGACGATGAGGCCTACGATCTCTGGCGCCGGTTCCTGCCGGCCGACCGAATCGACGCCCTGGGCGCCGTCGACAACTTCTGGGCGATGGGCGACACCGGCCCCTGCGGCCGATGCTCGGAGATTCATTT
The DNA here is from genome assembly GCA_963667915.2 of Vicinamibacterales bacterium. Classification (GTDB taxonomy): domain Bacteria; phylum Acidobacteriota; class Vicinamibacteria; order Vicinamibacterales; family UBA823. Next base: position 512,554 of record CAXXNN010000003.1, on the reverse strand, counting down.
TCATCAGGGCGATGACCAACCGTGCGCCGCACCAACCTGCCTGGGACCCGCCTGCGACTGCGACCGCTACATCGAGTTGTGGAACATCGTGTTCATGGAATTCGACCGGCAGGACGACGGCTCGCTCGTGCCACTGCCGACCCCCTCGATTGACACCGGCATGGGCCTGGAGCGCGCGGCGACCGTTCTGCAGGGCGTGCAGTCCAGCTACGACACGGATCTGTTTCAACCACTGCTCCGCGCTATCGCCGACATGGCCGGCACGCGCTACGGCGCCGGGTCCGAGACCGATGTGTCGATGCGGGTCGTCGCCGACCACGTCCGCGCGACGACCTTTCTGATCGGCGATTCGGTGACGCCGTCGAACGAGTGGCGAGGATACGTCCTCAGAAAGATCATGCGGCGCGCCATGCGCCATGGGAAGCGACTGGGCCTCACCGAGCCGTTCCTCCACCGCCTGGTCGACGTCGTCGTCAACGAGATGCAGCACGCCTATCCGACGCTCGCGCGGGACTGCCCGTCGATCGCGGTCGCGGTGCGCCGGGAGGAGGACCGGTTCGACGCGGTGCTCACGGCCGGGCTGCCCAAACTCGAGGAGGTGCTGGCCCGCGCCGCGGCCGGCGATCAGCGAATCGCCGGCGAGGACGTCTTCCGGTTGTACGATTCGCTCGGCCTGCCGGCTGATTTCGTGGAGGATCTGGCGAGTGAACGGCACCTGGCGATCGACTGGGAAGGCTTCGAGCGTCTGATGACGGACCAGCGCGAGCGGGCCCGAGCCGCAAGCAGGTTCAAAGCCAAAGCCGTCGATGCGCCGAGTTTTGGCGTCCCGGCGGAGTTGGCGCCCGAGCTCGAAACCGCCGGCGACCGCTTCGAGGGCTACGACCGAACGGCGGTCGACGGCGCGACGATCCTGATGATCTGGAACGACGCACCGGCGGCCCGAGAACAGCTCCATGAGGGCGATACCGGCTACCTGGCGCTGGACCGGACGCCCTTCTACCTCGAATCGGGAGGGCAGGTCTCCGATACGGGCACGATCGTGAGCGGTGACGGCACGCGCCGCGCGACCGTCCTCGGCATGACCGGCTGGGGCGGGCACCCCAGGCTACACAAGGTCCGGGTCACGGCCGGAACGTTGAGCCGCGGCGACGTCGTCGCGGCGGCAGTCGATACCGACCGTCGCGACGCGATCCGGCGTAACCACACGGCAACCCATCTCTTGCATGCAGCGCTGCAGCAGGTACTCGGCACCCACGCGAAGCAAGCCGGGTCGCTGGTCGCGCCGGACCGATTGCGCTTCGACTTCGCGCATCCGGCGCCGGTGTCTCCCGGCGAGATCGAGGAAGTCGAGCGACTGGTCAACCGGCAGATCCTGAACGCGGCCCCGGTCGAGACGCTCGAACAGACGCCGCAGGAGGCGATCGCCGCCGGGGCAATCGCCCTGTTCGGAGAGAAGTACGGCGAGCGCGTGCGGGTCGTCTCGATTTCCGGATTCAGCAAGGAACTATGCGGGGGCACGCACTGCCGGTCGACGGGCGAGATCGGCGCGTTCTCGATCGAACAGGAAACGGGGACCGCGGCCGGCATCCGGCGGGTCGAGGCCGTGACCGGCACGGCCGCACTGGATCGGGCCCAGGCTCGCCGCGCGGTGCTACGACAGCTCCTCCACGCCTTGGCCACCTCCGAAGACCAAGCGGCCGACGCGCTCGCCCAACAGCAGGCGCGGGTGAAGCAACTGACACGCGAGGTGCGCGATCTGAAGCTCAAGCTCGCGGCCGGAACCGGCGCGGCCGCGGGCGGCCAGATGGACATCGACGGCATCAGGCTCGTCACGCGGCGCGCCGACAGCCTGGACCGGCGCGCCCTGCGAACACTCTCGGACTCCTTGAAGGGCGAGCTGGCGTCCGGCCTGGTCGTCCTGGCGTCGGCGACCGACGCCGGACGCGTCGCCATCGTCGTGAACGTGACCGACGACCTCACGACCCGCGTCCCGGCCGGACAGGTCGTCAAGGCCCTGGCGCCGCTGGTGGGCGGCGGCGGCGGCGGGCGGGCGGAGTTCGCCGAAGCCGGCGGTAAGGACCTTGCACGGATCGACACAATGCTCGCCGAGACCCCGGGGGTCGTCCGCCAGTTGCTGCGGCGCTCGAGCAGCCCGAGGTAACAGTCCCGCTGCATTCAGCCCGCTGAACACGGGCCGTGCCCGACCGGTGGTCCTGCTGTTTGCCGTTGGCGACAGCGCCGGGATAAACTACTTGGCACGTTAGAGTTACTAGAGATGGGACTTAGAGCCGTTCTGATCGCGGGCCTGTTGTGGGTGGTGGCCGCTAGCGCGGCCGAGGCCCAGATCTATTCCTGGCGGGACGCGCAGGGGCGACTCGTGCTGTCCGATCGACCCGAGGACCCCCACGCGCTCACCGTCGGGGTGGGGCGCTCGGGCGCGGTGCGGACGACGCGCGCCGTCCTGTCGCGTGGCGCCCGGCGGTACGGCGCGCTCATCGATCGCCACGCCCACGCAATCGGCGTCCGCCCGGATCTCGTGCGTGCCGTCATCCAGGTGGAGTCGGCCTTCAACTCCCGCGCCGTCTCCTCGAAAGGCGCGCAGGGCCTCATGCAGCTCATGCCGGTTACCGCCCGCGACCTGGGCGTGACCGACCCGTTCGATCCCGACCAGAACATCCGCGGCGGCGTGACCTATCTGCGCCGACTCCTCGATCGGTACGGCGACAACGAAGAGTTGGCCCTCGCCGCGTACAACGCCGGCCCGAGCGCCGTCGAGCGCTACGGCAACCAGGTCCCGCCCTACCGCGAGACCCAGCAATTCATCGGGCGCATCCGCGACCGGGCCGAGATCACGACGGTGTCGGTGACCGGCACGACCATCTACAAGACTTACGATGTCGTCGGCGGGCGCCGCATCCCGCGCTACTCCAACGTCCAGCCGGCCAGCCGCGACTACGAGGTCGCCGACCGCCCGCGCTCGACACCGTGAGCGACCGGACCCCGCCATCCCCACGACTCCGACTCGACGTCTGGCTCGACGTCGCGTGTCTGTTCAAGACCCGATCCGAGGCGCAGAAGGGCTGCAAGGGCGGCAAGGTGGACGTCAACGGCCAGCGGGCCAAACCGCACCGGGAAATCGGCTTGGGGGACCGCATCACGATCACCAGGGGACTCGGCGGTCGGCAGCAGGTCGTCGTGCGGGCGCTCGCCGCGCACCATGTCGCGAAGGCGGACGCCCGGGCGCTGTACGAGGATGTGACGCCGCCGCCGTCGCCGGAGGAGGCGCAGCTGCGCGAACTGGTGCGCTTGGCGAGCCGTGCGGACCGATCGGTGGCCCGCCGGCGCACGGCCCCGGGCAAGCGCGAGCGTCGGACGCTCCGACGGCTGAAGGGTCTGGATGACTAGGCGCCCGTCCGCGGTGCTCCGCGTCATCTGGTGTTACAATGGTGGTTTGTCGGCACCCGCGACCGCCGGCGCATGAGGGACGACGACCGTGGCGAACCACAAATCGGCGCTGAAGGCGCATCGGCAGAACGTGAAGCAGCGCGAGCAAAACCGGCAGGCGCGCACCCGGCTGCGCTCGGCGCTCAAGTCGATTCGCGCCACCTTGGACTCGGGCGACGCGGCGGCGGCCAAAACGGAACTGCGGAGCGCCGTCTCCCTGATCGACAAGATGGCCGGCAAGGGCCTGATCCACGACAACACGGCTGGCCGATACAAGTCTCGCCTGACCCGCCACGTCGCCAAGCTGGCATAATTCCTGTGGGGCTTCGCCCGGCACTTCTTGCGGCATCAGCTCCCTGGCATTCGACAGAGATCGACTACAAGGCGCTCGAGCAACACGCGCGGGTCCCCCCCCGAGGTCTTGAGGGCCAGGTCGGTCCGATAGAGCGCCTCGACCGCGGCCGGCACTCTCGGGGCCGGGAACTTCGTCCGCGCCACCCACCCTAGCTGGCCGAGAATCATCACCGGCACGGCACCCGCGTCGAACGCCAGCGCCAGTTCGCGCAACGCCACGTCTGCCGCTCCCCGCTCGATGGCTCGGGCGATCGCCCACTCGTCCTGCGACTCGGCCGGCCCGACCACCATTTCCACGTCGCTCCGGTGCACGGTCGGCTGACCCATCGCGTAGAGTACGACCCGCTCGAAGTCGGCGCGGAGCCGGACAATGTCCGGCCCGGCCCTGGCAATCAACAGACGAATGGCGTCCGGCTCCATCGTGACGCGCTGTCGCTTCAGCTCCGCACGCACCCACCGGGCCGCGTCACCCGCGTCATCGAGGCCCTCGAACTCGACGACCGTGGCTCGCTTGAACAACGCTGCGACGATCCGGCGCCGGCGATCGAGTGGGCCCGCTACGAGCACGACCGTCGCGTGTGGCTCGGGCGCCTTGATGAACGCGTCGAACGCCTCGAGATCACGCGTGGCCTGGAGGCTCTCCCGCTTCGGCATCAGCAAGCGCTCGGCCCGCAACACCGTCACCACGCGCCGCGGGGCGAGCACCGGGAGCGTTCGCGCCGACTCCATGACGGCGCCAAGCGTCGTCTCGTCACCGTACAGCCGTTCGATGTTGAACGGTCGCAGGTCTTCCTCGACGAGCTCGGCAAACTGGGTCACCAGCCGAGATTTCTCCTCTTCATCCTCGCCCAGGATCAGGTACAGGGGATCGGTCTGGCCGGCGGCAATCTGCTTGCGAACGGCAGCGGGGCTGGCAGCCGCCACTAGAATGCCTCGAGGATCGAGCTGACGACCGTGGTCGCGAAATCGCGGGCCATCCGCTCGAGCGCGTTCGTATCCTGGCCGAAGAATGCACTGGCACTGACGTTGCCACTGTCGGTGACGACGTCGTACTCCTCGATGAAGGTCAGCGCCTGGTTCTCCCAGACGATCTCGTCGGCTTGCAGATCGCGCATGATGATGCTGGCGGTCAGCGTGAAGCTGTACCGCGACGCCTGCTGCTGGTCGGTGAAGCTCGACGGACGCAGCTGAATCGACACAATCCGGCCTTCGATGACTGCGTCGACGCCGGTCGCGTCCGGCACGACCTGGTAGTTCCCCCGCCCGATGAACTCGCTGCGCACCGACTGGGTCAGGAGTTGTTCGACCTCGAAGAAGGAGGTGTTGTTCACGAAGAGCGGGATGCCGATCGTCTCGATGTACTCCGGAAGAAACGATCCCCGGCCCGCAAGCGAGTAGCCGCACCCCGCTGTGAGCGCGCCGACGAGCAGCGCGATCGTGACGAGGCGGCCGGCCCGCCCGCCGAACACTGATGTACGCATCATGTGCGTGCCTCACTCTTCACGCGCATCACTTCGCGACGATGCTGACAAGACGGCCTCTCGCCACGACCACTTTCGTCACCGTTTTCCCGGCAAGATGCGATGCGACCTGTCGATCGGCGAGCGCCTGCGCTTCCAGCGCCGCGTCATCGCTGTCCGCACCCACAGTCAGCCTGGCTCGCACCTTGCCATTGACCTGCACCGGGATCACCAGCGTCTCGGCCTTCGCCACGGCCGGATCGAACTCCGGCCATCGGGCGGCCGTCAGGCCGTCCGCATGCCCGAGCCGTTCCCAGAGCTCCTCGGCCAGGTGCGGCGTGAACGGCGACAGCATCAGCACCAGCGCCTCGATCGCTTCCCGCAGCACGGCCCAGGTCTGGATTCGACCGGCCGTCCCGGTCGCGGGCGCACCGGGCCCGCAGCCGGCCGTGTCGCAGAAGACGTACAGCTCGTTGACCAGTTCCATGAGCGCCGACACGGCCGTGTTCAGGTGCACCCGCGGGTAGACGTCCGTCGACACGCGCTTGATCGTCCCGTGCGTCTTCCGGCGCATGGCGCGCTCGCCGTCGTCCAGCGTCTCGACGGACTCGATCGGTGGCGCCTGTGCCAACCGCGCGGCCAGGGGCTCGACGAGACGCCAGACCCGCCCGAGGAACCGGAAGCTGCCTTCGAGGCCGGTGTCCGCCCACTCGATCTCCTTCTCCGGCGGCGCCACGAACGTCTCGTACAGCCGCAGCGTGTCCGCCCCGTAGGTCGCCATCATGTCATCCGGATCCACGACGTTGCCCTTCGACTTGGACATGACGGCGCCGCCCTTGAGCACCATCCCTTGGGTCAGCAGCCGTGAGAAGGGCTCGTCGTGCTCGACGAGACCGAGGTCGTGCAGCACCTTGCAGAAGAAGCGCGAGTAGATCAGGTGCAGGATGGCATGTTCCACCCCGCCACTATAGAAATCCACCGGCGCCCAGTACCGCACAGCATCGGGGTCGAACGGCAGCTCGGTGTTGTTCGGATCGCAGTACCGGTAGAAGTACCAGGAGGAATCGACGAACGTGTCCATCGTGTCGGTCTCCCGCCTGGCGGCACCGCCGCACGACGGGCACGTCGTGTTGACGAACTCCGGCACCTGCGCCAGCGGCGAGTCACCTTGTCCGCTGAATGCCGTCACGTCTGGCAACTCCACCGGCAGATCCTCGTAGGGCACAGGGACGAGACCGCAAGCCTGGCAGTGAATGATCGGAATCGGCGTGCCCCAGTACCGCTGGCGCGAGATCCCCCAATCCCTGAGCCGATACTGGACCGTGCCCTGCCCGATCCCGCGCGCCGCCGCGGCCTCGGTCATCTTGGCGAGCGCCGCTTGCCACGACAGCCCGGAAAATTCCCCTGAATCCACGAGGCGGCCCGGTCCCGCATAGGCCTCCGACAGCGCCTCGGCCGACAGGGGCGACGACCCGTCGTCCGGTTGAATGACCACGCGGACGGGCAGATCGTACTTGCGGGCAAATTCGAGGTCGCGCTGATCGTGCGCCGGCACACCCATCACCGCACCCGTGCCGTACTCGCCGAGGACGAAGTTGGCCACCCAGACCGGCACCGACTCCCCGGTGAACGGATTCGTGGCCACGCGGCCCGTGTCGAAGCCTTCTTTCTCGATCTCACCGGTCAGCCTGCCCGTGCGATCCTGGGCGAGGAATCGCCGGGCGCGCGCGCGGAAGCCGCCCGGATCCTCGGACGCCTCGGCCATCCGGTCCACCAGCTCGTGCTCTGGTGCCAGGAGGACGAACGTGCCGCCGAAAATCGTGTCAATCCGGGTCGTGAACACCTCGATCGCCTCGCCCTGTGCCCCGGCTAGTGGAAACCTGACCTGCGCACCCTCCGACCGGCCGATCCAGTTGCGCTGCATCGTCAGCACTTTCTCGGGCCAGTCCGAGAGGCGCTCGATCCCGTCCAGGAGCTGCTCGGCGTACTCGGTAATCCGCAGAAACCATTGTTCCAGCGCGCGCGCGTCGACATCGGAGGCGCAGCGCCAGCACTGCCCGTCGACCACCTGCTCGTTGGCCAAGACGGTCTGACAGCTCGGACACCAGTTGACCGTCGACCGGCGGCGGTAGGCCAGCCCCCGCTCGAACATCTTCAGGAAGATCCACTGGTTCCAGCGGTAGTACTCGGGCAGGCAGGTCGCGATTTCACGCTCCCAGGCGTAGCTGATGCCGAGGCGCTGCAGCTGCCCTTTCATATGGGCGATGTTGTCGAGCGTCCACGTCCTCGGGTGGACGTGGTGCTCGATCGCGGCGTTCTCCGCCGGCAGACCGAAGCTGTCCCACCCGAACGGATGCATCACGTGGAAGCCGCGCAGGCGCTTCATCCGCGCGACGACGTCGCCGATCATATAGTTTCGGACGTGACCGACGTGCGCGTGCCCGGACGGGTAGGCGAACATCACGAGACAGTAGAACTTCGGCCGCGCGGGGTCCTCGGCCACCTCGAAGACCCGCTGCTCGGTCCAGCGCCGCTGCCACTTCTTCTCGATCGCCTGGGGCGTGTAGTCGGACACGGGTGAGGCCATCTGCGCGTCCGCCCGGCGGACCGTGTCGCCGACGGCTCCTCGACGGGCGGGGTGAACGTGAAAATCGTTGGGTCGGTTGGCGGCCGACAGCCGTGGCGACGGCGAAGCTGCCACGGCGTTCATTATAGCGTAGCCGTCCGGGCTGAGGACCGAGGACACGACCATCAGTGGCTAGAAGACGGCGCACGACGTTGACAATCAAATACCGGGGTGTTACTCACTCAGCAGAAACGGCTTGCCCTCCATGAGACGGCTAAGCGATCTACAGGACTTGACATGTGGATGAGAACCAGCCTGCTGCTGTGGGCCACGGCCATCGTGCTCATCGTCGGCGTGGGCACGACGTCGAAGACGACCAGTGCGGTTCAGGACTCCGGAGGGAGCTCACAACGCGGGACGGCGGGCGAGACGTTCGCTCCCATCGCGGTCGAGGAGCTCGAGCCGTGCTGCCGCAGCAGGCGCTCCGATCGGCAGACGGCAAGAGTCCGAGGCAGAGTCGAGGTACCCAGAGGCCGGAGGGTCGATCCTGCCACGTATCGGAGATTGAAGCAGCAGGCGGATTTCGACCCAAGGATGCCGACCGGTTCCGAGGTGGGGCTTGCCGAAGACCCTCGCCTGTTGCCTTCCGCACCCCGAGCCCGCTCAAGGTTCGAAGGGCTCGATGCGAACGAAGCCGGCGGCTTTGCCCCACCGGACACCATCGTAGCCGCGGGCCCGAATGAGGTGCTCGAAGCCACGAACAGCGCGTTGCGGCTGTCTTCACGAGCCAACCGGGACGTCGAGATTCAGAGCCTGAACAACCACTTTGGGGTCGCCTCATCTGCACCGCCTCGCCGCAGCGGCAGCGCCCGCCTGGCCGGCGATCTGTTCGACCCGAAGGTGTACTTCGATCGGCTGTCGAACCGCTTCTTCATCATGGCGTTACACCAGAACGACGGGCCCAACCAATCCTTCATCTACCTTTCAGTCTCTCGAAGCAGCAGCGTCTTGAGCCTGGAAGAGGGCTGGTGCAACTACCGGATTGGGGGCAAGCGCAGCAACTCCTGGGCAGACTTCCCGGGCTTCGGGATGAACGGAAGTTGGCTGGCCATCAGCGCGAACAACTTCCGGTTCGCGAACGGGGGGGGAGCCTTCTTCAATGTCTACCTCTTTGTGATGGACAAGATCTCGTTGGTGGACAACGCCTCGTTATGCCCCAACCTGAAGCTGTTCGTATTCAAAGCACCGCAGGAAGCTGCGGGAGGCAAGGCGTTCACGGTCCAGCCGGCTGAGCACTACACCGAAAGCAACATTCCCGGAGATCCGCTGTTCTTTGTCAGCTCGGACGCCCGCTTCGTGTCGAGCGACGAATATGGTCTCTGGCAGATCACCGCAGGACCCAGCAGCGCGGCCGTGAAAAGGCCGCGCCTCAGCAGGATCACGCTGCGTGGTGACGACCACAGCCTTCCACCCAGCGCGTTCCAGAAGGGCGGTGGAGTTCGCCTCGATACCGGCCTGGATGACATCCTGCAGGCTGCGTTCCGCGACGGCGAGCTCTGGGCTACCCAGACCACAGGATGCCGCCTGGGAGGGGGACCGAACGAAAGCTGCATCCACGTACTGCGGATCACTCCAGGCGCGACCTCGGCGCTCTCCGGGACGATCGACTTCCAAGCAACGTTCGGACGCAACAATGAATATTTCTGGAACCCGGGGATTGCCGTGAACAGGCTGGGCGATGTTGTGGTCCCCTTCCAGCGCAGCAGCCGCCAGATGTTTCTGAGCACCGCGTACAACGGCAAGAAGGCGCGGGCGAAGAACATGGATGCCGTCGTGAGCCTCGCCAGGGGCAGGTGCAACCTGCAAGACATCGACGGGAGTGGCCTCAACCGCACCGGGGATTATGTCGGCGCGCAAGCCGACCCCTTGGGTAACTTGAGCTTCTGGATTGCGGGTGAATTCTCGAAGAAAGTCCCGGGTCTGTCAGGCTGTAACTGGTCGACCCAGATCGCAAGAGCCAAGTACTAGCACGAAGGGTCACTGATGCGCCTTCAACCAACCCTGAACACCACCGCCATGGCGGTGTCCCCCGCCGCGCAGCCGGCGAACAGTCCCAGGCCGCCACCGCGTTCGACCAATTCCTCAATGAGCTCGATCATCGCCCGCAGCCCCGTGGGCGCTTGCGGATGACCGTAGACGAGCGACGACCCGTAGCGGTTCACCTGCTCGGGATCCAACGCCAGCTCTCTGCACAGATACACATCGTTGACGGCGAACGGATTGTGGGTCTTGACCGCGGCGCAATCCGCGATCCCCACACCGGCCTCTTCCAGGGCGTGTCGACCGGCCGGCACGACCGCCATCGGCATGAAGCCTTTCTTCGCTCTGGCCGAGCCGACGCTCAAGACCTGCACGCGTACTCCGGTCCGTTTCGTGAGCCGCTCCGCGCCCGCGCGGGTGCAGAGGACGACGCCCGCGTTGCCGTCGGCCGGGTAGGTCTGCGTCCCATAGGTCACCGTCCCGCCGTCCCGCACGGGCTCGAGCCTCGCCAGCCCCTCGGCCGTCGTCCCGAAGACGCCTTCGTCTTCCTCGACGACACGCTCGTTCTTCTTGCCGGCGTTCAGCACGACCGGCAGCATGTAGCGTTTCTGAAACGTGCGGTCGGCGACAAGCGCCGCCTGGTACTGTTCGCTCCGGAGCAGCGCCATCGCCTCCTGCTCCTCCCTCGTGATTCCGGCCTCGCGCGCGACGTTCTCCGCCGTCTCGATCATGGCGTTGCCGGCCCACGGGTCCCGGTTGAAGCTGTCCCAGACCGGGTTTTCAACCTCCCCCAGGGCGCCCGGACCCGACGGGTCCGGATAGTAGACATGCGGACCGTTACTCGTGCGGTCGCAGGCGATCGCGAGCACGCAGTCTCGCTGACCGGCCTCGATCTGCAGGGCGGCGTGAGCGACGGTGGCCGCGGAGGTGGCACAGGCCTGCGAGATCGTCGGGCCGCTGATCCCGGCAGCCCCGAGCAGGCCGGCGAGCCAGGGGGCGCCGTAGAAGCTCTGCCGCTGCATCACCGTGATGCCCAAGACGATGGCGTCGAGGGACTCGGGCGTGACGGGGCCGGCGCCAAGCGCCTGGCGGGCGACCCGGGCGGCCAGCTTCAGGGAGTGCTCGCCGGCGAGGCTGCCCTGCCATCGGCAGAACGGCGTGCTCCAGTAGGCCCCATACGGAATGAATGTTTTCTCGAATGCCATCGTCTGCGTCACCACGCGTCACTCGCCCAGTAGGGACGGTGGGCCTCCCGGGCCGCGTCGACCGCCGTCTGGGCGCGTTCGGTGACGTCGCCGAACGCGGGCGCCTCACCGGCCGACTCGCCGCCCAGCACATCGATGGTCGACACGAGGCAGGCCGCGAGCGCCTGCAGGTCGTAGCCACCTTCGGTGACGACCGCCATCTGGCCCCCGCACACCGTGTCGGCAACCCCGCGCAGATGCCGGGTCATCGCCCGGTAGCCCTCGGTCGTTACACGCATGCCGGCGAGCGGGTCGCGTTCGTGCGCGTCGTAGCCGGCGGACACCAGCAGCAGCTCGGGCGCGAACGCAGTCACGGCCGGCACGATCAGACGGGTGTACACGAGGTCGTAATCTCCATCGGTGGCGCCGGCCGCCAGCGGCACGTTCAGCGTAAACCCGGCGCCGGCGTCCCGTCCGACATCCCCGGCCGCGCCCGTGCCCGGATAGAACGGATACTGATGCGCCGACACGTAGAGGATCCGTGGATCGTCGTAGAACGCCCACTGCGTCCCGTTGCCGTGATGGACGTCGTAGTCGACGATTGCCACCTTCGACAACCCGCTGGCCAGGGCGTGCGCGGCGGCGATGGCGACATTGTTGAACAGACAGAAGCCCATGGCACGGTCGGCTTCCGCATGGTGCCCCGGCGGCCGCACCAGGGCCAGGCTCCGCCCCCGACCCGCGAGCGTCCGATCCACGGCCTGCACGATCGCGCCGGCCGCCAGTCGCGCCACCTCGTGCGACTGCGGCGACGTGAACGTATCCGGGTCGAGCCCGACTGCTTGGCCCGCCGTGGCCGCAATCGAGGCGACGTAGCCGTCCGCATGCACAGCGGTCAGCTGCGCGTCGCTGGCCGGCGCGGGCTCGATCAGCTCACCACCGCCGCGGGCCCACCCCGCCGCAACCGTCTGCATGACCTCCGCGCGCCCCACGCGTTCGGGATGGCCAGGCGGCGTGACGTGGTCGGCGAAGCGTTCTGACGCAAACAACGCCAGGGCAGAGTCGGTCATGGAGCCTCCAGCAGGCGAACAGCCTCGCCGCCCAGTCTTTGCAACGTCCGTTCGAGCTCGAGTCGCTTGGCTTCGAGCGTGTCCGGGGCCGGATCTCGCGGCACCTCGATCGGCGCCCCGACCACCAGCGCCACCCGGCTGAACGGTTTGGGTACCTGCGTCCGATCCCAGCTGCGAGCCGTCCAGCTGTGGGCTGCCTCCAGGTGAAACGGCAGCAACGGGCTCCCCGTCGCACCGGCCAACCAGACCGCGCCCGGCTGCGCTTGCTCCGCCGGGCCGCGGGGCCCGTCCACCGTGAACCCCGCCGGGCGCCCCTGGGCCACGGCCCGCTTCAGTTGGAGGAGTGCCCGCCGCCCGCTCCGCGAGGTAGACCCGCGGGCCGTCCCGTACCCGAAGCGCTCGATGATCCGTGCGACCCACTCCCCGTCGAAGTTCTCGCTCGTGATGACCACAATGCCGCGGCGGCGGAAATAGTAGGTCGCCGCCAGGATGCGCCCGTGCCAGAACGCCATCACCGGTGGCGTGCCGTCACGATGGAGCCGATCCAGGTGATCGAGGCCGCTCACCCGCCAGCGGAGCGTCGCACCCAGCAGTGCCACGAGCGGATACCCCACCGCCGCGATACTCGCCGCCTGGGCGCGCTGCCATCGCGTCAGCTGCCGGCGTACTGGGTTCTCCATACGCTGCGTCCGCGGGGCCCCGGTCACATGCCGTCGTACTGCGGTCCGCCGCCGCCCTCCGGTGGCACCCAGTCGATGATCTGGTACGGATCCATGATGTCGCACGCCTTGCAATGCACGCAGTTCGACGCGTTGATCTGCAGCCGCGGGCCATCCGGAGACTCGATCATCTCGTACACGTTCGCCGGACAGAAGCGCAGGCACGGATTCGCATACTCCTCACGGCATCGCGTTCGGCAGAGATCCAGATCGTGGACGAGCAGGTGAACCGGCTGGTCTTCGTCATGCCGCGTGCCGGAAAAATGAACGTTCGTCAGGCGATCGAAGGTCAACGTGCGGTCGATTGGCACGTCGGCCGCGGCATGGCGCGCGGCCCGGTGGCCATGGTACGCCGACACGGTCGCCATACGTTCGTGCCCGGCATGGCCGGGCATCGGATCGCGAATCCACCAGCCGTGCGTGAGGATCGACAGGCCCGCATAGGCCAGCCCGGCCAGCAGCCCGTGCCCGAAGCCTTGGTGCACGTTCCGCACCGGATAGAGCTCACGACGGACCTCTCCGTCATCGACCTTCGCCTGAAACATCCGCAGCTGCGACGCCGAGGCGTCGCCCGTCCGGAGCGCCTCGAGCGCCGTCTCGGCCGCATACATGCCGGTGCGCATCGCCAGATGGATGCCCTTCAAGCGGAGCGAATTCAGATACCCCGCGGCATCTCCGATGATCAGCGCCCCGTCCAGATAGGGACGCGGCAGGGCGTGCCAGCCCCCTTCGGGCAGCGCTTTCGCGCCGTAGCCCACGAGCTGTCCGTCGGCGAGGAGCGCCGCGACGCGGGGATGGCGCTTGAAGCGCTGGAACATCGCGTGCGGATCGAACAGCGGGTCCCGATAGTCCAGGCCGGTGACAAACCCGACGGACAGGCGCTCCGGAGTGAGCGCGTAGATGAACCCGCCGCCGAATTCCTCGAACCGCAGCGGATAGCCCATCGTGTGGACGACCGTTCCGGGCTCAAGCCGTCCGGACGGCACGTCCCACAGCTCCTTGATGCCGAGCGCATAGGTCTGCGGCTGGGACGCCGCATCCAGGCGCATCCGCCGCAACACGGTTTTCGTGAGGTTCCCTCGCACGCCGTCGGCGAGGATCGTCACGGACGCCTTGATGTCGACACCCGGCTCGAAGGTGGCCCTGCGCTCGCCGCGCCGACTGACGCCCCGGTCGCCGGTGCGGACGCCGACGACCCGATCGCCGTCATACAGCACCTCCGTCGCCGCGAACCCGTTGAACACGTCGACGCCCTCCGCCTCGGCCTGCTCGGCCAGCCAGCGCACGAACCGGTTGAGCGACATGACGTAGCACCCGTGGTTGTCGAGCGGCGGCGGGGTGAAGGGAAACCGGAGGGCCCGATGCTCCGTGAGGAACAGCAGGCGGTCCTCACGGACCGACGGCCCGAGGGGCGCCCCGCGCGCTTCGAAGTCTGGCAATAGATCCTGCAGCGCGCTGGGATCGAACACCGCGCCAGACAGCATGTGCGACCCGCTCTCGCGGGACTTCTCGAGCACGGCGATGGCGAGGGGCTCGCCACCGCACGATTTCCGCAGCCGTGCCAGATGGAGCGCGGCCGACAGACCGGCCGGTCCGCCGCCGACGATCAGCACGTCGACGTCGAGCGTCTCGCGCTCCACCTCAGGGTTCGGGGTCAACGCTAGCAGGCCGTTTTCTCGCCTTCCAGCTCGGCGATCATGGCCGGCACGATCTCGAATAGGTCGCCGACGAAGCCGTAGTCGGCGATCTCGAAAATCGGCGCGTCCGCGTCCTTGTTAACGGCGACGATCGTTCGCGCCCCCTTCATGCCAACGACATGCTGGATCGCACCGGAGATGCCGAGCGCGAGGTAGAGCGTGGGCGTCACTGTTTGGCCGGAGCTGCCCACCTGCCGGTCCATCGGCAGCCACCCGGCATCGCAGATCGGCCGTGACGCCGCCACCTCGGCGCCCATGGCCGCCGCCAATCGCCGCACGGACTCGAGATGTTCTTCGCCCTTGATCCCGCGACCCACCGCCACGATGCGCTCGGCCTTCGACAGATCGACCGCGTTCCGGGCCTCCTGGAAGGCCGGCTCCGGGCGCTGCCGGATCGCGGCCGCATCGACCGCGACGGACACGGCACGCGTCGCCGCGGGGCTGGCGCCCTTGACGACGGCGTCGGCACTGACCGCGCCGCTCTGGAAGGTCACCAGATGAGGCGGCGGGCCGAGTGGCACGACGTCGGCCATCAACTTGCCTTGAAACATCTGGCGGCTGAACGCCAACTCCCCGTCGCGCCGCACACTGCGCGTGCAATCGGTCAACAGCGCCCGGTCGAGTGAGACGGCCAGCGCGGGGACAAAATCACGCGTCTGGTAGGTATGCGGGAGGATGACGAGCGTCGGCTGCTCGGCCTGGATGATCCCGGTCAACGCCTGCACCCAGCCATCGGCCGTGTAGGCGGACAGCGCCGGCGCGTCGAGCACGAGCACTTCCGCGAGATCGGCAACCGCGAGCGCCTCGGCCGCCGCGCCGACACCCGACCCGATGACCGCAGCCGTGACCGGCGCGTCGATCTGCTGCGCTGCCGCCACGGCCTCCCAGCTCGTGTGGCTCAACTCGCCCTGACGCTGTTCCGCGACGACCAGAATCATCGAAGCTCCACACCGGCCGGCCTCATAACGCGTGCGCCTCCTCCCGGAGCAACCGCACCAACTCCTTGGCCGCCGCGGGCGCCGGGCCCTCAATGAAGTGGGTGTGCTTCCCTTTTTCTGGCGGATAGAGCGCCACGATCCGCTGACGCGCCCCGGACGTGTCCGCCACGGATACGGTGCGCACCTCTTTCTTCTTCGCGCCCATGATGCCCTTCAGCGTGGCGTAGCGAAGCTGGTTGATACCGCTCTGCACTGTCAGAAGCGCTGGCGTCGGCAGCGTCACCCATTGAAACCAGCCGCCCTCCAGCTCGCGTTTCACGCGCACGCGACCGGCGCCGACCTCCACATCCATGATGATGGTCGCGTGCGGGAGGCCCATCAGTGCCGACAGCACGACGCCGGTCTGCGCGAATCCTTGGTCGTCGGACTGCAACCCGGTGAGCACGAGATCGACCGGCTCATCCTTGATCGCCGAGGCCATCGCCGACGCGACCGTGAACGCATCGACGCACACCCCAGCGTCATCCACGACGTGGATCGCGCGGTCCGCCCCCCGGGCGAGCGCTTCTCGGATGACCTGGGTCACCCGCTGCGGACCGACCGAACACACGGCGACCTCGCCGCCCTGCGCTTCCTTCAGTCGCAATGCCGCTTCCAGCGCATAGGCATCCGGCTCGTTCATCTCGAAACTGGCGTCTTGCTCGCGAATCCAGGCGCCCGCGTCGTCGACCCGTACCGGCCACTCGCGGGTGACGACCTGTTTGATGCAAACGATGATATTCATCGGCTCAACGGATGACCCGCGCGAATCCGGGCCGTTAGGCGTCGTACCGCTTGAACAGGAGCACGCCGTTCGTGCCTCCGAACCCGAACGAGTTCGACATCACGTGGGTAATCGTGGCGGCGCGTGCGGTGCCAGGCACGTAGTCGAGATCGCACTCCGGGTCTGGCGTGTCCAGATTGATGGTGGGCGGCAGTCTCTGGTGACGCAAGGCCAGGACGGCGATCCCCGCTTCCAAGCCGCCCGCCGCCCCGAGCAGGTGCCCGGTCATCGACTTCGTGGACGACACGGCGAGCCGTCGGGCGTGGGCACCGAACACGTTCTTGATGGCCAGGGTCTCGAGCTTGTCGTTGTAAGGCGTCGAGGTCCCATGCGCGTTGATGTACTCGATCTGCTCTGGCCGACACTGCGCGCGCGCCAGCGCCGCCCGCATCGCCCGCGCGGCACCGTCGCCATCCTCGGCCGGCGCGGTGACATGGAACGCATCGCTCGACATGCCGTACCCGACCAACTCCGCGTAGATCCGCGCCTGCCGGGCGCGCGCGCGCGCGTATTCTTCGAGCACGACCACGCCGGAGCCCTCGCCGATGACGAAACCGTCACGATCCTTGTCGAACGGGCGGCTCGCCCGGCTCGGCTCGTCGTTCCGGGTCGACAGGGCGCGCATCGCGGCGAACCCGCCCACGCCCAGCGGGGTGATGGCCGCCTCCGATCCGCCGGCGATCATGGCATCGGCATCCCCGCGGCTGATGATTTCAAAGGCATCTCCAATCGCATGCGCGGATGCCGAGCAGGCCGTACAGGTCGCGGAGTTCGGCCCCTTGGCACCAAACCGGATGGACACCTGACCGGCCGCGAGATTAATGATGGCCGACGGGATGAAGAACGGCGAAATTCGACGCGGCCCGTGCTCGAGCAACGCGCGATGCTCACGCTCGATCGAACTGAATCCGCCGATGCCGGATGCGATGAACACGCCGACGCGCGGAGCGATGTCCGGCGTCACTTCCAGCCCGGCGTCGCGCACGGCGAATTCAGAGGCCGCGATGGCGAACTGGATGAAGGGGTCCATCTTCTTGACGTCCTTCTTCGGGACGAACCGCAGCGGATCGAAGTTCTTCACCTCGCCCGCAATGCGGGCCGAGAACTTCGACGCATCGAACCTCGTGATCGGCTCGATCCCGTTCCGCCCCGCGCACAGCGCTTCCCAGTTCGCGTCCGTTCCGATGCCCAACGGCGACACCAGACCGACCCCAGTGACAACGACTCGCCTCTGCACCCCAGCCTCCAAGCTGCCAAACGCGTTACTTCTTGGCCTTGGCGTGCGACTCGATGTACTCCACCGCCTCTTTCACGCGCGTGATTTTCTCGGCATCCTCATCCGGAATCTCGAGGTTGAATTCTTCCTCGAACGCCATGACCAACTCGACCGTATCGAGTGAATCCGCGCCGAGATCGTCCACAAAGGAGGCATCCGGAGTCACTTCCTCCTCGTCGACGCCCAGCTGCTCCATAATGATGCCTTTGACTTTGTCTGTGACGGCCATTCGCGCCTCCTACATGTACATGCCACCGTTGACACCCAAGACTTGCCCAGTAATATACGACGCCGCGTCCGATGCGAGAAAACATACTGCGTGGGCGACGTCGGCCGGCGTGCCGAGCCGGCCGAGGGGGACCAGCGACTGCCACTGGTCGCGACCGCCGGCGGTCAGCGTCCGCGTCATGTCGGTGTCGATCAGACCCGGCGCCACCACGTTCACGGTGACCCCGCGTGACGCCACCTCCCTGGCAACCGCCTTCGTGAAGCCGATGAGACCAGCCTTGGACGCAGCGTAGTTCGCCTGACCGGCATTGCCCATCTGTCCGACGACCGAGCTGATCGCAATGATCCGGCCGGACCGCTGCCGCACCATCGATCGTAGCACCGCCTGGGTGCAGGTGAACGCCGCGGTGAGGTTGGTCGACAGCACGTCATCCCAGTCGGACCGCTTCAACCGTAGGAGGAGCTGGTCTCGCGCGATGCCAGCGTTGTTGACCAGCACGTCAATCCGTCCGAGGCGATCGACCACGTCGCCGACGAGCTGCGAGACGCGCTCGGCGTCGGTCACGTCGACGCTCGCCGGCTCGGCCCGGCCGCCCGCCGCCGTGATCGCCGCCACCGTCTCCTCGGCGTTGCGCGCCCGGGCCACCGCGACCACCGTGCATCCCGCCGCCGCGAGTTGCTCGGCCACCGCCCGGCCGATCCCGCGCGACGCGCCCGTCACGATCGCCACGCGTCCGTTCACATCGGTCATGCGCGTCTCCCGACGGACCGGCGGCCCTCCGCGGCCCCGACCCTCGGGGCTCTGCTATCCAATCGATTCCTTGACGTGATCCAGCGTGGGCAGGCTATCCGCCGAGACCGCCTTCAGCGAGCGGTCGATCCTCTTCATCAATCCGGTGAGCACCGACCCCGGCCCCACCTCAACATACGTGCGCGCGCCCTCCGATGCAAGGCGCCGGACGACTTGTTCCCAGAGCACCGGTGAGGTGATCTGCCCGATGAGCGCCTCCACGGCGGCCGGCCCGTCCCGCTTGGGCTCCGCATCGACGTTGGCGACGACCGGCACCCGCGGATTGGCCGTGCGCGCGGCGCGCAATTCTGGCGCCAGCCGATCCGCGGCCGGCTGCATCAGCGCGCAGTGGAACGGCGCGCTGACCGCCAACGGGATCACGCGCCTCGCGCCGAGCCGCTTCGCGGCCTCTCCCGCCCGCGCCACGGCCGCCCGCGCGCCGGCAATCACGATCTGGCCTGGCGCGTTCAGATTGGCTGGAGCAACCACGTCGCCGTTGGCCGCCTCCGCACAGGCACGACGCACCGCATCGGCATCCAGTCCCACCAGCGCGGCCATGGCGCCATCCCCGACCGGCACCGCGTCCTGCATGTACCGTCCCCGCCGTCTGACGATGCCCAGCGCGTCGGCAAACGCCAGCGTCCCTGCCGCGACGTGCGCAGAATACTCGCCGAGACTGTGGCCCGCGACGATAGCCGGCGCGAGGCCGCGCGCCGCCAGCACGCGATACATGGCGACGCTGGTCGCCAGGATCGCGGGCTGTGCATTCTCGGTCAGTGTGAGCCGATCCGCGGGTCCCTCGAAACACAGCGAGGACAGTGACTCGCCGAGCGCCGCGTCCGCCTCGTCGAACGTGGCGCGGCATTCGGGATAGGCGTCGACGAGCGCCCGGCCCATCCCGACCCGCTGTGAACCCTGCCCCGGAAAGATGAATGCCAGCATCGATGTCAGCCTAGCAGCCCGTGGTGAAAGTCGGGCTGCATTCGGCCGGCGATGCATCCCCGCTGGCCGCGTTGCTCCTCATTCAAATATTTCCGATATGCTCACTCGTCACGCCTCGCTCGGGCGAACCGCGGCTTCAATATCAGGGGCCCTCGGTGCGGCGCCGGACTTTCACCACGGGCTGCTAGGCCATCCGCTCGCCCAGCCGCTCGACGATTCGCGCATCGGCGAGACGGGACGCCATCACCACCGCGTTGCGAACCGCTTTTGCCGACGACCGACCGTGGCCCACCACGCACAGCCCGGCGACGCCGAGCAGCGGGGCACCACCGTACTCCGAATAGTCGACCCGCTTCCGAAAGCGGCGAAACGCCCGCCGCGACAGCAAATATCCCACGCGTGTGCTGAACGTACGTGACAGCTCGTCTCGCAGCAACTTCTCCACCATCTCGACCAATCCTTCGCTGATCTTCAGCGCGACATTACCCGTGAATCCATCGCACACGACCACGTCGGCCAGCCCGGCGTAGACTTGCCGGCCCTCCACGTTGCCGATGAACTCCGGCAGGGCCGCCGACAGCAAGCGGTGCGCTTCACGGGTCAGCTCGTTGCCCTTCGACGCCTCCTCACCGGTCGAGAGCAGGCCGATTCTCGGTCGCTCGACCTGCAGCGCCAACTGCGCATACGCCGAGCCCATCACCCCGAACTGCACGAGGTGCTGCGGACGGCACGCCGCGTTCGCACCGGAATCCAGGAGCACCGCTTCCTGCCGAAGGGTCGGAATCGTCGTCGCGAGCGCAGGCCGGTCAACACCGGAGAGCATGCCGAAGGCGCTGTGGGCCGCGAGCAGCGTGGCACCCGTATTCCCGGCACTGAACATCGCGCCGGCGTCGCCTGACGCCACCAGGTCGGCCGCGATCCGGACCGACGCGCGCGGCTTGCGCCGCAGCGCGGCGGCGGGCGATTCGTCCATTCCGACGGCATCGTCCGTCTCGACGACCCGGACGTCGACTGAGGCGCCGTCGGCATGCCGGTCGAGATCCGCGCGCAAGCTGTCTGCGCGGCCGATGAGAATCAACCCGACGTTCAGATACCGCGCCGCCACCATCGCGCCGTCGACGATGGCGCGGGGGGCCGCGTCGCCGCCCATCGCGTCGATCGCAACGTACATGGCGCGTAACGGCTAGCCGCCCGTGGTGGAAGTCCGGCCGCAGTCGGCCGGCGCTGCATCCCCGCGGGCGGCGTGGCTGCTCATTCACATATTCCCGAGATGTTTACTCGTCGCGCCTGGCTCGGGCGGACCGCGGCTTCAATATCAGGGACCCTCGGTGCGACGCCGGACGCCCTCCACGGGAGGCTACACCTCCTCGACCTCACGCACCTGCCGCCCCTTGTAGTAGCCGCAGTGCGAACACACCTGGTGCGGCCGCTTCATCTCATGACACTGCGGACACTCACCGAGCGGCGTCGGTTGCAGCACCTGATGCGTCCGTCGCTTGGCCGTACGCGACTTCGAATGTCTCCGTTTGGGATTCGGCATCGTCGATTCCTCGTCTCCAGACTCCCCGTCATGTCTTGCGATCCAGCAGCCCTTTCAGGGTATCCAATTTCGAATCCTGCCACTCGGCCGAACACCCGCACTGGGACACGTTGAGATTCCTGCCGCACACCGAGCACAGTCCCCGGCACTCCGCGCGGCACAGCGGTTTCATCGACAGCGCCAGGTAAAACTGCTCGCGCATGAGCTGTCCCAAATCAATCTGCTCGTCCCGATAGAACGCCGTCGACAGATCGTCATCGCCAATCTCCGATTCGCCGTCGCCCGTGTTTCGACCTTGCGGCAAATAGCGCAGATCGAATGCCGTGTCCACCGGCGTCTCGCACCGTTCCGCGCACCGACAGCACAGCACCCGCAACCGTGTCGCCAGGCGGCCGACCAACCGGTACCCGTCGTGAAGTCGATCGACGTCGCACGAGAACGCCACATCGGCCGCGACCGTGAAATCGTCCGTCGCCTCGAAGTCGGAGGCAGGATACGTCCGCTCGAGTCGTTCGCGCGGCTCCGCCAGCATCCGCAGGTCTAGCAGCATTCAAGCAGGCTCGGTCAGGCAACTCCGAACCCACAATTCTAGCACGGATGTGACCAGCACGCCGGTCGGCGCGGCCGGATCAGCCCATCTCGACCCACGGTTTCGGAATGAACAGCCGCTCGTACAGCCCGACGGCGAATCGATCGGTCATGCCGGCCAGAAAATCCCGAGCCGCGGCGTCGACTCCCTCGTCCGCGACGGTCCGTTCGTCTAGAAATGCCTCGGGTTGTTCATGGACCTTGTCCCAGAGCCCGCCGAGGATGCCGGACGCCTTGTGGAATTCGCTCGTGGCGTCGCTGTTCTCGTACACCGTCTCGAACAGAAAGGCGCGCAGGTCCAGCAGCGCATCCAGCACGGGGTCGCCCATCCTCACCTGATCGAGCCCGGCCTCCAGCGTCTGCAGCACGACGTCCGTGACCAGTCGGCCGATCCGCATCGAGGTCGTCTGTCCCAGTAACTGGATCGACTCCGCCGGCAGGTCCGCGACCGCCAACAGCCCGGCGCGCAGCGCGTCGTCGATGTCGTGATTGACATAGGCAATGATGTCGGCCACGCGGGCGACCTGGCCTTCGAGAGTCGTTGCCCGGTGCGCCTCCTCGGCGCCAACCGGCGCGCCCCGCTTGCCCTTGGAGTGAGTGGCGATGCCATCCCGGACCTCCCACGACAGATTGAGGCCGCGCCCTTCGTCCTCGAGGCGATCCACGATCCGCAGACTTTGTTCGTAATGGTTGAATCCCCCCGGAATCAGCTCGCGCAAGACGCGCTCTCCGGCATGCCCGAACGGCGTGTGCCCGAGGTCGTGGCCAAGGGCAATGGCCTCGGTGAGCTCCTCGTGCAGCCGCAGGACTTTCGCGATCGTTCTGGCGATCTGCGACACCTCGAGCGTGTGCGTCAGGCGCGTCCGATAATGATCGCCAGCCGGCGAGAAGAACACCTGGGTCTTGTGCTTCAGCCGGCGAAAGGCCTTGCAGTGCACGATCCGATCCCGATCTCGCTGGAAGGCCGGCCGGATAGGATCAGCTTCCTCCGGCTGCAACCGCCCTCGGCTCTCGGCGCTCTTCGAGGCTTGCGGCGCCAGGAATTCCCGCTCGCGGGCCTCGAGATCTTCTCTGATACTGCGGCTGCTCATCGGTCGTCAGACACTCCGCCCTTCGACGGCACCGGCGGCGATGTGGTCCAGAAAACTCGTCCCACACGCCAGCGGCGCCACGCCCAGCGCCTCGGCCAACGTCTGGCCCAAGTCCGCGAAGCTCGACCGGGTCCCCACATCGACGCCGGGCTGCACAGACGCACCAACCATGAGGATCGGGACGTACTCGCGCGAATGGTCCGTGCTCGACATCGTCGGGTCGTTGCCGTGGTCTGCCGTGATGACGAACAGGTCATCGTTCCCGAGGCGCGGCAACAGCGCCGCCAGCCGTCGATCGAAGGCCTCCAGATTGGCGGCGTATCCCGCGACGTCGTTCCGGTGGCCGTAGACGGTATCGAAGTCCACCAGGTTCGTCAGCATCAGCCCCTCGGCCTGCTCGGCCAGCGCGCGCTCCAGCTCGTCGAGGCCCTGGGCGTCCGACGTCGTGTGAATCACGCTCGAGATGCCGCGTCCGGCGAAGAGGTCGTCGATTTTTCCGATAGCCACGACGGGCAGCCCGGCCGCCACCGCGCGGTCGAGCAGTGTCTCTCCCGGCGCGGCCCGAGTAAAATCCCGACGTTCCGTCGTCCGGCGAAACGCACCGGGCTCGCCGACGAACGGCCGCGCGATGACTCGGCCCACCCCCAACCCTTCGGCCATGACCTCGAACGCTGCCTGGCAGAACCGGTAGAGTTCCTCCACCGGCGCCACCGAGTCGTGGACGGCGATCTGACAGACGCTGTCGGCCGAGGTGTACACGATCGGCGCGCCGGTCCGGAGATGCTCGCGGCCCAGGCGTTCGATGATCTCCGTGCCCGACGCCGCCACGTTCCCGATCGTCGGCCGGCCGATTCGCCGCTCCAGCGCCAAGACCGCATCAGCCGGAAACCCCGCGGGGAACAGGGGAAACGGCTGCGCCAGGGTGACCCCCGTCAGTTCCCAGTGCCCGGTGACCGAGTCCTTGCCGGGCGAGGCTTCGGCCATTCGTCCGAACGCGGCGAGCGGGGCTGTCGGCGTCGCGCCCCCGATCTCCACGACCCGCCCGAGACCCAGGGCACGCAGCGTGGGCACCTCGAGCGGCACCCGGCTAGCAACGTGGCCCAGGGTATTGCTGCTCGCGTCGCCGTACTGCGCGGCGTCCGGCAACGCGCCGACGCCAGCACCATCGAGCACGATGACGATCGCGCGGGAAACTCGAAGAGGCGAGGGTCGCACCGACTTTCGGGCTAGCAGCTATGGAACGCCGGGGCTCACGGTTGCAGACGCCGCGGTGCTCACCGACGGACGCGCGCGCATCAAGTCCAGGCGCTCGCGCACGCTGCGGTCGGCGGCCGCCAGCGTCTGAGCTGGCCCATCGTCGACCTCGATCCAGTGTAGGTTAGGCTCTTTTCGGAACCAGATCAACTGACGGCGCGCGTAGCGACGATTCGCGCGAACGATCTCCTCGCGCATGCTCGCCGCGTCGCCGGCACCCTTCAGGAACGCGAGCGCCTGTCGATAGACCATGCCGGTGAACGGCGGCGCGGCGTCCGGCACGCCGGAGGCCCGGAGGCCGCGAATCTCATCCAGCAAGCCAGCCGCGAACTGGGCGTCGACGCGCTGCGCCACCTTCACCGCCGTGGTCTCGCTCGCCTGACGCAAACCGACGCCGATGATGTCGTATCCGATCAGCGGTGACCGCGTCTCCCGGAAATGCGCCGTGAGCGGCCGCCCTGTCAGAAAGTACACCTCCAGCGCCCGAACTATGCGCTTCTCGTCTCGCGGCTCAATGCGATCGGCTGACGCCGGATCGACGCGCCGCACGACGCGATGCAGGCGGTCGACCCCGTACCGTCGAGCCAGACCGGTCAACCGCTCGCGCAGGCGGGCGTCGCGACCGGGCCCAGGAAACAGGCCTCGCGTCAGCGCGCGATAGTAGAGTCCGGTGCCTCCCACAAGAATCGGCAATCGGCCGCGGTGCGTCACGCCACGGATCACCTCAGCCGCGGCGGTGGCATACCGGGCGGCGGAATAGCCCTCGCGCGGATCGGCAACGTCGATCAGATGGTGCGGCACGCCGCGCCGCCCGGCCGGCGACACCTTGTCGGTCCCGATGTCGAACCCGCGATACACCGCAGTCGAATCGCAGCTCACAACCTCGCCGCCGTGCCGTTCGGCCAAGCAGATGGCAAGCTCGCTCTTTCCGGTCGCGGTCGGCCCGACGATGGCGACCAGCGGCACGGCGCGCGCCGGGGCGCGCGGTTCGGTATCCCGTTCGATCCGCCGTCCGGATGCGACGCTCATCACCTAGCCGGTCGCCCAGCCCACCAGCATGACGAGGACTAACAGCCCCAGCACCACGGTCAGTCCCACAAGCTGCGTCCAGGTAAGCCACGCCATCTGCCTCATAGTCTAGCAGCCCGTGGTGGAAGTTCCGCGTCGCACCGAGACCGTCGAGGTGCCCGTTCCGCAAGGCGCGCCCCCATCCCAGCGACCGGCCGCCGCTCACACGCCGCTGCCCGGCGCTCGGCTCTGGGCCTGGTAGGGAAGAGCCGGCTGACCCTTTTCCGCTGTCTTGGGATCGTGCGAAAGCCAAGAGCCGAGAGACAGGAGCCGAAAACCACTATGGTCAAGCGCCCGGCCAGGGTGTGAGCCGGCCTAGTACGTCGGCGGCCGCTCGTTGTAGTAGAAGGTGACCGTGAAGAACGCCTTGTCCGACGGATACTCCGGCGGCAGCGGCTGCGTCGGATTCGACGCCAGCAGCGCGTTCCGGGCCGACAAGTTGAAGGAACTGACCGTCGACGGAGCGAGGACGGTCACGTCAGTCAACGCGCCGCTCTTGTGCACGTTGAACGTAATGACCGTGTGCCCCTTGAACGCCATGGCGGCGTATGGCAGGAGCCAATTACGCTTGATTTGTGCGATGAAGCGGCGAATCCACGGGCCAAACTCGACCCCCTTCGTATCGAACTGTATCGACGGCCCGAACTGGCCACCGTCGCCACGTAGATTGCTGAAGCTCTCCTGGTCCACGTAGCGTCGCAGATTGCGGATCGCGTCCCCCAGTGCGCCGCCCGACAGCGACCGCGGTGGCAGGGTGCGCACCGCGACCCGGGGCGCCACGGCATCCGGCGCCGCCGCCCCGTCTGGTTCCAGACGACCAACCGCCTCGCCCGGCGCCGCGTCAGCCGCTTCCGCCACCTCGCTCCGGTCCAACGCCTCGGCCGGCTCGGTCTCCGCCACCTCACCGGCCGGGTCGCCCTCGGCCGGATCCGGCGCCGGGCCATCACCGCGCGGTGTCTCCACGGTCTCCGGCGCGATCACCAGCTCGGGAGAATTTCCTCTGGCGAACGGCAGTGGATTCGTAGGGTCCTCCGCGCGCTCGGGCGCGCTCGCCACGCGGTCGAGGTCGGACAGGAACCCGGCGTCCGGCGGAGCTAGCGCCTCGATGTCGATGAGCGGCTGCACGAACACGAAACGGCGCACCTGTCGCTCCTGGGCTTGCCGCTGCTCCAGCAGCCGGGCCTGGCGAAGCAGTGCTTCCTCCGCACGGCGCTCGGTTGCCGCCCGAACCGCCGGGAGCGTCGAAATCAGCAGCAGCAGCACGAGGGCCACCGCATGCCCGACCACCGAGATCAAGAAGCCTTCTCGGCGTGACATCGCACCGTCCAGGGACGGTGTGTCCGGGCGCAAGTCCTCGAACTGGAAGTACATCAGTGGGTTAGACGATTATAGCAGCTCATCGGTCTGCACTCCTGCGCGGGCGAACGGCCTGCCGTTCGTGGTGAGCGTCCCGCGCTCGGAGCCCTAGACTGAAGCGAGCGAGGCTTCACCACGGACTGCTAGATGCAGGTAGACCACACCGAACGTCAGGGACATACACCGCACCTGCGTGAACCCCGACGCGCCGAGCAGGTTCGACAGGGCCGCCGGAGACAAGAACGCCAGGACCGACCCCGGCAGGTAGTCATAGGCATCCGAGTGACGCGACACGGCTCGACCCACGCGGGGCAGCACCTGCGTGAAATACCACTGATACAGGCCGCGGAGCAGCGTGGAAGACGGCATCCCGAATTCGAGAATCGCCACACGGCCACCCGGCCGGAGCACTCGCCGCATCTCGGCGCATGCCGCGCGCGGGTTCTCGATATTGCGGATCCCGAAGCCGATCGTCACCGCATCGACAGACCGGTCGGCAAGGGGCAGCCGCGATGCGTCCCCACGCAGCAGCCGCACCCGGCTCCCCGCAGGGTCACGGCCGAGCTTTCTCGCGCCATGCCGCAGCATCTCGGCCGCAAAGTCGAGGCCAACCACGCGTCGGGCCCCGGCCGGGCGCGCCCGAACGGCGGCCAGGGCCAGATCGGCCGTGCCGGTGCACAGATCGACGACCGTTTCGTCACCCCGCAGCTGGAGCGCATCGATAGCGCGCGCCCGCCACCGCCGGTCGAACCCGGCGCTCAGCAGTCGGTTGAGGGCGTCGTAGCGGGGCGCGATCGCGTCGAACATGCCCGCGATGCGGGCGGCATCTTTCTGGATGGGACCCGGCGGGCGCGTCATCCCTTCCACGGCGGATACAGGTCGTGCTCCACCCCGAGGGCGGCCAGGATCTTGCCAGCCATGAAATCCGCCAGGTCGGGCAGGCGCTCAGGTCCCTGATAGAACGCCGGCATGGCCGGCAGCATCGTCGCGCCAGCCTCCGCACACAGCACCATGTTTCGCAGTTGCGGCAGGCTCATGGGCGTCTCGCGCGGCACGAGCACGAGCCGGCGACGCTCCTTGAGCATGACATCGGCGGCCCGCTCGACGAGAGTCCGGGAGAGACCGTGAGCGACGCCGGCGAGCGTCTTCATCGAGCATGGCACGATGACCATCCCGTCGCAACCGTGGCTGCCGCTGGCGATTCCCGCACCCAGATCCTTGTTGGAATGCAGGTGCAGCGCGCCCTGCTCGACTTGCGCGCCGTAGGTCCGGACAAGGTAGGGCATCAAGCGATCGACCGCGGCGTCACGGCCCAGCTCCTCCAGCAGCAGCCGACGTCCGAAGTCACTCACGACGAGCTCAATCCGGTATCCCCGCTCCAGCAGGGCCGCAACGGTCCGGACGGCGTACAGCGCACCACTCGCCCCGGTAATGGCGACGGCCAGGGACCGCGGTTCATCCGACATACACTGCAACCGCCGTCGTGAAGAGATACAAGAACCCGACGTAGCCATTCAGATCGAACGCCTGCTTGACCCGCGACAGGTCGTCGGCGCGTACGAGCGACTGCTCGTAGACGAGCAGCGCCGCAACGGCCGCGACGCCGGTGAGGTAGATGGGACCGAGCGCCGTCACGACTGCCAGCGCCGCGAGGGTGGCGATCGCCACGACGTGCATCGCGCGAGAAATCCTTAACGCGGCGGTCACGCCGAACCGCGCAGGAATCGACCGAAGCCCATGAGCCCGATCGAACTCGACATCCTGACAGGCGTAGAGCACGTCAAATCCCCCGACCCACGCCCCGACTGCGACACCCAGCAACCACGGCTCCCACGCCGGGTGCCCGCCCGCGGCGATCCAGCCGCCCACCGGCGCCACGGCCATGGCCACACCCAGAAACATTTGAGTGTACGCCGTATAGCGTTTGGCCACGGAATACCAGAAGACGATGGCAAGCGCCACGGGCGACAAGGCGAAGCAGAGCGTCGAAATCTGCGCCGTGACGGCTACGAACGTGACCGACCACACCGTGACGAACGCCACAGCCTGTCCGCGTGACACCACCCCGCGTGGCATCTCGCGATTAGCGGTGCGGGGGTTGAGGGCATCGTGATGCGCGTCAGCCAGCCGATTGAACCCCATGGCTGCGGCGCGGGCGGCTACCATCGCGGCCACGATCCAGCCGACCCGCGCAAGCGTCACCGGCGCGTGGCGCGACGCCAGAAGCGCGCCCGCCAGCGCGAACGGCAGCGCGAACACCGAATGGCTGAACCTGACGAATGCGGCGTACGTCCGGATGCGGGTCAACATGATACTCGCCGAAGGCGCTCGCCGCCGCCGACCCGACGCCGGGCGTCCGGTCATGCGCACTCCTCGAGCCAACGCACGGCCCGCGGCGTGATGCCGCTCAGCAGGTATTCTTCCACATCTGCAACCTCGTCCGGCAGCGTGACGGCAATCAGCTCGCTCCGCTTGCCAGGCTCGACGGTGCCGTATGCCTCGGCCCAGCCGAGCGCCCGCGCACCGCCCGACGTGGCGGCGGCAAGCAGCGTGCGCGCCGGTATCTCGGGTGCCTGGGCCCGTAGCGCCGCGAGCTCCGCGAAGAGATTGAGATCCGGGGCGCTGGCGAGGCTATCGGTGCCGATCGCCAATCGGACACCAGCCTCGAGGGCGGGCCGGACCGGGGCCTGCCCCGCACCCGTCCAGGCGTTGCTCCGCGGACAGACCACCAGGGTGAGGCCGTGGCGCGCCAGCCGACGGAGCTCTTCCATCGTGAGCTGCACGCCGTGCACAACCACGACGCCAGGGTCCAGCCAGCCGACCCGGGCCAGGAACTCCACGGGACCGCACCGGGGCGGCCGCCAGTCGGGATCCCAGACGCCGAGCCGCTCCAACAGCTGGCGCCACGGACCGGTCCCGTCCTTCAGAAACTGGATTTCCTCGCTCGACTCCCCCAGGTGGACGGCCAGCGGACCCTCGAGACGGTGCGCCGTCCTGTGGCGCTGAATCGCCGCGAACAACGACGGCGCGACCGAGTAGGGTGCATGCGCTGCCACGCGACGGCGCACGTGCGCGGCCGTCTCAGCCCCGCGCGCATCGGCCACGGCGCGGTGGGCTGTCACCTCCACCTCGGCCGGAGCGAATCCGATCAGCTCATGGAACACGACGGCGGACACCGGGCCACGGCCGAGCGGGCCGACGGTCGACAGCGAGTTCGTGATGTCGCCAACGAGTGCCGTCCCGGCCCGCCGCAGCTCGGCGATCGCCGCCTCGACGGCGGCCGAATCGCCCGCCGTGTCCGCGGACCGCTGCGCGAGCACGCCCTCGACCCAGGCCGGCATCGACTCCGCGCGCGGCACCCGGCCACGCAGACCCGACAGTTCGAGATGCGTGTGCGCGTTGACGAGCCCTGGGAGCACGGCGACCGATCCGAGGTCGACCTCGTCCGGGTGTCGAGGTCCCGCGCCGGCCGGCTCGACGGCCAGAATCCGGCCCCGGTCCACCGTGACGGTGGCGTCGGCCAGAGGGGGGGATGCGATCGGGAGGACCCAAGCCGCCCTGAAACGACGCATCCGCCCGTCAGTGGGACGCGCGTCGGCGCTTCCCGGCCGGGGTCCGGGCGCGATACCGCGCCAGCTCTTCCGGGACGGAGCGGTCGTCGTCGGCCCGGGCCTCGGCGAGTGACGTCATCCTCGGAAGATCGCGCTCGCGCACGATCGGGTCGCCCAGCACGTCGTAGTGCATGTTGCGCCGCTTCGGCACGAATCCGGCGTTCTCGACGCTGCGCACGATCTCCAGCTCATCCATGCAGAAGACAGCGCCCGCGGCCCGCACGACGTTTTCTTCGATCATGACGCTGCCCATGTCGTTGGCGCCGTACGCCAGACTGAGCTGGCCAACCTTGCCGCCTTGCGTCACCCACGAGGCCTGCAGATTGTCGACGTTGTCCAGCACGATCCGCGCCACAGCGAGTATGCGCAGGTACTCCACCGCAGTGGCTTCGTCGCCACCGCGTTCGGTATGCAGCGGCTGGAAGCTCCACGTAATGAACGCCGTGAAGCCGCCAGTCTCGTCCTGCAGGTCGCGGACACGCATCAAGTGCTCGATGCGCTCGTCGAGCCGCTCGACGGTGCCGTACATCATCGTCACGGTGGTACGCAGGCCGGCACGGTGGGCCGTTCGCATCACGTCGAGCCATTCCTCGGCCGACGCCTTGCTGTAGCAATTCAGCTCCCGACGCACACGGTCAACCAGCATCTCGGCGCCGCCACCGGGAATGCTGTCCAAACCCGCGTCGACCAAGCGGTCGATGACGGCCGCCACCGGGAGCTGGCTGATCCTCGACACGTGCAGGATCTCCGGCGGCGACAGCGCATGCAGCCGAAACGCCGGATACTTGGCCTTCACCGCTCGAAAGAGATCCTCGTACCACTCGAGCGGCAGGTCGGGGTTGTGCCCGCCTTGCAGCAGCAACTGCTCTCCGCCAATCGCGATCGTCTCGTCGATTTTGCGAAAGACCTCATCGAAGCCGAGGACGTACCCCTCGGCTGACCCGACCGGCCGGTAGAACGCACAGAAATTACACTTCGCAACACACACGTTCGTGTAGTTGACGTTGCGGTCGATGATGTAGGTGACGATCCGCGATGGGTGTCGCCGCGCCCGGATGCCGTCGGCCAAGCGCCCGAGCAGGTGGGTCGACGCGTGCACGTAGAGCGTCAACGCCTCCGCACGATCGAGGCGCCCGCCATCGCTCACCTTGCGAGCAATCGCATCGACGGTCGGCGCGCTGGGGGTCACGTCTCGTAATACTTGAGTGAGGGCAGCGTCGGGACGATTCGTTGGTCCTTGGCCGCGTCGAGGAACTTGCGGAGTCCTGCCCGCGCCGGGTCGTCGAGCGTGAAGCCGATGTTGTTCCGGAGGTACTCGACGGCGATATCCTCACGCTCGTCGTCGCCTTCGCCGAACGCCTTGGCAATCTCGTCGCAGGCGGCGACCCCGGCCGTGCGGGCGGCGCGCAAGGCGGCCACGTCCTCCCCGTCGACGGCTCCGGGCCGGCCCGCCCAGAACGCCCACACGAACGGCAGGTTGGTCATCGCGGCCCACTCCCCGCCGAGATCGATCTTCTCAAGCCCGAGCGCATCGGGGTCGGTAAACAGCGCCACATCGCCGATGAG
The DNA here is from genome assembly GCA_963667915.2 of Vicinamibacterales bacterium. Lineage (GTDB taxonomy): Bacteria > Acidobacteriota > Vicinamibacteria > Vicinamibacterales > UBA823. The sequence continues at coordinate 480,949 of CAXXNN010000003.1, read as the reverse complement.
GAGTGCGGCATCGCATCGCTTCAGCATCGACTTGATGTCGGGCGGCAGGGTCACGTACTTGGGCTCGATATCGAACCACTGAGCACACAGCACCCGCAGGAGGGCGACCGACGTCCGCGAACTGCTGTCGACGGCAATCGACCGTACCGCGCCGATGGGCCGATTGGTGAACACGGCCACCGACGCCACCTTGCCGGTCGAGGTGATTGCCACATCGGGCACGACGTGATAGTCCGGACGCTGTACGAACTCGATCGAGGGAATCAGTCCAAGATCGACCGAGCCGTCGTGCAGGAGCGCAGCACACTTCGACGGCACGTCGAAGCGTAGGGAGAATCGGTCAACCTGCTGGTCGAGACCCTGCACCAGCGGCCTGGCATTCAAATACGAGACTGCTCCCAGCCGAATCATCTCGTCACTCTCTCGAAGCAGCCGTTTCGCTCGGTTGGAACGAACGCCGCCGCCCTGATGTTCCGCCGGATCTCCTCGAGCGCCGTGCGGCGGGCACCCAACTCGTCCGTGTCGGTCGCGGGCACGGCGTCGACGTCATCGGCGCCGAAAGTCAGCGCCACCTGCGCCAGTTTCGGACCGTGCAGGGTCCAGTCCACCTGTATCGTGTCGATATTGTCAACCACGAGCCGCGCGAACGCAACCTGTCGCACGTCATCGTAGCCCGTCGCCGGGGCGTGCCGGGCATCACCGCCGTCGGTGCGCGGCAGCGGCGCGAACGCCCAGACCGCCTGCGGCGGTATCGTCCAGCCAGCAACCTGACGAATCAGCGCCAGTCGCTCATCGCCGTGCGCCTCGCGAATGGTTACCCGGGATACCGGCAGGCCGGCACCTACAGCCGCCTCGATGGCTCGAACCGGATCAGCCATCCGATCCGCCGGCAGCTCGGCGACGGCAGACAATCCGGCGACCCGCAACCGCTTCAGCAACCGCTCGAGCGCCACGCCATCAGCCCCGCACAGCCCCTCGAGGTCGTCGAGCGAAAAGGCACTGACGGGAATCCCGGTCGACGCGGCGCCGGCCACGGCCGCCTGCACGGCGGCCTCCGCGGCCTCCAAGCTGTCGGGCGCACCCACGACGCGGAGCTCGCCTGCCGCGCCCGGCACTTCGAGGCGCCCGATCGCTTCGACAGCCACCACGGCAACCCGGGCGAACGTGGTCCGGTCGCCATGCCGGCGCCGGCGCGCGTCGTCCGCCAGCATGCCCAGCGCGAGCAGATCCGTCGTGGACACCAGCGAGAGAATCTGCGTGTCGTCGAGCCGACCGCCTGCCGCCAGTGTCGCCTGGATACCGTCGAGCCCTTCGTCCATCTCCCCGCACCACCCTAGCCGTGAAAGTCCCCCGGCATTCTGCATTCATCAGGCGATGCCACGCCCGACGATCTCGACGGACTGCTACAGACTGCGCTCCATGCGCGCCGCGATCCGCTCGGCCAGCGCGAGCGCCCGACGACCCTGCTCCCCCGGCACGCCGGGCGGCCGCCCGTGGCGAATCGCCAGCATGAAGTCGGTCAATTCTCGCTCCAGCGGCTCCCCACCGATCACCTCCAGGGGTCCGCCTTCGATGGCCGGCTCGTCGTCCGCTCCCTCCACGATTCGCCAGGCCTCGGCCTGCTGTGTCGCGTAGTCGACCGACAGATACGCACCCGCCTGAAAGAACCTCATTTTTCTGACTCGCTCGCGGCTGATGCGGCTGGCCGTCACGTTCGCAATGCACCCGTTCTCGAAGCGCAGGCGTGCATTGGCGATGTCCACACGGTCGCTCAGGATCGGCACGCCGACGGCCTCGACCGAGGCCACGTCGCTGCCGAGCATGCTCAGAATGACGTCGAGATCGTGAATCATCAGGTCGAAGACGACGTCGATATCGAGGCTACGGGACGAAAACGTCCCCAGTCGATGCACTTCGATGAACCGCGGAGTCTCGACCAGCGGCGCCACGGTCGCCAGGGCTGGATTGAACCGCTCCGTGTGTCCGACGGCGAGGCACGTCCCGGTCCGGCTGGCCGCCTCCAGCATGGCATCCGCCTCGGCGACCGTCGCCGCCATCGGCTTCTCGACCAGCACCGGCACCCCTGCCTCAAGCAGAGGCCGTACGACCGCCAGATGCGCCTGCGTTGGCACGGCCACGGTGACCGCGTCGACTCGGCCCTCGATCGCGGCGACCTGTGTCTCCGCTGTCGCGCTGGTCCCGGCGGCCGCCTCGAGGGCCCGCCGCTCGTCGAGGTCCACGGTCGCGACCAAATCGACGTCTGGCAGCGAGTCGAGGATCCGCGCATGATGACGACCGACGTGCCCCACGCCAACGACGGCGACTCTGATCGACGGATCGCTCACGGGGCCTCGTGCTCAGGCGCGCTGGCCCGTCCGACGACGGTCACCTCCGCCTCGTCCGCCGCGCGCACGAACGCGTCGCCGTCCATGACGAGCGTCTTGCCCGCGTCGATCGACAGCGCCGAGGCGCCGGCCGCGCGCAAGGCCTCGATGGTCGGAACACCCACGACGGGCACGTCGAACCGCATGTCTTGCTGGGGCTTCGCCACCTTGATGACGCGTACGCCGGCACCGGCGAGCCGGCCCGCCCTCGCGATCATCTCGTCGGTCCCCTCCATCGCCTCGACGGCCACCACGGCCCTATCCTTGACCGCGATGGTCTGCCCGAGGTCCAGTTCCGCGATGGCATCGGCCATCCGGTAGCCGAACTCGAAGTCATCCAATTCGTCGGCGTGAGGCGCCCGGCGGGTGAGCGTCCCAGATTTGGCGAGCAGCGGCCGCAGGAACGTCGTGGAATCGAGCAAGGTGATCCCGTGCTCCGCCAGCACCTCGGCGATCGCTGTCAGGAGCGCGTCGGTCGATTTTTGCCGGAGCCTCCGCAGCACCGACAGGAGCGTCATATCAGGCACCACGCCAGAAAACAGCTTGGCGTGTCTGACCTGACCGGCCATCAGCGCCTCGCGCACATCCGCCTCACGCAGCACCGAGATGCACTTCCCCAGCTGGCCGAGCGACACCCAGTGCACGGCCGCCGGCGGATCGCCGGCCGCCGCCTCCTCAATTGCGGGATCCGCTTCCTCGCGAATCGCAACCACCGTCACCTTGCGCCCGAGACGGCGCGCGGCTTCGAGGACCAGGATGGGGAACCGGCCATTACCGGCGATCACGCCAAGGGCAGGCATCACCGTCCGGGGTGAACGTTCCGCGGCATCTGTCTGGCGAGGCATTCCGTCTGGCAGCGCTAAGTGTCCTGCAACAGTGATTCGCGACATATCCTCCGGGCGGGGCCTCCCGGCTGCCAGCGTTGCTCCTCAGTCACAAATTTCCAATTTGCTCCCTCGTCGCGCCTTTCCAGCCGGACGCCGCGCTCCGGGATCTCTGCCGCGACTCGCTGTTACAGGACCCTAGTCGTCCACGATCGGATCGTCCCTGCGCTTGTTCGGTCGCCGCAGTCCAACACCCCGCTTGGACGACCGAATGAACGTCAGGAGATACTCGACCTCGGCGCACCTCAGCGTCGCATCCTGCTCGATCTGCGTCAGCGCCTGGCTCGTGTTCAGCTTCGACTGCAAGAGGTACCGGTAGGTCCGCTTGAGCTTGGCCATGAGGTCCGGCGCAAACCCCCTCCGCACGAGCCCGATCGTGTTCACGCCGTACACCCGGGCTCGATTCCCCACGGTGCGCGCGTAGGGCAGCGCATCTCGGGTCACCACCGAAAAGCCGCCGACGAACGCATGGGCGCCCACCCGGCAAAACTGATGCACGCCGGAGAGCGCACTGATGGTGACGTGATCCTCGACCGTCACGTGGCCGCCAAGCGTCGCCCCATTGCCGAAGATCGTGTGGTCGCCGATCGTGCAGTCGTGGGCCACATGGGCGTACGCCATGAAGAGATTATGATTGCCGATCCGGGTCACGCCTCCGCCGCCCGCCGTACCTCGATGGATGGTCACGAACTCACGAAAGACGTTGTGCACACCGATAACCAGCCGGCTCCGCTCACCGCGAAATTTTTGATCCTGCGGGATAAGGCCGATGGAGGCGCACGGAAAGATCACGGTCTCGTCGCCGATCTCGGTCCACCCGTCCACGACGGCGGAGGCGCCGATCCGGCAACGCCGCCCGATCCGGACGTGCTCACCCACGACCGCGTGCGGCCCGACGACGGTCCCGGCGCCGAGCTCGGCCCCGGGCGCCACGATAGCGGTCGCATCGATCTCCGCCTCGGCCTCCGTCAACCCGAGCCACAGCGTCGCTTCGGCGACCAGCTGGTCGTCGACGAAGGCGCGTGACTCGGCTTCGGCCATGCCGGCACGCGTCCGCCCGAGCGCGACCTCAAGCCGCAACTGGTCGCCCGGCACGACTTGACGCCGGAACTTCGCCCGATCGATACCCCGGAGAAACGCGCGTTGACCGGGGCGGTCCGTATCCTGAAACAGCAGGACGGTCGCTACCTGCGCGAACGCCTCGATCATCAACACGCCCGGCATGAGAGGTGTGCCGGGAAAATGCCCCTGAAAGAACTCCTCGTTGACGGTGACGTTCTTGACCCCCACGATGCGCCGGCCCGGATCGTGCTCGACGATGGTATCGACCAGAAAGGAGGGATACCGGTAGCAGAGCTTGTCGAGGGCGGCCGGAATGTCGATCGGCACGGAATATTTGAAGATTGGATGGATCGTCGACTCGCCGTGACGGCGGGACACAACGCCAGGGCGGGCCACCCCCGACTCGCCGCCGCCGCCCAGCACCGCGTCGGCGCTCAGGGCTGCGGTTGGGTCGCGGCCGCGTGTACGATGTCGAACTGGGTAATCACGTCGGTCGTGATGTCCAGCCCTGGGGCAGTCCAGACGACCCCCGAATCGGTGATGCTCAGCACGACCTGCAGACCCTTTTCAGTCGAGACCTCGGCGATGATCGGCAACAGATCCGCCTGGAAATCGCCCTGCAGCTCCTCTTGGAGACTCTGGACCTCGACCTGGGCGTCTTCGGACGCGCGCTGGATGTCGATCTGCATCCTTCCGATCTCGCGCTCGAGCTGCGCGCGCGCCGCGGCGCTCAGGACGGTCCCGCCTTGCTGCAGCTTCTGCTGACTCTCCTGCAGCGCCTCGTTCATCTTGTTGAGGTCGGCCAGCTTCTGTTCATTCAACGCCTGGACCTGCGCGGCCAGCGCTTGCCCGCTAGCTGACTCCGCGGCTATCCGGGGCACATTGACCCACGCGATCTGCGCCCCGTCAGGCAGCGCCGCCTGGGCTTCCTGCCCCCTCACGAGCGCCTGGCTCGGCACGACGCCCAGCGCGAGCGCGGACACTGCGACGACACACAACACTCTCATCGACTGAATCCCTTCAAGGAAAGCGGGTCATGCCCGCGAACTGTCTTCATTCCAAGCGCCCGGAGCGTTCGCCACGCCTCGGCACCGAACAACCTATGATTCTACACGGTTCCGCCCCGGATGTCCGATCCCCGGCTGGCGAACCCGGCCCGCCGGCCATCGGTCCGCGCACCTCGCAGCTGGCCCCACGGCGCTCGCAACGCGGCCTAGGCCAACACTCGGACGGGCGCCTAGAACGACGAGCCTACCGCAAACCGAAAGTTGAAGGCCGATTCCGGACGGAACGTGTTGTCGAGCACCCCGGATCGATGCGGATTGTAGGCAAAAATCAACCGGAATGGGACACCCATCACCGGCATCATGAAGCGCACCTCGCCGCCGGTCGAGGTCTTGAAGTCACCGATGTTGAAGCCAATGCCACGATCCTGCACCTGCCCGGTATCGTAGAAGAAGATCAACCGCACCGGCTGCGCGATTGTGATCAAGTACTCGCCATTGAACAGAATACTCTTGTTGCCACCAAGCACGAGACCCGTTCGCGCATCCCGCGGGCCGACGGTGCGCAGGTCGAATCCGCGGATGCTGAACTCCCCACCCAGGAACAGCCGCTCGAAGAGCGGCAGCACCTCGGTATCGCCGAAGGGCGCGATGTACTGCGTCTCGCCGCGCAGGCCGATCGACGTCCGCGGTCCGGTTCGGAAGTACCAGATCCCTTCGAACCGGGGCTTGTAGAAGTTCGTGTTACCGCCAAGCCCGGCGAATTCGAAGGCGGTGACGATCCGCTTGCCGGAGTTCGGGAAGACGGGGTTGTCGATCGTGTTATGAATGAAGCTGGGCGTGATTCGGCTGACCGTCCGGCGCCCGTCCTGTCCGATGAGCAGTGAGTCCTGGAGAAACGGGTTGTTCTGCAGGACGCGCGGATCGGTGAACAGCGGATTCAGCTCGCTGACCGTGACCTCCTGGTAGCCGTAACTCAGAAACATGCGCGTGAAGTTGGCGAGCGGCACCCCGAAGGTCACGTTGCTACCCAATGACGCCTGTGTGAACGAGTTGATGAACTGCAGCTTCGTCTTGAACACGCTGAATCCGGCGGAGATGTTCCGATCGAACAGAAAGGGCTCCGTGAAGCTGAACACGAAGTTCTGAGACCGCGATCCACCTTGCATCGACACCGTCACCATCTCGCCGCGCCCCAAGAAATTCGACGTGGCGAACGACATCTGGCCGAAAAAGCCGTCGAACTGCGAGACGCCGGCGCCGAACGTGATCTGATTGCGGTTCTGCTCCTCCAGGGGAAACACCAGATCAACGCGGTTCTCCTCGCCCTCGCTCTTCTCGATTTCGACCGCGTCCTCTTCCAACGGAAAGAAGTAGCCCAACTGATTGAGCCGCCGCACGCTGACCTTCAGCATCTCCGTGTTGAAGACCCCGCCCTCGAACACGCGCATCTCACGGCGAATGACGTTGTCGCGCGTCGTCGTGTTGCCGGCGAACTCGATCCGGTTGACGAGGTATTGCTCTCCCTCCTCCGCCCGAATCGTCACGTCCACGATCGCCGGCCCGTCGGTGCGGCGCACGGAGCCATCCGCCTCTTCCTCTTCGTCGAGAGGCGAGAGGTCGGGGAAGGCCACGAACTCCATGTAGCCGCCGGCGCCGTACAGCCCCTGTGCGCGCTCGATGCCTCGCCGAATGCGCTCGTCGTCGTAGTAGTCGCCTTCGACGAGGTCGAACTGGGCGCGCACCGCCTCCTCGCGAAGGATCGTGATGCCCTCGAACGTCAGATCGCCGAGGCGATAGCGCCGCCCCTCAGACACGGGAATGCGCATCCGCACGAATCGCTTCTTGCCGTCCTCCGAATCGTCGAGGGTCGTGAGCACCGGCTGACCGACCTGCGCGCGCACATACCCGTTCTTGCGGTAGTGCTGGATGATTCCGTCCGCATCCTCGGCGAACCGGTGCTCCCTGTACGTGCCGTTGCTCGAGAACCAGGAGAGCGGCCACACCTTCGGCTCCTTGTTGGCCGTCATCTGCTTGCGCAGCGCCCCGGCACTGACCGCCTCGTTCCCTGTGAACTGGATCTCACGAATCCGGGTTTCCGGACCGTCTTCGATCGTGAAGACGAGACGCACGCGCTTCGGCCCACCCGCCACGGCCTCCACTTCGTGGGTCACGACCGGGCTGTGAAATCCCGCCTCGGCGAGCATGATGCGGAGAATCGTCTCCGCTTTCTTGATGAGCGCGGCGTCGATGAACGTGTCGAGTTGGATGGCCGCTTCGGACTGAGTCAGGGCCTCCTCGATCTTCGTCCGGTCCAGCTCCTCCGAGCCGTTGAACTCGACGATCCGGACGCGTTCCCGCTCCTCCATGTTGTAGACGATCTTTCGCCCGATGACACCGTTCGGATACGGTTCGTCGCTGACTTCGATCGACAGGTCGTCCAGAAACCCGGTTTCCCAGAGCCGGCGAAAATCATCCAGGGTGCGCTGCTCGTCGTATGGCAGCCACACATCCTCCGACGGCCGGCTCCCCCGCGTCTCGATGTAGTACAGGTAGGTCTGGGGCTCGATGGAGGGCACATTCCCCTGGGCCGGAAACGCGATCTCAATGCTCCGCACCACCGGCGGCGAGCCGTCCGGCGGCATCGGGACCGCCGCCTGCGCGTCCACGGCCGCCCGCATCGCCGCCGTCACCGGCTGTGCGCCCGCCGCGACGGGTCGCACCCCGGCCACCAGGGCGATAGCGGCCACGGTCAACGTCAGGCCGACCCGAATGACATCTCCTCGCATGATCACCTAGCAGCCCGTAGTGAAAGTCCCGCGTCGCACCGAGACCCCGCTGAACCAAGGCCGCGATCGGCCCGAGGGAGGCGCGAGGAGGGAGCATACCGGGAGTATTCGACCCATCGTGGACAACGCCCAGCGCCGCCCACGGCGGCATGCATCGACGGTCGAATGCAGCGGGACCTTCACCACGGACTGCTAACGCTCCGCTCTACGCCGCCACCCCGGGAGACGCCCCGGAGCTCCCGATGCCCGCCCGGCCACAGGGGTCCTGAAACCTTTAGACGTCGTGCACCAGCCGACGGCCTTCGACCTCGTCTCCGGCGGCACGGTAGGAGAGCGACCCGCCGTCGAGGTACACCTCGATGTTGCCGCTCTTGAGATGGCCGCGGATCAACTCTTCCGACAGCGGATCTTCGACGTAGCGCTGAATCGCCCGCCGGAGTGGCCGGGCGCCATACGAGCGATCCTCGCACGTTTGGTCGATGATCCAGGCGATCACCTCTGGCGCCAAGGTGATGTGCAAGTCGCGATCCACGAGATGCTCGTTCAGTTGCGCGATCATCAGGCGCATGACATGGTGCAGGTCGTCGTCGGACAGCGCCTCGAACACGATCGTCTCGTCGATCCGGTTGATGAACTCAGGATTGAACGTCCGTTTGACCTCCGCGAGCACCATGTCGGTGACGCTGCGGCTGATCTCGTTGGCATCGGCCGACTGGAACCCGAGCGACGCCTTCTTCTGGATGTAACGGGCGCCGATGTTCGACGTCATGATCAAAATCGTGTTCTTGAAGTCGACGCGGGTGCCAAGGCCGTCGGTCAGGTGTCCGTCCTCAAAGACCTGCAGCAGGATGTTGAACAAGTCCGGATGGGCCTTCTCGATCTCGTCGAGCAGCACGACCGAATAGGGGTTTCGCTTGACCTTCTCGGTCAGCTGGCCGCCCTCCTCGTGTCCCACGTAGCCGGGCGGCGAGCCGATCAGCTTCGACACGGAATGCTTTTCCATGTACTCCGACATGTCGAATCGGATCAGCGCAGCATCTGATCCGAATAGAAAATTTGCCAGCGCACGCGCCAACTCGGTCTTCCCCACACCGGTCGGGCCCAGGAACACGAAGCTGCCAACCGGCCGGTTCGGCGCCTTCAAGCCGGCGCGGGATCGGCGAATCGCCCGCGACAGCGCCGAAATGGCCTTTCCCTGGCTGACCACCCGGCGATGCAGCTCCTCCTCCATCCGCAACAACTTATCGCCCTCGTCCTGGTTGATGGAAGTCAGCGGCACGCCCGTCCACTTGGAGACTACTTCGTCGATCTCCTGCTTGCCGACGACCACACGCCGGGCGCCCGACTTTACGTCGAACTTCTCCCGCACGAACTGCAGGTTCTCCCGAGCGATCACTTCCTGCTCGCGGAAGAACTGCGCCTTCTCGTAGTCTTTCTGGGCCGCGGCGCTCTCCATCTGCTCCACGGCCACCCGAATGCTCTTGTTGATCTCGCCAAACTCGTCACTCTGGCCGGCATCGCGAAGCTTCGCCCGGGCCCCCGCTTCGTCCACCAAGTCAATCGCCTTGTCGGGCAGAAACCGGTCCGTGATGTAGCGGCTCGACTGATAGACGGCCGCCTCGAGCGCCTCTTGTGTGTACTCGACGTGATGAAACGCCTCGTAGCGGTCCTTGATGCCCAGCAGAATCTGAAGGGTCTCGCGCTCCGCCGGCGGATCTACCTTCACGGCTTGGAACCGCCGTTCTAGCGACCGGTCCTTCTCGATGTACTTCCGGTACTCCGCCGGCGTCGTCGCGCCGATACAGCGAATCTCCCCCCGCGAGAGCGCAGGCTTGAGAATGTTGGCGGCATCGAGCGAGCCCTCGGCCGAGCCGGCGCCCACGAGCGTGTGCAGCTCGTCGATGAAGACGATGATATTCGGATTCTCGGTCAGCTCCTTCATGATCGCCTTCAAGCGCTCCTCGAACTGCCCGCGATACTTCGTGCCCGCCACGATGAGGGAGATGTCGAGCGCCAGTACCCGCTTGTCCGCCAGGAAATGCGGGACATCGCCGCGCACGATTTTCTGCGCCAGCCCTTCGACGATCGCCGTCTTGCCGACACCCGGCTCGCCGATGAGCACGGCGTTGTTCTTGGTGCGGCGGCACAGCACCTGCTGCACTCGCTCGAGCTCGACGTCCCGGCCCACCAGCGGGTCCAGCTGGTTCTTCATGGCCGAGTCGGTCAGATCGCGCGAAAACTCCGCCAGGAGCGGCGTCTCCTTGACCCGCGTGACGGTCGTCTTCTCGTTCAGCAGCGCGACGACGTCCTCACGGACGCTGTTCAGACGCATCCCCTTTTCCATGAGAATGGACGCGGCCACGGAGCGCTCCTCGCGAAGGATGCCCAGCAGCAGATGTTCGGTGCCGATGTAATTATGCAGGAGACGGTCGGCTTCCTCGGCGGCGAACTGCAGGACCCGCTTGGTCTCGCCACTGAACGGGATCTCGACGGAGGTCGACACCTTCTCACGGAAGACGGTACGCCCTTCGATTTCCTTCCGAATGTTCTCGAGCGACAGGTGCGAGCGGGCGAAAATCCGACTCGTCAGCCCTTTCCCCTCCCGGATCAGCCCCAGCAGCAGATGCTCGGTCTCGATCGAGATGCTGCCGAGCTGACTCGCCTCGTAGCGCGCAAAGAACAACACGCGGCGCGCCCGTTCCGTATAGCGTTCGAACATTCCGATCTCAATCTCTCGTGGAACCACGCGTGAGAAATCGTGCCGACCCATTATACGGCATCGGGCCGCATCGCGAACGCGCGAATGTGCGCTAACTCATTCATTCTGTTGATTGTTACGACTTGCCGGACGTTAGGCGGACCGGAGCCGACCGGCCTCGAGGCGGAGGATCCGGTCACACCCATCGGCCAGCCGGAGGTTGTGGGTGGCGATGAGCGACGTCAGCCGGCGCTCCCGATGGATCTCCCGCAGCAACTGGTGCAGCGCGTCCGCTGTGCCCTCGTCGAGATCCCCTGTCGGCTCATCGGCCAGCAGCAGCGTCGGCTCCATCGTCAGGGCCCGGGCGATGGCCACCCGCTGCTGCTCCCCGCCGGACAGCATCCCCGGACGGTGATCCATCCGAGCGCTCAAGCCGACCCGCTCGAGCAGCGCCGTGGCGCGCGGCCTCGTCTCATCCAGGGTGAGGCGTGCGATGCGCAGCGGCATCTCCGCATTTTCGACCGCGGTGAACTCTGGCAGCAGATGATGAAACTGGAAGACGAAACCGACCCGGGTGTGCCGGAAGCGGACCCGCTCGGCGTCCGACAGGGCCGAGATGTCCACGCCGCCGATTCGGATGATGCCGGCGTCGATCGGATCGAGCCCGCCCAGCACGTGCAGCAGGGTGCTCTTGCCAACACCCGAGGCTCCGACCACGGCCACCATCTCCCCCGTCTCGATCGTCAGGTCCAGTTCGCAGAGCACCTGCAACGGCCCGCGTGGGGTCGGATAGCTCTTCGACACGCCGTGGACTTCGACGTAGGGCATGCCCGTCACTGATACCGCAACGCCTGCGCGGGATCGAGCGCAGACGCCTGGCGCGAAGGATAGAGGGTCGCCAGGAAGCAGACGGCGATCGCCGACACGACGACGAGCGCGACGTCGAGTAGGTCGAGCGTGAACGGGACGTAGGTCACCTGATAGACGTCGCTCGGCAACTGCACCAGCCGGTACCGATTCAGCACGTCGGCGGCGATCACGCCGCCGAGCGCACCGACCAGTGTGCCGACGACCCCGATGATCAGTCCCTGCAACATGAAGATGACGGTGATGCTGTGAGCACTCGCCCCCATCGTCTTGAGAATGGCGATGTCCCGGCTCTTGTCCATCACCAGGAGAATCAGTGTCGCCACGATGTTCAGCGCCGCGACGAGCACGATGAGACCGATCGTGATCGAAATGGCCACCTTTTCGAGCCACAGCGCAGAAAACAGCGCCCGGTTGAGATCCGACCAATCTTGAGTCAGGTAACTCGCGCCGAACTCCCGCATGATCGCCGCCGCCACCTCGGGCGCAGCATACATGTCGTCCACCTTGATCTCGAGGAAGTCGGCCGCCGGCCGGTCCAGCAGCCGCCGGGCCACATCCAGCCGCACGTAGCCGTACGCCGTGTCGAACTCGTGCAGTCCCAGGTCGAAGATCCCGACGACCTGAAACCGCCGGGTCCGCGGCATCAGACCGAACGGCGACAGACGGCCCTGCGGCGACAGCAGCGTGACCTCGTCGCCGACGAACACACCGAGCTGCCCGGCCAGCGCGTCGCCGATCACCAGACCCGGCACCGCGCCGGACTCTCGTTCGTCGAGCGCCTCGAGGCTGCCGTCCCGGATCGACGCGGCCACCTCGGTCACCTCACGCTCCAGCGCCGGTTCGATGCCCTTGACGGTGATGAACGCCTCGCTCGCCTCGCTCGTCGCGAGCGCCTGACCGAGGATGACCGGGGCGACGGCGCTGACGCGCGGCACGCGCTGGAGACGCTCGATCTCCTGCTCGTAGTCGCGCAACCCGTCCTCGCCCAGTTTCCAGACGTAGACGTGCGCCGCGGATCCCACGATCCGATCGCGCAGCTCCTGCTGCAGCCCGGTCATGAGCGCCAGGGCGATCAGCAGCGCCATCACACCCACCGCGACGCCGACCATCGAAATGACCGAGATGAGGGAGATGAAAGCCTGCCGGCGGCGGGCCAGCAAATAGCGCAGCGCAACGTAGAGTTCGAACGGCAGGCGCATTCCCACCCGGGTCCTTACTCCTGGCGCGGCCGCATCAGCGGGAAGAGAATCACGTCTCGAATGGAATGACTGTCGGTCAGCAGCATCAGGAGCCGGTCGATCCCGAGCCCCTCCCCCGCCGTCGGCGGCAGGCCGTATTCGAGCGCCCGGACGTAATCCTCGTCCATCACGTGCGCCTCAAGATTACCCTGCTGCCGTTCCTGACGCTGGGCATCGAAGCGCCGCCGCTGCTCGACCGGGTCGTTGAGCTCACTGAACGCGTTGGCAATCTCCAGCCCGCCGGCGTACAGCTCGAAGCGCTCGACCGTCTCCGGATCGTCGGCCCGCTGCTTCGACAACGGAGAAATCTCGGTCGGAAAGTCGTAGACGAAGGTCGGCTGAATCAGCGCTGCCTCGCACAGGTCTTCGAACAGGGTCAGGACGATCTTCCCCGTGCTCGCGCCCGGCGATACTTGGACCGCCAGCTCGGCCGCCAGCGCCGCGGCCGCCGCGCGATCGCGGAGCTCCGACGGCACGACCTCGCGCTCGAGCTTCGCCGAGGCCGCCTCGCAGACCGCGTCGCGCAGCGACAACCGAGCGTAGGGCGCCGCGAAGGAGATCCGATGCTCGCCCCAGGCCACCTCATCCGATCCGGTCGCCTGTGTCGCCACCGACGCCAGCATCTGTTCGGTCAACGTCATCAGATCGCGATAGTCACTGAACGCCTGATAGAACTCGAGCATCGTGAACTCCGGATTGTGCTGGGTCGAGATGCCTTCGTTCCGGAAGTTCTTGTTGATCTCGTAGACCCGCTCGATTCCGCCGACCACGAGCCGCTTGAGATAGAGCTCTGGGGCAATCCGGAGGTAGAGATCGAGGTCGAGCGCATTGTGATGCGTGACGAACGGCTGCGCCAGCGCCCCGCCCGCGATCTGCTGCATCATCGGCGTCTCGACTTCCAGGTACCCCCGCGCGTTGAGAAACGCACGCAGGCCCGCGAGAACCCGGCTTCGCACCTCGAACACCTCGCGCGCGGCGGGATTGACGATGAGATCGAGGTAGCGCTGACGATACCGCGTCTCGATGTCGCTCAGCCCGTGCCATTTTTCAGGCAGCGGAAGCAAACATTTGGCCAGAAACTCCAGTCGGGACACCCAGATCGTGAGCTCGTCGGTCCGGGTCCGAAACAGGCGCCCTTCGACCCCGATCAGATCGCCGAAGTCGAGCAGCTTGAACAGCGAGAAGTCGTCGGCCGACACCCCGTCTTTCCTGACGTAGACCTGCAGGCGCGTCCGGCCGTCGGACAGGACGAGGAAGTTCGCTTTCCCGAAGCTGCGGATCCCGAGGATCCGGCCGGCCGTCGTCGCGGTCGGGCGCGACGCTTCCAGGACGTCCCCGGCGTCGCCGCCGTGGCGGCTGACCAACGCCGAGATCGTGTCGCTGCACGAGAAGGCGTGCGGATACGAGGCGCGGCCGAGCTGGCCAACCTCCTCCAAGTTGCGTCGCCGCTGGGCGAGTTGATCCGTCTTCTCAGCCATGCGCCTGCACCGCCGCCGGTTAGCCGACTGGCGATCGCTCCCCGGCGTCCAGCCGGCGCCTGATGTCGTCGAGCACGCCGTTGATGAACGCCACCGCTTCGTCGGCGCTGAAGGTCCGCGCGAGTTCGAGCGCCTCGTTGATGACGACGGCGGGCGGCGTGTCGTCTGCGTAGAGCAGCTCGAACACCGCCAGACGCATGATGAGCCGGTCGATCACGGCCATCCGCGACAGCCGCCAGTGCTGCGCGCTGCCGGTGATGAGCGGATCGATCTCGTCCAGGTGCGCCGCCGTGCCACGCACCAGCCAGGCCGCGAACGTCGTCCGCCGCGGCCGCGATTCCAATTTGTCGAACGCCTCGAGAGCATCGTCCACCGGCACCCGAGCAATCTCACTTTGATACAGCACCTGCAGCGCCGTTTCGCGACTCTGGTGGCGCCGATCGTGGCGCGGCGCGGCGGCGGTCACCCCGGCTCCTCAGGCGGCCCCTCGCGGGTGAGGCTGCGGCACACCTGGGCCAGTTCAACCGCGGCGAGCGCCGCCTCCCATCCCTTGTTCGCCGGCCCCTCGCCTGCCCGGGCGACGGCTTCGTCGAACGTGTTGGTCGTCAGCACGCCGAACGCCATCGGAATGCCGGTCTCCGCGGACGCTGCCGTGATGCCGTGCGCCACCGCCGACGCGATGAACTCGAAGTGCGGCGTCTCGCCGCGAACCACGCACCCGAGACAGACAATAGCGTCGAAGCGGCCACTCTCCGCCGCGTGCCGCGCGGCCAGCGGAAGCTCGAACGTCCCCGGCACGGCGACCACGGTGACGGCGTCGTCCACCGCGCCGGCCTCCCGCAGTGCCGCCCGGGCGGCGTCCCGCAACCGGTCCGTCACCGACGCGTGATATCGCGACACGATCAGCGCGACGCGAAGTCCGCGCACCTGCGCCGGCTCCGGCGCCGACGGCGGGTCAGCTCGGTGGGTCATGCGTCGAGATTCCTCACGCGCCCTTGAACACCGGCTTCCGTTTCTCGAGAAAGGCCCGCGTGCCTTCGCGCATGTCTTCAGTGGAGGCGACGAGCCCGAATCGGAGCGCCTCATGCGTCGCCGCCTGCGCCAGCGGCATCTCCAAACCGTCGTGGACCGCCTCCAGAATCGACCGGACGGCGATGGGCGCCTTCGCCGCTATCTCATGGGCCAGTGCCCGAACCTCCGACATCAATTGGTCGGCCGGCACGACCCGGTTGACCAGCCCGATCCGGTGCGCCTCGTCGGCCGTGATCGGGTCCCCGGTCAGCAGCAGCTCGAGCGCCCGGCCCTTGCCGACGAGCCGCGGCAGGCGCTGCGAGCCCGCATAGCCCGGCATGATGCCCAAGTTGATCTCCGGTTGCCCCAAGCGGGCGGAATCGGCCGCCACCCGCAGCGTACAGGCCATGGCCAGCTCGCAGCCCCCGCCCAGCGCGTAGCCGTTAATCGCGGCAATCACCGGCTTCCCGAGTCGCTCGATCAGATCCAGCAGCGCCTGGCCGCGCCGTGCGTGATCGCAGCCTCCGACCGGCGTCTGCTCGGCGAGCTCGTGGATGTCGGCGCCCGCCACGAACGCTTTGGAACCGGCGCCGGTCACGATGACGCATCGCACCGCCGCGTCGCGCGCCGCGGAGGTGAACGCGTCTCGGAGCTCGTTCATCGTTTGACTGTTGAGCGCGTTCAGGACCCTGGGACGGTTGATCGTGATGACCGTGACTGCGCCTTCACGCGTGACGTCGATGTTTTCTGGAGTCATGTTGCCTCCACGTCGCGCGGCGGGGCCGGCACGCAGGCTGCACAACGCTCGTCATTATTCAATTCATTACCCATCATCCATGACCGTCATTACCACCATCGGCGGGAAGACCCGGGCGGACATCATGGGAACCGTTCAGTGGAGGCCGGCGCGGCGTGGCCCGCGCGACGCGCGGCATGCGCTCGACTCGCCCTGATTATACTCCACGCCCACAGCGCCCCCACGACCGCGACCGCGGCCAGCGCGTCGACGGCGAGGTCGCCGACCTCGGGCGTCCGGCCCGGCACGTATGCCTGATGCCATTCATCGAAGCCGCCGTACACGATCGTCAGCGACACCGCCATCCACGCCGGACGAGCGTGGATGCCCGACCAGCGAGCGCGTAGCAGCGCGCGCAGGATGAGGGCGCCGAGCAGTCCGTAGACCACGCCATGGACCAGCGTGTCCGGAATGGCCGATAGGGCTGAGGGAACCGCCGAGCCAGGCAGCGACGACGAGGCAAAGATGAGCGCCATGTGCGCCCAGGCAGGCGCCCACGCCCACGCGCGAGGCAGCGCCGGGTCCGCATGGGTAGGCTCGGCGGCCGCCGTGGGCGGATCGGCGTTCACAGCGGGATGGGGTACATCAGCCAGCCGAGCACCACGCCGGCCAGCACGAACCCGGCGAAGAGCGTGGCGCCCAATCGCACCTGCTCGCGGGGCTGGTCGCGCATCAGCGCCGCGAAGACCACCGAGACGAACCCGGCGAAGAGCACCATCAGAAGGAAATGACTCGTCATGGCCTCCGCTACTTTCGCCCGAGGGCGATATCGTACGCGTCGATGACGACGAGCGCGTTCAGCAGGCCGGCGACAATCAAGAACGCATTGCCGTATTCGTAGGTGGCCGCCACGACGCGACCGCCGCCCCACCCGGCCGCCCGCGCCGCCAGATAGGCTAGCCCGTTGCCGAAATCGGCCACCGAGGCCAAGGCCACCAGCGGCTCAGACATGTCGAACGGGAAAATACGTCCCTCGAGAAACAGGCCGACCGCGAACATCACGGGCAAGGTCAACAGGAAGACGACGCCTTGGCGCGTACGCCCCAACCAGAGATGGCCCGCGCCCGGCACCGCCCAGGCCGCAACACAGACCCACGCGGGACGAAATCCAGCGCTGTCGCCGCCCGGCCCCGACAATTTCGCTCGCTGCGACGACCGACCAGCCATCAGCGTTCCCCCCACAGACACGCGCCAGACAGCAGGCTGGCCGCGACGGCCCCCAGGGGCCACGCGGCGATCGCCCGCACCTCTGGCCCCGGACTGGCGACCCCGATCCATTCGACCACCACGAGCGCGGCGATCGGCGCGGCAGCGAGCAGCACGGCGGTGCGCGACCCGCCCGGGGAACGACGTCGGCGCCGCGCCGACACCGCCGGCCAGATCAGACCCAGCGGTGCCGCCGTGTACAGACCGAGACACCGCGCACAGACGGGCATCTGGACGTTCCAGAGCCGGAACGAGCGGTCCGCGAGCTGATGACACACGAATTTCCCCACCGCGTACGGCGCCGCCGCGGCCCATGCCGCGTGGGGTGACGCCAGGTGGTGAGACGCCAGGAACGGCGCCGCAACGAGACTGAAGAGCCAAAGACTCGCGACGGCCGCCGCCGCCCACACCGCCACGCGGCGCGTCCGGTCGGTGTGGACTCTACCCGTAGACCTCGCGAAGTTCATGCGTGCCGCACGATAGCACACGCGCTCGGGCCGAGGCGCTCTCGACTCTTGGCTCTTGGCTCTTGGCTCTCGGCTCTCGGCCTCTCGGCGATCGGGAATCGTCCGAGAACCGAAAGCCCAGAGCCGAGTGCCAGCGATCAGAGCTCTTCGAAGTGCGCCAGCCGCTGGAACTCGAGGAACCGGCGCTTGATTTCCTCGTCGGTGACGCGCAACAGCCGCGCCAAGCCGAACCCCTCGACGGAGAACGACGCCATCGTGCTGCCAGCGATCACCGCTCGGGCGAGGGCCTCCTCGGTCACAGCCGGGCACCCGGCCAGGTATCCCATGAACCCGCCACCGAACGTGTCACCCGCGCCGGTGGGATCACGGACGTCCTCGAGCGGCAGGCCGGGCGCGGCGAAGAACCCGTCCCGCCGCGTCATGAGCACGCCGTGCTCACCCCGCTTGATGATGAGCAGTTTCGGCCCCATGGCCTGGATGGCCCGGGCCGCCTTCACGAGATTCGGCTCACCGCTCAACTCTCGCGCTTCGGCGTCGTTGATGATGAGTGCATCGATCCGGGCCAGCACACGGCGCAGGGCATCCGGCGTGCCTTCGATCCAGTAGTTCATCGTGTCGGCCGCCACCAGCACCGGCGACTCTACCTGATCCAACACCTCGAGCTGCAGCGCGGGATGGATGTTCCCGAGAAAGACGAACGGTGACGCGCGGTAGGCCGCCGGGATCGTCGGCCGGAACGTCTCGAACACGTTGAGGAAGGTGTAGATTGTCTCGCGGTCGTTCAGGTCGTCGCTGTACTTGCCCTTCCAGCGAAACGTCTCACCCGGCACGCGCTGGAGACCGTCGAGGTCGATCCGGCGTCCCTCGAAGACGCGCATGCGCTCGTCGTCGAAGTCGTCGCCGACGACCGCGACCACGCGCACGTGAGTGAAGTGCGACGCCGCCAGGCTGAAGTAGGTCGCCGCACCGCCCACGACCCGCGACGCCTCCCCGAAGGGGGTCTCGATAGAGTCGAGCGCCACCGAACCGACGACGAGAATCGGATGCATGGATCAGGAGACAGGAGGCAGGAGGTAGAACACAGAAGAGTTGAGTGGTTTCTCCTTCATTCTGCCTCCTTACATTCCGCCTCCTTCACGTACTTGCCGATGATCGGCTCGAGCTCGGCGCGCGTCTCGGCCGCCATCGCCTCGGGTCGCGTGATGATGGCGGTCGCCAGCGCGGTCGCGCACTCGCACATACGCGGCCACGGCAGCCGCGCGACGACATCGCTGATGACCGCCTGGGCCGTGGCGGCGTTCTCGGTCAGGTTCGCCACGATCATCTCGACCGTGACCTCGTCGTGGGCCGGATGCCAGCAGTCGTAGTCGGTCACCAGGCCGAGCGTCGCGTAGCACATCTCTGCTTCGCGCGCCAGCTTGGCCTCCTGCAGGTTCGTCATGCCGATGATGTCCATACCCCACGACTGATAGAGCCTCGACTCGGCCAGCGTCGAGAACTGTGGCCCTTCCATGCACACATACGTTCCGCCTTGATGGACGCGCACGCCGGCGGCGGTCGCCACCTCGACCGCGGCGACGCTCAGAGTGGAACACAGCGGATGCGCGAATCCGACGTGCGCAGCGATTCCACGGCCGAAGAAGGTGCTCATGCGCCCCCGGGTGCGATCCAGAAACTGATCGGGCACGACGATGTCCAGGGGACGGTAGCGCTCCTGCAAGCTGCCGACAGCGCTGGCTGACAGGATCCAGTTCACCCCGAGCGTCTTGAAGCCGTAGATGTTTGCGCGGAAATTGAGCTCCGATGGCAGGAGCCGGTGGCCCGCCCCATGCCGCGCCAGAAACGCCACACGCCGGCCGCGAAGGCGACCCGTCACGTACGGGCCAGACGGCGCGCCGAACGGCGTCTCGAGCATGACCTCCTCGCGGTCGGTCACGTCCGCCATGTCGTACAGGCCACTGCCTCCGATGATGCCGATCTGGATCGTCATGGGTCTCCCGCGACCGCCACGTCGGTGAGCTGCTAGCCTGGCGTCGACTCCTTGAGTTCCACGAGCACGCCCTCCGCGCTCGACGGATGAATGAACGCGATGCGCGACCCACCCGCTCCGGTCCGCGGCGTCTCGTCGATCAGCCGCACACCTCGAGCGCGCAGGCGCGCCAGGGTCGCCGACAGGTCGTCGACCGCCAGCGTGATGTGGTGCAACCCCGGACCTCGCCGACCGAGAAACCGCCCCACCGGGGAGTCGGCATCGTCGGCTTGCAGCAGCTCGAGTCGTGCACCCCCGAGCGCCACGTCGGTGACCGTCACGCGCTGTGACGCCACCGGCTCGGCGGGCGCGACTTCCAACCCGAGGGCGTCGCGATAGAATTCGAGCGCTCGCTCGAGATCCCGCACGACAATCCCCACGTGGTCCAGTCTGGCCTTCATTCAACGGCGCCACGCCGCCCGAGCGCGCGCTCCACGATCGCCTCGGCGGCCGAATAGGGATCGGCCTCACGGCGCGCGACGCGCGCCGACAGGTCCGCCAATTCACCCGGCCGCAGCACGGCCCTATCGATATACGACCAGCACCCCTCGCCCACGAGCCGCCGGATCTCCGCGTCCTCGCGCCGGCACCGACGCTCGGATCGGGTCTCGTCGCCCCGAGCCCGAAAGCGTTCGAGCGCCGCCAGTAGATCGGCGACGCCGTCGCCCGTCGTCGCCTGCGTCTGGATGACCGGCGGCCGCCACGCGTCCGGCGGCGGCGGACTCAACGACAGCATCGCTTCGAGCTGCGACGTTGCTCGATCGGCACCTTCCCGATCCCGCTTGTTGACGACGAACACGTCGGCAATTTCGAGAATCCCAGCTTTGATCGCCTGCACGTCGTCGCCGAACCCGGGTGCCAGGACGACGACCGTGACGTCGGCGGCCCGGGCCACGTCCACCTCGTCCTGCCCGACGCCGACCGTCTCAATGAACACCACCTCGTAGCCTGCGGCGTCGAGAATCAACGCCGCCTCCCGGGTCGCACGCGCCAGGCCCCCGAGGTGCCCGCGCGTGGCCATGCTCCGGATGAAGACGTCGCCGTCTCCGGCGTGCGCCTGCATCCGCACGCGGTCGCCGAGGACCGCACCGCCGCTGAAGGGACTGGTCGGATCGACCGCCACAACGCCCACGCGGCGGCCCGCCCGCCGACATTCCGCAGTGAGACCGTTGACGAGCGTGCTCTTCCCGGCGCCGGGTGGTCCCGTCACACCGACCAACCAGGCCTGGCCGGTCCGCTCGAAGAGCGCACGCACGACCCGGACGCCGGCCGGCGCGCCCTCCTCGACCAGCGAGATGGCACGAGCCACCGCGCGCGGATCGCCGTCGATCACCCGCGCGGGCAGCGCCTGTTCGCCTTCTACGCTCATCGGCTCGCGCAGCACTCTATCACACGGATCCGGGGCGTCTCGGGCACACGGAACCCGGTCTCGGCGTATACTACGGCGTGGCCGCGCTCGAACCGCGGCACCCAACTGTTCAAGGAGCGAGCGAATGTTCGTACGGGCTACGCTGACGGTCGTCACCGCCGTCTTCGTCGTCGGTGGATCGGTCGGCCACGCGCAGGACCTGACCTCCCCCGCGCCGATCGGTGTGCAGGATCGTATCTACACCGCGCCGGCCGGCATGATGTTTCACCCGATTCTGCCAGACAAGACGGCAGACTTCGAAGACGTCATCACCCGCCTGCGTACTGCGCTCAACAGCAGCACCGACGAGACCCATCGCGCCCAGGCGCGGGGCTGGAAAGTCTACCGGGCCGTAGAGCCCGGTCCGCCGGACCAGACGTCGGTGTTGTACGTGTTCGTCATCGACCCGGCCGTCAGCGCCGCCGACTACACGATCGGCGAGCTGCTCCGGCGGGAGCTGCCGCTGGAGGCCCAGACGCTGTACGAGAAGTTCGCCGCGTCGTACGCCTACAGCCCGAGTTTGATCAACGTGCAGCTGGTGGCCGATTTCACTGCCGCCGACGCGCCGACAGGCGTCGGCGGCGAGCCCTAGCAGTCCGTGCGCAAGCCCATCCGCCGCGCGCGTCGACCCCGCCTCGCGCTCGGCCTCGTCGGCGTCCTAGCTCTGGCCCTAGCCCCCGGTGAAGCCCGCGCCGACGTGACCGTCTTCACCGGCGTCAACTCCACGCCTTCGAACCGCGCCGCCCGTGGCTTTGCGGCCGGCCTCTCGCTGCTCGTCCTCGGCTTCGAGTTCGAGTACTCGTCGACGATCGAGGACGAGCTACTCGGCGCGCCCTCGCTCCAAACTGGGATGTTCAACGTCCAGGTGCAGACGCCGGTTCCCCTGGCCGGGCTCCAGTTCTACGGCACGACCGGCGGGGGCATCTATCGGGAGCGACTGGTGGGGCTGCAGGAAACGAGCGTCGGCCTGAACTTCGGCGGCGGCGTGAAGATCGCCCTGGCCGGCCCGTTCCGGGCCCGCATCGACTACCGCGTCTTCAGCCTGCGCGGCCAGCCGCTCGTCGCCAAGCCGCAGCGGGTCTACTTTGGCCTGAACGTTGCGTTCTAGCCGAACCGGCGAACCGACACACCGATAACCTGGCGGCCTCGGCGTCGTGCGCCAGCTGGCCGCCCGGTCATCAGGTTTGGATCACGAGGTGTGGAACGAGACCGCCGTTCACAGCCTAGCGGCTGAAATCATTAACGAGTCTCAGGTTCATCGCTGAGATACCGCCCGCGAACGCACCGCTGAACGTCGTGTACAGCTGTTGGCCCTCGCCGCCAGGATAGCCTTCGGCCAGAATCGTCGAAATGGTGTAATCGGCGCCGCGCGCCGACGGATCGATGACCATGAAGTAGATCACCGAGCCGTTCGGACCGGGCTCGGCGACGCGGTACACCTTCCAGCCCCGCAGCTGCTGCTGGCGAGTCGGATTCTCGCTCTTCTGCAGCGCTTCCTTGACCTTCTGCATCACCATTTCGAAATCGGCAGTCTTGTCCGCCAGAATGACGCTCTGCAAGAATCCGCCATCTTGATTGAACAGCCGCTGAGGATTCTGCTCCTGCCCGCTGGCGCGATCCTGCACCCCCAACACCGTTCCCAGAACGACTGCCGCACCGACGGTCAGGCCGATCCAGGCCGGACGACGACCCTGTGACACCTCACGTGAACGCATCCGCGACCCTCCTTTTTCTGAATTTGCTACTTTACCGTACTCCGGCGCTAGACGAAAACCGCCATGACCTCGTTGGCCAGCAGCATCCCCTCGCGGCTCAGGCGCAGCCTGGTGCCGTCGTCGACGAGGTGGCCGCTGTCGATGAACGGCTGGAGCGCCTGGCCATACCGGGCCCGAACGTCCACCGCGTAGCGCGCCTGGACACGGGACAGATCCACGCCCTCGACCAGCCGCAACCCCATGAAGAGCGCTTCGGCCAACTGATCGTCAACCGATCGGATCTCATGCCCGACACGCGGGTCGGCCGCCCGTTCGAGACAGCCCACATAGGCCGCCGTGTCCGTTGGATTCCTCCACCGGTCGCGCCCCATCGTCGAATGGGCACCCGGGCCGACGCCCCACCAGCGGCCGTCGGTCCAGTATTTCAGGTTGTGCCGGCACCGATGGCCGGGCCGCGCGACGTTGGAAATCTCGTACTGCCGATACCCGACCGACTCCAGGCGGTCCAGCGCCGCGAGATACATCTGGGCAGCCTGTTCATCCGGCGCCTGGGTCCAGGATCGCCGCGCCATCTCCTCTCGCAGCGGCGCATTCGGATAGACCTCCAGCAAGTACAGCGACGCATGGTCCGGATCGAGCGCGATCAGCGCGTCGATCGATTCGAGCCACGCCGTGACGGTCTGTCCCGGCAACCACATCATCAGGTCGAGGCTGACGTCGTCGAACCCCGCCCGGCGTGCCCGCGCGAACGCCCGGCGCGCCCCCGCCGCATCATGGACTCGCCCGAGGCGGGACAGTTCGTCGTCTCGAAACGACTGGACCCCGAGGCTCAGTCGCGTGACGCCCGCCTCGCGATAGCCCGCCAACCGGGCCTCGGTTGCCGACTCCGGATTAGCCTCCATCGTGATCTCCGCCTGTCCGGAGAGCGACCACGCGGTCCGGCACGCCGCCACGATTCGGCCGATGTCGTCGGGCTCCAGCACCGACGGCGTCCCGCCGCCGAAGTACACCGTGTCGGCCTCGCCAGGCCCCTCGACCTGCTCGATCTCCCTCACAACGGCATCGACATACCGCCGGGCCAGGTCGTCGTCGAGCAGCCCCCGGGTGAAATTGCAGTAGGTGCAGATCGCCTCGCAGAACGGCACGTGCACGTATAGCCCGACGGGAGAGGCGGCCTCGTCCGGCGCCGGCCCGCTAGCAGCCTGTGGGGACAGGACCGCATCCGTCACGGCGTGCCCGCCTTGCCGCCGGGCCACCGCACGTCGGCCCGCCCTGGGCGCGCTTGGGCCTTGAGTTGCCCCGCCGCGCGCCGGCGGACACCCCGACTCGGGCGCTTCTGGTTCTTGTAGAGGTTCAGGAGATCGGCCGGCGTCGGCGCGCCTGGTTCGTCCCAGAACCGGTAGTCGGCGCCTTCGAACTCGAGAAACTCGCACATCTCGTGCAGCCGCGACACCATCCGGAAACCGACCCGCTCGAGGAGCGACAGCTCGAGCTCGTGGTCCGGGTACTCCTCGTAGTTGGACGTGAAGATCGTCGGCCGGCGCTCGTTGTACCGGGTGTTGACGATGAGATTGAGCGTCTCGTCCACCCACTCCGACGTCTTCTCGGCCCCGAGATCATCGAGAACGAGCAGTTCCGCCTCGATGACGGGCCGCAGCACATCGGACTCGGTCGTCCGCACGACCGGATTGTAGGTGCTCCGAATGACCCGCAGCAGTTCGCGCGTGTCGTAGAACAGCCCCCTCGCACCGCACTGCTGAATGACTTGTTTGAGGACGGCGACCGCGAGGTGGGTCTTGCCGATGCCCGGCGGTCCCACGAAGAACAGCCCCTGATCGACGACGGGAAAGGCGTTCGCGAACGCCCGGGCACGGGTCACCGCCTTCTGGAGCTTCTCGTTCGGATAGACGACGAACTGGTCGAGGTCGCATCGCCGGTACCGCGGTGGGATACGGGCGTCGCCGAGCAACCTGCCGGTCAGCGCGTCACGCCAGCACTCGCATCGGATGACCCGCCGCACACCGTTGTCATCAACGGGCTTCCATCCGGTACCGCCGCACTGAGCACACGCCATGAGGTTCGAAGCCGCAGCCGCCACCGGGCGACCGGAGCCACATTGTAGCGCGATTGCCGGCGCGAACAAGCGGCGCGTCAGGACTTGCGGCGATTGCCCCGCCGCTCGCGGGCGGCAGGAATGCCGCCGGTGGACTTGGCGGGCGCCGCCCGAACGAGGTCGGCGGGCGAGGCCTTGACCAAGGCTGTACCGAGGCGCTGCTCCCAGTCACCGAGGCCCCGCGCCAGCTCCTGCTTGACGTAGCCGACGAACTCGTTGACCTCCTGCTGCATCTGCTCGATCTTACGTCGCATGTTCAGGATGATCTCGACGCCGGCCAGGTTGACCCCGAGATCCCGAGTCAACGACAGGATCGTCTCGAGTTGTTCGAGGTCCTCCTCCGCATACAAGCGCGTGTTGCCGTCCGTCCGCGACGGCGTGAGCAGCCCTTCCCTCTCATAGAGCCGCAGCGTCTGGGGATGGATATTGTACTTCTGCGCCACGGCGCTGATCATGTAATGCGCCTGGCTCGTACGCTTCGTTGGCATGCAAGACTCGCTGACCTTGCGATCACGACAAGGCCGTGTCGATTTCCTTGCGCACGCTGTCCTGATTCAGCCGTCCGAATTCCCGCAACAATTCCTTCGACCGCTCGTCGACGACCCTGGGCAACACCAGCCGCACCTCCACCACGAGATCACCGCGGCGTCCGTCCCGCGTCGAGGGTGCCCCGCGCCCCCGCATGCGGAACCGCTGGCCCGACTGGGTGCCGGGAGGCACCCGCACGCGGCCGGGGCCGTCCAGCGTGGGCACCTCGATTTTGGCGCCCAGCGCCGCCTCGTGTACGGCGATCGGCAGCGAGAGGTGCAGGTCATCTGCCTGGCGCTCGAAGAGCGGGTGCGGTTCGACCTCGATGGTGAGATACAGGTCACCCGGCCTCCCGCCCTCGCGGCCGGCATGCCCCTGCTCCGGCACCCGGACCCGTCCACCGTCCGCAACTCCAGCCGGAATGCGAACGGTCATCGATTCCGACCGCGGCGCCACCCCGTCACCACCGCACGTCGAACAGGTCCGGTGCTGCTGCCGTCCCGACCCGCCACAGTGCGTACAGCTCTTGGAGAACACCATGTGGCCGCGGGCCCACCGCAGGTTGCCGGTCCCACGGCATTCGATACATCGCCCCTCGGTCATGCGGAGCGCGCCGGCACCGCGGCAGGACGGGCAGGTCGCGAGCCGCGCCACCACGACGCTACACTCGGTGCCCCGCATCGACTCGTCGAAGCTGATGCGCACCGCCATGTGCACGTCGGTCCCGTCGCGGCCGGCGTCCTCCCCGTCGCTCGCCTGGAACACGTCGGCGAAGAGATCGCCGAACGTCGACGCGGCCGGCCCCTCGGTCGGCGTCGAAAAATCGAACCCCTCAAACTGGAACGAGGATGCGGGTGACGCGCTGGGCGTGTCGCCCCTGGCGTCATACCGCTGCCGCCGCTCCGTGTCGCTGAGGATTTCGTACGCTTCGTTCACGCGGCGGAACACCGCCGCCGAGGTCCTATCACCCGGATTGATGTCGGGGTGATACCGCCGGGCCAGGCGCCGGTAGGCCCGCTTGACGTCGCCCAGCGTGGCGCCACGATCGATCCCGAGCAGAATGTAGAAATCCATCGCTGGCACACTCCCCCAGCGGGCAGACCTCATTTCTTGTCGTCCTCGACGACCTCCGCATCGATGACGTCGCCCTCGCCCGCCGCTCCGGTCGTCGACGAGGCCCCGCCCGCGTCCGGGGCATCATTGGCTGGCGGCGGCTCGGCGGCTTGGGCGTTCTTGTAGAGCGCCTCGGCCGCCTTGTGCTGCGCGGTATTCAGGGCCTCCAAAGCCTGGTCGACCGCGGCGGTGTCGCCGCTCTCGATCGCCGTCTTCAGCGCGGCGATCGTCGACTCGACGGCGGCGCGGTCGCCCGCCTCGATCTTGTCGCCGCTCTCCTGCAGCATGCGCTCCGCGAGGTAGACCGCCTGATCCGCCTTGTTGCGCGTCTCGATTTCGTCGCGCCGCCGCTTGTCGTCCTCGGCGTGCAGTTCGGCCTCCTTCATCATCCGTTCGACCTCGTCCTTGTTCAGCCCGCTCGACGACGTGATCGTGATCTTCTGCTCTTTGCCCGTGCCGCGATCCTTCGCCGAGACGTTGACGATGCCGTTGGCGTCGATGTCAAACGTGACTTCGATCTGCGGAATACCGCGCTGCGCGGGCGGCAGGCCGACCAAATGGAACTTGCCGAGCGTGCGATTGTCCCTGGCGAGCGGCCGCTCCCCTTGCAGCACGTGGACTTCCACGCTGGTCTGATTGTCGGCCGCTGTCGAAAAGACTTCGCTCTTCCTGGTCGGAATCGTGGTGTTGCGCGAAATGAGGGAGGTGGACACGCCACCCAGCGTCTCGATACCCAATGACAGCGGCGTCACATCGAGCAGCAGGAGGTCCTTAACTTCGCCGGCCAGCACGCCGGCCTGAATGGCGGCGCCGATCGCCACGACCTCATCCGGATTGACGCCGCGGTGCGGCTCCTTGCCGAACAGTTCCTTGACCAGTTCCTGCACGCGGGGCACACGGGTCGATCCGCCGACCAGCACGACCTCGTCGATCTTCGACGCGTCGACGCCGGCGTCGGCAATGGCCTGCTTGACCGGACCCATCGTCTGCTGGAGCAGCGTCTCGACCAGCTGCTCGAATTTCGACCGCGTCAGCTTCATTACCAGATGCTTCGGCCCCGACTGATCGGCGGTGATGAACGGCAGGTTGATGTCTGTCTCCTTGACGGTCGACAGTTCCATCTTGGCCTTCTCCGCCGCCTCCCTGAGCCGCTGGAGCGCCATCCGATCCTGGCTCAGATCGATACCCGACTCCTTCTTGAACTCCGCGACGATCCATTCGATGATCCGCTGATCCAGGTTGTCGCCGCCCAGGTGGGTGTCCCCATTCGTCGCTTTCACCTCGACGACGCCCTCGCCGACCTCGAGGATCGAGATATCGAACGTCCCGCCGCCGAAGTCGAAGACCGCGATGGTTTCGTCGGTCTTCTTGTCGAGCCCGTACGCCAGGGCGGCGGCGGTCGGCTCGTTGACGATGCGCATGACCTCGAGGCCGGCGATCTGGCCGGCGTCCTTCGTCGCTTGCCGCTGGGCGTCGTTGAAGTAGGCCGGCACGGTGATCACCGCCTTGGTCACGGTCTGGCCCAGATACTCCTCCGCGGCGCTGCGGAGCTTCTGCAAGACCATGGCGGAAATCTGCGGCGGGGTGTAGGGCTCGTCGCGGCCGCTGATCTTCACCCGCACGTCACCATTCGGCCCGGCCACGACCGAATACGGGACCATGGTCATCTCCTCGTTCACCTCGTCGGCCTTGCGGCCCATGAACCGTTTGATCGAGAAGACGGTATTTCCCGGATTCGTCACGGCCTGGCGCTTCGCCACTTGACCCGTCACGTGCTCGTCCGACGCCGCAAAGCCGACAACCGACGGCGTGAGGCGGTTGCCCTCTGGATTGGTGATGACGACCGGTTCCCCACCCTCGATCACGGCGACCACCGAATTGGTCGTCCCGAGGTCGATACCGATAATCTTGCTCATACTCGCTGTCCTCGCCCGCTGGGCCGGCCCTGATGGCGGCGCCGCATGTCAAAAAAGAGAAAACTGATGAGAAATGACGACAGGATGACCACTGATCTACACAGTAGATACTATAAAATATGAGTGTCAACTTGTCAATATCGAGAGAGGTCGGCCCGCATGAACACGAGGCTTACTCGTTGCAATACAGTGACTTGTACACCGAATGCTATAATGCATCACGTCCCTGCAAGGCGTCCCGATTCGTCGCGTGGCGGTGCGCGCTGCCGCCCGGTCGGGGTCGGGTCTCCTGGCTGAGAGGCTTCCGTGGCTCGCTACATCATCCGCGTCGCCCGTCAGACCGGCTTCATCGCCATGTTCGTCGGCACGGCGATCTTCGGCACCGTCAGTGGCGTCCTGTTCGCCTTCGTCGGCGACCTCCCCCAGATCAGCGCCCTGGACGACTACGCGCCCAGCGCCATCACGCGGGTGCTGGCAGCCAACGGCGAAGTGGTGGCGGAGTTCGCCACACAGCGACGAGTCGTTATCGCCTACGAGGAGATCGCGCCGAGGCTGCGCGAGGCGATCGTCGCATCCGAAGATGCCGGCTTCAATAGTCATTTCGGGGTGAGCCTCGTCCGGGTCGCGATCACCGCCGTCCGCAACGTCCTCAACTGGCAACGCCGTGGCGCGAGCACGATCACCATGCAGCTCGCGCGCAATCTTTTTCTCACGCTGGACAAGACGTGGGAGCGCAAGATCAAGGAGCTGCTGCTCACCTTTCAGATCGAAAAGCGGTACACGAAGCGGGAAATCCTGACGTTGTACGCCAATCAGATGCTCTTCGGCCACGGGGCCTACGGCGTCGAGGCCGCCGCGCGCATGTACTTCGACAAATCGGCGAGTGAGGTCGATCTGGCGGAAGCCGCGCTGCTCGCCGGCATTATCCAAACGCCCGCCCGGCAGAGTCCGTTCGTCAACCTGGAGCGCGCGACCGCCCGGCGCAGCTACGTCCTGAGCCGAATGGAAGCCGACGGCTACATCACGGCCGCGGAGGCCGAGGCGGCGCGGGCCAAGCCGATCACCGCCGTGGACCGGCGCGGTGAAAGCTCGGTGGCGCCCCACTTCATCGAGGAAGTCCGACAGCACCTCGAACAGCGATACGGCGCCCAACAGCTGTACGAAGGCGGCTTGGAGGTGCGTACGACGCTGGACGTCGAGTTGCAGCGAGTGGCCAACACGGCAGTCCGAAATGGGCTTCACCGTCTCGACAAACGGCGCGGCTTCCGTGGCGCGGCGGACAACGTCCTCGGCGACGGGTCGGCCGGATCGCTCGACGACTACGACCACTCCCGCTGGCGGCGGCCGATCACCGAAGGCGACCGCGTCCCGGCAATCGTGACGGCGGTGGCCGTGGACCGGTTCGACATCCGCGTGGGCCGCTACGCCGGCGCGATCGATCGGGACGGATACCGCTGGACACGGCGCACGCCGGCACAGCTCGTCGAGGTCGGCGATATCGTCCTCGTGCAGGTGACCGGCATCGACGCAGCGGCCGCCCGCGTGTCGGCGTCGCTCGACCAGGAGCCGATCGTCGAAGGCGCCCTGATCGCGATCGACAACCGGACCGGTCACATCCTGGCCATGGTCGGCGGCTACGACTTCGAACGCAGCAAGTTCAATCGGGCGGTCCAGGCGCAGCGCCAGCTCGGGTCGCTCTTCAAGCCGATTCTCTATGCGACGGCGATCGATCGCGGCTACACGCCCACATCGATCATCATCGATGAGCCGGTCAGCTTCCCGGCCGGCCCCGATCAGCCGGACTACGAGCCGCGGAACTACGACCAGAGATACGAAGGCCCGGTCACGCTCCGGCATGCGCTGGAGGACTCGCGGAATGTCCCCGCGGTCCAGGTGATGGCCGAGCTCGGGCCCGAGCAGGTCGTGGAGTACGCGCGGCGGCTCGGATTCACGTCGGAGCTGCCCCCGTTCCTCTCGGTGGCGCTCGGCGCGGCCGAAGCGACACTGCTGGAAATCACGAGCGCCTATACCGCGTTTCCGAACCAGGGCGTCCGGCTGCAGCCGTTTCAGGTTCTGACCGTCACGGATCGCGACGGCAACGGGCTCGAAGACAACCGGCCGATTGCCCATGAGGCGCTGCCGGCCGACACGTCGTTCGTCATGACGAGCCTGCTGCGGGGCGTGGTCGAGCGCGGCACCGGCAAACGGGCCAGAACGCTCGACTGGCCGCTCGCCGGCAAAACCGGGACGGTCGACGACTACACCGACGCCTGGTTCGTCGGCTACGACCCCAACGTCACCGTCGGCGTCTGGGTCGGCCACGACCAGAAGACGACGCTGGGACCGGCCGAAGAGGGGGCGCGGGTCGCGCTGCCCATCTGGATCGAGTTCATGCGGGCCTACATCGAGACGCGCACCGAGGTGCCTGAATTCGTGGAACCGGCCAATATCGTCTATCTGTCCGTGGACCGGCGGACCGGCATGGTCACGACACCGTCGTCGCTCGACGCGATCCGCGAAACCTTCATCGCGGGCACCGAGCCCGGCATCACATTCCAGCCCTAGGCGCTCGCCTGGCCCAGGGTGCCAGACGCCTTCCGCATCAAGTAGGCCTGGATGAACCTGTCGATGTCGCCGTCCAGCACGCGGTCGACGTCGCCCATTTCCGTCTTCGTGCGGTGATCCTTCACGATCCGGTACGGGTGCAAGACGTAGCTCCGGATCTGGCTGCCGAACGCGATCTCCTTCTTCTCTCCCCCGATCTGCTCGAGCTTCTCCTGCTGCTGCTTCGACTTCAACGCGTACAGGCGCGCGCGGAGGACCTTCATGGCGGCATCCCGGTTGCGGTGCTGGGAGCGCTCGTTCTGACACGAGACGACGATGCCGGTCGGTACATGGGTGATCCGGACGGCGGAGTCGGTCACGTTGACGTGCTGGCCGCCGGCGCCGCTCGAGCGGTACGTGTCGATCCGGAGATCTTTGTCGTCGATGTCGACCTCGACGTCGTTGGGCAGCTCGGGCCAGACGTACACGGACGCGAACGACGTGTGCCGCCGCGCCGCCTGGTCGTACGGAGAGATCCTGACGAGCCGATGGATCCCGGCTTCGGCGACCAGTAAGCCGTAGGCATACTCGCCGCTGACCGTCAGCGTCGCGCTCTTGATGCCCGCCTCGTCGCCAGGCTGCAGATCGATCAGCTCACGCTTGAAACCCCGCCGCTCGATCCAGCGGAGATAGAGGCGCAGCAGCATCTCGGCCCAGTCCTGGGACTCGGTGCCGCCCGCGCCAGGATGGATGGTGAGAATCGCGTTCCGGCGGTCGTGCTCGCCGCCGAGCATCTTCTTCACCTCGGCGGATTCAACTTCGTCTTGTAGCTCGTCCAGTGCGTGGTTCAGGTCGTCATCGACCGCCTCGCCCTGAGCCGCCCACTCGACCAGGACGGCAAGATCCTCACGGCGCCCGCGCAGAGACTCAGCAAGCGCCCGGTCGGCCTGGAGGCGGCGTCGGCGCTGGAGTATGTGCTGTGCCGCGGCTTGGTTCTTCCAGAAGTCCGGTGCAGCGGCCTGTGCCTCCAGCGTCCGCAGTTCGTCATTGGCACCGGCGGCGTCAAAGATAGCTCCGCAAGTCGTCCGCCCGCTTTGCCAGATCCTGATATCGCCGCAGTTGATCCTCACGCGTCACAGCCACGTTCGTCCTCCAGACAAAGCCGCCCCGGTCATTGTTCGGTAGTCCGGTGGTTCAGTGATTCAGCGGTTCCGTCAGGCACGTCCGACAATCCGTCTCCACCTCACGCGCGCCGCGAGCACCCCCAGCACCAGCAGACCACAAGCATAGGCGAACAGATCGCCGGTCCGCCCGTAGACGGTGCGCTCACGGAGCCAGCGCACGTCCGCCACGACTGTAGCATGCTCGAACAGGTTCGTCCGGACGAGCACTCGCCCGTACGGGTCCACGACGCCGCTGATCCCGGTGTTGGCTGCGCGGACCAGGTATCGCCCTTGCTCGATCGCCCGCATGGCCGCCTGAGCGAAGTGCTGATGCGGCGCCGACGACTCTCCGAACCAGGCGTCATTGGTGATGGTCGTCAGCAACTCGCTCCCGCCCGCAACGAAGGCGCTGATGAGATCAGGGTAGATGATCTCGTAGCAGATCGCGGTACTCACCCGATGTCCGTCCACCGGCCACGTGACGGCTTCTGTGCCCGGCGAAAAATCGGCGACGGTCGGTACCAGCGTGTCGACAAAGAACAACCAGCGACGGAGCGGGACGTACTCGCCGAAGGGCACGAGGCGGACCTTGCGGTACACGCGCCGTGACGCGCCGTCGGCGCCGACGAGAAACGCGGCATTGTAGTACCGGAAGTCATCGCCGCGCTCGATCGCTTCGCTCCCGAAGAGCAGATGCACCTCCAGCGTCGCCGCCAGGGTCCGAATGGCCTCGCCAGTCGCCGGGTCTTCCTCGAACGGCAGCGGCGTGGCCGACTCGGGCCAGATGAGCAGTCGAGCTCCGTCCGCCGCCGCGGCCCGGCTCGCCGTCAGATAGGTGTCCAGAATCGACCCACGCTTAAGGGGATCGCGCTTGTCGTCCTGCGGCACGTTCCCCTGGATCATCGCGACCCGGACCGGTTCACCCGCCGACGTGAGCGCGCTGCGCGTGAGCCGCCACTGGCCCCACCCCGCGGTCAGGAGGACCAGTCCGGCGGTCGCACCCACGGCCAAGAGCCGTGACCGGGACGGCACCAGGATTGCGCCGGCCAGGACGGCATTGACCAGCACGATCAGAAACGAGAGGCCGTACACGCCGAACAGGCTGGCCGCCTGGGCAATCGGCAAGACTTCGATCTGCGAGTACCCGAGAAACGCCCAGGGGAAGCCCCCGAACAGGTAGCCCCGCCCCATCTCAGAGATGACCCAGGCCGCCGCGGCGAGGACCGCGCCGAGTGACCCGAGCGAGTCGGGCTCGCGGACGGCCACAAGGGCAAAGAGTCCCGGAAACAGTCCCAGGTAGGCCACCAGCAGCACGTTCACCGCCACCGCCGTCAGCCACGGCAGGCCGCCGTAGGTCGTCATGACCCCGGTGATCCAGTACAGGATGCCGGCGAACGCGACGAGTCCGGTGACGAGCCCGAGGCCAAAGGCGCGCGAGGCCGCCATCCGCCGCGCGCTCCCCAGCGCAATCAGCAGCGGTACCAGCGCGACCCACGCGAAGGCAGGATGCCCGAACTTGGGAAAACTGAGAGCCAGGAGGACTCCCGATAGTGCGGCGAGCAGCCAGCGGTAGGCGGGGGATGTCGAGCGAAGGCTGGCCGGCACTCGGGCTGTTCCCACCCGGGTCCCTACCGTGTGATCCAGGGCTTGAATTGCTCTTCCGTCTCGAGACGGCGGCGCACGTCCTCCGCTTCGGCCCGCTCCTGGTAGCGCCCGACGCGGACGCGATAGACCGCCGCGGGTGCGTCCGGTGCCGGATCGAGCACGTAGGCGGGATAGCCTTTGCCGGTCAACTGATCGCGGATGGTCTGTGCGTCGGCGCGGCCCCGCAGGGCCGCCACCTGGACCGTGAACCCTTCGGATGCCGACGCCTCCGGCTGGGCCTCCGTGACCGGGAGGGGCTCCGGGATGGCCGGCGGGTCGGCCGCGGCGACCAAAAGCTCTTCCTCGACCGGCGCGTCACTTTCGAGGCGTCTGAAGTAGGTGAGCGACGCGGCGTCATCGACCGACGCGCCCGCGTCCCCCGGCACGCTCCCCACGTCCGGGCTCGTGGGCGACACGTCGCCCAGCGTGTCGGCGCCGGCGCCGATCAAGGCGCCCAGCGGCGCCTGATCGGCCCGCACACCGCGGCCAACCAGCACGCCACACAGGAAGATCACGACCGAGACGACGGTCGTCGCCATGAACAGGAAGACGAGCTGCTTGCCGCTCAGTTGGATTTCGTGGAACCCGTCGTCCGACATCGCGTAGCCTTCAATCGGTCGACCCGGACTTCGCGGTCGCCTGGTGCAGCAAGTTCAGCAACTCGATCGGCAACGGGAAGACTATGGTCGAGTTCTTCTCGGAGGCGATCTCCGTCAGCGTCTGCAAGTAGCGCAGCGTGATGGCGTTCGGCTCGGTGGCCAGGACATGGGCCGCCTGCGCGAGCTTCGCCGACGCCGAGTTCTCTCCGTCCGCGTGGATGATCTTAGCACGCTTCTCGCGCTCGGCTTCGGCCTGCTTCGCCATGGCGCGTTGCATGTCGGGCGGCAAATCGACGTGCTTGACTTCGACAGACGACACCTTGATGCCCCACGCATCGGTGTTCTGGTCCAGGATCGTCTGCAGATCCTGGTTGAGGCGGTCTCGCTCCGAGAGCAACCCGTCGAGCTCGACCTGTCCCAGCACGCTGCGCAGCGTCGTCTGCGAGAGCTGTGACGTCGCATAGTGGAAGTCCTCCACCTCGACAACCGCCCGCCGCGGGTCCATGACCCGGAAGTAGATGACGGCGTTCACCTTGACGGAGACGTTGTCCCGGGTGATGACGTCTTGCGGCGGCACATCCATCACGATGGTCCGGAGGCTCACCCTGACCATGCGATCGATCGGCGCGAAGACCAAGATGACACCCGGGCCCTTGGGCCGAGCCAACAGCTTGCCGAGGCGGAAGATCACACCCCGTTCGTATTCATTCAGCACCTTGATCGAGCTGAGGAGGTAGAGCACCACGATCAGTCCAAACACGACCACCGGTGAAAGGTTCATTCGTCATCTCCTGCGTGCAGGATCTGGGCGGCGCGCCGGACCGTCAGCGTCAGACCGTTCACGGCGACCACCTGCACACGATCGCCTTCCGTGATGGGCTCGGCCGCGGTGGCCGACCAGATTTCTCCGTGCGTCGCTACCCGGCCCTCACCGCCTGGAGCGATGGCGGTCAGCGCCCGACCGGCTTGGTCGATCATCCCGGCGCTGCCGGTGGCAGCGCGCTGTCGCTGCGATCCGACCACCAGCTTCGCCAGGAAGAACACAATGGCCGACAGGGCCAGCGTCACCGGCAGTATCAGCGACAGCCCGACCTGCAGCTCCGGCAGGGGCGAGTCGAACAGCATCAGCGAGCCCAGCACGAGGCTCACGATGCCGCCGACCGCCAGCAGCCCGAAGCTCGCGACGAACACCTCGAGCGCCAGCAGGCCGATCCCGAAGCCGATGAGCGCGACACCCGCCAGATTCACGGGCAGTATCTGAAAGGCGAAGAACGCCAGTAGCAGACAGAGCCCGCCGACGACGCCAGGCAGAATCGCGCCAGGATTCCACAGCTCGATCGTCAGCCCCAGCGAGCCGAGACTGAACAGCAGATAGGCAACCTCCGGTCGGGCGATGCCGCTCAGGACGCGCTGGCGCCACGTCATCGTCAGCTGCTCGACCCGCGCGTCGGCCGTCCGCAGCACGACCTCCCGGCCGTCGAAGCGGGTGATGGTCCGCCCGTCGAGTTCTGCCAGCAGCGCGTCCAGGTCGACCGCGACGACGTCGATGAGCGGCGGCTCGGCGCCCAGCGCCTCCTCATCGGTGAACGCCGTGCTCTCGAGGACCGCCTGCTCTGCCAATTCCACGTTCCGGTTGCGCCGAGACGCCAGCGACCTGGCGAACGCCGCGACATCGGCCGCCGCTTTTTGCGACGTGGCCTCATCCAACTGCTGCCCTCCGCCGCTGACCGGATGCGCTGCGCCGATGTGGGTGCCTGGCGCCATCGCGGCGACATCCGCCGCAATCGTGATCAGGAAGCCGGCCGACGCCGCGCGGGCGCCACTCGGTGCGACGAAGACGACGACCGGGGTCTCGGCGGAGATCATGCGCGACGTGATCGATCGCGTGGACTCGACGAGCCCGCCGGGGGTCCGCAACGTGAACACGATGAGCTCGGCGTCGGACGCGTCCGCGCGGTCCATCGCCTGCATCATGTACTCGGCTGAAATCGGATGAATGATCGCGTCGACCTCGGCCGCCAGCACCAGCGGACGATCCGCCGCGGACGGCGCCGGGGCCTGCTGGGCAAGCGACATCGCGGCGCCCCATCCGAGCGCAACGAGCATCGGGGCCAAGCGCCCCACCGTGTGCCAACCGAGCCGTGCGTGCATCCGTGCCTTGTGGGCCAACATCGTCGCCGCATCGCCGACGCGGCGCGCGGCGGCGGCGGTCCCCTCGTACGCTAGCGAAGCCCGCTGCCCCTGTCAACGCGGAGTCCCGCAGCCCGTCGTGCCAGTCCCGCATCGCACCGACACGCCGCTGAACCCAAGCCGCTTTCGCCCGGGGCAAGACGCGAGGAGGGAAGCCTGGGTCCGATTCGTGGCGCGAGCATTTTTTGATAAGGTTATCCTCGGCGCATGTGCACGGCGGCCATCATCGCTGGCGGCAAGGCGCGTCGACTTGGCGGGCGCCCGAAAGGCACGCTGGCATTCGGCTCGACGAGCATCATCGAGCGCCAGATCGCCACGCTGCGAACGCTCACCGACGCGCTGCTGATCGTGGCGAACGACACCGCGTCGTACGCCCGTTTTGGCGTGCCGGTCATCGGCGATGACATTCCGGGGGCAGGCGCCCTGGGCGGTATCTACACGGCCCTGGCACACGCGCCCGCCGACCCCGTCCTCGTCGTGGCGTGCGACATGCCGTTCGTCCAGGCCGCGTTTCTGCGCTACCTGATCGACGCCGTGCGCACGGCCGACGTGGCCATCCCGAGAACACCCAGCGGCTACGAACCGTTGTGCGCCTGCTACGCGGGCCGGTGCGCCCCGCATCTTCGGCGGCAGATCGAGGCGGGCTTCCTCAAGATTCAAGATCTGCTGCCGCACGTGCGGGTCCGCGAGGTCGGACCGCGCGAAATCGCCCCGTACGATCCGGAGGGGTTGTTGTTCTGCAACGTGAATACGCCCGACGACTACGCTCGGGCGCTGGCGCGCCTGGCCGGGGACCAGTCGGCATCCTAAGCGAGGCAACCGACCGGTCGAACATACCCCGCGGACACGACACGATGATTCTTCCGTTTCACGAACGTCTCCGCCGTCACCTGGCAATCGCCATCGCCGATCGCTACGGCGTGGACGACGCCACGATGCCGTCGATTGTCGTGCAGACGCCGCCGGACCGCGCCATGGGCGACCTGGCCGTCCCCGTCGCCTTCGAGCTCGCTAAGATCGTCCGCAAGGCGCCCCGCCTGATCGCGCAGGAGCTGGCCCAAACCCTGGGCGCGATCGACGGCATCACGGCGATCGAGGCGGCACCGAGCGGATACGTCAACTTCTTCCTCGACCGGCCGGCGTTCCTGGCCGAGCGGGTCGGGGCGCCAGCGGCGGCCGTGCGGACGGCCGCGTCGGCCGGAAAGGCCATCGTCGAACACACCGCCA
Organism: Vicinamibacterales bacterium; assembly: GCA_963667915.2. Lineage (GTDB taxonomy): Bacteria > Acidobacteriota > Vicinamibacteria > Vicinamibacterales > UBA823. The sequence goes on along the minus strand of CAXXNN010000003.1, from coordinate 442,873 downwards.
TCAACCCCAACAAGGCGGCGCACATCGGACACCTGCGTAACGCGGTGCTCGGTGACACGCTGGCCAGGCTGCTCCGCTTCCAGGGACGCCCCGTGGAGATCCAAAACTACATCGACGACACCGGCGTGCAGGTAGCCGACATCGTCGTCGGCTTCCAGCAACTGGAGTCGTTGGGACTCGATGAGGTGCAGGCTCTCGCCGCCGAGCCCAGGTTCGACTACTACTGCTGGGACCTCTACACGAAGGTCACCGCGTGGTACGAAGCGGACGCCGATCACCTGCATCTCAGAGCCGAAGCCCTCCACGCGCTCGAGACCGGAGGCAACGAGATGGCCGACATGGCGGCGGTCGTCGCCGAACATATCGTCCGCTGTCACATCAACACGATGGCCCGGTTGAACGTCGGCTACGATCTCTTGACCTGGGAGGGCGACATCTTGCGCCTGCAGTTCTGGGCTCGCGCATTCGACCTGCTCCGAAACGCCGGCGTCATGTTCCGGCAGGAGAAGGGCAAGCTGGCCGGGTGCTGGGTCATCCAGATCGCCGACGACGGGGATTCAGCCGAGGCGGCCGCGGGCGAGCCTCGGGAAAAGGTGATCGTCAGATCCAACGGTACCGTGACTTACGTCGGCAAGGACATTGCCTATCAGTGCTGGAAGTTCGGACTGCTGGGCATCGACTTTCACTACCGGAAGTTCGCCGACCAGGCCGACGGGCGCACGTTGTGGGCCACGGCATCCGACGCGTCGCCGACCGGAACCACGGCGCCGCCGTTCGGCGCCGCGGCCACCGTGTACAACGTGATCGACACACGGCAGGCCTACCTTCAACAGTTGCTCGTCCAGGCGCTCCGCGCCATGGGCCATGCGGACCAAGCCGATCGATCCGTCCATGTCTCGTATGAAATGGTCACCCTGTCGCAGCAGACGGCGCGTGCGCTGGGCTTCGACCAGATCGACCCGAGCCGGCCGTTCGTCGAGGTCTCGGGACGGAAGGGGCTCGGCGTCAAAGCGGACGACCTCCTCGACCGCCTGACCGACGCGGCCGGCGGCGAAGTGGCGAAGCGCAATCCAGACCTTCCACGCGAGGAATCGGCCCGTATCGCCAGGATGATCGCGACCGCGGCCGTGCGCTACTTCCTGATCAAGTACTCGCGGATGAAGGTGATCATCTTCGACATCGACGAGGCGCTCAGCTTCGAGGGGGAGAGCGGGCCGTACTTGCAGTATGCCGTCGTCCGCGCGAGCAACATCTTCCGCAAGCTCTACGCGCGCACCGGCCTGGACGAGCGGGCGGTCGCAGCGGCGCTCCCCACCGTGGCATCCGACGCGCTGGCGCGCGGCGATGGTGACGACGTGTGGGGCCTCGTCCTCGAGGCGGCCCGGCTCGACGACATCGTCGAGCAAGCCGTCCGCAGCCTCGAGCCGTCGGTGCTCGCGAAGTACGCGTTCGGTCTCGCACAGACGTTCAACGCGTTCTATCACCGCTATCCGATCATCAACGAAGCGGACCGTGCCCGCCAGCGCTGGCGGGCCGCGGCGGCCCTCTACTTCAAGGCACAGATGACCCGCGCCCTCGATCTCATGGGATGCGAAGCGCCCTCTCGGATGTGACGGCGGCCTAACAGCCCGTGGTGAAAGTCCCGCTGCATTCGACCGCCGATGCATCCCGCCATGGGCGGCGCTGGGCGTTGCTTACGATGGGTCAAATCCTCCCGGTATTCTCCCTCCTCGCGCCTTGTCCTGGGCGAGCGCGGCTTCGATTCAGTGGGGTCTCGGTGCCACGCCGGACTTTCACCACGGGCTGCTAGCGATCGAGTATGACAACCAGTTCGAGGTGGGCCGTTCGGGGAAACAGATCGAAGCCCTCGACGGCGCGAATCGTGTAGCCCGCATCGACCAGGACGCGCAGGTCGCGTGCGAGCGTCGCCACATCGCACGACACGTAGACCAGCCGCGGCGGCCCGCACGCCGCCACCCGCGCACGGGCATCGCGCGACAACCCGCTGCGGGGGGGATCGACGATCCAGGTGCCGACCGCGGGCCGCGCCAGATCACGGAGGTGGCGCTCGACGCTCTGGCGCACGGTCCGCGCCGCGCCACGGGTCGCGGCGACGTTCCGTGCCAGGTCGTCGCCTGAGATCGCATCGCCTTCCACGGCGGTCACATCGCGATGCCCTCGGGCCACGGCAGACAGCGCGAACAAGCCGACACCCGCATACAGATCCACGACCGGATCCTCACCCAGCGCCTCCGCGACATGCGCGGCCAGCGGACCGAGGAGGGGCCGGTTCGATTGAAAGAACGAGGCCGCGTGCCGGCGCACTACGGGCGCGGTTGTCCCGGCGCTCGGCAGTACATCCGACAGCGAGTCGGCAATCTCTGACCGACCGTCCACGATCCGTGGGCGGTCGGCCCGCCCCACCGCCGCCGACACCCCCATCACTCCGGGGAGGTCGACGAGCGACCCGAGCGCCGGCGGGAGCGACGACTGCCCGCGATCCAACCACGCATGGAGCAGGCGCTGGTCACCCGCAACCGACTCCACGATCTCCAGCGCGCGAATGCCGGCCGTACCGCCAGACTCGAACGCGCCGCGCACGCCTGCCAGTACCTCGAGCGTCTCACCGGCCAGCTGGCCGGTCGCCGCCGCGTCGCACAGGTGATGAGAACGCTCCCGGAGAAACCCGAGGCGGGTCCCCGCGACGTGCAGCCGAGCCCGCATGCGGTATCCACGCTCGGGCGAAGGAACGATCCGGAGCGGCTCAGGCGCGGGCAGGCGGGCGATGCGCCGGAACGCATCGGCGACGATCTGCTGCTTGAGCGTCAACTGGCGGGGGTAGGCGACGTGGGCGAACGCGTTGCCGCCGCACGCCGGGTCGCCATCGACGGGCCGCCGATCCGGGTCCGCCTCCAGTATGTCCTCGACCGAGGCCAGCGTGACCTCGCGGCGAACGCTCTCGATCCGCGCGCTCACCCGCTCGCCTGGAATGGCGCCCGCCACCAGGACGATTCGTCCCGCGTAACGCCCGATCATCCGGCCACCGACCGCCGGCCGCTGGATTGTCAGCTCGATCAGCGCGCCAGGGCAAAGTTCGGTTTTCTGGGCAGCCATGTCTGCACGAGAACCAGCCGTCCGTGGGCAGAGTCGCGTGTCGGCACGCCGGGCTACTCGAGCACGACGCGGGGCACGCCGAGCCTGACGCGAAGCTGCCGGTCCAGACTTCGCGCGAGCGCCTCGGCGAACGCCGGCGCCGCCATGCGCTCACGAAACGGTTCGAGCTCCCGTGTCGCCTCCGCGCGCGCCGCCTCCAGGGCGCCGGCCTCGGCGGACTCCCGCACGGTGCGCATCAGCGCCGCATCGAGCGTTCGCAGCTGCTCGAGCAGCGCGGCGCGTGCCGGGCCTCTGGCCGTCACCGCCAGATTCGTGATCGGGTCGAGCGCCCGCAGGCACGCCTCGAGCGCCGCGTGGACACCGGGCCAGGGCTCGGGAGCCATCAGCAGTCCGGTCAGCCTCGCCATGACGGCCGTCAGGTGCCTGGGCAGACTGGGCCCGCGCCGGGGCGCGACTGGCTCAGCCGTCACCGACGCCGACGCCTCGTCGCCCGCGTGTCGTACGCCCGGGCCGATCGCCTGCCGCCATTCGTCGAACTCCCGCATCACGTCAGCCTCGCAATAGTCGATATGCAGCAGCCGCGGCCGCCCGCCCTTGCCCGCGAGACGCGCAACGCGGCGATCGATCCCGCGCATGACGACCTTGAGTGGCACGCCCTGCTCCGCCCAACCGCGCACCACCTCGAACGACGGGCCGACCAGGCGGATCAGATGACCGTGATTCTTCTGACAGAGGTAGGTTTCGACAGACCGGCAGTAGCCAGCGACATCACTCACGACGTTACCGTGCAAGCGCTCCCAGACGATGCGCAGCCCGTGCAGCGTCAGTTCCGGCTCGACCGATTCGATGACCCCGGTCTCAGCCGCCACGACGGACGCCATCCCGCCCGTTCCCACGCAGACGGCCGGCGGCCCGCCCGGCGCTTCCAACTCACGGCGGAGTCTGGCCACGATGCCTTCGACCATCGCCACGTAGCCGTAGAACAGCCCAGCCTGCATCGATTCGACGGTCGTCCGCCCGATGAGATGCGCCGGCTTCCGGACCTCGACGCGCGGCAGCCGCGCGGCCCGCTTGAACAGCGCATCGGCTGAAATCTCCACGCCGGGACAGATGACGCCGCCGAGGTACTCCCCCCGGGCGGAAATCGCATCGAACGTCGTCGCCGTGCCGAAATCGACGATGATGATCGGTCGCTGCTCGGCGCGGCCGAAGCGCTCGTAGGCGGCGATGCCATTGACGAGCCGGTCGGCCCCGACCTCGCCCGGGCGGTCGTAGCGCACCGGCATCCCGGTGTCGCCGGTCGGATCGACAATCGTGACGTCGCGATCGAAGTACCTGGCGATCATGTCCGACATCGTCCCGGTCAGGGGCGGGACGACCGACGCCATAATCACGCCGCCGATCGCCGACGGGTCGAGCCCACGAGTCTGGAACAGGTCCCTGACCAGAATGCCCAACTCGTCAGCCGTGCGCTCCGGCAGCGTGGCCACACGCCAGCTCTCGGTCAGGGTCGTCCCTTCGAACACGCCGAGCACGACGTTGGTGTTCCCCACGTCGATCGCCAGCAGCATCGGATCTCTCTCGTTGGTCACGGGAGTCGGTCGGTCAGTTCCAGCGAACATCGCCGCTAATCACCCGCTCGACGGCGTCCCCGACACGGACGCGCAACGCGCCGTCCGCGTCGATGCCGGCCGTGATGCCAGGCCGCGGCCGGGCGCCGTCGGCCAGCTCGACCGGCGCCCCCTCGCTCGAGGGCGACAGCTGCCGCCAGCGCTTCAGGATAGCATCCGTCCGCCCCGCCGCCAGCGCCGCCCGCCAAGCGGCGAGCGACGCCAGGCACTCGACGAGCAGCGTCGGCAGCGGCACCGCGTGGCCGGCCTCCGCTTCGATCGAGGTCACGGCGTCGCCCAGCGATGCGGGTCGCGAGATCTCGGCAACGTTGATGCCGAATCCGACAACCACGTGTGCCGCACCACCGGTCGATCCGCCGGCCTCGACCAGAATCCCACCCAGCTTCCGGCGAGTACCCCGCTCGACGACGAGGTCATTCGGCCATTTCAACGTGACCCCGACACCCGAAACGCCATGCACCGCCTCCGCGAGGGCGACACCGCTCATGAGGGTCAGGAGCGGCGAGACCGCCGGCGGCCGGAACACCACCGAGACGTAGAGCCCTGCACCTGACGGAGAAAACCACTGGCGTCCGCGCCGGCCACGCCCGGCCGTCTGGCGCCCCGCCACGAGGGCGGTCCCTTCGGGCGCGCCGGCCAACGCCAGGTCCAGCACCGCGTCATTCGTGGACGGCGTCTCCGGAACGTAGCGCACGCGCTCCGCGAAACACCCCAGGCGCTCCGCATTCGCAGCCAACACCGGTCCCCACCCGTCGGGAAGCGAGTCGCCGGAGGTCATGGAGTCACGGGCTCGAGCTCGAGGCTGAAATCGGCCGATGCCGCCGAGTGTGTCAACGCGCCGACCGAGACGCGGTCCGCACCCGTCGCCGCCAGCGTCGCCATCCGGTCGAGCGTCACGCCCCCGGAGATCTCCACGGCGGCACGCCCGCGCGCACGCCGGACAACCTCCACCACCTCGTCATCTGTCATGTTGTCCACGAGCAGCACGTGCGCGCCGGCCGTCAGGCCGGCGTCGGCCTGCTCCAGACTCTCCACCTCGACCTCCACGGTCGCCTGCGGCGCCGCCGCGCGCATGCGCGCGACAGCCGGACCGACGCCACCAGCCAACGCGATGTGGTTGTCCTTGATGAGCACGCCGTCATCCAGACCCAATCGATGATTGGCGCCGCCGCCGACGCGCACGGCATACTTCTCCAGGGCGCGGAGGGTGGGGGTCGTCTTGCGGGTATCGAGCACCTCGATGGCGCCACGGCTCGCCTCCACGAACGCCCGGGCCAGTGTGGCAATTCCTGACAATCGTTGGAGAAAGTTGAGCGCCGTCCGCTCCGCCGCGAGCAACGCCCGCCCGTTTCCGGACAACTCGGCCACGACGTCGGCAGGCTGACACCGGTCGCCGTCCATCCGGCGCGGCGTGACCCTCACCGCGGCGTCCACCTGCCGGAACACCTCGACGGCGATATCGAGGCCGGCCAGGACACAGTCCGCATGCGCCACGATCCGCCCGCCCGAAAGAAGCGCGGCCGGGATGATTGCGTCGCTCGTGAGGTCTCCGGCGCCGACATCTTCCGCCAGCGCACGGCGCACGAGGTCCCGATACTGCGTCGCGTCGAGCGGCGCCACCCTCACCGCGACAGCTCCTCGAGCAGTTCCTCCAGCGCCTGTCGCTGCTGGGCGAGCCCCGTCACCCGCGCTTCGGTCTCGGCGACCACGTCGGCCGCGGCCCGCGCTCGGAACTTGGGATTGGCCAGCTTCGCAGCGTCGGCCGCCTGCTGCTTCACGACCTTCGCCAGCGCCTTCTCGATGCGCGCCGCTTCCGCCCGGCGGTCGACGATGCCGGCCAGCGGCACGTGGAGCCGCACGTCGCCCAGGACGCGAACGACCGTTTCCGGGTCCCGCGCCACCTGATCCTGGAACTCCAGCTGCGCCACCCCCGCCAGTCGAGTGAGGTCATCGCGAGCGGTCTCGAACCGGCTGCGCGCCAGGTCTGACGCGCCTTCCAGGATCACCGTGATCGGACGCGAGCGCGGTACGCCCCATTCGGCTCGGATCGTCCGAATGGCAGTGATCATCGCCTGAACCGCCGCCATGTCGGCCGCCGCTCCCTCGTCGAGCCACGCCGGCACCGACGTTGGGAACGTGGCCAAGGTGATGGTCTGACGTTGGCCGCCAGGCGTCCGCCCCGTCTCCAACTCTGGACGCCGCGGCAACTGCTGCCAGACTTCCTCGGTCACGAACGGGATGATGGGATGCAGGAGCCGAAGCACGCGATCGTGCACCTCCAGCAGGACCGCCACCGCCGTCTCGCGCGCCGGCCCCTCTGCCTGCACGTGCGGCTTGACCAGCTCGATGTACCAGTCAGCGTACTCGTGCCAGAAAAAATGGTAGAGACGATCAGCCGCCACATCGAACCGAAAGGTGTCTAGGGCGTCGCCGACCTCGGCCGAGAGCTGGCTGATGCGATGCAGGATCCATCGGTGCGCCAACTCGGCCGGGCGCTCCGGCACCTCGGGACGCGGCTCGTCGTCGCGGAGTTGCATCAGGACGAATCTGGACGCGTTCCAGATCTTGTTGACGAACTGGCGCGAGCCGCGGAGCCGTCCCTCTGACAGCGCGATATCCATGCCGGGCGACGCCAGGGCCGTCAGCGCGAATCGCAGCGCGTCGGCGCCGATCTCGTCCATCAACTCGAGCGGGTTGACGACGTTCCCCTTCGACTTGCTCATCTTCTGCCCGTGCTCGTCCCGCACCAGCGAGGTGATGTACACCGTGCGGAACGGGACGTCGCCGCCGAACTTCAAGCCGAGCATGATCATGCGCGCGACCCAGAAGAAGATGATGTCCAGCCCCGTGATCATCAAGGTCGTCGGGTAGTAGCGTTCGAGATCGGCCGTCGGCGTCGGCCAGCCCATCGTGCTGAACGGCCATAGTCCCGAGCTGAACCAGGTGTCCAGGACGTCGGTCTCCTGCCGGAGTGCCCCGCCGCAGGCGCACCGGTCCGGCGTCTCCTCCTCGACGAGGATGCGGTCGCACGCGTCGCAGTACCAGGCCGGAATGCGGTGTCCCCACCAGAGCTGGCGCGAGATGCACCAATCGTGGATGTTGGTCATCCACTCGAAGTACGTCTTGGCCCAGTGCTCCGGCACGAACCGGATGCGCTTGTCCCGTACCGCGTCGATCGCCGGCTCGGCCAGCGGCGCGATCTTCACGAACCACTGGGTCGACACGAGCGGCTCCACCACCGTCCGACACCGCTGGCAGTGCCCGACCGCGTGCCGGTGGTCCTCGACCTTCTCGAGCGCACCCTCCCGCTCGAGGGCCTGGACGACGGCCGCACGAGCCTTCCAGCGATCGAGGCCGGCAAACGGGCCGGCCGCCTCCGTCATCCGCCCGTCCTCGTCGATCACGGCCACCTGCGGCAGATCGTGCCGCTTGCCCATCTCGAAGTCGTTCGGATCGTGAGCTGGCGTCACCTTGACCGCGCCGGTTCCGAATTCGGGATCCACGAAGTCGTCCGCGACGACCGGCAGCTCGCGGCCGAGCAGCGGCAGGCGCAGCCGGCTACCCACGGCGTCCCGGTATCGCTCGTCGTCTGCGTGCACCGCGACGGCGGTGTCGCCCAGCATGGTCTCGGGCCGGGTCGTTGCGACCGTGATGGAACCTTCCCGGCCGACAAGCGGATACCGCACGTGGTAGAGCTTGCCGTGGGTCTCCCGGTGCACGACCTCGAGGTCGGAGAGCGCCGTACGACACCGCGGGCACCAATTGACGATGTACTTGCCCCTATAGATGAGTCCTTCCCGATACAGCGTGACGAACACGCGCCTCACGGCGCGCGACAGATCGTCGTCCAGCGTGAAGCGCTCTCGGCTCCAGTCGACCGACGAGCCGAGCGTCCGCATTTGACCGATGATCGTCCCCTTGCTCTCCCGGGCCCAGTCCCAGACGCGGGCCTCGAACGCCTCGCGTCCGATGTCGTGGCGCGACTTCCCTTCCTTCGCCAGCTGTGCCTCGACGACATTCTGGGTGGCAATGCCGGCATGATCGGTGCCCGGCAGCCACAGGACGTCGTCGCCCTTCATCCGCCGCCACCGCGCGATGATGTCTGGCAACGTCTGGTTGAGGGCGTGCCCGATATGGAGCCGCCCCGTCACGTTCGGCGGCGGCAGGACCATCGTGAACGGTGGGCGCCCGGAGGTCGGATCGGCGCGGAAGGCCCCGATCGAGTCCCAGAAGGCGTACCACTTGGAATCTACGTCACGATGGGCAAACGTCGTCGACAGCTCTACCTTGGGCATGGACGTTCTGATCGTATCAGCTCGGACGTGAGCGCACGGGTGGCGAGCAGAACCGGTCGCGGCAGCGGGGTGGGTGGGATTATTAGATCTGCTGACTCGCGTCTTCTTCAGCGTCAGCCACGACCTTAATGCGCTCGATCTCCTCCCGCACGAGCCGCTCGGCCACTTGGGAGACCGCTCGGTTCACGGTGTCACGCACGGCCTGGTCGGTGACCTGATCGAGTACCCGGCGGGTGATGTCCGCGACCAGCCGCTCGGTCGCACGCGAGGCGGCGGCCCGACCGCCCGGCGTGTCGGGCGGAGCGGACCACTGTTGCTCGGCGGCCAGCAGGGCGGAAAACATCTCGGCAAGCGACACGCCGGCGGCCGCGGGCGGGCCATCCAGCGTGGCGGATTCAGCCGCTGAGGGTGCCGCCTCGGTCGGCTCCAACTCCACGGGAGTCTCCACCGGCATGGCCGACTCCACCGCCGCGGTCGGCGGCTGGTCACCGAGCGTCCCCAACGCGTCGGTCAGCCGGTCGAAATAGGTGTCCAGCGATTCGCTGGACGTGGCGGACACCTCGTTGGCATCCGGCCCTGCGGCCGCCGGGGCCGGGGCCGGGGCGCCCTCGGCCGTGTCGATTCCCACGGCGTCCTGCGGATCCAACGACGCCGACGCCGTCCAGAGTGAGGCCGGGCGCTTGCCCTCGAGCAGCTCACGCACGCGGTTGATCACCATCTGCGGCTCGAACGGCTTGACCATGACGCCGTCGCAACCAATCGCCTTCGCGCGTGCCTCGTCCACCGGTTCGTAGGCGCCAGTCAGCAAGACCACCGGGATGTGCGCCAAGGCCGGATCCCCCTTGATGAAGGCGGCGACCTCGTAGCCATCGCGCTCCGGCATGGCGACATCGGTCAGCACGATGTCGGGTGGCTCCTCACGAATGCGGTCGATGGCCTGCTGGCCGTTGCCGACCGCGGTTACCTGCACGTCCTCTTCGGAGAAGGTGAGCTCGATGACCCGTTGAATCGTGACGCTGTCGTCGGCCAACAGCAATCGATGCGGCATTCTCGCTGGAGCGTATCTGCCGGCGCAGGCGAGGTCAAGCTGTGCCGGACGGCGCGGGCCGCACGTGGTCACGGATGAAGTCGACGATTTGTTGCATGAACGTCCCTGGAGGAAAGACGCCCGTGATACCAAGCGCGCGCAGCTTCGGGACGTCCACGTCGGGAATGATGCCGCCGACTACCACCAAGACGTCGTCGACCTTCCGTGCCTTGAGCAACTCCACGATCCGGGGACAGACGTGATTGTGTGCGCCCGACAGGATGGACAGCCCGATGACGTCGGCATCTTCCTGCACCGCTGCGTCGACGATCTGCTCCGGCGTCTGCCGCAACCCGGTATAGATGACTTCCATCCCGGCGTCCCGGAGCGCCCTGGCGATGACCTTGGCGCCCCGGTCGTGCCCGTCGAGACCGGGCTTGGCAATGATGACGCGAATCGTGCGCATAGGGCGGCTCGTGCCTCAAATAGCGGGCGTTTCCTCGTACTCGCCCCACACGTCCCGGAGCGCGTCACACATCTCGCCGAGCGTGGCGTACGCCCGCACCGCCTCGAGCAACGGCGGCATCAGATTGTCGCGGCTTCGCGCCGCCGCACGGAGGGCATCCACGCTTCGGGACAGTCGGTCGGCATCACGGGTCCGGCGCAGGCGGTGTAGCCGTTCGACCTGCTGCTCGGCCACCGATTCATCGATGTAAAGCGTCGGCACATCCGGCGTCTCACCCTCGACGTAGTCGTTCACACCGACGATCACCTGCTCGCCACATTCCACCGCCCGCTGCGCCGCGTACGCGCTGTCGGAGATTTCTCGCTGCGGATACCCTCTCTCGATAGCCGCCACCATGCCGCCCAGATCGTCGATCCGCCGGAAGTATTCGCGCGCGCCAGACTCCAGGCTCGACGTCAATGTCTCGAGATAATAGGACCCGCCGAGCGGATCCGTCACGTCCGTGACGCCACTCTCGTGTGCAATGATCTGCTGCGTGCGCAGCGCGAGGGTGGCCGCCTCGACTGTCGGCAGCGACAAGGCCTCGTCGAGCGAGTTCGTGTGCAGCGAGTTCGTGCCTCCGAGGACCGCGGCCAGCGCCTGCAGCGCCGTCCGGACGACGTTGTTGTACGGCTGCTGCGCCGTGAGCGACACGCCGGCGGTCTGCGTGTGGAAGCGTAGCTTCCACGCGCGTTCGTCGCGCGCGCCGAACTGCTCGCGCAAGATCTGGCTCCAGAGCTTGCGTGCCGCCCGATACTTCGCGATTTCTTCGAAGAAGTCGTTGTGCGCGTTAAAGAAAAACGACATGCGCGGCACAAAGGCATCCACGTCGAGCCCCGCATCGACGCCATACTGGACGTACTCGATGCCGTCCCGCAGCGTAAACGCCAGTTCCTGGAGCGCGGTCGCGCCGGCTTCGCGGATGTGATACCCGCTCACCGAGATCGTATTCCACCGCGGCACGCGCGCTGCGCAGAACCCGAAGACGTCGGTCACCAGGCGCATCGACGGCGCCGGCGGGTAGATGTACTCCTTCTGTGCAATGTACTCCTTGAGGATGTCGTTCTGAATCGTCCCGGAGATGTCGCGCCACGCTGCGCCCTGCTGCTCCGCCACGACGAGGTACATCGCCAGCAGTATCGCCGCGGGCGAGTTGATCGTCATCGAAGTCGTGATCGTGGACAGCGGAATCTCGGCGAAGAGCCGTTCCATGTCGGCGAGCGAGGCGATGCTGACGCCGCACTTCCCAACCTCGCCGAGCGAGAGTGGATGGTCCGGGTCGCGGCCCATCAGCGTCGGCAGATCGAAGGCCACGCTCAATCCGGTTCCGCCAGCCTCGAGCAGATGCCGGTAGCGCTGGTTCGTCTCTTCGGGCGTCCCGAACCCGGCGAACTGACGCATCGTCCAGAGCTTGCCGGCATAGCCGTCCCGATGGATCCCGCGCGTGAAAGGAAACTCGCCCGGGTCGTTCAGGTCGCGTTCGTAGTCGAGCGCCGCAACGTGTGCTGGCGTGTAGACCGGGTCGACCGTGAGGCCGGACGTCGTGCAGAACCGGTCCGGCCGGTCATCGCGCGTCGGTTCCGCCGTCGCCGAGGTGCCGCGCTTGCCTGCAGTCATAGCGAATCGAGGGTGACGAAACTCCGCCCAGCATAGGCGCTGGACGCCCTGAAATCAACGGGCCGGACGCGCGGCCGGCCTCGGCGCGACGCGATTTTCACATCGAGCTGCTAGAATTCATCCCGCGTGCGCCGGCGCGGCCGGCCGCCGACGAGCGGAGCGATCTCGACGAGGACGGAATGAGCCACGACGACAGCATGTTCGGTGCCATGCTGCAGGAATTCAGCAGCGCCGCCGAGCGACTCGACCTGGAACCGGGCATCTGGGAGATCCTGACCCATCCAAAGCGCCAGATCATCGTGTCGTGTCCCGTGCAGATGGACGACGGCTCGGTCAAGGTCTTCACGGGATACCGGGTGCAGTACAGCCTCATGCTCGGCCCATGCAAAGGCGGCATCCGGTATCATCCCGGCGTCACGCTCGACGAGATGACGGCGCTCGCCGCCTGGATGACGTGGAAGTGCGCGATCGCCCACATCCCGTTCGGCGGCGCCAAAGGCGGCGTCATCTGCGATCCGACGACGATGTCGCCTCGGGAGCTTGAGGCGCTGACGCGACGCTACATCGCCGAGATTGTCGACGCCATCGGCCCAGAGAAGGACATCCCGGCTCCCGACGTCAACACGAACGCCCAGACCATGGCTTGGGTGATGGATACGTACTCCATGCATACCGGCCACACCGTCACCGCGGTGGTCACCGGCAAGCCGGTCGAGATGGGCGGCTCCTTGGGGCGCCGTGAGGCGACCGGACGGGGTGTCACGATCGTCACGCGTGAGGCGGCCCGGCATCTCGGCCTGGACATCACGAAGGCCACCGTCGCCGTCCAGGGCTTCGGGAACGTCGGCTCGGTCACGGCGGCCCTGCTCTCCGACCTGGGCGCGAAGATCGTGGCCGTCACCGACCATGGCGGTGGCGTGCACGATCCGCGCGGGCTGGACATCGCCGCACTCCAGCGGCACGTCGATGCACATCGAACGGTGGGAGGATACCCCGACGCCGATCCGCTCGACGGCCCGCAGCTGTTCGAACTCGACGTGGACGTCCTGGTCCCGGCAGCGCTCGGCAACCAGATCACGGCCGAAAATGCGCCTCGGATCAAGGCCAAGATTATCGCGGAGGGGGCGAACGGGCCGACGACGCCGAACGCCCACCGGGTACTGCACGAACGCGGCGTGTTCGTCATCCCGGACATCCTGGCCAACAGCGGCGGCGTGTCCGCCTCGTACTTCGAGTGGGTCCAGGATCGATACGGCTATTTCTGGACGGAACAGGAAGTCAACGACCGGCTCGAGCGCAAGATGTGCGAGGCCTTCGCCGACGTGCTCGAGACGTCGCTCACGTTCGAGGTCGATCTGCGGACGGCGGCCTACATCGTCGCCATCAGACGCGTGGCGACCGCCACGCGCATGCGCGGCATGTACGCGTAGGAGTCAGGAGTTAGCAGTCTGGGTTGGCGGCCCTGGGGGCCGCCCTCCGGTTCTTCTAACTTCTAACTTCTAACCCTAATGTGACATTTCTTCGGGGCACGCCCGACACTTTGTAATTGAAAAAGGCCTTCCGTTGTGGTCTGAAGAGGGTGCAAACCAACTCCTCATGCCAACAACGAAAGGCCACCGACAGTGAGAAGAAGAAAAACCGATTTGCGCGCCCGTGTCAATAGCGATTTGGACCTGGAGTTCACCGACGTCGCGCTCACCTCGTATGCCGGGTTGGAGCTGTTCGGCCGCTACTTGCGGGCGATCCGTTTCAACGCCGTGGTGCGTGAGGCGTTCGCCGGCACCGACCGCTGGAGCGACTTCGGCGCGACGGCGATGGTGCGCCTGGTGATCGGGCTGCTCGTGGTGGGCGGGCGCCGGCTGCGCCACCTCGCCTTTCTCCACGACGATCCGCTGGTCCAGCGCTTCTGTGAGGTGCAAGTCCTGCCCACGGCCCGCACGGTGAGCCGCTGGTTGCAGGCCTTCACCCTGTCCACAGTCGACCGGCTGCAACAGATCAACACGGCCGTGATCGCGCGGGTGGTGGGGACGCTGGGCTTGCGCACCTGGACGATCGATGTGGACGGCGTCGTGGTGTCGACTGGGCTGCAGGTCGAGCGGGCTTTCCGCGGGTTTAACCCGCATCACCGCAAGGTCCCCAGCTATTACCCGATTCTGGCGCACCTGGCCGAGACCACCCACATCCTGCGCGTGAAGAACCGGTCCGGGAACGTCCACGACGGGAAAGCCGGGCTGCCGTTTCTGCGCGCCCTGTGGGCGCAGCTGCCGGCGCTCCGGCCGGCCGGGGGGCGCGTGCGGTTTCGCATGGATGGGGCCTTTTTCCGGCGGGATGTGCTGCACTGGCTCGCGGGCCGCGGCGCCGGCTACGCCATCAAGGTGCCCTTCTACCGGTGGCTGGATCTGCAGCAGTACATCCGCGCGCAGCCGACCTGGCGCCCGGTGGCGTCTGGCATGACCGGGTTCATCGTTCCCCAGGCGGCCACGCCGTGGGGCCGCACGGTGTGGGTGGCGATCTACCGGAAGCACGTCCACCACCGCGCGACGAAGAACTACCAACTCGATCTGTTCGACCCGAACGATGGGCACTACGAGTACTCCGCGGTGACGAGCAACCTCGACCTGACGCTGCGGAACCTCTGGTGGTTTGCCTGTGGCCGCGGGAATCAGGAAAAGACCATCGCGCAGCTCAAGAGCGGCTGGGCCTTCCACACCGTCCCGACCAGGGCGTATGCGGCCAACAGCGCCTGGCAGCAGCTGGTCGTCCTGGCCCACAACCTGCTGACCAACTTCCAGATCGAAACCGGGGCGGTGCGCCGCCGGGGGTCGCGCAAACGCACCGTGCTGCATGTCCTCCAAACGGTGCAAACGCTCCGCTTCGTGCTGTTTCATCGTGCGGCGCAACTGGTGCGCCCGGGAGGCCGGACACGGCTGCGCCTCCGGGACAACGTCGCGACGCGCCAGACATTCACCCGCATCCGTGATGCCTTGGCGAATGTCGCCTGAGGTTTTGTCACATTAGGGCTAACTCCTCGCTCCCGCAACCGGCGGACCCGCGGCGTCCAACAGGATCTCAGTCGGCGGGCACCGGCTTGAGGATCACGCCGCGCTGTTCCTTGCCGTTCATCTTCACGACGACCGGCGTGTCGAGCCGGATGTGGCGCACGAACGTCAACTCGGTCACGGCCGGCTGCGCCGCCAGCCAGGCCCAGTCCACGAACCCCTTCCCGGCCTCCGGGTTGACCGTGAAGTAGCCGACCCGGCTCACCGTGATGTTCTGGAAGAAGTGCGATCCCTGCGACGGCGTGACGTGTATGTCGTCGAACCCCGCCTCGACGATCACCCGGGCGCCGGCGATCTGGTCCCAGGTGACCGGCACGCCCAGATGCGGGTCGCGCGAACCCCATCGCCCGGCACCAATCAGCAGATAGGGCACTCCGTCCGCGAGCAGCGACGCGTTGAGCTGCGCGATCTCGGCCGCGATGTCCATCGTTCGCGACCGGTCGACCGTGGCGGCACTCACGACCACGAGATCCCGCACTTGGTCCACAAGACCGTGCCCGAGCACGGCGTCGCTCGCACACACCAGATCCTCGCTGGCAACGTCGCCCACCTCGAGCTCGCTCAGCTCGCGGGACAGCGCGAGCGGCCGGAGCTGGAGAAAGGCGAACTCGGCCGCCTGGCCTCCGGGCGGACGCAGGTTGCAGGCGAACTCGATCTCCACCGGGCCCCCGGTCGCCCGGCGGCCGACCTCGAGGAGCGACTCGAGCAGCGGCGCCAGCGGAAACACGCCATGCTTCAAGATCGGCGCGAAGCTCACGAGCCGGACGCCCGGTCGAGCCACCCCGTCGTAGATGACGTCGTTTTCCGGGGAGAAGGTCGACCCAAGAAACGCCAGGGTGCCATCGGCCTCGGCCTCGGCCAGCCCGAACTGCTTCAGCTCGAAGCGGGAGCTCCCGGGCTCCGACTCCGCGTCGTCCCCGACGTGCAAGGCGTAGAACGACCGCTGTGAATTGCGCAGCATGTCGTCGACCGATGAGAACTGCAGGACGTTCTGCGGATACGTCGGACAGAAGCGGAAGCACGCATCACCGTCGACGACGGTGGCACCTAGCCCAAGCGCGACGGCGGCGATCCCATCCTCGGCGGTGCTGGGCGCAACCGGGTAGAAATTGTGGGACTTGGCCACACCGGCAATGTCCGGATAGAAGCGATCGGCATGCCGGACTCCACTGAGCTTCTGGACGATCACGGCCATCTTCTCTTCTTCGAGTCGATACGGGGACGCGCTCAGATACTGCTTGGATCGCTGCCGGAACATCGAGACGTAGACCGCCTTCACCGCGTCGAGCAGACGCCGCAACCGGTAGGTCGGGTCCGGCTCGTCGTTCGGCAGCATCACCGTTTCGTAGACGCCGGCGAACGGCTGATACGGTGAATCCTCGAGCAGACTCGACGATCGGACTGCCAGCGGATAGTTCATCATCTGGACCAGCTCACCGAGCTGACGCTGGATCGGCGCCGGAAACCCCGCCGATCGAAAACGCTCGACCAACTCGTCGTCGTCCTCGCAGGCGATCGCGAAGTCCCGCAAGTCGTTCGCATCCAGGAACCGGTCGAAGACCTCGGTGGCGAGCACGACCGTGGGCGGTACGCCGATGCGAATCTCCGGAAACTTCGACTCGAGGCTCTCGTCGGCGAGCAGCGAGTGCGCAAAGGCCAGGCCGCGCCCCTTGCCGCCCAGGGAACCGGCGCCGATCCGGCCGAACGTGCGCGTCGGATCGAACTGCTCGGGGTCGAAGTCGGCCACAATGCCACGATGCCGCTGCTCGTTGTACTCGTGGATGGCTCGAACGAGCACGTCGCGCAGCCCTTCGACCGTGCCGTAGTCCGACACGTGGCGCGGCCGCAGGAAGTGCGCGAGCTCGAACTCGGTGCGCGCCTTCAACCAGCGGGAGAAATGGTTGCGCGCACCGTGAAAGGCCACGCTCTCTGAGGGCGCCTCGCGCAGCTGCACTTCGAGCTGCCGTAAATCTTTCGCCACGGACACGACCGATCCGTCAGGCCGGCGGAAGACGAAGTCGCCGAACCCGAAGCCGTCCACCATGAACTGCCGCAGGCTGTGCAGCAGAAATGGCGAACCCTTGCGGACGTATGACGTGCCGAGCGCCTTGGCGCGTGCCGCGTGGTCGGTCGCGCGGGAGCCCGACTGCAGCAGAATGGGCACGTCGGGCTGCAACTGGCGCACGCGCCGGGCGAATTCGAAGCCGGCGTCCGGGTCAATCTCGCCGCCTCTCGGAAACGCGATGTCCGAGATCACCCCGAGGACGTCGTTCTGGTACTCCTCGAAGTACTCCCAGGCCTCCTCGTACGACGTGCAGAGCAGAATCTTCGGCCGCGCCTGGATCCGCATGAGCTTGTGCGACCGGTTCATCCCGTCGGGCAGCAGGCGGTCCGAATGCCGCATCAGCTCCGTGTAGATCACCGGAAGAAAGGACGAGTAGAACCGCACACTGTCCTCGATTACGATGACGGCCTGCACCCCCATCTCGCCGGTGTCACGCGCCAGGTTCATCCGGTCCTCGACGTACTTCACGATGGCCAGCAGGATCCGCACATCGCCCTGCCACAGGAACACACGGTTGATGGGCGCCACCGCCGCGGCGCCCGCGAAGCTCTGCACGTCGCGGATGTCGTAGGCCAGACCGATGACCGGCGTCTCCACGCCGGCATCCGCGATGCCTCGGGCGAGCGTCGAAGCGCTCATGTCACCGACGTGCATCGTCGTGATGATCAGATCGTAGCGGCGCGTGTCCCTGGACAGCGCGATCGCCTCGGCGCCGGTGGATACCCGCGTCAGCCGTGGCGTGTGGTGCAGATCGAGATCGAGGAACTCCGTGAGCATCACCTCGCTGAGCCGGCCGTCCTCGGCAAGGATGAACGAGTCGTAGAGCGTGGAAACGAGGAGAATATCGTTGACGCGATAGAGGCAGAGATCCTGGAAGCTACGCAGCCGGCTTCCGGAGGAGAGCGACAGATGGTCGGACCGAGGGTCGGACATACACACGTGCTCGCCGCCCGCGGTCGATCCGTGGAGGCCGAATGCGGGCAGCCGGATCGTTCAGCGCTCTACACGAGCCCCTGATCGAGCATGGCGTCGGCCACCTTCACGAAGCCGGCGATGTTGGCGCCCATGACATAGTTGCCCGGGTCGCTGAAGTGCTCGGCCGTATCGCGGCACGCTTGGTGGACCGCTTTCATGATCTGCTGCAAGCGGCCATCCACTTCTTCACGCGTCCAGCTCGTGCGCAAGCTGTTCTGCGTCATCTCGAGGCCGGAGGTCGCCACGCCGCCGGCATTCGCCGCCTTGCCGGGCCCGTACAGGATCTTGGCCTCGAGAAACTGCTTCACGCCGGCGAGCGTCACCGGCATGTTGGCCCCCTCCGACACCACGGTCACCCCACTGCGCACGAGGTTCGCGGCGTCCTGGCCGTTGATCTCGTTCTGCGTCGCGCTGGGAAACGCGCACTGCGCCTTATGGTCCCATAGCGGATTGTGATCGGCGGATGGATCGGCCGCGGTGAAGACGACATTCGTGTACTCGTCGGCGTACTCCTGGATCCGGCCGCGCCGCACGTTTTTCAGCTCCTTGACGAACTCCAGCTTCTGCTTGTCGATCCCCGCCTCGTCGTAGATGTACCCGCTCGAATCCGACAGCGTGACCGGCTTGGCGCCGAGCTGCAGAAGCTTTTCGGCGGTGAACTGGGCGACATTGCCGCTGCCCGAGACCAGGCAGACCTTGCCGTCCAGCGTTTTGCTGCGCGTCGCCAGCATCTCGGCGGCGAAGTAGACCGCGCCGTACCCGGTGGCTTCCGGCCGGATGAGCGACCCGCCCCAGTTGAGGCCCTTGCCGGTCAGCACGCCGGTGAACTCGTTGCGCACCCGCTTGTACTGGCCAAACAGGAATCCGATCTCACGGCCCCCGACACCGATGTCCCCCGCCGGCACGTCGGTGTCGGCGCCAATGTGCCGTTGAAGCTCGGTCATGAAGCTCTGGCAAAAACGCATCACTTCGGCGTCGCTCTTGCCCTTCGGGTCGAAGTCCGATCCGCCCTTGCCGCCGCCCATCGGCAGCGTCGTCAGCGAATTCTTGAAGACCTGTTCGAACGCGAGGAACTTCAGGATGCCGAGGTTGACCGACGGGTGGAACCGCAAACCGCCCTTGTAGGGGCCGATGGCGCTGTTCATCTCGACGCGGAAGCCGCGGTTGACGTGCACGTCGCCGCGGTCGTCCTGCCACGGCACGCGGAACATCACGACCCGCTCCGGTTCGACAATCCGCTCGAGGATCCGGGCGCTGCGGTAATCCGCCCGCCACTCCAGCAGCGGCCCCAGCGACTCGAACACTTCCCCGACGGCTTGGTGGAACTCCGACTCGACCGGATTCTTGGCAACAACCTGCGCCATCACGTCCGCCACGTAGCCGGACACCTGCGAACCTACCGCCGCGTCCTTGATCGCCATGGACCGTCCTCCTGCGATGAAGCCGAATGACTCACGCCGTACGAGCACCCGTCAGGGTGGTTGCAACCCCTCAATATACCATGCGTGAAAGGAGAGACCGCCGAACGGTGGTCGGTGGTCGGCAAGCGGTGATCAGCGATCAGCTCGTTACTCGCAGCGCGATCAGCTGGTCAACCGAGTCGTCGCCGACGGCTGCCTTCAATTCGATCAGGTACTCGCCGGGCGCCAGGCTCGCCAGCGGCAGATCGAGCACGTAGGGCGCATCTGCGGTTGCCGGTGCCTGCAGCGGCAAGTCCGCCATCGACGCGCCGCCTCGATTGAGGAGACGCGCCGTCACGTCGATCGGGGACGCGCCCGGCCCATACGCCCGAAACCGGACCAGCAGGCGATCGGTGCGCCGAAACACCCGACCCGTTTCCGGAATCGCGTCAGGATCCGAGCGGAGTCGGCGAAACTCGAGGGCGTTCCGGGCCCGGAGCACGTGGGGCGAGCTGAGCGCGACACCGACACCGGCGAAGTCCGGCGCCACGAAGTGCTGGACGCTGTTGTCCAGGATCCCGCCGCCGGCACCCTCAATCGATAAATCCAGTTCTATCGGACCGGGCTTCACGTCGAAGACCGCACGGGCCGGCCCGGCGACCCCGCTTTCACCCAGCAGCGCCGGACCGTCGGGCACGTCGTCCCTGAAGAAGGTCGCACCGCCGTCGCCGCTGGCCCGCATCGAAATCCGGATCGGCTCCTCACGGCGTTGGCCCGGCACGCGCGGTGCCGGGCGCCACACGAAGGTCAGCCGCGTCAGGCCGTTCTCCGCCTTGGCCATCCCGATCCAGGTCTGCACGAGCCGCTGGTTGCGCCGGGCGTCGAGCAGCGACAGCGCCAAGTCGACGTTGGACGGCCCGGCCGGCTCGGGCGTGGGTGTCTCCAGCCGGGTCAGGTCGTCCATCGTCAACGCCCAATAACCCTTGCGCGCCCGCACGTCGAGGCCGCGCCGCTTCAGCCGGACCCGAATCTCGTGAAACCGACCGTCGGTCGGCGTCTGCGTCGAGTTGTAGCCGAGCAGGTAGTAGCTACTGGAATCTTTCACCGCCTGCCGCAGCCCGGCGAGCAGATCGTTCTGGTTGACAATCGCGCGGCCGTCGGTCGTGTCCGCGAGCGCGCGCAGCGTGTCGATCGTGGCGTTCAGCATGTTCCGATCGGTCGTGAACCCGACGCCTTCGTTGATGTCGAATTCGAAGGACGACAGCCCACGCGGATCCAGTGCATAAATCGACGTGTTGGCGCGATTGGCCGCTTCGAACACTCGCTGCAAGTCGATCTGGATGGTCAGGTCGGCGGTCATCTGCATGGCCTGTTCACGGGGATCGTTGCTCCCGACGAACGGGTTGCGCTGCCGCGGATCGTACAAGTCGAAGGCGTTGGATTGGCGCAGCTGCGGCGGCAAGATATTCGTGTATCCCTCGCTCACCAGGATCAACGACTTGCGGCCGTCGCGCAGGCCGCCCAGGTGCGTCACCAGCGCCCTGAGCCCGCTCAGGGAGACCTCGTTCCTGATCCGCTCGATTTCCATCGTCGGCGCCTGCGCGTACCGGAACTCGAAGAGGTTGCGTGGCTCGTAGTCGTACTTGCGCCCCTCGAACCGCTCGATCTGCTCGATGATCGCTTCGCGGTCGCGGGTCATGCGCACCGCGCTGAGCGGCGTCAACGGGTACATGATCCCGACCAGGTCGGTGGGTGCCAACTGCGTCCGGATGAACTCGATGAGCGGCTCTTTGACACGCAGACTCGAGCCGTGACGCACGTGGTAGTCGTCGAGGAAGATGGCGAACAGGCGCACGTCGGGCCGGGCCGCCTCACGCTCCTCGTCGAAGGCATTCCGAATGGCCCTGACCGGCTCGTCGAGCGCGACAGCAGGCGTGATCAGGAACTGCTCGAACGTCTCGATCGTCTGCGGCTCGCCGTCCTCGAAAATTTCGAAGTCGTCGATCGTGAGATCGGTGACCGGGTTTCCATCGTCGTCGGTGACGATGATGTCGACGCGGACGAAGTTGATGCCCGCGCGAAACACCGGCTGCTGCGGGGCGTCCTGCGCCTCGGCTTCCTGCGGGGGTGCCTGCTCCTGCTGGGGTGCCGCGTCGCCGCGCGCGCCGACCCCCATGCTCAGGATCAACATCAACGCCATCACCAAACCGGGCGTCAGGACGCGCGCTCGTCGCATGGTCACCTGGCGTCGTAGAGACCGAGTTCGGTGGCCTCTCCCACCGGCTCCGGCCGCCATGACGGCAACGCCCCCATGATAGCATCATCGCGCGCAGCGCTCGGAGGCCCGTCCTGGAGGAAGTGTCAAGACCGCTCACGTCTGCGCCAGCGAGACCGCCTGTGTGCCCACGATTCCAGACACGCCGCTAGCCCTGACCACGCTCAGCGAGGATGAACAGCTCCTCCGCGACAGCGTCCGCGAATTCGCCGAGGCGGAAGTCCGACCGCTCGTTCGCGACATGGACGACCGGCAAGCGATTCCGCGGACCTTGATCGACCGGCTCT
Organism: Vicinamibacterales bacterium; assembly: GCA_963667915.2. Lineage (GTDB taxonomy): Bacteria > Acidobacteriota > Vicinamibacteria > Vicinamibacterales > UBA823. Next base: position 420,623 of record CAXXNN010000003.1, on the reverse strand, counting down.
TCGCCTTGGGTGTCATGGGCGTGGAGGTGCCGGAGGATCTGGGCGGCGCCGGAGGGCGCCTGTTCCAGACGGTGCTCGTCGTCGAAGCCCTCTCCCGGGTGGACCCGGCGGTCGGCGTGCTCGTCGACGTCCAGAACACGCTGGTCGTCAACGCACTCTCTCGCTGGGGCAGCCAGGCCTTGCAACGGCGTTACCTTCCGCAGCTCGCGTCGCGGGCCGTCGGCGCGTATGCGCTGTCCGAGGCCGGTTCCGGCAGTGACGCCTTTGCCCTGACCACGCGCGGCGAGGACCGCGACGGCGCGTTCGCCCTCACCGGGCGCAAGCTCTGGATCACGAACGCCGCGGAGGCGGACATCTTCATCGTGTTCGCGAACGTGAACCCGGACGCCGGCTACCGGGGCATCACTGCCTTCGTCCTGGAGCGCGGCACCCCGGGCTTCACGGTCGGCCGAAAGGAAGACAAGCTCGGCATTCGGGCGAGCAGCACGTGCGAGCTCCTGCTGGACGACTGCGTCGTGCCGATCGACCAGATCCTGGGTGAGGTCGGGAAGGGTTACAAGGTGGCGATCGAGACGCTCAACGAGGGGCGGATCGGTATCGGCGCCCAGATGATCGGACTGGCCGGCGGCGCGCTCGACCATGCCCTGGCGTACACGAAGACACGTAAACAGTTCGGCCGGCCGGTCGCCGAGTTCCAGGGCGTGCAATTCCAGCTCGCGCACGCGGCCACGGAGCTCGAGGCCGCGCGCCTCACCGTGTACAACGCGGCGCGGCTGCGCGACACGGGCCGCCCGTTCCTGACCGAAGCCGCGATGTGCAAGCTCTTCTCGTCGGATGTGGCCGAACGGGTATCGTCGCTGGCCGTGCAGCTTTTCGGCGGCTACGGCTACGTGAAGGACTACCCGGTCGAAAAACTCTATCGCGACGCGAAGGTCGGCCAGATCTACGAGGGCACGTCCAACCTACAGCTCCAGACAATCGCCAAGCAGATTCTGGGCAAGGGCTAGACTTTCGGCTTTCGGCTCTCGCAGCTACGGCTTCTCGCACGAAGACGATATGCATGGCGCCGGAGCCGAGAGCCGAGAGCCGAAAGCCAGAGCCTAGAGCCGAGGGCCCGTCTCCCCGGCTAGGCGTTCGAAGATCGGCCGGAGCTTGTCGGCGGTCTGCTCGAGCGACTCGGGGAGCACGCGAGCCTCGCCGACGACCGTCATGAAGTTCGTGTCGCCCTCCCAGCGCGGCACGACATGCAGGTGCACGTGATCGACGATGCCGGCTCCGCCCGCCCGCCCGAGGTTGATCCCCATGTTCATGCCGTGGGGGTGGTAGGCCTCGCCGAGGGCCAGCTCGGCACACCGGGCCAGCTCCATGAGCTCGCCCCGCTCGTCGGCGGAAGCCGCGGCCAGGCTGTCAATGTGGCGCTTGGGCACGATCATCAAATGGCCGTTGTTGTAGGGATAGAGATTCAGGATGACGTAGCAGGTGGCGCCGCGAAAGACGACCAACGCTCCCTCGGCGAGGGCTTCGCAGAACACGCACCCCTCCGTCCGGTCGGCGCCAGACACGTAAGTGAATCTCCAGGGAGACCAGAGCCGTTCCACGGGAAAACAGACGCTTCAGGGCGCCGCGGCGGGCACCGCGATCAGTACTGAGGCACGCCCCCGGGCACAGGCGCCGGTGGGGCGGACTCCGACGACTGGTTGATCAGTTCTTTCAGTTCTTTCCCGGGTTTGAAGTACGGTACCTTCTTCGGCGGTACGTCCACTTTATCGCCGGTCTTCGGATTCCGGCCCTTGCGTGGCTCGCGCTGCCGGAGCCGGAAGCTGCCGAAGCCACGCAACTCGATCTTTTCGCCGCGGTGCAGCGCCGTGATGATGCTCTTGAAGACCGTGTCGACGATCACCTCGGAATGCTTCTTCGTGAGGTCAGCGACCTTCGAGACCTCCTCGACAAGCTCCGCCTTGGTCATACTGCCCCCTGCTCTCGGCCGAGCAACCCGCGGGCGAGCCCTAACCTTACTGGTTGCGCTTCATGGAATCGCCGAGCGTCGCCTCCGGGGATCCGCTGGAGGCGCTGTAGGACTCCCAGTCGTGCTCCTCGTCCGACTTGAGCGCCCGAATACTCAACCCGATCTTCCGCTCGGCCGGGCTCAGCTTGATGATCTTCATCGTGTAGGACGCGTCGACCTGCAACTCGACTTTCTCTTCGCCGTGGCTGTCGTCGAACTCCGACACGTGGATCAGGCCCTCGATGCCGTCGGCCAACTCCACGAACGCACCGAAGTTCGTCATCCGCACGACCTTGCCCTCGACGACATTGCCCGCACGATGTTCGGCGAAGAACTCGTCCCAGATGTCGGTGGCCAGCTGCTTGAGACCCAACGACAGGCGCTGGTTCTCGGCGTCGACGTTCAGGACCATCGCCTCGATCGTGTCGCCCTTCTTCAGCGCCTCGGACGGGTGCTTCAGGCGCTTGCTCCACGACATGTCCGAAATGTGGATGAGCCCATCGATGCCCTCCTCCACTTCGACGAACGCCCCAAACTCGGTGAGGTTCCGCACGGCCCCCGTGATTCGCGTGCCGACCGGGTACTTCTCGGCCAGCTCTAGCCAGGGGTTGGCCTCGATCTGCTTCAGGCCCAGAGAAATCCGTCGCGCCTGCAGGTCGGCGCCGAGGACCATCGCCTCGACCGTGTCGCCCACGTTGAGAATCTTCGAGGGATGCTTGACGCGCTTGCTCCAGGACATCTCGGACACGTGAATCAGGCCCTCGACGCCCGGCTCGAGCTCCACGAACGCGCCGTAGTCGGTCAGGCTCACGACCTTGCCGGTGACGCGCCCGCCGACCGGGTAGCGCTCGCCAACCACCGTCCACGGATCGGCGATGAGCTGCTTGTACCCGAGCGAGACCCGCTCGGTCGCCGGATCGAACTTGAGCACGATGACGTCCGCCTCGTCGTTGACCTTGAAGATCTCGGACGGGTGCGAGACGCGGCCCCACGACATGTCGGTAATGTGCAGCAATCCGTCGAGACCACCCAGGTCGATGAAGGCACCATAGTCGGTGATGTTCTTCACCACGCCGCGGATCACCTTGCCTTCGACCAGCGTCGCAAGGGTCTGCTGCTTCTTCTCGGCGTTCTCCTCTTCCAGCAACGCTTTGCGCGAAAGCACGATGTTGCCGCGCTTCTTGTTGACCTTGATTACGCGCATGCGCAGTTCTTGCCCACGCAGCGAGTCCAGGTTGCGAACCGGGCGTACATCGATCTGCGAGCCGGGGAGGAAGGCCCGGACACCAATGTCGACGGCGAGCCCACCCTTGATCCGCTCGATGACGCGGCCGATGACCACCTTGCGGTCGGCATACGCTTTCTCGACCTCGTCCCAAATCTTCATCTTCTCGGCTTTTTCGCGCGACAGCACGACGTAGCCTTCGCGATCCTCGGTGCGCTCGAGCAGCACGTCGACCAGATCGCCCTCCTGCACCATCACCTCGCCGTGCTCGTCGCGGAACTCGTCAATCGCGATTATCCCCTCGGACTTGTAGCCGACGTCGACGATGACCTCGGAGGACGACACCTTGAGCACCGTGCCCTTGATGACCTCTCCCTCGGCGAGGTTGCGGAAGCTGCTGTCGTACAGTTCGAGCAGGCGAGCGTATTCCTCTGGATCCATCGGTGCGTCGTCGGCAGGCGCTGCCTCGGCCGGCAGGGCTGCCGTGTCCGCACTCAGGGCCACGTCGCTGTCACCTCCTTGTGTGGGTTCCACTTTGACCGTGTCGTCTGCGCTCACCATGCCTTCCCGATCCTCCTCTGCCACGAAATGGTTCGGCCGCCGGCCTCACGCGTCTCAGGTCGCTCAGTGAGGCCCACCTAATTTGCGATAGGATATAGACTGTACGGTACTTAGCGAACGGCCGTCAAGCTTCGAAAGGACTCGGGAATGGCCAAGACGCGCGCCAAATCAAAGCCCCGGAAGCCGTCGACACGCCGGAAATCGGCGGCGGGTCGCCCGGCCGGCGGGACGAAGAAGCGTGTCACCTCGCGCGCGCGGAAGACCGCCCGCCGGTCGAGTGGGCGCAAGACGGGCCGGACCCCGGCAACCTCGCGGAAGACCCGTCCGGCGCGCAAGAAGAACAAGAAGACGACGACGACGGCAACGAGGACAACGAGGACGAGGAAGCAGAGCCGGAAACGGGCGACCAGCGCGCGCGCCTCGACCACCGCGAAGCGCGCCACGACCTACAAGACCAAGCGGACCAAGCAGAAGGCTGCGCCGAAAGCCTCAGCGCGCGCGCGACGGCCGGCAGCCGCCACGAAGTCGGGTCGAAAGCGTTCGACGCGGTCGGTGACCCGTTCGCGACCGAAGGCCGCGAGGGCACAGCGCACCCCGCGCCGAGCACCGCGACCGGCCCGACCGCCGCTCGCCGAAGCGCCCGAGCCGTTGCAGGCGCTGCTCGATCGGCGGCGCGGTTCTCGCCACCGCACACCACCGATGCTCGACCGGCAACGCCGGACACTCCAAGGCGACAACATCGTGCTCGGTCCAACCCCTGAAGCGCCACCCGAGACACCGTCACCCATCCAGCCGACGCGCCCTGAGCCGCACCCCTTGACCGGCGTCGCGGCCGGAGACAGCAGCTCGATCCGGACGCTCAAATTCGAGCCCCGGGACCCCGGCCAGAAACGGCCGGACAACCTCGCACCGGCGCTGGGCGTGGAATACCGGCGGGACCGTGAGGATCAGCAGACGAACAGTGAACCGGAACGGCCGCACCGGGCAGTCGACGATCCTCCCCGCGGGTCAGACGAGAACAGCTAACCCCAGAACTCACGTGTGTTGACAATGGCTGGCACCGGGCTGGACGGTGAGGGCAAGGCGCGACGAAGGAGTGTGGTGGGCCCACATGACTGAGGAGCAACGCCGCCCTCGCCGGGCAGAACACGCCAGACGTGGTAACACACGTGAGTTCTGGGGTTAGGAGCCCGTCCGTCCTAGCCGAGCCGGGCGCGGACGAGCGACAGCACCCGCTTCACGACCTCATCGATCGGCAGCCCAGTCGTATCGATGTGATCCGCATCCGCGGCCACCGTTAGCGGCGACGCCTTCCGCGTGCGATCCGCCGCATCTCGCGCCTCCAGCGCCGTGGCCACGTCGGCCAATTCGGCGTCGCGCCCGCTCGCGTGGGTCGGATCGCCTGCCCGGCGTCGCGCTCGTTCCGCAGGCGAGGCGTCCAGATAGATCTTCGCCACGGCGCCAGGAAACACGACGGTGCCGATGTCGCGTCCCTCCATGACGAGGCAACCGCCCTCCCCCATCGACCGTTGTCGCGCCACCAGGATGCGGCGCACCGCCGGCAGCGTGGCGACCGTGGCCGCCGCCACGTCGGTCTCCGGCGTGCGGATGGCGTCGGTGACGTCCTGCCCTTCCACGATGGCTCGACCATCCTCGAAACTGAACGCCGCCTCGGCTGCCACGCGCGCCACTGCGGACTCGTCGTCCAGCGCCACGCCGTCGCGCAGCGCCTTCCAGGCCACCGCGCGATACATGGCGCCGGTATCGACGTGGCGGTAGCCCAGCGCGCCCGCCAGGGCGCGCGCCACGGTGCCCTTGCCCGCCCCCGAGGGTCCGTCAATGGCGATGATGGTCTCGTCTTTCGCCACGGATCCTCTCACGGCTGATTCGATTGGGCTGACCCGCCGCCCTCCGGAGCGCCTCGACTTCGGCCCGGGTCAGCTCGCGGTACTCGCCGATCTTCAACCGTCGATCGCGGATCGGTCCAATCTGCACCCGCCGCAGCCGCACGACCGGATAGCCCACCGCCTCGCACATCTTCCGCAGCTGGCGCGGCCGCCCTTCGTGCAGTCCCACCGACAGCAGCGCCTCCATGCCACGCGCCGTGCGCCAGCGACGGACGAGACGCACCGACGCCGGCGCGGTGCGTCGCCCGTCCACTCGGACGCCACGTCGCAGCCGGTTCAGTCGATCCGCCGTCGGGAGGCCGCGCACCCGAACCTCGTACACCCGCTCCACCCCATACCTGGGGTGCGTCAACCGCGCCGCCAACTCGCCATCGTTCGTGAGCAGCAGCAACCCCTCCGACTCGTAGTCGAGGCGCCCGACTGGGTAGACATATTCGCGAACGCGCTTGACGAGATCCAACACGGTCCGGCGGCCCTCTGGATCCGATCGGGTCGTGACATAGCCACGGGGTTTGCGGAGAAGCACGTACCGGCGGCGCACGGACCGTGTCACCCGACATCCGTCCACGCGGACGTCGTCAGCGGCCGGATCGGCCTTCGCCCCCAGCGTCGTGACGACCTTGCCGTTGACCGTCACGCGACCGGAGCTCATCAGCTGCTCGGCCGCCCGGCGGGACGACACGCCGGCGGCCGACAGCAGTTTCTGGAGTCGAATGGCGACAGACATCGGTGCCGGTTGGCAGTCCGTGGTGAACGTCCCGCTGCATTCGTCGGGCGATGGACCCCGGCTGCCGGCGTTGCTCCTCCCTCAAATATTCCCGATATTCTCGGTCGTCGTGCCTTGGCAGCCGGCCGCCTCGCCCACCTCGGTGCGACGCGGGATTTTCACCACGGCCTGCTAGTGCACCTGCTCCTCGTCGACGCCGGAGCCCTCCGACGCCGCCGGCTCCGAGCCCTCGGGCAGCGGCTGCTCGGACTCGGCCGCCGCGGCCAACCCGGCCGGGAGCTCGAGACCGAGCGCCTCGGCCATGTCTTCGACGTTCGGCAAATCGGTGAGATCGCTCAGCCCAAATCGGTTGAGAAACTCCTGGGTCGTCGCATGCAGGAACGGCCGGCCGATGACGCGCTTGCGCCCCACGACCTTCACGAGGCGACGCTCGAGGAGCGTGCCAATCACGGCGGCGGTGTTGACGCCGCGAATCTCCGAAATCTCCGCCGCCGTGACCGGCTGCTTGTAGGCGATGACGGCCAGCGTCTCCAACGCCTGCACCGAGAGGCGGTGGGTGCTGCGCTCGTGAAAGAGCCGACGAACCCATTCGTGGAGCTCCGGCCTGGTGACGATTTGAAGGCCGCCCGCCACGTCGACGAGATGCAGCCCGCCCGGACGCTCGTAGTCCCGACGGACCGCCGCGAGCGCCGCCTCCACGTCTTCCTGGGGCTCGCTGTCCAGCAGCTTGAAGAGCGTCTTCCGCGTGAGCGGCTCCGGCGATGCGAAGATCAGCGCCTCGATGATGGGCTTCAATTCGTCCGACACACCGTCACCTCTGAGGATCGCCGATCGGGGCCGGCGCATCCGCCGGCCGCGCACGCCGGTACACCCGAATTGGCCCGAACGCGTCGGTCTGGAAGACTCGCACCAGCTTCAACCGAATCATCTCGAGCAGCGCGAGAAAGGTGGTGATCAACCCGAGTCGCGACGAGACGTCGGCAAACAGCTCCTCGAACCCACACGCCTCGGTGTCGGACAACATCGCGACCAGCTGTTCGATCCGCGTCTCGATCGAAATGTGCTCCACCGGCAGCAGCGAGGCCGGCCGCTGCTTCGCCCGTGCCACGACCGCGCGAAAGGCGGTCAACAGGCTGAACAGATCGACCTCGAGCTCGGGCTCGTACGGCTCCCCGGCAAACTCGGCGAGCCGATCATCGGACCGCCCCCACTGGGCACCGCGCAAGGTCTGGCGGTCGTGGAGCAGTTCGGCTGCCGCTTTGAACTTCTGATGTTCCAGGAGCCGGCGCATGAGCGTTTCGCGCGAATCTTCCTCCGGCTCCTCGTCGGTCGAGTCGGGACGCGGCAGCAGCATCTTCGACTTCATGTGAATCAGCGTCGCGGCCATGAGCAGAAACTCGCCGGCTACGTCGAGATTCAGCTCTTGCATCAGCGCCAGGTAGTCGAGGTACTGCTCCGTGATGAGCACGATGGGGATGTCCGCCACGTCGATCTCATGCTTCCGGATCAGGAATAACAGCAGATCGAGCGGCCCCTCGAAGTTGTCGAGCGTGACCGGGTAGTCGTCGAGAATCGATTCGAAATCGGCCGGACGTTCCATGGTTCTGCGATCGTCGAGGCCTGCGTCTCTACGAATACGTGAGCCTGACCGCCTCCCGCACCTTCGCCATCGTGACTTGGGCCTGCTGCCGGGCCCGGCTGGAGCCGTCGAACAGGATCTCGCGAATGCGGCCGGGCCGGGCGGCCAGTTCCGCCCGTCGCTCGCGGATTGGATCGAGGACCGCGTTCAGCGCCCGGGCCAGCTTGTCCTTGACCTCGACGTCGCCGACCGTACCCGTGCGATAGCGGGCCTTCAGATCCTCGACCTCGTCCGTGTCCGGATTGAACGCGTCGTGATACATGAACACCGGATTGCCCTCGACCGTCCCCGGGATGTCGGCCCGAATCCGCTTGGGGTCGGTGTACATCCGCTTGACCTTCTTCCGCACCGTCTCGGCGTCGTCCGACAGGTCGATCGTGTTGCCGTAGCTCTTGCTCATCTTCCGGTTGTCGAGGCCGGGCAGCCGCGGAAAGTGCGTGAGCAGCGGCTGCGGCTCGACGAACACGTCGCCGTAGAAGCCGTGAAACCGCCGGACCACCTCTCGGGTCAGTTCGAGATGCGGCACCTGGTCTTCCCCCACCGGCACGTAGTGGGCCTGGTACATGAGAATGTCGGCCCCCTGCAGCAGGGGGTATCCAAGGAAGCCGAGCGTGGACAGGTCGCGATCGGTGACCTGCTCGATCTGCTCCTTGTAGGTCGGCACCCGCTCCAGCCACGGGGTCGGCACGACCATCGACAGCAGCACGTACAACTCCGCGTGCTCCGGCACCAGCGACTGCACGAAGAACGTGCTGCGCTCAGGATCCAGGCCCGCGGCGATCCAATCGGTCACGTTGTCGAGCGCATACTCGGTGAGGCCAGTCGTGTCGCCGTACTCGCTCGTCAGCGCGTGCCAATCGGCCACGAAGTAGAAGCAATCGTAGGTGTCCTGCAGCGTGGCCCAGTTGCCGAGCGCGCCAGCCAGGTGGCCGAGATGCAGCTTTCCCGTCGGGCGCATGCCCGAGAGCACGCGTTTCTTCACGGTCCCAGCACCCATGTCAGGAAGCGATAGGGCGGCCCGATGAGGGTCCACAAGGTCCCGGTCAGGAGGAGCGCATAGAGAATCAAGAAGCCGTAGGGCCGCAGCACCCGGTCGAACGGGTTGGCAAGCGACGCCGGCAGCAACCCGCCGAGGACGTTGCCGCCGTCGAGCGGCGGCACGGGCAGCATGTTGAAGACGGCCAGCAGCAGGTTCACCTGAAACGCCAGGCGGGCCACCCGATACACGAGCGGCCCGACTCCGCCCGTGGCAAGGTCGAACGCCCCCGCCTCCAAGCCGACCAGCACGCCAGATGCCAGGACGGCCAAGGCGATGTTGCTCAGCGGGCCCGCCGCCGCAACCAGGACGAAGTCGCGGCGCCCCCGGCCCAGCCGGCTCAAATTCACCGGCACCGGCTTGGCCCAGCCGATGATCGGCGCACCGGTCGAGAACGCGATGAGCGGCAGCACGAGGGTGCCGACCGGATCGATGTGGACGGCCGGATTGAGCGAAACCCGCCCGAGCTGCCGCGCCGTGGGGTCGCCCAGCCGATCCGCGGTCCAGGCGTGCGCCGATTCATGCACGGTCAACGACAGCAGCAGAACGAGAAAGACGGTGAGGAGATCGACGACGTTGAAATCGAGCAACGCCTCAGGATACGGCCTGCGGGCAGGCAGGGCAAGCCAAGGACGAGGGACCGTCCCGCGATGCGTGTACTCCCTCTCCCTCCGGGAGAGGGTTGGGGTGAGGGGGAAAGAGAGGCTTCAGCGAGCTCTCTGCGAGCTGGTGAAGTGGGCGAGCACGGCGTCGGCGACCCGCGACCCCACCTCGACGGTCAGTTCCTCGCGCGTGGCACGCCGCACACCGGCGAGGCTGCCGAACCGGCTCAGCAGCCGGCGGCGGCGCCGCACGCCGACGCCGGGCACGTCATCGAGCTCCGACCGCAGGCTCCGCCGTGACCGCGCGTGCCGGTGAAAGGTCACGGCGAAGCGATGCGCCTCGTCACGAATCCGCTGCAGCAGATGCAACGCGGCGCTCGCCGTCGGCAGCGCAATCGGATCCGGCCGGTCGCGCATGACGACGAGTTCCTGCCGCTTTGCCAGGCCGATCGCTATGAGGTTCCCCAACCCGAGCTCGCCGAACGCCTCGTACGCGGCTGACAGCTGCCCCGTGCCGCCGTCGATCACGACGAGGTCGGGAAACGGTCCCCCCTCCTCGAGCAGCCGCCGGTAGCGCCGGAGCACCACCTCGTGCATCGCGGCCACGTCGTCCGGATGGCCCGGCCGGGGGGGCGCGACGCCGCGCGACCGTCCGCCCCGTCGCCGCGACTCGTGCCGCACGCGAAACTTCCGGTAGTCGCCGCGCGCCATCTGCCCATCCGCGCACACGACCATCGCGCCCACGGTCTCGCTCCCCTGAAACGTCGAGATGTCGAAGCACTCGATCCGCCGCGGCGAGGCGGCCAATCCGAGCGCCTCGCGCAGCGCCTCGACCGACGCGCGGTGGGCGGCCGCGTCGCCGCCGAACCTGGTTTCGTAGGCCAGCGCGGCATTGCGGGACGCCAGGTCCAGCAGCGCTCGCTTCTCGCCCCGCTTCGGCACGACGACCCGGACCTTCCGGGCGGCGCGCGCCGTCAGCCAGTGCTCGAGCGCCTCACGATCGTCGTCACCCAGGGCGACCGGCACGTGGATCTCCGGCGGCGCGGTCCGGTCCTCGTAAAACTGCTGCAGTCCCGCCTGCACCACGTCGACATCGCGGGCGCCGTCCAGTGCCTCGAGGTCGGCGATGAGCTCCAAACGCTCGATCACACGACCGCGCCGCATCTGGAACACCTGCAGGACGGCGCCGGCCGGCCCGACGTGCACACCGAACGCGTCCCGGTCGCCGAGCTTCGTGGTGGACATCTTCTGCTGCTGGTCGCTGAGCGTCGCGATCGTCCGAACGGCATCGCGCCACTGGGCGGCCTGCTCGAACCGCTCCGCGTCAGCCGCCTCCCGCATACGCTCGGTCAGTTGTCCGATCAGTTCGTCGTTGCGCCCGCCCAGGAACATGCGCGTATCGGCGACCGCCTCCGCGTAGCGCTCAGGCGAGCAGATGTCGGCCACGCAAGGCGCAATGCAGCGCTTGATGTCGTATTCCAGGCACGGACGCCCGCGACGGCCGGTGATCACCTCGTTACACGAACGAATCCCGAACAGGCGGTGCGTGAGCGACATGGTCCTACGGGCCAGGCGGGTCGGCAGGAACGGCCCGGCGTAAAAGGCGCCGTCGCGCTCCACCCGGCGCGCGACCAGTACCCGCGGACACGACTCGTTCGTCGTGAGTTGGAGATAGCTGTAGTTCTTGTCGTCGCGCAGCAGGACGTTGTACCTCGGCGATCGCTGCTTGATCAGGTGATTCTCGAGGGCCAGCGCCTCGACCACCGAATCGGTGACGATCACGTCGACGCCCGCGATCTCGTCGAGCAGCGCGTCCATCCGCGGGCTCGTCCCGTAGGCGCTCAGGTAGCTGCGCACGCGATCGCGCAGCGTCTTCGCCTTGCCGACATAGACGGTGTCACCAGCCCGATTCGCGTAGAGGTAGACTCCGGGCTGCTCCGGCAACCGGTCGATCTGGGCCTTGAGATCACGGATGGCCATGGGCTACACTTCGGTCGCGCCACAGGTCGTCCGGCGCGTCGGCTGGGCAGACATGCGGCCGATCGGGCCATGAGTTGGCGCGTCGCGGCCCGCCGATCTCTCGAGTATACGACCCATCTGGCCTTCGATGACCTTCACCGGCGCCATCGGCGCAGTCTGCATGTTCCCGTTGCGCGCGCTCATCGCCTTGAGCGTCGTGCTCCGCGTCCATCCGAACGTCCTGACCTTGATCGGCGTGCTGATCAACGTGCTCGCCGCTTGGGCGCTGGCCGTGGGCCGCTTCACGCTGGCCGGCGGGATCATGATCGTCGCCAACATCTTCGACTTCATCGATGGCAAGGTCGCCGAGCGGCGCCAGTTGGGATCGGATTTCGGCGGCTTCTGGGACTCGGTGATGGATCGCTTCTCCGACATCTCGCTGTTCATCGGCCTTATTTATCTCTACGCTCAACTCGGCCGTACCGACTACGTCGTGATCACGGCGCTGGCCATGATGTTCTCGGTGCTGACCAGTTACACGCGCGCGCGCGCCGAGTCGATGATCGAGAAGTGCAAGGTCGGCTTCATGGAACGACCGGAACGGATCGTTCTGTTCATGATTGGCGCCTTCACGAACCGCATGGCCGCGGTGCTCTGGGTGATCGGCGTCCTGTCGATCGTCACCGTGGCCGACCGCATCTTCTACACCTGGCGCGAGCTGAGTCGCGCGCAGCCAGGAACTCCGGCGTGACGCTCAGCCGCCAGTTGGCCCTTCCGCTCGTGGTCCTGTGGAACGCCCTGTTCTGGACCTACGACCGGGCCACCTGGCAGTACGACCTGATGGTCATCGCGATCCTCGCGTTCGTGTGGCTCACCCCGCCGGCCTGGCTGGGCGATCCCATGGCCGCCGGCCCCGGCCTCCTCGGCTGGCTCGACGCGCTGCTCGGCTGACTGGCCCTCACCCCACCCTCTCCCAGAGGGAGAGGGAGAGGCGTCACGGCTTTCTTCGCCCGCACACCCGACCCGCTCCCCGCGGGAGCGGGATCAACGGGGGCTTCGCGGCCGTTTCATACGTCCTCCCGCTCGTCGTGCGCGCCGAGGTCCAGGCTCTTGCCGGTGAAGTGGATGTCGTGGGCCGCGATCTTGTCGCGCAGCAGGCGTCGGGCCTCGCCGTAGTGCTGGTGCGGTACCACGAGCCGGCAAGCGAATCGACGCACGCGATCGACCACCACGAGCGTCACGTCGCCCTCTTCCCGCCATATCAGCCCGCCGATCTTCGAATAGGGCACGAACCCGCTCTCGACCCAGATCCCCTCTTCGTAGAAGCCGCGCGCGATGCGCAGGCTCAACGGAATCGCGTAGGCGTAGTAGACGAACATCATGCCTTCGCCGAAGACCTGGGTCGGCGCACGCCGCTGCACGACGAGCTCGAAGAACACGAGGCCGCCGAGCACGACGCCGAGCGCCATGAACAGCCCGTACATCGGCGGGCGCCTACCGCGCCAGGTCAGGACCGCGGTCGACCTGAGGCGCCGGAACCTGAGAAATGACCACACCACCCGGGCGTTCGCGACCAGGAAGCCAGCGCCCAGCACGACGAGCAGCGTCGAAAGAACGGAAGTCAACGACATGGCCACCACGCTGCGCCAGACGTCCACCTCGGACGGCTACACGCGCGACTGATACTCACCCGTGTCGGTATTGACGCGAATCGTGTCGCCGATGGTGATGAACGGCGGCACCTGGACGACCAGGCCGGTTGCCAGCGTCGCCGGCTTGAGCTGCGCGCTGGCGGTCGCGCCCTTGATCGAGGGCGGTGTGTCCTCCACCTTCAGATCGACTGTCTGCGGCAACGCGACGCCGACCGGCTCCTCGCCGTAGAACTGCACGCGGATGAGGGCGTCCGGCACCAGATATCGCATCGAATCGCCGAGCACGTCCCCGGCAATGTGGGTCTGCTCGAAGCTCGCGGTGTCCATGAAGTGGTAGGCGTCGCCGTCGGCGTACAGATACTGCATCTCCCGGTCGTCCAGTGTCGCCCGCTCGACGTCGTCCTCCGACCGGAACTTGTGATCCGTCAGGGTGCCGGAGCGGATGTTCCGCATCCGTGACTGCACGAAGCCCCGTTTATTACCGGGGGTCAGATGGTGCAGATCCAGGATGCGAAAGAGATCGTCGCCTCTTTTGATCAGCATGCCCTTCCGGAGCCGCGTCGCCTGAATCACGCTCATCACGCCCTTCCCTACGCGACCCTCTTCCGTCGCACCGCCGTCGGATCGTAGCATAGGGCATGGGCGGGCACACACCGGCCCGCCGAACCGACCAACGGACACCATCGCACGAACCGAGACCCTACGATGAGACGCATCCTGCTCGCCGCCCTGCTCTTTCTCGCCGGCCTCACCGCCGGCCTCGTCCTGACCGCCCGACTCGAGATCGCCGAGGAAACCGCCGCCCGTCCCGCGCCGGCTACCACGCAAGCGGCGCCCCTGCCGCGCCCGACCGGCGAGCTGCCGGATTTCGCGGACATCGCGGCCGCCCGCGTCTCGAGCGTGGTGAACATCTCGGCGCTCCGACTCGAGCGGCGCTCGATCTCGCCGTTCTTCAACGACCCGTTCTTCAACTATTTCTTCGGCAACGATCCGAACCTGTTCGGCCAGCGGCAGCGGTCGAGCCTCGGCTCGGGCGTCATCGTCTCCGCGGACGGCTACATCCTGACCAACAACCACGTCGTGGGCAGCGCCGATGCCGAGGTCACCGTCACGCTGGCCGACAAGCGGGAGTTCCTGGCGACGGTCATCGGGGTGGACCGGTGGACCGACATCGCACTGTTGAAGATTGACGCCGGCGACCTGGTCGTGGCGCCGTGGGGCGACTCGTCGGCGATCCGGGTCGCCGCATGGGTGCTCGCCATCGGCAACCCGTTTCAGCTCGACCAGACCGTCACGCTCGGCATCGTGAGCGCGCTCCAGCGCGCCAACCTCGGCGTGGCGACCTACGAGGACTTCATCCAGACCGACGCCGCGATCAACCCGGGCAACTCGGGCGGTGCGCTCATCAACCAACGCGGGGAGCTCATCGGCATCAACACCGCCATCTTCAGCCAGAGCGGTGGCTATCAGGGCATCGGCTTCGCCGTGCCCAGCAACCTCGCTCGACGCGTGATGGACGACTTCATCGAGTTCGGGGAAGTCCGCCGCGGCTCGATCGGCTACATCGAGATCTCGCCGCTGACCACCCGTCAGGCCGACCAATTGGGCGTCCCCGCCGACCGGGGCGCGCTGGTCTCGCGGATGCGCCGGGGCACGCCCGCGTACGACGCCGGCATTCGGCCGGGTGACGTGATCGTGACGTTCGACGGCCAGCGGGTCGAGGATGCCTCCCACCTCTTGCGCCTCCTGGCCGACGCGCCGATCGGCAGCACGGTGGCGCTCACGGTGATCCGGGACAGCCGCGACGTGGACCTCGACGTGGTGATCGGCCGCGCGCGCAGCCGGCGCTAACTTAGTGAGCCATCACCGAGACCGGGCGCTGCCGGACGGGGAATCCTCCGCTAAGACCGTTCGGTGGCGTAGGCGTTGGACCGGCCGCTGGCCAAGACGTCGCGCAGATACTGCCCCGTGTATGACGCCTCGTGCTGCGCGACCAGCTCCGGCGGACCGGCCACGACGAGCCGCCCCCCCTCGTCCCCGCCTTCCGGTCCGAGATCAATGATCCAGTCGGCCGTCTTGATGACGTCGAGATTGTGCTCGATGACCAGCAGCGTATGGCCGGCCTCCAGGAGCTTCCGGAACGCGCCGAGCAGCTTCGCGATGTCGTCGAAGTGCAGGCCCGTCGTCGGCTCGTCGAGGATATAGAGCGTGCGGTCGGTGCCGCGGGCCGACAGATGGGACGCGATCTTGATACGTTGCGCTTCCCCGCCCGACAGCGTCGTGGCCGGCTGGCCCAGCCGCAGATAGCCCAGCCCAATCTCATCGAGCACCTGGAGCCGCCGCAGCACCTTCGGGGAGTTGTTGAAGAACGACAGCGCCTCGCGCACGGTCATATCGAGCACCTGATCGATCCGCCGGCCGCGGTAGGTGACGTCGAGCACCTGGGGCTTGAAGCGCGCCCCGTCACACTCGTCGCACGGCACGAAGACGTCGGCCAGGAACTGCATCTCGACGCGAATGACCCCCTCGCCTTCGCACGCGTCGCACCGGCCGCCCGGCACGTTGAACGAGAAGTGACTCGCGGTGAGCCCCCCCGCCTGCGCGTCCTTCGTCGAGGCGAACAGCGCGCGGATCGGATCGAACGCCTTCAAGTAGGTCACTGGGTTCGAGCGGGGCGTGCGGCCGATCGGCGCCTGATCGACGAGTGAGACATCGCTGATGAGTTCCGCCCCTTCGATCGCCTCGTGCGCGCCAATTTTCTTGTCCCAGCCCCCTTTGGCCCGTTTCAAGCCGGCGTAGAGCACGTCGTGGACCAGCGTCGACTTTCCCGATCCACTGACGCCGGTCACGCACGTCAGCGCGTTCAGCGGAATCTCGACATCGAGCGCCTGGAGGTTGTGCTCGGTTGCACCGATCACCCGGATCCGTTCCTTGGCCGGCCTGCGGCGAGTCGCCGGCAGCGGAATCGCCAACTCGTTGCGGAGGTACTTCGCCGTCAGGGAACGTTGCTCCCGCAGCAGGTCGTCGAACCGACCGGCGTAGACCACCTTGCCGCCCTGCTCGCCGGCACCCAGGCCGAGATCGACGATGTAGTCCGCCACCCGCATCATCTGGGCGTCGTGCTCGACCACGATGACCGTGTTCCCCTGATCGCGCAGCTTCTGGAGAATGCCGATGAGCCGCAGGTTGTCGCGGGGGTGGAGCCCGATCGACGGTTCGTCCAGGACGTAGAGCGTGCCCACGAGCGCCGACCCCAGCGACGTCGCCAGGTTGATGCGTTGGGATTCCCCGCCCGATAGCGTCGATGACAATCGATCGAGCGTGAGGTAATCGAGGCCGACATCGCGCAGAAACATGAGCCGCTTCCGGATCTCGCGCAGGACTTTCTCGGCGATGGCCGTCTCGAGTGTGTCCAGGACCAGCTGGTCGAAAAACTCAGACACCTCCCGCACGGTCAGTGCGCACACCACGTCGATCGTCCGGGCGCCGACGACGACGTCACGCGCCTCCCGCCGCAGGCGGGCGCCGTGACACTCCGGACAGGTCAAGTAGCTCCGATAGCGGCTCAGAAACACCCGAACGTGAACCTTGTACTTCTTGCGTTCCAACCACCGGAAGAAGCCGCGAATCCCCTCGTAGCCTCCGTCGCCGTCCACCACGAACGTCCGCTCCGCGTCGGTCAGCTCTTCCCAGGGCACGTCGAGCCGAACCCGCTTCGCCCGCGCGGCCCGCTTCAGGTCGGCCAGCTTCGTGCGGTAATGCGGCTTGCTCCAGGGCTCGATCGCGTCTTGCTGGATGGAGCGGGTCGGGTCGGGCACGACCAGGTCCATGTCCAGCTCGATGACGTTGCCAAACCCGTGACAGGTGGGACAGGCGCCGAACGGGCTATTGAACGAGAAGAGCCGCGGCTGCGGCATCTCGTAGCCAATGCCACACGCCCTGCACTCGAATCGCTCGCTGAACACGTGACGCGTGGCCTCGGTGCCGTCGTCGCCGAGCTCGATGGTGAACGCCGCACCACCGCCCTCGTGGTACGCCACCTCGATCGAATCGGTCAGCCGTGTCAGCAGGTCCGGCCCGACCTTCACGCGGTCGACGACGACATCCAGCGTCGCGCGCTCGCCCAGCGCCGCCGGATCGACCTCCTCGAAGCCGACGGCCTGCCCGTCGACGTACAGTCGTCCGAAGCCGCGGCGCCG
Source organism: Vicinamibacterales bacterium (assembly GCA_963667915.2). Lineage (GTDB taxonomy): Bacteria > Acidobacteriota > Vicinamibacteria > Vicinamibacterales > UBA823. Next base: position 403,111 of record CAXXNN010000003.1, on the reverse strand, counting down.
CAGCGTGGCGAGCGTGGCGGCGACGGGATCGGCCAAGCCGATCTCCTCCTCGCTGTCGGCGGGCGGCGCCGGCCGATCGCTCGGTGGGTCGCCCTCTGCCGCTGCGTCGCCGTTCGACGCGCTACCTGCCGGTCCGCTTACCACCGGCATCTCGAAGCCGACCAGGAGGCGCGTGCCCTCCGGCAGCACACACAGCTGCTTCGCCGCGACCTCCGCCGTCTCCCGGACAACGTCGCAGCCGCATTCCCGGCAGACCGTCCGGCCGATCCGAGCCCAGAAGAGACGGAGATAGTCGTGAATCTCAGTCGTCGTGCCGACCGTCGAGCGCGGGTTGCGCAGGCTGCTCTTCTGGCGAATGGCGATGGCGGGCGCAATGCCGTCGATCCGATCGACGTCCGGCTTCTCCATCCGCTCCAGGAACTGACGGGCGTACGCCGACAGCGACTCGACGTAGCGGCGCTGCCCTTCGGCGTAGATGGTGTCGAACGCAAGCGAGGACTTCCCGGACCCGCTGACGCCGGTAAACACGATGAGCTGGTTCGGCGGCAGCGACAGGTCCACCCCTTTCAGGTTGTGGGTGCGCGCGCCGGTGATGACGAGATGACCGTTCTGGTCGGGCGTAGACTCCGACATCGCTGGGTCGACGGTGCAGAATTTCTTGGACCCTGGAACAGACCATCGTAGCGCAGCCAACGCTCACACTGCAACCGGCCACACCCCGGCCGCAACTCGGCCGACGACGACTTGGTGGGAAGCAGAGCGGGCGGACGCGCGACCGTGCGGCTTGTTCTTAGGCGTCGACGCCGTCGATCACGTCTCGGATTTTCTTGCGGAGAGCATCCTGCGTGAATGGCTTCAACAGGAACGCGTGGCCCGACTTCTTGAGGCCATCACGGACCTTCGGGGAGTCCTCCGCATGACCGGAGAGGAACAGGACGCGGGTCTCCGACCGCAGGGCCTGCAGTTTAGCGGCCAGCTCGAACCCGTCCATTGAGGGCATGACGACATCGGTCAACAGGAGATGAATCGGTGTGGGGTGGGATTCGGCCACGCCCAGGGCCTCGGCACCGTTCCGTGCCTCGAGCATCGTGTAGCCATGCCCTGCGAGCATGCGCCGCATCAATTGCCGAATCGAGGGCTCGTCCTCGACGAGCAGAACAGTCTCGTTCGCCATCGGATCCCCCACCGGCGCCTGATACCGGCGCGCCGTCACTCTCCCCCAAGTGTATCGGAACTCGTAGCGTCGCAACTACACGGATACATCCACAATTTTGCCCAGAGAACTGGCGCATTTGGCCCCCTAGGACCCACGAACACCCTTTAGCAGTCACGATGGGACATGAGGACATGGCGTCGTATCTCGGGTGGAGGCGGACCGCAGGGAGATATAACCGAAAGTTGTGTTTGAGGTTTTGAACAGGCGGCGTACCCTGGGTGTTGCTAACGCACCCCCCTCACCCGAAGGGCAAGGAGGTACGCCACCATGCCGGAGCCTAACGAAAAGCTGGTCCAGTTCCCACAAGAATCGTCCCGAGATGTCCTGACCGAGGTGCTGCACCGCGGAGCGCAACAGATGTTGCTGACGGCGATCGAGGCCGAGGTGGACGACTACCTTGCGGCCCGGGCGGCGACGATGGACGCGGCCGGGCGCCGGCGCGTCGTTCGCAACGGCCACTTGCCCACTCGGGCGATTCAAACGCCGCTCGGGGACGTGCGCGTGCAGCAGCCCCGGGTCCGGGACCGTCGGCCCGTAGGCGAACGGGAGACGTTCCGGTCGGCGATCCTGCCGCCCTACCTGCGAAAGACGACCAGCTTGGAAGAACTGTACCCGTGGCTCTATCTCAAGGGCATCAGCACGGGAGACTTCAGCGAGGCCTTGCAGGCGCTGTTGGGGCCCGACGCGCGGGGGTTGTCGGCGACGACGATCACGCGGCTCAAGGCGGTGTGGGAGCAGGACTACCGCGGGTGGTCGCAGCGGTCCCTCGCCGGCCGGCGCTATGCCTATGTTTGGGCGGACGGGGTGTACTTCAACGTCCGCCTCGAGGACACGGACAACAAGCGGCAGTGCATTTTGGTGCTGATGGGCGCCACGCGGGAGGGGCAGAAGGAGCTGATCGCGATCACCGATGGCTACCGCGAGAGCGAGCAGTCGTGGCGCGAGCTGCTGCTGGACGTCCGGGCGCGCGGGCTCGCGATCGACCCGGAACTCGCCGTCGGCGACGGGGGCCTCGGATTCTGGGGCGCCGTGCGGAAAGTGTTCCCGAAGACCCGCGAACAGCGGTGTTGGGTGCACAAGACGATGAACGTGCTGAACAAGCTGCCGAAGGGCGTGCAGCCCAAGGCGAAGGCGATGCTGCACGACATCTGGATGGCGGAGACGACGTCCAGCGCCAACCAGGCGTTCGACTTGTTCGTGGCCACGTTTCACGCGAAGTTTCCGGCGGCGACCGCCTGCCTGGCGAAAGACCGGGACGTGCTGCTGACCTTTTACGAGTTCCCCGCCGAGCACTGGATTCACATCCGGACCACCAATCCGGTCGAGTCGACGTTCGCCACCGTCCGGCTCCGCACGCGCAAGACGAAGGGCGCGGGCAGCCGCCTGGCGTGCTTGACGATGGTGTTCAAGCTGGCGATGGCCGCACAGAAGACCTGGAGAGCGTTGAATGGGTGTCAACTGATCGCCGATGTCATCGACGGTGTGCCCTTCGTCGATGGCGTCCGAAAGGAAGCCGCCTGATCATGCCGCATACACAACATTTGGCAATATCCCACCGCAGGCAGTCCCCTGTTCGACCCGAGCAGGCGCGCGCGAATGGGTGTGTTACCATTTCGGGCTGTGCCCGCCGGCCCGCGGCCGAATGAGTGTGGGCGGCGCGGCGAACCCTGCCGTGCCGGCGTAGCTCAGTTGGTAGAGCAGCTGATTCGTAATCAGCAGGTCAGCGGTTCGAGTCCGCTCGCCGGCTCCGTTTAGATTCAATCACTTAGCCCCATTCTGACCAACCTGTTTTTCGGTCCCGGTTGCGCCTGGGTTGCGTGTTGGTTGCGCGTCCAGCCGGTCCACGGCCGCTCGATTCGCTCCCGGAATCAGATGGCCGTAGACATCGACCGTGACCTGGATCGAGCTGTGCCCGAGCTGCTCCTGCACGTAGGCCAGGGACTCTCCCTGCTGAATCAACAGGCTGGCGTACGTGTGTCTGAGGTCGTGCAAACGGATGCGTCGAAGCTCCGCCTTCTCGAGTAGGCGATAGAAGACGCGACTTCGCAGGTTGTCCCCGTCGAGCGGCTTCGTCCCGTCAGGCGTCAGGAACACCCACGGTTTGAGCGGCGTCCCGGCCTTGAGCGCCACACGCTTGCGCGCCGTCCATAATCGCCGCAGGGTCTCCGCCAGACGCTTCGACATGTCCACGCGCCGACGGCGGTGGTTCTTCGTGGAGGTGATCTTCCCCGCCACGCGGCTCCGCCGAACGTGAATACATCGGCTGCTGAAATCAAGGTCGCCCCACTGGAGTGCGAGGAGTTCCCCCAGCCGCATTCCCGTCCTGAGCGCACAGAGAAAGAACGGCGCGGACTCTGGGAACAGGTCCTCGGCGCGCTGTACGAGGGTGTGCGCCTCGTCGCGCGTGAGGGGTTGAATCTCCGCCGGGAGTTCGTCGCCCGTCCGAAGATGCTTCCCCATCCGGAACGCCGGATTGGCTGGCAGCAGCGCATCTTCGACCGCTTGCGACAGCACGACGCTGAGCGTGCGATTGACACCCCGCATTGAAGCCGGTTTCAACCCCTTCGCGCGGCACGCCGTCATCAGGTCACGGCAGTCAGCGCGGGTCAGCGCCGGGACGGGCTTGTCTCCAAGCACCGGCAGCACATGCCCTGTGAGGTTGAAGCGGTAGAACCGATGGGTAGACGCCTTGCGCGCCGCCTCGCCCTCATTGAGCCAGCGCCTGGCGTAGACGTCGAGCGTGGGGCCGGGCTCAGACCCTAGCACGCCGAGATCCCCTTCGACGAGACGCTGGCGTATCTTCCGCGCTACTTCGCGCGCGGCCGTCCGATCACCGATCTTCTTGGGGGATATTGCCAAATGTTGTGTATGCGGCATGATCAGGCGGCTTCCTTTCGGACGCCATCGACGAAGGGCACACCGTCGATGACATCGGCGATCAGTTGACACCCATTCAACGCTCTCCAGGTCTTCTGTGCGGCCATCGCCAGCTTGAACACCATCGTCAAGCACGCCAGGCGGCTGCCCGCGCCCTTCGTCTTGCGCGTGCGGAGCCGGACGGTGGCGAACGTCGACTCGACCGGATTGGTGGTCCGGATGTGAATCCAGTGCTCGGCGGGGAACTCGTAAAAGGTCAGCAGCACGTCCCGGTCTTTCGCCAGGCAGGCGGTCGCCGCCGGAAACTTCGCGTGAAACGTGGCCACGAACAAGTCGAACGCCTGGTTGGCGCTGGACGTCGTCTCCGCCATCCAGATGTCGTGCAGCATCGCCTTCGCCTTGGGCTGCACGCCCTTCGGCAGCTTGTTCAGCACGTTCATCGTCTTGTGCACCCAACACCGCTGTTCGCGGGTCTTCGGGAACACTTTCCGCACGGCGCCCCAGAATCCGAGGCCCCCGTCGCCGACGGCGAGTTCCGGGTCGATCGCGAGCCCGCGCGCCCGGACGTCCAGCAGCAGCTCGCGCCACGACTGCTCGCTCTCGCGGTAGCCATCGGTGATCGCGATCAGCTCCTTCTGCCCCTCCCGCGTGGCGCCCATCAGCACCAAAATGCACTGCCGCTTGTTGTCCGTGTCCTCGAGGCGGACGTTGAAGTACACCCCGTCCGCCCAAACATAGGCATAGCGCCGGCCGGCGAGGGACCGCTGCGACCACCCGCGGTAGTCCTGCTCCCACACCGCCTTGAGCCGCGTGATCGTCGTCGCCGACAACCCCCGCGCGTCGGGCCCCAACAGCGCCTGCAAGGCCTCGCTGAAGTCTCCCGTGCTGATGCCCTTGAGATAGAGCCACGGGTACAGTTCTTCCAAGCTGGTCGTCTTTCGCAGGTAGGGCGGCAGGATCGCCGACCGGAACGTCTCCCGTTCGCCTACGGGCCGACGGTCCCGGACCCGGGGCTGCTGCACGCGCACGTCCCCGAGCGGCGTTTGAATCGCCCGAGTGGGCAAGTGGCCGTTGCGAACGACGCGCCGGCGCCCGGCCGCGTCCATCGTCGCCGCCCGGGCCGCAAGGTAGTCGTCCACCTCGGCCTCGATCGCCGTCAGCAACATCTGTTGCGCTCCGCGGTGCAGCACCTCGGTCAGGACATCTCGGGACGATTCTTGTGGGAACTGGACCAGCTTTTCGTTAGGCTCCGGCATGGTGGCGTACCTCCTTGCCCTTCGGGTGAGGGGGGTGCGTTAGCAACACCCAGGGTACGCCGCCTGTTCAAAACCTCAAACACAACTTTCGGTTATATCTCCGGCGCGGCACTAGGGCGACCCCTTCCCAGCTACACCTTTCGATCCCCCGTGTTAGAGCCTTCGTAGCGCCTCCCGCTGCTCCCGAAGTGCCTGTCTCAAGGTCTTGCGCAGTTCGCGGTCCCGACGCCTCTGGCGGCTCTATACTGGTAACTCGTTTCGAAGAATAGGAGATGCCGATGCGACTACTGGTGATGTGCACGATGGTGCTGGGTGTCGGTGTGACGCTCGCTGCGCAACAGGGTGGCGCACGCGACGCAGGCTCCGACGTGCCGATTCCAGACGGGTTTCGGGCCAACCGGACCACGTTCTCGGCGGTGATGGACGTCTTGCGGCCGACGCGCCAGGATGTGACCGACGAGCAACTCGACCAACTCGCTCAGCTGCCACTCGAGGCGATCTGGGGTGCCCTCGGTGACTACCGCACCAACTACGTCCGCGGGTTCACGAGCACGCAGCCTGGCGAGCGTGTCGCCGGTAGGGCACTGACCATGCGGTTTCTTCCCCCGCGCCCCGACCTGGTGCAGGCGATCGATACGCTTGCCAGCGAAGGGGACTGGGACCGGCGCTACTACGCTCGCGCGGCCGAAGAGGCCCGGGCGGGCGACATCGTGGTGGCCGAGCTGGGCGGCAGCGATGGTCACAGCCTGTTCGGCGCGATGGGCGCGCTCGGTATCAAGCTGCGGCGGGTCGCCGGCGTGATCATCGACGGTGGGAGCCGCGATCTGATCGAGCTCCAGGACGACATGTTCGACGGATTCCCGGTCTTTGCTCGTTTCTTCGACGTCCACTCGACCAGTTGGTTAGGAGTGGAGTGGAATGCGCCCGTCAGAATCGGGCAGGTGACGGTGCTGCCCGGTGACGTGGTCGTCGCGGACGAGAGCGGTGCGCTCTTCTTTCCACCGTATCTCGTTCAATCGGTGCTCGACTCGGCGACGGAAAGTAGTGTGCTAGAAGAGTATGAACGCGAGCTGCTTCGGTCGCAGATGCACCGTTTTCGAGATGTCTATCCGTTATCGCCGGAGCTCCGCGAAGAGTATGAGTCACGACGGCCGCGACAATGACAGGCGGGAGGGTCCCTTCAGGCTCACGGTCTGAGTGGAGTTGACACTCGCCCGCGGGTTCGAGGAACTCCAGGCGCGGGTGCCGACGGGTGCGTCCAGATAAGGCAGGTGTGTTCAGTGGGAGTCAGTCCCATCGGGGTGAAAGCCAGAGCCCCGTAGTGTGGAGAGCAGCCAGAAGGGAAACCGACTGAGCTGAAGCCTCTCGACCACGTCATCTTTCAGGATGGCGAGCGAGTCTCCGGGCCACAGCGCAAGCGAACGGATGGACACCGGCCGACGCGCTGGTATCGACTTAGAGATTGACCATTTCAAGTAGCTCACGACTGAACTGATTTTGGGCGTCTGCATAGATCGGAGCGACGGCGTCGACAAAGGCTGCACGCTGCGGCGCTGTGAGCTGAACAATTTCTCCACCAGCCTCACGAATTATTGCGGCGGAATCGATCTCTGCCTGATCGTGCAGCTGCCGCTGAAGATCGACAGCGTCGTTCACAGCAGCGCGCATTTCCGATTGCAGCGCATCAGGCCACGCATCGAATGACGGCTCGTGTACGAATATTGGACGAGACAAGTATGAGTGATAGGTTTCTGTGTAGTAGCGCTGGACTCTGTAGAGATTGTAAGTGACAACATTTTCGAACGGGTTTTCCTGGCCGTCCAGTTCGCCCAATTCAAGACCTCGATAGACCGCGGGCAATGGTGTGACTTTGGGATTGGCACCAAGCAATTCAAACGTTTTTGCCTGAACGCCCAGAACACGAATCGTCAAACCTTTGAGGTCGTCCGGCTCATGCACAGGTCTCACGCTGTTGGAGACATGCCGAAAGCCGTTTTCGAAAAAGCCCAGGACGCGAAAATCCGTATCGGCTTCGATTGTACCGATGGCTGATTGCCCTAATGCACCGTCCATCGCAGCCCTGGCGGCGGCGCTATCCGGGAACAAGAAGGGAAGGGCGGCAACTTGCAGTGCGGGATTGCCACTGAACATGGTCAGGTACGCGAGTGACAGCACGCCACTGTCAACCAGCCAGGTAAGATCGCCGGCCGCGTCGTAGCCAACGTCGAAAATGTTGTAGACGTACTTGACGTCGATTTCGTCGCCGAATTCGGCGTCGAGGCGATCGCCTATGAGCCTTAAACCCTGGCTGAAACTCGACGTTGACGGGCCATACCCACCGAGGATGACGCGAGTGGTCTTATCGTTCGCAGCATTGACCACGGGCGCACCCACAATGAGGCCGCCACCAATCAGTGTCGATACTCGAAGAAACTGTCGTCGGTACATGTTATCGTCCCGTCGGCTGCGCCGCCGCGACTTACCGCGAAACCCCCTCCCTCGCTACAACTTCACTTTACGGAAAAAGCGGAGCGCCCGGCCCAGCTACTGACCAGGCACCTCATACTTCGTGAACGCAGAGCCCGCATCACTGAGCGACGCTGGTCCCTCGGCCACGTAGACGTTGCCGTCCTCGTCCACTCCCACGCCCTCCCCGGTCACACCATGGTAGGGCCGGCTGTCAGAATCCCACGGTGGGATGAAGCCCACGAGCATGTCCCGATCCACAGGCCCGATGCGGACGCCGTCTCTCCAGTTGATGTGTCGCAGCCGGTTGGACTCGGAGTCGATGGCGTACACCATCTCGTCCTCGGTGATGAAGAGGTCGCTGATGCGCCCGTACTGATAGCGCGACTCCAGGTAGTTACCCTCCTGGTCGAAGATCTCGAGCCGGTGGTTACCCCGGTCCGCGACCCAGAGCCGGCCCTGAGCGTCGAACTCCATGGCGTGTGGCGTGCGGAACTGACCATGGTCCGTGCCGATCTCGCCCCACTCCATGAGGTACTCGCCGTCGGGCGAGTACTTGACGATGCGGCCGGTCAGCCCCGCCTCGCGGGCCTCGTTCATCTGTTCGTCGGTCGTCAAGTTCTGACCGGTGTGGCCGTCGGCGACGAAGATGCTCCCGTCCGGCGCGACGATCACGTCGTTGGGCTGGTTGAGGTGATCCGGCCCGTTGCCGGGCTCGCCGGCGGTGCCGAGGCTCATCAGGAGCTCGCCTTCCGGGCTGAACTTGTGCACCTGGTGGCCCTTCGTACCGTCTTCGTTTCCGGCGAAGTCCGTCACCCAGACGTTGCCGTCCTCGTGCACGTAGATGCCGTGGGGCGTCACGAAGATGCCGGCGCCGAAGTTGGCGAGAATCTCCCCGGTGTTGCGGTCGAACTTGAAGATCGGGTCCACGGGGTTGCTGTCGCAGTTGCCCCCGGGTCCACCCGCCGAGCCGGATGCGCAGCGCTCGTAGCCCCAGACGTGTCCGTCCGTCGGGTCGATGTCGAGGCCGGCGGTGGAGCCCCATTCCCGTCCCTCGGGCAGCGTCGCCCAGCTCCCGATACGTGTCGGGTTCGGGTTCGGGAGTCCCTCACCCGTGACCGGGTTAACGGCCGCGACCGGGTCGACGGTCGCAGTGGCCGGTGGGTCGGATTCCGCGGCGCACCCCGCGACAAGCGCGGCGCTCACGAGCACGGACATCAGGAATCGTAGAGATGACATGAGTCCCTCCCAATCGAATGTCGAGTTTCTGCGCGCACTCCTGCCGAGAGTCTACTCCACCTGATCTACCCAGTTCCAGCGACCGGCTTCGTGCCAGTCTAGTGGCGATGGGTCGCCTCTTGTAGCCCTCGTCCCTGTCCCCGAAATTGTCCCCATCAGGACCTCACTCCTCGTATTTCTGAGCACGGCGGTCTGGGTTTACCATGTTTCTGATGGGACATCGGGTGTACTCGCCCCCGGGACGGCTCATCGCCGTGGACGGCCATCACCTGCACCTGTATTGCACAGGCCATGGCACGCCGGCCGTCGTCTTCGACTCGGCGTTGGGCGGTTCATGCCTGAGCTGGACTGGAGAAGCCGGAAGCCGTGGTCGACGCCATTCGCGAGATGGTCATGACCCTGCGCGAACCTGCACGCGCTTAGTCCGCGCCGCCAAAGGGACGCAGCAGGTCGGGCCGGATGACTGGCTCCGCGATTCGTACCTTCCCACTGCCCGAGGCGGTCACCGACGTTCAGAGTTCCTATACGCGGAGCTGCTCTGGGACGCCCTCGTCGGAATGAGTATTCTTATCCGGTGGCGGAAGTCGAGCACATCAGCGCTGTCACGTTCGCGGTTCGGGACATGGCTCGCTCCGTTGCTTTCTACCGGCAGCTGGGGTTCACGATGTTGCGCGGCGGCGAGGACGCTTCGTTCAGCAGCTTTCGGTTCGGCGAAGCCTTCGTGAATCTGGCGGCCGTCTCCACCTACAAGGGACAATGGTGGGGGCGGGTAATCCTCCGTGTTACCGAGGTCGATGCATACCACCAAACGCTCACTGCGGCCGGGCTCCAACCCGACAAACCGATGGATGCTCCCTGGGGCGAGCGCTTCTTCCACATCAGCGACCCGGACGGGCACGAGCTCAGTTTCGCGGAGCTGCTGCTGTCGTGACTCTGAGTAGCGAGTGGGCGTGGGGCATGAATGGGTTGGGCTGATGTATAAGGCCGGCCTGAGCGTAGACCTCGGCTTAATGGACACGGCCGGCCAAGGTGTCCCGCCAGAACTGGTTCGAGGAACTCCAGGCGCGGGTGCCGACGGGACGGTAGGACGCTGCCTGGAGTTGCCTGCCTCGTCGTAGCCAACCAAGAGGGCGCTCGACGATCTTCGGCTCGAACCGTCCTCCGATTGTGCGGGGCGATCTTGAGTCGGAGGGAGGAAAGCTGGCGGAGGCCGGATACACCGTTCTTCACGATCATGCCGTGCTACAGTTCTTCAGGGCCCCAAGAGACTTAAGACCGTAGACCTGCAACGCGGAGATTTCTCATGAACCGACGCCAATTCCTCGCCACCGTCGGCGCGGGTGCGGTCGCGTCCGACCGTGTCCTCCGCGCGCAGGCCGGCCAATCAGCCGCTGGCACGGCAGATGAGATCTACCAGCGCGCCTACGCCATCGACGCGATGTGCTTTGCGGCTGCGCCGCCGCGCACCTACGTCCAGTACCTGACCGACGAGAAGATAGCGGCCCTGCGAACGTCCGGCATCACGGCGATGGCGATGAATATGACGGCGAACTACGCCGAACTGAGCCTCGCTGACAGCCTGTTCGCGGCGGTCAGGGGCCGGATCGACACGTGGGACCGGTTCGTCGCCGAGCACAGCGACGTGTTCGTCAAAGTCACCAACCTGGCCGAGCTGGACGCCGCGAAGCGATCAGGGAAAGTCGGCTTCATTTACTGTTTTCAGATGAGTGCGCCCTTCGGCTGGGACCTCGACAAGCTCACGACGTATGCGGACATGGGCGTTCGGCAGATCCAGTTCGTCGATGGCCGCCGCAACTACCTGGCCGACTCTTGCTGGGAACCTGCGAACGCTGGGCTGAGCCAGTTCGGCCTCGACGTCGTCGACGCGCTCAACGAGCGCGGCGTGATCATCGACCTTTCGCACGTGGGCGAACAGTCGGCCCTCGACGCGATCCTGGCATCGAACGCGCCGGTGATCTTCTCGCACTCGGGCTGCTTCGCCTTGTGCCCACATCCAAGAAACGTGAGCGATCGGAACATCAGGGCGATGGCGAATCGAGGCGGCGTCTTCTGCGTCTACAACCAGAGCGGATGGCTCACGCAGGACCCGACCGTTTCGATCGACCATTTCATCGCCCACCTCGAACACGTCCTCAACCTTGGCGGGGAAGATCATGTCGGCGTCGGAACGGATCAGGACGCCGTGGACATGACCGCCATGCGCCCGGACGAAGTCGCGCGACACCAGGTGGCCTTCGACCGACGACGCGCCAATTTCCCGCAGCTGACCTGGTCCGTGAGACACATGCGCGTGCCGGAGCTCAGCCACCCGCGGCGCCTGCTGCACCTGGTGCAGGCGCTCGACCAGAGAGGCTACAGGACCGGCACGATCGAGAAGATCATCGGGGGAAATTACCGTCGCGTCTTTCGCGACGTGGCGGGTTAACTGCGGGCTTCCGGCGATCACAACGAGCCAGCCTTTCATAGCAATGTCAACTGGTTCTCCGAACTCCAGGCGCGGGTGCCGACGGGACGGTAGCGATAACCTCGACAGAGGACCGATGACCATTGACGAAGTCAAGAAGGCCGCTGAAGCTCTCGGTGCAGATCGCTGGAAGATTTGGATGAAGTGCGGTCTTCACGACTGGGAGGCGTTACCGCAGACCGACTCCGACGAACATTACTGTCCGCAGTGCTACACACTGTCGGCGGCTGACGGCGCCATCAAGAACATCCCCGATCGGTTCGCCACATGAAACCCACGATGGCCCGCACGCAGATCGACCTCGTGGAGAACTGGCACCAGGAGCGGCTCGAGCGGGTGCCGGTTCCATAGAGAGTCGATTAGTCCGTACGACCTAATTATCGACGCCGCCGGAGAGCCGCAGCTCGCGAAAGTCCTAGGAAAGACAACAACTTATCAGCAGGCAGTCCAGCGATGAGCACCAATGTCTTTCGATCACCCGCTTCTAGCGGGCGTGGAGGTTCCCAATGCGGGCGGAACCGGCTGGTCGATCCAGATGGTCATGGGCGATCTGCTGGTCCAGACCAGGTCGCTCAGTCAGGGCGGCGCGCAGATGGTCCCCGACGCCCCATTGGAGCTGCATGCCCGCAACAAGTTGACGGGCGAAATCCTGGGCAGCGTCGAGCTGCCGGCCCCCGGCCAGTACGGGATGATGACCTACATGCACCAAGGCAAGCAGTACATCGTGGTGCAGATTGGCAGCATCCGAACGGGCTTTCCGGGCTCGCTGGTGGCGCTGACGCTGCCGTGATTCGGTCCAGCCCGATAGGGCCCGGTCGCACGCGCTGTCGGGAAACCCGTTCGTGCCGATAAGCGAACCATGCGCAAATGTCGCCGCGTACGTCGACGGTGAGACGATTCCCCTAGTCGCGGTCAATCGTCGGATTCGGCCCGAACGTCGTGTGCTGTGGCGCGGTGGTCGCCGAGACCCCGACTGGACGAACCGCCCACCGGGGGCCCTCGCGCGATTCACAGGTGCTCGGAGCCACCTGCCTGTGTGGCGGCGGTGGTTGTCGTCCCAGTCTCGGTAGACGGATCCACGACGCCGCCGGGCGCTCGGCCTCTCTTCGGGCTCACGCGTCGGCCCGGACCGGGCTCTCGAGGCTGCCGATCCGCTCGATCGTCACCACCACCGTGTCGCCGTCCTTCAGGAACAGCGGCGGTGTCCTGGTGAAGCCGACGCCGGACGGCGTTCCCGTCAGAATGACCGTGCCGGGCAAGAGCGTCGTGCCCTGACTCAGGAAACTCACGATCGTAGGCACGTCGAAGATCATGTCCCGGGTGTTCGACTCCTGAACGGTCACGCCGTTCAGCTTCGTGCTGATGGCCAGCGCGCCAGGCTCGGGGATCTCGTCGGTGGTCACGATCGCCGGTCCAAGCGGGCAAAAGGTATCGAAGCTTTTCCCTCGACACCACTGACGTCCCCCCTTCTCGAGTTGCCAGGTGCGGCCGGAAACGTCATTGGCGCACGTGTACCCGAGGACGTGGGCAATCGCCGTATCCCGCGAGACGTTCTTCGCCGTCTTGCCGATCACGATCGCGAGCTCGCACTCGTAATCCACCTGAACCGGCTCGATCGCCGGGATCAGGATCGGATCGCCTGGATGCTGAAGCGTCCGGGGTGCCTTGAGGAACACTACCGGATACTCGGGGATGGGGGCGCCGGCTTCCTCGGCGTGCTGTCGGTAGTTGAGCCCCACGCACATGATGGCCGGGGGCACCACCGGGGCGAGAAGCTTGGACACACGCGCCCGCCGACCGCTGAGCCCGAGCGGGGTGTCGAACAGGTCTCCTTCGAGAACCTCGGCGAGGCCGTCGCCGACCGGTGCTCCGTAGTGCGTACCGGCCGCGTCTTGGAAACGGATGATCCGCATCGGGTCGGGTCGGTCGTGCCAACTCGCTACTGAACGCGAATCGTGTCCTGCCCCTCGGGCAACATCGGCCGTCAGCGGCGGTGTGGGTCTTGACGCCGGCGGTCAGGGCATGACCGGCGTGTCACGGAAGCCGGTCGTGTCGCCGATCGTCTCGAGGATGGCGGCTACCCCTTCCAGGTTCGCCTCCCAGATCTCGCCACTCTCGAAGCGGACCTTGCGGACGAAGACCGCGCCGGTCAGGAAGCTGAAATCGGCCGTCCCCTCGAACACCCACCGGTACTCGTGCTCGGCGGCCGGCGCGAGATCGCTGACGGCAAGACCGGCGTAGTGGCTGAGGTACTCGTCGAAGACATTGAAGCTGACAAACCCGAACTGCACCGCGACGATCGTCTCGTTGCGAGCGTTGCCGTAGCGGAGCTGGTGCTGGATGGCGACGGGCGGTGCGCCGCGCAGGCTGATCCGGCTGCCGCGCGCGAGCCCCGACTCGTAGGAGACGATGTTGATCGGCGACCCGGGCTGGTCGATGACGATGCTGCGAGTATCCAGATCTGCACGTGCTGGCACGATCAGGGCCAGGGCGATGACCAGCGCGCCGATGAACCAGCCGGGCTTCAGACGCCGGCGGCCTGGCGGGGCTCCGCCCGTGGCCGCCGCACCTTCCGATTCCAACTGGATTCGACAGTTCTGCACCGTCATAGTTCTCGGCGCCTGGCCCCACGACCATCACACCCGCCTAGCCTAACTCCAAACTCCTCTTTCCATACATCCTCCCTGCACCATGACCGATGCGCAGCCCACCCGACGCCATCCGAGCTTCTTCTACCCGGGCGAGCCGATCGCCGCCGATGAGATGCGCATCACGGCGCTGGGCACCGGGATGCCGTTCGTTCGCCGCCGGCAGGCGTCGGCTGGCTGGCGCGTTCGGCGAGGCGTTCAAGCAGGCGATGGCCTGGGACATCGCGACGCGCATCGCGATCACGGGCGGCGGCGCCGGCACCGAGGTCATCTTCCACGAGTTCGACTACAAGACGCCACGGAAGGAGGTGTACGCCTCGAACGGCGTCACGATCACCGCGTTCCCGGCCCTGCACTGCCTGGACGGCCCAAACAGCTATAGCCTGGGCGCCTATGCGCTGAACAACTCGGCGTTCGAGGTGCTCGTCATGGCGGTCGCCGCGTCGCGGGCTACGGCTTCCGCAAGCTGGGCTGCGACACGGCACCGCTGCTCGTGGCGATGGTGCTCGGGCTCGCCGTAGCCCAGCCGCACATCGAGCCAGAGCATCAGCCGCCGCAGCGGCGTCCCCGCCAGCCGGCGCCCGAGCCGCAGCCACCACTTCGAGAAGTCCTTGTTGGAGGGACAGACCCTGACGCAGATCGCACAGTCGCTGTTCTGTGCCGCCAGCCAACGCGGAGGACACCGGGTCCTGCGAACGAGACGGTCGACGCGTCTCGCCCGCGTCATCCACACCCGAGAACCGGGCTGAACATCGGGGCATCTCGGCTGGTACGGCCCTTGCGTAAGAGCGAGTAGCGCTTGGAATTGGAGGTGGACTCGTGCTACATCGAACGCGAAGCGTGTGGGGAGTCGGCGTGCTGATGGCGATCGTCATGTTGAGCGCATCGGTCACCGGGGCCGAAGCGCAGCGACGGCGGACCGCCGGACGCCGCGTGACGCCCGCTGTCGTCCGAGTGGGCGCAGCGGTGTACCGGCCGCATTACGGCTTCGGCTACCGCTATGGCCTGTTCCCGTACGACTACTACTACCCCGGCTATTACTACCCTGCCTACAACCCCACCGCCGCCGTACGCGTGCAGGTGAAGCCCGAACCGACGGAGGTGTACGTCGACGGGTACCTGGCCGGCGTCGCGGACGACTTCGACGGCTTCTTCCAGCGGCTCCGGCTGCCGCCCGGTGAGTATGAGATCGAGCTGCGACTCGACGGCTACCGGAGCGCCACCGAACGCCTGCTGTTGACCGAGGGCTCGACGTTTCGCATCCGGCACGTGATGGTACCCCTCGGCCCGGGCGAGACGACCCCGCCGCCACCGGAGCCGACCGAACCCATTGACTGGTCGCGTTACGACGACGAGGAGTACGACGAGTACGCGGACCCTGCGCTGGCTGATCCCCGCGGTGGCCGCGCACCGGTCGAGCCCAGGCTCGGTCGACCCGCGGCCGCGTTTGGCACGCTCGCGCTCCGCGTGCAGCCGGCCGACGCGGAGGTCCTGATCGACGGCGAGCGCTGGCAGGGCCCCTCGGGGGCGGAGCGGCTGACCGTGGAGGTCAGCGCCGGCTTCCACGTCATCGAGGTGCACAAGCCCGGCTACCAACCGTTCATGACCGAGATCGAGGTCCTGCCGGGTGACACGGCCACGCTGAACGTCAGCCTGCCGCCGCTCGCCGAACGGGGAATCTAGATGCGGACGCGTCTGACGAACCCGACACGATCTACCTTCGCCTCCGGCCGGGGACCGACCGTCACCGCCGCCGTCGCCGTCGTCTTCATCGGACTGCTGATGCTCGCGCCGTCCGCCGCGACGGCGCAGCCGGACGCGATCTCATCGATCGTGGTCGAGCGCATCGAGAACGGTCTCTCGGTAACGCCTGACATCAAGTTCACCGAGCTCGACGGCAAGTCCGCCCGGCTGGCCGGCCTCTACGGGGGCTGGGTGACCGACGGTCGGCTGCTCATCGGCGCCGGCGGTTACTGGCTCACCAATCGCGAGTCCGACTTCGACCTGATGTACGGCGGCGCCGTCGTGGAGTGGTTCACGAAGCTGGACGGTCCGGTCAACTTCAGCGTCCGTAGCTTGTTCGGCGGCGGCAGCGTCACGTTGTCGAACGACGTCGGCACGATCGAGGTCATGGTACGTGGCGGACGATTCGGCCGGCCCACCACTCGGACGATCGACGTCGGCCGGGTGCGCGTTCGAGACCACTTCATCGTGGCCGAGCCGCAGGCCAACGTCCTGTTTCGTGTGAACGACTGGTTTCGGGTCGGCCTCGGCGCGGGCTACCGGCTGGTCGGCAGCGCCGGCGACCTGAGCGATCGCCTGCGCGGCTTCACCGGCACCATCGGATTTCAATTCGGCTTGTAAGGGTACAACGGTGACAGGCGGGGGATCGAGTCTTCCTCCCGGTCCCCTACCTGATCATTCCTCGGCCAGCACGGCGGCGATGATCGTCGGCCCGCAGCGCTGGCCCGACCCCTCGGCACGATCGACCCGCTCGCTCTCCACCTCCTCGCCGCCGAATCGGACGCGGCAGCGCTCGACGTCCTCGGGGCGCGCGCCGTCGAACCAGAGCCGGCACGGATGCCGACGCTGGGCGTCAGTCGCGGTCGGCGGACCGTAGGTGCGGCACGCCATCGGACGTCCCGCGTACAGCTCGCAGGCGTCGGTCTCCGGATGAAGCGCCGGACACGGAACGGCCCAGAGGCTCTCGCCGGACCTCTCCTGAGCCGCCGGATCGTCGGCCCGCGGGCCGGTGGTGACGTCGTCGAACAACGGCGACGCCATCTGCGCCATCACGTGCCGCGCCCGATCCACGATGGCCGCAGCCGCGGCTGGATCCGTACGCCGAAGCTCGTCGAGCGAGCGCCGCAGCCGATGGGCGTCGAGCTGGCTGATGGGAAACGGACCGTGACAGCAGTCCGAGCACCCGACTCGACAGACGCACCAGGTCCCAGCCCGCGCCACGGCGGTCTGCCACACCTCATCGACGGCCGCCAGCAGACGGCGGTCCGCGGCGTCAAGCGAGTGATCGGTGTCAGTCACGAGGTCAGCTGGAATAGTACAATGAGAGGTTCGGCGTGTACCGGTGTTCCCCACTGCCTGGACGACCCGCACGTGAGCTGGATTGACATCACCATCGCCATGTCCACCGTCGCCGTCGGCGCCCTGCTCCAGGGCTCCGTCGGCTTCGGGCTCGCCATGGTGTCGGCGCCGGTTCTGGTGCTGATCGATCCCCAGTTCGTGCCCGCCCCCCTGCTGGTGGCCTCGCTGTCACTCACCTCGCTGACGGCGTATCGCGACCGGGTCGGCATCGACCTGTCGGGGCTGCAGTGGGCGCTGATGGGGCGCGTCGCGGGAACGGCGGTTGGCATCTTCGCGCTGACGCGGCTCCCGGGCGATCGGTTCATCCTCATCTTCGGCGTGCTCGTCCTGATCTCCGTGGCACTCAGCGTCTCGGGGCTGCACCTCCGACCGAATCGGCGGACGCTCATCGGCGCCGGCACCCTCTCCGGTTTCATGGGCACGACCTCGTCGATTGGCGGCCCGCCCATGGCGCTCGTCTACCAGCACGCGCCCGGCACCCGGCTGCGCGGCACCCTGGCCGGCTATTTCATCGTGGGCGTGTCGATCTCGCTGGCGGCACTGGCCGCCATCGGGCGGCTTGGCCAGGATGAGCTCTGGCTGGCGCTGCTCCTGCAGCCGGGCATTCTCGCCGGCTTCGCGGTCTCGTCGAGGACGATCGGGCGACTCGATGAAGGCCACACGCGGCCGGCCGTCCTGACCGTGGCCGGCGTCATGGCGCTCGTCGTCATCGTCCGGGAACTCTGGTAGCCGTCGTCAGCGTCCGAGCGCCGCCGCGGCCAGCACAGTTGTCAGCACCACCTGGAGACCGCGGACGGTCGGCTCGCGCTCGACGTCCACCCACTCGTCGAGAGAATGGCTCCGGCCACCGAGACCGCCGCGTCCGATCGTGATCGCCGGGATCCCCAGACTGATCGGCAGGTTGGCGTCGGTGCTCGACGTCCGCAGGGACGGCGCGCTTCCGAACGCCCGTGCCGCTTCCAAGGCGGCCTGGACGAGCGGCGTGCGAGCCGGAGTCAGGCCGGACGGCCGGTCGCCGATGAGCTCCATGTCGAGGACGATCGGCCCTTCCGCCACCGACCGGGTCACGTTCTCCTCGTCCACCGCCTCGTCCATGGCGCTCAGGAAGGCCTCGACGAGCTTGTCGAGCTCCTCGGGCGACTCCGACCGCATGTCCACGTCGATCGACGTCTCGAACGGAATCGAGTTCACCGACGTGCCACCCCGCACGACCCCGACGCTCAGCGTCGTCTTCGGCGCCTCCGGCACGGCGATCGCGGCAAACCGGGTGATCGCACCCGCCATCGCAAAGGCTGGACTGACCAATCCAAATGCGCCGTAGCTATGGCCGCCCGGTCCCCTGAACGTCACGCGGTAGCGCATGCTACCCAGCGCCCCGTTCGTGATGGTCGTCTGCCCGCCCGACTCGACCGAGATGAACCGCGCGATGCGATCCCGGTACGGCCCTTCCCGGAACAGATACTTCACGCCGCGCAGGTCGCCCGGCCCCTCCTCGCCAACATTGCCGATGAAGAGAATGTCGGCCGCGGTCGAGGTTCCCGCCGCGTCCATCGCCCGTATGACGGCCAGCACCGCCGCCAGCCCGGCCGTGTCATCCCCGATGCCGGGGGCGGTCAGCCGGGTGCCGGCGCGCTGCACGGTGACGTCCGTCTCCGGCGGAAACACGGTGTCGAGATGCGCCGCGACCGCGAGCAGCGGCCCGGCGCCGGCGCCCCGGCGCAGCCCCATCACGTTGCCAATCGCATCCTGCTGGACGTCCTCGAGCCCCGTCTGCCGCAACATCCCGAGATAGGCCGCCGCGCGGGCCGATTCGCCGAACGGCGGCGCCGGGATTTCGGTCAGCGTGACGAGCTCGCGAACGAACCGATCGTAGTCCCGGTCGAGATGATCCAGCGCCGCCAGGTACGCCGGGGCGGAGCGCATGGCGCGCACGTCCGCGGCGGGCTGCGCGGCGGCGAGCCCCGACCAAGCCACCAGCGCGCAGCCGAGCAGCCACACGTGCGCCACGCGAGTCGTCATCGGACGGCAGCGTACTCAATCGCGTGCGCCGCCTGCAAGCGGGCGCCGCACGCGCTATACTGGAGGGGGATGCCGATCTACGAATATCAGTGCCGTGCGTGCGGCCATTGCGTGGAAATACTCCAGCGCATGGGCGAAGGCGCGAAGGGGCTGGCGTGCCCGAACTGCCGTCGGAAGGCACTCGACAAGCAGTGCTCGACATTCGCCGCATCGGTCGCCGGGGCTGTCGCCTCGACCGCCAGCGCCTGCGAGCCCGGCCGCTTTACCTGAGCGGTCTGACCCCGCGGTCCGGTGGACCGCGCTGCGCTTCTCACTCCCACTCCACGGATTCGGCCGGTAGAACGACGACGCGCGACCGATGCCCAGGAAAATTAGCCCGGCGCACCGCAACGGCCTCGCGCTCGGCATGACCCTCGCCCTCGTGGCGCTCACGATGACCGTCACGGCATTCCGTCCGGACGGGTTGTCAAAGGCACCGGCGCCGCCGTCGTCGTCGTTGTCCATCGCCACGGCGGCAGCGCTAGACCCGGATTTCGTAGACGGCGCGGTCGCGGTTGCGTCCACCCTGCCCCGGCTCCGCAGCCTCCTGGTCGCCCGCGGCGGCGAACTGCTCGTCGAGCGGTACTTCAACGGTGCGAGCGCGCGCCGGACGGCCAACATCAAGTCAGCCTCGAAGAGCGTGCTGTCGGCGCTCGTCGGCATCGCGCTCGGTCAGGGACACCTGACCAGCGTCGATCAGACGATTGACGAGTTTTTCCCGGCGTATCTCGGCGCGACCGAGGACCCGCGCAAGCGGGAGATCACGATCGAGGATCTCCTGACGATGCGGGCCGGACTGGAGTCCACGAGCTTCCGAAACTACGGCGCGTGGGTGATGAGCCGCAACTGGGTCCGGCACATTCTGACCCGTCCGATGCGCAGCGAGCCGGGCACGGTCAGAGGCTACAGCACCGGCAATACCCATCTGCTCTCGGCCATCCTCACGAAGGCGACCGGACTCAGCACCTGGGAGTACGCGCAGCGGCATCTGGCCGAGCCGATCGGCTTCTCATTGGCCCGGTGGCCGACCGACCCGCAAGGAATCTATTTCGGCGGCAACGACATGCTCTTCACGCCGAGACAGATGCTGCAGTTCGGGCGGCTCTACCTGAACCGTGGCCGCGTCGGCGATCGGCAAGTGATCCCGGCCCAGTGGGTGGACAAGTCAGTCATCACCCGGACGCGCTCCCGACGCGGCGGACGCGGCTACGGCTACAGCTGGTGGGTGCGCTACACGGGCACGCGGAAGATCTTCTACGCGTGGGGCTACGGCGGCCAGTTCATCTTCGTCGTGCCCGATCTCGACCTGGTCGCCGTCACCACCTCGTCAACCGACCCGCAGGGTCGCACGTCCGACCACAACCGGCGGATCTACCAGATCGTCGAGGACTATCTCGTGCCGGCCGCCGAGGCGGGCGGCTGACAGGCTCTCGGCTCTCGGCTCTGGGCGCTCGGCTCTCGGTACACCATTACGAAAGCCGAAAGTCGAGAGCCGTCACGCCCACGGGCAGGCAACGAGGCGGCCATCCTTTGGCTCGAGCGGCGGCACGGCGTCGGCACAGCTGTCCTTGACGATCGAACACCGCGTGCGGAAGCCGCAGCCCGACGGCTTGCGGGTCGGCGTCGGGATGTCGCCGGTCAGCCGGATGCGGTCGTCGAGCCGCGCCCGGGGGTCGGGACGCGGCACCGCGGACAGCAGCGCCCGCGAGTACGGGTGCCGGGGCTCGCGGTAGACCAGCTCGGCTGGTCCGATCTCGACGATGTTCCCCAGGTACATGACGGCGATCCGATCGGCGATGTGCCGAACCACCGACAGGTCGTGGGCGATGAAGATATAGGACAGCTCGAATTCCTGCTGCAGGTCCTGCATGAGGTTGATCACCTGCGCCTGAATCGAGACGTCCAGCGCGCTGACCGGCTCGTCGGCGATCACGATCTTCGGGTTCGTCGCCAGCGCGCGTGCGATTCCGATCCGCTGCCGCTGTCCGCCGGAGAACTCGTGCGGGTAGCGCCCGGCCTGCTCGGCGGTCAGCCCGACTTTCTCGAGCAGCCGGCGCACCCGGTCCGTGCGGTCACCCGCCGACATGTCGCGCGCGTGAATCCGAAGCGGCTCCTCGACGATGTCTTTCACCGTCATCCGCGGATTCAGCGACGAGTACGGGTCCTGGAAGATCATCTGCAGATCGGCCCGATACGGCCGCATCGCCGCTCGGCCGAGTGAAGCCAGATCGACCGCCCGGTCTCCCCGGTGGTACACGACCTGTCCCGAGATCTCGACGCCGTAGCTCATCGCGCGCAGGATGTTCACGATGGCGCGGCCGACCGTGCTCTTACCGCAACCCGACTCCCCGACCAGGCCCAGCGTCTCGCCGCGGCCGAGCGTGAACGACACGCCGTCCACCGCCTTCACCTCGGCGACCTTCCGGAGGAAGATCCCGCCGTGCACCGGGAAGCGCACGCGCAGGTCGTCAACTTGGAGAATCGGCTCCGGCTTCGGCATCATCACGCATCCACCAGATGGCATCGGACCAGATGCCCCGGCGCGATCTCGCGCAGCTCCGGCTCCTCGGTCTCGCACCGATCGACCTTCAAGTCGCACCGCGTGCAGAACTTGCAGCCGGCCGGCAGGTCGTGAATTCCAGGCACCGACCCGGGAATCGTCTGCAGTCGTTCGGTCTTGGCGCCGGTGACGCGCGGGAGCGAGGCCAGTAGCCCTTTCGTGTAGGGATGCAGCGGCGCGTCGAACAGCCGATCGACCGGCGCGACCTCCTGCACCTTGCCGCCGTACATCACGACGACGCGCTGGCAGGTCTCGGCGACGACGGCGAGGTTGTGCGTGATCAGCAGGATCGCCGCGTCGGGGCGCTCGGCCTTCACCCGCAGCATGAGCTCCAGGATTTGCGCTTGAATGGTCACATCGAGCGCCGTCGTGGGCTCGTCGGCGATGAGCAGCGACGGCCCGCAGGCGAGCGCCATCGCGATCATCACCCTCTGGCGCATGCCGCCGGAGAAGTGGTGCGGATAGTCGTGCATCCGGAGGCGCGTCTCGGGAATGCCGACCAGCTCGAGCATCTGGACGGCGCGCTCGAACGCCGCGCCTTTCGAACAGGCCTCGTGCGCCTGGATCGCTTCCATCACCTGCATCCCGATCGTGAAGACCGGATTGAGCGACGTCATCGGCTCCTGGAAGATCATGCTGATCTCACGGCCCCGGATCTTCCGGATCTCCTCGAGCGGCAGCTTCAGTAAATCGCGGCCCTTGTAGATGATCGTGCCGGCGACGATGCGTCCCGGCGGATCGGGAATGAGCCGCAGGACGCTCAAGGCAGTGACGCTCTTCCCGGAGCCTGACTCCCCCACCAGCCCGACGACCTCGCCCTTCCGGATATCGAGATCGACACCGTCCACCGCCTTCGCCGTGCCGGCTTCGGTGTGGAAGTAGGTCCGGAGACCGCGAATCTCGAGCAGTGTCTCGGCTGGCGGCCGGGGGGCTACGGGGGCTGGCGTCGGCTCCATGACGGGGCTACCGGAGACGGGAGAACTCCTTCGGATCGAACGCTTCGCGCACCGCCTCGCCGATGAAGACGACGAGCAGCAAGGTGCCGAAGAGGACGCCGAGCGGGAAGAAGATCAACCACCACTTGGTGATGTTGTTCATCCCCTGGCCGATCAGCTCACCCCAACTCGCCGTCGGGGGCGGCAGGCCGAACCCGAGGAAATCCAGCGCGACGAGCAGGCTGATGTTGGCCACGATGGCGAACGGCGCGAACGACACGACCGGCGTCAACGCATTCGGCAGGATGTGCTTGAACATGATCGCCGGCTCGGAGGCGCCCATCGCGATCGCCGCCCCGACGTAGTCCTTGGCCTTCTCTCGATAGAACTCCCCGCGGACGTAGTACGTGATCCCCATCCACGCAAACGCCGCCAGAATCACGACGAGCAGCCAGAACGCCGGCTGAAGGAGCTGATTCCGTCCAGAGATGTAGACCGGCACGACGATCGAACTGACGATGATGACGGTGTAGAGAAATGGCAGCGACGACCAGATCTCGATGAGACGCTGCCCGAAGATGTCCAAACGACCGCCAAAGTACCCGAGCGCTGCGCCGGTCGCCACGCCGAACGCGAAGCCTAGCACCGTCACCAGGAGCGCGAAGGCCAGCGAGACGTTGAAGCCGTAGGCCAGCCTGACGAAGACGTCACGCCCGCGGTCGTCTGTTCCGAATGGGTGTTCCGCGCTGGGCGGGTGTGGTGGTGCGCCGGGCAGCTCGAACAGCGATTCGGTCGGGCTGTAGGGATACAGCGGCATCACGACCCAGTTGCCCTCGCCCGCGGCAACGAACTCCTCCTGCAGCGCTCGGTAATCGGGCTCGCCGACTGCGTCCTGACCGAACTCCGCCGCCGTCCGAAATCGTAGCATCGGAAAGTACAGGACGTCGTCGTACTTCACAACGAGTGCGGTGTCGTTGGCCAGGATCGGGAGGAAAAACGACGCGAGGTACGCCGCGGCGATGAACAGGAACGCCCAGTAGCCGCGCTTCAGCCGCCGAAACTTCCGCAAGCGGCGCTGGATAATCGACTGGCCGGTCGAGAGGTTCCCCTCGAACGAGCCGCCGGAAAGCTCGGTGCGAGGCTCGGCCGACGTCATTGAAATCGGATGCGCGGGTCGACGATGGTGTAGATGACGTCGGACAAGATGTTGCCCAGCAGCATCAACATGCTGGAGATGACCAGGATGCCCAGCGCAACCGGGTAGTCACGCTGGAGGATCGAGGTGTAGCCGAGGTAACCCATCCCGTCGATGTTGAAGACCTTCTCGATCAGGAACGACCCGGCCAGGACCAGGCTGAACATGTGGCCGAGGCCGGTCGCGATCGGAATCAGGGAGTTGCGTAGCGCGTGGACGAAGATAACCCGGCGCTCGGTCAACCCTTTGGCGAACGCCGTTCGAACGTAGTCCTGGCCGAGGTTCTCCATCAACGAGTTCTTCGTCAGGATCGTGAGCGATGCAAACGAGCCGACCATGTAGCAGAGAACCGGCAGCGCCATGTGGTGCACCTGCGACGTCAGCTTGCCCCACCAGGACAGGTACTCCCAGTTGAACGGTCGAAAGCCGCCGAGCGGAAAGACGTTCCAGTAGCTCCCGCCGCCGAGCAGCACGAGCAGCGCCGCACCGAGCGCCCATCCAGGCACCGAATACCCCAAGAAGACGATGAAGCTACTCAGAAAGTCGAATCGGCTGCCATGCCGGACCGCCTTCATAACGCCCAGCGGAATACACAACAGATAGCTCAGCAGGAAGCCGGTCAGGCCGAGGAAGAGCGAGACCGGGAACCTCGACTTGATCACGTCCCAGACCGGCTCCTGGTAGATGTACGACCGCCCCAGGTCGAGCTTGACCAGGTTCAAGAGCCATTGCGCGTACCTGAGGTGGACCGGCTTGTCGAAGCCGTAGAACCGTCGAAGCTCCTCGACTGCATCTGCAGGGAGCTCAATCGGTCCCACGCCGGTACCCGCACCGGCGCCGCCCTCCAACGCTATCGCCATCTTGAACCGGAGGATCTGCTGCTCGACCGGCCCGCCCGGGACGAAGTGCATGATGACGAAAACGACGACGGTGATCCCGAGGAACGTCGGGATCACCAGGAGCAGGCGGCGAAGGAAGTACGTCGTCACGGTGCGCTGGGATCGGGCGCTTCTGCGGGATCCTCGTAGTCAAGCCAGTAGCGGATCTCGCTGGGGCCGACCTCGAGGGCGCGGTCGTTTCGGAGCGCGTCATCGAGAGCGGCTTGCTTCACCGGATCCACCCACCAGAGCCTGAGGACCTCGGAAACTCCCATCTCGGGAATGCGATCGAGGTAGCCCTCGGGCTGACCGTACTTGTTCCAGTACACGACGCGATGAAACGGGGCGAACCACTGGAGCACGAAGACGTACTCGTTCGCGACGATGTTGTCGAGCTCCTGCATCAACTCGATCCGAGTGTCGAGGTCCGACGACCCGTCATATGCCTCGATGATCTCGTCGACGCGCGCGTTCTTGAACCCGGTCAGATTGTTCGAGGCGGGCTGGTCGGCCAGCTCGGACCGCCACATCGTTTCCGGCATCGGGTACGGTGAGGAGGCCGAATACGCGATCGAGACGAAGTCGAACTGTCGCTCGTCGAGCAGTTTCATGAGCGTGGCTGGTGTGATCAGTCTCAGCGTCAAGCCGATGCCAACACTCCGCAGATCCTCCTGGTACACCGTGAGCATCGGCTCGGAGCTCTGCAGATAGTACGTAAGTTGGAGGTTGAACGGCTGGCCGTCCTTGAGGAGGCGCCCCTGGGAATCACGCTCCGACCATCCGGCCTCGGCCAGGAGCTCCATGGCGCGCTCCGGGTCGTAGAGGTTTGGTGGGTTGTTCTTGTTTTCGTACACGCCGCCCGGAAAGATTGAGTTCTGCGGCTGATACTCATTGTAGAACAGTTTCTCGATCAACTGCTGTCGATTGAACAGCAAGATCAGGGCTTGCCGTACGCGGATGTCGTCGAACGGTGCCCTCCGCATGTTGAACGCCATCGCCTGGATTCCCTGCGGCTGCTGCGTGAAGATCTTCCGCTTCTGGATCCACCCTTTCTGGACCTGCTCGAACTCCAGCTCCTCGGCCCACATCTGCGCCCGGTTGACGAAGTAGGTATCGGTGTCTCCGCGCTTGAACATCTCGAACGCGAGATTGCGATCCCGGACGACGAGATCCGTGATCTCATCGAAGTTGTGGCGGCCGATGTTGCGTCGCTGGTGTTCCGCCCAGTAATCCTCACGGCGCCGGATCGTGACCGAGTTGCCCCGGTCGAGATCTTCCTCGTTCAGGACGTAGGCTCCCGACCCCGGCATCATCTTGTAGTTGTAGCCGCGGAGATAGTCGTCGTCGTCGTCGAGCGTCTCGATCACGTGCGCCGGAAAAATCCAGAGCAGGGAGAGGTTGCCGAGATTCCGCCAACTCGACTCGGTAGACTGGACTGACACGATGTACTTGGTCTCGGCGACCGGGCGCTCGAACCCGGCTAACAGCGCTCGATAGTTCGCCGCCTGCGTGCTCGGCTTCATCATGAGGTCCCAGGTGGCCACCACGTCCTCGGCGGTCACCGGTTCGCCGTCCGAGAATCTGGCGTTGGGATCGATCCGGAAACGGAACGAACGATGATCCTCCGACTCCTGCCAGTGGGTAGCCAGGTGTGGAATGAAATCCAGCGACGTCGGGTGACTGTTGATCAGCCGCTCGTAGACCAGTTCGTGCAGAACCTGATTCCAGACCGTCACATCCGGCCCGAAGATACGTAGTGTGCCAGGGAAATCGTTGGTGTCCTGAACGATGCGCCCGCCCTTCACAGCCCGCGGGTCCCCGATGAAATCGAAGTCGGTGTTCGTCGTCCACCCCTCGCCCGTGAAGCCGGCGCCGCCGTCCTCGGCCGAGACCTCGGGATCCGCCCCGGCGTCAGCATCGGGAAACACCGGATAGTCGTTCTTGTCGAGGGAGACCGGCTCGGTCGGGGCGGAGGGAATCGTGGCGTCGGGTCCAGGTCCGGGCGTCGGCCCCCCGCCGCAACCTGCCGTCGTGAGCACCCACAGCCCCAGCATCCATACAAGACGCGTCTTCATGAGGTCAACTCCTCGTAGATACCACTCGAACCAATCGCCCAGACCGTCAGGCGTCGTTGGTGAGGGACACCACGTCGGGCGCGCTGGCCGCCGGCACCTGGTTCAACGAGCCCGTCCGATAGCCCTGCAGATCCACCGTGACGTGCTGGAAGCCGGCCGCCCGGAACTCCGAGACGACGAGATCGCGGAGTGCTGGCTCCAGGAGGCGCGGGATTTCCTCGGGCGCCACCTCGATTCTCGCGACCGCCTCGTGGTAGCGCACGCGGCACACCTGGAAGCCGTGCGCCCGGAGCAGACGCTCGCATCGATTGACCTGCGCAAGCCGCGCGGGGGTGATCTCCGTCCCGTACGGAAAGCGGCTCGATAGACAGGCCAGCGCCGGCTTGTTCCAGACGGGCAATCCGATCCGCCGCGCCGCCTCGCGGATGTCGTCCTTCGTGAAGCCCAGCTCGTCGAGCGGTGACCGCACGCCGCGCTCGATCGCCGCCTGGCGTCCCGGACGATGATCGCCGCGGTCGTCCACGTTGAAGCCGTCGAGGACATAGGGCACGCCCAGCCGCTCGGCCTGCTCCACCGCCGCGCCGTAGGTCTCGACCTTGCAGAAGTAGCACCGGTTGACCGGATTGGCGGCGTACCGCGGGTCGTCCAGCTCGTGCGTCTCGACGAGCAGGTGGCGTGCGCCGATCGATTCGGCGAGCCGGCGCGCGTCAGCCCCCTCCTCGGGCGCCAGGCTGGGCGACACGGCGGTCAGCGCGATCGCGTCCTCCCCGACCGCCGCCACCGCTTCGGCCAGCAGGTAGCCGGAGTCGACCCCGCCCGAGAAGCAGACGACCATCCGCCGCATCTCGCGGAGCAGCGCGCGCAGCCGGGTCACCTTGGCCTCGAGCATCGACGTCGTCATTCAGCAGTCCAGCGTTCAGTCTCCCTCCGCTAATCTACTTGCGAAGTTTCGCGACCGTCAATAGCATGAAAATCTCGATGTCCACCGTCGCCGTCACGATCGCCTGTTTCATCATCTACTGGCTGGCCTACCGCTTCTACGCGCAGCGGATGGCGCGCACCGTCTTCCAGCTGGATCCGACGGCGGTGACGCCGGCGTATCGGCTGCAGGACGGGTTCGACTACGTGCCGAGCCGGCGCTACGTGCTGTTCGGCCACCACTTCGCGTCCATCGCCGGACTGTCCCCGATGCTAGGCCCGGCCATCGCGGTCATCTGGGGCTGGGTGCCCGCGCTGTTCTGGGTCGTCTTCGGCACCATCTTCATCGGCGCGGTTCACGATTTCAGCGCGCTGGTGCTGAGCATGCGCTCCGATGGACAGTCGATCGGCAAGATCACCGAGTCGGTCATCGGCGGACGCGCGAAGAGCCTCTTCCACGTCCTGATCTTCTTCCTCATCGCGCTGGCGATGGGGGTCTTCGTCCAGATCGTCGCGCAGCTGTTCTCCGCCGATTTCTATCCGGAAGCGGTCGTGCCGAGCGTGTCGCTGATGGTGCTGGCCGTCGGCATGGGGGTCCTCTTCTACAAGCGGGGCCTTCCACTCGTCCCGCTCACCGTCGCCGCGTTCGTCCTGAGCCTGGGCGCGGTCGGTCTGGGCCTCATCCTGCCCACGCCCGATCTGCCGCCCGACACCTGGAGCGCGATGATGCTGGTCTACGCGTTCGTCGCGTCGATCCTGCCGGTCTGGCTGCTGCTCCAGCCGCGCGACTACCTGAACTCGCTGCTGCTCTACCTCGGCCTGATCTCGCTGTTCGGCGGTTTCTTCCTCCTCCGGCCGGAGTTCGTGGCGCCGGCCGTGGACCTGCACCCGCCCGGCGCGCCGCCGCTGTTTCCGTTCGTCTTCAT
Organism: Vicinamibacterales bacterium; assembly: GCA_963667915.2. Lineage (GTDB taxonomy): Bacteria > Acidobacteriota > Vicinamibacteria > Vicinamibacterales > UBA823. The sequence continues at coordinate 374,277 of CAXXNN010000003.1, read as the reverse complement.
CGTGCTGGCCTGCGGCGCAATCTCCGGATTCCACGCGCTGGTCTCGTCGGGGACGACGGCCAAGCAGATCAGCTCCGAGACCGACGCGCCGTTCATCGGCTACGGCGCGATGATCGGCGAGAGTCTCCTGGGACTCATCGCGGTCATGGCCTGTACGGCCGGATTCCTGAACACCGAGGCCTGGCAGGCCCACTATGCGAGCTGGAACGTCGCGCAGGGGCTCGGCCAGAGCCTGTCGGCTTTCATCGACGGGTCGGCGCGCTTCCTCGGCCAGCTCGGCGTGCCCGAAACGGTCGGCAGGGCGTTCATCGCGCTGGTGGCCGTCTCGTTCGCGCTCACGACGCTCGACTCGGCGACGCGCCTGCTGCGGTACAACATCCAGGAGGTGTCCGAGACGCTCGGCCTGCCTGTCCTGAGCAACCGGTACCTGTCCTCGGTCCTGGCCGTGGCGGCGATCGGCGCCTTCGCGTTCCTCAAGATCGACGGCCAGCCGGCCGGCCTGGCGCTGTGGGCGCTCTTCGGCACGACCAACCAGCTCCTCGGCGGGCTGACGCTCATCACCGTGACGCTCTACCTCGTCCTCAAGAAGAAGAACTGCCTGTACACCTTCGTGCCGATGGTTTTCATGGTCATCACGACGGTGGCCGCGATGAGCTGGAACGTGCTGACCTTCTACCGCGAAGGCCAGACGCTGCTGCTCGTGCTGGGAATCGCCCTCTTGCTGCTGGCGGCGTGGGTCGTCGTCGAGGGGCTGCTACGGTTCGCCAGGCTGCGCACCGAGCCGGCCAGATAGCAAGAGAGGGAGAGTCGGCGTTACGTCACGGTAGGGCGTCGCCTCCGGCGCGCCCTCGCAGGGCTGAAGCCATGCGCTACGATCACAACCGCGATCGCAGGGTTTCTGTGGAGACCAGAGACCTTTCCCGTCCAGTCCATTATCTGTAGCGCAGGCCTTCAGGCCTGCGAGGGCGAGCCGGAGGCGAAGCCCTTGGTTGATGGTGTCACGAGCGGGCGCATCGACCTCAGTGAACTCTGGGGCTAGTCGTCGTCGGGTGGCGCCGGCTCGAACGACGGCACGCTGGCGTCGAGGGCACCCAGCGACACCGATCGCTGGTAGGCCGCCCAAACCGCCTTCGACAGCACGGTCCGGAACGATCCCTTTTCGAGCTGATAGATCGCCTCGGCGCTCGTTCCGCCCGGCGACGTCACCTCGTTGCGCATCTCGGCCGGATGCACGCTGGACTGGAGCGCGAACGCCGCCGAGCCGCGGATCGTCTGCAGCACCAGATGCCGGGCGTCGTCACGCGAGAATCCCAGGTGGACCGCCGCGTCGATCAGCGCCTCCATGAGCAGGAAGACGTAGGCCGGCCCGGTGCCGCTGATCGCCGTCGCCATGTCCAGGAAGGTCTCGTCGTCCACGTGCAGCTCGTGGCCCAGCGCCGCCAGGATGGTGCGCGCCTGGTCCCGCTGTGCGTCGGACACGACCGGTGTCGCGGTCCAGACCGTCATCCCTTCGCCCACCCGGGCCGGCGTGTTCGGCATCGAGCGCACGATGGCGGCGTGGCCGAGTCCGTTCGCGATCGATTCGACCCGCGCCCCGGCCACGATCGACAGGACGAGCGCCGACGACGGGATGACGCCGTGCAGTTCCTGGAACACGGCCCGGAGCACCTGTGGCTTGACGGCCAGCACGACGATCTGCGCGTCGCGCACCGCCGCGGCGTTGTCGGTCGCCGTGCGAATCCCGAACCGCGACGCGAGCGCCGCGCCGCGCGCCGCGCGACGATCGCTGGCGACGATCGCCTCGGGCGCGACCAGGTGCTGGCCGACCAGCCCGCCGATCATCGCCTCGCCCATGACGCCGGCGCCGATGAAGGCCAGCGTGCGGTCCCGAAGCGTATCGTTCATGGTTGGGTGGACCGCGTCACGAGAAGAAGGCGCGCGCGTGCCACGCGTCGCGCGCCGGCATCTCCCAGCGTCCGGCGCGCACCTCCCCGACCGTCGCAATGGTGTTGTCGAAGACGGGCGTATCCAGGCTCACCTCGCCGGCTGACGCCAGCTCGGCGAAGCGCGCGCGCGACACGCGCTCGATCGCGGCGCCGCGCCGGAACAGCACCGGGCCGCGGTCGGCGAGCGTCACGCCGAACGACTGCTCCAGCCGCTGCACTTCACGCACCAGCGCGTCGATCGAGCACCCGGACGCCCCGGCGTCCGACTCGTCGACCGCGATGAACAGGAACCGCCCATACCGCCAGTCGCGCGCCGCGGTCAGGTGCGCCCGATGCGCCGTCCACTCACCCAGGAAGGCGTCGGTTTCCGTCAGCAGGCGCGCGCCGTCCGCTTCGTTCAGCTCGCGGTCGGCGGCGAAGATCCACAGGCGTGCCGATTCCGGCAGTTGCTCGAGTGTCGTCAAGGGCATGATCGCATCCTCATCTCACAGGGAGTCCATTGTACTGCGGTTGTCCCGAGTGGTGATCCGTGCCAAGATGCCGAGATATTTCCTGAGCCCGGCTGACACATCGCACCGATCGGAGCGGCGCTCCGCCGCGGGCGAATAGGGGGCCTGACCGATGATTCTGTCTCACCACGCCGCCAAGATCCTGCTGACCCTGTTCATGCTGAGCGTCGTCGATGCCGTCGCAGTGCCGCGGCCGGTGACGGCACAGCCGGAGGAATTCTCCGCCATCATTCGCATCGAGCAGGGATCGAACGCGCCGATGGAGATGACCTACTGGATCGCCGCCGACCAGTTTCGGATGGACATGCCGGAAGTGTCGATCGTCTGGGCGGGCGGCGACCAGCCCCGCATGCTCATGATCCAGCATGCCGAGCGGCGCTACATCGAATGGGGCGCGCAGCAGCTGAACATGATGCAGCAGATGATGGGCCGGATGGGTCGCGGCGGCGGTTCGGGATCGGACGGCGCGGATCCGCTCAGCGGCGACATCACGTTCGAGGCGACCGGCGCCCGCGAGACGATCGGCGCCTGGGACGCGTTCGAGGTGCAGGTACGGAACCAGGAGGGCGATCAGGGGCGGCTCTGGTTGAGCGAGGACGCCGAGATCGGCCTGTTCGAAATCATGGCCTCCGTCGTCGACATGGCGTCGGCGATGCAGATGCCGATGGGCATGGCCGGGCAGCAGCGCAATCCCCAGGCGATGCTCCAACGCTACGCGGAGATCGGCAAAGCCCAGGGGATGCCGGCGGGCCGTGCCGTCCGGATCGTCTCGACCGGCGAGAACGAGGCGACGTCGACGCTCATCGGTGTCCAGGTGGGATCGGTGCCGGCCGACACGTTCACGCCGCCAGCCGACTACGAGGCGATGCAGATGCCGACACTACCCGGCCTCCGCTGAGCGCGCGGCGCGCCGCTGGGGTCGGCGCGCGTGATGCCGACCTGCCCAGCCTAGCATTCCTGCGTTACGGTGGCGCACGCCTGTTCTTCAGATCACTCCCGCTCGAATGAGACCTCGGGCACCTCCTGCGCCGCTTCGTCCGCTTCGAAGTACTCCCGTTCGCTGAAGCCGAACGTGCCGGCCAGCGAGTTGTTCGGAAAGCGCAGGATGGAGGTGTTGTACGCGAGGACCGCAGTGTTGTAGCGTCGTCGTTCCACGGCGACACGGTTCTCGGAACCCGCGAGCTCGTCCTGCAAGCGGATGAAGTTCTCGTTCGATTTGAGGTCCGGGTAGGCTTCGGCAATCGCGAGCAGCCGGCCCAGGCCGGCGGTCAGCCCCGCGTTCGCGGCGGCGGCCGTGGCCGGGCTCCCGGCACCCAGCAGCCGGCTGCGCGCCTGCGCGACCTCCTCGAAGATCTCGCGTTCCTGCGCGGCGAATCCCTGCACCGTCGACACGAGGTTCGGGATCAGATCGGCCCGGCGCTGCAGCACGTTCTCCACCTGCGCCCAGGCGCCGTCGATCTGCTCGTTGGCGGTGACCATCGTGTTGTACCGGCCGACCACCGACATCACGACGATCAGTGCGATGAGCGCCAGGCCGCCGACGACGACCAGGCACCCCATCAGTCCTTTCTTCATGCGGTATCTCCTCCACGCGATGTCTGGAAACGGTTGATGCGATGGACCGCCTCGGTGAGCTGCGCATCGTAGCGCGCGAGCAGGTCGTGCGGGTCCGTGGCGACCTTTTCGCCGCGCTTCAGCTGCGCGATCTCGTCGAACGGCGAGTGGTCGAGCTCCGCCTGACGGCAGAACGCCGCCACGACCTCGTCGTTGCGGACCGGGACGTCATCACCCAGCAGGTGCAGGCAGCCTCGGAACAGCGCCACGAACGTGCCGTAGGAGGTGGTCAGCAAGCGGCGAATCGCCCGTCCGTTGCCGCGCGCTTCGACCACGCCTTCACGCAGGCGCATCATCTTCTCCCGCAGCTCCCGCTCGCACTGGAGTCGCAGGTGATCGTGGTGCACGACTACATCGGCGAAGGCGTCGGGGCCGTGCAGCACGACGCGGCAGGCCTGGATGTCGAGGAACTCGATCGGAAACACGTCGGCCGCATCAGCGATGAGCGCCGGCGAGAACAGGCGCGGCAACGGCCGGCCGCGTCGCAGCCACCCGGACAGGGCCGGCGCGAGCGCCTCGAGCGAGGCCGGCTCGAGGTCGCGCAGCACGACGATCAGGTTGAAGTCGCTGGTGCGCTTCTGGAAGTCGCCGCGCGCCGACGATCCGTACAGCACGACGCTGTGCAGGCGATCGCCGAGCGTCCGCACCAGCTTATCGACGAGCTTTCGGAGTATCGGGTTGTCCAATGCGTCTGATGAAGACGAATCCGCTGCGTCCATGCGTTCCTCCACCCACACCTACCGACGGTTAGAAGCCGCGCCCCGCCCCACCGCCGCCGAAGCCACCGCCGCCGAACCCGCCAAACCCCGCGCCGCCCCCGAACCCGCCGCCGCCGAACCCGCGCCGTCCCATCCCGCGTCCGCCGAACCCGCTGAAGAGCAGCATGAGCAACAAGAGCCGTGGGTGGCGGACCAGCATGTAGCCAAGACCGCCCAGCAGGAGCAAGGTGAACAGCGGATTGGGCGCGGCGCCTCGCGGGCGCCGCCCGGTTCGGCTGGGCTGCGCTGCCAGGCCGGCCGCGCCGTCGAGGGTGACCCCGTACTCGTCGGCTGCCGCGGCCACGAGCGCCGCGCTGATCTGCAGCAGGCCGGCCGAGAACTGATCCTGCCCCAGGAGCGGCCTCGCATCGTCGATGATGCCGCCCACGCGGCCATCCGGAAGGAAGCCTTCGACGCCGTAGCCGGTCGAAATGTAGATCTGCCGCTCTTCCACCGCCAGCGCCAAGACGATACCGCGGTCCACGTCTCGCCCGCCGACACCCCACTCGGTGCCCACGCGCAGGGCGAAATCGCCGACCGGCTCGCCGTCCAGCGCCGGCACGGTGATGACGACGATGGCCACCTCGGTCTGCCTGAAGAGCTCGCGGTGCCACTCCTCCATCGCGCCGACGTGCTCGGGCGCCAGCACACCGGCCAGGTCGTGCACCGACCGATCGCCCGGCGGGGGCAGCTGAAACTGCGCCTGCCCGATGGTGGGCACGGCGCAGAGCCACAGTGCGAACACGATCACACGCACGCGGAACGGGCGCCGCAGCAGCATCTATCTATGATACCGGCGATACCGGCAGTCCGGCTCGCCACGGTGTGACTCGGACCTTGCCGAAACGGTGATCCTATCGTGAGTCGTCGAAGGGGGGATGCGGGCGGAGTTCCGGGGGGGGGTCTAGAACTAGACCACTCCCCGATTCGCTGACGCGCGGAGCCTAATTCGTCGTCCCGCCCTGCAGTTCCTGAGCCACGCGCTCCGCGGCGCGCAGGACGCGGAGCAGGTTGCCGCCCCAGAGCTTGGCGATCTCCTCCTCGCTGTACCCGCGCCGGACCAGCTCCAGCGTCACGTTGAAGGTCTCGCTGGCGTCGTTCCAGCCCTCGATGCCGCCACCACCGTCGAAGTCGCTGCTGATGCCGATGTGGTCGATGCCGATCAACTCGACACCGTGGTCAATGTGATCGACGAAGTCCTGGACGTTCGCCGGCGGCCACTCGGCGTCGAGCTCCGCCAGGCGGCGGTCGTACTCGGCGCGCGGTTCGTCACCCAGGCTTCGCACGCCTGCGCGGCCCTCGATCCCCATCTCCTCGCGCAGCGCGTCGATCGCGTCCTGCTTCTCCGGCGGCGCCGACTTGACGAACCCGCCGAGGGCGACCGTCTGGATGACGCCACCACTGTCCCGGAGCGCCAGCAGTTGCTCGTCGTCCATGTTGCGCGGATGATCGTTGATGGCCCGCATGCTGGAGTGCGACCCGACAACCGGCGCCCGCGACGCGGCCGTCGCGTCGAGCATCGCCTGCTTCGAGATATGCGACACGTCCACCATGATGCCGAGGCGGTTCATCTCGGCCACGACCTCCTCGCCGAACGCGCTCAGCCCGTCGTGCTCGGACTCGGGCTCGCTGTCGCGGGGCGTCGCCGAGTCGGCGATGTCGTTGTGGCCGCCATGCGCCAGCGTGATGTACCGGGCACCCAGCGCGTGGTACGTCTCGAGCAGCGACACGTCCTGGCCGATGACGTAGCCATTCTCGATGCCGATCGCCGCCACCAGCTTGCCCTCGCCATGAATCCGCTCGATGTCGTCCGCCGAGTAGGCCAGCTCGATCTCCTCCGGATACATCTCCTCGGTCATCCGGTGGATCGCGTCGAACTTCGTCATCGCGTCCGCCTTCGCCTGTTCGTAGTTCTCCGGCGTCCGCTCCGTCTGGCCGACGAAAACAACGAAGAACCCGACGTCCAGGCCGCCTTCACGCATCTTCGGCAGGTCGACCTTGCGGTCGGCGCGCACGCCCGGATCGACGTCCTCGGTGGCGAAATTGAACGGAATGTCGTCGTGCGTGTCGATCGTGAGGATGCGCTCGTGAATGGCGCGCGCCTGCTCGACGATCTGCTCCTCGGTCGGCTCCGGCGCGACCTCGGCCTCCTCCGGCGCACCACCGCACGCCCACGTGGTCACCAGCAGCGGCGCGACAACTAGCCAATTACGTGACATGACACCCTCCCCCCGACAGCCTACGCGTCTGTCGTCATGTAGTTCGCCGAATCGGCCGCGATGTGGCGGACCCCCTCGAGGAGCCGGTCCACCTCGTGCGGCATGTTGTAGAAGTGCGTCGACACGCGCACGCCGTTTAGATTCCCGGTGCCCATCGTCCGGATGTGGATCCGGAATTCGTCGAACAGCGCGGCGACGACGTTCCGCATCGGAATGTCATGCACCGAGAACAGCGTCAGCCCCGCGCTGAGCCCCTGATCGCTCGAGGTCCACAGGTGGACGCCCGGGATCTCCCGCAGTCCCGCCCGCAGACGGTTGCTCAGCTGCCGGTCGCGCGTCTCGATGTTCCGCTTGCCGATCGTCGTCTGAAAGTCGACCGCGTCGGCCATCCCGAGCACTGACGGAATGTGGTGCTGGCCGACCGACTCGTACCGCGTCGCCGTCGCGTTCTCGCCGGGCGGCCGGCCCATGAGCGGCCAGACCTGGTCCTGCACGTCCCGTTTGACATAGCAGACGCCGGTGCCCCCGCCCGCGAGCAGCCACTTCTGCCCCGCCGCCGAATAGTGGTCGCAGCCCATCTCGTGGAAGTTGAGATCGAGCATCCCCAGTGGATGCGCGCCGTCCACCGACACCAGCAGCCCGTGACGATGCGCCATCTCGGACAGCATCTTGATCGGCGTGACCAGGCCGGTGACGTAGGTGATGTGGCTGACCATGATGGCGCGGGTCCGCGATGTGATCGCCTGCTCGTAGAGATCGACGATCTGATCCGGACTGTCGGGCGGCGACGGCAGATCGATCACGTTGATCTGGATGCCGCGGCGCTCCATCAGTGTGAGGTACGGCCCCCGGCCGCCGCCGTGCTCGTGTGAGTTCATGAGCACCTCGTCGCCCTCACGCCAGTCGAGGCCGTGGGCGAAGATGTTCATCCCCTCGGTCGTGCTGCGGGTCAAGGCGATTTCGGACGGATCGGCGCCGACGAACGGCGCGACCTTCTCGCGCACGGCGTTGATGTCGTCGCGGCGGTAGTTGTTCGACGGATCCTCCGCGATCTCCCGCAGGATACGCTCGTTCTTCTCGAGGACGACCCGTGACATCGGTCCCTGCGTGCCGTTGTTCATGAAGGCCAATCCGTCCACGATGTTGAACTGCGAGCGCACCTTCCACCAGTAGTTCTCGTCGACCATCCCGCTCGGACGCAGGGCCTCCAGCGACAGCGCCGGAATGGGCCGTTGCCGCTGCCCCGCCTCGGCGCTCCCGCCGAAGAGGCCGGACATGCCGCCGACCGCGGCAACTGCAGACGTTCCGAGGAAGTGACGACGTGAAAACCGCGTTCCCTGACTGCTCATGCGTTCCCCTTCTCCGTCCACGCGGTGGCGACACGAGTGGCACCCGCCGCACGGTCTCAGACCACCGAAAACGCCCATATCATGTCACGTACCTCTGAAGGACGGCCAGGCTACGGCCACCGAAAGCCTCGCCCGAATCGTTCTGCTCGACTGTCGCATCTTAGAATAGGCTAGGTTGTACGCGGCGCGGCAGATCGAAACTCGCACGAGCGCCTGCCGGCGCGGCGAATCCATCCCACGCGATGCGCGCCAAACTTCCGTCGCTCTGTCGGATCCGATCGGCTCGCCGGCCGCGACCGAGCCGACCCGCACCGGTCCTCCTGACGCTGACTCTGATGATGATGATGATGATGATGACGATGCTGCTCGGTCTGCCCGCGGTGGCTGCCGGCCAAACCGGCGCTGACGCGGACAGCCGCCAGGGGATCTTGCTGGCGCAGCGCGAGGCCAAGCGTCAGGCACTGACACCCGAGCGGGTCTCGCGGGGCGAGGAGCGCATGCGCGGCTTGGAAACCTGGCGGCTGCCCCGCGCCGTCTTCGTCAAAGGCTTCCACGGACTGCGGCCGGTCCTGGGCGGCATGCCGGGCGGCTCCGGGTTCGTCTACGGCGGCGGCTATGTCTACGGCCTCGACCGCACGGCCGTCGAATTCTCGACGAACGTTCGCGCCTCGACGCTGGGATACAAGCAGGCCGACGCCCAGTTGTCGTTTCCGACCAGCCGGAGCGACTCCCCGATCCGCGCCCGGGTACGAGCCGAATACCGGGACTTCACGGAGCTCAACTTCTTCGGTCTCGGCACCTCGTCGAACGTCGACGATCGCGCGTTCTACCGGATCGAGGATCGGACGGTCACCGCCGACGTCGCGCTCGACACGCGGTTCTTCGACGCGGGGGCCACGGTCGGCCTGTGGAACGGGCGGATCGCATCGGGACTGCGCGGACCGTCCCTCGAGGAACGGTTCAGCGCTGCCGCCACCCCGGGTTTCGAGTCGCAGCCGGAGTTTCTGGTCTACGGCGGGCACGCCACCGTCGCGCTGCTCGACGACGGCTTTCCACCGGTCGGTCTGACACTGCGCATCGATGCCGAGCGCTACGACGACCGCGGGACGGGCGCGTTCGACTTCACGCGCGTCGTGGCGGACATTCAGGCACAGATCCCGCTGGGCTACCGCAGCCGTATTCTCGCCTTCCGGTTCCGCACGTCGCACGCCTCGGCCGACGCGGGCGCGGAGGTACCCTTTTATCTGATGGAAACGGTCGGTGGTGCGAAATCGATTCGAGGGTTTCGCGAGTACCGGTTCCGGGACGCTCGGAACGTGCTGCTGAACCTGGAGTATCGCTGGGAAGTCTGGACCTACATGGATCTCGCGATCTTCGCCGATGCCGGCAAGGTGTTTTCGGACGCCGATGAGTTCGGCTTCGACGACTTGCACGCCGGGTACGGCTTCGGGATCAGGACGCACTCACCGAACAACACCGTCTTCCGGATCGACCTGAGCCGGAGCGTGGAGGGCTTTCGGCTGCATGTCGGCGGTGGGCCGACGTTTTGAGAAGAAGCTAGGAGTTAGGAGAACGACGTTGGGGAAGTTGCTCGTTATCGCGGGAATCGCATTCGGGTTGATCGCGACCGTTGGGGCGCAGGAACGGAAGTTCTATCCCGACGATCCGCTCCGGCTCGACCGCGACTCGCTCGACACGCCCGAGCCGGCCGAGATCGAGCTGGGCGACCTGTACGATCGCTTCGGCCACATCTTCGGCGACGTCGGATCGGACGCGTGGACCGAAGCGGCCAATGCCAACACGCTCGACGAGGTGCCGGACAGCTCCTGGTTCACGAATCGCCACGGTGTCGAGCGGATGAGCGTCGAGGCGCTCGTGCGGGGGCCCGACAGCGGTGACGGGCCGGACCTGAGCGACCCGTGGACGATCTTCAAGAGCAAGAGCCAGGGCTTGACGCCCGGGTTCGAGATCACCGACGCCCGCGGCGATCGGTACATCATCAAGTTCGATCCGCTCGACATCCCCGAGCTGGCCTCGGCCGCCGAGATCATCTCGACAAAGTTGTTCTACGCGATCGGCTACCACGCGCCGGAAAACTACATCGTGCTCGTGGACCCGGAGCAGTTCGTCATCGAGCCCGGCACGACGCTCGAGGACGAGTTCGGCGACGAGGTGGGGCTCACCCGCCGGCGTCTCGACCGCCTCTTGAACCGCGTCGGCCGCACGAACGGTCTCCTGCGCGTGACGGCCAGCAAGTATCTGTCGGGGCTACCGCTGGGCCCGTTCAGGTACTACGGCACGCGGAGCGACGACCCGAACGACGTGATCCCGCACGAGCACCGTCGAGAGCTGCGCGGCCTGCGGGTGTTCGCCGCCTGGCTCAATCACGATGACACGCGGGCACACAACACGCAGGATGTCTGGGTCGAAGACGAGGGACGGCGCTACATTCGCCACTTCCTGCTGGACTTCGGCTCCACACTCGGCAGCGGTAGCATCGAGGCCCAGCTCCCGAACCTGAGCTATCAGTACTGGCTCGACCCGGCGCTCGTGAAGCGGAACGTCGCCGGTTTCGGATTCCGTGTGCCGCCGTACCGGAAGGTCGAGTTTCCCGATTTCCCGGCGGTCGGGCGCTACGAAGCGGACGCCTACGACCCGCACGGGTGGCGGAACGACTACCCGAATCCGGCCTTCGAGAGAATGACCGGGCGGGACGCGTTCTGGGCCGCGAAGATCGTCGCGCGGTTCACGCCGGAAGAGATCGCCGCTATCGTCGCGACCGGCCAGTACAGCGATCCGGCCGCCGAGGCGTACCTCGTCGAGACGATCGTCGCGCGCCAGCACAAGACGGCCGGCTTCTATCTCAACCTGATGAACCCGCTGGACGAGTTCGCCGTGACGGCCGCCGGCCTCGCCTTCGCCAACCTGTCGGAGCGATACGGCTACGCCGAGCCGGGCGCCAGCTACGAGATTGCCTGGTCCGTCTACGATGACGCCGATCGCTCGGTGGCGCCGCTGTCCGAGGCCGTGACCACAACCGACACGCTGGCAGCGATCCCGTCGGGCACCGACTTGACCCAGAGCCTGGGCGGCGATCGCTACCTTAGGGCCGAGATCCGAACGCACCATGCCGGCCATCCCGCCTGGCGCGAGCCGGTGACGGTCTACCTGCGTGCGTCCGGTGACCGCCTCGCCGTCGTCGGCATCGACCGCGTGTCCGCGCCGCTCGAGCCGATGCGGTAGCGGTATCCTTTCCCCGCATGCCTCTTCTCGGCATCGACGTCGGCACGGGCGGCAGCCGGGCGCTCCTCATCGACGACCGCGGGCGCGTCCTCGGCTCCGCGACTGAAGACCACGCGCCCTTCGCCTCGCCGCAGACCGGCTGGGCCGAGCAGTCGCCGGACGACTGGTGGCGGGCCAGCCGGCTCGCCGTCCGGGCCGTGCTCGACCGCGCGTCGTGCGCTCCGGGTGACGTCGCCGGCATCGGGCTGTCCGGCCAGATGCATGGCGCCGTCCTGCTGGACGGGGCGGACGCCGTCGTGCGGCCGGCGCTCATTTGGTGCGATCAGCGGACCGGCGCGGAGTGCCGGCGGCTCACCGAACAGATCGGCGCGACGCGTCTGATCGAGCTGACCTCGAATCCGGCGCTCACCGGCTTCACGCTGCCGAAGCTGCTCTGGGTCCGCGCGCACGAGCCGGATCGCTGGTCGCGCGTCCGCAGCGTCCTGCTGCCGAAGGACTACGTCCGGTTCAAGCTGACCGGTGAGCGGGCGACCGACATGGCCGACGCCTCGGGCACGCTGCTGCTCGACGTCGCGCACCGGCGCTGGTCGTCCGAGATGCTCGAGGCGACGGAGCTCGACGCGACGCTCCTGCCCTCGGTGTACGAGGGACCGGAGATCACCGGGCGGCTCTCACCGGCCGCCGCGGCGGAGGTCGGCCTCGCGGTCGGCACGCCGGTTGTCGCCGGCGGCGGCGACCAGTCGGCCGGCGCCGTCGGCATGGGGATCGTCCGGCCCGGCGCGGTCAGCGCGACGATCGGTACCTCCGGCGTCGTCTTCGCGGCGACCGACAGTCCGGCGCGGGATCCCGAAGGGCGCGTCCATACCTTCTGTCATGCCGTGCCGAACCGCTGGCATGTCATGGGCGTCACCCAGGCCGCCGGCCTGTCGCTCCGCTGGTTCAAGGACCAGTTCGGCGCCGGATCGGACGACGGCCGCGATCCCTACGACCGTCTCGCCGACGAAGCAGCGACCGCACCAGCCGGCGCGGACGGCGTCCTCTGGGCACCCTACCTGATGGGCGAGCGGACGCCGCATCTCGATGCCAACGCGCGCGCCGCGCTGGTCGGCCTCGCGGCGTCGCATACGCGCGCGCATGTCATTCGCGCCATCCTCGAAGGGGTCGCGTTCAGTTTGCGCGACTCGTTTACGATTCTCGGCACGATGCAGGTGCCCGTGCTCGAAGTCCGCCTGGGCGGCGGCGGCGCGCGGTCGGCGCTGTGGCGGCAGATCCAGGCGGATGTCTATCGGCGGCAGGTCTCGACCCTGGTCGCCGAGGAAGGGGCGGCCTACGGCGCGGCGCTGCTGGCCGGCGTCGGCACGGGCATCTGGGCGTCGGTCGACGAGGCCTGCGACCAGGCCGTCACCGTGGGGAGTCGCACGGACCCGAACCCCGAGCATGCCGATCTCCTGGATCGCCAGTACGCCCGCTACCGAGCACTGTACCCAGCACTCAAGCAGATCATCGACTCCTAACTTCTAACTCCTTGGTACCCTCCCATGACCGATGCATTCTCGCCTCTTCCCGAACACAAATTCTCCTTCGGCCTCTGGACGGTCGGCAACCGTGGGCGCGACCCATTCGGTGACGCCGTGCGTCCTTCGGTCAAGCCAGGCGATCTGGTGCGCCTGCTCGGTGAGATCGGCGCCTGGGGTGTCAACCTGCACGACAACGATCTGGTCGCGATCGACGCCACCACCGCCGATCGCGATCGCATCGTGCGTGACTTCGCGCGGGCGTGCACCGACCACGGCGTCGTCACGTCCATGGTCAGCGCGAACCTGTTCTTCGACCCGGTGTTCCGCGACGGCGCGTTCACTTCCAACGACCCCGCCGTGCGAGCCTACGCGCTGCAGAAGACGCTGCGGGCCATGGACCTCGGCGCCGAGCTGGGCGCCACGACGTATGTCATGTGGGGCGGCCGCGAGGGGACCGAGACCGACGCCTGCCGCCGGCCCGACGAAGCGATCAAGCGGTTGCGCCAGGCGGTCAACTACCTCTGCGAGTACTCGATCGCGAACGACTACGGCTACCGGATCGCGCTCGAAGCGAAGCCGAACGAGCCGCGCGGCGACATCTACCTTCCGACGACCGGCGCCTACCTCGGGTTCATCACGACGCTCGACCACCCGAGGATGGTCGGCGTCAATCCGGAGGTGGCGCACGAGCAGATGGCCGGCCTCAACATGACGCACGCCGCCGCGCAGGCCTGGGAGGCCGGCAAGCTCTTCCACATCGATCTGAACGACCAGGTCAGCGGGCGCTACGACCAGGACTTCCGGTTCGGCGCCGCGAACCCGAAGGCGGCTTTCTTTCTCGTGAAGTTCCTCGAGGATGTCGGCTACGACAACCCGCGCCACTTCGACGCCCACGCCTACCGGACCGAGGACCACGAGGGCGTACGGGACTTCGCCCGCGGCTGCATCCGAACCTACCTCCTCCTGAAGGACAAGGCGGCGCGCTGGAACTCCGACCAGGAGATTCAGGCGATATTGGCCGAGATCGCAGCGGACCGTCCAGGTGTTCCCACGGTCGGCAAATACAGCGAGGCGCACGCCAAGACGCTGCTCGCCCACGAGTTCGACCGCGCCTCGATCTGCAAGCGGCGTCTGCCGTACGAAAAGCTCGATCAGTTGACGGTCGAGATCCTGCTCGGCGTGAGATGAGGGCACCTCCTTGCCTCCCTCTCCCTCCGGGAGAGGACCGGGGTGAGGGCCCTGCAGAGTCTGCTTACCCTCACCCTAACCCTCTCCCCGCCGGGGAGAGGGAATGCCTGATCGCTGGGGCGAATGTTCTTGATTGCCGCTCAGCTCAGTTTGCCTCCCTCTCCCTCCGGGAGAGGGCCGGGGTGAGGGCCCTGCGCTACCGGCTGCATCGCAGGGCTGAAGCCCTGCGCTACTTCAGGTTGTTGGCGAGCATCAGTTCCTGGACGGCGCGATGCGCCTCGTCGATGGCCACGTTGGTGTAGGCCGCCGCGCCGGCGTCGGCACTCGCGATCGCCACCTTTCCGAACGGCCTCCGCCCGAGGACGTGCGGACGATCGGCATCCGGTATGTCCGGATCTGCCAGCGTGTCGTAGGTGTAGGCGTAGCCGTGCGGCCAGCGATTGGCCGTAATGGCCAGGATGTCTTCCGCCGGATCGAATCCGCCACCCTCGAGCGCCCGCGCAAGCTGCTGTCGCGTCTCGTATTCGATCGTCTCGAACGGCGTCGCCAGCATGTCCTGCATGCCCAGACGGTGCTGCTCCCTGCGCGGCAGTCCCGGCGTGTTCGGGTGACGGACCATGTGCAGGACGATCGGGTCATCGGGCGACTGGGAGCACTCGTAGCCGCCGATCGAGACGCCGGTGTCCAGCCGGCACGACGTGTGGTACATCGCCGGATAGCTGATCCGGGAGATGCCGAGCTTCTTGAACGACCTCCAGTTCCGGATGAACGCGTTCGTGTACATCAGCGGCACCTTGACCGGGTAGGCCAGGGCGTCCTTCTGCTCGGCCGGCAGTTCCGGCATCAGGTAGGGAATGACGCCGTTCCAGCAGGCCATCACGCAGTTGCGCGCGCGCACGCCGTGGACCTTCCCGCCCCTGACGTAGGCAATGTCGACCACCCGCGCCCTCTCGGGATCACCGTCGTGCCGCACCCGGACCGCCGTGCTGTTCAAACGCAAGCGGACCGGTGAACCGGGATCGTCGAGACGCGCGTAGTCCGGGCGCGCCGGCAGGATCGACTGCATCGTGTGCTGCCGCGCCATCGCCGTCGGGATCAGCCGATTGACGAGCAGCCGGGCGACCGAGGCGTTCCCGTCCGGATAGTGGAATCGGTAATCCCGACTGCCCGCCCACCGGGGCTCGAGGTCGAGGCTCAGCCCGACGGTGCCGGGCGCGCGAGCCTGCGCCGCTTCGAGCGCGGGGAGTGTGTCGATCCGCTTGTTGTTACGCGCGCCGTCGCCCAGGAAGAACTTGACCGCCTCTTCGCTGACCCCGGCTACGTTCAGCAGGTAGTCCCGGTAGCTCATCTTCGCCAGGCGGTCTCGCTTCTCGGCGCTCGTCAGCTCCGGCAGGTAGTCCTTCTCCTGCGTGTGGATCCGGACGAGGTCGGCGCGCGCCTGCGAAGAGAACGGCGCCCGGGCGAAGAACTCGCCCCACGGCAGCTCCTCCTCCCCCACCACGAGCCGATCCGCGCCGAACGTCTCCCGGTCGAAGAAGACGGCGCGCCCGAGGCCGGCCAGCATGCTGGTGTCGACGAACTCCGGGTAGCGCTCGACCTCGATGCCGAGCTCGGCGATCAGCGACTTGGCGGCGTGGCTGAACGGAAACGGCGTGCTGATCCCCTGTGTGCCGCCGTAGCCGATGTAGATACGTCCCTCGTGCGTGAACTCGTTCCGCTTGGCATGCCCGCCAAAGTCGTCATGGTTGTCGAGAATGAGGACGGTTCGATCCGCACCGAGATTCTTCTGGAAGAAGTACGCCGCACTGAGCCCGGAGAGGCCGCCGCCGACGACGACCAGGTCGTAGGTCTCGCCCGTGTCGACGTCGAGGCCCGGGAATTCGGCGTAGGTGCCGTCACGCAGGGCATGTCCCGCTTCGAACGACCCGACATGACTGCCCCGCAATCCGGTCAGCGCCGGCGGGTAGTAGTCAGGGTCGGATTCCGGGGCGAAGGGCGTGTCCTGCGCCCAGACAGGCGTCGCGCGGCCGGCCGTCCAGACCGCGGCCGTGCTGACCGCCACGCCACCCAGGAAATCACGTCGGGTGATCGCCCGATCCATGCCGAGCCTGCGCTGCTCACGATCGTCGATCATCGGAGTCGCTCCTACATGAACCGCCGCACCGCCAAGACACCGCGGCTCGGCGCACGGGAAGACGCGGGTGATTGTAGCGCGGGCCCGGGTTCCTGCGAACCGGCATTGGCGAGAGCGAATATAATCCCCAATCGACCATGCCGCTCTCCCGCGGGACCCGATTCGGCGCGTGCGAGGTTCTGAGCGCTATCGGCGTCGGCGGCATGGGCGAGGTCTATCGGGCGCGCGACACGAAGCTGAACCGGCAGGTCGCGTTGAAGGTCCTGCCGGAGTCGTTTGCGAGCGATCCCGAGCGCCTCTCCCGCTTCAAGCGCGAAGCGCAGGTCCTCGCCTCGCTCAACCATCCGAACATCGCGGCGATCTACGGCCTGGAGGAAGAGGAAGCCCCTTCGACGGGCGCTGGCCGGTCGGCGCTCGTTCTCGAACTAGTCGAAGGCCCGACCTTGGCCGAGATGATCGCCCCCTCATCCCAACCCTCTCCCCCTCCGGGGGAGAGGGCTACGGGAAAGCCTCTTCCGTTGGAAGATGCGCTCCCCATCGCGATCCAGATCGCCGAAGCACTGGAGGCGGCGCACGAGAAGGGGATCGTCCACCGGGACCTGAAGCCGGCAAACGTCAAGGTGACGGCCGACGGCGTCGTGAAGGTCCTCGACTTCGGCCTAGCGAAAGCCCTCGATCCTGTAGCGCAGGGCTTCAGCCCTGCGGATGCCGGGGATGCCGCCGACTCTCCCACGATGACCGAGGCGGCCACGCGGGCCGGCGTCATCCTCGGGACGGCCGCCTACATGAGCCCCGAGCAGGCGCGCGGCCGGCCGGTCGATCGCCGGACGGACAACTGGGCGTTCGGCTGCGTCCTGTACGAGCTGCTGACCGGCAAGCAAGCCTACGCCGGCGAGACGATCTCCGACATCCTCGCCGCGGTCCTCACGAAGGAGCCGGACTGGTCGGCGCTGCCTTCGCTGCCCGCTAGCGTCACGAAGCTGCTGCGACGCTGCCTGCAGAAGGATGCCCGACGGCGGCTGCAGCATATCGGCGACGCACGACTGGAGCTGGAAGACGCCCAGGCGGAGCCAACGGGGACAGTCGATGACGCGGCCCGGCCGATTGCAGCATCACGCAAAGGGCGCGGCGGCGCCCTCTCCTACATCGGCGTCGGCCTGGCCGCCGCCGCGGTCGCGGCCATCGCGACGTCGATGCTCTCACCGACACCCGAGCGCCCGGTCATCGAGTTCACGGTCCCGGTCGACCTCGGGTCATTCCTGGCGAACGACCCGCCGCTGGCGATCACGCCAGACGGCTCGCGGATCGCCTTCAGGGCAGAACGCGAAGGTGGATTCAGTCAGCTCTACATCCGGTCAATCGACCGTGTGGATCTCACAGCTGTACCCGACACCGAAACGGCCCACAACCCGTTCTTTTCTCCGGACGGGACACGGCTCGGCTTCTTCCAGGACACGGACCGCGCGCTGCGAACGGTCTCGCTCCAGACCGGCCAGGTGGTGACGGTCACCGAGACATCGGAGGGGCACGTCGGCGCGAGCTGGGGGGAGGACGGCACAATCGTCTTCGCGTCGTTCGCAGGCGGCCTGGGACGCGTGCCTGCAGCGGGCGGTGTCCCGGAGGCGCTAACGGTCGTCGGCCCGGCCAGCGGCGAGATCCATCAGTTCCCGCAGTTCCTGCCCGGCGGGCGCGCCGTCATCTTCACGATCGTCGACCCAGACAGCTCGACCCTGGCGGCCGTCCCGCTCGACGGCGGCGAGGTGACCCACCTCGTCAGCGGCGCCGACGACGCGCATTACGCCGCCGGCCACCTGGTCTACTCGACCGACGGCACACTCTGGGCACACCCGTTCGACCCGGACCGGCTCGAGTTGACGGGCGACCCGATCCCGGCCGGCGTCGACGTCGGTCTGACGTCGGACGGCCCGGGGAACTTCGCCGTCTCACGGTCGGGAACGCTCGTCTACTCGACACCCGACCTCACGACCGACAACCGATTGATGATCGTGAACCGGGCCGGTGTGAAGGAAGAGACGCTGAGCGACTGGCTGGATCAGCCGCGCGCGATACACGTCGATCCGGCCGGCCGCCGCGTCTTCGCTATCTCCGGGCCCCGCGCGCCAACCAGTGACCTCTGGCTCTACGATCTGGACGGTGGACCGCCGGTCCCGCTAGTGTCGACGACGCAGGCCGGACCGGGTGAGTACTACTCGGCGGCCTGGTCGCCCGACGGTGAGCGGATCGTCTTGGGCGTCATCGGCTCGACCTCCGGCCTGTACTGGATCGCCTCGGACGGGAGCATGCGGCTCCCCCAGCCGCTGCTCGAGGAGGCGTTGGCGAGCGCCCTCTCCGAATTGGCGAACTTCGGCCGGATCAACGTCAATCAGTGGCTGGGCGAGACGATTCTGATCGACACGTGCACGATCGCGTACAGCGGATGCGATATGTTCGCTCTCCCCGTCGACGGAAGCGACCCTCGCCCCTTGCTCGCCACGGATGACGACGAGTTCATGCCGGCGGTCTCGCCGAACGGCCGCTGGCTAGCATACGTCTCGGACGTCACCGGTCAGAACGAGATCTGGGCCAGACCGTACGCCGCCGACGGCCCGCCGGTTCGCGTCTCGGTCGACGGCGGTCTCCAGCCGGTCTGGAGCCACGACGGCAGCGAGCTGTTCTATGTCCAGGGTTCGATAGTCCTGCGGGGCGAGATGATGCGCGCCGACCTGCCCGATCCGGAGGAACTCGCCTTCGGAAGGCCGGAGCTGCTCTTCGAGTCACCAGTTTTACTGGCAGTAGACACCTCGTACGACGTCCTCCCCGACGGCCGGTTCGTCATGCTCGAACCGCCCGAGGGAGACGCGGAGGCGCCCTTCACCGTCATCGTCAACTGGATCGACACGCTGGCGGAGCGGGCGCCGTAGCGGATAACCTCGACGCGGCATGCTCGATACGACCATTCTCATCGTCTACTTCCTCGGCATCTTCTCGATCGGCTTCCACTTCGCGCGGAAGGAGCGGACGAGCCGCGAGTACTTCCTGGCCGGCCGGCACGTCGGCTGGTTCGCGATCGGCGCGTCGGTCTTCGCGACGAACATCGGCAGCGAGCACTTCATCGGCCTGGCCGGCTCGGGCGCGACGTCGGGCCTGGCGGTCGGCGCCTACGAGTGGTCGGCCAGCCTGTGCCTGTTCGTCCTCGGCTGGCTGTTCCTGCCGCACTACCTAAAGACGCGCGTCTTCACGATGCCGGAGTTCCTCGAGCGCCGGTTCAGCCCGGGCTGCCGAGCCTACCTGACCTGGGTGTCGATCTTCGCCTACATCTTCACGAAGATCTCGGTCTCGCTGTTCGCCGGCGGGATCCTCATCCGGGAGGTGTTCGGGTGGGACTACATGACGTCGGCGATCCTCCTGGTCATCGCGACCGGGGCGTACACGATCGCCGGCGGCCTGTCGGCGGTCATTTACACCGATCTGGTCCAGGCGTTCATCCTGATCGGCGGCGCGATCCTGCTGACCATGCTCGGCCTGAACGCAGCGGGCGGCTTCGCCGGCCTGCGGGCGGCACTGCCGGCCGACTTCTTCCACATGCTGAAGCCGGCAAGCGACCCAGTCTACCCGTGGCCAGGGACGACGATCGGCACAATCATTCTCGGCATCTGGTACTGGTGCACCGACCAGGTGATCGTCCAGAAGACGCTCTCGGCGAAGAACCTGCACGACGCGCGCAAGGGAACGATCTTCTGCGCGGCGCTGAAGATTCTGCCGGTCTTCATCCTCGTCCTGCCCGGACTCATCGCCAAGGCGCTCTGGCCCGAGGACGTGACAGGCGACAACGCCTATCCGTTGCTCGTCCTGCGGCTGCTGCCCTCTGGCGTTCAGGGGTTGATGATCGCCGCGCTGCTGGCGGCGCTCATGTCGTCGTTGAGCTCGGTCTTCAACTCCTGCTCGACTCTTCTGACGATGGACGTCTACAAGAAGCGGCATCCGCAGGCGAGCGAGAACAGGCTCGTCTTCGTCGGCCGCGTGACGACCGCCGTCATCGTCGTCGTCAGCATCCTCTGGATCCCGTTCATCCAGTTCATGAACAGCGAGATCTACCAGTACCTGCAGAGCATCCAGGCCAGCCTGGCCGCGCCGATCACCGCCGTCTTCCTGATCGGCATCCTGTGGAAGGGCGCGACGGCCCGCGCCGCGCTGACGACGCTCATCTTCGGCGGCATCGTGGGCGGCAGCCGGTTCCTGATGGACGTCTTCCACAACGGGCTGGGCTGGGACCTGGGCGGCTTGAACGCGGTGGTCGAATTCAGCTTCCTCAACTTCTCCGTCATCCTCTTCTTCGTCTCGGTCGGCCTGATGTTCTGGCTGAGCCGGCCAAGTGAAAGGGCCGAGCCCTCGAAGCTGACCGACGTCACGCTCGACTGGCAGACCCACGCCGCGGAAGTCGCCGGCCGAACGACCGAGAAAGTCATGACCGGCATCGTCGGCGTCGCCATCATCGGCCTGTGGGCGTACTTTGGATGAAGAGAACATCCCTGAGTCTTGGCCGTGCTCCGGATGGAGGGACCGGTAGCGCAGCCCTTCAGGGCTGCGATATCGCAGGGCTGAAGCCCTGCGCTACAGCCTCTCGCCGATAACGCTCGGCCTCGTTGACCATTAATGTCTAACCAAGTCCTTGTCGAAGCCTGCGTCGATTCGATCGACAGCGCGATCGTGGCCGAGGCGGGCGGCGCGCAGCGGGTCGAGTTGTGCGCGGCGCTCAGCGAAGGCGGTCTGACGCCGAGCGCCGGCACGATCGCCGTCACCGGGCAGCGCGTGACGATTGGCGTGCAGGTGATGATCCGGCCGCGCGGTGGCGACTTCCTCTACTCCGAGACCGAGTTCGCGTCGATGTGCCGCGACGTCGAGATGGCCAAACGCCTGGGCGCTGGCGGCGTTGTCTTTGGCCTGCTGACACCGGATGGCAGCATCGACGTGGAGCGGACCAGGCAGCTCGCCGAGCAGGCCCGGCCGATGTCGGCCACCTTCCATCGCGCGTTCGACATGGCGAGCGATCCGAAGCAGGCGCTGGACACCCTGATCGACCTCGGCATCGACCGCGTGCTCACATCGGGCCAGGAAGCGACCGCCGTCGAGGGAATCGATCTGTTGCGCGATCTGGTCACGCAGGCCGGCGACCGGATCGTCGTGATGCCGGGCGGCGGGATTGACGAGACCTCACTGAAGAAGATTCTCGAGACGACGGGTGCGCGTGAGATCCACGTCACCGGCACGAAAACGGTCGAGAGCCGGATGACGTTCCAGAACCCACGCTGCTTCATGGGCAGCGAACCTGGCCCGTCCGAGTTCTCGACCACCGTCACAGACGCCGATCGGATCCGAACGTTGGTGCGCCTCGCGCGGGTATGAAGCCGATACGCTTGTAGCGCAGGGCCTTCAGCCCTGCGAGGACGAGGCATAGCCGAAGTCCAGGGTGTCGTTGTCCCGACGTCAAGGGCGTCGCCCTCTCGGGCTCGCCCACGCAGCCCTGAAGGGCTGCGCTACAACATTCGCCATGAGCCAAAGCCTCCACGGCGCGGTGCCAGAGCGAGGCCCACCTCCTGACCAGTAGCAGTCCGTGCGATACTCTGCGTCCTGTCCCAGTGACTCACCGCGCGTCAGGGCGGCGCACGGTTTCGCGAGAAGGAGCGGATACATGGCCATGAAGGACGCACTGCTTCCTGAATTCGATCATGAGATGAGCCTGACCCGAAAGCTGCTCGCCTGCGCGCCGATGGGCGACCGCGACTGGAAGCCCCATGTCAAGTCGATGTCGGTTGGCGAGCTCGTCAAGCACCTGGCCGAGATGCCCGGCTGGTTCGGCGCCATCGTCGAGGCCGATTCGTTCGACCTCGACGCCAGCGCCGACGCGCCGAAGAAGGTCTATGCCTCGAACGACGAGGCGCTCGAGGACTTCGACGCCGGCGTCGCCAAGGCGCGCGCCGTCATCGCTGCGAAGTCGGATGCCGAATGGATGCAGACCTGGACTCTCAAGAAGGGCACCCAGGAGATTTTCAGCATGCCCAAGGCGGGCGTCGTCCGCACCTTACTGATGAACCACATGATCCATCATCGCGGCCAGCTGAGCGTATACGTCAGGCTGAAGGACGTGCCGGTGCCGTCGATCTACGGCCCGTCGGCGGATGAAAAGGTGTTCTAAAAAAAAGGAGTCAGGAAGTGTAGCGCAGGGCTTCAGCCCTGCGAGGACGAGCCGGAGGCGAAGTCCCTGTTCCGCGGCCAAGAGCCGCCGCGGCTTCGCCGCGCCATTACGTTCGCCAGCGTGCCCGCGTTCTCACAACGCTTCACCGCACGCGCACGGCGAGGGTCGTCGTTCCGTCGAGCCTGACCGTCGTGTCGCTGCCGTCTTCGAAGACGATTCGCACATCCCGCGCCGCGGCGGCGGGCGCCAGGTCGGTCAGCTCGAAGCCGCCGTCGACCGGCTTGACCGCGACGCTGTCGATGCCGAACGCCTGGCCCCGCGCGCGGTCCACGTAAACCTGTCCGAAGTGGTCGGTGACCCGGTTATAGGCCTCGCTGGCCGCGCCGTTGCCCCAGTCGTAGATCGTGAAGACGCCGATCCCACACCCTCCGCGCTCGTGGTCCCGCCGTGCCCGTAGTTCTCCATCGTGAAGCCGTAGTCTTCCGGCCCGAAGAACGGGTGCGCCTGTTCCCACTGCGCCTGCGCTATCGGGTTCTCCGGCGCGTACATCATCACGAACGACGACTTGAGCGCGGCGACGCCCCGCTCGAACAGGTGCGGCTCGCCCGTCGCCAGGTAATACCGGAGGAACAGCTCGGCGAACAGGCTCTGGCGTGAGTCGTTCCATTCGGCGTCGGCGTTCATCACGCCGAATCCGCCCAGCGCCGGCACGTAGATGAACGGCGGCTGCCAGACCTGCTGGGCCATCGACAGCTCGTCCAGGGTGCGCCGCCCCCAGGCCAGGTAGCGGTCCTCCCCGGTGGCCTGCCAGCTCTCGAACAGCGCCTCGGCCGTCCAGAAGATCGAGAACGTGTTCTGCTTGAACATGCCGTTGCGCTCGAACGGCCGCCCGACGTGCGTGTCCTGACCGAACGCGTTGCACGACCAGTAGGTCTCGAAATCCTCCCACCGGCCGTCGCGCACGGGCCCATCGAGCACGGCGTCCATGCCGCGGAGCGCCGCGTCCCGGTAGCGGGCCTCCCCCGTCAACTCGGCCAGCTTCAGGAGCAACGTGACGCTCATGCTGGTCTCGGGCGAGTCGCCGAGGACCGCCGACGGCTCGAGCGTGTCGGGATGCAGCCAGGCGGGAAAGAACCCGCTCGGCTCCTGCAGCGTCAACAACCTGTCGGCGTAGGTGCGCGCGTAGTCCAGCAGCTCGGGATCCGGCTCGAGCTCCGCGTACCAGCGAAGCATCAACAACGCCGTCCAGCTCGCGTCGAGCAGGTGATACCAGTCCGTGGACACGCCGAAGTTCTCCGGGCTGCGGTTCGAGTTGGTCCAGTACGCCTCGTCCCAGTCCCGCGGCCGCCGGTAGGTCTCGCCAGCGATCGTGACCGAGTCGTTGTCGGTCCGGATGACCGATGGGAAGATCCCGTCGCGCATCGGCGCCGCCAGCGCCTTCGTCAGCGTCGCCTTCGCCTCGAGGTCGGCCGAGCCGACCCGCCGGGCCCAGCGCATCACCCCGGACGCGCTGCGCAGCGACGAGAACCAGGCCTGGTTCCAGATCGACAGGAACTCCCGCTGCTCCCACTCGCCTGGGTAGTTCGGCGACTGCGTCACGTTGACGATGAACTGCGGCGCGCCGACCCGGGTGCCGTCGATCTCGAACTCCTGCCAGACGGCGTCGGCCCACGACTGGAACGCCCAGTCGTAGGTGCGCTCGACATAGCGCGCCATCGGCACCCGGTTCGGCTCGCCGGCGTCGTACAGCGGCCGCGCCCAGCGCTCCCAGAGAAACCGCGCGACGCGCCGCCAGGGATTGATCGGGTCGCCCCTGTCCTCGTAGGCCGCCACGAAGAACGCGAGTTCGAGAGCGCCCGGCTCCAGGGTCATGCCCGGCGACTTCTGATAGAGGACGTGCGTCGGAATCGACGTCAGCGACATGCCGACGAACGCGCGGCCGGCCGGCGCGTCGTAGTCGAGATACCAGGGGGCCTCCGCCCGCTGTCCCACGAGATCCAGGTCGGGGACGACGGCCAACACCGACGCCCCCTCGGCGACGACCACCGCCGGCGAGCGGAACACGTGCTGGGCCGCCACGTAGCCATCCTAGGGCGCCAGGTGGGGCATCCAGTGGAAATCGGGCTCGAACCCGAGCGCGATCTCGACCGCAAGATCGTCTTGCTGGACCGGGCGGTCGAGCTGCCATCGTAGCCCCACTCGCACCCATCCGTCGCCCGCGTCGTCGATGGCGATCTGTGGTGCCCCCAGGTCACCCAGCACCGGCAGGTCGAAGGTCGCGAAGGTGCGGCCACCCGACTCGATCCGATAGCCCCGGTCGGCGTCGTCCGCCCGCACGACGCGCGTGGCTTGCGTGTCATCACCGGTCAGACCGGGCGACCGTCCGCCGCAGGCGGCGATCGACAGAGCCAGCAGGAGCCAGAGCGCGCGTCGTCCAACCGTCATGGGAGTACTCCTCACTGAGCCGTCGGCGATGCCATGTTCGCCGCGTGTCGCCACGGTAGCGCAGCCGCACGCCGGTCGGCAAGCCGCCGATCGACGACTGGCATCGCATATACTCGGAACGCTTCTTTCATTTTCGGCTCGTTCGGAGGATCCATGACTCGACGTCGTCGCACGCCGTCCCTCCTGGGGATCGCATTCGCGGCCCTGCTCGCCTGCAACGCCGACGCCGACGCCCAGGACGGCCTGCGCCAGCGAACCTTTGCGGCCACGGCGGGCCTGGCGCTCCGGCAGGCGGACATCCTTGCCGACCGGCTGGCCCGCAGGGGCGAGTTGCGGCTCCGCCTGGTCCAAGCCGACACGGTACTGCCCGGACGCCTCCATCAGCGCCTCGTGCAGCGTCACGACGGGCTGCCCGTTCATGGCGGTGAGCTCGCGCGGCAGCTCCACGGTGGACTCACCGTATCGGTCTTCGGCACGCTGTACAGCGATATCGACGTCGACACCACGCCGACGCTCTCGTCCGATGCGGCCCGCGCCATCATCCAGGCGCGTGCCGGCGCGCCGATCAATCCAACTGCCGCGCCGATGCTCACCGTGCTGCCGCAGGCGGACGGCACCTACCTCCTGACGTACGAGGCCAGCGTCTTCACGCGCAACGACCTGCGACGGTACTTCGTGGACGCGCACTCGGGCGCGATTGTCGACGAGTACAGCCGGCTCACGAAGCAGGGGACGGTCGGGACCGGCATCGGCGTCCTCGGGGACCGGAAGAAGATAGCCGTCACGCCCGTCGGCGGCGTGTTCCTGGCCGACGACTCGCTCCGCCCGGCCGACGTGCTGACCTATGACATGCGGGGCGACGTCGAGCGGGTCTTGCGGGTCCTGTCGGGCACGAGCGCGCTCACGGTCGCCGACCTCGCGGCCGACGCCGACAATTTCTGGGAGCAACCCGCCGAGGTCGATGGGCACGCCTACAGCGGGTGGACCTATGACTATTTCTTCCGAAGCTTCGGACGCCGCGGCGTGGACGGGAACAATCTGCGCATCATCTCGCTGGTGCATCCCGTCCAGCGCGACGCCATCCTGACGGCGTCGGCCCGCGACATCGACCTCTTTTACCTGAACGCGTTCTATTGCCCAGGCTGCGGCCCGGACGGCAACGGCATCCTCGTCTACGGCGAGGGGCTGCCCGATCCGTTCACCGTCGCCGGATCGACCGTGGACTTCTTCACGGGCGCACTCGATATCGTCGCGCACGAACTGACCCACGCCGTCACGTTCTTCACGTCCCGGCTCGGCACGCGGGACGTCCCCGGCGCCCTGAACGAGGCGTTCTCGGACATCATGGGCACGGCGGTCGAGTTCTTCTTCCAGAAACCGGGAGACGGACCGCTCAAGGCGGACTACCTCGTCGGCGAGGACATCATCTCGCCGCTGCTGGCCGGCATCAACCGGTCGCTGGAGGATCCCCAGCGCTTCGGCGACCCGGATCATCTGAGCGGGCTGTTCACCGGCTTCGGCGACCGTGGCGGGGTGCACACCAACTCGACCATCGCCAGCCATGCCTTCTACCTGGCGATCGAGGGGGGCACGAACCGCACCTCCGGCGTCAGCGTGAGGGGTGTCGGCGCGTCCCGCCGCCAGCAGGTGGCCAAAGCGTTCTTCAGGGCGTTCGCGTTCATGCTGCCATCGAACGCCACGTTCGAGATCGCTCGCGCCGCGACGCTGCAGGCCGCGCGAGAAATCGATCCAACCGGCGCGCTGCAGACCGCGCTCACCGATGCCTGGCGCGCCGTGGGCGTGCACTGATGAGGGGCGGCCGCTTCCGGTTCGGCGCGCTTGGCCGTCCGGCCGCCCAGCTCGCCGTCGTCCTGCTCACGGTTCTCGGCGGGATGACCGACACGGCCTGGGCCCAGCCGGCCCTAGCAGCCCGCTGGTTCGTCGGCGCCGACGTCGGCGTTCAGACGACGGCGCTCGCCGACCGGGCGACTGAGCCGATTACCTTTGCGCGTTTCGCCGAGCGGGGCGAGCTCACGCGGACTCAGGAAATCGGCCGGAGACCGACGGTCGCCGTGGCCGGAGGGGTTCGCCTGTGGCGGACCCTCGGCGTCCGCGCCGGCTTCCTGCAGTTCACCCGCGAGGATGACGTCCGCGTCAGCCTCAACATCCCCCACCCCTTCTTCTTCGATCGTCCGCGCAGCTTCCAACAAGACACGACCGTCGAGTATCGGGAACGCTCGGTAGATCTGCATGGTTTCTGGAGCCGGGCGCTCGGGGATCGCGTCGAGCTTCAGGCCTTCGGCGGGCCGACGATTTACTATGTCGAGATGGAGGTGGCGGGAGTCAGCGTCGGCGACGAGGTGTTCCCATTCGAGGCGTCGCCCGCCAGGGGCACTACCGTCTCGAAGCGGCGCGCGACACAGCTGGGTTGGACGGTCGGCGCGGATCTGTCGGTCTTCCTGACGCGCCATGTCGGCGTCGGCTGGCTGACACGGTTCAGCCGAGCCGCGGCAGACATCGCCGTGTCACCGAGCGGAGCGTTCTTCGACGAAGTCCTCGAGGCGCCGCTCTCGGATCGCGTGGAACTCGGCGGCGTGCTCGTGTCGGCAGGCGTCCGATTCCGGTTCTGAGGCGGAGCCCTGCGGGACCTAGCAGCCCGCGGTCACCACGGGCTGCTACCGCTCGGGGCTGACCGGCGGTCCAAGCGGGCCGAGGCCCGCCACGCCGCTGCCGACGGCACTCGTGAGCACGCTCGATGCCGCTTCGGTGAACGCCTCTGGGCTGGCAAGCGCATTGGTGAGGATGTTCGTAATGCCAGTCGTCGAAGGAATCCGCATGACGGCGTCGACCACTTCGCCGACACCGATCGTGAGCGAGCTACTCACACTCAGGATGAGGCCGGTCGGGCCGACGACCTCGATGAAGTACTCCGCGACCTCCAGCCCCTCGAACGTGAACTGTCCGCCGGGTCCGGCAATCGTCGTCCCGCGAATTTCGCCGGTGACAGCGTCCCGGAGGCGAATGATGAGCACGTCCTCGGCGATACCGGGCGGCAAGGTCACGACACCGCTCAGCGTCCCGCTCCCGGTCCGGCCGGCGGCGTCACGCGCGGCCTCGGCCAAGGTGACCACCTGCGCCTCGGCACTGACGGCGCTCAGGGCCGCAACCGCCGCGACGATACTCAGCGCTAGACGGATGGCTCGCATGTCGTTCTCCTTACTCTGAAGAAGGCGATGCCGGGGAGCACCCCTCCACGCCATTATGCCACAAACGGCTCGATTCCGGGAGCACCAGGGACACCTCGCGGTCCCGAGGATACAATCTCCGCCAGGAATCTCCGCCATGAGCAAGTTACGCCGCACGCGCGTTCCCCACTTCGTCCCGGCGGTCTGGCTGTGCCTCCTGCTCGCTGGCGGCACCGCCCAGGCACAGGTGGCGGACCAGGAGCATGACCTCGGCGCCGGCGACAGCGTCATCCAGATCCTGGGCGGTCTCCTGTTCGACTCGGTGGGCGACAGCATCCGGTCCAACTCGGGTCTCCTCATCCGAAACGGCATCATCCTGGCGGTCGATGCGGAGCTTGGCGACGCCCCACGCGCAGGGGTGACCGTCATCACGCTTCAGGACGACGAGACGATCCTTCCGGGACTCTTCGACCTGCACGCCCACTACGCCGTGGACCTGTTCGGCGAAGGCCGGGTCGACGAGTACGACGTCAACCCGCTGGTCTTCCTGGCGAACGGCGTCACCTCGACGTTTCCGGGCGGTGAGGTCGATCCGGAGGGCATGCGCGCTGTGCGGCTGCGTCTCGACGCCGCGGAGCAGATCGGGCCGCGCCTCTATAATTCAGGACCCTATTTCGGGACGGCTCGGCCCGGCTGGCGGGACGGCGACGTCACCGCAGCAGACATTCGGCGCGACGTCGACACCTGGGCAGCGAAGGGCGCACGGGGGTTCAAGGCGAAGGGGATCCGTCCGGAGCATCTCGACACTCTCATCGGGCGCGCACACCTTCACGGCCTGCCGGTCACCGGGCATCTCGGGTCCGGATACCGGAACTCGGTCAATCCGCGCGATGCCATCGCCATGGGCATCGATCGCATCGAGCACTTTCTCGGCGGCGACGCCCTCACCCCCGATCGATCGGCCTTCGCGTCGCTCGAGGTGCTCGACGCCGCGCGCCCAGAGGTCGCGGCGATCATCCAGCAGTATCTCCGCCACCGGGTGTTCTTCGACCCCACGCTGACCGCCTACGGATACTTCGGGGAGCGCGAGCCGGCGGTGTACGAGTACTGGGCCGACGAGATGGCACTGCTGACGCCGTACGCACGACGCGTCGTCGAATCGCGTCTACCTCGCCGCGTCAGCGCCCAGTTCGAGAGCATCTACTGGATCAAGCGGCGGACCTTGAAGGCGTTCTACGACGCGGGCGGCGCCGACCTGATCACGCTCGGCACGGACCACCCCAGCTGGGGGGAGTTCTTCTCCGGTTTCGGATCGCACCGGGAGCTGCACGCGATGGTCCTGGCCGGCATTCCCGAAGCGGCGGCGCTCAAGATCGGCACGATCAACGGCGCCCGGGCGCTCGGCGTGAGCGACCGGCTAGGGACGATCGAGCCGGGCAAGCTGGCCGACCTGATTGTCGTCGCCGGCAATCCGCTGCAGGACATTCGCGTGACCCGACGGGTGCGCGTCGTCGTAAAGGCGGGCATCGTCTACGACCCCGCCGAGTTGCTCGAGTCGGCCCGCGGGCGCCTGGGGCCGGCCAGCCCGGACGACGCTGACTGGTGGAAGGGCCGCCTCCGGTTCGCGTCGGCGCGCGCGGGGCTACCGCGATGACGATGACGCGGAAGACTGACCGATCCGACACCCGCCGGATCGAGGCGATCCGCCCGCCGGTCGTCGCCGTCATCGAGCGGCTGATCGCATCCACGCCAGGCACCATCTCGCTCGGCCAGGGCATGGTCCGGTTCGGGCCACCGACGGCGGCGGCCGAGGCGCTGGCCCGTGCGGGCGGGTCGCCGGAGCTGCATCGCTACGGCCCGGTGGACGGCCTGCGCCCACTCGTCGAGGGGTTGGCGGACAAGCTCGAGCGGGACAACGGCATCACCGTCCACCCCGCGAGCCGCGTCGTCGTGACCGCGGGCAGCAACATGGGCTTCGTCAACGCGGTTCTGGCCATCGCCGATCCGGGCGATGAGATCGTGCTGCCTGTCCCGTTCTACTTCAATCACGAGACGGCGGTCGTCATGGCCGGCTGCCGGCCGGTGCTGGTCCCGACCGACGAGCACTACCAGCTCGACCTCGACGCTCTCGAGGAGGCAATCACGCCGCGGACCCGCGCCGTCGTGACGGTCTCCCCGAACAATCCGGCCGGCGTGGTCTATCCGGAAGCGGCGCTGCGGACCGTCAACACGCTGTGCCGCGATCGCGGCCTGTTCCACATCTCGGACGAGCCGTACGAGTACTTCCTCTTCGACGGCGCCACCCACTTCTCCCCCGGCAGCCTCCCCGACGCCGGATCGCACACCATCTCGCTGTATTCTTTTTCCAAGGCGTTCGGGTTCGCTGGCTGGCGGATTGGCTACATGGTGGTCCCGGACGCGCTGGCCGGTGCGGTCGAAAAGATTCAGGACACCATCCTGGTCTGTCCGCCGGCCGCCAGCCAGTATGCCGCAGCGGGCGCGCTGTCGGTCGGTGCGGCCTATTGCCGAGAACGTCTGCCCGAGCTGGCCGAAGTGCGGCGCATCGTCCGCGACACGATGGCCGACGTCTCCGACCTGTGCACGCTGCCGGACGCCGACGGCGCGATGTACTTCCTGGCCCGCATCCAGGCGCCGATCGGCTCGCTCGACCTCGTTACACGCTTGATTCACGAGCATCGGGTGGCGGTCATTCCCGGGAGCGCGTTCGGGCTCGCCGATGGATGCTATCTGCGCATCTCCTACGGCGCCGTAGACGCGCGGGAAGCGGCCGAGGGCTGTTCGCGGCTGGCCCGGGGACTGCGTGCGATCATCGCGTGACGCCGCCGCCATGACCGGATGACTGCGTGACCGAGCACCTGCCCTACGCGGCCACGACCCTGTCGTCCGCCTACGCAGGCATCGACCGTCTCCCAGTGTCGTTGCTCCTCGACAACGTCCGCAGCCTGTACAACGTCGGGGCCTTCTTCAGGAGCGCCGACGCCGCCGGACTCGACCACCTCTATCTGTGTGGCTACACGGGTCATCCGCCAAGCCGCGAGATCGCGAAGACCGCGCTCGGCGCGGAAGCGGCGGTCGCGTGGAGCCGGTGCGCCGATCCGCGGGGCCTGCTGGAACGGCTCGCCACGGACGGCGTCGAGCTTGCGGCAATCGAAACGAGCGTGCGGGCCGTCGATCTGTTCGACTGGGAACCGAGGTTTCCGCTCTGCGTCCTGTTCGGGAACGAGGTCGAGGGACTGCGCTCGGAGCTGCTGGAACGATGCGACACGCACGTGCGGCTGCCCATGCTGGGCGTGAAGCACTCGCTCAACGTCGCGACCGCCGGCGGCGTTGTCGCCTACGAGCTGCTGCGCAAGTACCGACACCGCCTCGGGGCCTGATTCCTGTGGGGCTCCGCCCCACCCCCCGGCTCGGTCGCTCGCGGGGACCCCGAATGGGGCGCACCGCTCGGGCATCGCTCAGGGCCGCGCCGTGCGCGGCCTGACGCTCCGCTGCTGCGGGTTTCGCCCCGAACCGCCCGCGGCGGGCGGGTAAGTATCCCCCGGCAAAGCCGGGGGCTTTAGTTGTGAGCCGCTCAAAGCGGCCTGACGTGGCCGCGACGCGCGGCCACTTGGGCCACCTTTACAGGTGGCCGCCCTCATCCAACCGGAGTTGGTCTTGTCGACGGTCTTCCAGTTCCTGCTCCCGGATGTACGCGCGAATCACCCGCTCGTCTCGACCCACCGTCGACACAAAGTACCCTCGCGCCCAGAAATGCTGCCCGACGAAGTTGCGTGGCCGGCCCCCGAATTCCCGGGCGATGTAGATCGCACTCTTCCCTTTGATGTACCCGATCACCTGCGCCACCGAGTACTTCGGCGGGATCGACAACATCATGTGGACGTGGTCGGCCAGCAGATGCCCTTCTTCCACCGCGCTCTCGCGCTGCTGCGCCAAACGGCGCAACACCTCTCCCAGGTACCGACGCAGCGACCCGTAGATCGCTTTCTTCCGGTATTTTGGGATGAACACCACGTGATACTGACAGGTCCATTTCGTGTGGTTTAGACTACGGTAGTGCGTCATGGGGACTCCCTTTCGTGATGCTTTGCCGGCTCACGTCGGGGAGTTCCTCATTTCATTCCCGGAATTGTCAAACGCTGGGCGCCGCCCCGGCAAAGCCGGGGGGTCTCCCACAGGCTGCTAGCAGCCCGTGGTGGAAGGGCTCATTTGGAGATTGACGCTGGCGTACTCGGCCCGCGCGGTCGCTTCGCCGGCGACGGGTGAACGACGTGGATCAGGCGTCCAGAGGCGCGCCGGAACGGTCCAGAGCCGCCACACGAGCTCGATGAACGTGGTGATCACGGCCAGGCGGCCCTGCAGGCCCCGTGGCGTGCCGACGCCGATCAGCCGACGCATGAGCAGACCCAAGTTGAAGCCACCGGTGTGGACGAGCACGCGCTTCAGGATGTTGGTGTGCCCCCGCAGATGAACACGCCGCAGCGCGCCCGTCTCGTACAGATGCGCAAAGGGGCGTTCCAGCCGTTCACCGCGTTGGCGCAAGAGTCGTTGGCCCCGGGCCCCGCGGAGGCGTCGGCGGTTCCGATAGACCGCGTCGCGGGCCGTGGTCTTGCCGCGCCAGGTCCGCCGCCCGCGATCGGGTTCCGAAAGGTAGGCGCGCACGCCGACCGCCTCCAGGTCCACCAAGATCTGATTGCTGTGATACCCCTTGTCGCCGACCAGCTCGCGCACGGTGTCAGCCGCTGGTTGCACCGTCTCGATCTGCTCCGCGGCCGTGATGAGGGTCTCGACCAGGGTCGTCGTGTCCCCGGCATTTGCCGGCTGCACCGTCACCCCGACGATGGCCCCGGTGTCGAGATCCACCGCAGGCTCGGCTTTGTGGGCCAGGTGCGTCCGGCCATCTTTCATCTTGGTGATTTTCGCGTCGGGATCGTGCGGATGCGTCCAGTCGTCGTTCGAGCCCTTCTTGCGTCGCGTGCGATCCAGGCGCGCCAAGTCCGCGCGCGTCGGTGTCGCAATCCCCGAGGCCTGGGCGAGCTTCGTCAAGAACGCCTGATACGTGTCCCCCGTGTCGCGGCGCACGATACTCCGCAAGGCCGCGTTGGCTTCGAGCGTCGTCGCATCGATCCCGATCGTCTGTCCCGTGACCAAGCCGCCGTCGGCCAGCCGCTGCAGAATCCACGTGAACACCGCCGTGTGCATCTCCAGATCGATCAACCGCCGCGTGCGCGAGATCGTCGAGTGGTCGGGCGCGGGGTCGTGCAGCTCCAGATGCAAGAAGCTGCGCACGCTCAGCGAGTCCGCCGCCCGCCACGCCATCGCGCGCTCCGAATCGAGGCCTTCGAAGTAGCCGAGCAACAGCAGCCGGAAGTACCGCCCCGGCGCCAGACTCGGCCGGCCCAGGACCGGCGCGTAGAACGGGGCGCACTGCGCCTCGACAAACGCATCGAAGCCCGCGTCATCGAGGAGGCGATTCAACCGCCGATAAAACGGATGCGCCGAGCTGCGCGGCAGGTCGCTCGCCGGAATCCACATCGACGCTTGCCGTGCCAGGCGACGTCGTTTACCCATGGCCATGCGTGTCAGTGTAGTACGGGGGATCGATCGTGTCGATCCTTAATGCGGACTTTCACCACGGGCTGCTAGGCGATCGACCGGGTGAGCATCGCCTGGGCGATCGCCCGGTAGCCCGCCGCCGCGCCGGTCAGTTGGCGCACCTCGAGATACTCGTCGCACACGTGCGCGTGGTGCTCCGACGACGGGCCGAAGCCGATTGTCGGGACCCCAGCGACACCGGCGCTGTAGGCCGCGTTCGTGCAGAACTGGTAGCTCCGCATCGAGGGATTGAGCCGGGCGCGTCGCAGCCCGCCGAGCGCCTGTTGCACGAGCACGTGCGACTCGTCGGTCCGCCAGGGCGCGTACCACTTCGGCTCGTCCCAGCGCATCCCGGTGTAGCTCTGGTAGTCGGTCGTCGCCAGGCGCAGCGTCGTGTCCGCCGCCCCCGCCCGCGCGCACGCCTCGCGCATCTCGCCGAGCAGACCCTCCTGCGTCTCGCCCGGCAACAGCCGACGCTCGTAGGTCGCCCGGCAGCCGCTCGGCACGACCGAGTGCGCCGGGTACGGCACGGAAATCAGGTCGGTCAAGCACATCACTCCGCGCCCGACGAACGGGTCGGTCGGCATCGGCAACGCCTCGATCTTGGCGATCACCTCCCGCATCACGTGCACGGCGTTCAGGCCGCGGTCCGGCGTCGACGCGTGCGACGGCCGGCCGTGCGTCTCGACGACCAGTTCCGCCCGGCCGCGGCCGGCGCGCACGAGGTGCAGCTTGGAGGCTTCCCCGATGACCACGAAATCGGGCTGGATCGACTGCATGACGTGACGGAGCGCCGCACCTTCGATCAGCTCCTCGCCCACGGAGGCCGACACGACGGCGCGTCCGGCCGTCGCCTCGCGATCCAGCCCGGCGACGGCGTGGACCATCGCCGCCAGCGCGCCCTTCATGTCCGAGCTACCCCGCCCGTAGAGGCGATCGCCTTCGAGCACTGCGCCGAACGGATCGCGCGTCCAGTCCTCACGCGGCACGACATCGACCGTGTCCATGTGCGCGTCGAACAGGAGCACGGGACCGTCTGCGCGCCCCTCGACGACGCCGACCACGTTGCCCGCCTCGTCGGTCGTCACACGGTCGAAGCCCAGGCGCTCCATTTCCTCCCGGACGCGCGCTGCCATCGCCTGCTCGTGGCCGAGCACACTCGGCGTCCGTACGAGGGCGCGAGTGAACTCGACCAGCGCCTCACGGTCAGCTGCCGTCATTCCTCTGGACTCACGGGCCGTCGAACTCTCGCCGCGCGCACCTATTGAAACCGCGAAGCCGTCAGGACCGTATCCGCCTTCGCCCAGATGTCGCGAAATCGGCGCTCCACCTCGGCCGCCTCGACCATCTTCCCTTGGGCGCGCAAGCTCTGCAGAAGACCGAAGAGCCCCCACCCGTTGTCGCGCTGCACCTCGACGTCGCGGCGGTACACCGTTTCCGCGTCTGACGCACGACCGGCATCGAGCAGCACGGCACCCAGGGACTGGCGTACCGGGTAGTACCAGGGCGGTGGCTCGGCGTAGCGCAGACCATCCTGCAGCTCGACCGCTCGTTCGAGATGCTCCACGGCCACCATGACGCGGCCCTCCTGGGCGGCGAGTTCCCCCGCCAGCGCGTTGGCGGCGATGCTCGTTACGTTCTCGTTGAGGACATCGCCATCTTCGATCAACCCGTCGAGCGTCGCCAGTTCCGAGCGGGCCCCGCCGAAATCGCGCTTGCCCACCAGCGAGATACCCCTGGCGTAATGCCACATCGCCGTCGAGAACAGCTCGCCTTCCGGCGGCTCGGCGACGCGGAGCGCCTGGTCCCATTCGCCGAACCTGATGTAGGCGAACAATCGGGCCGACATCCTGCGCTGCGCACCGTATCCACGGCGGTCGATCGGCGTGAGCTCGACGACCTTGTGAAAGAGCTTTTCGGCCGTCTCTATCGCGGTCCGCTTCTGCCCATCGAAGGACGCCGCCGACCACCGGAATTCGACGTTGTGCAGATACGACCCGGTCGGATAGCGAGACCGTAGGTCGACGTCGCTGATGTATGCCTCGTCCCGGATGGCCGCGAGGCGGTTGGACTCTGCGGCTTTCGCGTACTCGCCGACGCGGATGTAGACATGGGACGGCATGTGCACGAGGTGTGCGATCCCTGACGCGACAGGTCCCAGGCGATCGGCGTAGGGCACGGCCCGGTCGGGATTCGCCGACGCCTCGACGGCGTGGATGTAGTAGTGAATCGCGCCAGTATGATTCGGGTTGCGCGCCAGCACCGACTCGATCATCGCCACGAACTGATCGGTGTCCGGCGTCTTCGGTTGGCCGGCCTTGGTCCAATAATCCCACCGCGTCGTGTTCATGTAGGCAGCCGCGGCCAGCGTGACCGCGTTGAGGTCGTCCGGAAACTGGCGGGCCACCTCCCGCATCGCCGCCCAATAGGCATCGTCGAGCGGCTGGCGCTCGACCTCCGGATCCTCGTCGAACCGCGTCGCGAGCGCCTCGATGAACGCGCGCTCCTTGTCGCTCCCGCGGTCCTTGAGCTCGAGTGCGACCTGGATCGCCTCGTACGCCGTTTCCATGTCGTCGGCCGAGGGCCGACCATTGTTGAGGTAGGGACCGTAGGCGAAGGCCTTGCCCCAGTAGGCCATCGGCGCTTCGGGATCTCGGTCAATGGCTTCCTCGAACGACCGTCGCGCCTCGGACCGCCAGAACCCATAGACCAGGCGAAGCCCCTGGTCGAAATAGGTCTGCGCGGTCTCGGAATCCGTCGTGATCGGAAACTCGAGCGGGCCGGTCCCTTCGAACAACCGGGCAGGAGACTCCGCGGATTCCTGCTGCGCGTACGCCGGCACCAGGCCGACGAACGCCACGACCACGGCGATGACGGGGCTCAACACTCGGATCACGACATCACTCCTTCGTTGGTGGGCCGGCCTGACGACGAACGGCCGACGCCCAGGCCGAAGGGCTCGGCACGCGTGACGCTATCACGTCGGCGGTTCCACGACCTCGACGCCGTCGACCTCGCACCAGGAACTCGGACTCGCCCAGTTCGAGGTCCACGCCCCGCAGGGCATGCACGTCCACTTCGCCCATGCTTGTAGATCTTCGTGATCCCCCGGGCGCGGAACACGGTCGTGGCAGCTGCCACCGTGGCGCCGGCCGACTCAGCCATGTCTCGACCGTATCCCGTCTGGACCGGGTGAGACAAGGCGATCGCCAGGGCCGGGGCCGGCTGCGCTCACCGCACGGCCAACCGACTCGAGCATCAGCAACGGCGCGGACGATGACGCGCTGCCCGGCCGGACCAGGCCGGGCATCATCTCCACGAACTGATCGTGGTGAAACTGCGCGAAGCTCCCGAGGCGCCCGTACAGCGCGCCCATGCTCGTGCCGGCAGCCTCTGCGGCCGCGCGCTGCTGGGCGTTGGCCGCATCCATCCCCGCCATCCCCGCGAACGTGCTGACGACGATCAGATCGAGAGGCTCGGGACTTTCCGCTTCGCGATATCCGCGAAAGCGCAGCAGCGCCGCCGTGCTTCGATAGATCGGACGGAGGACCTCCGCAAACAGCTCCAATGCATCGGCCGTCCGCCCCGGCTGGAACCGGAACGTCACGAGTTGACGAACCTCGACCGGCTCATCGGCGCGCACCGAGGACACCAGGCAGCCACAGATCAGGGCACCGGCGAAGAACCACCTGATGCTCATGGCTTTCCCATCGTCGGTCCGCCGGTCTCGAACTGGCGCGGGATTCTGTCGGCCACAGCCGGCAACTCGGGAAACGCGCCGTGGGGCTCCACCTGGTACCAGTAGGCGACCGTGTAGAAGTTGTCGGCGCGGTGGTTCCCGTGGCCGTGCTCGATCGTCACCTTGATCGAGTCCTGGAACACGACCGGCGATTCGGTGTGCAGCCGGTACACCATCCACTTGGCGCCGCGGTCGTCGCCCCCGTTCACCGGATTCCCGTAGCGCTGGAACGCGAAGGTCGGCCGCGCGTTGCCGAACGGGCTGATCCCGCACCCGCCGTAGCACCAGGCGCCGAGATAGTAGTCCTCCGAGCCGGTGCCAATGATCCGTGGCGTCGTGTCGCCGTCGATCAAGATCATCTCGTCGCCTTCACCCCACCAGTCGCCCTGATTCTGCAGGATGCTATGGGTCACGCCGACGTAATGGCCTCGGCCGGTGGCGTCGAGCAGCGTGTAGTTGTCAACACCATCCAGGTTGCGGTGCGCGTTGACCCGGTCGTCGCCGTTCAGCGTCCAGTCGGTCGTCCAACCCGGGTTGGGCGTCCCTTGGCGATACTGCGCGTGAAAGTAGCCGATGTCGTCCGGCAGCTGCTCGTGCTGCTCGTAGTCGATGTTGTAGTAGAAGGCGCTGACCGTCTCGTCCCCTTCGTTCGTCACGGTGAGTCGCGCCGAGCGGCGGAACGGCATCGGGAAGAACGTGTTCAGCGCCCGCTGCGAACCGACCGACAACACGGCGGATTCGTAGAGGAAATACTCGCCGAACCCCAATCCGAAGAAGTCACCGATCGGCGCCTCGACGCTCGGTGTCGCCTCACCGTCCCAGAACATCCGCAGCACGATCTTCTTCAGGTGGTAACTCTCCGGCGTGGAGATCGTGATCCAGATGTGGCTGATGATCCCCGGGCCGTCGATCTCGGCGATTGTCCGCGTCTCACCGGCGCGGATCGGATTCTGCCAGTTGCCATCGTCGTTCGCGCCAGTGGGGTCGTGACTCGACACGCGATGGTTGGAGTAGGTCCGCAGCACCGGCAGCGTGCTCAACTCCGACGATACGGACTGGGCGATCGCGGTCGCGGATGTCGCGAGCCCGATCAGCGTCAGCGCAAGGGTCAGGTTCCTGAGCGTCTTCATGATTTCACCTCCAAGATCATCGATCATCCGACATCCATCAGCCGTCACCCATCAGCGCCCGGCCGCCCGCAGCCGGACCGGGTCGTAGACCTGACCGTCCTTGACAACGCGCCAGATCCGCGCCGTCGCCTCGATCGCCTCGCTGGGGTCGCCCTCCAAGACCACGACGTCGGCGTACTGCCCCACGTCGATCGCCCCCAGCGTGTCGGCACGGCCGAGCGCGCGGGCCGCCGTCGCCGTCGCGCCGCGGAGCGCGGCGCGTGGGCTCAGCCCGCAGCGCACGAGCAGCGCCAGCTCTTCGTGCAGGTCGCCTGGATCTTCCGTGTCGGTACCGGCGCCAATCGTCACCCCTCGACGGGCGGCCTCGCCGACCATGCGGCACGCCGCGTCGAATCCACGCAGCGCCCGTGTGCGGTCCTCGGCGCTCCAGCCGCGCGTCAGCGGCAGCTGTCCGCTGGCCAGGCGATGGCCGAGCACGAGCGTCGGCGTCCAGACCGTACCCGCCGCCGCCAGCCGTTGCAGGAGCCGCCCCGACCGCGCGGACGATGAATCCAGGTGATCCGCCCAGCGCGTATAGATCTGGAGAAATGCGTCCGCCGTCGTGGCCGGGGCCGTCCCCGACCACTCGGGCAGCAACTCGCGGAAGATGTACAGGTGCTCGACGCCGTCCACACCGAAGTCGAGGGCCCGCGACAGCGGGACGCTGAGATGCCACGTCACCGGGAGCCCGCGGGCGTGGGCCTCCTGGATGGCGACCTGCGCGTGGGCCGGCGGCGTGCGCATGTAGAGCTTGACGAAATCGATCCCGGCGGCCGCCGCCGCGGCGATGTCGCGTCGGACCGACCCGCGCGTCTGCCCCGCCGCCAGGTCGAGCAGCAGCCCCACGAACAGTCGAGGCCCCATCGTCTGGCCTGCCTCAATCGCGGCGCGGGTACGGCGCGCCCGGACGAGGTCGGCGCCCGGATCGCGGACCGTGGTCACGCCATGGGACAGCCACTGTGAGGGAACCGGGGACACGCTGGCCGCGTGCTGATGCAGATCGATGAGCCCCGGAATGACCACGCGGCCGCCGACGTCGAGCGTTGCCGCATCCGTGGGCAGGCGCAGATCGGCGTCGGCGCCGACCCACCGAACGACGCTGCCCTCGACGACCACGGCGCGGTCCACGCCGGGGAACGGCGTGGTGCCGGCCAGCAGCGTGGCGTGCCGGAGGACGAGAAACGGCGCGGTCCCGGTCGAGCCGGACTGCGCGGCCGCGCCGCCGGTCAGGCCAGCCAAACACGCTGCCCCCAGCAGCCCGAGGCGCAGCACCCCGTGGCCTAGCAGCCCGTGATGAAAATCCCGCTGCATTCGGTTCCTAACAGCCCGTGGTGAAAGCCCCGCGTCGCACCGAGACCCCTCTGCGCCAAAGCCACGGTCGCCTGGGGCACGGCGCGAGGAGGGAACATACCGGGGAGGTTTGACCCATCGTGGGCAACGCCCAGCGCCGCCCCTGGCGGGATGCATCGGTGGTCGAATGCAGCGGGACTTTCACCCGGGCTGCTCATCGTCATTCGATGTGACGCTCAAAAGGCCAGGCGCCGCGGTTCCGCGTCGAACGCCACGCCTTCGTGCTGGAGCAGCCAGCGCTTCCGCTCGAGACCGCCGCCGTACCCGGTCAGCGATCCGTCCGCACCCAATACGCGATGGCACGGGACGATGATGCTCGCAGGATTTCGGCCGACCGCCAGACCGACGGCACGGGCGCCGTTCGGGCACCGCAGCTTCCGCGCCAGCGAGCCGTAGGACTCCGTCCGGCCAAACGGGATATCGAGCAGCGCCTGCCAGACGGACAGCTCGAAGGAGGTCCCGCGCAGATCCAGGCGGATGTCGGACGTCGGGGGCCGCGCGCCGGCGAAGTACCGATCGAGCCAGTCGCCGATCGGCCCACGTGGGTCCGGTGCGGCCTCTCCACGATCTCGGCATCCGGAAACCACCGGCGCAGGCGGGCTTCGAGCATCCGGCGCCGTGTAGGGCGCGGGTACTCGAGCGCGCAGACCCCCCGCGCGGACGTCCCGGCGAGGACCTCGCCTAGCGGCGTGCGCAACATCGTCATCGCGATCGTCTGAGGCATCGGGGGCCACCGCGGACGCTATCATCACTCGTCCGCGAGCGCCTCGGCAAGCGACCTGGCGGGAAGTCGACGTGCGTTTTCCCGAGCGCCTGTGGGGAAAGGCTGGCGGCAGGACCCGCGGCGTGGGAGAGCCCAGAGCCGAGAGCCCTGTGCGAGGGCGGAGTCCACGTACCGCGCTGCGAGACTAGCGTAGCTAAGCCGGCCCGCGAGAGAGCGGCGCGGGGCGATGGGGCCCCCGCGAGCGACCGAGCCGGGGTGCGGGGCGGAGCCCCACGGGACTCAGGACGCGGCGTCGCTCGCCAGGACGGCGATCAGCGACAGCGGATCGACACGCGCCGTGTTCAACCGCACGGTCCAGTGCAGATGCGGTCCGGTGACGCGCCCGGTCGCCCCGACGTGGCCGAGCAGGTCGCCGGCCGCGACGCGGTCCCCTTCCACGACCGTGATGCGCGATAGGTGCGCGAAGAAGGAATACAGCCCCAAGCCGTGATCGAGGATGACGCAGTTGCCGGAAAAATACAGGTCGCCCGCCAGCACGACCGTGCCCCCGTTGGGGGCCTGCACGGGCGTCCCTTGGCCTGCACGGAAATCGGCGCCGCTGTGCGGGCTCCGTGCTTCGCCGTTGAAGACACTCCGGCGTCCGAAGGCGCTGGTCGCTTCGCCCGGCACGGGCCGCAGGAACGGACCGGACCACTGCGGCTCCGGAGTCTGGGTCTTGAAGAGCTGCGTGGTCCGCGCCGCTTCCCGCTGGATGCGCTCGACGACGTCGTCGGGCGGCGTCACGTATTCGGGTGCGACCGTCAGACGGCGAGTCGCGAACGCCTTGGAAACCACTGCCAGCGGATATCGCGTCTGCACCGCGGCGCCATCCGGCGCCGTGCCGGCGATCGCCAGCAGATGCTCCCGGATGGCCACGTCCAGATCGATTCCGACCAGACCCTCCCAGATTCGGCGGTCGCCCGTCGGCTGAAACAGCACGGCCCGGTCGAACACCCGGGCGCGCACGGCGCGCACCGGTCGGGAGAAGGTCGCCGTGACCCGGACGGCCTCGCCCGGTTGAATCGACCGGGCACGGTGCGACACCTCGAGCCGTAGCGCCGTGTCCTGGGCCGTCGCCGGCCACGCATCGAACCCGAGGAGCACCGTGACGCAAATGACGCAGACGAAAATCGCCGGAAGCAGTCGCATACGACGACTATCGGCGGCCGGTACGCCGGCCTGCATGCCGCCCCGAGCGGACACTATCGAGTTGACAGGTGCACACATTCAAGGCGTTGGCCCACACGTTTACGGAATGACCGGCAGAATCAGATGCGACGGTCGGTCTGCCGAATGATGAATCGTCTGCTCGGCGACCGCCATCCCGTCGCCCGTCCCGAATGGCTCGCCGGTGTTCAAGTTCCGGGCGAACTGCGGGAAGTGACTGCTGGTCAGATGCACGCGAATACGGTGCCCCTTCTGGAACAGGTTCGCCGTGCCGATGAGATCGATCTCCATCTCGTAGATCTCACCCGGCTCCATCAGTTCCGGCTGGCTGAGGCCGCCGCGGTAGCGCGCCGGGAGAATCCCCTCGGCCACGTTGATCGCGCGGCCGTCCGGGTAGACGTCGATCAGCTTGGCCACGAAGTCGGTGTCGACCGCGCTGGACGCCGCATGCAGCACGAGCTTGACCGGGCCGATGATTTCGAGGTCCTCCGTGAGGAACTCGGTCGTGTACACGAGGACGTCGGACCGGTGCTCGATCGGGCGCTGGTCGCGCGCCCCGGAGGTGGTCGCTACACCGCAGCAATTGGCGCCCCCGAGGCTGGGCACGGGGTGCCGAGGATCGTAGTGATAGTGGTCGGTCTCGGCACCGTCGGCGGGCGGCGTCCACGCCAGCCGGCCATCGCCTTGAGCACCGTTCGCCGCACCATCGCTGTGCAGGTAGAGCGGCCGGTATTGGGCGCGCGCCGGGGGGTACTCGTTCTCGTAACGCCACTCGTTGCGGCCCATCACGAACACTTTCACCGGCGGCTCGCGGTCCAAACCGTTGTCGAGGCCTTTGAGCCAGTAGTCGAACCAGCGCAGCGCCAGCGCGTTGGTGTCCACCACGGCCGCCTCACCCCAATCCATCTCGCCGACCACCTGCGAGACGCCGTGCTCCCAGGGACCGATGACCATGTGGCTCCCGGTGCGGGCCTGCTCCGTC
This sequence comes from Vicinamibacterales bacterium, assembly GCA_963667915.2. Taxonomy (GTDB): domain Bacteria; phylum Acidobacteriota; class Vicinamibacteria; order Vicinamibacterales; family UBA823. The sequence goes on along the minus strand of CAXXNN010000003.1, from coordinate 331,194 downwards.
GCGCCCCGCGTGCTGACACCCTCGTAACCGCGCAGCGTGCCCTGCGCGAAAATATCGAAGAATCCGCCCATCGTGTGTACCGGCACGCCAATCTTGTCGAAATGCTCTTCGACGCTCACCTTCTGCCAGTACTCGTCGTAATCGGGGTGAGCGAGCCAGTCCTTGTAAAACTGGGCGTTCCGGCCGACCAGGCCCTGCATCTCGTCGAGCGGCAGATGCCGGATGACCGTGTCGTAGCCGATGCCTTCGGCTCCACCGGCCATCGAATGCGGCCCGGTGTTCTGCATGATTCGCGATTCCTGCCGTACGGGCCCCCAGCCAAAGTTGAAGGCGAGACGCCAGCCGCCGTTCACGGTGATCCAGTCGTGGTAGATGCTCGTCGAGGCGACGCGCGGGAAGATCGTGACCAGGTGCGGCGGTTGGGCCTGGGCGGCGCGCCACTGCACGTAGCCCAGATAGGAGCCGCCTTCCATCCCGACCTGCCCGTTCGACCAGGGCTGCGCGGCCGCCCATTCGATAGTGTCGTAGCCGTCCTCGAGATCGTCCCGGAACGGCTCCCACCGGCCGTCCGACTCGTGTCGTCCCCGGACGTCCTGGAACACATAGACATAGCCTCGTCGGGAGAAGTACACGGCTGCCGCATACGCGCTGGGAAAGCGTTCCGTCGAATAGGGCGTCCGGGAGACGATGACCGGGTACTGGCCGTCCGGCACCGGACGATAGACGTCCGCATAGAGCGTCACGCCGTCGCGCATCGGCACGGGCACCCGGTTCTCGATTTGAATGTCGTTGCGGGGAGGGGGTGAGGTGGGAAACTCCTGCGCGAAGGTGGCAGGCGCCGTGGCGACGCTGACGAGCAGCGTCGCAAGCCCGCTCCACGCGGTGAGAAAGGAACCCGCACGTCGCTGCTGCATCGTGAACCTCCTGCTGTGTTTCGGCGGCGCCATCGCACGGGCCGATTGCTCGAACGTCGCGCCCGCCCGCGGGCTCGCGATCACTCGACCGACGCCAGGGCTTTCACCAGCCGGTACAGGAATTCCTGTCCCTCGAAGAACGATCGGATCAAGATCCGTTCGTCCTGCCCGTGCGATCGCACGTCATCGATATCGCTGAACAATCCGGAGACGCCATACACCGGAATGCCCGCGTTCCGCAGGTACAGCCCGTCGGTGGCGCCCGTGCTCATGGTCGGCACCACGGGAACGCCCGGCCACATCTCTTCCGTGATTCGTTCGATGGGCCCCAGCACCTCGTCGATCAAGGGGGACGGTGGGCTCGGCGTGGGCGAGTTCATCGGGGTAATCATGAGGCCGGGCTGGTCCGCGACCGCTTCCAGCTCCGCCTGGACCTCGGTCGGATCCTGACCCGGCAGGATGCGGCAGTTCACGACCGCCTGCGCCCGTTGGGGCAGCGCGTTCTGGGCATGACCCGCCTCCAGCATCGTGGCCACGCACGTGGTGCGCATTCGTGAGTTATAGGCAGGCACGGCGGCGAGCGTGACGATACTTCCCGCGTCGGGCGGGCTCGCCAGGATCCCCCGCATCGCCGCGCCCGTCTCGGCATCAACCAGCTCGGCGGAGCGCTCGAAGTAGGCTCGTGTCACCTCGTTCAACATCACCGGGAATCCGTGGGCCCCGATCCGCACCAACGCCTGGGACAGTTCATAGATCGCATTGTCCTGCCGAGGAAGCGAGCTGTGCCCCCCCGGATTGGTGATTTCGAGCTGAAAGCTTTGAAAGACCTTCTCGCTGGCTTGGACGGTGTTCGCAAGGCGCCGGCCGTTCTTGAGCGCGCCGCCACCGCCTTCGTTCAGGGCGAACTCGGCATCAAGGAGATCGCGGCGGTGCTCGAGGAGATACTGCACGCCGTTGTGGGGTCCACCTTCCTCGTCGGCCGTGAGCGCAATGATCACGTCTCGATCGAGCGCCAGACCCTCATCGTGCATCCGGATGAGGTTCGCCACGTGGATCGCGGATTCATCTTTGTCGTCCGCGGTGCCGCGGCCGTAAAAGTAGCCGTCCTGCTCGATGAAGCTGAACGGGTCGAGATTCCAGTCCTCCGGGTTCGCCTCGACGACATCGATATGTGCCAGCAGCAGGATCGGGTCCCGCCCCGCCTCGCGTCCTCTCAGCCGCGCCACGAGGTTGCCCTTCCCCGGTGCCGCCTCGATGACATGCACGTCCTCGGCGGGAAAGCCGGCCGCCAGGAGCCGGTCGGCCATGGCCTGAGCCGCAGCGGTGTTGTCGCCGACGCTGTTCGTCGTGTTGATCTCGACCAGTTCCTCGAACAGCGCTCGCGCCAGGTGCTGGTACCGCTCAGGAGAACGGTTTTCTTGAGCGCCCGCGACGGCGGGGATGAACAGCGCCAGCCAGGCGAGGAGCCCAACCACAGGAGCCGCGCCGGAACACATCATGATCCCTCCACTGGGGGGCAGCTTATCCCATCTGGCGGCACTGCCGTCTCACAGAGTGCCGCGAGAAACCCGACGGTCGGGTTTCACAGGGCGGTCTAGATGTGGGGCAGGGGAGGGGCAGGCGCCCGTCAACTTGACAATCCCCTGGCGCCGGCTGGACTCCGGAACTTCTGCTGTGCCGTTGCCGTCTCAAGTCGCAGGCAACCTCAGTTTCTGCCCCGGCGCATCGATGACGACCACCCCTGCCAGACTCCGGTTCACCCTCGCCGTTGGCGTACTGACTGCGGCCTGGGCGGCATCGGGCCTCCGGGCTTCGGCGAATGGCGCCCAGGACGATATCGACGCGTTCATGGAACGGGCGCTCGAGACCCGCGCCGCGAACTGGATCGAGTTGCACGACTACGTCCTCGATGAGCGAGAACAACTGGAGCTGCGGGGACCGGGCAGCGTCAACCTCTACGGGTTCGACCGCGAGTACACCTGGTACATCCGTGAGGGATCCCTGATTCGAAGCCCGGTGCGCTACGACGGCGTGGCGATCGACACGCCGCGACGAGTCGAGTACGAGCAGGAGTGGCTGCTCGACGAGCAGCGTCGTGAGGAGCAGGCCACGCTGCGCGATCCGGATGCCGAGGCGTCGACGGAGCCCCGGCTCATCTCCGAGGCGTACTTCTTCGATTTCACGTTCGAGCCCGGCAACTACTACTTTGCGGGCAGAGAAACCCTCGACGGGCACGAGGTCCTGCGGATCGAGTATTACCCGACTCACCTGTTTTCCGATGACGAACCGGACGAGGACGCCGCGAGCCAAGAGGAACAGCGCGAGCGGGAATTCGAGGGCAAGTTCGCCAAGACCTCGCTGGTGACGATGTGGGTCGCCCCAGATGAATTTCAGATCGTGAAGTTCACCTTCGAGAACGTCGGGTTCGACTTCCTGCCGGCGCGCTGGCTGGTCAGGGTCGACGAGATGCGCGCGTCAATGGTGATGAGCCAGCCGTTCGACGGGGTGTGGCTGCCGAAGGAGATCGCGATGCAGGGCGGTGTGACCTCGGCCTATGGGTCCCTGCATGTGGCCTACACGCGTAGCTTTTCCAACTACCAGGAGGCGGAAGTCGGCGCCAGGATTCGTTCGTACGGGCCACCGAAATAGCCGTGCACCGCGCCGTGGCCGTCCAGATCGGGATCGCCTGTCTCCTCGCGACAGCCGTCCACGGCCAGGCGGCAACGCCGCCGTCATCCTCACACCTCCCTCCCCGCGTCGACGTCGTCCAGTCTCAGGCTCAGACTCTGGCGTCAAAGGTCGTCGTCGAGTTGCGCGTCCACGGCAATCACTCGATCCCGGATGAGGAGGTGATTCGGCTCGCCGGCGTCGCCCGCGGCGCGGTGCTCGGTGCTGGGACGATCTCGGGAATCGAAGCCCGGCTGCGCGGTAGTGGCCGATTCGAGCGCGTCGAGGTCCGCACGCGCTTCCGGTCCTTCACGAGCACCGATGAAGTCGTCCTGATCGTCGTCGTCGAGGAGCGGCCCGCCGGCTTGAGCTCGAATCCCGTCTTCCGAACGGCTCAGCGTCTGGCTCGGAAATCTCTGTTCATGCCGTTGCTCACGTACTCGGAGGGGTACGGGTTCACGTATGGCGTGCGTGCCAGCACCATCGATCTGTTCGAGGCGGGCGAGCGCCTGTCGATGCCGTTGACGTGGGGCGGGACGAAGCGCGCGGCCCTCGAGATGGAACGGGAGTTCGAGGGCGGATTCCCGAACTACCTGCGAGCCGGCGCCTCCGTGTCGAGCCGGGAAAACCCTCACTTCGAGGTGGACGAGCGCCGCGTCGAACTCTCGGCTCGCCTCGATCGCGAGATCGTCGCGGGCGTCCGTCTCAACGCGGTGGCCGGGTGGACGGACGTCGAGTTTGCCGAGATCCGTGATCGGTTCGTGAGCTATGGGTTGAGCCTCTCGGTCGATACCCGTGAAGATCCCACGTTTCCACGAAACGCCGTCTTTGCGAGTGCCGGCTGGGGACGACTCGAGGTGCTCGATGGCGGAGCGTCGGTAGGCCGGACGCGCCTGGAGGCGCGTGCGTACAAAGGTGTCGTCGGACAGACCGTCTTCTCCGTACGAGCTCTGTACCAAGGCGCCGACCGGTCGCTTCCGGCATACGAGCAGTCGTTCCTCGGAGGCGGTACGACCGTGCGCGGATACTCGTTCGGACAATTCATCGGCGACAATGTCGCGGTCGGCTCGGCGGAGCTCCGAATGCCTCTGACCTCGCCGCTGGACATCGGCAACGCCGGCGTGAGCCTGTTCTTCGACACCGGCGCGGCGTACGACGTGGGCCAGCGGCTCAGGAAGACACGGTTTCACCAGGGTGTCGGCGCCGGCGTCTTTTTGATCGCGACGGTGTTCCAGCTCAAGCTCGATCTGGCCTATGGGCTGGACGACGGGGTGCGCCTGCACTTCGCGAGCGGGTTCCGGTTCTGAGCGTCGACCGAACCCCTTGGCGGGCTCACGATGAGCTTCACTCGCGTTGCATAACGAACAAACCCCTTGGGGCCACGTCGATCCCCCTTGCGCTCCCTTGGTGACACCGAGTCACCTCTGGGAGATACCCTCACGCGTCGGAGCCCAAACGACTCCTGAAATCGGCGGTCTCCGATCGCACCGTGGTCCGGCATCCGAATTGCAGCATGACGGAAGTCTGTACCTGGACTCTGCGGAGTCAGGGTCCTATGAGGTCACGCTGGTGCGCCAGCAGCGGGCTCGGCGCCGAACCAGGTCGCTGCCGTCGTCCATGAAGCATGAAGCATGAGGCATGAGGCGAGGACGACGATGCTCATCCGACCAATGCGACCGAAGCACCTCCCGATCCTGATAGTGCTTTGCGTTGTCGGCTGTGACGGAGACAGTCCGGCGGCGCCCACGCCTGTTCCCCCAGACATCGTCATCGGGCCAGCTGGACCGTCGGTGGCTCGGCCCGGCTTCAAGGTGATGACCTACAACGTGCAGTTGGCGAACTTTGGCGCGCCCGACCCGGAGAGCCGCAAGCCGATGATTGTCCAGATCGTCCGGTCCGAGGCCGCAGACATCGTGGGCCTGCAAGAGCTCGGGTCGACCCACCGCGCAGATATCGAAGCCGGCCTGCAGGACCTCTACGACTTCTACGACGGACAGAGCGCTCGGAATGCCGAGCTGATCTTGTTGAGGAAGAACGTCCTCTCCGCTGGTGGACAGGGCATGGTCACGCTGCCCACGGACTGCGGTGGGTCGTTGGGTGTCACCTCCCTCGAGGTCCGGAGCCTCCGGGGGGTCAACTTCGTCATCTTCAATACCCACTTGTGCTTCAACAACCCAGCCCAGCATGCCATCCAGCTCGTCAACACGCTGGCCGCCAGGTATCCCGGTCTCCCGGCGGTCGTGATGGGGGATCTCAACTCGAGATACGGCGGCGACACGATGAACTTCCTTCTCGAGATGGGGCAGCTTTCGGGGGGCGTGAGTCCGGTGCAGCTGCATGACACGTGGCTGCTCTCCGGACGGAGCCGTGAGGGTATGCGGGTGGGAACCGGCATCGACTGGATCCTGACGACCGATGAGACGGGCCGGAACCTTGACGTGACCAACGCCTCGGTCGTGGCGAACGCCTCGCAAGCCTCGGATCATATTCCGATCACCGCGACACTGTTCTAACCCCAGAACTCACGTGTGAACCCAAGCAACGAGATACACTGGAGGCTATGCGCTCGACCGCCCGTGCCCGGCCAGGTCGACGATTGTTTCTGGTCTGCGTCCTACTGTGTCTTGGTGTGGCCTCTCCAGCCCGTGCGGACGACATTACCGGCCTCTGGCTGGTCCAGGAGGGCGATGCTCAGGTGCGAATCGAGCCGTGCGACGACGCGCTCTGCGGACGGATCGTCTGGTTGGAAGAGCCATTGGACGAGCGAGGCAACGAGCGGCGCGACGTCAACAACAACGACCCTGAGCTCCAGCAGCGTCCGGTGGTGGGTCTTCGGATTCTCGAGCGCGTGACGGCGACGCCGAACGAAGACGGCGTGTGGAAGGACGGTCGCATCTACGATCCGAAGAACGGCAAGACCTACAAGTGCAACATCGAGCTCGGGGCGGATGGCCGGCTCAAGCTGCGCGGCTACGTGGGCTTTTCGTTGTTCGGCCGGACGAGCCGTTGGACCCGTGTGACGGACCAGGTGCCGCCTGGCCAGTGATGGCGAACACGAGCGGATCCTGCTGGGTGGCGCCCGCCGCCTGCGCCCAAGCGGGGGTAGAAAGCACGGATGACCGCGTTGCGTCGCGTCGCGACCGATTCAGGGAGTCGCCGCGGGCCGCGCGGGCGGCCGCGAGTACCGCGTCGGTGGCCGCGCGGCTCACCTCGACGAGGCGCGCCGCCGCTGCGTCCCGGGTTCGGGTGCCGGGAGTCGGCTGCTCCGCCATCACGACATAGACGATCACACCCTCCGGTCCATCCCAGAAGCCCGATCGAATCCGGATCATCGGGTCGCTGCCGAGCGATCCGCTCTTGAAGTAATGCGTCCCCAGAGGGCCGTCGTCCTCCGGCACGCGCAGGATTTCCAGAGCGCGGTCACGGTGTCGCTCGAAAGCCCGGGCAGATCGCGTGCGGCCACGCGCTGCAGCACCGCGGCCAGCGACGCCGCGGTGGCCTCGTTATCGCCGGTGACGTCGCGGGCCGCGAGCATGTAACGCCGCACCGCGAGCCCGCCGAACGCCGGATCCCGATCGTGGACGAGGCCGGTCAGCGCCTCCGGGCCGCCCAGCAGCGCTGTCGTGACGTTCGCCGCAGCGTTGTAGACCGCGTTCGACACACCGGTGCCGCGGATCATCATCTGCCCGATCCGCCGGATCGTCGCACCGGCGATCTCGGCCCGTATGTCGGCCCGATCGTCCGCCGTGAAGTGCGCGATGGCCGGGTGGGCGTCGTCGTTGACGATCGCGTCCGCGCCAGGCGCCGGCGCGTCGAGCGCGCCGGCATAGGCGGCGAACAGCTCGATCAGATAGGCGGTCTTGATGGCGCTGGCCGACGCCCGGATCGTCGAGGTGTCGCGCGCGAACCAGGCCTCGCCGGTCGGTCCGCCGACCCACACGCTCAACGCTAAACGGTCGCCGCGATCCGGCAGGACGAGCGCGTCGAGACGCCGGTCGAGTGCCTCGACGTCAATCGTCGGCGTCGGCGTCGGATTGGCCGGCTGCGACTCGACGGGCGGCGCACCGCAGCCGACGACCCACAGCGCGGCTGCCAATGCCAGCCGCCTCGTCCGGTCGGTCGTCCATCCAGCGATCATGCGACGCTCCTCGCTCCTCATGCGCCGTGACCGATGCCAGGCACCGACGGCGGCGCCGTATGCTCACGATATTCGGCCGGATCGATCGGCACGTCGATGACGACCGGACGGCCAGTCCGCCGGCCCTCGCGCACCGCTGCCTCGAGTTCGTCCAGCGTGGCCGCGCGACAGCCCCACGCCCCCAGCGCGGCCGCGGCAGCGGCGAAGTCGATGTCACCGTACCGGACGCCGCGTTCGGTGAGACCGCGGCGTGATTGCGCCTCCTGAATCAGACTGAGCGACGCGTCGTTGAACACGACGATCACGATCGGCAGCCGGAGTCGAACGCAGGTCTCGACGTCGCCCAGCGTCATGCCGAATCCGCCGTCGCCGATCGTGCACAGCACCGGACGCCCGGGATGGACCAGCGCCGCCGCCATGGCCGCCGGCAAACCGTAGCTCATCGACGACAGCCCGTTCGATTCGAAGAAGGTCATCGGCTCATAGGTCGTCCACGCCTGCGACGTCACGAACTTCACGGACCCGACGTCGGTCGTCGCAATTGTCTCGCGCGGCATGATGTCCCGCAGACGACGGACGACCGCAGTGGGCGACAGCCCGGCCTCCCCGGATGCGGCCGGCTCCAAGATTGACGCCAGGCGCCGTCGAAACGTCGTCAGCTCGCCGTCGGTCCACTCGACGCCGCCCAGGTCGGCATCGCTCAGGACCGTCAGCGACTCCCCGACCGCCCCTTCGAGCTCGAGCACCGGGCGGAACCGGCCCGCCGCGATCGACAGCGGACCGATGTTGACGAGCGGCATCGTGTGGTGCCAGAGCTTGTCCGATTCGACCGGCTCGAATCCCACGCCGACGAGCAGGTCAGCCAACGTCAGAAAGTCCACGATAGCGCCGTCGCCAGACACCCCGGCGCACACGCCGAAGAACTGCGGGTGATCTTCGGACAGCATGCCCTTGGCCTTCGGCGTCACGAACACCGGCGCGCCCAGGTGCTCGACGAAACGGCGGACGGCTTTGGCGTCATCGGGCACGAGGTCGAGGCCGAGCAGGACGACCGGCCGTCGAGCGTCAGCGCCGCCTTCGTGAACGGCCGGTACACGGCGTTCAGATCGAGCTGTTGATGCGTCGCGTATGGCCGGGCAGCCGTGGGCGTTGCGGCGGTGATCGCCAGGAGCGGCGAGCGATCGAGAAACGCGTTGGCGACCCCGAGCGTCATGTTCACCGCGCCGGGGCCGAGCGTGGCGACGCAGACGCCGGGCCGCCGGAGCATCTGGCCGGTCACATCCGCCATGAACGACGCGGTCGCCTCGTGCCGCGTCAGCACGAAGTCGATGCCGACCTGGCGGGCCGCCTCGACGAAGTCGAGAATCTCGCCGCCGGGCAGCCCGAAGACCGTCGTGACGCCGCCGGCCTTGAGTGTTCGGGCCAGCACCTCGGCGCAGGTCGGCATCTCTCACCCGTGGTATGGATGGCCTCCCGTGCGTCAGTGCCCGCTGCCACCGGCGGACGTCCGGGCCGAGTCCGGCACCGGCGCCTGATAGATCACCCGGCCGACAAAGAATGGGCCCATCGCCTGGATGAACTCGGAGGTCTGGCGCGTGGATCGCATGTCCTTGATCAGCTTGGACAACGGGTACAGGTCCGGCCCGAGAATACCGAGCACGAATTCGTTGTCGTCCCGATCCAGGCCGTGGCACTCCAGCCGAATGTCGACGGCATGGCCGGCCTCGCCGTAGCCGCGCCCGATCATCGCGTGCTCGCCCATGATCTTCGCCTGCTCGGCCCGCGGAAGCTGGTTGAACGCGCCGAAGCGCCTGAGCGGATACCAGACGGCCCACTCGAGCTCGGGATTGAGCGCGTGCCGCCGCGCCTTGCGTAGCAGAAAATCCTCCACGTCGGGTTCCCGGCCGCCCGCGTAGGTCCGACCAAGCATCGTGAAATTCGGAAGGGGCGTCAGCGCGGTGAACTCCGGCGCGAGGAACAACTCGCGCGCCACGGTGGCAAAGTGGCTCGGATCCTCCGTCAGCACCAGCACGCCGATGCCGCGCGGATCGTTCACGTTGGCGTAGACCACGGCTTCCAGCCCACTCCGCCGAACCGCCTCGACCGACGGGGCGGTCTCCAGCGCACCGGTAAACACCTGCAACTGCACGAACAGCCGCCGATCGAGCGTCTGCGGCGCGCCGCGCCGCGGGCCGCCATGCTCCAGCAGGTCTGGAACGAAGCGGTCGAACGGCGCCCCTTTCGGCGCGGCCCCACCTGATGCGTGTTGGTCACTCATATGCTACTGCCTCGGCTTCGGCACCATCGGCGGCGCCCGAACGCACGGATCTTACCTCGGGAACGGCGTGGGGGTCGCACCCGGCGGCACGGCTCACGCGCCGTCGAGGACCGCTCGCACCTTTCGGGTGAGGGTTTCTACCGTCAGCGGTTTGGGCAGAAACGCGAGCCCCGGCTCCAGGATCCCGTCGTGCACGATCGCGTGATCGGCGAACCCGGACATGTAGAGCACTTTCAGCGTCGGACAGAGCTCGGAGACGGCGACGGCCAGCTCCCGACCGTTCATCCCCGGCATGACGACGTCGGTCAGAAGCAAATCGACCCGGCCGGCATGGGCGCGGCATTCACGCAGCGCGGCCGCGCCGCCCGACGCCTCGATGACGGTGTAGCCGCTCTTCTGGAGGAGCTGACGGGCCAGCTGGCGCACAGAATCCTCGTCGTCGACGAGCAAGATCGTCTCAGTGCCGCGGGGACGCGCACTCGACGCCTCGGGCGCGGTCGCCGGGTCGGCCGGCGCGTCGACTTCGGGCAGATAAATTCGGAAAGTCGTCCCCTGCCCCGGCGCGGACTCGGTCGTGATCGTCCCGCCGCTCTGGGTGACGATGCCGTAGACGGTCGACAATCCGAGCCCGGCCCCCTTGCCGCGAGGCTTCGTCGTGAAGAACGGCTCGAAGACGTGTCCGCGCGTCTCCTCGTCGATCCCCTGTCCCGTGTCGCTGATGGCGATGGTGACGTGAGAGCCAGCCTGGACCCCGAGGTGGGAGCGCGCGTAGGACTCGTCGAGCCGCACGCCGCCCGTCTCGATGGTCAGGCGCCCGCGCTCGGGCATCGCCTCCCGGGCGTTCGTCGCCAGGTTGGCGAGCACCTGCTCGAACTGCGCGGGGTCGATCTGCGCCAGGTGCACGCTCCGATCGTGGACCACCCTGACGTGGATGTGCTCACCGACCAAAGCCCGCAGCCGCGGCGCACAGCGGCTGACGAACGATCCGAGGTCGACGACCTGCGGCTGGAGAATCTGCCGCTGACTGAACGCCAGCAACTGGTTCGTCAGCTCGGCCGCGCGCTGCCCGGCACCCAGAATCTCCTTGACGTCTTCGACCCTCGCATCGTCGTCCGGCAAGGCTTCGAGCACGAGCTGGGCAAAGCCATTGATGGTGGTCAGCAGGTTGTTGAAGTCGTGGGCGACACCGCCCGCCAGACGACCAATCGCCTGCAGTCGCCGTGTGTCCTGGTGCTGGTCCTCGATTGCCCGAGGCTCGGTGACGTCCTCACGCAGCCGTGCGTCGGCTCGCTTCGCGGGAGTTGGACGAGGGCTCCGCTTGGTCATTGGGTTATTGCTTACCGGCGTGCTGTTGCATGGCTGCGCATGCTCGGCAGTGCAAAAAGCACGCCCCCGGACGTGTCCGGCGGCGACGCCTGTCGAGTATGCTACACGCTGGCGGCGGCGTCCATCGACACGACATGAACAGTCTTACGGGTCAATGAATGACGTTGCAATGACAGAAAGACGACCGATCCTCATCGTCGCTAGCGGCGATTCGAGGCCCCGCGCCAACCGCCGCTGCTGGCCGGCCCAGCAGGCGCTCGAGGCAGCCGTCGCTGCCGCGATGGCGGCGCTGGGCCGGGAGACCCGTCGGGCCCACGCGCCAGACCTTGACGCCGGCCATGGCTTCATCGACGGCCAGGCTCGGGGTCTCGAGGTGTTTCGCCGCATCGACCCCCAGGCCCCGCTCGTCGTCGCCACCGCCGTCTGGCAGTACACCAGCCACGTGCTGGCCGGGTTGACCCGTCATCGGGGGCCCATCCTGACGCTGGCCAACTGGAGCGGCGAGTGGCCGGGTCTTGTCGGCCTGCTCAACCTGAACGGCTCGCTCACCAAGGCCGGCATTCCGTACAGCAGCATTTGGAGCGAAGAGTTCAGGGACGAGTTCGCCACGCGTGCGCTCCGCGAGTGGCTGGACCACGGCCGGATCACACACGACCTGTCCCACGTCCGGTCGTTCGACGAACGCCCCTGGTCCGACGCACACCGTGAGCCGGAGACCCGCGGCCGGGCCCTGGGCGCAAGTCTGCGCGCCGACCAGGCGATTCTTGGCGTGTTCGACGAGGGGTGCATGGGCATGTTCAACGCGATCGTGCCCGACCACCTGCTCCACCCCCTCGGCCTGTTCAAAGAGCGGCTCAGCCAGTCCGCGCTCTACGCCGCCATGCTCGAGGTGCAGGACGCGACGGCCCGGGCGCATCTGGCCTGGCTCAGGGACCGAGGAATGCGGTTCGTCCTGGGCCCGGACCCCGAGCAGGATCTGACCGAGGCGCAAGTACTCGAAGGGCTGAAGATGTACGACGCGGCGGCCCGACTGGCCGACCGGTTCGGTTGCGCCGCCATCGGCATCCAGTACCAGCAAGGCTTGAAGGACCTCTGCGTCGCCTCGGATCTGGCCGAAGGCTTGCTCAACAATCCGGACCGCCCGCCGGTGGCCGGCGATGACGGCCGGCCCGTCTTCGACGGCCTGGCCATTCCCCATTTCAACGAGGTGGACGAGTGCGCCGGCGTCGACGCACTGCTGACCCACCGGGTGTGGACGGCGCTGGGCCTCGACCCGTCCACGACGCTGCATGACGTGCGCTGGGGCGAAGCTGTTCGCGCGCACGGGGTGGATGAATTCGTCTGGGTCTTCGAAATCTCTGGCGCGGCGCCCGCCAGCCATTTCATCGACGGCTATGCGGGCGCCGTCGGCGAGCGCCAGCCGGCGATGTACTTTCCGCGCGGCGGCTCGACGCTGAAAGGCATCAGCAAGCCGGGTGAGATTGTCTGGAGCCGCATCTACGTCGAGCGGGACGCGCTCCACATGGACATCGGGCGCGGCGGCGTCGTCCGCCTGCCCCGCGACGAAACCGAGCGGCGGTGGCGCCTGACGACGCCGCAGTGGCCAATCATGCATGCCGTGCTGTACGGCGTCGGCCGCGACCAACTGATGGCAAAGCACAAGGCGAACCACATCCAGGTGGCCTACGCGCGGGATGACACGTCGGCGCTCGACGCGCTCGTCATGAAGGCCGCGATGGCCAACGAGCTGGGCATGCAGGTCAATCTGTGTGGCCAGGTCTTCGATTCGCTGGACCGGCATCAAGCGCCGGAGCACCGACACGGGCGATGACCGCCGCGACGCCGCCCTGCTCAGTCGGCATCGATTTCGGCACGGCGTCGTGTCGTGCGATCGTCGTCGAGCTGGCGACCGGCCGCCAGCTGGCGACGGCCGTGGTGAACTACCCGCACGGCGTCCTCGACCGCCAGCTCCCGCAGGGCCGGGCGGCGCTGGGTGCCGACTGGGCGCTGCAGCACCCCGGAGACTACCTCTCGTCGATGTCGGCCGCCGTCACGGCGGCGCGCGCCGACGCCGGTGTGACGCCCGAGACAATCGCCGGACTCGGCATCGACTTCACCGCCTCGACCGTCCTACCGATCGACGCCGAGCACCAGGCCCTGTGTCTCCGCGACGACTTCGCCGACCGGCCTCACGCCTGGGTCAAGCTCTGGAAGCATCATGCCGCGCAGCCGCAGGCCGACCGGATCAACACCGTGGCGCGGGAGCGGCGCGAGCCGTTTCTGGCGGACTACGGCGGCCGGACCTCGTCGGAGTGGCTCGTTGCCAAGACGCTACAGATCCTCGACGAGGACCCAGAGATCTACGCCGCCGCCGCCGGCATCGTCGAAGCGGCGGACTGGGTCGCGGCGCAACTGACCGGCACGCTCATCCGGAACGCCTGCGGCGCCGGCTACAAGGGGTTATGGAGCCGGGCGCGCGGATTCCCCTCGGAGGAGTTCTTCGCCGCGCTCGATCCGCGGCTGCGTCACGTCGTGCGCGACAAGCTCCCCGGCGAGATCCTACCGCCCGGCAAGCGGGTGGGCGGCCTGACGGCGGACTGGAGCGACCGGCTGCAGCTGCCGGCCGGCCTGCCGGTCGCGGTGCCGATCATCGATGCGCACGCCGCCGTGCTCGGCGCCACCGTTGTATCGCCCGGCCGGATGGTGGCCGTGCTCGGCACGTCCACCTGTCACATGCTGCTCGCGGAGCATCATGCGCCTGTCGAAGGCGTCGCTGGAATCGTGCAGGACGGCATCGTCGAGGGGCTCTACGGCTACGAAGCCGGTCAGGCAGCGGTGGGCGACATCTTCGACTGGCTGGTTGGACTGACCCGGCACACGACCCCCGGCGGAGACGGCCGTGCTCAGAACTTCGCCGGGCTCGACCAGGAGGCGGCGCTCGCCCCGCCGGGCGGAAATGGCCTCATCGCGCTGGACTGGTGGAACGGCAACCGATCCGTCCTAGCCAACGCCGATCTCTCGGGCCTGCTCGTCGGCCTGACTCTGCAGACGACGGCCGGCGAGCTGTATCGCGCCTTGATCGAGGCGACCGGGTTCGGCACCCGCCGGGTGCTGGAGGCGTTCGAGGCGGAGCAGATTCCGGTGACCGAGCTCATCGCGACGGGCGGGCTCGCCGAGCGCAGCCCGCTCCTACTGCGTATCTACGCCGACATCACGCAGCGGCCGATCCGGCTGGCGGCTTCGCCGAACGCGTCGGCGCTCGGCGCGGCGATTCTTGGGGCGGTGGCCGCTGGCGCGGAGCGGGGCGGCTACGACTCGCCGACGGCAGCCGTCGAGCAGATGGCTGGCCTGGGCGAGCAGACCATCCAACCGGATGTCGCCGCCGGGCAGGTCTACGACGACCTCTATCGGGAGTACCTGGAACTGCACGACCACTTCGGACGCGGCGGCACCGATCTTATGTCACGGCTGCGAAGGCACCGGGCGTAACGAAGAAGTGTCTTGTTACGAGACAGTGTGTACTTTATTCGTAGCTAATTACTAAGTCAGTTATTTACTTATAGTTACATAGTAGATTCAAATTCCTTCAGTGAAATAAATGGTGTGGTATTGAACAATCTTTAGTCTTGGCCCTGCGGCACGGTGTGGCATGAATTTCTGTAACCATCTATGAAACAGCCGCTTAAGTCCTGCCTGCCGATTTAATAAGAATTGGTAACATATTTGCATATACAGGCGCTGGATTTATGCTTATGAAGCGCCTGGCCGCCATCCTCACCGCCCTGCTCGTCGTCCAGGCCATCGTCCTGGCCATCCCGACCCCTGCGCTGGCCGAGAAACGCGACAAGAAGGTCCGGGAAACCTCTGACGATGGCGCACCGACCCAGCAGGTCATCATCCAAACGACGGGCGACACGGACACTCTGGCTGCCGCGCTCACCGCGCACGGCGACACGGTGCTCGGCATCTACCCTTCGATTGGTGCGCTCAGTGCCGTCGTCCACGATGAGGATCTGGCCACGCTCGACGCCGACCCCTCGGTCACCGCGATCTCGACCAACGCCGAAGTCAATGCATTGGCGAAGCCGCAGTCGAGCAACGACCTGATCATGGACGCGGTCGTCTACGAAACGGTCCGCGCGACGCTCGGCCTGACCGGCGAGGTGACCGGTGACGGCGTCGGCATCGCCATCATCGACTCGGGCATCAAAGGCGTCGAGGAGCTGAAGGGGCGACTCGTGGCTTCGTACGACTTCACGAGCGGCACGGGCGACTATACGTTCGATAGCGATGACTTCGGCCACGGCACGCATGTCGCGGGGCTGATCGGCGGCCTCGAGGGCGTCGCGCCGCGCGCGCGGTTCATCGCCATGAAGGTGCTCGACGGCACTGGCTCGGGTCGTACAGGCAACGTCATCGCCGCCATCGAGTTCGCCGTCACCTACAAGGACGCGCTCGGCATCGACATCATCAACCTGTCCCTCGGCCACCCGATTTATGAACCCGCCGCGACCGACCCGCTCGTGCAGGCGGTCGAGGCAGCAACCCGCGCCGGGATCATCGTCGTCACGTCGGCTGGGAACTTCGGCGCGAACCCGGACACGGGCGAGGTCGGCTACGCCGGCATCACGTCGCCCGGCAACGCACCGTCGGCTATCACGGCGGGTGCGTTCGACATGAACGGCACGGCGATCCGTAGCGACGACCGCGTGGCCGATTTCAGCTCGCGCGGCCCGACTTGGTACGACGCCTATCCGAAGCCCGATCTCGTCGCGCCCGGATACAAGCTGATTTCGAGCTCGTTCCGTCAGGCCGAGTTGTATCGTGATCACTCCGAGGTCCGGGTCGATGCCAGTCACATCATGCTGAGCGGCACGAGCATGGCGTCGGCCGTCACGACCGGCGTCGTCGCGCTACTGCTCGAAGCCAACGCGGGGTTGACGCCGAACGCCACGAAGGCGGTGCTGCAATACACCGCCTTCCGGATGTCGGACGAGACCGGCACTGAGTACGACTACCTGACGCAGGGCGCCGGCGCCCTCAATGCGACCGGCGCGATCCGGCTCGCGCAGTCGATCGACACGTCGGTCCCGGTCGGCGAGACCTGGCTCGTCAGCCCGGTCGATGAAACGACGACGATCGCCGGCGAGAACATCGTCTGGGGCTCGAACATCGTCTGGGGGTTCAACATTGTCTGGGGGTTCTCGGTCTACACGAACGAGGCGGCCTGGGCACAGAACATCGTCTGGGGCTCGAACATCGTGTGGGGCTCGAACATCGTCTGGGGCTTCAACATCGTCTGGGGCTCGAATATCGTCTGGGGCTTCAACATCGTCTGGGGGTTCAACCTCGTCGGCACCGCCGACGGCCAGAACATCGTCTGGGGGTTCGTCGAGGATGCCGGGTCGACCGTCTGGAAGAAGCTGTCGGCCGAGAACATCGTCTGGGGGTTCAACATCGTCTGGGGCTCGAACATCGTCTGGACGACCTTGAACTACTGACAAGGACGCAGATGCGGCAATCGCACTTCCCCGATTGTCCCGGCCGCCGGCAAGGCCTCCACCGCGCCAAAGCGGTCTGGGGCCTGCGCCCGCGGCCCCGTGAGTGGGAAGGATTGCTCCCCATCCTTTCAACCGGATCACGCTGAACGGTTTTCCAGTTGCGTCATCCGGTCCGTCGAGTAGGATTCCGAAGACACGGGGGAGCTTGATGGCGGGAGTCTCGAGAAATCCACAGAAGTTCGTCTGGGGCAGCCGATTGGCGTGGGCGTCTCTGTTCGCCGCCGTCGCTGCGGCCACACTGTTCGTCGCCGGCGCGGCGCTGTTCGCGACGCCAGCCACTCCGCAACTTCCGCACGGACGGGCGTGCGTGCGGTGCTGCATCGAGCAGGAGCTTAAGGGGCGCCAGCTAGGAGTCTGCATCTCGCAGTGTCAGCAGGGCTTCGGGGCTTGCATCCTACCTCCACCGCCAGACCAATAGCTACCCCGCCCAGTCTGCTTCGCAGTCACCGGCGGGTGCGCCTTCGGTTTGCCGGCCGCCCGGGCATCCGGTAGCATTGCGACGGGCATGAGTGTCGCATCCTCGCTTTCACTCGACGACCGCGCGTTCGCCACCAAGTTGGACGCGGCCGTTCAATGCGCGACGGTCCCCGAAACCGTTCGACGCGTCAAATCCCTGCTCGAAGAAACGTTCCGCCGGAACCTTCGGCTCGCCGATCGCTATCGGCAGCCGCACCCGGAGCGGTACGCGCGCCGCCTCCTGCACCGAAATACCGACCTGGGATACACGGCCGTCGTCATGGCCTGGGGCCCAGGCCAGCGTACCGGCCTGCACGACCACGCCGGCATCTGGTGCGTCGAGGCGGTGGCCGAGGGCCGGATGCGGGTGATCCGGTACGACCTGGCGCGCGAGGCGGCCGGTGTCTACGCATTTGCCAAGCAGGACGAGATCGACGCGCGGGTCGGCGACGCCGGATCGCTGATCCCGCCGTTCGAATACCACGTCCTCGCCAACGCGCAGCCGGACGCCACGTCGGTCACGCTGCACGTCTACGGCGGCGAGATGGACCGGTGCAACCTCTATGTGCCGCGCGGCGACGGCACCTACGAGCGGCAAGACCGCGCCTTGTCCTACGACAGCTGACGCCCTGCCCCCTGTTCGACCCACCGCTCGCTCGGCAGCGACATGAGCGCGTAGCCCTGGCGCAGGCGCGCCACACGATCGGCATAGGCCGTCTTCGGAAAGTCGCCGCGAACCATGGCGGCCCGCAGCGTGCGCAGCTCGTACAGATACAGCGCGGTGACTTGGTCCTTGACCAGCGCCGGCGGCGTAGACGGCGCCGGCCGCAGCCCGTGCACCGCGAGCGCGGCGAGAACCTCCGACCGGTACGAGGGTGACATGAAAAAAGGAGTCAGACTCCTTTTCTTCGCCGCGAGGAAGCGGTCAGGCGAGCGCGTCGGCCGACGACGCGCCGTAGGCGGCAAACCAGGGACTCGCCGCCTCGAGCCGATCGTTCACGTTGCCGATGTTTTTCACGCCCTCGTCTTCGAGCCAGCTCCGGAACGCCGCCACCCCCTGTGTCGCGTAGACCGGGATCCCTTCCTTCCAGGTCGCCCGGCCGCACAGCACACCGGAGAACTTCACGCCGGACTCGGCCGCAAGCTCCAGTGCCTCGGTGAACTCGGCGTTGCTCACGCCCGCTGACAGGTAGATGAACGGCTTCGTCGCGACCGTTGCCGCGGCGCGGAAATGGTCGAGCGCCGCGCCGCGGGAGTAGGCCTTCGTGCCGGCAAACGCCTTGGCACCCTCGACGCACTTCATGTTGACCGGGACCTCGACCTTCATGACGTCTACGCCGTAGCGATCTTTCGTAAACTCCGCCATACTCTGCGTCACGACGTCCGGCTTGATCTTGGCGTAGTCCGGCCCCTTCTCGTCACCGCCCGCCGGGTCGTAGCCGACCGGCTCGAGGAAGAACGGGATATCGCAGGCCCGGCACTCGTCGCCGATTCGCTCGATGAACGCCAGCTTCTGCTCGTTCACGTCGGCGCGCTCGAACGGCGTGTAGTACAGCAGGATCTTGATGCAGTTCGCCCCCTGCTCCTTCAGCCGGCGCACCGACCAGCCGGGTAGCAGGCCGGGCAACCGCCCCGGCTGGGTGTTGTCGTAGCCGCTCGCCTCGTAGGCCAGCAGCAGCCCCGCGTCCTTGGCGCGCTGCTTCGACGCCTCGAGCCCCCACTGCGGATCGAGCAGAATCGCGCTGGCGTGGCCGGTCAGCACCCCAGTCACCGCCGCCTTGAACTCGCGCATCATCGCGTCACTGACGTCGCCGCCCTTCGCCTTGGCGAGCGCCTTCTGCAGCGAGCCGCGCTGATCCATGGCGGCCGCCGCGATGACGCCCCGCCCGTTCGAGACCGCCTTCATGCCGGCCAGTTTTCCCGGTGTCATCTTCACCTCACGTCTCCAGTCTGGCTGTGTCGCGCCCGCTCGGCCGGGGGGCCCCTCGTGTGCCGGCGTCCGGCGCGGCCGTCCGCTCCGGACTGCTATTGTAGTCGCTCGACGGCTGACCGACTAACGCCGCGCGTCCGGATCCTGACTGAGAATGATCGCCTGCACGCCCGTGCTCCGCACCAGCTCGTTGAATCGGGGCAGCTCCGTGGCCAGCGTCACCTCGACCTGCTCGAGCAACTCCTCGAGACCGGGCCTGATGTCGGCAAACCGCTCCCGCGCGCCGGCGGAGGGACGCCGGTCTGTCTCGGCCACGCTGTTGTAGAGCGCGACGAACTGATTGTCCAGGCGTCCAGGAAAATTGAGGGCATCCTGCCCCCCTTCACCCTCCAGCTGGGTCAACTCGCCCTCGATCGCCGTCAGCCGCTCGCTCAACGCAGCGGCGGCCGCGGCCACGTCATCGCCGTGGCCGGCCCGCTCCAGGCGCTCGCCAATCTCGGTCGCCTGCGACTTGACCTCTCGCAGTCGAAGCAGCTCTGCGTAGAGATCGGCGATGCGAAGCCCCACCGCCCTCGCCAGCTCCGCCTGCTCGCGGTACTCCGCCTGCGTCGTCTCCAGGCGCGGATCGCCCCGCACCTCGAACGCGTGCGTGTCGCTCCAGTCACCTATCGTCGCCCGCACCTGGTACCGGCCCGGCACGACGCGTGGCGCGCCCTGGGATCCGCCCCACAAGACGATCCCCTCCGGAATCTCGAACAGCGACGCATAGCGCGCGTTCCACGACACCTTGTTCAAGCCGGCGCTCAGCGTCACGGCGTCGGGATCGTCGTCGGCGTCCTGACCGTCTTCGTCTTCGTCTTCGTCTTCTGCGCGGCCCGTGTAGCTGCGCACCACCTGACCGGCCTCGTCGAGGATGTCGATCGTCACCTCGGCATCGTCATCCGGCGCTTCATCCAAATGGTCCAGATACAGAAAGATGGACACAGGGCCGGCGCCGCTGCGGTACGCGTCGGCCGGCGCGAAGAGGCGCGGGCCATCGACGTCGGCGCCCGGCGCGAGCTGCCGCACGACGGTGAGATCGTCGAGCACCCAGAAGGCACGTCCCTGCGTTGCGACAACGAGGTTGCCCTGGTGCACCGCCAGGTCGGTCACCGGCGTCACGGGCAGGTTGAGCTGCAGGGGCTGCCAGTGCGCACCGTCGTCGAAGGAGACGTACAACCCGAATTCGGTACCGGCGTAGAGCAGGCCGCGGCGCGCTGGATCTTCCCGCACGACGCGCACGAACCGATCGGCCGGAATGCCGTTCGTCCCATCGGTGAGACGCACCCAGGTGGCGCCGTAGTCGCTCGTCTGAAAGATGTAGGGTGCGAAGTCGTCCTGCCGATACCGATACACGGCCACGTGCGCCCGCCCCGCATCGTGCGCCGACAGATCGATCACGTTGACGACGCCAAACTCTGGCATCCCCGGTGGCGTGATCTCGGTCCACGCGCCACCGCCATCCCGCGAGAGATGAATGCGCCCGTCGTCGGAGCCGGCCCACAGCAATCCGGCCGCGTGGGGTGACTCCTCGAACGCGAAGATCGTGCCGTAGACCTCGACGCCGGTGTTGTCTCGCGTGATGCCGCGACCGCCGGAATAGTCCTGCTTCGTGCCGTCGTCACGGGTCAGGTCGGGGCTGATGACCTCCCAGCGATGCCCGCCGTCGCGTGTTCGATGCACGACCTGCGAGGTGTGGTAGACGACATCCGGGTCGTGCGGGGAGATCCGGATCGGTGCGTTCCACTGGAATCGATACGTCATGTCGGCCGCGCGCTGTCCGGTCTGCGAGTCCGGATAGGCGCGGATGTTCTCGCGAATCCGCGTACGGACGTTCATCCGGGTGATGGTGCCGCCGTAGCTCCCGGCGAAGACGATGTCCGGGTCTCTCGGATCCACGGCGATGTGCCCGCTCTCGCCGCCGCCCACCGAATAGAAATTGCCGGGGCCCCAGCTCGCGACCGACGCGGTGCTGTTGTCCTGCTGGGCGCCGTAGACGCGGTACGGGAACTGGTCGTCGACCGTGATCCGGTAGATCTCGGCGGTCGGCTGATTTCCCTGCGTCGTCCAGGCCTGCCCGCCGGTGAACGACACGTTCGCGCCGCCGTCGTTCGCGTTGATCAGCGCCGCCGGATCGTCCGGGTTGATCCACAGATCGTGGTTGTCCCCATGCGGCACGGCGATCCGGTCGTAGGTGCGGCCGCCGTCCGTGGACTTGTAGAGCGCGGTGTTGAGCGCGTAGACCGTGTCCGGATCGTCCGGATCGGCGTAGATGTGGATATAATACCAGGCGCGCTGCAACAACTTCCGCTCGCGATTGACGCGCTGCCAGGTGTCCCCGGCGTCGTCCGACCGATAGACGCCGCCCCGGTCGTCGGCCGCCTCGATGAGCGCCCAGACCCGCTCCGGATGGGCTGGCGACACCGCCACCGCCGTCTTCCCGACCATGACGTCGGTCGGCAGCCCGCCCTCGAGGCGCCTCCACGTGTCGCCGCCGTCGGTCGTCTTGTAGATCCCGCCGTCCATGCTGCCGCTGTCAATCGTCCAGGGAGTGCGCCGCGCCGCCCACATGCCGGCGTAGAGCACTCGAGGATTCGACGGATCCATCGACAGATCGACGGCGCCGGTCTGGTCGCTCACCGCCAGGACGTGCTCCCACGACGCTCCGCCATCCTTCGACCGGAAGACACCGCGCTGCGCGCTCGGACCGAAGAGGTTGCCGAGCACGGCGACGTACACCAGATCGTGGTTTCTCGGATGCACCCGGATCTTTCCGATCTGGCCGGCTTCGGGCAGGCCGGCGTGCCGCCACGTCTTGCCGGCGTCGGTCGAGCGGTACATTCCGATGCCGGGCGACACATTGCCGCGGGGGCAGGCCGACCCGGTTCCGACGTAGATGACGTTCGGATCGGAGTCCGCGACGGCGATCGCCCCGATCGACCCGGCCTCGAACGCCTCGTCGGAGACCGGGTCCCACGACTGGCCGGCATCGACCGTCTTCCACACGCCGCCGCCGGTCGATCCGAAGTAGTAGACCAGGGGCTGCCCCCGGACGCCGGTCACCGCCGTCGACCGTCCACCGCGCGAGAAATCGAGCTGGCGATACTCGAGCGTGTCGAACAGCGCCGGATCGACCGTGACGTGACGCGCCGCCTCGGGTGCGCGGGGCTGAGCGCCGAGGGGGACGGGCGCAGCGACTGCGCTGCCCATCACGACGAGGACGGCCAGAAGAATCCCGCTCAACTTCCTGACCGTTGATGTCGATGTCGATGTTGATGATGACGATGACCAGGACATCGGTAGGCTCCCTGTCGAAATGATCGGTCCGCGCGAGAGGTCGATTATACCCGCAGCCCTGCTTCGAGCGGTGGCATCGGCCGCCGCGGCGCGTCATCGCGGCGCGCCATGGTACGCTGTCCGGGATGCGACCCACGGCACGCCGTCTCGCGGCGACGCTGGCAACGTGCCTGTGGATGGGATCGGCGGCGGGTCAAGACGCTGGCGAGCTGCGACTCCCCTCTCCCCTCTTTCCTGAGGCGATCGTCTTGTGGCGCGACGGTCGCGTGGACGAGGCGCTCGCCCGGCTCGGAGACGCCCGCGCCGTCGTCGATGGCGCGGCGATCGAACCCAGGGTTCTTCGCGCGCGGCTGCTCGAAGCAACCGAGCGATCGGTCGAGAGCGAAGCGATCTGGCGCGGGATCGCCGACGACGAACCGGCGCTCCGCGCCTTTGCGCTCGACCGGCTGGTCGGCCTGGCGGCGGCCCGGGGCGCGGCCACCGACGCGGATGCCTACCTGACGGCCCTCACGGACGGCCGTCCGACGCGGGTTCACCTGGCCCAACTCCTGGCCGTCGCGGAGGCGCTCCGGACGGCGAACGGCCTGAATCGGGCCGAGCGCCGGTATCGCGAGTTGCTGCGGCTCGCGCGCCCCGGTGCAACCGCCGACCGCGGCCGACTGGGTCTGGCCGCCATCCACGAAGCCAACGGCGACGCCGCGCGTGCGATCGCGCGCTACCGCGAGACCCAGCTGGAATTTCGCTCCGCCGCGGCGTTCGTGGAGGCCCGTGCGGCGGAGCGGCGTCTGGCGCACGCCGTTGGACGCGCGCCAGACCCGATGACCGCGGACCAGTCTCGAAATCTCGTGCGGAGGCTTCGGCGCACCGCCCGGTACGGCACGGCGCTCGAGCTGATTGACGCGTGGGCGGACGCGCACGCCGGTGGAGCAGGGGCCGAGATCATCGATCTCGAGCGAATCGAAACGCTCTACGCCCAGCGCGCGAACGACGCGGCGATCGCCCGCTGCGCCGACTTCGGCGCGCGCTATCCCTCGAGCCGGCAGCTGCCCCGGGTGCGGCTCATCCGTTTCCGCCTCGCGGTGCGCCTCGGCCGCACCGACGAGGTCAAGGCGCTCGGGGGCAACCTCTGGCGTGACCGGAACGTCCCGGCAGGCGTCCGGCGCGACACCGGCACCTTGCTCGGCGCCTATCTGGTCGCCGTGGGCGACGTCGAGGCCGGGCTCGACGTCTACCGGGAACTCTTCCGGATCACCCGAAGGGCGGACGACCAGCGGGCGATCTTGTGGCGGGCCGGCGTCGCCGCGCTGCGCGCCGGACAGCTGGAGCGCGCCGCGACGAACCTGCGCGGACTCGTCAGACGCCGCCCCTCAGGCGACCTGGCGCCGGCGGCGCTCTACTGGCAGGGCATCGCCGAGCAGCGGCTCGGGCGAACGCCGGCCGCCCTCACGGCATTTCGCAGCCTGACGGCGCGCTACCCCTATCATTACTACGGCGTCCGCGCCGCGGAGCGGTTGAGAGAAGGCCGGCTGGCCGAAGACCCGCTCACCGACGCCACGGGCGCGCGTCCACCGAGGCCGCTCGCATTCCCGGCGCTGACGTTGTCGCGCAGGACACGGGTTGCCTCCGAGCTGCGTGCCGCGACGCTCCTGGCACGGGCCGGACTGTCCGAGGAGGCCGCCGCGTCGCTCCTGCGCCTGCTGGATCGACAGTCGCGGGATCGCGGTCTGGCGCTCCTGACCGCGCGGGCGCTGGCCGACGCTGGGGATTTCGGCCGGGTGTCGCGCGTGCTGACCAACCACTTCGGCGAGTTTCTGCGCCGCCCCGCCACCGACCTGCCGTCCGACTTCTGGCAGCTCGTCTACCCTAGACCGTTCTGGGACGACGTACGGCCGGCGGCAGAGGCCAACGGCCTCGATCCGCTCATACTGTATGCCGTGATGCGACAGGAGTCGCGCTTCGATCCGCGGGCGCGCTCCGCGGTCGGCGCGCTCGGACTGTTCCAGATCATGCCGTACACGGCCGCCGAGCTCGGCCCGCGCGTCGGGGTCGGCGACGTCAGCGACGACGAGGCGGCAATGATGCGGCCGGACGTCAATGCGGCGATCGGCGCCCGGCTCGCCGGCAGCCTCCTCGACATGTTCGACGGCCACCTCGCCCCGGTGGCCGCGTCGTACAACGCCGGGGAGGACCTGGCGCAAGTCTGGTGGGCAGCCGCCGAGGGCTGGCGCGAGGACTACTTCGTCGACGCGATTCCCTACAGCGAGACCCGCCGGTTCGTGCGGGAGGTCCTGACGAACTACGCCACGTATCGGCGGCTGTACGCCGACGGCGCGCCGCCACCGCGGCGGCCGTGACTCTTATGTGACAAAAAACGGCAATCGCCTGTCCAGTACCGTGTGAGGACGACGGCCAATCACTGGAACAGGACCCGAGGAGGAGGTCGAACGTGGAACTGGGACTGAAGGGTAAACGTGCGCTCGTCTGCGCCTCCAGCCGAGGACTGGGATATGCCTGTGCGCTCGGACTGGCCAGGGAAGGCTGCGACCTCGTGATATCGAGCCGAGATCAGGGCCGCATTGACGAGGCGGCCGCCCGGATCCGGAAGGAGACCGACGCCCAGGTGCACGCCGTCGCCGCCGACATCAGCCAGCCGGAGGCGATCACACAGCTCGTGGAGACCGGCGCCGCCACGCTCGGTGGACTGGAAATCGTGATTCACAACGCCGGTGGTCCGCCACCCGGCGGCTTCTCGGACGTGGACGAGGCCGAATGGGCGCTGGCCTTCGAGCTGAGCCTGATGAGCTTCGTGCGGGTTGCCCGCGCCGCCGTCCCGCACATGAAACGGGCGGGCTACGGCCGGGTGATCGCCATCACGTCCTCCTCGATTCGCCAGCCCATTCCGAATCTGGTGTTGTCGAACGCCATGCGCATGGGGGTCCTCGGGACGGCCAAGACGCTGTCGAAGGAGCTCGCCAAGGACAACATCCTGGTCAACGTCATTGCGCCAGGACGCATCTCCACCGAGCGGATCGACGAGCTGGATCGGGCGGACGCCGCGCGCGAAGGCACGACAGTCGAGGCGATCCGGAAAGCGTCGGTGGCGACCATCCCGATCGGACGGCTGGGCCGGCCGGAGGAGCTGGCGAATCTGGTGGTCTTCCTGGCATCCGAGGCAGCCAGCTACGTCGCCGGCGCCGCCATTCAGGTGGATGGCGGCATGCTGAGCACCTACTGAAGAGCCGTCCCGTCGCCTCCTCTACTCCCTCTCCCTTGGGGAAAGGGCCGGGGGTGAGGGTTCGCGGCCGCAGCCCCCAGGTAGACGACGCAAGGCGCGCACAGCGCGCCTCGCGCGGGTCGGCGTGGGGCGCTCGGGGTCCCCGCAGAGACCCGCGCGGGGGGTTCGGGGGCGAAGCCCCCGTCTTATTACCGGTCGGTCCCGACCGCGCCGCCGTCCGCGCGCCGCCGATCCAGGGCACCTGCCAGCAGATTCGCTTCGACGTCGAAGAGGATCGCCTCGGCCGCGCCCTGTCCGCCGACCTCGCGCAGCGTATGGCCGCGCGCTTCGAGCAGGCTGATCGTATCGGGCGACAGTCCGTGCCGCTCGTAGTTGATCCGATCCGGCAGCCACTGGTGATGGAACCGCGGCGCGTCAATCGCTTCCTGCACGTTCATGCCGAAATCGACGACGTTCAAGATCGTGTGCAGGGTCTCGTAGCCGCGATACGTGCCGCGGATTGGCTCCCGCTTCTTGGCCTCGTAGCTCGCCAGGTCCTCCTCGGTGATCAGCCCGCCGTTCTTCCGCATCTCGTCGGCGATGAGCTTGGCCGTCTTCCCCGCGTAGAAGCCGGCCGGCCCCTCGTCGGCGATCCGCTCCAACGTGTCCGCGAGCTCGGGCTGCGCGAACGTCTCACCCGCCGCGTAGGGCACGCCGTGCTTGGAGAAGTGGGCGACCGACGGCGGATACTGGCTCATGCGCTCCAGCACGCGCGCAAGCGAGGCGGACAGCGCGTGGGTCACCGTGAACCCGTCGCGCGCCAGCGCGATCGACGGCTCCACGAGGCGCCGCCAGGGCAACCGGCCGTGATCCTGCCAGGCCAGATGCAGGCCGGCCACTGTCCCTGGCACCCCCACCGACAGGTGGCTCCGGTGGTGTCGCTCGGACGAGTACTCGTCGTTCTCGAACCACATGGTCGATGACGCGCCGGCCGGCGCGGCCTCCCGGAAGTCGTAGACGATCGCGTCGCCCGACGCCGCGCGGTGCACCATGAAGCCGCCGCCGCCGATGTTGCCCGCGGTCGGGTGGGTGACGGCGAGCGCGAACGCCGTCGCGACCGCCGCGTCCACCGCGCTGCCGCCGTCCTCCAGCGCCTCGACCCCGACGCGTGAGGCAATGTCGTTTTGTGACACGACCATGCCGTTGCGGGCCAGGGTCGGCTGGCTGTCTGCGTGCACCAGCGCAATCGCGGTGCCCGCGAACAGCGCGACGACGATACTGAAACGTTTCATGTCGATTCCTCTCACGCGCGTACCCAAAGTGTCCTGATTCCCGTCCGGCGATCGGTCAGCGACTCGTCGACTCATCGACTCATCGACTCATCGGCTGAGCGGGCACCAGCCGTTCGGTGCGCTCGGCGACCGACTCGATCTTCGCTCGGGAATAGAATGCTGGAAAATACTTCCCCGCCGCCCACAGGTCGAAGAGATCGCGGTAATGCGGGTCGTCGGGATCGCCCGATTGCCCCGGCGCGTTGGTTCCGACCGAATGATCCCAGTTCTCGGTGTCGGCAATGATCCGGAACGAGGCGCCCGAGGTCTGGTTGTCGCCGTTGCCGGTATTGTTGACAGTCCGGCCGTAGCCGCCGCGCGGCACAGGACCCACATCGAGCCGAGCTCGCGTCGCGGCGTCGACCGCCGGGCTCATCGGGTGGCGAATGACGACGTGCTTGTACGCCGGCTGGCCGTACTGCCATGCGCGCATGTCCGGCCCTAGGCGTGATTCGAGATCGACGATCGCCTGCTGCAAGCTGTCGGCGAGCAGCCGGTCGCGGCCGGCGATCGGATCGTCGCCGAAGCGCCCGTCGGGTGCCGCCAGCCAGTTGATCGCTTTCTTGACATTCAGGCTACCCAGCAAGGCGCGGATCGATTCCGGCACCAACAGGTCCCGCAGATTCTGCATGAGACGGCGTTCCCACGCCACGTAGATCGCCGCGGCAATCGACTCACGGTCGAGCACCGCGTCCCACTCCAGCAGCCGGCGGCGTGCCTCACCGGCCGTGTCCCCGTCGACGCTGACGCCCTCCAGAAACGGCACGAGGTTTCGCGCCAGCACCGACAACTCGTCGTGCTGCAGGCGCATCATGTCGACGATGGTGTGGCGCCGTCCGGATCGGAGCACCTCGTTCAGCCGAACGGCGCGCATCTCGTCGCCCCACGTGTAGTGCAACGCGTCGAGGTGGGGGTAGCCGTCCGGCACCATGAAGTTGTTCGCCGTCCCGAAATATCCCTCGGGCGGGTTGACGACGTGCGGCAGCGCCTGGATCGGCAGGTAGCCGTCCCACTCGTATCGACCGTCGCCCGGCACCGGGACCAGGCCGCTCCAGTTCGGTCGGATGGGTGACACGCCGACGGCCTGATAGCCGATCGTCTTTTCCCGATCGGCCCACACCATGTTCTCCGCCGGAATGCGGCTGTAGCCGCACGCCTCCCGGAACTCCTCCCAGGTGGTGGCCTGGTCCATTCTGAGGCTCGCCAGGTACGGGGCCGACCCGATGTCGAGCCACGCCGCCCGCAACGCATAGGCCGTGTGATGCTCGGGATCCTCGTGCAGCACTGGCCCGTGACGCGTGTACTTGAGCGCCACCGTGACGGGCGCCTCTCCCTTGACGGCAATCTTCTCCTCGATGACCCGCATGCGCTCCCAGCCGCCGAGGTATCGGTATTCCAACGGGTCATCTGGATTCGTGTCGTAGACGTACAGGTCCTCGCTGTCCTGCCCGAAGACGGTCAGCCCCCAGGCGCCATGCTCGTTGTGACCGATCGAGACGCCCGGCAGGACCGGCTCGCCGGCGCCGATGACGTTCCACCCGGGCCCGACGAGGTGGACCC
Organism: Vicinamibacterales bacterium; assembly: GCA_963667915.2. GTDB lineage: Bacteria > Acidobacteriota > Vicinamibacteria > Vicinamibacterales > UBA823. The sequence goes on along the minus strand of CAXXNN010000003.1, from coordinate 302,483 downwards.
AGTAACGGAGCGAGGGCGCCTGCTGCACGCGATGCGGATCGTTCGCCATGAACGGAAAGCCGCTCAGCGTCCGGCCGCCGCCGACCACCCAGTTGTTGCTGCCGATCGCCTCACGCTCGTCGGCCAGGTCCGCTTCGGCCGGGATCGCCGCCGCGAGGCGGTCGAAGGACGCCCGGGTGGCCCGGAACGCCGGGACGATGTCTTCGGGAACGAAGCGGATCGGCCGCTTGAAGGCTCGATAGACGGTCAGAATCTCGTCGGTCAGGAGCGTTCCGTCGATGGCCGGGTCCAGGGCAAGGTCGGGCTCTCCCGGCCTGAACCAGGACAGCTCACGCACCTGCTCGGCCCCGACGCGCTCGACCGCCTGCCCGTACGCCACCTCGCTGGTCAGATTGGCGAGAAGCCCCTGATGCCGAGAAATCACGACTTCGGCGGTCCAACGGCCCGGCGTGATCCCAAGCAGCTCGAACTCGATCGGGAGCAACTCGGGCTGCTGTTCCGTAAGATCGATGTAGGCGTTAATCCCGCGAACGAACGCCTCGATGATGGCTTCGCCGCGCGGGTGATAGTGGTTGAGCTCCTGCTGAAGATTGCCACGAAATCGATGTAGGCGAGTGCCAATGTCGTCTTCGAGCGTCCGCCGGCCGAGGATCTCCGCCGTCGTGCCGGTCGCCTTGCGGCGCCACAGCTCGAACTGGAACAGCCGGTCGCGCGCCGCGTTGAATCCCTGCGCGAAGAACAGATCGGCTTCGGTCTCGGCGTAGATATGGGCAATGCCCCACCGATCCCTGATGATCTCCACCGGCTTGGTGAGCCCGGCCAGTTGCAGGGTTTCCCCTTGCGCGCCGGCGGCGCCGACGGCAACCACCCACCCGCCAGATCCCAGCATCGCAGCGATTGTCAGTAGACGGATGGTTCTCATGCATCGCTCCCTGTGGAATGTGCGCTCCGGCCCTACATCGGGCCTCATTATAGGCATAGGCGCGGGGCGCCCACGGCCTGCTAGCAGCCCGTGGTGAAAGTCCGCATTAAGGATCGACACGATCGATCCCCCGTACTACACTGACACGCATGGCCATGGGTAAACGACGTCGCCTGGCACGGCAAGCGTCGATGTGGATTCCGGCGAGCGACCTGCCGCGCAGCTCGGCGCATCCGTTTTATCGGCGGTTGAATCGCCTCCTCGATGACGCGGGCTTCGATGCGTTTGTCGAGGCGCAGTGCGCCCCGTTCTACGCGCCGGTCCTGGGCCGGCCGAGTCTGGCGCCGGGGCGGTACTTCCGGCTGCTGTTGCTCGGCTACTTCGAAGGCCTCGATTCGGAGCGCGCGATGGCGTGGCGGGCGGCGGACTCGCTGAGCGTGCGCAGCTTCTTGCATCTGGAGCTGCACGACCCCGCCACGCCGACCACTCGACGATCTCGCGCACGCGGCGGTTGATCGATCTGGAGATGCACACGGCGGTGTTCACGTGGATTCTGCAGCGGCTGGCCGACGGCGGCTTGGTCACGGGACAGACGATCGGGATCGATGCGACGACGCTCGAAGCCAACGCGGCCTTGCGGAGTATCGTGCGCCGCGACACGGGGGACACGTATCAGGCGTTCTTGACGAAGCTCGCCCAGGCCTCGGGGATTGCGACACCGACGCGCGCGGACTTGGCGCGCCTGGATCGCACGCGACGCAAGAAGGGCTCGAACGACGACTGGACGCATCCGCACGATCCCGACGCGAAAATCACCAAGATGAAAGATGGCCGGACGCACCTGGCCCACAAAGCCGAGCATGCGGTGGATCTCGACACCGGGGCCATCGTCGGGGTGACGGTGCAGCCGGCAAATGCCGGGGACACGACGACCCTGGTCGAGACCCTCATCACGGCCGCGGAGCAGATCGAGACGGTGCAACCAGCGGCTGACACCGTGCGCGAGCTGGTCGGCGACAAGGGGTATCACAGCAATCAGATCTTGGTGGACCTGGAGGCGGTCGGCGTGCGCGCCTACCTTTCGGAACCCGATCGCGGGCGGCGGACCTGGCGCGGCAAGACCACGGCCCGCGACGCGGTCTATCGGAACCGCCGACGCCTCCGCGGGGCCCGGGGCCAACGACTCTTGCGCCAACGCGGTGAACGGCTGGAACGCCCCTTTGCGCATCTGTACGAGACGGGCGCGCTGCGGCGTGTTCATCTGCGGGGGCACACCAACATCCTGAAGCGCGTGCTCGTCCACACCGGTGGCTTCAACTTGGGTCTGCTCATGCGTCGGCTGATCGGCGTCGGCACGCCACGGGGCCTGCAGGGCCGCCTGGCCGTGATCACCACGTTCATCGAGCTCGTGTGGCGGCTCTGGACCGTTCCGGCGCGCCTCTGGACGCCTGATCCACGTCGTTCACCCGTCGCCGGCGAAGCGACCGCGCGGGCCGAGTACGCCAGCGTCAATCTCCAAATGAGCCCTTCCACCACGGGCTGCTAGGATCGTGTCGTCAGAGCAACCGAACCCTTCCGTGAGGCACCCCATGGCATGGATCAAGACCATCGACTACGAACAGTCCGACGGCGCACTGCGCTCGGAATACGACAAGGCAATTAAGCGTGCCGGCAAGATCTTCAACATCGTCGGCATCATGGGCCTGCGGCCGATGCAGATGAAGGCGAGCATGGATCTCTACGGCGCCATCATGCACGGCCGTGCCGCGCTCAGTCGCGCCCAGCGGGAAATGCTGGCGGTCGTCGTCTCACAGATCAACCAGTGTCATTATTGAGTGGAAGCGCACGCCGACGACCTCCGGGCCGAGGTCGAGAACGACGCGTTGGTGGACCGCTTCAAGGTGGACTGGCGCAACGCTGACCTGACGCCGCTGGACGGTGCGCTCATGACCTACGCGGAGAAACTGACCCGCACGCCGTGGGACGTCAGATCCGAGGACCTGGACCAGCTGCGCGGGGCCGGCGCGACCGACGAGCAGATCAGCGATGCGGCCCAAGTGATCGCCTACTTCAATTACATCAATCGGATCGCCGACGGCTTGGGCGTGGACCTCGAGCCGTCGATGCCCCCCGATCCGCGCAGCGGCTGACGGCCAGCGGACGCCTCACTCGGTAGCGTCGTCACCGTCATCACCATCATCAGGGTCGTCCGGGCCGCCGCCGCCCGCCGCCGGCCCGTCACTGGCCACGACGACCGGCGTCGGCCGCTGGTTGACCTCCAGGCGAAAGATGTCCGGCCGCGAGTAGTGCCCGACGACGTCGAAGTCGTACTTGCCCCGCGCCAGGTCGCCCGCGTCCAGGTCGGCGGTCAGTAGACACGGCCCATCGTACTGCGGCCCGGCCAGAAACTGCCCGAACGGATCGACGATGCAGCTGCCGCCGCGCGACACGATGGTCTGCGGGTCGTCGCCCTGGACCGTCGCGTAGTCGTCTGGAAAATCCTTTCGCCTGGCGTACTGGTTTGCCGAGAGCACGAAGCAGCGTCCTTCCATCGCGATGTGCCGCATGGACGATACCCAGGTGTCGCGCTCGTCCGCCGTCGGGGCGCAGTAGATCTGGATCCCCTTCGAGTACATGTACAGGCGCATCGCCGGCATGTAGTTCTCCCAGCAGATCACCGCCCCGAGTCGGCCGATCGGGGTGTCGAACACCGGCATGGTGGACCCGTCGCCGAATCCCCAGACCAGCCGCTCCGCCGCCGTCGGCATCAGCTTCCGGTGCTTCCCCATTAGCTGGCCATCGGGACCGAAAAACAACACCGTGCAGTACAGCGTGCCCGCGTCCCGCTCGATGACGCCGATCACCAGATGCATGCGATGCCGCTTCGCCACGGCGCCGATCCGATCCACGGCAGGACCGGGCACGTCCACAGCGCTGTTCCAGTACCGCAGATAGTCGTCCCGACCGGCGGGCGTCCGCAGGCCGAACCGCGCGCCGAAGTCGAGTCCCTTCGGATAGCCAGACACGAACGCTTCGGGAAACAACACGAGCGCGGCGTCTTTGTCGGCGGCGCGAGCGGTCCAGTCGGCGACGACCTCCAGCGTCCGATCGCGATCGAACACGATGGGAGCGGCTTGCACGACCGCGACACGGGGCATGATCGAACACCTTTCTCCGGATGACCGGATGACCGGACGCTCGGTGACGACCCGTATTGTAGTGCGGCGGGCCGACCGCCCGGAATGGCCCATGGTAGACTCGCTTCTGTTCCGCGGAGCATTCCCACGGAGGACCACCATGCGCCGTATTGTGATCGGCATCGCCATCTGCCTGTGGACCATTGCCGCGTGGCCGAGCCACGCTCAGGCCCAGGCCCAGCGCCGCGGCCTGCAGCCCCAGGATTACTACCGGGAAATCGGCGTCAGCCAGACCGCGATCTCGCCGGCCGGCGATCTGGTCGCGTTCACGGTCACGACCATCGACGAGGACGAGAACACGCGGCACCGCGAGATCTGGATGCAGCGGCTGCGGGGCAGCGGGCCCGACGGCGAGCCGTTCCGCTTCACCGATCCAACGCAGGAATCGTCGGCACCCCGGTGGTCGCCGGACGGCCGGGTGCTGTCATTCCAGTCCAACCGCGGCGACGACCCGAACTCGACCTGGTTCGCCCGGGTGACGGCGCCGGGCGGCGAGGCGCATCACATCGACGGCGTCGACGGCGCGCCCGTCTGGTCGCCCGACGGCGCCTGGATCGCCTACGCGACGGCGCCGGAGGCGGAGGACGACGGAGCCGACGAGGCCGACGACACCGACGAGCGGCGCGGATGGATCGCGCCCGATGCGATCAGCCGAACGCTCGACGCCGAGCGGTTCGACGGCCGGGTGATCACATCGATGCGCTACAAGCGTGACGGCCGCTTGGTGATAGAGCCGCACCCGTCGGTCGCCGAGAAAGCGCAGCTCTATCTCGTCACCGCCTCTGGCGGCGAGCCGCAGCAGTTGACGACCCTCGCATTCGACGTCGAGGGCATCGTCTGGTCGCCCGACGCGTCGCGGCTGTACTTCACCGGTGACGAGCTCGAGGACGACGAGTACAGCCGGGATCTGACGACCGACATCTACCTGATTGACCGAGAAGGCGGCGAGCCGCGCCGGCTCACGTCGAACCCGGGCGCGGAGCATTCGGTCGCCCTCTCCGCCGACGGCACCTTTCTCGCCTACCTGGCGACGCCGGCACGGGGCGAGGAGACAGAAATCAAGATCGTGCGCCTCAACACCCGCGGCCGCTTCAGCGGCGCCGCACGGACGCTGACGAACGACTGGCACTTGAGGCCGGGCGCCCCGACCTGGACGCCCGAAGGGATGGTGCGGTTCCAGGCAGGAATCGGCGGCAGCGCGCACCTGTTCGAGGTGACGGTGCAGGGCGGCCTGATTCGGCAGGTCACGAACGGCGCTCGCCGAGTCCAGAACCTCACGACCTCCGACGATGGCCAGGTGATGGCCTACACCGTCACCGACGCGGTGAAGCCAGCCGAGGCATTTGTCGCGCGCGGCGACGGGACGGGCGAGCGGCGCTTGACCTCTTTTAACGACGCGTGGCTCACCGACATCGAGTTGATGCCGGCCGAGCGCCTGTCCTGGTTCGTCGAGGACGGCAGCGAGATCGAAGGCTGGGTCATCAAGCCGGTGGGCTATCAGCCCGGCACCCGGTATCCCCTGGTGCTGAAAATCCACGGCGGCCCCCACGGCGCCTACGGCGACACCTTCTTCCGGACGTTCCACGTGCTGTCCAGCGCCGGGTTCTTCGTGCTGTATCCGAATCCACGCGGCTCGACCGGCTACGGTCACACATTTACCTATGCCACACGCGGCCAGTGGGGCGAACTCGATTCGGAGGACTACCTGGGCGGGGTGGACGCGGCGCTGGCCAAGTACCCCGACATCGACCCGGAGCGGATCGGCGTGTCGGGTGGCAGCTACGGCGGCTTCATGACCAACTGGCTAACGGCGACGACCGATCGATTCGCGGCGGCCGTCACGAGCCGGTCGATCGTCAACTGGGAAAGCTGGTATGGCGCGTCCGACGCGCAGAGCCTGACGGAGTATGAATTCCTCGGCGCGCCGTGGGAGGAGCGGGAGCGCTATCGCCGACTGTCGCCGATCTCCTACGTCGAGCAGGTGACCGCGCCGACGCTCATCATCCACTCCGAGAACGACTACCGCACGCCGATCGCCGACGGCGAGCAGTGGTTCATGGCGCTCATGAAGCGGCAGGTGCCGGTCGAACTGGTCCGCTACCCGAGATCGTCCCACGGACTTTCGAGAACCGGCGAGCCATGGCTGCTCGTGGACCGGCTCGAGCGGCTTCACTCGTGGTTCGTCCACTGGTTGATCGACGCGCCCGCGGCGGCGCGCACGGATCAGCCGTAGCTTCGCTTAGGCTCTCGGCTCTCGGCTGTGAGTTGGGGTCGAGAGCCGAGAGCCCAGAGCCGAAAGCCGACCATGGCTCACACGATTGCCGAGAAAATCCTCGCGGTGAAGTCGGGCGCGTCGGAGGTGTCCCCCGGCCAGATCGTCGACGCCTACCCCGATCTCGTCATGAGCCACACCGCGACCTGGCGATCGGTCGGCGTCATGCGGCAGCTCGGCGCGCCGAGGCTCTTCGACCCGACCCGCATCGCCATCGTGCTCGACCATGTTGCTCCGGCGCGTACCGAGAAGTACGCCGCGGATCAGCGAACAAGCCGCGCGTTCGCGCGCGAACACGGCATCGAGAAGTTCTACGACGTCGACGCCGGCATCGCCCACCTCGTCCTGATGGAGGGCGCCCGCGTCACGCCCGCACGATGCCGAGCGGCGGAGCGGTCCGCCACCGGCCGCGCGTGAAGTCAGGGAACGCCTGCGGGCGGCTGCCGTCGGCCACGGATCGCTCCGTCAACTCCGACACCGCGCTCAAGGCCGCCGCGTCGTACACGTTCATGTCGGTCGGCAGCCCTTCGCGCAAGCACTTGATCAACCGGTAATCCTCCAGGAAATCCATCCCCCCGTGGCCCGCGCCGCGGGAGCGCCCGTCGATCTCTTGCCAAAAGGGGTGCTCGTATTCGTCGTAGTACGTCTCGGCCGCCTCCCACTGGTGCTCGGCACTTCGTCCTTCGACGTAGACGCGGTCGGGATAGCCCTGGAAGATCCCCTTGGTTCCCTGCACGAGGTTGATCCGGCTGTAGGGCCGCGGCAGATTCGTGTCGTGACTGAGAAAGATGGTGCGACCGTTGGTGGTCCGAATCAGGCTGAGGTTCACGTCACCGAGCGAGTACCGCTCGCGGCGCTGCGGCGCGTCCGGCGGGAAGTGCGCCTCGGCGTAGTCTTGGAGCCCGCGGGCGTTGCTGCTCATCGACACCAGCGAGTCGAACCGATCGCCGCGATTGATATCCATGCAATTGGCGACCGGCCCCAGTCCATGGGTGGGATACAGGTTTCCGTTGCGCGCGATCGAATGCGCACGGCGCCAGAGGCCCTCGTTCGCGTTCTCGAACTTCACCTCTCGCAAGTCGTGCAGGTAGCCGCATTCGCCGTGCAGGATCTCGCCGAACACACCTTGGCGCACCATGTTGAACACCATCATCTCGGCGCGTCCGTAATTCACGTTCTCCATCATCACGCAGTGTTTCTGCGTGCGCTCCGCGGTCTCGACGAGCTGCCAGCAGTCATCGAGCGTCACGGCGGCCGGGACCTCGGTCGCGGCATGCTTGCCGTGTGTCATCGCGGCCACGCAAACGGGAACGTGCCATCGCCACGGCGTCGCCGTGAACACGAGATCGAGCTCTTCTTCCTGGCACATCCGCTCGAAATCGCGCTCGCCACGGACGTAGCCGCGCGGTCGGGGCTGCCCCGCGTCCTCGGCCCAGCCTTGCACCCGCGTCACCTTCTCCTCGACGATGTCGCACACGGCCGCGATACGCGCGCCCTCGATCCGGAGGAGGTTGCGGCAATGCGAGGAGCCCTGGAGGCCCACGCCGACGAACCCGATCCGCACGAGGTCGACCGGCGGCGCAACGAGCAGCCGCTCCGGTGCAGGCGCCAGTCGCCGCTGCTGTCCGGGTTCTCCCGCGCGCGGACCGACGATCGCGCCACCGAGACCCACCGCGCCCAGTCCGATGAACGCTCGACGATCGAACCGTGTCACCATGCCGACTCCTCCTCCGTCATTGACCGCTCGGCGTCGCTCCCGACTCCACTGGCGGCGCCTTGAGCACCCGATCGAACAGCTTGACACGGCGTCGCATCACGTCGAGCCGGTCGTACTCCTCACCGCGCAGGCTGTGCGCCTCGATCGGGTAGATCATGATCTCCCAGTTCTCTTTCTTCAACTCGAGCAGCCGCTGGGCCAGCCGTACCGAATCCTGGAAGTGCACGTTGTCGTCCTGCACGCCATGCTGGATCAGCAGGTGATCCTGCAGCCCTTCGGCGAAGTAGATCGGCGAGCTTCGCTCGTAGGCCATCGTGTCATCGTACGGACTGTTCAGGATGCGGGTCGTGTACCCATGGTTGTAGTGCGCCCAGTCGGTGACCGGAGCCCGCACCGCGCCGGCGGCGAACACACCCGGGTGCTTGAACATTGCCATCAAGGTATAGAAGCCGCCGTAGCTGCCGCCGAACAGGCCGATCCGCGACCGGTCGACGTTCAGCTCGCGCACCAGATACTCGACCGCGGCCAAGCCGCTCGTGATCTCCGTCTCACCCATGTGCCGGTAGATGCCCGTGCGGAAGTCCCGGCCGTACCCACGACTCCCGCGATAGTCGACGCTCATCACGATGTAGCCTTCCTGTACGAGGTAATGCAGGAAGGGCCGCATGCGCGACCACCGCCGGGAGACGCCCTGCGCCCAGCCGGCGCCGTGTACGTAGATCACGGCGGGCCGCGCGGGATGCACGCGGTCCGGCACGAACAGGTCGGCGTAGATCGTGTGTCCCTCGCCGTCGTCGAACGTCACGATCTCGTTGGCTTGTCACGTGTGGCGGCGAAACTCATCCTTGATCGAATCGGTGAGCTGCGTCGGCTCGGCGCTCACGTCGACGTTCGACGGGTTCGGCATGACGAACAAATCCCCCGGCGAGGTCTGGTTCGAGTACGTCAACGCCACGTGCCGCGCATCCGGTGACAGCACGTAGGTGTACCAGCCGGCGTTTTGCGTCAGCCTGGTGCGCTCGCCACCTTCCAACGGCATCGAGTACAGCTGATGCTCGCCTCGATGCACCTCGTTCGAGATGAAGTACCAGCGCGTCTCGTCCGCCGACATCCTGAGGTCGGTCAGCTCGAACGCACCGCGTGTGAGCTGCGTGGTCGCGCCGCTATCCACGTCGGTCACGTACAAGTGGTAGTCACCGTCCCGCTCCGACAGGAAATAGACACGCTGGCTGTCGGGCATCCATCCGTACGCGATGCCGTCGCCCCGGGACAGCCGGCCCGCGCGGAAGCCCCGCACCCACGCGTCGTCCCGTTCGTACACGATTGTCCGCGCCGTGCCGGTCGCGAGGTCGAGCAGCAGCAGCCACGCGTCCTTGTGATTGACGGCGCCCGCCCAGGCCACGGCGCGCCGTCCGTCGGGCGACCAGACCGGCGCATTGACGTTGACCGTCCGATCACCCTGCCCATGGTCTATCCAGATGACGGCACCGTCGGTCAGGTCGATGGCACCCAGCCGGTAGTGCATCACCGGCTCGCCGGCTTTCACCCGCCCCGCGCCGGTCCCGCGGCGCAGAGTCTGCATTTCCACGAAGCCGCTTTCGGTCACGTACTTCGGCATCTCGACGATCTGACCATCCTTCGCGTCGGACCGATCGGCGAGGATGAACGTGACCCATCGCCCATCCGGCGACAACTCGAGATCGGAGACGCGCTCGCCCTCCTTCAGATACACGGGATTCGGCCGAGCGCCACGCTCCGCCCCGGCCACGAAAATGTCTCCTCCGGCCGCGTACACCTTCTGCGTGCCCGCGCGATCGCGCTCGCCGGCAACAGCCGGCACGAACCGCCGACGGTCTGGCGGGACTTTCGTGGGCGTGCCGCCGGTCCGCGGAATGACGTACAGCTCGGGAACGTCGGCGGCCTCCGGATTCCACATGAAGTAGATCGACTCGCTATCTTCTGACCATCGCACCTGTGTAGGCGGCGCGCCGATCCAGGCCGCCGGATCCTGCGCGATACCCTCCAGCGTCAGTCGCGCGGCCGACCCGCGCTCCTGCGCGGTGGCCAGCCCGACCCCGACAGTGACGACCAACCCGCACATCACGTACCGATGAAACCGCGCCTTCCCCATGATTGGCTCCTCTGTCACATCACCGCGAAACGCGTAACCCGGCTACGGGGCCGAGACGGCCCTCCCCATCTCCTGCATGATCTGGAGCGGAGAGAGACCCACCCAGCAATGCCCTTCGCCCGGCCCGTAGACGATCCGCCCCGCGTACGGCGGGTCGGCGCTGGCGAGGAACTCATCGAGCAGGTGCACCGCGTTGTTCAGGAAATAGTTGTCCGCGTCCCCGATCCAGATGCTGATCTTGCCCCGCAGCTTCGGTCCCAGCTCGCTCCAGTCCCGTTCGAGCACGCGGCGCAGGTCGTAGCGCTCCCAGTGCACGAGCACATCCTGGTCGATCGTTCCAGTCTTGGGATCCCAGAGCGGCACGGGCCGTCCGTCGTCTCCCCGGGGGCCGTACGTCGCGTTCCAGGCGCCCCACTGACGACCAGACATCGTCCAGCTGTCCCCCGACCCGATGAGATTCTCCAGGCGCGCCTCGTGGCGTATCGTGAACCGCACGTCGCCGTCGACGTCGCGCGCGCTCGGGCGCTCGAACCCCAGATCGTTGACGTAGGCGTTGGCGTCCGCGTAGATGTCGATCAACTGAAAGGCGCGGAAGTCCACGCCATCCGGACAGTACGACCAAGCGCCGTTGAAGAAGTCGGGGTAGAACACCTGCAGCGCCAGCGACACCCAACCGCCCGTCGATCCGCCGTCGAGCACCCGCGCGTGCGGGCGTCCGAGAGCACGAAACTCGCGCTCGACCTGTGGAATGAGCTCTTGCGTGATCGCGCTCCCATACGGACCGTGGTTCGCCGAGTTCACCTGGTAGGGGTCACCGAACGGCCCGTCGCCATCCAGATGCAGCAGGATCATCCGTGGCGCGGCGTCCGACAGCCACGCCTCGCGAAACTCGGCGTCGTCGGCCATCAGCCGCTGCACCCGCGTGTAGCGCGATCCGTACCCCCCGATCCGCACCCGTAGCGCGTAGCGGCGCTCGGGCTCCCGTGCGTAATCGCGGGGCAGGATGACACCGGCCCGCAGGTAGATCGGACGACCGTGGAATTCACTGAGCAGCGACGAGTGCAGCTTGACGAACCGAAGATACTCGGTCGGCTCCGGCAGGACCTCCTCCGGCACGCGGTGCGTGAGCTCCAGCTCGACCGACGCCCCGGCTGATGGATCTGATGGATCGAGGCGGACGTCCCGGGGATCGCTGTAAAGATTGCCCGGCGCGTTCGGTGACTTCAGATCGATGTTGGAATCGAACAGCGCCTGCACGCGATAGTCGCCGGCCGGCAACTTGTCGAGGCTGACCACCGGAAATCCGTACGCCGTCGCATCGACGACGTGCCGGCTGCCGGGCCGGACGTCCGCGACGTCGACGGCGAAGATCGGTGCCGAATCCACCTCGGTCCGTCCGATGAGCTGTCGAGGTTCGGCCTCCCCTGGAGGACCGAGCACGACGAACAGCCGCCCCTCGCTCCGGCTCGGCCGTTGATTGGCGCCGACCGTGATCTCGAAACGAACACCGGCCACCGCATGGCGCTGCGCCTGACCCAACGCCGCACGCTCCGCCGTGAGGACGACCACGAGCGGCAGCGCTATCAGCAGACCGGTGATTCGAGGGCAACGGCGCATGCGGACTCCTGGTATCCCAGCGTCCACTCATGCTACCGCAGGCCTGACGCGAACGGTAGAACGGCCCGCAGTCCGTGGTACAAGCCAGCCACCGACAGCGTGTAGAATGAGGGCCATCATGAGCGAAGGGCGTGGACGGATCCGGAGTCGAGCCGCGGCGGCACTGGTCGTCGCGCTGCCGGCGCTGGCCATCGGCGCCTGCAACCCGCAGGAACTCGCCCAGCAGGCCGGCACGACGCGCTGGCTCTCGGTGGCCACCGGCGGCACGGGCGGCGTGTACTACCCGTTTGGCGGCGGCATCGCCAAGGTCCTCAGTGAACATCTCGAGAACATCGAGGCCACGGCGGAGGTGACCGCCGGCACGGTCGACAACTTGAAGTTCCTCAGCGAGCGCAGTGCGGACATTGCGTTCGCGCTGGCCGATTCGCTGAGCGACGCGGTCGCGGGCGAAGGGGTCTTCGCCGAGTTCGGCGCCGTCCCGGCGCGGTCGCTCGCCGTGCTCTACACGAACTACACGCACATCGTCACGCTGGAGGGGACCGGCATCGAACGCATCGCCGACCTGCACGGTCGCGTCGTGTCCACCGGGGCGCCCGGGAGTGGCACGGAGATCATCGCATTCCGCGTCCTCGAAGCCGCCGGCCTCGATCCCGCCACCGACGTGAGCCGGCAGAGCCTGGGCGCCTCGCAGTCGGTCGGCGCCCTCAAGGACGGCAAGCTCGATGCATTCTTCTGGAGCGGCGGCCTGCCGACCGGCGCGATCCTCGATCTGGCGACGACGCCCGGCATGACGCTCCGGCTCGTGCCGAGCGACGACGTCCTGCCGATCCTGCAAGCGCGCTACGGCGACACGGTTTATCGCGAGACCGTCGTGCCACGGTCCGCCTATCCCGACCTCCAGGCGGATGTCCGCGTCGTCGGCGTCTCGAACATCCTGGCCGTCCACGAGTCGATGCCGGACGACCTGGCGTACGACATCACGCGGATCCTCTTCGAGCGCCAGGCCGATCTGGCAGCCATTCACGCGGAAGCGGAGCACCTGGTGCTCGACACAGCGGTCGTCGGGTCGCCCACGCCATTCCACGCCGGCGCCATCCGGTACTACCAAGAGCAGAACGTCTGGTCCGGCGCCGACGAGCCCTAACCTGAACCCGCACCCGTCCCGGGACCTCATCCTGGAACCGATAGCGCGCGATCCCGTCGTCGACGCTCCGGACGATCCCGAATCCGAAGCGCCCACCCGCGCGTTGCACGGGGTGACCCGTCGCCTCACCGCCGGCCTGGCGATCGGCGTGTCGGTCTACGCGCTCTACTGGGTCATCGGCATCATCCAGCCGCAGATCTATCGCGTCACGTTCCTGATGATGACGCTGACGCTGTCCTTCCTCCTGTTCCCTGGTTCGCGCGCGTCGCGCGCCCGGGTCAGTGTCGGCGACTGGCTGCTGCTGGGCACCACCGTGGTTGCGTTGGCCTGGCCGATCGTCGACTTCGGGGAGTTCGTCTACCGCGCCGCCACGCCGACACGGCTCGATATCGTCCTCGGGGTCGTCACGATCGGCCTCGTGCTCGAGGCGACGCGCCGCACTGTCGGGTGGATTCTGCCGGTGACGGCCCTCGGATTTCTCCTCTATGGATATCTCGGGCCGCTCCTCGGCCTCGTCGGTCTGAGCCTGGTCGCGCATCGCGGCTACTCGGTCGACCGGCTCGTGGGCACGCTCTACATGACCCTGGAGGGCATCTTCGGCGTCCCGCTGGATGTCGCCGCCACCTACATTGTGTTGTTCACCATCTACGGCGCCATCCTGCAGCACTCGGGCGCCGGCCAGTTCTTCATCAACTGGGCACTGGCTGCCATGGGCCGATCGGGCAGCGGCAGCGGACCCGGACGCGCGATCGCGCTGTCGGGCTTCTTGCTCGGCACGGTCTCGGGCAGCGGCGTCGCGACCACCGTCACGCTCGGCGCCGTCGGCTGGCCACTGCTCCGGCGCGCGGGCTATCCGGCCGAGGTCGGCGCAGGCATCCTGTCGGCCGCCGGGATTGGCGCCATCATGGCGCCGCCCACCTTGGGCGCCGCCGCCTTCCTCATCGCCGAGTTCCTGAAGATCTCGTATCTGCAAGTCATCACCATGGCCGCCATCCCGGCGATGCTCTACTACTTTTCGATCCTGCTGATGATCGAAGCCGACTCGCGGCGGATGGGCACCCGAGCGGTCGACGTCAACCTGCCGACCCTCGGCGCCCTCACCCGGCACTCGGGATACCACTTCGCATCGCTCGTCGTCATCGTCATCCTGCTCGTCACGGGGACGACGCCGTTCCGCGCGGTGTTCCTGGCGATGGTGGTCGCCGTCGCGCTCAGCTTCCTGCGTTCCGAGCATGCGCTGTGGCCCACCCGGCTGCTCGCCGCCCTGGAATCGGGCGGCCGCGGCGTGCTCACGGTCGCCGCGACGACCGCGACGGCCGGCATCATCGTCGGCATCGTGACGCTGACCGGGCTGGGGCTGAAAATTGCCGGCATCATCGTGGCGCTGGCCAGCGGCAGCGTCTTTCTCACGGTCGTCTACGCGGCCGTCGCCGTCTGGATGCTCGGGCTGGCCGTGCCCGTCACCGCCTCCTACATCATCGCGGCCGTCATGATTGCGCCGGCGCTGACGCTCGTCGGCATTCCGGCGGTGGCCGCCCACATGTTCATCTTCTACTATGCCGTGCTGTCCGAGGTGAGCCCGCCCACGGCGCTGTCACCATTCGCCGCCGCGGCGATCACGGGCGGCAACCCCTTCCGGACGATGATGCTCACCTGGAAGTACACCCTCCCGGCGTTTCTGGTGCCGTTCATGTTCACCCTCAGCCCCGAAGGCCTGGGCGTGCTGCTGCAGGCGCCGTGGCTCGACGTAATCCGCGCAACGCTGACGGCGATGGTCGGCATCGCGGCGCTGGCGATGGGCTTGGGCGGATGGCTGGCGGCCGAGGCGAACCGCGGTGAGCGTCTACTGGCCAGCGGTGGCGGGCTCCTGCTGTTCTACGCCAGCCCGGTCGCCGTTCTGGCCGGCGCCATGGCATTCGCCGTCGCGGTGACGTTGCACGTGGCGAGGACGCGCAGGGCGGAAGCCTGAAGAGCCCTCACCCCAGCCCTCTCCCAGAGGGAGAGGGAGCGGCTGGAAGCCGAAGCGCCGTTCTTCATCGCGTCAGTTTCCGATACTTGATCCGGTGCGGCTGATCGGCGGCCGCGCCGAGGCGGCGCCGGCGATCGGCCTCGTAGTCCTGGTAGTTCCCCTCGAACCAGACGACCTGACTGTCGCCTTCGAACGCCAGCATGTGCGTGGCGACCCGGTCGAGAATCCAGCGGTCGTGGCTGATGACGACGGCGCAGCCGGCAAACCCGACCAGCGCGTCCTCGAGCGCGCGCAGCGTGTCGACATCCAGGTCGTTGGTCGGCTCATCGAGCAACAGGAGATTCGCGCCGCCGCGCAGCAACTTCGCGAGGTGCACGCGGTTGCGCTCGCCGCCGGAGAGCGTGCCGACCTTCCGCTGCTGATCGCGCCCCTTGAAGTTGAACCACGACACGTAGGCGCGTGACGCGACCGTGCGCGTGCCGAGCGTGATGTCGTCCTGGCCGCCGGAGATTTCCTCCCACACGGTGTGGTCGGAGCCGAGCGCGTCGCGGGATTGATCGACGTGGCCGATGCGAACGGTCTCGCCGACGCGCAAGGTGCCGCTGTCCGGGGCCTCGGCGCCGGTGATCATCCGAAAGAGCGTCGTCTTGCCCGCGCCGTTCGGGCCGACCACCCCCACGATGCCGCCCCGCGGCAACGTGAAGCTCAGGTCGTCGATGAGGAGCCGGTCGCCGTAGCCCTTGCGCAGGTGTCTGGCCTCGACGACGACGTCGCCCAGCCGCGGGCCGGGCGGGATGTAGATCTCGACCTGATCGATCTTCTGGGCGGCGTCCTCGTTCAGGAGCGCCTCGTAGGCGTTGAGCCGCGCCTTGCCCTTGGCTTGGCGCGCACGCGGTGACATGCGCACCCACTCGAGCTCCCGCGCGAGCGTTCGCTGCCGTTTGCTTTCCTGCTTCTCTTCGGCGGCCAGCCGCTGCTGCTTCTGCTCCAACCAGGAGGAGTAGTTCCCTTCCCACGGAATCCCCGACCCCCGGTCGAGCTCGAGAATCCAGCCGGCGACGTTGTCGAGAAAGTACCGGTCATGCGTGACCGCCACGACCGTGCCCGGATACTCGTGGAGGTGGTGCTCCAGCCAGGCGACCGACTCGGCGTCGAGATGGTTGGTCGGCTCGTCGAGCAGCAGCAAGTCGGGCGCCTGGAGGAGCAAGCGGCAGAGGACGACGCGGCGACGCTCGCCGCCCGAAAGCGTGGAGACGTCGGCGTCACCGGCGGGGAGGCGCAGCGCGTCCATGGCCATCTCGAGCTTCGAGTCGAGGTCCCACGCGCCCACCGCTTCGATCTGGTCCTGTAACTTGCCCTGCGCGTCGAGCGCCACCTCCATCTGCTCCGGCGACAGGTCATCCGAGAACCGCGCTGTGATCTCGTCGTATCGAGTCAACAGCGCACGAATCGGCGCAACCCCTTCGTCGACGTTTCCGCGGACGTCCTTCGCGGCATCCAGCGACGGCTCCTGCGGGAGGTAACCCACCGTGATGTCTCGGGCGGGTGATGCCTCCCCCTGGATGGCCGTGTCGATGCCAGCCATGATCTTGAGCAGTGTGCTCTTGCCGGCACCGTTCAGCCCGAGCACGCCAATCTTGGCGCCGGGCAGGAACGACAGCCAGATGTCTTTCAGGACCACCTGATCGGGCGGGTGCACCTTGCCCAACCCCTGCATGGTGTAGATGAACTGCGGCATGTCGCGTCGAACCCAACGTCGAGGGTCGAGAACGCGAGGAGTATACTGCAGGGGCCACGGGGCCGGGTCGTGCCGCCCGCGCGTGCCCGCACTCCACCGTCACGATGCCTGCCTACGTCGTACATCCAGCATCGAGCCGGCCGCCGCGACGGCGAATACCGGTCTGGCGGAACTGGCCGGACGAACAATTACTCGATGTTCGGATGTGCGACCTCGGCATCACGCTCGAAGGCAGCGCGCTGGAGACGCGGCTGCGAGAGCTGGACGCCGAGCTCGACCAGCGCGGGTTTCGTTTCCGGCCGCACTACTGGCTGTCGGACGACTGGTTCACCCCGGACGACGTGCCCGGCATCGCTATTCCGTTCTACCTCGCGCATCCGCGCCTCATGCAACTCGAGCAGGCCCAACTGCTCGAAGTCGAAGGCCGCACACGAGCGGCAGGTATGCGCATTCTCCGCCACGAAGCGGGCCACGCGATCGACAACGCGTACCGGCTCCGACGGCGCCGGCGCCGGCAGCGCCTCTTCGGCAGGTCGTCCGTTCCGTACCCGGAACACTACACGCCCAAGCCCTACAGTAAGCGTTTCGTGCTGCATCTCGACTCGTGGTACGCGCAAAGCCACCCGGACGAGGATTTCGCGGAAACGTTCGCCGTGTGGTTGAATCCGCGATCGATGTGGATACGGCGGTACGCCGACTGGCCAGCGCTCAAGAAGCTCGAGTACATGGATGGTCTCATGCGCACGGTCGCGCCGGCCCGACCGCTCGTTACCACCCGCCGCGTCGTCGAACCCCTGACGCGGCTGCGAAAGACGTTACGCGAGCATTACGAGCGGAAGCGACATCATTACGGCGTGAACTATCCCGACTTCTACGACCGCGATCTGCGCCGGCTGTTCTCCGACGCACCGGAGTTCGCCCAGCATCCTCGCGCGTCCCGTTTCTTGAATCGCATTCGTGCGGGCGTGCGGCGCAACGTCGCGCGCTGGACCTCCACCTACCAGTACACGATCGATCAGGTGCTCGAGGACATGGTGGCCCGCTGCGATGCGCTCAATCTTCGGCTCACGAGCCCAGAGGAACAGGTGAAGCTGGACTTCACCGTGCTCCTGACCGTCCAGACGATGAACTACCTGCACAGCGGACGACACCGGCTGGCGTTATGAGGAAACTCCGCATCCTGGCGCTGATGCACGACTACATGATGCCGCCGAAAGATACATCCGGCTTCGATCTCGCAACGGTGTCCTGGAAAACCGAGTTCGACGTCACGTCGACCTTGATCGAAATGGGGCACGACGTGCAGCAGCTCGGCGTCAAGGACGAGCTCACCGGCATCCGTCAAGCGATCAGCGAGGGGCATCCCCACATCGCCTTCAACCTGCTGGAAGCGTTCCACGAAGTCGGATCGTTCGACCAGAACCTCGTCGCCTATCTAGAGCTGCTCCGCATGCCGTACACGGGCTGCAACCCCCGGGGCCTGCTGCTGTCGCGCGACAAGGCGCTGTCGAAAAAGCTCCTGGCCTACCATCGGATCCCGGTGCCCGATTTCGCCGTGAGCCGCATCGGCCGTGCCGTCAAACGCCCGGCGCGGATGCGCTATCCGCTGATCGTGAAATCGCTGACCCAGGATGCGTCCATAGGCATCTCCCAGGCGTCGGTCGTGCGGGATGACGACAAGCTCTCCGAGCGGGTCCGTTTCATTCACGACAGCATCGGCACCGACGCCATCATCGAGCAGTTCATCGAAGGACGGGAACTCTACGTCGGGGTCATGGGCAACCAGCGGTTGCAGTGCTTCCCCGTGTGGGAGCTCACGTTCACGAAGATGCCCGATGACGTCCATCGCATCGCGACCGAACGCGTCAAGTGGAGCCACAAGTACCAGCGGAAGCACGGCATCGAGGCCGGCGCCGCCAAGGGACTGTCGGAGGAGCTCACGGCACACATCTTCCGTGTCTGCCGGCGGGTGTATCGCACGCTCGAGCTGAGCGGCTACGCGCGAATCGACCTGCGGCTGGCCGACGACGGGCGCTTCTACGTGCTGGAAGCGAACCCGAACCCGCAGATCGCCTTCGGTGAGGACTTTGCCGAGTCTGGGGAGTATGCCGGCCTGTCGTACGACACGCTGCTGCAGCGCATCCTCAACGTCGGGCTGCACTGGCGGCCCGAGCACAAGGGCTGAATTCGGCTCTCGGCTCTGGGCTCTCGGCTTTCGGCTCTGGCTTTCGGCTCTGGCTTTCGGCTCTGGCTTTCGCACAGCCGCGCGCCCCCCGAGAGCCGAGAACCGAGAGCCGAGCAACGACTACGGCTCGCGCATGTCGACCGTGACGTCGGCGACGCCGCCAGCCGCGACGGTCACCGTCTGCGTCCCCGCTTGGAGTCGCTCGTGCCAGAAGCGCAGCTCGTACGTGCCCGGGGGCACACCGTCGATCGTGAACGACCCGTCGGCCGCCGACACGACCGCGCGGTCCACGGCGGCCACCACGAATCCCCGCATCCACGTGTGCGTGTCGCAGACGAGCCGCACGACGCCGCGCGCCGTCAACGCCCGCGTGATCGTGAGCCCGGCCATTGGAATGGCGACGTTGAAGAGTGAGCGGCCGTCCTCGGCATAGGCGTGACTGGTGTGCAGCACGTCATCGGCGCTGGTCAGATCCACCTGCGCGCCGGGCCGGGATACCTGCACCCGCGGCACGAACCGGCATCCATCGTTCGTCACGACGATCGGCGATGCCGCCGCCACCGGCACCAGGCCGACGACCGTAATCACGGCGTTGGCCAGCCCGCCGTCCGGGCCGACCAGAACCGATTCGTCCGGCACCGTCTGGCCACAGACGTCCTGATTAATGGTGACCGTCAGCGGCTCCGCCGACGCCGGCGCCAGGGTCGTGATGCGCCCACCGATCACGCCGTCCTGCGCCCACGCTGCAGACGCGCCCACCAGCCAGCCGACGCCGCACAGCAGCAGTGTCAGGGCACCGCGCGCACCGGATCTCGATACTCCCATAGCAGATACCCCACCCACTGCGTGTGCTGTCGTTGACGATTCACCACCGGAATTCGTACCCCCCATGCCGCGGCGAGCGCGCCGGTTCGCGTGAGGTAGACGACCTCGGTGTCGCCGCCGCGATCGCCCATCGGCACCTCGACCCTGAGCTGCGTCTGGACGATGAAATCTCGAACGGCGAATCCGGCCGACACATACGGCTCCAGCACGGTCGTGCCGCCGCCCACGCCGCGTGCCTCACTCCCGGTTGGCGTCTGCACCTCGAACCCGCCGCTCACAATCCGCGTCGATGCCCGATTGGCGTGCAAGACGTACTTGACGGCCACACTCACGTCGCCGAGACCGGCGGCGCGCTCGCCGGCGCGCCCGACGCTCTGCAACGGCAGACCGAGCTCGACGTGCCCGCGAGTGCCGACCCGGCGCTCGTAGACCGTCTTCAGGCGCACGGAGGCCCCGTCACCCTCGTCGCCGTGCGACACCGACGGCAAGACGACGACCTCGTTCTCGGGGAACGCTTTCTCGGTGAAGATCGGGCGTGAGAAATTCACGTTGCCGATCGGCCATCCCGGCTCGGAACAGAACGTGCGGACGTAGCCCACCAGCGCGTGAATCTGCTCGGCAGTCAACGCGTCGCCATACCCCGGCATCTGGGACGACAGTCCAGCCACCGGTCCGCCCCCGGCAATCACGAGCTCCCAGTCCCCGTCGGGCTCCGGCGTCGTCACCGCGCAATCGGTGAAGTCCATCGGCTCCACCGTGATGGTCTTCATCGCCACCTGCCCCGTCCCGTCCTGAGCGTGGCAACTGGCGCACCAGGCGCCGTACATCTCCTGCGGTGAAGAGGGCACCTGAGCCAGGAGGAGAACCGGAACACCGGCCGACACGAGCGAGGCACACATGAGCACGCCCCTCATGCATCCACTATAGGAACTCACCGAGACCGGCGCAACGCGAACGGCGGTCGTTGGATTGAGACTCAGTCTCGGAATCGACCTGAGCAGCTAGAGCGACGTAGACCCGCTGGACGGCGCGGTCGGCACCGGTGGAAGGTCTGGCGTGAAATCCTCACCCGGGTTGATGAAGCGGTTGCGCTCGATCTTGTATTGCGTGTCGTAGAGCTGGCGGTAGCGGCCGTCCAGGGCCAGTAGCTCGCCGTGCGAGCCCCGCTCGACGATTCGACCGCTCTCGATCACGAGAATCTGGTCGGCGCTCTGAATCGTCGAGAGGCGATGCGCGATGACGAAGGTCGTGCGCCCCTGCCGCAGGCGCACCAGGCCGTCCTGGATGAGCCCCTCGCTCTCGCTGTCGAGACTGGACGTCGCCTCGTCGAGGATCAGAATTCTCGGATCGGCGAGAATCGCTCTGGCGATCGCGACCCGTTGCCGCTGGCCACCCGACAGCTTGACGCCGCGCTCGCCGACCACCGTATCGTAGCCCTCGTCGAAGCCGCTGATGAACTCGTCGCAGTGGGCGATCCGGCTGACCCGGCGGATGTCCTCCAGCGTCGCGCCCGGCTGGGCGAACCGGATGTTCTCGCCCACCGTCCCGTCGAACAGGAAATTCTCCTGCAGGACGACGCCCAAGTGTTGCCGGTAGTCTCGCAACCGGAGCGACGCCAAATCGCGGCCGTCCACCAGCACTCGCCCGGTCTGCGGCCGATTGAACGCCATGATGAGGCTAATCAGCGTGCTTTTCCCCGACCCACTGGACCCCACCAGCGCCGTCGTCGTGCCAGCCGGCGCCTCGAACGAGACGTCCTTCAGGACAGGAACGCCGGGCAAGTACTCGAACGACACGCCTTCGAAGGCGACGTCCCCGCGCACCTCGGGCAGCGGATATCGCACCGCATCCTCGTCATCCTCGGTCGCCATACGCCGAATCTCCCGGATCCGGTCGAGGCCCGCAAACGCCTCGGTGATCTGGGTGCCAACCGACGCGATCTGGACCAGCGGCGCCGCCATCAGACCGGTGAAGAAGATGTAGGCGATGAAGTCGCCCAGCGTCATGGTCCCGCTGAGGATGGCGCGGCCGCCGACCAGAATCATGAGCACGCCGATGGCGCCGATCACCAGGGTGGAGACGGCGGTGATGCCGGACACGCCGGTGATCGTTCGGGCGACGTTCCGCAGGAGCCGGTGCGCCCCGTGCGCGAAGACCCGCTGCTCGCGCCGCTCGACCGTATACGCCTTGACAATCCGGATCCCGCCCAACGTCTCGTTCAGCCGGCCGGTCACCTCGGCGTTGATCTTCCCGCGCTCGCGAAACAGCGGCCGGAGCCGCCTGAAGGCCATGGCCATCGCGATGCCGAACCCGAGGAGGATGAGCAGCGTCACCGACGTGAGCCGCCAGTTCAAGTAGAACAGCACCCCGAGCGCGATCACGGCGGTGACGAACCCGCCGCTCAACTGCACGAGGCCGGTGCCCACCAGGTTTCTGATCCCCTCCGCGTCGGTCATGATGCGGGAAATCAGGACGCCGGTCTTGGTCGAATCGAAGAACCCGATCGGCAGGCGCGTGACGTGGGCCTGCACGCGCTTCCGCATGTCGGTGATCGCCCGTTGCGCGGCGACACCCAGCACCTGGGACAGCCCAAACGAGGTGGCCGCCTGCACGACCGTCGCCGCACCGATCGCCATCGCGAGCGTGCTGAGCAGCTCCACCCGCTGGTTGGCGATGACGTCATCAATGAGGAACTTGGAGGACGCCGGCAGCACGAGGCCGGCGAGCCGGTTCGCCAGCATCAGCGTCAACCCTATCGCCAGCCGATGGCGATGCGTCCAGACCAGCTCCCGCGCTTCGATCCAGGCGCCGCTGCGCGTTCCGCGTGGCGTCACCGCGTCCGCCACACCCACACCTCCCGGCCTTCACTCCACCGCATCCGACCATACTATCGCGTTCGGCGAACCCCGAGACCAGCGCCGCGCCCTATGGGCTCTCGGCTCTCGGCTTTCGGCTCTCGGCTCTTGCACGAACCCTCGTCTGCAATGTCTTGATAGGGTTGAGATACACTCGCCGCGTGCCGGACGCCATCCGACGGATCGTCCACCTCGACATGGACGCCTTCTATGCATCCGTCGAGCAGCGTGACGAGCCGTCACTGCGCGGCAAACCGGTCGCCGTCGGCGGACCAGCCGAGCGCCGCGGTGTGGTCGCCGCCGCCAGCTACGAAGCGCGCGCGTTCGGGGTGCACTCGGCAATGGCGATGGCCAAGGCCGTGCGGCTGTGCCCCTCACTCGTCATCATCCGGCCAGATTTCACGAAGTATCGCGGCGTGTCGCGGGAGGTGTTCGACCTGTTTCGATCAGTCACCGAGCTGGTCGAGCCCCTGTCGCTCGACGAGGCCTACCTCGATGTCACCAGCAACGCGTGGGGCGAACGGCTGGCGACGCCGGTCGCCAAGCGGCTCAAGCGGCTCATCCGGGAGCGCACCGGACTGACGGCCTCGGCCGGCGTCGCACCGAATAAGTTTCTCGCGAAGATTGCGTCGGGGTGGCGAAAACCGGACGGCCTGACGGTCGTCGCGCTCGAACGGGTCGAACCCTTCCTGCGCCGCCTACCGGTCGAGGCCCTCTGGGGCGTCGGCCCGGTCACGGCAGCCAAGCTCCGTGCCCAAGGCATCGAACGGCTGGTCGACGTCCGCGACGTGGACGCCGACACCTTGCGCCGGACGGTGGGCAGCCTGGCGGATTCGTTGCGGCAGCTGGCCTGGGGCCGCGACGACCGGCCGGTCGTCGCCGATCGTCCGTCCAAGTCAAGCGGCAGCGAACGGACGTTCGCCAACGATCTGCTCGACCTCGACACGATTCGATCGGAAATCGACTTCATGGCGCGCCGTGCGGCGGCCTGGCTCGAACGCACGCAGCGCAGCGCGCGGACCGTGACGATCAAGATGCGCTACGACGATTTCACGACGCTCACACGCAGCCATTCGACGCCGCACGCCACGCAGCGCGAGGCGGAGATCGCCGAGCGAGCCCTCCAGTTGCTCAGCCGCACCGAGGCCGGCCGGCGACCGGTCCGCCTCCTCGGCGTCAGCGTGCACAACCTGGAGTCGCCCGACCGCAGGCCGCGGACGGCGGAAGCCGCGCACCGGCTTCCATTCGGCGACGAGGGGATCGCGATGGACGCGGCGGCCGACGGGGCGCGGACGTTCGACGAAATCGATCCGGAAACGCCCTAAGCCG
This sequence comes from Vicinamibacterales bacterium, assembly GCA_963667915.2. Taxonomy (GTDB): domain Bacteria; phylum Acidobacteriota; class Vicinamibacteria; order Vicinamibacterales; family UBA823. Next base: position 278,582 of record CAXXNN010000003.1, on the reverse strand, counting down.
AGCTATGATGAACGCGTGCTCAAAGGGACCAGGCTCGCCATTCTGCGACGGGTGCAGCCGATCAGCATCCACGGCCAGGTGTCGTGTGACGTGTCCTTCTCCGACTCCGACGACCCCGACGGCCAGGTCCACACCGCCCGGGTCGGACCGGAGGCGATGACGCCCGGTCTGGGGCCGGGCGATTCGATCCGGCTGGAATACCTGATGGGTGTCGTCACGTCGATCACGCGGGAACCGCGTGAGAAGGCGTAACTGTTCATCACCGTTTCAAGCGCTCGAGCTCCTCGGCGTGGTCGGTCTCTTCGGCGAGGATGTCCTCCAGCCTGATCACGAGCCCTCGGTCGCCAAACGCCTCCGCCTGCTCGATCCGCGTCGCGTAGTTACGAATCACCTTGCGCTCGGCCTGGATGTCCATATCCATCATCTGCTTCGCCGATTTGACGCGCTTGGGCATCGTGACGTCGATCTTCACCTCGCCACCCAAGGCGGCGATCTTGTCGGCCAGAAACACGGCGTGTTCGAGCTCTCCGGTGATATCGGCCTTGAGCAGTTCCCGTAACTCGTGTCCCAGCAGGCTGGTCGCCGTGGCCGTATGGTAGAGATATCGCAGGACGGCTTCGAGCTCGAGATTCAAATCTTCGTTCAGTCCGGCAATCAAATCCTGTTTGACGTTGGGTGACTTGGCCATCGATCCTGTCCTCTGTTCCGAGCCGGACTCTAGCAGCCCGGGGCGGGCGTCGCACCGGCGCGCCCAAATTGACTGTAGCAGCCAACGTGGATCTCGACAAGCGCGCCCGCGAGGACCAGGTGGTGATACCGAACCGCCTTCGTGTAGCCTGAGGGACGCGAACCGCGGCGTCCGAGCGCCGCAGTCTCCAAGGAGTTTCGATGACCCGACTCGTGATGGCCCGTTCGCAGCGCCGCGTGGCCGCCGCTGCGCTCGTCCTGGCCGTACTGGCCGTCGCACTCAGTGAGAGCCAGCAATCCCCCGACTGGCTCGACCCATACCGCGCCCCGGCGAGCCGGATCATCGGCGAAGCCATGTCGGACACGTTCGCCTGGAACCGACTCGCCGAGCTGAGCGACACGTTCGGCCATCGCCTCAGCGGGTCGCGCGCACTCGAGCGGTCCATCCAGTGGGCGGCCGACGAGATGCGTCGGGATGGGCTCGAGCGCGTCAGGCTCGATCCGGTCATGGTGCCGCACTGGGTCCGCGGGCGGGAGTCGGCCCGCGTCATCGGCCCCGTGACGCAGGACCTGGTCATGCTCGGTCTTGGCGGCAGCGTCGGGACGCCGCCCGAGGGTCTCGACGCCGACACGCTGGTCGTCGGCAGCTTCGACGAGCTCCACGCGCGCGCCGCGGATGTGGCTGGCAAGATCGTCGTCTACAACGTACCGTTCACGACCTACGCTCAGACCGTTAGGTACCGTACGACCGGCGCCTCGAGAGCGGCGCGTCACGGCGCGGTCGCGAGCCTCGTGCGATCGGTCGGCCCCAAAGGCCACCGCACGCCGCACACGGGCGCGCTGAGCTACACGGACAGCGACCCACGGATTCCTGCCGCGGCCATCACGGTCGAGGACGCGGAGTTGCTGCAGCGCCTGCAGGACCGCGGTACGCCGTCGACGATTCGGCTGATAATGGAGGCGCAGATGCTGCCCGATGTCGAGTCAGCGAACGTCATCGGAGAGATTCGGGGACGCGAGTACCCGGACGAGGTGGTCGTGGTCGGGGGTCACCTGGACTCGTGGGACGTGGGTACCGGCTCCACGGATGACGGGGGCGGAAGTATCGTCACCTGGGACGCCCTGCGGATTCTCAAGAAGCTGAACCTGCGTCCGCGACGGACTCTGCGTGTCGTGCTGTGGACGAACGAAGAGAACGGTCTGCGGGGCGGCCTGGCCTATCGAGACCGCTACGCCGACCAGCTCGACAACCACGTCATGATGCTCGAATCGGACTCCGGGGTCTCTCGCCCGCGAGGATTCGGCTTCACGGGCAATCGCCGCGCGCGGCAGACCATCGAAGCGATCGCGTCCTTATTGACCGGCATCGACGCCGATCGCGTCGGACCGACCGGCAGCGGAGCCGACATCGGACCGAGCGTTCGCGCCGCCAACATCCCCAGCCTGTCGCTCGACGTGGACGGCTCTTCGTACTTTGCGATTCATCACACGCCGGCCGACACGATGGACAAGATCGACCCGACGGAGGTCGCCCTGAACGTCGCAGCCGTGGCGGTCATGGCCTACGTGGTCGCCGACCTGCCCGACCGGCTCGGCCGCTGAGGTCGTCACTAATGCACCCCGTGGCTCATCTGGAGGGACGACGGGTCCGCGCCGAGTCGGCGAATCGCCGCCTCCCACATGCGGTCCGGCGCAGTGTGAAACACGATATCGACATCCACGTCAGCCGTGAGCCAGGCTGATGCCGAGAGCTCGGCCTCCAGCTGCCCCGGCCCCCACCCAGCGTATCCGGTGAGCAACCTGGCGCCCGACGCGGGCGACGCCGCCAGAAGACGCCGCAGCAGGGCGGCCGAGGCTGACAGGTAGACGCCCTCGCAGACGCGCACGGCGTCCGCGTCGGCCGGTGGCGCGCCCAGGAGGATCCATCCCCGCTGCGGCTCGACCGGCCCGCCGATCCAGAGGCGCAGCGCGTCCGGGAGCACCGGCGGCAGGTCCAAGTCGAGTCGGACCACGTTGGTGGCCGGTGTCTCGGTCGGCCGATTCAAGACGAGCCCGAACGCCCCCTCGGTGCCGTGTTCACAGAGCAGCACGACCGATCGGTGAAAGTTCGGGTCAGCCAGCTGCGGCATCGACAACAGGAGCACCGGTGCCAGGGACTGGATGCTGGACGTGGGTGTGGACTCGCTCATGGGGTCCCCGCGGCCGCGCTGGCAGCGGTCGGAAAGATCATAATCGCCCGGTCACCGACTGGCAGCCCCCGACAGCTTACGCCGCGCCCACTCGACATGCTCGGCTACCATCGGATCGCGAAGCGAGGGCGCGTCGGCATCCGCCCGTCCCAGCGCCTGACGCGCCTCGGGATCGCCGCTGTTGCCGAGCGCCACCGCCAGGTTTCGACGCAGGCGCTTCACGCCGGCACGTCTCAGCGCCGACCCGCCGAGTCCGGCGCGCAGCTCACGGTCTGACCGCCGCCACAGGTCGAGCAGGGACGGCCCATCGAATTGCGGGCGCGGGAGCCACGCCGGCGAACGCGATGTCGCCGGCGCGGCGTTCCAGGGGCAGACGTCCTGACAGATGTCGCATCCGAACACATGCGCACCCACCCCGTCGCGTTGGCCCTCCGGAATGGCCCCTTTCAGCTCGATCGTCAGATACGACACGCACCGCGTGGCGTCGAGCACCCCCGGCTCGGGGAACGCGTCCGTCGGACAGGCGTCCAGGCACAGCGTGCACGTCCCGCACTGGTCGAGCGCCGGCTCGTCGGGCGGCCATTCCACGCTGCAGAGAATCTCCGACAGGAACAGCCACGACCCGAGCGCCGGACTGATGACGCACGTGTTCTTGCCGATCCAGCCGACCCCGGCGTACTGCGCGTAGACGCGCTCCTGGATCGGTCCGGTATCCACGTAGGCCTTCCCCTCGAAACCGGCTCCAGTCTCCCGCCGCAACCAGTCCAAGAGCGCGTCGGTCCGGGCGCCGACGACATCGTGATAGTCGTCTCCCCAGGCATAGCGGGCGATGCGCGCGTCGCGTGGGTCCGCGCGCTCGGTCGAATACGGTCGATCCACGTGATACACGGTCGCGAGCACCACAACCGACCGCGCCGACGGCAAGACAGCCCTGACGTCGGCGCGGCGCTCCGCCGTCCGAGCCAGGTAGTGCATGTCGCCGGCGTACCCGCGGTCGATCCACTCGCGCAGGGCCCCCAGCTCGGGAAAGGCGGCCGCGGGCGCGATCCCACACGCATCGAATCCGAGCGTGCTCGCCTGAGCCTTGATCTCTACGGCGGTGAGCACAGTCTACCGCCGACCGCCCTTCACGAGCTGCCGCAGCATGTACGGCAGGATGCCGCCGTGACGGAACGCGACCAACTCTTCCGGAGTATCGATCCGAACGGTCGTCCGGAACGTGACCGCACCGCCGTCGGCTGTCTCGGCTCGGACATCGAGCCCGCCACGAGGCGTCAAGCCGTTGGCGAGGCCGACCACCTGGAACGTTTCGCGCCCCGTGAGCCCGAGCGACGCGGCCCCGTCGCCGACCGCGAACTGGAGCGGAAGCACGCCCATGTTGACGAGATTGCTGCGGTGGATGCGCTCGAAGCTCTCGGCAATCACGGCGCGCACGCCGAGCAAGCGAGTGCCTTTCGCCGCCCAATCGCGTGACGAGCCCGATCCGTACTCCTTGCCCGCGAGGACGACCAGCGGCACGCCAGCCTCCCGATACCGCACGGCCGCGTCGAATATCGGCATCTGCTCGTCGTCCGGCTGATACCGCGTCCAGCCTCCCTCGGTGCCCGGCGCGAGCTGATTTCGCAGGCGGATGTTCGCGAACGTTCCGCGCACCATCACTTCGTGGTTGCCGCGACGCGCGCCGTAGGAATTGAATTCATGCGGGGCCACGCCCTGCGCCACCAGGTACCGGCCGGCCGGGCTGTCCTCGGGAATGGCGCCGGCCGGTGAGATGTGATCGGTCGTCACGCTGTCGCCCAGCAGCGCGAGCCCGCGCGCGCCCCGAATGTCCTCGATCGGCGCCGGCTCGAGCGTGATGTCATCGAAGAAAGGCGGCTGCCGAATGTAGGTCGAGTCGGACACCCAGTCGAACCGCTCGCCCGACGGAGCGGGGAGCGCCTGCCACCGCGCGTCGCCGTCGAAGACCGAGCCGTAGCTCGTCGTGAACATCTCGGACCGGACCGACGCGACGAGGCTCGCCTGGATTTCCCGGGACGTCGGCCACAGGTCGCTCAGGAACACATCCCGCCCGTCACCATCCTGTCCGAGCGGTTCGGACGTCAGATCGAGCGTCATCCGGCCGGCCAGCGCGTACGCGACGACCAGCGGTGGCGACGCCAGATAGTTGGCGCGAATCTGCGCCTGGATCCGCCCCTCGAAGTTCCGGTTCCCACTGAGCACCGAGACCACGACCAGGTCGCGCTCCGCCACGGCCGTCGAGACGTCGGGTGGGAGCGGACCGGAATTGCCGATGCACGTCGTGCACCCGTACCCGACGACATGAAACCCGAGGCGCTCCAGATACTCGAGCACGCCGGCCGCCCGCAAGTACTCCGTCACCACCCGCGAGCCCGGCGCCAAGCTGGTCTTCACCCAGGGCTTGACCTGCAGGCCGCGCTCGACCGCGTGCTTCGCCAGCAAGCCCGCGCCGATCATGACGCTCGGGTTCGACGTGTTCGTGCAGCTCGTGATCGCGGCCACGACGACCGAGCCATGGTCGAGCGAGTCGGCGGCCGGCGTGGTCGCTTCGCCCCGCATGTCGGTCAGCGCTCGTTCGAACTCGACCTTGGCTCGGCCCAGCGGCACGCGGTCTTGCGGCCGCCGCGGCCCGGCCAGACTGGGCTCGACCGCGCCAAGATCCATCTCCACCGTCTCGGTGTAAACCGGGTCGGGCGAGCCGGCGTCGCGGAACAGCCCCTGCGCCTTGGCGTAGGCGTCGACGAGCGCCACTTGGTCGGGCGGACGCCCGGTGAGTCGCAAGTACTCCAGCGTCATCCCGTCGATCGGAAAGATGGCGATGGTCGCCCCGTACTCGGGTGACATGTTGCCCAGGGTCGCCCGGTCGGCGATCGTGAGATGCTCGAGCCCGGGACCGTAGAACTCGACAAACTTGCCGACGACGCCCTGCTGGCGCAGCCGCTCGGTGATAGTGAGCACCAGGTCGGTCGCCGTGATGCCCTCGCGCAAGCTCCCGACCAGCCGGACACCGATGACCTCGGGCACCAGCATCGAGATCGGCTGCCCCAGCATCGCCGCCTCGGCCTCGATGCCGCCCACGCCCCACCCGACGACGCCCAGGCCGTTGATCATCGTCGTGTGGGAGTCGGTCCCGACCAGCGTGTCCGGGTAGGCCATCGTCCGGCCGTCGATCGACTCACGGCAGACCACGCGCGCCAGGTACTCGAGGTTGACCTGGTGGACGATCCCAGTGTCGGGCGGCACGACCCGGAAGTTGTCGAACGCGTTCTGGCCCCAGCGCAGGAACGCATACCGCTCGAGATTCCGGTTGAACTCGAGCTCCGCGTTCAACGTGAAGGCGTCCGGCCGGCCGAAGTGGTCGACCTGGACCGAGTGGTCGATGACGAGCTCCACCGGCTGCAGCGGATTGACCCGGCTCGGATCACCGCCCAGCCGCACGACGCCATCCCGCATCGCCGCCAGATCGACCACCGCCGGCACACCCGTGAAATCCTGCAGCAGGACACGGGCCGGCGTGAATGCGATCTCGCGCGTCGTCGCGCCGGTCGCGTCCCAGCCGGCCACGGCGGTGATGTCGTCCGGGCTGACGGACCCCCCTCCCGCCGTTCTCCCGCCGCAGCAGGTTCTCGAGCAGGATCTTGAGCGAATACGGCAGCCGAGCCACATGCCCGACACCGGCGCGCTCGAGCGCCGGCAGACTATGAATCTGGATCGTCTCACCGCCGACCCGAAGATCTTCGAGCGTGTTAAACGAGTTGGTCACGGATCACATCCTCGAGCAGCTAGGGCCGGAGCGCCCCGCGAATCATCACATATTCTCCAACATTGTCGGCCGTGAGCAAACCCATGAGCCGGCCGGCGTCCACGACAGGCAGCACCGGACACCGACACGCCTGGAGCCGTCGGAGCGCGGGTTCGAGCATTTCACGCGGATCGGCGGTGTCGAACTCCCGCGTCATCACGTCGGCGACCATGCCGGATGGACTGCGTGCGCCAAGGGCCGCGATGAGATCGTCGCGGGTGAGCACGCCAACCAGCGCGCCCTGCCGCGTGACCGGAAAATCCCGCTGGGCGCCGGCCAGGACGAGATCCACCGCGCGCTGGAGCGGGTCCCCGGCGTCGAGCGTCCGGAACTCGGTGACCATCGCGCGGCTCACCGGAATCCCGGCGAGCGCCGACCGCAGGCTGACAACGGACGCCTCACTGGACGCCCCCATCCAGACGAACAGCGCGATGAACACCAAGAACGGGTTCGAGAACAGTCCGACGAACCCGAACAGCAGCGCCAGGCCTTGACCGATGGTGGCCGCAATCTCGGTCGCGCGCACGTAGTCGAGCCGCTCGGCCAGCACGGCGCGCAGCATCCGGCCGCCATCCATCGGAAACGCCGGTATCAGATTGAAGCCGGCCAGCCAGAGGTTGACGGCGGCGAACCGCGCCAGAACGCCGACGCCCGGATCCAACGCCAGAACCGGCAGCGCACCGGTGCCGACGAAGAGCGCCGCGTAGCACAGCACGGCAATCGCTAGATTGACCGCCGGCCCGGCCAGCGCGACCCAGAGCTCCTGCCGTGGCTCGTCCGGCATCCGCTCCAGCCGCGCGAGCCCGCCGATGGGCAGCAGCGTGATGTCGCGGGTCCGAATGCCGAACCGTCGCGCCGTCAGCGCGTGACCGAGCTCGTGCATGACAATCGTCGCAAAAATCGCGAGCACGAACAGCACGCTCGCCAACACCGGCGTCAGCGCTCCGCCTCCCACCCAGCCGCTCAAGAGAATGAACCCGATCAGGACCACAAACGTGCTGTGCACGTAGATCGGGATGCCGGCAATCACCGCGATCCGCCACGACCATCTCATGGCACACGCCTCCAAGGTTAGCGGCCCGGCGACGACGCGGCGGGCGTGCCGTCAAAAGAGCAGGAAGACACTGGCTCCGCCGCTGGCGGCCGCCCGCTGACGGTCCTCGAGATCGAACCCATCGCGCTGAATCTGGATCTGCACGTCACCGCGAACGCCGACCCCCTTGAGCCGGCGCTCGGGTGTGCGCCGCATGAGATATTTCACGCCACCGCCGACGTGCAGGATCGTCCCGCTGCCTACAACGGTCGCCCCTTGGGTCAACTGTCGCAGATACCCCGCACCGCCGATCACGAACGGCACGAGTCGCCCGTCGCGCGCGGACGCCCCGGTGAGATGGGCGACGAGACTGGCATCCACGACATACTGCGACAGCGTCGCCGTGGCCACGGTGGCTGGCGCCCCTTCGAAGTCGTCCGAAATCCTGGTGACAACCCTGGGCCGGGCGTAGCCGAAGCGACCCTCGACCGTGAAGACCGATGACACCCGGAACCCTAGCCGAGCCTCGACCGCCGGCGCCGCCTCGAAGTCGGACGCGGTCGCGAACAACCGCAGCCGCTCCGGATCGGTTCGGACGTTCTCGGTGAGCGACGCGTCCTGGCGGCCGAGTGCGGCGCCCCCGATCCACGCGGCACCGGCCGACACTTCGACGCGCCCGGGCCACGGCTGGGCCGCCGCCGCGGCCCCGCCCACGATCGCCAAGCCGACCACGGCCCCGACAAGCACGCGCGCCGCGTCCGGCCCCGAGTGCATCCGTGGCGTCACTTCGCCATCACCTGCACATCGGCGCTGGCGGTCGTCCCCGCCGTCACGATGACGATGTCGTCGGCAAACGCCGTCTGGAAGTCGATGTCGATCGGGCCGACGTCGTCGAAGAAACTGTTCAGGTCGGCGTCATCCAAGGGCTCCACGCGAACGATGTACGAGCCGGGCTCCAGGCCCGCGATGACGTAGCGGCCGTCGCCGGGAAGGGAGAAATTCGCGACCAGCCTCCCCGACTCCAGCTGAAACGCGAGGACGTGCGCACCGACGATGGTCACACCGCCCCGTTGAATCGTGCCGGCGATGCTGCCGGTCTGCTGGCGGAAGCCGCCGGTCGGATAGAGGTCCGAGATTCCAGCGATGTCGTCCGCCCGAAGCGTGCGGCCCGCGAGCGTGCCGGGCGCGAAGGCCAGGGGAAACATCACCGTCTCCGCCGCCAGTAAGTGCCGCCGCCCACCGGGGAGCAACTCCGTCTCGCCAATTGCCGAGTGGCCGAGCCCAAGCAAATGGCCGATCTCGTGAACCGCGATCGACTCGACGTCGAACCCGCTGACGTCGCCGGCCACGGACCAGGCCGAGGCGGCGTTGAACGCGATGTCGGCCTCGACAATCTCGCCCGTCGTCACCTCGACCAAGAACGACGTCACGGCCAGAACCCGGGCGTCGAGGTCGGCGCGATCCTCGAACCCGAGGGTCGTCATCCCGTCTTCATTCGACGGCGGGGCCAGCGTGAAGCCGACCTCCTCGAACGTCGCGGACGCCGTCGGCACCGCTTGCCACGCATCGAACGCCCGGCCGACAGCGGCGCGGAACGCCTCCGCCGACACACCCGGCACGCCGCGGTCCGAGATGAAGTAGCGAATGGGCCCAGGGGCCCACGCCACCGCCACACTCCCTGAGCCCGTCTCGACCCCGAGCTTCAAGTACGCTTCGATCGGACCGCCGCCGCCCACGACGGCCGCGAGCGTGAGCGCCGCGAGCAGCCCGTGGCACTTCACGGCTGCCTCCCGCCGGAGGGCAGGTCGGCCACGACCTGGCGGAGCCGGTCGCTGAATTCCTGGAGCGGCACCGACCCGCGTCCAGGGTCGCCGCGGACCAGCCGCTGCGCTGCCGCGGTGGCGTCGAACAGCGCCGGCTTCACGACGCGTCGACCGGTACCCGGCTGGCGCACGACGCGGTAGGCCCCCTGGCCCAACCCGAGGATGAACGGAATCGACGGACCGTGCGTGGCCAGAAACAGCACGACCTCATCGCCCTCCCGGAACACCGGAGCGCCAACCACGACCGTGCGATACGCCCCCAACGTCCCGCCCGGCGTGCGAACCGTGACCGTCGGGCCCAGGTTGCCCTTGAGGTAGCCCGACGCGGCGACAGTGACGAGGCTTTCGATCCCTCGGCGACCGGCCGTCCACTGCGGCCGTACCGCCGTGACGCGGCCATGCACGATGGCCCGCGCCTCATCGGCCAGTTCGGCGAGCGTCGCCGGAATGATGAGGGATCCGACGGCCGGTCCCGGCCACAGCATTCCCTGAACGACGACGAGAACCATCACCGCGTGCGACATCCGCCACATCTCGATCCTCCTCCGGTTCACCCGAGGTCTCTGGCCGCCCCCGAGTTGGCCGCCGCGAGCACCGCCTCGGCGGCGCGCCGGCTGGCACCCGACGCGCCGAGTTGCGCCCGCACTGCGCGCAGCGACGCGCGCGTGCGCCGCACACGGTCCGCGTCGGTCAAGTACCCGAGCACCTCGTCCGCGATCGCCTCCGGCGTGCACCGCTCCTGAATCAGCTCCGGGACGATCGATTCGCCCGCCACCAGATTGACCATGCCGAACGTGTCCACGCGCAGAAAGCGCCTCCCGATCCGGTACGTCAGCGGCGACACCTTGTAGACGATGACCATCGGCCGCTCGTGTAGCGCCGCCTGCACGGTGGCCGTGCCCGAGGCCGTGACCACCACGTCGGAGGACGACAGCACGGCGTCGGTGCGCGACTCGACGACCGCCGGCGGACGCCCCGGACCGTCCCACCGACGCAGCGGCGCGAATAACTCGTCATCGAGATCCGGCGCCCGGGCCACCACGAACTGCGCGTCGGGCTGCGCCACCGCGATGCGCGCGGCAGCGGTCACGAGCACCGGCAGCAGCCGCTGCACCTCGTTCGGCCGGCTTCCCGGCAGCAGCGCCACCGTCGGGGCGGCCGGCGCGAGCCCGACGGCGCCGAGCACGGTGGCCCGCGAGGCCCCGGTCTCGGTCAAGTCGACGAGCGGATGGCCGACGAACTCTACCGGAATTCCGGCCTCCCGGTAGACCGCCTCCTCGAACGGAAAGATCACCAGCATCCGCTGCACGAAACGCCGCATCGCGCGCACCCGTCCCGAGCGCCACGCCCAGACCTGCGGCCCGACATAATAGACCACCGGTATTCCCAGACGGCGTACGGCGCTGGCCAGTCGAAAGTTGAAGTCCGGAAAGTCGATCACGACCAGGACGTCCGGCCGTCTGGACCGGGCCGCCACGACGAGCCGCCTCAACATGGCCAGCGCTCGCGGCACGACCGCCAGGGCTTCGACCAGGCCGGTCACGCTCAACCCGCCGTAATGGCCGACCAGTTCGGCCCCAGCCGCCGCCAGCCGGTCGCCACCCAGCCCGAACACCTGCCCGCCGGGATCGGCCCGGGAAATTTCCGAAGCGAGCGCGGCGGCGTACAGGTCGCCAGACGCCTCTCCGCACGAGATCATCACCTGAGTGGCCATGCAGCGTCTCGGTGTACGCGTAGGCAGTGAGCGTGCAGGGCCAAGCCCGTGGTCTCGGTGCGCCGCGGGGCGTTCACCACGAGCTGCTAGGGCGCCTCGGGCTTCTCGAACAGGGCGTCGTCCAGCACCGTGTTGAACGTCAACTCGGTCAGCTCGCGCTCGAGCACCGAGACGCCGCCGCGACGCACAATCGCCCGGAAGGCGACCTGAACTCCCTCGACGAGGCGGTAGTCGGAGTAGAGCTCCTCCGTCTCCTCCATCCCGTTCTCGCCATGGGCTATGTAGGTCTGGCGCACGACCAGGCCCGTTCTGGGATCGAGAAACAAGCGGACCGGCTCATCGATGTCGTTCGTCAGGAACTCGACCGCGAGGGGCTCCCCCGCCGCGCTCACCGGAGCGGTCAGCGGGCGCATCTCGACATCGCCGTCGGCGGCGCGCAAGAGCAGCCGAATCAGGTCCCGCCGCACGCTGGCTCGGAAGTCATCGCGAACCGCCGCTGGAGCGTCCTCGACACCGTTCGGCCCCTGCACCCAGGCTCGATCGTTGGCGTAGCCTTGCACGAGCATGCCGGTGGGCAGGTCGGCTTCGACGCGGAAGCGTTCCGGGTACGCCGTGTAGCTGACGGTGTCGGCTGTCATCGGACCGGTCTGCGCGAACATCGTCGTTCGGCCTCGCGCGGTGGTGGTGTCGATGGCGCGCAATCGGGCTTGCCCGCCCTTCGCGTCGAGCGCACGCCGCACGATGCGCATCGCCTGCTCGGACTCGGTCCCGGCCGGCCGCACGCGCGCGGCGCGGGTCGCCGCCCCGCCCCGGCGCAACTCGACTGACGTCAGGTCGAGCTCGGACAGCGGCACGTGTTCGACGTCGGTGAGCCCGATGCCCGGCAGATCATCGATGAAGGTCGCCGCATCGCCGACCATCACGATCGCCAAGCGGTCCGGCATCAGATATTCCTGGGCGACGCGCTGCAGCGCGTCGGCGGTCACCCCGCTCACACGCTCCCGGTAGGTCGTCAGCTCTTCAAGATCCAGACCGTAGAACAGGATGTTCAGCACGCGCAGCGCAATGGCATCGGGCGTCTCGATCTGCAAGGGAAAGCTGCCCGACATGAAGGCCTGGACGCCCGCCAGCTCGCGCGGCCCGACCGGCTGCCGCTGCAGCCGCCAGAACTCCTCGATCGTGAGGCGGAGGGCCTCGGCCGTCGCCTCGGATCGGGTGCCGGTCTGAGCCTCGAAGTCCCCGTTCAGCTGTAGCGTGTGCATCGAGGCTTCGGCGCCGTACGTGAGGCTGCGGTCGGCGCGCAGCACGCGGTGCAGCCGGTTGCTCCCCTCACCGCCCAGCACGCGAATCAGAACGTCGAGGGACAGATAGTCATCGTTCCGTCTCGACACGCCGAGATGCCCGACGCGTATCTCGGTCTGCACGGCGCCAGGTCTGTCGATGACGACCACTCGGTGGGTGGGCGGCGGCGGCGGGCTGAGCTCGAGCGCCGGGATCGTCTTGCGGGGCCAGTCCCCGAAGATTCGCTCGGCGGCGTCGAACGCCTCGTCGGCCGTCAGGTCGCCGACGACCGCGAGGATGCTGGCGTTGGGCGCGAAGTAGACGTCGTGGAATCCGCGCAGGTCAGCCTGCGTGATCGACGGCAACGACTCGAGCGTGCCCGACTGGGGGCGCCCGTACGGATGAAACCCATAGACCAGCCGGTCGAACACCACGCCCGCGATGTAATCGGGGTCTTCCATGCTGACCTGCAGGCTCGACAGGACCCGTTGACGCTGGCGCTCGATTTCCTGAGGGGTGAACGACGGATTGCGGATGACGTCGTTGACCAGGTTCATCAGCAACTCGAAGCTGTCCTTCATCACCACGGCGTTCACGTACGTGAGATCGCTCCCGGAGCCGACGCCCAGGCCGCCACCGATGGTGTCGATGGTCTCGGCAATGTCCTGCGCGCTCCGGCTCGTGGTCCCCTGATCGAGCAACGAAGCCAGCAAGTTCGCCAGCCCGGCCTTCGCCGGCGGCTCGTGGGCGCTGCCGGCGCCGACCAGCAGCCGCACGCTGACGACCGGCTGCTCGTGATGCAGCACCACCACGACCTGCATGCCATTGTCGAGCGTACGCACCTCGTACGGCGGGAACGAGACCTCCACCGCCGACAGCGGCGCCGGCGGGGACTCGAGCGGCCAATCGGCCTGCTGTCCAGCCGCGCTGATCGGGTACCAGAGCGCAGCCGCGACCGCGGCGACCCATCCGACGCACCGCCGCTGCCGACGCGTCACCTTCACGGCGCGTCACCGAGCGCCGCGTCGCGCGGCGTGATCGTCAAAATCAGGCGGTTGTCGTCGGTGAAATAGGTCTGGGCGACCCGCCGCACGTCCTCCGCCGTGATGTCCATGAAGATGTCGAACTCACCGTCCGCCGTGGTGATGTCGTCATGAATGACCGCCGCGTGCGCGAGATGCGCCGCCTTCTGCTGGTTCGACGTGCGGCCCAGGATGTAGTCGCGCGCGAACTGGTTCTTGACCCGCTCGAGTTCGCGCGGCGTCACCAGCTCGGTCTTCAGCCGCTCGAGCTCGCCCCTCAGCGCACGCTCCGCCTCGGCCGGCGTCCGGCCGGGTTGCACCAGCGCCACAGCGAAGAACAGGCTCGGATCCTCGATGATCTCACCCTGTCCGAAGGCGGTGAGCGCCACCTGGTCCTCGTACACCAACCGCCGATAGATCCGCGAGCTCTGCCCGTCGGAAAGAATCTTGGACGCGAAATGCAGCGGATACGAATCGGGGTGCCCGTCGAACGTGATCTGATGGACGATGACGACAGCCGGCAGGGGCCAGTCCTCTTGCAACGCCACGCGCCGCTCACCGTCCCACGGCGGCTCCTCGGGAATGTCCCGGGGCACCGGCCGGTCGGACGCGGCAATCCTGCCGAAATACTGCGTCACGAGATCCTGCGCCGCCGACGCCTCGAAATCGCCGACGATGACGAGGGTGGCATTCCCCGGCACGTAATAGGTGTCGTAGAATCGGCGGACCTCGTCGGCCGACGCGGCCTCGAGGTCGGCCATGCGGCCGATCGTCGGATGCTTGTAGGGGTGCACGGTGTAGGACTGTTCGTAGATGATTTCCGACAGGCGACCGAACGGCTGGTTGTCCACGCGCATCCGGCGCTCTTCTTTCACCACCTCGCGCTCGGACGCCAGCGTGGCTTCGTCGATCCGGAGCGTCGCCATGCGGTCCGCCTCCATCCACAGGACGAGCGGCAGATAGTGCGCCGGCACGGTCTCCCAGAACACCGTCGCATCCTCGGTCGTGTAAGCGTTGCTGCGCCCTCCGACCATCGAAATCATCGAAGTGTGTTGCTCGGGCAGCACGTTCTTCGATCCCTTGAACATCAGGTGCTCGAACAAATGCGCGAACCCGGTCAATCCCTCGCGCTCGTTCTTCGACCCGACGTGATACCAGAGCTGGACGTGCACGATCGGTGTCGAATGATCTTCCGACAACACGACCGTCAACCCGTTGGGTAACGTCGCAATCTGGTACTGCAGTTTGGGCGGTCTCGTCGCCGCCACGGCGACACTGGCCGCCACGAGCACCGCGGCCGCGGCGCACAGCGGCAGGCGAGTCCACATGATCGAGTCGATTATGGCACAGTCCAGCAGGCGGACGCCGGCGGGCGGGCGGGCCGCCTCACTCCTTGCTGAGCAGGCGGAATCCGATCATCGCCCAGGTGCGCGCCCGGCGCTCGAGCGGATCGGCATCGACGCGGCGCTCGAGCGCCGCGAACAGCTCGACGGCCACCGCGTCCCCCTCGAACCGCACGCCGCCCTCGAACAGGCCGCCGCTCACCCCGTCGCGCCCGGCGACGGCCGGATCGGTTCCGCGATACACGACGGCCCCGCGGACCAGAAGGGCCAGCCGGTCGTTCAGGGCGTAGCGCACGCGCGCATGCCCGCCCAGCTCGGACTCATAGTCCACGAACAACCGTTGGGTCACCCGGTAGGCCCGCGCGGCCAGATCGATCCCCAGCCGGCCGGCCGCCCGCCGGTGCCACACTTGCACCCCGGCCATGTTCCAATCGATCGGAAAATTTTTCGGCCGGTCGCTCAAGTGCTGAGAGATGTGCTGAAACGTCCCGGCCAACTCGGTGGCGCCCAACCGGTAGGTCGCCGATCCCTCCAGGGTGTAATTGCCCTGATTGGGATCGAACCGACGCAACTCCTCACCGAGGATCGTCTCGAAATTCGCGAGAAAGTTGAACCGCCCCCGGACGTAGTCGATGACGTCGATGTCGCCGCCGACGTCGACATCCCAGTTGAAGCGCTCATCCTTATCGAGCAGGCTGGCCGCGTTCAGGTGGAAACGGTAGCCGCTGAAGATCCGCGCGCCGCGGTCGCCCGGGGACGTCCCATCATCCCGATCTTGCGCGGACAGCGGAGCACCGAGACACACGGCGGCGAACCAGCAGACGGCGGCCACCGCCCTCGGGCCGGACGGGATCAGCACGACACGCCAGTACACGACAAAGACAAGGGCGGGCAATATAGCATGCCGCTTCGAGTGGCCTTGGTTAGCCGTAATGTGACAAAAGAATCACGCGCGTCTTCACCGGCCGCTCGCCGGGACGGGGGCGCGCCTTAAGGTAGCGCAGCCCTTCAGGGCTGCGATATCGCAGGGCTAAAGCCCTGCGCTACACCTCCTCGCGCGCCGACGGCATCGCTGTTCGTTCCCCTCACCACTGGTGGCCGGCCGTCGACGCGCGAGGAACTCGCCTGCGACCCCCATCCCAGCGCCCGGCCTCGGTTCGCGATTGCCGCTTTTGTCACATTAGCGCGAGTTGGCTCTCGGCTCTCGGCTCTCGGCTCTCGCACGATCCCGACGCGAGGCCGGGCGCACGGTGCGCTCCACGAATGCGGCGAGCCGCTCCAATCCGAGGCGGTCGGCGATGGCACGAAGGCGCCGGTGGCGATCGGGCGGGCGCTGCTGCACGACCTCACGGAGCTCACGCAGCGGCTCCGACGACTCGGGGTGCCACGTCACCCGTTGCAGTCCCTGGCGCGCCCCGCGCCTCGAGAGATAGTGGCCGAATACCCTGAACGCGAAGTAGTAGGCGATCAGATTCGGCCCCGGCACGATCACGAACACGCCGGACACGACCAGCGCGACGACGTCGAAGATCAGCCAGTACAGGTGACGGTCTGCGTCTCGCTGGAGGATGCCACGCACCTGGCGCATGGCCGCCTCCCCGTCCAAATCGCTGGGATGTACCGCGCGCGAGTCAGATTGCCGGCGCAGGTGCCAGAGGAGCCTCTGTTCGGCAATCGACGCGGCCGCCCAGCGTACGGACAGGTCTCGAACCCGCCGCATGGCCCGGCCGACGAGGGACGCCGGGGCCGAGTCCGGCGCGGCCGCCTGGCGACGCCGGCCGGGTTCGGCCTGCCGGACCAGCTCGCGCATCGCCTGGACCCGCTGCCGAAACCACCCACGCGGCGCGTCCGCCTGGCCGTCATCACCATCAGCGACTTCGCAGTAGAGCTCGTACCGATCGGCTCCCACCGGCACCAGGTAGACCATCATCGGCTCGCGCTGACCGGTCAGCGGGCGCCTCCCCCCGCATCGACTCCGCGGTCGATGGCGCGATCGGCGATGACGCGATGAACGTCGCAGCCCCACGCCGACACTGGGGCCGACGATGTCAGAACGAGCGCGAGCGCGCAGCGGATCCAGCGCCGGGACGACACGCCGGGTATAGTAGCAGCCCGTGCCCCGCCTTGGCGCCCACATGTCGATCGCCGGCGGCTTACCGCGCGCCGTCGAGCGCGCGCACGCCACCGGCTGTGACACGCTGCAGATCTTCACGAAGTCCTCCGGCCAGTGGCGTGCCCGTGCGCTCCCTCCGGACGAGGTGAACGCCTTCCGCGCCCGCGCCACCGAACTCGGCATCGGACCCATCGTGGCGCACGCCAGCTACCTCATCAATCTGGCTGCGCCCGATCCCGCCCTGCGCCGGCGATCGATCGCGGCGCTCACGGGCGAGCTCGACCGCGCCGATGCCCTGGGCCTCGCGGGCGTCGTCTTGCATCCCGGCTCCTACACCACGGGCACCGAACACGGCGGCCTCCGACTCGTCGCCGCGGCGATCGAGGAAGTCTTCGAGTCCCGGCCACCGGGCGGCGCCGGGCTGCTCCTGGAGCACACGGCGGGACAGGGCACCAACCTCGGCCACCGCTTTCAGCACCTGTCCGTCCTGCTCGACGCAAACGCCGCGACGGACCGATTGGGAATCTGCCTGGACACGTGCCATCTCCTGGCGGCCGGCTACGACATTGCCACCGCCGACGGCTACGCGCGGACGTTCGACGAGTTCGACGAGCGGATCGGGCTGTCCCGCCTGAAGGTGCTCCATCTGAATGACTCGAAGTATCCGTGCGGAAGCCGGAAGGATCGCCACGACCACATCGGGCAAGGCTGCGTGGGACTCGAGGCGTTCGGGCGGCTGGTGCGCGACCCGCGGCTCGCTGCCGTCCCGATGATTCTCGAGACACCGAAGGCGGCGCGGGACGCCGGTCGCGTCGTGGCGGCCGATCCCGCCGACCTGCGGAATCTGGAAACCCTACGCGCGCTGATGGGCAAACAGCGGCAATCGCGAACCGAGGCCGGGGAGTCCACACCCAGGCTATAATCCGTCCGACTGACGGGAGTGCCCGATGCGTCGAATCACCTCAATCCTGACGGCGACCGCCGTGGCCTGCGCGTGGCTCGCCGGTCCAATCGCCGCGCAGGACCAGCCGTTGCGGTGGTACAAGGGCAACACGCACACGCATACCCTGAACAGCGACGGCGACAGTACGCCCGATGAGGTGGTCCGCTGGTACCGGGAACACGACTACGATTTCGTCGTCCTCTCGGATCACAATTTCCTGACCTCGGTGGACGGATTGAACGCCCTTTACGGCGCCGACGAGCAGTTCCTCGTCGTCCGTGGCGAGGAGGTCACCGACGCCTTCGAGGACAAGCCGATTCATATCAACGGCATCGACGTGCAGTCGCTCGTCGAGCCGCAAGGCGGGCGCAGCGTCGTCGAGGTCATCCAGCGGAACGTGGACGCCATTCGCGCCGCGTCCGGCGTGCCGCACATCAACCATCCGAATTTTGGCTGGGCGATCACCGCCGACGAACTGAAGCAGGTGCGCAACAATCGGCTGTTCGAGCTCTTCAACGGCCACCCGCGGGTCAACATCCAGGGGGGCGGCGGTTTCCCGGGACTCGAGGAAGTCTGGGACGCAATCTTGTCGAGCGGCGTTCTGCTCTATGGCATCGCCGTCGACGACGCCCACATCTTCAAGCGGCCGTGGGACCACGGCGCGGCGCGGCCGGGCCGGGGATGGATCATGGTGCGCGCGGCCCGCCTGAGCGTGCGGGACGTCCTCGAGGCGGTCGTGCAAGGCGAGTTCTATGCCTCGACCGGCGTGGTGCTGGAGGACTATCGGGTGACCGAGCAGTCGATGACGATCGTCATCGCCGAGGATCCCTGGAGCAAGTATCGCGTGCAGTTCATCGGCGAGGGCGGGCGCATCCTCGAGGAAACGATCACGAATCCAGCCGTCTACGAATTCCGTGGTGAGGAGCCCTACGTGCGCGCCAAGGTGCTGGAGTCGAACGGCCGCGTCGCGTGGCTCCAGCCGGCCTGGCGCGCCGGCCGCGGCACCCGGCCGCCACAGGAACCCTGAGAGCCACCGTGCTGCTTGGTACCCTCCTCGACCTCTATTCGCTGGTCGTCATCGCCGCGGTGGTCCTGTCGTGGACGCAACTGCCGCCGAGTCATCCGGTCGTGCAGTTCGTCGACATGCTCACGACGCCGGTCCTCGCGCCGATCCGACGCGTGATCCCGACGGTGGGTGGACTGGACCTGTCTCCGATGGTGCTCCTGATCGGCCTGCAGTTGCTGCGCGGGTTGTTCATGATCTGACAGTTGACGATGACCACTCCCCTGACGAAGGCCGACGTCGAGCGCATCGCCGAGTTGGCGCATCTGGAACTCTCCGACGCGGAGACCGAGGCGTTCACCCGGCAACTGGCGGAGATCCTGGCCATGGCGATGCGGTTGCAGGAGGTCGACACGACGAACGTCCCGCCCACCACGCATGTGCTCTCCCGCCACGAGGCGCTTCGCCCGGACGAGGTGCGCGCGTCGTTGACGCGCGCCGAGGCGTTGGCGAACGCCCCGGACGGCACGCCTGAAGAGGGCTTCTTCAAGGTGCCAAAAGTCCTCGAATGACGGGACCGCTCCCATCCTTCGACGCCATTCGTCTGGCCATAGCGGGCGGCGACACCTCGGCGGTGGACGTCTGCCGGCAGGCACTCGACCGCATCGCCGCGGGTGACGGCCGCCTAAACGCCTTCAATCACGTCATGCGGGAGCGTGCGCTGCAGCGCGCGGCCGAGCTCGACGCCTCGCGACGCGCCGATGACCCGCGCCCGCTGCTGGGCGTCCCGATCGCCGTCAAGGACAACCTCTGCACCCGCGGCGCGCCAACCACGGCGTCGTCCCGAATTCTCGAATCCTTCGTTCCGCCGTACGACGCCACCGTGGTGAGTCGACTCGAAGCCGCCGGCGCCGTCGTCGTCGGCAAGACCAATTGCGACGAGTTCGCCATGGGATCGTCGAACGAGAACTCCGCGTTCGGCCCGGTCCGAAACCCCTGGGATCCCGCGCGCAGTCCCGGAGGATCCAGCGGCGGCTCGGCGGCGGCCGTCGCGGCACGGTTCGTCCCGGGTGCGCTGGGATCCGACACGGGCGGCTCAGTCCGCCAACCGGCGTCGCTGTGCGGCGTTGTCGGGCTCAAGCCGACCTACGGCCGGGTCTCGCGCTATGGATTGCTCGCGTTCGCGTCGTCCCTCGACCAAATCGGACCGCTCGCGCTGACCGTACGTGACGCGGCCCGCCTGCTGGAGGTCATCGCAGGGGCTGATGCCCGCGACGCCACGACGTCGCCGGAGGCCGTGCCCCGATACACCGACGCGCTGACCGGCGACCTCCGCGGCGTCCGCCTCGGCGTGCCGAGCACCCTGCTCGCAGACGGGGTGGACGCCGAGGTCGAGCGCGCCTTCCTGCAGGCGCGCGACACGCTACAAGCGGCCGGCGCGACGATCAGCGACGTCGCGCTCCCGCACACGGTCTACGCCATTCCGGCCTACTACCTCATCGCAAACGCCGAAGCGAGCTCGAATCTGGCGCGATACGACGGCGTCCGCTACACCAGCCGCGCGCCGCTCGACCCGGCCGATGCGACGCTGACCGCGATGTACGACCGCACGCGGAGCGAGGGATTCGGAGCGGAAGTCAAGCGGCGGATCATGCTGGGCACCTACGCCCTCAGCGCCGGGTACTACGACGCGCACTACCTGAAGGCGCAGCAGGTGCGGACGCTCATTCGACGCGACTACGAGCGCGCGCTGGGGACGGTGGACGCCGTCCTCATGCCCACGAGCCCGGTGCCGGCGTTCCCGCTCGGCGAGCGCCTCGACGACCCGCTGCAAATGTATCTGCTGGACGTCTTCACGGTGAGCGCCAATCTGACCGGCCTGCCTGCGATCAGCGTGCCTGCCGGCTTCACGCAGGCGCGGCTCCCGATCGGCGTGCAACTCGTGGGTCGCGCGTTCGATGAGGAAACCCTGCTTCGGATCGCGGACAGCTACGAGCGTCTGGTGATGTGGTGGAAGGAAGCGCCGCCAGCCAGCTAGCAGCCCGTCCGGAGGCTGCTATGCGGTCGGGAGCGGTCGGGCCGGCGACCGAAACAGCCACAGGACGCCCATCGCGGCCAGCACCACGAGCAGCACGGGCAGGGCCAGGGCCGTGGCAACCGCGACGAGCGCCAGCAACGTGGCCACTACCACGATCGGCAGCACCGCCACCGCCATGGCCGCACCCACGGCAAGTCCGATGAACGCCTTCAACAGCAACACGGGCAGGAGGATCAGCCAGAACAGCAGCCGAAACGGCAGCAGGACCAGCCAGAACAGCGCCTTGATCAGAACGGCGCCCAGCACCAGTCCGACGATCGCCACGACACCGAACGTCACGACCGCCCCCAGGATGAACAATTCCAGCATCTATGAGCTCTTACGCGCCGCCTGCTCCAGAAGTTCCGGCGTCTTGAGCTGGTCGGCCGGACCATGCGGCGCGTCCGGCGTCAGATAGCGAGACGTCCCGTCCAGATCGGCGAAGCTGCGGATCACCATCGTCTTGCGGCTGCCGGGCCGCAGCTTCAGAAACCCGAGCACGACGCAGAACCCGATAAACAGCACGAGCAGGAAGGCCGTCGTCGCCCCGAGGCCCTGCAGCGCGCCCACCGCCAGCTCGACGATCTCAGCCGAGGTCACCGGCCTCCCTCCGACGGCGGCGGCTTGTCTTCTGGGACCGTGTAGGCAATCAGCCCCTCTTGCACTTCCTGCATCGCCACGCGTTCGAGCTTCGGCGGCATCTCCGGCCGCTCGCCCGTGTCGGGATCGGGCCGCAGGTGCTTGAGGCGGGGCAAGGCGCCGCGGCGTAGCTGCTTGGCTCGCCGTGACGCGACGCCGACGTAGAGAAATCGGCTCTCAATCGGAGGCATCTTCGGCAGCGGCTCAGGCTCGGCCGCCACGACCGGTTCTTCCGAGGCTACAACGTCGGTGTCTGGGGTCTCGTCCATAATCCATCAGGATACCCGAAGCCGGCCGAGCGCGCCAATGTTTCGGCGTCTCGGCTCTGGACTCTCGGCTTTCGGCTTTCGGCTTTCGGCTTTCGAGGGCTTGCGGCTGTCTGGCGCGCCCGGCTTTCCCGAGAGCCGAGCGCCCAGAGCCGAGAAATCCCGCTTTCTAGCCCGCCTCGACGACCTCTCCGTCAATGACCTCGGCCTCGTCTGCCGGCCGGCCGGCGCCCTGGTCGGGTCGTGGCGCCGCCTGGGAGAGCGATCGCGCGACCGCTTCGGCCGCCGCCTCGAGCGCCCGCGCGGCGTCTCGAATTGCGCCGATATCGGTGCCGGCCGACGCGGTCTTGCCGGCCGACAGCACGGCCTCGGCCCGTTCGACCTCCACCGCGGGCAACTGGTCGCGGTGCTCCGTGACCGTGGCCTCCAGCGCGTACACCGCCGCGTCGAGCCGGTTCCGCTCATCGACCAGCTCGCGGTAGGTCCGATCGTCCGCCTCGTGCGCCGCAGCCTCCCGCACCAGACGATCCACCTCGGCTGGCGACAGGCCGCTCGATGCGGTGATCGTCATCTCCTGAGCTTTTCCCGTCGCCTGATCGGTGGCCGAGACGTGCACGATGCCGTTTGCGTCGATGTTGAACGTGACGTCGACCTGCGGTACACCACGCGGCGCCGGCGCCAGCCCCACGAGCTGAAAACGCCCAAGGGTTCGATTGTCACGAGCATGTGACCGCTCGCCTTGCAGCACGTGCACCTCCACGCTCGTCTGCCCGTCGGCGGCGGTCGAGAACACCTCGCTCTTTCTCGTCGGAATCGTGGTGTTCCGCGAGATGAGTGGCGTCATCACCCCGCCGAGCGTTTCGATACCCAGCGACAACGGCGTCACATCGAGCAGCAGGACGTCCTTGACGTCGCCCGCCAGCACGCCGCCCTGCACCGCGGCGCCGATCGCCACGACCTCGTCCGGATTGACCCCCTTGTGTGGATCCTTGCCGAAGAAGTCACGAACGAGCTGCTGCACCTTCGGCATGCGGGTCGAGCCTCCGACGAGGACCACCTCGTCGATTTGGCTCGTGTCCAGCCCGGCGTCGGCGAGCGCCTGCTTCACCGGGCCCAGCGTACGCTGCAGCAGGTCGTCGGTCAGCTGCTCGAGCTTCGCACGGCTCAGCTTCAGCGAGAGGTGCTTCGGACCGCTCTGGGTGGCGGTGATGAAGGGCAGGCTGATGTCGGTTTCGACTGCCGTCGACAGCTCGACCTTGGCCTTCTCGGCCGCCTCCCTGAGCCGCTGCAGCGCCATGCGATCGGCGGACAGATCGACCCCTTCGGCACCGGCGAACTCCTTCACGATCCAGTCGATGATGCGCTGGTCCACGTCGTCGCCGCCAAGATGCGTGTCCCCGTTCGTCGCCTTGACCTCCACGACGCCCTCACCCACCTCCAGAATCGAGATGTCGAAGGTGCCCCCGCCGAAGTCGTAGACGGCGATCGTCTCGTCGCGGTGCTTGTCCAGTCCATACGCCAGCGCCGCCGCGGTCGGCTCATTGATGATCCGCTCGACCTGCAGGCCGGCGATCTTTCCAGCATCCTTCGTGGCCTGACGCTGCGCGTCATTGAAGTAGGCCGGCACGGTGATCACCGCGTCGGTCACGGGCCGGCCGAGATGATCCTCGGCGGCCTGCTTCAGCTTCTGCAGCACGGCGGCGGAAATCTCAGGCGGTGACTGCGGCTTCCCCTGCAGTTCGACCGCCACATCGCCGTTCTTCGAGGCGCTGATCCGATAGGGCACGCGGCCAGCCTCGGCCGCCACCTCGTCGTACTTGCGGCCGATGAACCGCTTGACCGAGAAGACGGTCTGTTCAGGATTCGTCACGGCCTGCCGTTTGGCGATTTCTCCAACCAGCCGCTCGCCATCCCTGGACACCGCGACGACCGACGGCGTCAATCGGTTGCCCTCCTGGTTGACGATCACCGTGGGCTGGCCACCTTCCATTACCCCGACGACCGAATTCGTCGTCCCGAGGTCGATTCCAATCACGGTCTTACGCATGGGACCTCCCGTCTGCTAGCAGCGCACTCACACGCCTCAATGCACGGAATCTTATCAAGAATATTAGTAATATACAAGCAGTTTTTATGATATATATACACTCATATTATTGATTACATCGGTCCTCCCCACCTAACATTATTATTTTCAGTCAGATGCGTAGGCTCCCCTGCGAATGCACCCGCTGGCCAAACCCGATTTATAATGGACAAACATCATGCGGATACTCTTCATCGGGGACATCGTCGGGAAGCCAGGCCGCGTGATCCTGCGGCGCGCGCTGCGCCCCCTGGTCGAGCGCCACCGGGTCGACCTGGTGATCGCCAACGTGGAGAACGCGGCCGGCGGCTTCGGCATCACCCGGGAGATCGGCGAGTCATTCCGGGACCTCGGTGTGGACGTGATGACGTCCGGAAATCACATCTGGGACCGGAAGGAGGCGCTCGACTACATCGGCACCGAACCGCGCCTCCTGCGTCCCGCCAACTACCCTGCTGGCACGCCCGGCCTGGGACGCTGCACGGCGACGACCGCTGCCGGGGACCCGGTCGCCGTCATCAATGTCATGGGCCGCGTCTTCATGCAGCCACTGGACAATCCGTTCGCCGTCGTCCTGCAGGAGCTCGACGCGCTCCGCGCGGAGGCGCGCGTCGTCATCGTCGACTTCCATGCCGAAGCAACTTCGGAGAAGATGGCCATGGCGTGGCATCTCGACGGCAAGGTCACCGCCGTCATCGGCACCCACATCCACGTGCAAACGGCCGATGCGCGGGTGCTGCCGAAGGGCACCGCCTACGTCACCGACGTCGGCATGACCGGCCCCCACCGTTCGGTGATCGGCGTGGACACCCACGCGGCCCTGTCGCGGTTCGTGACCGGCCTGCCGACCCGCTTCGAAACGGCCACCGAGGATACGAAGCTGCACGCGGTCATCATCGCGGCCGACCCGCAGTCGGGCCTGGCGACTGAGATCACGCCGCTCAGTCTGAGCCTGGAGGATGTCGACACGCTCGTCGCGCGTCCCGTCACGACGTGACCATGCCGGATCTCTTTGATCTGCCCTTCGACGATGACGAGCCCGGCTCCAAGACCCCACACGAACCCCGGCCGGCGCTACGACCACCCGACCGGCGGATCTTCACGGTCTCCGAGCTGACCGCCTCGGTGCGTGAACTGCTCGAGTCGACCTACGGCGAAGTGTGGATCGACGGCGAGCTCTCGAATTTCAAGCGCTGGCGTACCGGACACCTCTATTTCACGCTCAAGGATGCCGGCGCCCAGCTGAAAGGCGTGATGTTTCGGTCGGCGGCGCGCGCGCTGCGCTTCACGCCCCAGGACGGCCTCCGCGTCATCGCGCGTGGCCGGCTGGGGGTCTACGAACCGAAGGGCGAGTACCAGCTCGTCTGCGACCACCTGGAGCCGCACGGGGTGGGGGCCCGCCAGCTGGCCTTCGAGCAGCTCAAGCAGCGGCTCGAGGCCGAAGGGCTGTTCGAGCCGTCTCGGAAACGGGCGCTCCCAGCCCTGCCCCGCAAGATTGGCATCGTCACGTCGCTCGACGGCGCGGCGCTGCGCGACATCGTCAACGTGCTGCGGCGCCGCTATCCGAACGCCCATTTGTTGATTCGCCCGTCGCGAGTGCAGGGTGAGGGCGCCGCCGAGGACATCGCCCGGGCCGTGACGCAGGTCGCTGCCGCCCCAGGCGTCGACGTCGTGATTGTCGGGCGCGGCGGGGGCTCCATCGAAGATTTGTGGGCCTTCAACGAGGAAGTGGTCGCCCGGGCGATCGCGACGTCAGCCGTACCGATCATCTCGGCCGTCGGCCACGAAACCGATTTCACCATCGCCGACTTCGTTGCGGACCTTCGAGCGCCGACACCCTCGGCCGCCGCCGAGTTAGTGGTGACACGAAAGGACGAGTACCGGCAGCGGATCGACCGACTGCACGAGCGACTCACGGCAGCGACGCGCATCGGCATCCGCGGGTGGCAAGCCCGCGTGCGACTGCTGGAACAGCGCCCGGGCCTGGCCGGATGGCCGGCCCGCCTGGCGTTGCGCGCACGGCGGGCGGCCGAGCTGTCGAACGCCCTGGCCAGCCGCGTGCGCGCGCTGGTCGGCGCCCGCGAACGACGCTACCATCAGCTTCGGCTGCGGCTCGAGTCGCGCGACCTGCGGCGAACGCTCGCGACCATCGCCGCGCGGCTGACCGTCTCCGAAGGACGCCTGACCGCGGTCATGGCCCGCCGATCCCACGCGCGGCGTGAGTCATTGGGCGTGCTGGGTGGCCGCCTCGAAACCCTCAGCCCGCTCGCCGTCCTGGGTCGCGGCTACGCCGTCTGCTGGAATGCGGACCGCACGGCCATCGTCTCCAGCGCCGACGCCGTCGCGCCCGGGGAGGCCGTGCGGGTCACCCTGCACCGCGGCGAGCTGGGCTGCACGGTGACGACCACCACTGCGCCGCCGCTGCCCAAGCCGTGACCTGCGTTACCGGAAAGCCATCATGACCAGCAAGATCAAAGACTTCGAAGCGGCCCTCGCCGAGCTCGAAACCACCGTCAAGGCACTCGAGGCGGGCGACCTGGCGCTGGACAAGTCGCTGGCGCTCTTCGAGCGCGGGGTCGAGCTCTCGCGGTTCTGTCATCAGCGTCTCGAAGAAGCGGAGCGCCGGATCGAGGTGCTGACGGAGCGCGGTGAATTACGCGACGCGCCGGACTCGCTCCAGGCGGCCGGCGACCACGACGAGTCGTGACCACCGATCTCGCCGAGTATCTGCGCGTCTGCCGGGCCGACATCGACGCCGCGCTCGACGCCGCGCTGCCGGCGTCACCCGCCTGCCCGCCGCTCATCGCGGAGGCCATGCGCTACAGCCTCATGGCGGGCGGCAAACGCTTCCGGCCCATCCTGACCCTCGCCGCCGGCGACGCCGTGGACGAGGCAACGGGTCAGCCGTCGTCGCGCGCATCGATCCTGCCGATCGCCTGCGCTATCGAACTGATTCACACGTATTCCCTGGTCCACGACGATCTCCCCGCTATGGACGACGATACGCTCCGGCGCGGCCGGCCGACGGCGCATGTCGTGTACGGCGACGGGCTCGCCATCCTGTCGGGCGACGGCCTCCTGACCGAAGCGTTCGGCCTCCTCGCCCGCCCGGCACCGGCCGGCGCAGTCCCCGCCGCGCGTCGTCTGCGGGCGATCGCCGTCATCGCCACCGCCGCCGGGGCGGCCGGGATGGTGGGCGGACAGGCGATCGACATCGGAGCCGGTGGTACACACGCGGCGGATCGCGATCGACCGACACCGACGCTCGACGCCGACGGACTCCGCGCGATGCACCAGCGCAAGACCGGCGCGCTGATCACGGCGGCCGCCGTCTCGGGCGCCATCATGGCCGGGGGCGATGAGGCGATCATCGACGCCATCGACCGCTACGCCGGACACCTCGGCTTGGCGTTCCAAATCGTCGACGACATCCTCGACGTCGAAGGCGCCGCCGACGAACCGGCGGGCAAGGATGCGGCCGGCGGCAAACCGACCTATCCAGCGCTTTTCGGACTCGAAGCGTCACGGCGTCAAGCGGCCGAGGCGGCCGCCCACGCGCGAGACGCGCTGGGGGCCGCGCACGTCACGGGACGACTTGCCGACATCGGCGACTGGATCGTCTCGCGCACGCACTAACAGTAAGTCACGGGATCACCCGTGCACCGGCGGCACATGACGGGATCGACGAAGAAAGTTCGGCTGGACACGCTCCTGGTCGACCGGGGCTTGGCGAGCTCGCGCGCCCGCGCGCGCGCAATGATCCTGGCCGGCCACGTGCGGCTCGACGGGTCGGCCCCGCTCAAGGCGGGCACGCTGCTCGCGCCAGACGCCGCAATCGTCATCACCGAGCCGGATCATCCCTATGTCGGGCGCGGCGGCATCAAACTAGCGTACGCCTTGCGCGAGCTCGGCATCCCCGTCGAGGGCCGCGACGCGCTCGACATCGGCGCGTCGACCGGCGGCTTCACCGACGCCTTACTGCAAGCCGGCGCAAGCCGCGTCGTCGCCCTCGACGTAGGCCGAGGACAGCTCGCCTGGTCCCTCCGGCAGGACCCGCGGGTCGTCGTGCTGGAGCGGGTCAACGCGCGATCGCTCGCCGCCGCGCCGTGGCCGCCCGGTCTTCGGGATTTCGATCTCATCACGGCGGACGTGTCGTTCATCTCGCTCACCTTGATCGTTCCGGGCATCCCGGATCGGCTGCGACCCGGTGGCGACGTCCTCCTCCTCGTCAAACCGCAGTTCGAGGCGGGTCGCGCGGACGTCTGCAAGGGCGGCCTCATTCAGGACCCGGCCGTGCGGGCGCGCACGGTGCAGCGGGTCGCCGCCGAGGCGAATCGGGTAGGATTGGAAACGGTGCACACTGTCGAATCGCCGATCACCGGCGCCGAAGGAAACCGGGAATTCTTTCTGCACGCGAGGCGGCGCGAAGGACGGGCATGAGCGGCGCCAGCCGCATCGCCCGCGTCGGCGTCGTGGCCAAGCCCGGCCTGCGCGGCGCCGCCGGCACACTCATCGAACTGAGCGCGTGGCTCGACTCGCGCGGTGTCACCGCCGTCTACGAAACGGACACGGCCGCGCTGGCCGGCCTGGCTCCGCGCGTCACGACGTGCAGCCACGATGAGCTGCCCGGCCGATCCGACATGATTCTCGTGCTGGGCGGCGACGGCACGCTGCTGGGCATGGGCGATCGGATCGCCCAGAGCGGACTCGACGTGCCCCTGCTCGGCGTCAATTTCGGCGGCCTGGGCTTTCTCACCGAGATCACCTTGCCCGAGCTCTATCCGGCGCTCGAGGCGGCCCTCGCCGGGTCGGCGAAGCTCGACCAGCGCCGGATGCTTCACGCGGTCGTGCGGCGCGGCGACCAGATCCTCGCCGACCGCGTCGCGCTGAACGACGTGGCGCTCACGCGCGGCCCCGCCTCGCCCATCATCGACCTGTCCGTGTCGGTCGGCGAGCAGTTCGTCGCCAAGTTCAAGGCCGACGGGCTCATCGTCGCCAGCCCGACCGGATCGACGGCGTACAACCTGGCGGCCGGCGGCCCCATCGTGCATCCGCTGGTGGACGCGATCGTGATCACGCCGATCGCGCCGCATACCCTCACCAATCGGCCGATCATCATTCCGGCGAGCTCGGACGTGCGCATCCAGCCGATCGACTGCGACGATGACCAGGTCGTCGTGGCCTTCGACGGGCAGTTCAGCGTGACGCTGGAGTGCGATGACGTCGTGAGCGTCGGGGTCTCGGAGCGGCCGCTCCAGCTCTTCCGGGCGACCTCTCGCAGCTACTTCACCGTGCTGCGAGAAAAACTCAAATGGGCAGAGCGGTAGGCAGGCTTTCGGCTCTCGGCTTTCGGCTCTCGGACGACACCTAGTGGACTGTAACACTTGAACGTTGAGCACGAATCCGGCGCGTGGGATCGGCAAATCGCCATTTCACGGGCCGCGGCGCTTCGTTGTACTTGCGGATGTAGCGCGTGATCTTCCGAGCGAGGTCCGTGCGTGACGTGAAGATGCCGCGATGAATCAAATCCCGCTCGATCTTCGAGAACCAGAGCTCGATTTGATTCAACCAGGAGGCGTAGGTGGGCGTGAAGTGCAAGTGCACGTGCGGGTGCTCCGCGAGGAACTCCCGGACGCGGGTGGTCTTGTGCGCCGACAGGTTGTCCGCAATGAGATGAATCTCGCGTCCCGCCGGTTGGCCGGCGAGCAGGCCCCGCAGGAACGCGACGAACTCCTGGCTGGTATGGCGACGTACCGTCTTGCCGAACACGTCACCCGTCCGCGTGTTGAAGGCCGCATACAACGACAGCGTGCCGTGCCGCACGTACTCGAACCCATGGCGCTCGGCGCGCCCCGGCGACAGCGGCAGGACCGGGGTGGTGCGATCCAGGGCTTGGATGGCGGTTTTCTCGTCCACGCAAAAGACCGCCGCGTGCTGGGGCGGCGTCAGATACAGCCCCAGAATGTCCGCCGCCTTGGTTTCGAACTCGGGGTCGGTCGAGGCACAGTAGCGCTCCAGGCGGTGGGGTTGAATCCCGTGCTTCTGCCAGGTCCGCGCGACCAGCATATGGTGCAGGCCCATCGCGCTCGCCAGGCGGCGCGTACTCCAGTGCGTGCTGCCATCGGGCGGCGCCTTCTGCGTGCGGGCCAGGATGCGGGCTTCCAGCTTCGGGGTCAGAACGCGCGGCGGTCGCCCCAGGTGCCGGCTATAGAGACCCGCCAAGCCTTGCTCGAGAAAGCGGCGCTTCCATTTACTAATGAACGGCGCCGAGCAACCTACCTGCGCCTGGATCTGGGTGTAGCTGGTCCCGGCCGCCAGGCGCAAGAGCACCCGCGCGATCCGCGTCGCCTCGGCCCGGCCTTTGCGGCTCCGGACGCGGCGCTGCAATTCGGTTCGCTCATCCTCGGACAACGGGAACGGTTCCTGGCTCATGAGCGCCAGTATAATACTAAACGTTTATTTGTTACAGTCCACTAGTCGCCAGGCGGGGTGGCCTGCTCGCGCCGCCGCCGCTGCTCCCGGAAGTACCTGATCTGATACTCCCGCACGTTGCGATTGTGTTCCCGCAGCGACGACGCAAAGACGTGTGACCCGTCATTGCGGCTCACGAAGTAGAGGTACCCCGCGTCGGCCGGACGCACGGCCGCTTCCAGCGCCGACCGACTGGGCGCGGCAATCGGTCCCGGCGGCAGGCCGGGGTACACGTAGGTGTTGTACGGTGAATCGTGGCGCAGGTTGTCCCGCGTCAAGTTCCCATCGTACAGACCGGCTCGTTCGAGCGCGTAGATCACCGTGGGATCACACTGCAGCGCCATGCCGATGCGCAGGCGGTTCGTATAGACCGCCGACACGATCGCACGCTCCTCGGCCAGGGCCGTTTCACGCTCGATGAGCGAGGCGAGTGTGACGATCTCGCGCACGGTGCGGCCGGCATCGACCACGTCCTGCCGCAGCGATGTATCGAAGGCCTGCTCGAACCGGGCCACCATCGCCTCCACCAGGTCTGCCGCCGTGGCCGTCCGCGGCAGGGCATAGGTGTCTGGAAACAGATATCCCTCGAGGTCGGTCGCATCCGGATCGAGCGAGGCGATGTGGTCCGCCTCGCGGCTGGCGTCGAGAAACTCGTCGGTCGTCCCGAAGCCGCTCGTGCCGAAGATCTCGGCCATCGCCCAGATCGTGAGCCCTTCGGGAAACGTGATGAGCCGGAGATGCACGTCGCCGGCGGCAAGCTTCTCGACGACCTGCCGCGCGGACAGGGGCCGATCGAAGCGATACTCCCCCGCCTGCAGCTGTCGGCCGCGATCGGTCTGCCACAGGGCATAGCGAAACGCCCACGCGTCGCGCACCACGCCCGCGGCCACGAGTTGGCGGGCGATGGCGCTCGCACCGGAGCCCGTGGCCACGTCGATGAACACCTCGGCCGCCGCATACCCGCGGTACGGGGACTCCGACCGGGCACGCAGGCGGGACGCCGCGACGCCCGTCGCGACCAGCCCGCCGGCCAGTACGGCGAGCGCCACGAAGGTCGCGCGTCGGATCGTCATCGGAGTTGGTCCAGATGATCCTGCAAAATGACGGCCGCCGCCGCCGCGTCCAATGTGCGCTTGCGCCGCCGCCAGTCACGCTCCACCAGGGCGAGGCGGTGCTCCGCTTCCCGGCTGCTCAGCCGCTCGTCTTGAAAGGCGAGCGGCAGGGCGGTCAGCGCGCGCAGTCGGTCCGCGAAGCGCCGCACCCGCACCGTCTGTTCGGTGTCGGCTCCATCGAGCCGTCGCGGAAGTCCCACGACGATGCCCCCGAGACTGTCGTTGTCCGCTTCGAGGCGCCGGATCTCGTTGGCCACCTCCGTGAGGACGTCCCGGATCGTTCCCCGGCGCGTGATCGTTCGAAGCGGGCGCGCCAGCGTGCCCGACGCGTCGCTGACCGCGAGACCGACCCGCCGATCGCCGACGTCGAGTCCCAGCATCCGCACCAGCCTAGCCTAGCAGCCCGTGGCAAAAATCTCACTCCATGCAGCAGGGTCTCGGTGCCACGCGGGACTTGCACCACGGGCCGCCAGCGTAGTCCACTCGGGCCGGTGACCGGCGATCGGCGTGTTATAATTCGCGCGTTGTCACCCGCTCACCAGATCGTCGGCGCGCGATCTCGATCTGCGCGGCTCGTGATCGCGATGGCGGCGCTGCTCACCAGCGCCGTCTGTACCCCGCGCCCCGCGCCGCAGTTCACCGAACGCATCGTCATCCTCGGCTTCGACGGCATGGACCCCCGGCTGGTGGAGCAGTACATCGCCGACGGCAGGCTGCCGAACTTCGACGCGCTCGCGACGGCGGGTGGCGGCGTCCACCGACTGGGCACGACGGTGTCGCCCGCGTCGCCGTCGGCGTGGGCGTCCTTCGCCACCGGTGTCAATCCGGGCGAGCACAACATCTTCGACACCCACGTGCGGGACCCGGCGACGTATCAGGCGCGGCCGGGCCTGATGGAGCGCCAACCCGGCCGGTTCCTCCTCAATTACTTCCCGGTCGCGCCACCCATCATAAAATCCGTTCGGGGCGGCACGTCCTTCTGGGTCACCGCCGGGCGGGCCGGCGTCCGATCGAGCATCCTGGCGGTGCCGGTGACCTTCCCGCCGGAACCGGTGCCCAACGGGGAGCTCTTGTCCGGTGCGCCGTTACCGGACCTGCGAGGCACCGACGGCACCTATTCCTACTTCGCGACCGATCTGGAGGCCGCCGAGGAGGGACCGACCCCATTCGGCGGATGGCTGGCTCGCCTGACCCTCACCGACGGCGT
Organism: Vicinamibacterales bacterium; assembly: GCA_963667915.2. Taxonomy (GTDB): domain Bacteria; phylum Acidobacteriota; class Vicinamibacteria; order Vicinamibacterales; family UBA823. The sequence goes on along the minus strand of CAXXNN010000003.1, from coordinate 245,753 downwards.
GGCGGCGGTCGAGCTGGTCGGCCCGCCCAACCCGACGGTCGCCGCGCAGCTCGAGACGCTCCGCGCGAAGGGGGACGCGGTGACGGAACGCGAACGGCTGCGCCGCGAAGAGCTCGGCGTCGTCGAGCACCTGCGCGTGCCGATGACCATCCGCTGGAACCAGGGCGCGCCGGACCCAGCCAGCGTGACGGTCGAGCTGCCCGGTCAGTCGATCCACCTTCGGGAATCGGAATGGAGCCGGTGGATCGACCTGGAGTTTCGCGCCAATCCGTTCGTGCGGCTGCACGGCATGACGCGGCTGTATCTGGTCGACGCGACCGACGCGGTGCGGTTGTACGTCGCGCCGATCCAGTGGCGCCCCGATGCACCGCCGCTGCCGATCTCGGCGCCACCCCGATTCGCCGCCGACCTGGTCGAGCGTCTGGGCACGTTCGGCACGATGGGATGGGGGGCGGCCACCGCGCCGCTCCTCGACGGGCGCCTCGACGAACGCGCGTTTCTCGACGACCTGGACCGCGCCTTCGACGATCGCGCGGACACGATCCTGAGCCGGCTCGATCGCCGCGACTGGAACTTGCTGGTTGGGGTCATCGACTCGACCGACCGGATCCAGCACATGATGTGGCACCTAATCGATCCGCGTCACCCGATGTTCGACGCCGATCTCGCCGACCGGTACGGGCAGGCCATCGCGGAGATGTACCGGCGGTGCGACGACCTGCTCGGCGAAGTGCGCCGCCGTCTGGATCCGGACACCGCGCTGCTGGTCGTCTCCGACCATGGGTTTCATTCGTGGCGGCGATCCGTCAACCTCAACACCTGGCTCGCCGACGAAGGCTACCTCGCCCTTGACCTCGACCTCGATTTCGACTTGGCCTCCGCCGACGCTCGCCCGACCGACGGTGGCGCGGCGAACATCGACTGGTCGAGCACCCGCGCCTACATCGTCGGACTGGGGCAGATCTACGTGAATCTGAGTGGCCGCGAGGCCCACGGCACCGTGAGCCCCGGCGACGAATACCGGACGCTGACCGACGAGCTCCGCGCCAAGCTGCTGACCTGGACCGATCCCGATACCGCCGAACCGATCGTCCGGGCCGTCTACCACCGCGGGGACGTGTATTCCGGACCCTACCTGTACAACGCGGCCGATCTACAGGTCGGGTTCGCCGACGGGTATCGGGTCTCCTGGCCAACCATCGCCGGGCAGGTCCCCAGGGGCATCGTGTCCGACAACCTGAGCCGTTGGAGCGGCGACCATGGCGGATTCGACTACGCCGACACGCCTGGCGTGCTGCTCGCGAGTCGGCCAATCACGTCGGCCCGACCGGAGTTGATCGACGTGGCGCCGACGGTGCTCGAGTACTTCGGGCTGCCCCTGCCGGGCGACCTGGACGGCGAGTCGTTGTTTTGATGGAGCGGATGGCATGACGAACCTAGCGACTCCCGTAGTACGGTGCGCGGCGCTGCTGGTGCTCTTGGCCTGTGCCGCGACCGGCGCCGACGCCCGGGTTGTGTCCCGTCTCCATGATTCGCAACAGACCCCGCTGGACCGCGCCCAGCTCGAATCCCTGGCGCGCCGCGCGGACGAACGCATCCAGGTGCTGCAACGGGAGGCCGCTGCGCTGGCCTCGCGCGAGCGAACGTTGCTCGGCGATCTGCGCGGGCTCGAGCTCGAACGTCGGCTGAAAACCGAAGAGCTCGACCGAATCGAGGGCGACCTCCAGCAGGCGACGGACGGCCTGTCCGAGGTCGAAGCTCGGGTCATCGAGCTCGAGCGTGCGGCCAGCGCGCAGCGACCGGAGGTGCACGCGCGCCTGCGTGAGCTGTACAAGCTGGGACGCCCCGGATACCTGCGCCTGCTGCTGGACCTGCAGGATTTCACCGCCGTCATGCGCGCCTATCAGACAGTCGCCATGCTGGCGGAGCGCGACCGCCGAACGATCGAGGAACACCGCGCCACCCTGGCGGCGGTGCAGGCGTCTCACGCCGCGCTGGCAGCGCAGTATGACGAGATGGTCGCGCTGCAGGCGGAGGCGCGGCGGACGCGCCGCGCCTTGGATCGCGCCGTCGCCGCGCAGACCCAGCTCATCGAGTCGATCGCCGCGCGGCAGGACCTCACCGCGCAGCTCACGGGTGAGCTGCAAATCGCACGAGGCCGGCTGCACGCGTCACTGGCGTCGTTGGCCACCGGCGGTCCGGCGGCGACCGGCCCCACCCCGCTGCCGCTCCGCCCGTTTCGAGGCGAGCTCCGCTGGCCGGTCCCCGACACCGGTGCCGACACGCAGCCGGCCGGCGGTGACGCGCAACCGGGAATCGAAATCTCCACGCCCGAGGGCCGGCCGGCCTCGGCGGTGCACGGCGGCGACGTGGCGTTCGCCGGGTCGTTCAGCGGCTTCGGCAATCTCGTGATCGTGGACCACGGCAGCCAGGCCTACTCGCTGTACGGGTATCTCTCGGCCATCGAGGTCGCCCGTGGCACCGCCGTGCAGGCCGGCCAGGTCGTCGGTCGCATCGGCCTGTCGCCAGCCGGCGTCGCCGCGCTGTACTTCGAGCTGCGGATCGACGGCGAACCGGTCAATCCACTAGAATGGCTGGCACGGTAGTACTCGGCGCACGTACGATCACTGACGTCGCATGAAACCACGAACCCGCTGGCTCGTCCTCCTGCTCTCGACGCCCATCCTGACGTACGCCGTGCTGGGCGGCTATCTCGGCCGGACCTTCGCCCAAGAGGATGCCTACCGCCCGCTTCGGATCTTCGAGGACGTCGTCACGCTGATCATGAGCAGCTATGTCGAAGAGGTCGACATCGACGAGGTCATGCACGGCGCAATGCGTGGGCTGTCCGCAGGCCTCGATGCCGACAGCGCGTATCTGACACCGGCCGAGGTCGCGGCACTCGAGCAGGACGCGCCGGCGCCGGAGGGCGCCGTGGGCCTCTCGCTCACACGGCAGTACTATCTGCGCGTCGTGTCGGCGCGCGACGGGTCGCCGGCGGCCCAGGCCGAGCTGCGGCCGGGCGATTACATCCGCGCGATCGACGGCAGGTCCACCCGTGACATGTCGATTCTGGAGGGCACGCGCCTGCTGCGTGGCGACGTGGGCTCGACCGTGACGCTCAAGGTCATCCGAGGCAACGCCGCCGAGCCGCAGCCGATCGAGCTGACGCGTGCCCGCCTCGAGGCCCCGGCCGTCACGAGCCGCGTGGCGGCGCCCGGCATCGGCTACGTTCGGATCGCCGCGTTCGAGAACGGCGCGGCGGACGAGGTCGACGCGGCCGTCGAGTCGCTGCGGCGCGCGGGGGCGCACGCGCTGGCGATCGACATCCGGGGTACGGCGGAAGGCAGCTACGCGAACGGGGTCGCGGCCGCGCGCCTGTTCGTCAACTCCGGCACCCTGGCCATCCGCCAGCAACGGGAAGCCGAGCCTGAGACGACGCTCGCCGAGTCGGACGACGGCCGGATCGATCTCCCGGTCGCCCTGCTGATCGGCGCGGGCACGTCCGGAGCGGCCGAGCTGTTTGCCTCGGCGCTCCTGGACAATGGACGAGCCGATCTCATCGGGAGCCGCACGTTCGGCCGCGTGGCCGAGCAGCGGCTCGTGAAGCTTCCCGACGGCAGCGGCTTGTGGCTCTCGTGGGCCTACTACCTCACCGCGGCCGGCGAGCGCCTGCATCAGCGGGGACTCGAGCCGGCGGTGACCGTGATCGAGCCGGCGGTCGAGCTGGGCGAGCCCCCCCCGGACACCGATCCCGTGCTCGACGCGGCGATCGAGCAACTCTCCGCAGCTCGCGCCGCCGCCTAGCCCGCTCCTACCCTAAGGACGCGCGGGCCTAGAACGCTCGGATGAATCCGCCGCTCGACCCGGCGAATCGCGAATTGACGACGTTGTTGTAGATGGATCCGAACGTGTAGGTAATCCCAATCCTGAACCTGTACTCCGAATCGGTCGCCAGCTCGCGCCGGCGCAGCAGAATCTCCTCGTTCGTGGCGCCGCGCCGCGCCAGGAAGATCTGATCCCGCACCCGGGACAGCGACCCGAAGGCGTTGATGAAGAACCCGCGAAAAATCCGATACTCGACGATCCCGAAAAACACCTGCCGCGTCTGGCTCGTGTTGTCGAGGAACTGCGAGAACTCGTAGCTGAATCCGGCCTCACCCCACGGTTGATTCGTGTCCAGTGACACCAGGATGTTGTGGTTGACGCGCGTCTCCTCCATCTTGTCGAAGATCGTCGGCTCCCTGTAGTTGAACGAGTTGTACCCGGCCGTGTAGGTGAGGGTGAACTCGCGGCGCGTCGATTCGGAATAGGGGAAGAGGTTGAACTGAATGGCGGGTGCCACACGCCAGGTCAGATCCTGGTTGCGAAACGTCGTCGTGACCGCCGACCCCCCGAAGCCGACACCCATATGCTCGCCGACCGTCTTGATGACCCGCCCCGTGACCGCGTTGTTCCGGCTGACGTCCTTGACCGTCCGGCCGTCGCTCAACTCGAACGAATCCTCGTCGTAGTCGACGTTCACACCGAAATTCACTTTCCACGCATCGGTCGTCCGGTTGGCCGAAATCGACCCGCCGAACGACTTCGACGTCTCGCGGTCCTCCCCCTGCAAGCGCGTGTTGAAACGCGTGCGGAAGACCCAGAAGTTCCACGGGTCGTCCTCGGGCTGGGCGCTCAGCTGCCGCGCACCGACCGCCGGCCGCTGCGAAATCTCGATCCGGCCGGCCAGCGGCGTCCGGACCGCGTACCGCATCAGCCCGAGCTGGAACACCTGGGCGAAGCCGCGCCGCTCGGCGTCGTCGGTGTCGTCCTGCGTCGAGTAGAACACGAGCTCGTCATCGAGGCCGGCGAACTCCTCCAGCCCCACGAACGCGAGCGTGAAGGCCCGGCCCCCCGCCGCAGTGCGTTCCCGCGTCACCAGCACGTGCACCTGGGCGTCACGCCGATCACGCACGTAGTTGACGAAGGTGATCTGCTGGCGGAGGTAGTCGAAGTCGCATCCCCGGTCGCAGTCGAGGAAGACGCGCAGCGCGTCGGCACCAGTCTCCCCGGGCTGCCCAGCCCCCACCGGCATCGGCGCAACCGCCAGCCAGGTCATGACGAGCAGACCGCTCAACAGCTTCAACATCAAGGGAGTAGACGCCGTGTCGCCCTCCAGTGTTTCTCGACCATCCGCTCAAACGGGACCATGCTATGATTATCGCTTCCGTAAGGCCCGTGTTTTCAAGACATAGGCGCGTAGCTCAGTTGGTTAGAGCGCCTGCTTGACATGCAGGAGGTCGGCGGTTCGAGTCCGCCCGTGCCTACCACGAACATCAAGAAAACCTGCCCGCGGCCCACGGCGACCGACTTCTCGAATGGCACACGTCACCGTCACGCTTCCGGACGGCTCTCATCGCGAGGTACCCACCGGCACGCTCGTTCGCGAAGTGGCCGAAGCCATTTCGCCCCGCCTGGCGAAGGCCGCCCTGGCGGCCGTCGTGGATGAGCGCATGGTCGATCTGTCGGCGCCGCTCGAGGCCGATGCGTCGCTGCGGCTGATCACCTCCAAGAGCCCCGAAGCGCTCGAGCTGTACCGCCACAGCACGGCGCATCTACTGGCCGCCGCCGTGACGAACCTCTTTCCCGGCACCCAATGCGGCATCGGCCCGGCGACCGACGACGGGTTCTTCTACGACTTCGTCGTGCCGCGGCCGTTTGTGCCGGACGACCTCGAGGCGATCGAAGCCAAAATGCGCGAGCTCGCGGCCGCCGACCTCGCCTTCGAACGCACGATGATGCCGAAGGCGGACGCCAAGGCGCTCTTTGCGGACCGCGGCGAGCCGCTGAAGGTGGAATTCATCGAGGAGAAAGGCGGGCCGATCGTCTCCTGCTATACGATCGAGGATGCGTTCATCGACTTCTGCGTCGGACCGCACGTCCCGTCCACCCGCCGCCTCAAGGCGTTCAAGCTGCTGTCCACGTCCAGTGCCTACTGGAAAGGCGATGCGAAGAACCAGCCGATGCAGCGCGTGTACGGCACGGCCTTCTTCAGCGACAAGGATCTGAAGACGCATCTGCAGCGGATCGAGGAAGCGAAGAAGCGCGACCATCGGAAGCTGGGCCGGGAGCTGGGGCTCTTCATGTTTCATCCCTGGGCGCCCGGGGTGCCGTTCTGGCTGGCAAAAGGCACGGTGCTCTACCACCTGCTGGCGAACTACATGCGCGAGGTGCTGTACCCGGCCGGCTACGTCGAGCTCAAGACGCCGATCATCTACAACAAGGCGCTCTGGGAAACGTCGGGCCACTGGGACCACTACCGCGAGAACATGTTCCTGGTCGAATCGACCGACGCGCAGCCGATGGGGGTCAAGGCGATGAACTGCCCCGGCCACATGCTCGTCTTCGCCAGCGAGGTGCGCAGCTACCGGGACCTGCCGATCCGCTTCCACGAGCAGACGCCGCTCCACCGCAACGAAGCCTCCGGCGTGCTCGCCGGGCTGACCCGGGTGCGGCAGTTCGCGCAGGACGACGCTCACTGCTTCGTCACCGAAGACCAGATTGGCGAGGAAGTCGAACGACTGTTGCGGCTCGTCGAGCGCGTGTACGGCGACTTCGACCTGACGCCCGAGCTGCGCCTGTCGACGCGCCCGGAGGAGTTCCTCGGCGAGCGCGCCCAGTGGGACCATGCCGAAGCCCAGCTGACGCGCGCGCTCGACGACGTCGGGCTCGGCTACACCATCGCCGAGGGTGACGGCACCTTCTACGGTCCCAAGGTGGACGTCGACGTCACCGACGCAATCGGCCGGAAATGGCAGTGTGCGACCATCCAGCTCGACTATCAGCTGCCGCGCCGGTTCGGCCTCAAGTACATCGGCGCCGACAATGCCGAACACTGTCCGGTGGTCATCCATCGAGCCATTTTCGGCAGTTTCGAGCGGTTTGTGGCCCTGCTGATCGAGCATTATGCGGGCGCCTTCCCGACCTGGCTAGCACCGATCCAGGCGATTGTCCTGCCGATTGCCGACCGTCACGCCGCCTACGCCGACTCGGTCCGGGCGCGCCTCACCGGGGCGGGCGTCCGGGTGGAAGTCGACGCCCGACAGGAAAAAACCGGATACAAGATTCGTGAGGCGCAGCTGCAGAAGATCCCGTATATGCTGGTAGTCGGCGATCGCGAGGTCAGCAAGGGCACGGTCGCGGTCCGGAGCCGCACCGGAGGGGATCAGGGGCCTGCGTTGCTCGACACATTCTGCGCGGCGATCGTCGACGAAACACGGCACCGCGCCAGCGCATAGACGCGTCGTCACGGTACCCACAGGAGGGTCTTATCGCTTTCTATCGAGGAGCACCGCGTCGCGAACCCCGCACGCGGACCAACGAACGTATCCGGGTACGCGAGATTCGGGTCATCGACGACGAGGGCGCGCAGCTGGGCATCATGCCGCCGCAGCAGGCGCTCGTCATCGCACGGCAGAAAGGATTGGACCTCGTGGAGGTCTCACCGACCGCGTCGCCACCGGTCTGCCGCATCATGGATTTCGGGCGCTATCAGTACACGGAGCAGAAGCGCGCCCGGGAAGCCAAGCGGCACCAGAAGACGATCGAGGTCAAGGAGATCAAGTTCCGGCCCAAGGTCGACGAGCACGATTATCAGTTCAAGAAGAAGCACATCGAGCGGTTTCTGGCCGACGGCGACAAGGTGAAAGCCACCATTTTCTTCCGGGGCCGGGAGATGGCGCACCCGGAAATCGGACGCCGTATTCTCGAGCGGCTGGTGGCGGATCTGGGCGACACCGTAACCCAGGAGACCTTCCCTCGTCGCGAAGGCAACACGATGCACACCATTTTGTCGCGGCGCGGGCAGACCAAGGGAGCGTCCAAAGGCGCCGCCAAGAAAGAATAAGACCATGCCGAAGTTGAAGACACATCGTGGAGCTGCGAAGCGGTTCAAGCGCACGGGCACCGGCAAGATCATGCGCAGCAACGCGTTCACACAGCACATCCTCACCAGCAAGAGCAGGAAGCGGAAGCGCAGGCTGCGCGGTACGGTCGTCGTCTCGAAGGCCGACGCGGCCCGGCTGGGCCGGATGATTCCATACAAGTAACGCGGACATCGTCCGACCAGCAAGGGAGACGTTCATGCCGAGGGTGAAGCGGGGAACCGTGCGGCGGGCCAAGCGCCGCAAGGTGCTGGCACGCGCCAAGGGGTTCTACCAAACGAAGAGCAAGCTGTACCGTGCCGCCAAGGAGGCGGTCGACACCGCGCTCTCCTACGCCTACGTCGGGCGTCGGCTCAAGAAGCGCGACTTCCGGCGTCTGTGGATCATTCGAATCAACGCGGCCGCGCGCGAGCACGGCGTGAGCTACGGGCAGTTCATGCATGGGCTGAAAACGGCCGGGGTGGCGCTCGACCGTAAGAGCCTGGCCGAGTTGGCCGTCAGCGAGCCCGCCGCCTTCGCCCATCTGGTGACGCAGGCCAAGGGCGCCGCGGCCTAGCCGCTAGCCGCCCGGGCGCGCGCGGGCGCGCCGTCTCCGCCTCCAGCACGGACCCGCCTCGAGTCCCATGCCTGACGCACGCGCCATCGACGAGCTGCGCACTCGCTTTCACGCCGACCTCGCCCAGGCCTCGACCAGCCAGGATCTCCAGGCCGTCCGGGATCGCTATCTCGGCCGGAAGAGTGGAGCGGTCACCGCGCTCATGAAACAGGTGGCCGCCGCGCCGCCCGAGGCGCGGCCCGCGCTGGGCCGCGACGCCAACGCGCTCAAGCGGGAGATCGAGGCGGCCATCCAGGCGCGGCGTGACACGCTCGGCACGGACCGGCCGGCCCTCGACGCCGTCGACGTGACGCTCCCGGGCCGCGGTGCAGCCTCCGGCTGCCGTCATCCGCTGACCGCGCTCCGCGAGCAAATCGAAACGATCTTCGCGCGGATGGGGTTCACGGTGCTGGAAGGCCCGGAGGTCGAGGACGAGTACCACAACTTCGAGGCCTTGAACATGCCGGCCGACCATCCGGCGCGCGACATGCAGGACACCCTGTATCTCGCCGAGCCGATGACCCCGGCGCCTCCCGACCCGCGCGATCATCCGCGCACCCTGCTGCGGACCCACACCTCCGGCATGCAGATCCGCTACATGGAGACGCACGCGCCGCCCATCCGGATCATCGCGCCGGGGCCGGTCTACCGCCGCGACAACCTCGACGTCACGCACACGCCGATGTTTCACCAGGTCGAAGGCCTGCTCGTCGGCGAGCGTGTGACGATGGCCGACCTGAAGGGGACGCTCGAAGTCTTCCTCCGGGAGCTCTTCGATCCGGGCACCCCGGTGCGGTTCCGGCCGAGCTTCTTCCCCTACACCGAGCCGTCTGCCGAAGTCTTCATCGGCTGCCTGTTCTGCGAGGGACGGGGATGCAGCGTTTGCAAGAAGACCGGCTGGCTCGAAATTCTCGGCAGCGGCATGGTCCACGCCGCGGTCTTCGAGGCCGTGGGGTACGACCCCGAGCGGTACACCGGCTGGGCGTTCGGCCTCGGCATCGAGCGGGTGGCGATGCTGAAGTACCGGGTCGACGACATCCGGCTGTTCTACGAGAACGACCTCCGCTTCCTGGAGCAGTTTCCGGCGTGAGAATCCAGCTATCCTGGCTCGGCGAGTTCGTCGCGGTGCCGGTCGACGTGCAGACGCTCGCGGACGGACTCGACATGCGGGGCTTCGAGGTGGCCGCGACCGAGCCGGCGCCGCCGGGCAGCCCGGCCGGCGACGCCGTCCTGGATCTCGAAATCACGACAAACCGGCCCGACTGCCTGAGCGTCATCGGCATCGCGCGCGAAGTCGCGACGATGTATGGCGCCGCGCTCACGGTCACTCCGCCCGAGGCGGTGCCCCCAACTGCTGGGCTGCCCGAGCTCTCGGTCACCCTGGAGGATCCCGACCTCTGCCCGCGCTACGCCGCGGCGGTCGCCGAGGTCACGATCGGCCCGTCGCCCGCGTGGCTGACCCGGCGCCTCGAGGCGGCCGGTATCAGAGCCATCAACAACATCGTCGACGTGACCAACTACGTGCTGGTCGAACTGGGCCACCCCATGCACGCCTTCGACTTCGACCGGCTGGGTGGCGGCGAGCTGCGGATTCGGCGCGCAGGCCCGGGCGAGCGCCTCCGCACCCTGGATGGCCAGGATCGGACGCTGAGTGAGGACATGCTGGTCATCGCCGACGCCGCACGACCGCAGGCGGTGGCCGGGGTCATGGGCGGGGCCGCCTCGGAGGTCCACGCCGCCACCCGCACCATCGTGCTCGAGAGCGCCTACTTCCAGCCGGTGTCGGTCCGACGCACGAGCAAGCGCCTGGCCCTGAGCACGGATGCGTCGTATCGGTTCGAGCGCGGCGCCGACGTGTCGGCGCCGGTCCGAGCCCTGGAACGGTGCCGCGAGCTCCTGCGGCAGATCGGCGCCGCCACGGCGGTCGGACCGATCATTGATTGCTATCCGCAGCCCCGCACGCCGTCGCGGGTGCGGCTGCGCCACGCGCGCGTCGGCCATCTGCTCGGCCCGACGATCGACGCCGCGTTCGTGACCGACGTCCTCGAACGGCTCGGCTTCACACCCCGCCCCGCCGGGGACGGCGCGTGGGACGTGGAGGTGCCGCTGCGTCGGGTCGACGTGTCGAGAGAAATCGACCTCATCGAGGAAATCGCCCGCCACTACGGCTACGACCGGCTGCCCTCCACGTTTCCGGCTCTGGGCGCGCCGTCGCCCGCGCCGGATCCCCGGATCGACCGAGATCGGCTCGTGCGCCGCCTGGCCGGCGGCGCCGGCTTTTCCGAGGCGGTGACCTTCGCCTTCATCGAGGCCGACACGGCCGCCGCCTTCGCCGACGACGGGACCTCGCTGGCGGCGATCTCCAATCCGCTCTCCGCGCAGTTCGCCGTCCTGCGTCCGTCGCTGCTGCCCGGCGTCGTCACCTCGGTGGCCTACAATCGCCGGCGCGAGCGCCGGGACGTCAAGCTGTTCGAGGTCGCCACGCGGTTCACCCGCGAGGGCGAGACGCGCGCCGTCGCGCTGGCCTGGACCGGCGCCGGCGCGCCCGATCACTGGAGCGCGACGCTGCGACCGGTCGACTTCTCCGACATCAAGGGCGCCGTGGAGCAGCTCTTGTCCGGCCTGGAGGTGGGTGCCCCCGTGTACCGTCCCGCCGCGTGCAGATATCTGGCCCCGGGACGCGGGGCGACGGTCCACGCCTCCGACGCGCCCACGGCGCCTCGCCTGGGCGTGCTCGGCCAGCTCGCGCCGTTGGTGGCCGCGGGACTCGGGCTGGACGAGGCGGACGCGGTCTTCGTGGCGGAGCTCGATCTCGATGCAATCGCCCAGGCGGCGCCCGATCGCGGCGACGTCCGGGTGACCCCGCTCCCACGCCATCCGTCCGTCGTGCGAGATCTGTCGATCCTCGTGGACCCTGCCTTGCCTGCATCGACCGTTCGTGGCACGATCCGGGCGGCCGCCCCGGACACGCTGATCGCCGTCCGCGAATTCGACCGCTACACGGGGACAGGCATTCCCGGCGGGTCGGTGAGCCTGTCCGTGCGGCTCACCTTTCGCGCTCCCGATCGCACGCTGACCGACGCGGAGGTGCAGCAGGCGGTCGACGCCGTCGTGGCCGCCCTGGCGACGGCGCACGACGCGCGATTACGCTAGGCGGCCAGGCCAGAAGGGAACCTCCGTCATGGTCAAGACGTCGCGTGTCGAACTGGAACCGATCGATCGGCTGGAAGACAAGATCAAGCAGCTCGTGAGCCTCGTCGAGCGGCTGCGCACCGAACAGGCACGCGCGGCCGACGAGAACGGACGGCTGACAGACGAGGTCGAGACGCTGCGGGCGCGTCTGGTGGACGCCGACCAGGCGAACACCGACGCCACGGCGCTGCGGGCTGAACGCGAGCAAATCCGGACGCGCGTCACGGACATGCTGGAACGACTGGACGCGATCAATCTGTAGTGGTCCGCTCGCCGTCGCGCTGGCGGCGAGCCTCTCCAGGAGTGGTGTCGTGACCCAGACTGCTTCGAACGTCATCACCGTCGAGATCCACGGACATCAATACCCGGTCCGCAGCCGGCTCGCCCGGCCCTACGTGACCAAGCTGGCCACCTACGTTGACGAGAAGATGAGCGTCGCCGCCGAGGAAACCGCCACCGGCGACTCTCTCAAGGTGGCCGTGCTCGCGGCGCTCAACATCGCCGACGAGTACTTCAGGTGCCGTGACAGCGACGAATCCGGGACCTCGGAAGTGCTGAAGCGAGCGGCGGCGCTCGAGGCCTTGATCGACCGTACGCTGGCGCGGGACACCTAGGCGGTCGGGGTGCTTGCCACTCCCGGAGGTTCGTTCTAAGATCCGGGGCGAGACGTGACGGATTCGCGATGACCGAGGCAACCCGGCCGATACGGCCCACGAGGTTCGGATGTAGCTTGAGTTCCCTGCTTTGTTCGTGATGGTTCGGAGGCTCGGTTGAGCCAACGTTACCTCAAAGCGAATCGCGACACTGCGCGGTGTGCATACCTCCGAGCGAGGCAGCCTAAAGCGCGGATGGACACAGCGATTCCACCTGCTGACTGCAGGTTCATCCGACCTCCCCACACGGCAAAGCGGGGTCGTTTCCCGCACTGCGGTCGTCTCGCCCGACGCCGGTCGGCTCGCGACGGCCACGCATCCACGTATCCAGCCATCCGCGCGTACGAGTCCCAGCCATGCCTGACGTGAACCCCGCGGTCCCGGCGACTGCCGAGTCGGTCCGCGATTTCGGCGAACACCGGCTGCTCGATCGCATCCGGGCCAGGGTGCCGTCCGCGCCGCCGTGGGTCGCCGTGGGCATCGGCGACGACGCAGCCGTGGTCGAGCCGGAACGCGGCGCGCTCGACGTCGTGACCACCGACGCGATGGTCGAGGGGGTGCACTTTGACCGCCGCTTCGGCTCGATGACCGCGGTCGGCCACAAAGCGCTCGCCATCAATCTCAGCGACCTCGCCGCCATGGGCGCGACACCCCGTGTGGCGCTGCTGTCGCTGGCCCTGCCCGGCGACCTGGCGGTCCACGACGTGGATTGCCTGTTGGACGGTCTGCTCGACCTGGCGGCGCGCCACCGGGTGGCGCTCGTGGGCGGCAACGTGGCGCGCTCCCCCGGCCCGCTGTTCGTGGACGTCACCCTCCTCGGATCGATCGGACGCCGCAAGGTGATGACGCGCCAGGGCGCGCGTCCCGGCGACGGGCTCTACGTGACAGGCGAGGTCGGCGGCGCGGCGGCGGGACTCGGCTGGCTGCAGCGCAATGCGGACGCCGGCCACGGTGACGCCGCCCCCGACGGCCTCGCGGTGTGCGTCGATCGGCTGCTCCGACCGAGCCCCCGCGTGCGAGCCGGCACGCGCGTCGGCAGGAACCGGATCGTCCACGCCGCCATGGACCTCAGCGACGGGCTGGCCGATGGCGTCACCCAGATGACGCGGCCGTCCGGGCTTGGCGCAATCGTGGAGGCCGACGCCGTGCCGGTGTGTGACGCGGCGCGGCGGTGGTTCACGGCCGAACAATGGGACCCGGTGGAGGCGGCATTGTCCGGCGGTGAAGACTACGAGTTGCTGTTCGCCGTCCCCGACCGGCCGCCGAGCGCCGTGCGCCTGCTCGGACGCCTGATCGCCCCGCTGCGGGTCACGCGAATCGGCACCGTGACCGCCGACCCGGCGTTGCGCCTGCGCCGGTCCTCCGGCGATGCCCCGCTCCCGCGCGGCTTCACGCACTTCTGATAACCGGAGGCTCCGCGCATCGCAGGGCAGCCCACTCGCTTCGCTCGGGGGCCATACATCAGCTTGACCCTACAGGTGATGGCAAGCCCTGCGCTACAACCTGATAGGCTGAGAGTCGTGCTGGCGAGATCCTTCCGATGGCGGGTGGCCGTGACGGTACTGGCCGTCTGCGTGGTCGTGGTCCTGGCCGACACGACGCTGCTCGATTCACGCTACGCCGCGCGACTGGCGCTGTTCCGGGTCTCGACCGCGCCGCCGGCACCCGGCGCGCAGCTCCGCTTCATCGCCACGGCGTACTGCAAGGGCACGATCACCCGCTCGGGTCTCCCGGTCCGCTCCGGCATCGCCGCGAGCGACCCCGCCCTGCTGCCGCTCGGATCGATCATCCGGGTGGACGCCGCGGGCCCGTACAACGGCCTCTATACGATTCTCGACACCGGCCCGGCGATTCAGGGACGGATGATCGACGTCTACATGTGGAGCTGCTACGAAGCGCTGGCGTTCGGCCGACGGCCGATCGACATCACGATCCTCAGGCTCGGCTGGAAGCCGGTAGACAGCGCGCCGAACCGGATCGACGACGCGTTCCAGCAGCGAGCCGAACGCTGGCGCCCGAAGCAGCTGTTCTCACGCCCCCTCACGTTGAACAATCCAGCCGAGCGGTGAGGCCTCAGTTTTGTCCCTCTCCCCACCGGGGAGAGGGAATTCTTGCTCAGTTTTGCCCCTCTCCCTCCGGGAGAGGGTCGGGGTGAGGGTCCCGCGGAAAGACGTCCGCCGCCAGTCCTGTTCCCCTCACCCTAACCCTCTCCCCACCGGGGAGAGGAAATTCTCGATCGCTGGGGCGAGGGGATTCTGGATGATCGCTCAGCTCATTTTTGCCCCTCTCCCTCTGGGAGAGGGCCGGGGTGAGGGTCCCGCGGAAAGACGTCCGCCACGAGCCATGTTCCCCCTCACCCTGACCCTCTCCCCGCCGGGGAGAGGGAATTCTTGATCGCCGGGGCGAGGGGATTCTTGATGGTCGCTCAGCTCATTTTTGCCCCCTCTCCCTCTGGGAGAGGGTCGGGGTGAGGGTCCCGCGGCAAAGAGACCGCTTCTATCCTGCCGCGGCGATTTCTTGCTCGCGGTATTGCAGCTGGTACAGCTTGAAGTAGATCCCGCGCTGCGCCAGCAGCGCCTGATGCGTGCCCGATTCCCGGAGCTGACCCTTGTGCAGCACCAGAATCTGGTCCATGTCCTGGATGGTCGACAGCCGATGGGCGATCGCGATCGTCGTGCGGTCCGCCATCAGCACCCGTAGGGCACCCTGAATCAGTACCTCGGTCTCGGTATCCACGCTCGACGTCGCCTCGTCCAGCACGAGGATGCGCGGATCGAACGCCAGCGCTCGGGCGAACGACAGGAGCTGCTTCTGGCCGACCGACAGCGTCGCCCCGCGCTCGGCGACCGGGCTCTCCAGCCCGGCCGGCAGCCGGTCGATGAATCCATCGGCGTGGACGCTCTCGACCGCGTTGCGCACCGCCGCGTCGGTGATCGTCTCGTCGCCGAGGCGCACGTTGGCCGCAATCGAGCCGGCGAACAGGTGCACGTCCTGGAGCACCAGGCTGCACAGCCCTCGCAGGTCGGCGAGCGGCATCTGACGAATGTCCACGCCGTCCACCAGGATGCGGCCGCGCGAGACATCGTAGAAGCGCATGAGCAGGTTGATGATGGTCGACTTGCCCGCCCCGGTGGCCCCGACCACCCCGACACGCTGGCCCGGCTCGACGACGAACGAGACGTCACGCAGCACGTAGTCCTCGCCGTCGTAAGCGAACCAGACTCGATCGAACTCGATGCGGCCGGCGCCGGAGCCCAGGCGCCGCTCGGCCTGCGGCGGACTGACAATCTCGACCGGCGTGTCGAGCAGCGTGAAGATCCGCTCCGCCGACGCCATCGCGGCCTGGAGAATATTGAACTTTTCCGACATGTCGCTGATGGGACGGAAGAACCGCTGGGCGTACAGCAGGAAGGCGACGAGCGCCCCCAGCGTCAGCGACCCCTCCAGCACCCAGCCGCCGCCGTACCAGATGATGAGCGACGCGGCCAGCGCGCCCACCAGCTCGATTGCCGGGTAGAACACCGCGTAGTAGAAGATCGACGCGACGTTCGCGTCGCGGTGCGTCCGGTTGATTCTGTCGAACTCGCCGAAGCTCCGGGCTTCGCGCCGAAACAACTGGACCGTGGCCATGCCGGTGATGTGCTCCTGCAGGAAGGCGTTGATGCGCGCGATCCAGACGCGGACCGTGCGATAGGTTTCGCGCACGTGCTGCCGGAACCACCGGGTCACGAGCGCGATCAGCGGCAGCACCGAAAACGCCACCAGGGCCAGCCGCCAGTCCATGTAGACCAGGACGCTCATGATGCCGACCAGCATGAACACGTCGCCGAAGATCGCGACGATGCCGGAGGCGAACAGCTCGTTGAGCACGTCCACGTCGGTCGTGACCCGCGTCATGAGCCGCCCGACCGGATTGCGGTCGAAGAACCGGACGTCGAGCTTCTGCAGATGTCCGTACACCTGCATGCGCAGGTCGAACATGATGCGCTGGCCGGTCATCTGCAGGATGTAGGTCTGGACACACTCGAGCAGGAACGACCCGAGCAGCACGAACAGGAACACGATCGCAATCCGGTCGAGGCCCGCGAGATCGCCGGTGGCGATGTAGGCGTCGATGGCCAGCTTGGTCAGGTAGGGCTGCGCCAGCTGCAGCACCGCATGGCCGATGATGGCCGCCAGCGCGACCGCCACGATCGGGCGGTAGGGCCACAGATAGGTCAGCAGACGCCGCATCAAGCGGGCATCGTAGGCCTTGCCGAGCGCTTCCTCCTCGTGCCCAGCCATCAGGACGCCGCCAGCTCGTCTTCCAGCAACTGCTTGCGGTACAGGTCGGCGTACACGCCGCCGCGGGCGAGCAACTCGTCGTGGGAGCCCTGCTCGACCAACCGGCCGTGATCGAGCACGGCAATGACGTCCGCGTCGCGCACGGTGGACATGCGGTGCGCGACGATGATCGACGTCCGCTGCCGCATCACCTCACGCAGCCCGCGCAGAATCCGCTCTTCGGTGTACGTGTCGACCGCCGACAGCGCGTCGTCGAGGATCAGAATCTTCGGATCGACCGCGAGCGCCCGGGCCAGGGCGGCCCGCTGCTTTTCACCGCCCGAGAGCGTGACGCCCCGCTCCCCCACGAGGGTGTCGTACCCGCGAGGAAATCGCGCGACGTCGGCGTCCAGCGAGGCGACCGTGGCCGTGCGGCGCACCGCGGCCTCCACGGCGTCGCCCGGTACGTCCTCACCCAGCCCGAACGCCACGTTGTCTCGAATGGTGGTGGAGAACAGGAACGGCTCCTGGGGCACGAACCCGATCGCCCCGCGCAGCGTCGCCAGGGGGAGCTCGCGCACGTCGATCCCGTCGATGAAGACGGTGCCCGGTGGCGGATCGAACAACCGGGGAATCAAGTTGAGCAGCGTGGACTTGCCGGACCCCGTGCCGCCCACGAGGGCCAGGGTCTGGCCGGCCTCGACCCTGAGCGTCACGTCGTGCAGGACCGGCTCGCCGGATCCATAGGCAAAGGTCAGACCGCGCAGCTCGATTCGGCCGCGAATCTGTTCCGGCCGCACCACGGTGCCGTCCGGATCAGCGATGTCGGGGACCGCGTCCAACACCTGCAAGATCCGCTTCCAGGACGCCATGCCGCGCTGCAGCGTGTTGGTCACCCAGCCGAAAGCGATCATCGGCCAGGTCAGCATCACGAGATACGCGTTGAAGGCGACGAACTCCCCGAGGGTGATGCGTCCCAGGATCACCTGGCGGCTCCCCAGCCACAGCACCAGCAAGCTGCCGAAGCCCAAAAAGAGCGCCATGCTCGGATAGAACAGGCTTTGCAGCTGGATGAGCCCCCGGTTGCGGTCGAGATACTCCTGGTTGACGCGCCGAAACCGCTTCACCTCGGCGGCCTCTTGGCGGTAGGCGCGGACGACCCGCACGCCGGCCAGGGCTTCCTGCACGACGGCACTCAGGTGGGAGAGCTGCGCCTGGATGCGCTCGAACCGCCGGTGAATGGCGCTGCCGAAGAACTTGACCGACAACGAGACGAACGGCAGCGGAATGAGCGCGATCAGCGTCAGCCGGACGTCGATCGACAGCATCAAGATGATGGCCACGCAGAACACGATCGCCGTGTTGAGCGTGTACATGATCGCCGGCCCGGCCATCATCCGGACCGCATTGAGATCGTTGGTCGCGCGCGACATGATGTCGCCCGTGCGCTCCGCCTGGAAGTAGCCGACCGGGAGCCGCTGGAGGTGGGCGTAGAAATCGTTGCGCACGTCGTACTCGAACTCGCGGGACACGCCCACAATCAGCCGGCGCATCAGAAAGCGGAAGCATCCGCCGACCGCGGCAATGCCGAGCAGCAGCGCCGCGTAGACGCCCAGCTTGGCCCGCGTCACCCCGGCCGTTAGATCGTCGATTGCGTACTTCAGCACCCAGGGCGAGAGCAGGGAGACCGAGGCGGTCACTAGCACACACGCCAGCCCAAGGAACAACCGGTGGCGGTGTCGACTGACGTAGGGAAGCAGGCGTCGTGCCGCAGAGACCATGCGAATCTCTGAGGGTACCACACGGCATCGCCGGCGATCGGTAACCGCGCGCGCGACGTCGGCGTCCAGCGAGGCGACTACGGCCCCTTGCCCCCTCTCCCTCTGGGAGAGGGTCAGGGTGAGGGTGGTGGATGCCTAGGTCTAGATCCGTGAGGCCGCGGCTTGACGCATCTGGGCGAGCCGCCGATCGGCTTCCCGAAGCGTGGCGTCCTGCTTGCAGAAGCAGAACCGGAGCTTCGTCCGGCCGAGATCGGCCGATCGGTAGAAACTGCTCCCCGGCACCGCGGCCACGCCGACCTCCCGGACGAGATCGCGCGCGAACTCGACGTCGTCGGTCGCGCCGAACGCAGCCAGATCGGTCATGACGTAATAGGCGCCCGCCGGCCGGGAACACTCGAAGCGGTGGCGCGCGAGGATCTCGAGCAGCAGATCCCGGCGCCGCTGGTAGCGGGCGGCCAGCTCGACATAGTAGCTGTCGGGCAGCCCGAGCGCCGCGGCGCCCGCCGCCTGAAGCGGCGCGGCCGCGCCGACCGTCAGGAAGTCGTGGACCTTGCGAATCGCGCCGGTCAGCCGGGTCGGTGCGATGGCCCACCCGACGCGCCACCCGGTCACGCTGAAGGTCTTCGACATGCTGTTGATCGTCACCGTCCGGTCGGCCATCCCGTCAATCGTGG
Source organism: Vicinamibacterales bacterium (assembly GCA_963667915.2). GTDB lineage: Bacteria > Acidobacteriota > Vicinamibacteria > Vicinamibacterales > UBA823. The sequence goes on along the minus strand of CAXXNN010000003.1, from coordinate 226,670 downwards.
CCATCGGCACGTGGCGCTGGCCGTCGTAAATGATGTGCTCGTAGATCTCGTCGGTCACCGCCAGGACGTCCCACCGCCGGCAGAGCGTCGCGATGCTCTCGAGCTCGTCCGCCGTGAAGACCTTCCCGGTCGGATTGTTCGGTGAGTTGATGATGATGGCCCGGGTCCGGTTGTTGAACGCCGCCGCCAGCTCGTCCGGATCGAAGGTCCACCCGGGCTCGCGGAGCATCACGTAGCGCGGGACGGCGCCCGACAAGATCGCATCCGGGCCATAGTTCTCGTAGAACGGCTCGAACACGACGACTTCGTCACCGGGATCCACACTCGCCAGCAGCGTGGTGATCATCGCCTCGGTCGACCCGCAGCAGACCGTCACCTGCGTGTCCGCATCGACCGGCACGCCGTGCCGCCGCGTGAACTCCCGGGCGACGGCCTGACGCAGCGGCGCCGCGCCCCAGGTCACCGCGTACTGGTTGATGTCGGCGCGGATCGCCTCGCACGCCGCCTCCTTCACTGACGCTGGCGCGGGAAAATCCGGGAAGCCCTGCGCCAGGTTGACGCCGCCGTGCTCGTGCGACAGCCGCGTCATCTCCCGGATGACCGATTCGGTGAACCGCTCCGTCTTCTTCGAGCCGGTGAACCGGGTCATGACGGCGCCCCGGGCTCGTCGTCGCCCATCAGACCGGCGTCACCGTCGGCGAGCGTGCGCACCAGCTCTTCGGTAAACAGCGCCTCCGCCAACGGCAGGTCGGCGGGCGTGCGCTCGGCGAACAGCTCACGGGCGCGCGCGATCTCAGCCCTCAACCGGTGCGCCAGGTCGCGGTGCTCGCGACCCGCCCGCACGGCGTCCTCGTTGTACAGCCTGATCTCTGACACCAGGAGTCTGGCGTAGCGTCGGGCCGCCTGAACGCCGCCGTCGTCCTCGTCGTTCCCCTCGTCGTTCTCGGGGACCGGCGCGGCGGCCGCGTCCCCCGTCGGCGCGCCGAGTAACTCGACCGCCCGCGCCGCGGTCAGTGCTTCCGCGCAGCGGCTGGCGTGAATCGTCAGGAGCTCCACCGCCTCCAACCACCCGGATGAGGTCGTCCGCTGCGCGTCGCCGCCGTCGTCCGCGTAAACCGCTCCGACCGCACGGCCACCCACCATCACCGGCGCGGCCACGGCGACGCACCCGCTTGGCAACCGCGCGAAGGCCGGGAGCGACAGAACCTCCTCCGGCCCGCTCTCTTCCGGTTGTGACGTCACCGCTCGGGCATCCGCCATGGCCCGTCCGATGAGGTCGCTTGGCTCGAGCGCCAAGTCGAGCGATCTCGGCTCGCCCATTCTGTCGCCGAAGCCATCGGCCCCCCAGCCGCGCAGCCGGTCGCCGCGCAGCACGAGGACCGCCGCGCGCGCGGCGTCCGCGCCCACCGCGGCCAACAACCCGTCGAGCAGGCCCGTCAGCGAGGTCGCGGCGTCGAGGCGCCGCACCGCGTCGAGGCTGCGCCGACGGACCGATTGGGCACTGACACTGACGCCGCCGCCGCCCTCGTCGCCCTCACCCTCCGACGCCGCCCACATCGGCGAGACGTCGACGTCGACGTCGTTCTTGGCTTCCTGGGCTTCCTCCGCCAGCGCCGCATCGACCGCCGCGGCGATCTGCTCGTCGATCTGCGTCTGGCTCTCGGCCAGGGCTTTCTCGAGCGCCACCTCGTGCTGCGCTCGCAGACGCGCCACCTCCGCCTCTAGGCGACGATCCGCGTCCACGCGGCTGGCGGCGAGCTGCTTCTCGAGCAGATCCTTCGCCTCTGCCTTCGCGCTGGCCACCGCCGCCTCCGAACTGACCGGCGGGCTCGCGCTCTCATCGTCCACCATCCGCTGGGCCTCGGCCCGGGCGCCGGCGATCTCCGAGGCCAGCCGCTGCTCCGCCTCGGCCCGGGCGGCCGCTTCGACTTCACCGAGCCGACTCTCCGCTTCGGCTCTAGCTTGGGTCAGCTCGCTTTCGAGCCGACGCTCCGTTTCGAGTCGAGCCTCCGCCCTGGCCACCTCGACCACTCGGTCCTGCTCGGCGCGCAGTCGAGCCTCCGCCTCTAGGCGAGCCTCCGTGCGCGCCGCCTCGAGCTGCTCCGAGACGGTCGTCCGCGCCTGCTCCGCCGCCGCCTCACCTGCCTGCTGCGCCTCGGTACGTGCCTGCGCGACGGCCGACTCGAGCCGATGCTCCGCTTCCGCCCGGCTCGTCGCCAGCGCGTGCGCCAACTGCTGCTCCGCCTCTGCACGGGCCTTCTCGAGGGCCGACGCCAGCTCGGCCGCACGATCCGCCTCGAGCGACGCCGACAGTCGCTCGGAGAGGCGCGTCACCTCGGCGTCGAACTCCTCACGGAGCCGGCGCGACAACGCCTCGGTGGCGTCACGAATCTGATCGTCCAGCGACATCCAAACCCTCGTGGACCGCGCAGGATGCGCCGGACCACATCAATCATCAGGCGCTCATTATACGGGATCCGCCCACTGGCCCTGCCCCCTCCGGTGCCCGCAAGTCTCACGCCCACAGTCAATTGACCAGGCCCGGACGCCGCAGGTACAATGGCCGAGGTGGGACAAGTGGTGTCTCACCGACACGGGATATCGCATATCGCGTGTCGTTCAAATTGGGGGCGATAGGCTTCGACGGGGGTAGCAGACCGCGGGATGCATGCCGAGCACCATCGACTCGCTAATCCGATGGAACACAACCATAACTGCGAACACGCAGCTCGCTTTCGCTGCCTAAGGGCAGCGACGTTCACCCTGTCTTGCCTGTGAGGCGGGACTGAATGTCATTTCAGCAGGCTGGTCGTGGCGTGCCGGACCGACGCGACACGATGAGAACTAATCGGGACTAGCCGGGAGCTTTTTGGGCGGCTTTTAGAGGTTGCCGGCGAAATTCCAAGAGCCGACACGCATGTAGAGTCTCGCGAGACAGTACTTTCGGACGCGGGTTCGACTCCCGCCGCCTCCACCATTGCAAAGAAGTCGAACTGGGCTCCGAGTCTGTGGAGTCCGGGTCGTGTTCCAGAATCGCCAGCGCGTCGAGGTGAGAAAGCGCCCTGTAATACGGGCGCCCGACCTCCGGCGTCACCGGCTCCAGCCTGACCCTTCCAAGCAGCTTCCTCAGCAGGAGCGCAGACCGCTCCGTCCGCCGTTCCAGGACCGCCTGTATCGTGGCAATCCGCTCTGCGAGCCACGCTCTCGGCGGAGCCGTGAACACGTCCCGCTGGCTGCGGCGGAGCCCTTCCAGCTCAGTCCGGAGGTCCTCAACCCGCTTTTCCGAGGCCGTCAGAGCATCCGCCAGGGCACGACTACCGCGCCCCTCGGCGACGAACTCGATGAAGTTGGCAACTCGCCGCTGCTCCGCGTCGAACTCCGCCTCCCTCAGCCGAATGGTTTCGGGCTTCGCGGTCGAGGCGTTCGCTACCTCCTGCCCTAGCTTCATGAAGACGTAGTCGAGATTCTCGGGGCGCGCCAGCTTGTCACGGACGGCCGCTATGACGATCCGTTCAACGAGAGTTCTTCGAACCAGCAACCGGTTGTCGCAGGTTCCCCTCTTCGCGCCGAGGCACCCATAGTACCCACCGCTCTTGCCACTCACCTTGCCGATCGCTGCACCACAGGAGTCGCAGGCCATCGCACCCGATAGAAGCTCCGTCGGGTAATGGGTCACCCAGCCGCCGCGCTGTCCGGTGAAAGCCCCTTTGCCCCGTCCGCCTGGCCAGGTCTTTCGCACTGATGCCAAACGCCGCTGAGTCCGCTCCCAGAGCTTCTGCGGGACGATTCTGAGCGACTGGTCTTCCGTGATGAACCATTCGGACTCCGACTTCGGGAACTGGCGCCGCCGGCCGGTCTTCGGGTCTCGCCGCGTTTCCGTTCGATTCCAGATCCAGCGTCCGATGTACTTCTCATTCCGGAGTAGTCGATGCACCGTGGCTGGCGACCATCCCTTCTTCGCTCTTCGGCGTCCCGGGACACTTTCCGCGTTCAACCGCTTGACGATCTGGCTCTCCGAGCTTCCGGCAGCGAACTCTTCGAAGACTCGCAATATCACCGCAGCCTCGCGTGGATCGACCGTCATCTTGTAGCCTTCCGGCCTCGGTCGCCCCTTCTTATCCATCCGAACCTCGCCAACTGCAACAGACCGGTAGCCGTATGTCGCCTCTCCGACAATGAAGCCTCGCTGTTTCTGGCCGATCTGGCCCCGAAGTGTCTTCTTGCGTAGGTCCATCAACTGGAGCTCATTGAAGACACCGCGCACCTGAATCCCGACGGTCGCATTCTCGTCGCCCGTGTCGAGGCCGTCTGCCACTGACACGACGCGTATTCCGTGAAAACGGAGCTCCTCGAGGACGGACAGGAGCAACAGCGTGTTCCGCGCCAGCCTCGACAGGTCATCTATTAAGACCACGCAGAAATCGGCATCCGCTGCCGCAGCGCGGAGCGCCTTCAGTCCAGGTCGGTCTTCTCTAGCTCCTGACGCAGCTTTGTCGGTATAGATGTGACTCACGTCCACGGTGTATTGCCGCTCCTTGGCAAACTTGCGGCACGACGAAATCTGGTCCTCGATACTTTCGGGACGCTGGTTCTCTGATGAATACCGTGCGTAGATGGCTGCTCGCATCTTGCTAGTCCTCTTGCTCCGGCTTCGCCGCCGCCTCCTTCATGAGACTGATGTATTCCCTGGCGAGCTCCTCCGCGACGTGATCCAAGAGCTCACGCACGGCTGGATTGTCCGAATGAAGTTCGGCTCGGGAACTTTTCGGCTTGTCTGGATTGCTGTTTCGTTTCGTCATCTCAGTCCGACTCATAATGATAGACACTGTCTATCATTTAAGGCAAATTTTTTACGCCGGCCTCTTCGGGATGTCCTTCGCTAGGCGCGTCACGCTGATCTCGATCCGGCCCCGCTCACTTCCGCTCTCAGGTCCAAATAGCACCTCTGGTGTCCCCTTGCCCGGCTTGACCGCTTTCAGTCTCCTGCTGACGCGTCCAGCAGCCGCGGCACCTTCTGCCTCGAGCGTCTCCAAATCGATTCCGCCGAAAAGCTTGGGGACACCCTTCTTGGGATGCAGGGCAAAGAACAGAGTGCGTCCGTCGCTGATGATGACGCGCAGCTCCGGGGCCCCCGGCTGTGCGAGGCTATCCGGCAGGCTGAAGCCCAGCATGTCACGGGCCAAGACCCTTTCAAACGCGTCCAGGACGTGGACCACGGCTCCGATCGGGGCGACGGGCACCATGAGCTCTCGAAGCTTGAGAGCAACAGCGAACTGAAGCAGATTCCGCCGTGAGAAACGTCGACTGGAGCCCCTTCCGCGGGCTTCATCGAAGTCCGCCCGAACAACACCTCTTTCGCACAGGTGGATGAGTCGGTGCTGAGGCTGCCCAACAAGGCGAGCGACCTCAGAGAGGGTCCACACCGCTTCAGTGCCCATGGTGATAGATATTATCTATTATTCTGGCGTCGAGTATCCAGCTTGATCCTGCACTCCCCCGGCATCCCAGTCTTCCAGGACGACGATGCGAGATCGAACCGGCGATCAGAAGACGGCTCACCGCCGGGGACGGTGCCTGAGGCGAAGTCTGCGAGGGCGTTGCCGACGGCACCCTCCCCCCAAAGTCCCGTGCGTCATGTCCTGAAGTCCTGCCGGAAGCGAGTTCGAAACTCAGGTTTCCGCCCGTCTTCATCAGCCCAACCAGTCCAATGCAACGGTGTGCGGCGTGAGGGTCCCAACCATATGGTTGGACGGAGAAAATCTTTAAACGACACGCCGGCTGTTCGCGAGAAGTCATGCTGTCAGCAGAATAGTCCTGCGAAGCCCGGCACCCGGCGTCACCCGTAGCTCAGTTGGATAGATCATCGGCCTTCTAAGCCGAGGGTCGCAGGTTCGAGTCCTGCCGGGCGCGCCAATCTTACCGTTAGTGAATCAACGGGTTACGCGCTTTGTCGGCCGTGGTAGAAGACGTGGATGAGGGTGCTGGTAGGGTTGTTTGTGCAAGGTTTGTGCAAGATTTTCTACCTTGCTCGAACTTCCGCATCGATTCGTGCAGCCCGACGAGTGTGACGTTGAGGTAGGTCGAGGTCTGCTTGAGTCGGAGTGCCCGAGCATCTCTTGGACGTGATGCAGCGGCATCCCGGCTTCCACGAAGCGTGAACCGGCTTCATGCCTCAGATCGTGAAAGTGTAAATCCTCGATCCCCGCCTTCCGACAGGCGCTCAGCCACCCGGTCTTAACCGACTTGATCGGCTCCCCGACTTCGTTCCCGAATACGAACGCGTCCGGCGCGAAGTACCTTCCAGCCGGATCATGACGACCCATCTTTAGAACTGCCAGGAGTCTGTCTGATATCGGCAGGATCCGCTCGTCCGCGTCCTTGGTCTTCCGTGCAAGCAGGCGAATCTCACGCCGATTCATGTCAACTTCACGCCACTGCAGGCTCAACAGTTCTCCCCGCCGCGCTCCAGTTTCCAGGGCCCCAATGATGAGTCGTAGAAGTCGGGGATGGGCTGCTGCGAGCAGTTTGGTTTCCTCGTCAGGACTCACCCGGCGATTCCGCTGCGCCCACCGCTCCTGCCTCAGATCGGAGTCGGGACCGATGAACGGTGCGAGCCGGTAGCCCTTTCTCACCGCCCACGATCCCATCACTTTGAACAGACGCAAGTAATGGTTACGTGTCGAACTCGCCCGTCCGGCCCTGGCCAGATGCACGAGGAAGGTCTCGAACACATCTTCCGTTATCGTCCGTAGGCGCAGGTCTCCGAAACGTCGCCCATCGATGACGAACCGCGCAACCACCCGGAGCATGGATTCGTCATCGCGCCACGAAGCCTTCGCACCCCGTGAACCCGTACGTCGTCGTCCGGGCATAGGCGCTTTGGAATACCGCTCCACGAAGACCCGGCCGAACTCCTCAAAGGAAAGGTCGTCGATTTCGACCTGAGGTGGAGTGTCCGGCGCCAGACGCGGCCCAGGGTACCGACCACCCCGGATAGCGGTCCTAAGTCGATCAGCCTCCCGCTCCGCCTCCGTCTTCGACGTGATGCGCCGCCCGGTCTCACGGTCGAGGCTCAGGCGGTATTGCTTCGTGCGCCACTGGAAGCTGAAGTGCCAGCCGTGCGGACACTTCGGCCAACGGGCGCGTGGGCAGCCGCAGCGTTTGCGGAGCCCACCATTACGGTGTCGTGTCATCGCGTTCTCCTTTCTGAGCCGCCTCATGCGACCCTGCTACGATCCTACTGCGGAGGTTGGACCATTAAACCTGCCTGTAGCCACTTGTCGACCCACTCGGCCGTCAGCCGGATCTCACGCCGACCGCCGACCCGCACCGCCTGCAGCCGACCCGCCTTCACTTCCCGGTAGATGAGCTTGCTTCCAATGCGGGCGCGCTGGGCCGCTTCGGCGCTGGTGCATGATTCGAAGCTGACCGGCAGCGATCCCAACCCAGAGGCAACTCACCGACCAATACTGTACGACTCTGGCCGCCCAAGCTCGGTCATCTGATTCAGGACGTTACACGCGACCACGGTCTCGGCCACTCTTCCGCCTCGAGACCGGGCGCGAAGCCGATCCCCGATAATCGATTTGTACCGAAAGAACGCATTCTCCACGCGAGCCTGCCGATGGTAGCCGGCCTCCCTCTTCCATCGACGTCGTCCGAGCGTCTTCACGTTCTTGATCGTCCGATCCCGAGCGCGCGACCGCGGCCGGCGCCGAGACACCTTCGCCGTCTTGGCCGGTGGGACCACGACGGTCGCGCCACGCCCCCCGGCGGCCTCGTAGAACGCGACCGTGTCGTAGGCAGCGTCAGCTGTCACACGTACGATCTCATCGTCGACCACCTCGATCAAATCGATGCCAGTGGTTGCGTCATCGACCGTCGGCTCGGTCAGCGCTCCAGCCACGATCACGCCTGCTCGATCTACGGCAAGATGGAGCTTCTTCCAGCCTCGCTGGCCGCGTCCGCCGTGTTTCACAGCCGCCCATTCGCCCTCGCCCACAATCGACAGTCCCGTGCTGTCGACGATGAGATGGATTGGCCCCCTTGATGGGATGCGGTGGAATTCAACAGCGAGGCACTGACTTCGTCGCGAGAGCGTGGTGTGGTCGGGGGCTTCGAGATCGACGCCCATCAACCCCAGGACCGACCGCAAGAAGCCCTCCGCTTGGCGCAAGGGCAACCGGAAGACGAGGCGGAGCGTCAACGCCGTCTCGATCGCACAGTCCGAGAACTTCTTCGGCGCGCCTGGTCGACCGGACGGTGATGGGCGCCACGCGGCAGTGGCGTCGGCAGAGAGCCACAGCGTCACGTCACCTCGTTGGACCAAAGCCTGCTCGTACGCGGACCAATTTCCAACGCGATACTTCGTCTTGTACTTCGGATGGACCTTCGATCTCATGTCGAGATCGTGCACCTGCAACGGTCAACGCGGCCAGAGAGCCCAAGCTGGCTCCTCGAAGCCGAAAGATTGTGCACCAACGCCAACTCGAGGGCATTGTCAAGTTGACGGGCGGCTGACAGAGTAGGGCGACACGCCGTCTGGCTCTACCACCGCGAGTTTCCGAGATGTCGAAGATCTCCTCGCCGAACGGGGCGTCGCCGTGTCGTATGAAGCGATTCGGCAGTCAGACGTTCGGGCTCGACTACGCGCGGCGGCTGCGGCGCCGGCGCGGCCGGTTGGGCGACACGTGGCACCCATCCAAGGGCGGCGGCAGTACCTCTGGCGGGCTGTGGACCAGGACGGCGACGTTATCGACATCCTGGTCCAGCCACGGCGCGATCGCCGGGCAGCCGCCCGCTTCTTCCGCAAGTTGTTGAAAGGACAAGGCCGAGAGCCACGCCGTCTGATCACGGACAAGCTGCGCAGCTACGCAGCGGCACACCGCACCGCGATGCCATCAGTGGTACACAGCACCCAGCAGTACGAAAACAATCGAGCGGAAGTGTCGCATCAACCGACGCGACAACGCGAACGACAGATGCGCCGGTTTAAATCCGCCGCGCACGCGCAACGATTTCTCTCGGTCCACGGCCTCGTGCTGAATCTCTTCCGCGTGGGCCGTCACCTGCTGCGGGCGGCTCACTACCGGTGGTTGCGAACGCGCTCGCTGCTGGTCTGGCAGGAGGTGACGTGTGCCTGCTGAGACAGGGCGAGGTCGGCCATCGCGGAACGAGCCTCGCGCTGAGTCCGTCAACTTGACAGTGCCCCTGGTAGTGCTCGGCTTCAGTGCTTCGGTGTCAGTTTGAGCAGGCGGCCGGCGCTATCGTCCTCGTCATCCTCCAGCACCCACACGGCACTGTCCGGCCCCTCGACGACGCTGCGGATCCTCGCGCCCATGTCGTATCGCTCGACTTCGCGGGCACGGTCGCCATGGAGTTCGACACGCACGATCGCCCGGGACGAAAGCCCGGCCACGAAGGCGTTGCCGCGCCATTCGGAGAACAAGTCGCCACGGTAGATCATCAGGTCGCCAGGGGAGACGACGGGAGTCCACCAGACCGCCGGCTCGTTGAACTCGGAACGGGTGTCGTGGTCGGGGATCTCACGACCGTCGTAGTGGTCGCCGTTGGAAACAATTGGATAGCCGTAGTTGGCCCCACGCACGACCCGGTTCAGCTCGTCGCCACCCTCTGGCCCCATTTCGACGTCCCACAGCTGGCCGTCGAGATCGAACGCCAGCCCGAGTATGTTGCGGTGTCCCAGCGACCAGATCTGCGGGTAGACGCCGACGTCGTCGACCAGCGGATTGTCGCTGAAGTAGTTGCCGAAAGGATTGTCGTCCGGAACCGAGCCGTCATCGCGCAAGCGGAGGACCTTCCCCAGGTTCGACTGCATGTCCTGGGCCGGCGTGAACTTCTGGCGGTCTCCGGATGCAATCCATAGATAGCCGTCGTCGTCGAAGAGTAGCCGATGGCCGTAGTGGCCGAAGCCGACGACCTTGGGATACTGGCGCCAGATCACCTGGACGTCGGAGAGTCGCCCGCCGCGCCCCGTCTCGGTCAGCACGGCCCGGATGACCGCGGCGCCCCGTGTATCGCCCGCGCCCGACTCGGCGTAGCTGAGGTAGATGACGTTGTTCTCGGCGAAGTCCGGGTGCAGCGCCACGTCGCCCAGACCGCCCTGGCCGCCGTAGGCGACGTCCGGCACGCCGCGGATCGGGCGCGACTTGTCACCCTGCTGGGTGACGATGAAGAGGTTGCCCTTCTTCTCCGTCACGAGCATGCGGCCATCCGGCAGAAACGCCAGCGCCCAGGGCTCGTCGAACGAGGTCACCGGCTCGACCTCGAAGGGTAGGTCCGCCGCGGCGTGCGTGCTGGCTGCGAGGAAAAGGCTCAGCGCTATTCCTAGGACTCGTCTGTTCATGACCATGGGCCTCGTTCGATGCGCATCGTGGGATTCGTGGTGGTCCGGGAGCTTCCACCGCTCCGGCGCCATCCGGTGCGGCTCGAGTGCCAATTCCACCACTCTAGCGGACTCGCACCCAAGATGCGAACACTCGCTAGGCTCAGCCGCTATTCCTAGGACTCGTCTGTTCATGACCGATGGGCCTCGTTCGATGCGCATCGTGGGATTCGTGGTGGTCCGGGAGCGTTCCATCCGCCGCCCTCCGGCGCCATCCGTGGCTGCGGGGAGACTCGAGTGTTGGGGCCAATCACGCGGCTCCAGCCACTCTAGCGGACTCGCACCCAAGATGCGAACACTCCACCCGTCGAGATCAGGCCCTAAGCCCCAACGGTACCGCGGGTACTCCTGCGGGTGCTCACGTAGTAACCGTGGGGATCAGCTCGCTCGAAGGAATCTCAGGATGTTTCCCCTATCTCTCCCCGACCCAGGTTGATTCCAGGGGACTGGAGGGGACCCCAGGGGAATCGATTCGGTGACGTTGCGGCAATGAACTCGGCCCTGAACTGCGAAAGTCGTGCGCCATCACCATGTTAGGGTGATCGCTCTGTTCGGGTTCGACTCCCGCCGCCTCCACCATTTAACTCCTGCTATATCAACACGTTAGTTTTCCGCTTTCTGCACCTCGTCGTATCCTCTCCACTGATTTGGCGAGGAATCGGCTGATCCAGCAGCCGAATAGCGCTCCCCTTGGCCGCTGGACTGAGGTGCATGTAGCGCTGCGTCGTGGACAAGTCCTGTTGCCCGGCCAGTTCCTGAATGGCCCGTGCCGGTGCCCCCCGCATCGCCAGGTGTGAGCAGAAGGTGTGCCAAAGGACATGCACGCCCTCCTCGTCGAGCTAGGCCCGTCGAGCTGCCCACCGAACACGGTTCCTGACCATCACTTCTGGGACAGCGTTCGCCCATCAAGCCCAGGGCGGTGGATGCGGAGTTGGGCCTGTGTGAGCCATCTGTAGCTCGTTAGACTGCCGGCGGGCTGAACAACTTACTGGCTCATAAGCGGTTGTCGAGGCAGGTTCTGGATAATTGATTGATACAATGGACGTTATGGGTACCGGTAATCGAACGGTGATGAGGGTATATATACCCTCCATCACCAATCCAGCTACACTTTCCGCTTGCAGTGTACGGCATTTGGCCGTACAATTACGGCACTGAGAGGATAGCCACAATGCCGATGGTCCAGAGACTTGAAGCGAGAATCACGCAGGATCAGAAGCGGTTGTTTCAAGAAGCCGCCACAATGAAGGGGCTCTCGCTGTCCGCTTTTGTAACGTCCTCCGCGACTGAGGCTGCGATTCGCACACTGCAAGAACGTCAGACCGTTGAACTTGGGCGACGAGATCAGGAGACTTTCGTCGCAGCGTTGTTGAATCCCGAGGCACCCAACGAAAGACTTCAAGCTGCGGCCCAGCGTCATGGTTTTCCGCCACGACAAGTCCGCCGGTGACCAGTGAATGCTCCCAAGTCAGAGGAATTCCGTGTCGAACGCCTAGACGCGCAGCATAACCGCGAGGACTTTGCCTGTGGTATTCAGGAACTCGACGCATACCTTCAGACGCAGGCACGTCAGGAGAGCGACCGGGGTGCCGCAACTGTCTACGTTCTGGTTCCGAGCGCCAACCCTGCCGAAATTGCCGGCTTTTACACGCTGTCCGCGACAGGTGTAACCCTCAAACATCTACCCCCAGACGTCATCAAAAGACTCCCCCGGTATCCTCTCGTTCCTGCAACGCTACTAGGGCGGTTCGCAGTAAGTCAGACTTGTCAGGGAAGACGGCTGGGCGAGTTTCTACTTCTCGATGTCCTTTCCCGCAGTCTTGAGGCTAGCGAGCGAGTCGGCTCCGCTGCTGTGATAGTGGATGCGAAGGACGAGCGCGGAGCCACCTTCTACGAACGGTATGGGTTTCGGCGATTCCCCGACCGCCCTCTACGGCTATTCATCCCAATGAAGACCATCGCAAGGCTTCCACGATAAGGCCATCGACGTGAAGAATTCCAACTTGCCCGCGCGAGTTTACCGCGCGGTGCACACACCGCGCAGCTAGTCGCTCGGCGGACCGACCCAGCCGCGGTTCCAGGGCTGCGCCAGCGTCGGTTGGTTGACGTAGCGCTTCATCGAGAGCTCGAGCGACGCGCCGCATCCGGGCTCGAGACGCACGGTCACGTAGGGAGCGTCGACCGATTGGTGCGTGCCGTCCACGGAGACGCCGGTGAACTGATGCTCGCCGTAGGCACCGGCCTGTACCTGCACCTCTCGGGCTTCTACTTGGTTCGTATTCACCAGCGTGACGTTCACAGAGTCGTCGCGCAGCTTCGTGACGAGCGCGCCGACGTCGGAGGGCAGCCCGGAGCGGCGTTGCACCGGATCGAAGTAGCGCAGTCGGCTGTGCAGCACCCAGATGCGGCCTCTCGCGAAATAACCGCCGAGCGTCAAATTCGTCAAGGCGTCGTGCGCGCCTGGCGTGAACTGCAGGAGATAATCCGCCAGCCGGGTCTCGGCGCTAGTCGGGTCGCTCCGAATCATCTTGACCCGCTCGCGGATGTGCTCGAGATCGCGCTGCATCGCCTGCTCGGGAAACTCCGGAGCGTTGCCCTCCAAGAAACCGATCCATCCTTCGTCGCTCGGCACGCGTTCGAGATCCTTACGGTCCATCGACCACAGATAGATCTCACTCAAGCGGTCTTCGAAGCTGTTCTTCGTGAAATGATAGAATTCTGGATCGCCGTTGTGTTTGTAGCCACGCGGATCGCCGTACATTTGCGGGTAGAGCGTCTCGCCACTCTCGATCTTCTTGGCCGCGTAAATCAAGTCCATCTGTTTGCGCAGGACATCGACGTACGACTGGTCACCGGTGAACAGGAGCGCGTTCGAGAAGCCGTTCCAAGAGGCGGCGGTGAAATAGTTGCGATGTGCGATCTCCTGCAACTCACCGTCGAAAATCGTGAAGTTCCAACCGTAGGTACCCTTCCACCACTGGCCGTCGTGCTCGCCCCCGAGCGAGCCGTCGAGTCCGATGTTGGACGGGATCATGCCGCCGGTCGCCGCCGTGCGCTCCGTCCAGGCGTTCATGTACTCGAGTGTCCACGCACGGTACTTGTCTTCGCCAGTGAGGGCGTACGCGTTGAGGCCCAGCAACGTCGCACCCATGTTGAGAAAATTGTCCCCAACCGAGTCGAGGTACTCGGCGCAGTGCGCCAACATGCGCGAATACCATTCCGTCAAGTCGAGCATCTCGGTCATGCGCGCCGGGTTGTGCAGCAGGTGGAACTTGCCCGGGACGGGGTCGCCGACCCAGTCGTATACGGTGGCGCGCCGCAGCATCGGGCCCGTGCTGCCGTTCCAGATGCTCTTGATGGTCTTCTTCGCCGGATCGTAGTTGGGGGCTTCTGGATCCTCGTTCATGTACATCCCGGCGAAGCGCGTCATGCGGGATCGCAAGAGCGGGTTCGTGGGCTCCGAGAGACCCCAGAGGAAGAACGCGCGCATGCCCTCCCCGGTGTGGAACCAATCCGAGGAGGTGATGAACTCCTTGAAATAGGCGCCGTTCTTCGCGAGTTCGGTCTTTTCCGTGCGCAGTTCGTTGTATTGCAGGAGATGCCCTTCGAGGCCGCGCTTGTAGTGCTCGAGAATCGAATCGTCGCCGCCCAAGGCGTGGATCAGCGTCCAGTTGAAATACGTCTCGATGGCATCGTCTGGCCCGTCCAGCGTGCCCCAGCGCGGAGTATGGAGCAAGTACCCGCGGGAGTCGATGTATCGCTCGGCGAAGATGTCGATCGCGCGCGAATTTGCCTCGAGCAGCGCGTGCTCCATCAGCGCCCATCCCGGCGCCGGCATGGGTGTGTCCACGACGACGATGGGCGCCTGAGCGCCTAAGGAGATCGGGAAGATTCCGAAGGCCAGGAGCGCAGTGATGAGTTTGTTCATGGTGTGATCCGATTAGTAATTGAGGGAATAGCGATCGTACAGTACCAGATCTCCCGATCGCGCGACAGCAGGGCTCGCAAAATGCAAGAACTTAGACCAGCAACCTGGTTTGATTTAGTGTGTGTGCACGCTGTATTTGGAGCGTTCGGTTTTCTGGCGCTCAGTTTAGGAATGGTTCCATAATCAGGGTTGGGGTATCTGAATGAGTTCACCAGGACATTCGATTCGGTGGGTGCTGGCGCTCGGCGCGGTCGTGGGGAGCGCGCACGTCGCGGCATCGCAAACCCCGTCGCCCGCGCGCCTGCTGGTCTTGCTCAGGGACGCCAGTGCACTGGCCATCGTCGACCCAGTGGCTGGGACGGTTCTCGGCCGAGTCCCGACCGTCAGAAGTCCCCATGAAGTGACGGCGTCGGCTGACGGGACACTGGCGTTTGTGGCCAGTCCCAGCGGCGGGATCTCGGTCATCGATCTGGAAGCGCAGACCGAACTGCGCCGCTTGGAGATCGGGCCAGGAAGCGCGCCGCACGACGTGCGCTTCGCGGGCGGCAAGCTGTACTTCACCGCCGAAGGCTATAAGGTCATTGGCCGGTATGATCCGCGAAGCGACCAAGTCGACTGGCTGCTCGGGATCGGCCAGGACGGCACGCACATGCTCGTCCTCAGCCCAGACCACAACACCATCTTCACGGCGAATCGGGGTTCTAACAGTGTGACGGTTGTTGAAGACGTGGCTGCGGGCCCGCCCAACTGGAGGGTGACCGCAATTCCCGTGGGCGGCGAATTTCCGGAAGGGATCGATCTGTCTCCCGACGGCCGGGAAGTCTGGACGGCCACCCGCAACGACGGGGGCGTCTCCATCATCGATGTCGCCACGAAAGAGGTCATCCAGAGACTTGACCTGAACATGACGGACGCCAACCGTCTGCAATTCACACCGGACGGTAAGCGTGTGCTCATCTCCGACGGTGCAGGCAGCAGTCTCGTGGTGCTGGATGCCGTGGCTCGAACCGAGATCACGCGACTCGATCTCGCTCCGAACGCCGTGCTGGTGCAACCCGATGGCTCGCGGGCGTACGCCGCGCTGCGGGGGAGCAACAGCGTGGCCGTGATCGACCTCGACACGCTCGAAGTCACAGGACAGATTCCGACCGGTCCCGGCTCGGGCCCTGGCTGCATGTTCTGGCTGGAAACGCCATAAGTGGGCCGCTGCATTGAGAGCCCGAGCCAGGCGAACAGCCGAGGGTGAAATCGAACATGAAAACCCTACTGATTGCAGTGTTTATGACCGCGCTTTCTGTTGGGTGTCAACGGGCCCCGTTGACTGATTTAAGAGGGGAGGCTCAGGAGGTCATTGAAGGCGCACGGATCAGAGCAGACGAATTGCGAGAGCTGTCGGCAGAAGAACTCCGGGAGCTCTGGGCCATCGAATACACGTCACTTGAGGTCGCGCACTCTGATCTACCCGGGGTGGACGACCTGCTGAATGAGATGGGACGGGAGCGATGGGAGTGCTATCACGTCAGCGAGAATGGGCAGGGACGAGTGTTCTACTTCAAGAGAAACAAGTCGAATGCGACCGCCTATCTGACGAATCTGCTGAGGCTAGGATCGATAGCCTTCTAGATTGGAGTGGAACTGAGGCGTCGGAGCAGAACGAGTGGACTTTCGCCATGGCCGAACGGATACTCGCCGGCACCGTGGAGGACTGGGCGGATGAGCCCTGCAAGGTCGTGAGCGTCGGCGATGTGCCGGTGCTGGTGCTGCGGCAGGGTGAGGAGTTCTTCGCGATCGACAACCGTTGCCCGCACATGGGCTTTCCGCTGCACCGCGGCGACCTGCACGACGGGCTGCTGGACTGCCACTGGCACCACGCGCGCTTCGACATCACGTGCGGCGCAACCCTGGACCCATGGGCAGACGACGTCGACCGCTACCGCGTCATCGTCGAGGACGGCAGCGTCTACGTCGACCCGGCGCGACCGCCGCGTGACCCGCGGGCGCACGGGCTTGACCGCATCGGCCGCGGCCTTGAGCACAACCTGCGGCTCGTCACCGCCAAGGGTGCGATCGAGCTTGAGCAGGGCGGTGTGCCGCTCGAGACCGCGCTCGACCTGGGGGCACGCTTCGGCGCCACACAGAACGACCGCGGGTGGTCGTCAGGCCTTACGATCCTGAGTTGCATGGTGAACGTGTACCGCGCACTGGAAGCGGCAGACCGCGCGCGGGCCCTGACGAAGGCGCTGGCGTGGATCGCGGCCGAGTGCGAGGGCCGGCCGCCGCGCCGCCCGCTCCCCGCGCTAGACGGAACCGAGCGCGACGCGGCCGGGCTGCGCGCATGGCTGCGCGAGACGGTCGAGGTCCGCGACGCCGACGGTGCGGAGCGCGTGCTGCGCACGCTTGCCGAGACGCACGGTCCCGATGCCGCGCTGAACGCCGTGCTCGTCACGGTGACCGACCACCGCTACTGCGATGCCGGCCACGTACTCGACTTCGCCGTCAAGGCTGCGGAGCTGGCCGAGCGGGTCGACGAAGAGCTCGCCGTGCAGCTGTTCACCTCACTGGTGCCGCAGCTCGTCTCGATGCGGCGCATGGAAGAGACCAACGCGTGGCGCCGGCCGGTCGACGTGGCGTCGCTGGTGGCGCGCTTCGCCGAGGACCTTCCCGCGTTCGGCGACGGGACCCTCCCCGACGAAGCGGCGCTGGTCACGCTCCTACTGGAGAACGATCCAGAGAAGAGTCTCCAGATGCTCGTGGACCGTCTGCGTGAGGGCGTGTCTCCGGTCGCGCTCGCGGACACCGTCGTCGAAGCCGCGGTGCTGCGCGTGCTGCGCTTCGGCAAGGCCAACGAGGTGTCCGACTGGGACACGGTGCACCACACGCTCACGTATGCGAACGCCACGGCGGAGGCGATGCGGCGCGTGCCCAGTCCCGAGCTCTTCCGAGCCGTCCTCGACGGCGCCGCGTCGGTCTACCTCGACCGCTTCCTGAACCTGCCACCCGCCAAGCTGCCACCAGCGGACGGTGAGGGGGCGGGGGACCTGCTCGCGCTCTACGATCAGCGCGCTTCCGTCGACGAGGCCGCCGCCGCCGCGGCCGGCAATCCGGATCTCGCCACGCTCGGGCACGCTCTGCTGCGCGAGGACGCCGGATTCCACGACTACCAGCAGGTTGACATCGCCTGGCGGCGGCTCGAACGTCGCGGCGATCCGCGCGCGCTTGTGGCCGCGGCCCGCTGGCTTGCGGCACGCTATCCGACCCAACGGGCGCAGGAGCAGACGTTTACAATCGCCTGGCGGCTCCACCGAGGCGACGCGCTATTCGAGGCTTGACTGCGATCCTCGGCACCTTCTAGTACGATTCGGCCGCAGAAACCACGTCATCCAGAACTGGAGGCGCACATGAGGCGTACAAGGGTAGCCGGTGTCGGCGTTGCGTCCCTGCTCATGGGTGGGGTGTTGTTCGGCCAGAGCCCCGAGCCAGTTCGACAACGTGAGCTCACCAACCAGCAACACGCCGGGAGCGTGTACACCCAGTTCGGCGCGAGGACCATCATCAATGTGGCGGGAAGCCCAACGCGGGTCGGCGGAGCCCCGATGCCGCCGGGGGTCGTCCAGGCGATGGCCGACGCAGCCCAGGATGCGGTCTCGATGATGGAGCTCCAGGCGGCGGCCAGTCGGTACATCGCGCAGGTGACCGGCGCCGAAGCCGGGTACGTGACCGCGGGCGCCTCGTCCGGCTTGACGCTGGGCACCGCCGCGATCTTGGCGGCACTCGACCTGGCGAAGATGGAACGTCTGCCGGACACGACCGGCATGAAGAACGAGGTGATCATCTCTCGCGAGCACCGCAGCGGCTACGACCACGCGATCCGACTGGCCGGCGCGAAACTGGTCGAGGTCGGGATGAACGAACAACTGTCGGGTGCAGGAGTTCGGCGCACCGAGGCCTGGGAGTACGAAGCCGCCATCACCGAGCAGACGGCAGCTATCGCGTATGTCGCCACGCGGAACAGCAGACCTCCGCTGACCGAGGTCGTCGAGGTCGCCCGCAGGCATCATGTGCCAGTGCTGGTCGACGCGGCGGGCCACCTGCCGTCGGGTTTGCGTGAGCTCATTGAGGCAGGCGCGGACCTCGTGAGCTCAAGCGGTGGAAAAGGGCTCAGGGGACCGCAGTCGACCGGTATTCTGTGTGGCCGTCGAGAGTACATCGCCTCGGTCGCGCTTCAGCACCTGGACATGGACGAACACTTCGAGATCTGGGACCCGCCCGAGGACCTGATCCCGAAGTCAAAGCTCTCGGGGATACCCAGGCACGGCATCGGCCGGGGCTTCAAGGTCGGAAAAGAAGAGATTATCGGTCTGCTGACGGCTTTGCAGCTGTTCGAGGAGGGCAGCTACCAGTCTGCCGCCGAGGAAGGGCGTCAACATCTGGAATTCGTTTCCAAAAGTCTCGCAGGTCTGCCCGTCGAATCGCGGCTGATCCTGCCGCGAACGAGCACGGGATCGCCCTCGTTGCAGTTGGCGTTGAACACGCAGGCGCTCGGCCGCTCGGCGTTTGCCATCTCGCGGGAACTCAAACAGGGAAATCCCGGCGTCTTCGTGAACGAAGGACGCCTGGATCAGGACATCCTCGTGATCAACTCGTTGCACCTCGATCAGGCGCGCACGGCGGCGCTTGCACGACGTCTGCAAGCAGTCCTGTCCGACGGCAGGAGGTGACGTCCCCGACGGGGACATGCCGAGGGGACACTAGCAGCCCGTGGTGAAAGTCCCGCATAAGGGATCGACACGATCGATCCGTCGTCCTACACTATCGCGCATGGCTATGGGCAAAGGCCGCCGCCAGGCACGGCAGGCGTCGATGTGGGTCGCGACGACAGATCTGCCGCGGAGCGCGGCGCATCCGTTCTATCACCGGTTGAATCGCATCCTCGCGGACGCGGGCTTCGACGCCTTCGTCGAGGCGGCGTGCGCCCCGTTCTACGCGCCGGTCCTGGGTCGGCCCAGCTTGGCGCCGGGCCGGTATTTCCGGCTGCTGCTGCTCGGGTACTTTGAAGGTCTGGACTCGGAGCGGGGGATCGCGTGGCGCGCGGCGGACTCGTTGAGTGTGCGCAGCTTTTTGGATCTGGAGCTGCACGACCCGGCGCCCGATCACTCGACGATCTCGCGGACGCGGCGCCTGATCGATCTGGAGACGCATGCCGCGGTGTTCACCTGGATGCTGCAGCGGTTGGCCGACGCCGGCTTGGTGCAGGGGCAGACGATCGGCATCGATGCGACGACGCTCGAAGCCAATGCCGCCTTGCGCAGCATCGTGCGCCGGGACACCGGCGAACGCTATGAGGCCTTCCTGACCCGCTTGGCGCAAGCCTCGGGCATCGCGACGCCGACGCGCGCGGACCTGGCGCGCCTGGATCGCACGCGGAAGAAGAAGGGCTCCAACGACGACTGGACGCACCCGCAGGATCCGGATGCCCGGATCACGAAGATGAAGGACGGGCGGACGCATCTGGCCCACAAGGCCGAGCACGCGGTGGATCTGGTGACCGGCGCGATCGTCGGTGTGACGGTCCAGCCGGCGGATGCCGGGGACACGACGACACTGGTTGAGACCCTCATCACGGCCGCGGAGCAGATCGAGACGGTGCAGCCGACGGCCGACGCCGTACGCGAGTTGGTTGGCGACAAGGGGTATCACAGCAATCAGATGTTGGTGGACCTGGAGGCGGTCGGCGTGCGCGCCTACCTCTCGGAACCCGATCGCGGACGGCGGAACTGGCGCGGCAAGGCCGCGGCCCGTGACGCGGTCTACCGGAACCGCCGGCGCATCCGCGGGGCCCGGGGCCAACGACTCTTGCGCCAACGCGGTGAACGCCTGGAACGTCCCTTTGCGCATCTCTACGAGACCGGCGCGATGCGCCGTGTGCATCTGCGCGGGCATGCCAACCTGCTGAAACGGGTGCTCGTGCACGCCGGAGGTTTCAATCTTGGGCTGCTGATGCGTCGCCTGGTCGGTGTCGGCACGCCACGAGGCCTCCAGGGCCGCCTCACGGCGGTCTTTAACACGCTGTGTACCCTTGCATGGCGGCTGTGGACCGTTCCAGTGCGCCTCTGGACGCCTGATCCACCTCCTTCACCCCTCAACGACGAAGTCACCGCGTGTTTCGAGTACACGAACCTCAATCTAGGAATGAGCGCTTTCACCACGGGCTGCTAGGCGGTCGAGAGCGATAATGGGGAACGCACCTCGGCGTTTACGAAGTTACCGCTGCCCTCAGCTCAGATTGACGGAGGATTCTGATGTCAACAGAAGAGAACAAAGCCATCATCCGATCCCACAGCCGCCCACGTTGTCACAATCCACTCGACCGCCTACAATTGGGCCCTGATTTCGGCGAACAGCACGCCGTGATTCCGAAGACGCGATAAGGAGCTCCCCATGCGCACACGCAGTTGGATTCCGGCGATTCTCCCGGTGATGGTCGTCGTCACCGCAGGCTTCTGGGGTTGCAGCGCGCCGACGGACAGTGATACTGATGCGGACGAGGCCCTGGCTGTCGACGCCGGGCCAGCCCAGGCGCGCGGCGGGCAGGAAACATTCGGAGCCTACGAGGTGGTAGAGGACTGGCCGCGGGCGTTGCCGGACGGGCCGGATGGCGTGACGCATGCCGGGTGGACCTGGGGATCGATGGGCAGCGTGTTCGCCGAGACCCCGGACCGGATCTGGGTGGCGATGCGCGGCGAGCTGCCACTGCCCGAGGGCGCAGAGCCCTGGACACCGTACTCGATGCTCCAGCCGCCGCTCCGGTCCACCGGTAATGACGATGGGCTCAGCGCCACGTGCGAGCCGAGACCGTTGCGCGGGTGGGAACGGCGCTATCACCACGTCATTTTCGTGTTGGATGGCGAGGGCAATCTCGTCCAGGACTGGCTGCAGCACGACGCGCTCTTCGACATGACGTGCGGGCGCGGCCCGCACAAGATCAAGATGAGCCCGTATGACCCCGAGAAGCACGTCTGGGTGGTCGACGACCAGCTGCACGTGATCTACAAGTTCACCTACGGCGGCGAGCTGGTCATGACGCTGGGCACGAAGGGCGAGCGAGGGCGTGACGCGGGGCGGCTCTTCGACCGGCCGACCGACGTGGCCTGGCTGCCCGACGGCACCTTCTTCATCAGCGACGGCTACGGCGGCACGCGCGTCGCCAAGTTCGACCCGGACGGCAACTTCCTCATGGAATGGGGCCAGGCCCCGGCCGACCCGGCGAACCCGGGTCCCAGCGAGTTCAATACGGTGCACAGCGTCGCGGTCAGCGATGACGGCCGGGTGTTCGTCGTGGACCGCGGGCACGGACGCGTCCAGGTCTTCGACGAGAACGGCGAGTTCCTCGACATGTTCTATACCGGTCCACAAGGCGCGGGTGAGGATCCCCGCGCGCGTCTGGTGTCACGGCCGTACTCCCACCTGATCACGGCCGACCAGTCCCTGTGGGTGTCGGACGGCGGGACGCACCGGATCCTCAAGTACGATCTGGGCGGCAATTACTTGTACGGCTGGGGCGGCCCGGGCGGGTTGCCTGGCCAATTCCAGGGTCCGCACGCGATGACCGTCGACCAGGATGGCAACCTGTACACGGCCGAAGTGTTCTCCGGCCGGCTGCAGAAGTTCCGGCCGGTGCCGGGCGCCGACCCTGCGAAGCTCGTCGGCCAGGAGGTGCGCTTTCTCGGGTCCAACTGAGCCCACGGCGCGGGTCCGTCATTTCCTTCGAAGCTCGAAACTCTAAGCTCTAAGTGAGGTCTGATCATGACGCAGGCAAGTCGAAGTGGATTGATAGTCGCGGTGGCCACCCTCGTATGGCTCGGCACGGGGGTCGAGGCGGTCGCCCAGGCCCTTCCGAATCCGTACCGTGCGGTCGATGGCTGGGCGCAGCTGCCGGACGGGCGGCAGATGGGCGCGGTGGGCGGCATCACGACCGACGCGGGTGGTGACCACATCTGGGCCGTGGTGCGGTGTGATGCCACCGCCCCGGAACGGTTCGGCAACGAGTGTCTCGATTCGGACCTGGACCCGATCCTCCAGTTCGACCTGGACGGCCAGGTCGTGGAGAGCTTCGGGGGCGGGCTGTTCATCTGGCCCCACGGGATCGATGTGGCCCCGGACGGCAACGTGTGGGTGACCGACGCGGTCGCCGCCGCGCGAACCCCCGAGGGGACCAGAGGGCACCAGGTCATCAAGTTCAGCCCGACGGGCGAGGTGCTGATGACTCTCGGCACGCCGGGCGTGCCCGGTGGCGGGCCGGATCATTTCAACGCGCCGAGCGACGTCGTGGTGGCGGAGAACGGGGACATCTTCGTGGCGGATGGCCACGGGAACGACACGAACAACCGCATCGTGAAGTTCGCGAGCGACGGGTCGTTCATCATGGAGTGGGGACAGACCGGCTACGCGCCGGGCGAGTTCCGGACACTGCACGCCCTCGCCATCGATTCCACCGGCCGGCTGTTCGCAGGCGACCGGTCGAACAACCGGGTCCAGATCTTCGATCAGGACGGGAACGTCCTGGCCGTGTGGACGCAGTTCGGACGCCCGAGCGGGATTTTCTTCGATGACGGCGGTCAGATCTACGTGGCCGACTCGGAGTCCGACGACGTGCAGAATCCGGGGTGGGAGATGGGGATCCGGATCGGGGATGCGGCCACCGGATGGGTGACCGAGTTCATCCTCTATCCCTGGGGGGATCCGCGGGAGACCGCGGGGAACGGCGCGGAGTTCGTGGCGGTGGATCGCAACGGCAACCTGTACGGCGGAGAGCCCCGTCCCCGCAGGCTGCAGAAATACGTCAGGGTGAGGAGTTTCAGATGATTCGTTCTCGAGCCGCCCGACACCCGTGACACCCGACGGGGCCGGTCGGTCCGGCGCGGGCGCGGGCACTCTCGAAGCGGTCTTTCACTATCACGACGCGACGAAGCATTCCTTCCAGGGGCACGCCCGAGGACCAGGGTTTCTGGATTGGGCCACGCAACCGGACCCGTTTCGTCGCTATCACGGCGCGCGACTGATTCCGCTGGAACAGATCCCGGTGACGGACGCGCCGCTGTATGACGAGGCGTTCGTTCACGGGCGCATCCCACCCGCGCCGGTCACCCGGCGGAGCCTTTCGCAACTGTTCTACGACAGTTTGGCGATCTCGGCCTGGAAGAGTACGGGGCCGGTCAGTTGGGCGCTGCGTGTGAATCCCTCCAGCGGCAATTTGCATCCCACCGAGGGCTATCTCATTTGTGGTCCGATCATCGGTCTCCACGACCGACCGATGGTGTGTCACTACGCCCCGAAGGCGCATCTGCTCGAGGTGCGCGCGGAGTTCGAGGGTGAGCTGTGGGACCGGCTCTGTCCGGACGCGCCCGAGGACACGTTTCTGATCGGCCTGACCTCGATTCATTGGCGCGAGGCGTGGAAGTACGGTCAGCGCGCCTATCGCTACTGCCAGCATGATGCGGGTCATGCCATCGGCGCTATCAGTATCGCCGCCGCGGGCCTTGGATGGCGGGCGGCGGTCCTGGACGACATGGGGACGGATGAGTTGGCGCACCTCCTGGGGACCTCTCGCGATCACGACGCCGAGCAGGAAGAACCGGACGTCCTGATGGCCGTGGGCCCGCGTGTCACGGACCAGTCCGAGATGCACGTGCCCAGGGAGCCGATTCTGGCGTTCGGCTCACTGGACTGGAAAGGGAACGCGAATCAGCTGAGTCCGTCTCACGTGGACTGGGGGATGAATGACATTGCCGCCAACACCCGCAAGCCTCGGTGTCTCACCGGCGATGCGCGTCCTCGGCATCTTCATCGTCCTCGCCCTCTTCCCCTTCCTCAGGCTCTTCCTCAGGCCGCTCCGCACACGTCATCTAACCTTGGGGACCCTCGTCCGGTGTCGCTCCGGCAGATCATCCGGCAGCGCCGCAGCGCCGTGGCCATGGATGGAGCGACGCAGATCACGCGAGACACGTTCTATCGGATGCTCCAGAAGACCGTCGCCGGGCCAGGCATCGTGCCCTTCAGCACGCTGCCGTGGACCCCGCACCTCCACCTGGCCATTTTTGTTCATCGCGTGGATGATCTTCCCCCTGGCGTGTACTTCCTGGTGCGCGATCCGTCACAGCGAGCCGCGCTCGAAGAGGCTCTGACCAAGGCTGACCACTGGCGGCGACCGGCCGGCTGTCCGCCGCACCTGGAGCTGTATTCGCTCATCGACGCCGACGTCACACGAACCGCCCAGCAGGTGTCATGTTTCCAGGACATTGCCAGTGATGGCTGCTTCAGTCTCGGGATGATTGCCGAATACGCGGCCCCGCTGACACGTCAGGGTCCCTGGCTGTATCCTCGCCTGTTCTGGGAAGCTGGCCTGATCGGCCAGGTGCTGTATCTGGAAGCCGAAGCGGCCGGGATCCGGAGTACCGGGATCGGCTGCTACTTCGACGATCCGATGCACGACGTCCTCGGCCTGCAGGACCACGCGTACCAAGATCTCTACCACTTCACGATCGGTGGAGCCGTCGAGGACGTACGGCTGACCACGCTGCCCGCGTATCCAGAGGGATAGCCGCTAGCCACCACCTTTCAGGGCCCGGCCCGTCGTGTCAACCATCGAACGTCCACGGCGAACGACGCGCTCAGCAGGCCGAGCGCCGCACCCGCGACCACCGAGGCCGTGACCGATGGAACG
Source organism: Vicinamibacterales bacterium (assembly GCA_963667915.2). Taxonomy (GTDB): domain Bacteria; phylum Acidobacteriota; class Vicinamibacteria; order Vicinamibacterales; family UBA823. Next base: position 201,617 of record CAXXNN010000003.1, on the reverse strand, counting down.
ATCGGCACCAGGCAGAGGAGCAACACGACGCCCTGGACCACACAGACCGTCTGTCGGCGCCGGCTGGACGGCAGCTCCCCCGTCAGCGCCGGCCACACCCAGCCGGCCCCCACGAACACGTAACGAAGCGCGCCGATGAGCAACACCCAAACTCCCGTCTGGCCACTTTGGTAGACCAGCACGGACAGCGCCAGTATCAGAAAGGCGTCCAGTTCCAGGTCGAAGCGCGCACCGAATGACGTCGCCTGGGTGCGGCGCGCGATCCACCCATCCACGCTGTCGAGGATCATGGCGACGGTCGACACCGCGATGATCCACCAGGCGCCGGCCGGCCCGAGCATCGCCGGCTGCAAGGCGAGCGCGGCCAGGGGCAACACCAGCGCCGCCCGGCCCAAGGTCACCCGATTGGCGGCGCCGAGCCCCGGACCGGGGAGGCCGCCCGGCAGGCGCCACAGGATGAGCCCGGCCATGAGCATGTACATGCTGACCGCGTGCAGGAGATAGCTGGCCGGAAGGTATAAGACCCGCTGGGTGATCAGGGCCACGGCCAGCGTGGCTGCCAGTCCGGCCGCCAGGTCAACGCCGGCCAGGCGCAGTCGGTCATCGGTCATCGGCCAGTGGTCAGTGGTCAGTGGTCATCGGCCAGCGTCATCGGTAATGGGTTATGGTCTGTCAGGAGAAGCGCGGACACCATGGCGGAGAGTACCACCGCTCGGCAGTTCTGGATCCGGACGCCCGGGCACGGAGAGATCGTGACGGCCGACCTGGCCCCCAGACGAGCGGACGAGGTGCTGGTCCGCACGCTGTACTCCGGGATCAGCCGCGGCACGGAGTCCTTGGTCTTCAGGGGCGAGGTGCCGGCCTCGCAGTACGAGGCGATGCGCGCGCCGTTTCAGGAGGGTGAGTTTCCGAGTCCGATCAAGTACGGCTACACCAACGTGGGGGAGGTCCTGGCGGGCCCGGACCCGCTGCTGGGCCGCACGGTGTTCTGCCTCTATCCCCACCAGGACCGCTACTGCGTGCCGGCGACCGACGTGACTGCCGTCCCCGACGCCGTGCCCGCTCGTCGCGCCGTGCTGGCCGCCAGCATGGAAACAGCGGTGAACGCCGTCTGGGATGCGCGGCCTGTGGTGGGTGACCGGATCGTGGTGGTGGGCGCCGGCGTGGTGGGACTGCTCGTCGCCTGGCTGTGTCGGCAAGTGCCGGGCACGCAGGTGACCGCGGTGGACATCAATCCGGCACGGCGCACCATCGCCGAGGCGTTGGGCGTGACCTGCGTCGTCGAGCCGCCGCACGACGCGACGGCCGACCTGGTCGTGCACGCGAGCGGTCGGCCCGAGGGGCTGGCCAGCGCGCTGGCGGTGGCCGGCGCCGAGGCCACCATCGTCGAGCTGAGTTGGTACGGCAACCGGTCCGTGCCGCTCCCGCTGGGCGAGGCTTTTCACTCCCGACGCCTGACGCTTCGGAGCAGCCAGGTCGGTCGCCTCCCGCCGGAGCGCACGCCGCGCTGGACCCGGGCCCGACGAATGGCGTTGGCGCTGGATCTGCTGCGCGACGCGCGGCTCGACGCCCTGATCACGGGTGAAAGCCCGTTCGAGGATCTGCCCGAGGTGCTGGCGACGCTCAGCCGTGAGCCGAGCGACACGCTCTGTCACCGTATTCGGTACTAGCTAGGACTGCTCGGCAGAAAACGCCTCGACCTTAACCAGGGGGGCGGTACCGTCCCTGTCGAATCTGGTACCCTCAGTGAGCCTCGGACAGTGACCCCCGTCATGCCCTGGCCCGACAGAGGGCATGCACCGGAGGCGCCGGAGACGATCGTGAATTTCTGCGAGTGCGGCGAAAGTCAGCGATTGGATCCGGTCCGGATCGTGCGCGCGCGGCGGCGGACGCGGGCAGACCGGTCGGTGCTTCTTGTCTGTGTCTGGCTGTTGCTCGGCGGCGTCACCACTGCCGCCGGCCAGCAATTCACCGGTGGCGTTCGTGGCCTCGTCCGCGACGCTGAAGGCGTCAGCGCCGGTGCCATCGTGTGGCTGACCAACGAGAACACGAACGGCGAGCGCTGGACGGTCACCAATGACCGGGGGCAGTACGCATTCGTGGCGGTCCCACCCGGGACCTACACGGTCCGGACCTCGCTGCCGGGCCACCGGAGGGTGGTTCGTCGGGGGATCGTGATTGGAACACAGGAGTTCGTCACACTCGACCTCCTGTTGGAAATCGGCGCGCCGGATGATCCGATCACGGTGACCGGCGGCGTGCCGTCGATCGAGACCGCCAACGCGTCTGTCGCGATGTTGCTCGATCGAGCGATGCTGGACGCCTGGCCGTCACCCAACCGCAACCCGTTCGCTCTCGCGGTGACGGTCCCAACAGTCGTCTCCGTCGGCGAGCGACGCCTCACCCTGCAGCGAGACCAGACCGACTCCTCCCGCATCTCGATCGGGGGCGGAGGTGTCCAGGCCAACAACTACGTTCTCGACGGCGTGCCGATCACCGACCTGCGTGGCCGCGCGCTGCTGAGTCCGACGATCGAGGCGATACAGGACGTCAGGATTCAGGTGCACACGTACGACGCCGAGGTGGGCCGTACGGGCGGCGGCGTATTCAACACGACTGCGCGTGCGGGCACCAACGCGTTCCATGGCTCCGGGTTCTTCCAGACTCGACCTGTCTGGGGACAGTCGCTCGACTTCTTCGACGTGCAGCGAGAGGTGACAAAGGAGGACGTCGGGCTGACCGGGGCATTGCACCGGGTCTACGGCGGAGGCGGGGGTGGGCCGATCTGGCGGAACCACACCTTTTTCTGGGCGGCTTCGGAGAGCTATCGCGCGCGGCGGCTTGGAAGCGCCCAGGAGCTCTGGCCGACCGCCCGTCAGCGAGTCGGTGATTTCTCCACGACGACGGTCAACGGTGAAGCGGTCCGGCTATTCAACCCGTACTGTCGCGGCGGCGGCGCCAGCGCCCGGTGCCCGGCAACGGGGCCCAGCGGGACGCTGGAGAATCCGGAGTTCGCCGACGCGGTCATCCCGGCGTTCGCTCTGAATCCCGTGGCCCTCAACATGGCTGCTGTCTGGCCGCTGCCGAACCAAGACAACGAGGACACCGAGCCGAATGCCATCGGGACGACCAAGTCGATCGACGAAGCCGACATGGTGAGCTTCAAGATCGAGCAGAAGTTCACCGACGGCTGGATGCTGGGCGGGATGGTCGTCTACGCCGAAACCAGAGAGCAGTCGCCGTTCCTGATGGAACAGCCGATTGCCGCCACGCTGGACCGGAACAGCGGCGTGGTGCAGCGACGGCCGCGCGTCTTGGTATTCAACAATACCAGCGTGCTCAGCGACCAGACGGTGCTGACGGTGCGCGCCGGCGGCGCCAGCTTCTCGCGTCGCGTCGCGCCGGGGACGTTCGCGGGCGGACCGCAGGCGCTCGGATTCAACTCGACCTTCGTCAGTACGATCGACCCGACCGGCCGAAGCCTGTTTCCCAGCCTGGCCTTCCAGAACTTCACGAGTGTGGGCCGGACCGCCGGTGAGGACGAGCGGTGGGAGCAGCCGTACGCCGTCAATGCGTCGCTCTCGAAGTTGGCCGGCCGCCACACGCTCAAGATCGGTGGCGATGCGCGGCGATTGAGCGGTGCGGTCGCGACGGAGCAGTTCAACGCCGGCAACTTCTTCTTCAACAGAAATTTCACGCGAGATCCTGACGGGCCGAGCGGCTACGATTTTGCCAGCTTTCTCGTGGGCGCGCCGCGGGCGGTGAGCCGCGCGCCATCCACCCGCGGCGACATCGAAGTGTTTGCGCGGTACTTCGGTGGCTACGTTCAGGATGACTGGCAGGTGCGCCCAAATCTGACGATCAACTACGGTGTGCGGCTCGAACGAGAAGATGGTCTGCGCGAGCTCGAGAATCGCTTCACGGTCGCCTTCGATCGGGACGTCATCAGCCCGCTCGATGCCCTCGTCCCCGCGTCGGCCCGCGTCGGCACGCCGCTGGAGGGGCGGACGATCCGCGGTGGCCTCATCTTCGCGGGCGTTCGTGGCGCCAACCTCCATCAGGGGGACCCACCCACCGTGAAAGTGTCGCCGCGGTTCGGTCTGACTTACGCCCGCGGCGAGCGCACCGTCATTCGCGTAGGCTACGGATTGTTCTGGGCCCCCTGGAACTATTCCGCGACCGAGCATGGGCAGATCCCCTTCACGCGCACCACGTCGCTGGACCAGGGGTCCGAGACGACAGACGCGCCGCTGACGACGCTGGATGATCCGTTTCCCGGCGGGCTGGAGGTTCCGGTCGGAAGCTCGCTGGGACTGCTGACGGGAGCCGGCACCGCCATCGACTTCGTGGACCAGACCAAGGGCGCCCCGCAGATCCATCAGTACTCCGCTGAAATCCAGCATGAGTTGCCCGGCGGGGCGTCGCTCACGATTGGCTACGTCGGCGCCACCGGGCGGGACATCGGATTTGGCGCCACCGACAACTCCCGGGTCAACATCAACCAGATCCCGTCAGAAGTCGCGCTGGCCGCGTTCCCCGCGGGAGACGATCGTTGGGATCCGAGGCCGCTGCTCCAGCCGATTCCGAACCCGTTTTTCGGCATCACCGAAGCGGGCGAGTTCGCGGACCGGGAGACGATTCAGCGCGGCCAACTGCTGCGGCCGTTCCCGCAGTTCCGCGACGTCAACGCGCGAGAACGCACCGAAGGCAGCAAGCGGCAGTACAACGCGGTCGTGGTGAGGCTCGACAAACGGATCGGGTCGAGCTTCTGGGGCGGCCACTTCAGCTACACCCGCAGCGGCGCGAAAGACAACCAGTTCGGGCTGCGGAGTGACTACCAGGTGCGGACGCCGACGCCCCAGAACAACTACGACCTCGAGGCGGAGTACGGCACGAGCAATGCCGATTCGCCCCACCGGATCACTCTGGCACCGCTGCTCAGGTTTCCGGGTCCCGCCGAGGGCAGTCTCGGACACTACTTCTGGGGCGGCTGGACGCTCGCGGCGATCGTCCAGCTGACGAGCGGCGCGTCGCTGAACGCCGTGGCCAGCAGCGGGCTCTCGGATCGCAACCTCGGGTTGTTCGGCGGTCGCCAGCGGCCGAATCTGGTTGGCGACCCCCGGATTGAAGGCAGCACCGAGGACCGCGTCGCCAGCGCCGGCCAGGCAAATGCGCGGTGGTTCGACGACGACGCGTTTGCGGATCCTGGGAGAGGGATTTACGGCAGCGCGCCGCGGATGATCACGGACGCGCGATTCCAGCTACGAAAGACCATCGACGTGGTGTTCGCGAAGAACATCGAGACGGGCGGCGGGACGATGGCGCAGATGCGGTTCGAGATCATCAACGCCGCCAATTCACCGCAATTCGAGGCCCCGTCGAACGTGTTCAACCTGTCGAGTTTCGGCCAGGTCACCAGGCAGCTGGACTTCCCACGGACCTGGCAAATCAGCTTCCGACTGAGCTACTAGGAGGCCCGCACCGTGTACAGCCTGAACGTGCGCGACCACTTCATGATTGCCCACAGCTTGAGCGGGGAGGCCTTCGGCCCGGCGCAACGCCTCCACGGCGCGACCTACGTCGTGGACGCGACGTTCAGACGTCCCGAGCTCGACGCGAACGGGATCGTCGTGGACATCGGCCGCGCGAGTGAACAACTCAAGATCGTGCTGGCGAGTTTCAACTACCGCAACCTGGACGACGATCCGGCGCTCGCCGGCAAGAACACGACGACGGAGTTCCTCGCGAAGAAGATCTTCGATCGTCTCGCACAGGCCATCCGCGACGGGAAACTCGGGGAGGCGGCCCGCGGGATCGCCTCGATCTCGGTGACCCTGAAGGAATCCCACCTCGCCTGGGGCAGCTACGAAGGCGAGGTGTGATCGGTCCCGCGCTGCACGTGATCGTGCCAGGCGCGCTGGACCAGCGGACCGGCGGGTACGTCTACGACGCCCGGATGGTCGAGGGTCTGCGGCGCCTGGGGTGGCAGGTCGTCGTGCACGAGCTCGACGGGACGTTCCCCGAGGCGGACGCATGGGCGCGGGCCAGCCTCGGCCGGACCCTCGGTGATCTGCCCGATGGGGCGCGGGTCCTCGTCGACGGTCTGGCGCTGGGGGGGCTTCCGGAGGCGGCGCGACACCATCGCGGGCGGCTCCGGATCCTGGCCCTCGTCCACCATCCGCTCGCCGACGAGACCGGCCTCTCACGAGAACAGCGGGAGCGATTCTCCGCGCTGGAGCGCGAGGCGCTCACCGCCTGCCTCGGCGTGCTGGTGACGAGCGCCTTCACCGCGCAAAGGATGGCGGCGTTCGGAGTGCCCCCTGCTCGCGTCCGAGCCGTGGTCCCCGGAACCGATCCGGCCCGACCCGCGAAGGGACCGGGACACGACAGGCAGCCGAGGCTGCTCTGTGTCGCGTCGGTCATTCCCAGAAAAGGGCAGGATGTGCTGGTTCGTGCGCTGGCACGGCTTCGGGAGGCGGCCTGGAGCTGTGTCTGTGCCGGCAGCCTGACCCGGGCGCCGGCCTATGCCCGGGCGGTGCAAGAGGCGGTGCGCACGTGCGGACTCGACGACCGGATCAGCTTCCCCGGCGAATGCGATCCAAACACGCTGGACGATCTGTACGATGGCAGCTCGCTGTTCGTCCTGCCGTCGCACTATGAAGGGTACGGCATGGCCCTCACCGACGCCCTCGCTCGAGGGCTGCCCGTCGTCAGCACGACCGGCGGCGCGATCCCGCACACCGTCCCCGCGGAGGCCGGGATCCTGGTGCCGCCGGGTGACGACGCTGCGCTCGCCGAGGCGCTTGGCCCTCTCCTGTCGGTGGGCTCGGATCGCGCCGTTCATGCAGGTCGCGCGCGGCGTGCCACACTGGCGGCCGCCGCGCGGCGTCATGCGGCGAGTCTGCCCGACTGGGATCAGGCCGCGCGGGCGTTCGCCGACGCCACGCTGGAGCTGGCGCCCGATGGGGTCTGACCCGTTTCACTTCGACGCGGCCTGGCTCGCGTTGCGCGAGCCGGTGGACCACCGCTCGCGGCCCGCGGCGCTGCTCCCACTGCTGGCGACGGCGTGGCGCACGCACCTCTGGTCACAGGTGCTGGATCTCGGCAGCGGGACCGGGTCGAACCTCCGCTACCTCGGGTCCAGGCTGCCGGGAGGCCAGGACTGGACCTTGGTCGATCACGATCGGGATCTTCTGAACCACCCGGTCGGGGCCGGCACTCCGGAACCGGTCAGGAGCGTGCGCCGTGTGCACGGACGCCTCGCCGACCACGGCCTGGCGGGAGTCGCGCGGGCCCACCTGGTGACCGGCTCCGCGCTGCTCGATCTGGTCTCGAAAGACTGGCTGACACGGCTGGTCGAGGCCTGCCGGAGCGCGGGTTGCGGCGCGCATTTCGCGCTGACCTACGACGGTGAGATCCAGTGGCTCGAAGGAGCTGGTCACGGTGGCACGGGTGACCCGGACCTGGACCCAAACGACGCCCAGGACGATGAGTTGCTCCGGCTTTCGGTGAACGCCCACCAGCGAGGCGACAAAGGCTTGGGGCCGGCGCTGGGACCGACGGCCAGTGGGGTCGCCGATGCGCTCTTCCGTGCGGCCGGCTACCGGACCTGGCTGCTGGCCAGTCCGTGGCGGCTGGGTCCGGAAGATGGCCCGCTCGCTCGAGCGCTGGTCGACGGCTGGGAGCGCGCCGCGCTGGAGCTGGAGGTGGACGGCGACCCGGACCGCGCCCACCGCATCCAGGCCTGGGCAGTCCGCCGACGGCAGACAATCGACCGCGGGGCGTTCAAGTTGAGCGTGGGACACCAGGACCTGCTCGCCCTGCCCGCCGACCCTCACCCCGGCGATCAAAAATTCCCTCTCCCAAAGGGAGAGGGGCAAGAAAAATTCCCGCTCCCTCTAGGAGAAGGAAAAAATGGCTGAGCGGCAATCAAGAATCCTCGTCCCAGTGATCAAAAATTCCCTCTCCCCGGCGGGGAGAGGGTTGGGTGAGGGGAATATGACTCGCGGCGGACTTCTTGCGTGTCTGTGGACGTGCCGCCTTCCGTTCGCACATTGCGACGACGCGCTCGCCGGCCACGTCGCGACCAGACCATCGCGGAAGCAAGGCTCTGGTCTCGCCTTCGCGACCGGCAACTGGCGGGACTGAAATTCAGGCGTCAGCATGCTATCGGTCCGTTCATCACCGATTTCTGCTGTACGCAAAAGCAACTGGTCATCGAGGTCGACGGAGGCCAGCACGCTTCGACCGAAGCGTCCGACGATCGGAGAACGCGATGGCTGGAGCGCCATGGCTATAGGGTGGTCCGCTTCTGGGCGAACGATGTTCTGCTAGAAACAGAAGCGGTAATTCTCAGGATCGCGCAGATTCTGCAGGACCCTCACCCCGACCCTCTCCCAGAAGGAGAGGGGCACGAAAACACCCTCACCCCAACCCTCTCCCAGAGGGAGAGGGAGAAAAATGAGCTGAGCGGTAATCAAGAATCCCCTCGCCCCAGCAAGAAAGATCCCCTCTCCCTGAGGGAGAGGGTTAGGGTGAGGGGGCGACACACGGCTCTCGGCTTTCGCACGGATCATTCAAGGGAGGCCGAAAGCCGCAAGCCCAGAGCCGAGAGCCGGATCAGGGCCGCGAGCGGAGATCGAGATCGAAAAGGATATCGTCGCCAAGATGGAAGTGGCGGCAGGGCGGACGCAGTGCCTGCTGGAGCGACAGGATCGGGTCCAGGGTGAGCGCCGGCCGACCGGAACCGATCAGGAGCGGCGCCACCGTCACGTGCAGGCGATCGAGCGCACCCACCTGCAGGAACCGGGAGATGGTGATGCCGCCCCCTTCGACGAGGAGCCGCCGATAGCCCAGGTCGCGGAGTGCCTGGACGACGACCCTCGGATCGAAGCGGCCGTCGGCGTCAACCGGAATCATGAGCACGTTAAGCACGTGGCCCGCGGTCGAGGGCGGGCCGGCGGCCCCGTCTGGGGGGCGGCGGACGATCAGGGTTCGCGCGGCACCATCGGTGAAGACGCGCTGATTCGGGTCCAGCCGGCCATCCGGGTCGAGGACCACGCGAACGGGATTGTCGCCCTCGACATCACGAACGGTGAGACGGGGATCGTCGGACGCGATCGTGCCCGCCCCCACGACGACGGCATCCACGAGGGCGCGGAGCCGGTGGAGGCGTCGGATGTCGGCCGGCCCGGTCACGTAGTGCGAGTGGCCGCTCTCGGTGGCGATCCGGCCATCGAGGCTCTGTCCTATCTGCGCGACGGTCAGGTCGGCCTGGACCTGAAGGGGCAGGTACAGCGCCAGCACGTCGCGCGCGTCGTCGGTCACCGACGTGGACGCTTCCCACCGACCGGAGGCGTATACTTGCAACCAAACATCCGACCTGTGATCATCATGGACGCGGACGGAGGCTCCCTGGCCGGTCAGGCCGGTGGGAACCGCGCGCACCAGGTTCCAGGCGGTGCGGTCGTCGATCGGGGGGGTGCTCACATCACCATCGTCGCTCATTACTCATTACTCATTGACCACGCTGGACAGAACATGCACGAGGCGGAACGCGGCCTGTTCGAGCTAGAGCGGGGCCGACCCCTGTACGTCACGACCCCGGACCACCAGCCCCCCGGGTCAGCGAGCCTCCTGGCCGCGGTCGATGGCTTGCGGAGTCAAACGCTCGAGCAGCTCCGGCGCGTGGCCGGCGGATCCCTCCGGCTGGCCGTGACGCGACACCGAGCCCACGCCATGGGGTTGAGCCGGGCGCTGCGCACCGGCTCCAACGGAGGGCAGCCCCCCGACCTGAGCCTTGGCCTGAACGGCGACACCTGCCCCGAGCAGATTCTGCGCTTGTCCGCTGCCACGGGCAAGTACACCGCCGACACGCTCGACCTGCGAGAGGCCTCTGCCGCAGAGATCGGCGGGCTGACGCTGGCGCGGCTGGGCCGGCTGCTTCCCGCCATCGTGAGCGTGCCCGTGGACGCCGCGCGTCCCGCGGCGTTGCGGGAGTCGCTGGACAGCGGCGCGATCCTCGCCGTGACCACGACCCAGATCGCCGCCATGGCCGAGAACGCGACGGTCGAGGTGACCCAGATCAGCGACGGCCCGGTGCCGCTGGACGTGGCCGAGGATGCCCGCTTCATGCTGTTTCGTGAGGCGAACGGAATCCTCGAGCACGTGGCGATCCTCATCGGCGCCCGGGAACGCTGGCCGGATCCGGTGCCGGTGCGGATTCATTCGGCCTGCTTGACCGGAGATTTGTTCGGCAGTCTGTGCTGCGATTGTGGTGAGCAGTTGCGTGGGAGCTTGCGCGTCTTCTCGTCGAGCGGCGGCGTGCTCCTCTATATGTCGCAGGAGGGGCGGGGCATCGGCCTGGGCAACAAGTTCCGCGCCTATGCCTTGCAGCACGAGGGTCTGGACACGGTGGAAGCGGACGGCACGCTGGGCTTCGGCGCCGACGAGCGAGGCTACCATGCCGCGGTCGAGATGCTGCGACACCTGCAGATCGAGCGCATCCAGCTGCTGACCAACAACCCGGAGAAAGTACGGGCCGTGCAGGAGGGGGGCATCCAAGTGGTGGATCGCCAGCCAATCTACGGCACGCTGAACCGCCACAACCTGCGGTACGTCAGGACCAAAGTCGATCGCGCGGGACACTGGCTCACGGAGATGCTGTCCGGGGCGGTGTCCAGGGACTGATCAGTATTCAGTATTCCCTCACCCCGACCCTCTCCCAGAGGGAGAGGGGGCAAAATGAGCAAGAACTCCCTCTCCCAGAGGGAGAGGGGGCAAAATGAGCAAGAACTCCTTCTCCCCGGCGGGGAGAGGGTTAGGGTGAGGGAAACATGACTGGCGGCGGACTTCTTTCTGCGGGTCAGATCAGTCGATCCAGCGGAAACGCCCGCGCGTCCCGGATCACCTCCGCCAGCACCTCACCGTAGTGGGCCACCAGCCGCTCTCCCGTGGCGGCGTCCGCCTGCCGGGCATCACCCACGACACCTGAAGTGTGGAGGTCGCCGGCCAGCCAGGCAAAGGAGGCCGTCTCCTGTTCCGGACCCAGGTGACGCAACGCCCCTGCGAGCTCCTGTCCGAGTGAAGGCGCGTCCCGGATCTCCTCGGTGCGCACCAGGTCTGGACGCAGGTGCAGCATCATCGCCGTCTCCACCGCGCCGCCATGCAGCCCGTGGCGCCACTCCGCGTCCGGCAGACTCACCCCGTCGGGGCGTGGAAAGCGAAAGTAGCTGGCCTTCACCACGAGGAGACCGGCGTCGGCCCGCAACCGCAGCCCGGCGGTGTCCAGCCCGGGGCCATTGCCCCCATGGCTATTGCTGAGCACCAGCCGTCGCACCCCACACCGGGCGATGGCCATGCCGTACTCGTGAATCACGCCGCTCAGGAGCTCCGGCGCCAGGCTCAGGGTGCCCTCGAAGCGCAGATGCTCCCCGCTGGATCCAACCGCCTGGGGCGGCAGCACCCAGGCTGGGAAGTCGTCCGGCAAGCGACTGAACGCGCTGGCCAGGAGACCCAGGCCGATGTCGAGGTCGGTCGACAAGGGCAGATGCGGACCGTGCTGCTCGATGGCGGCCAGCGGCAAGATGACCACCGGGTCCGTCGCGGCCAGGCCTTTGGCCTCGGTGGTGGTCATGGTGTGCCAGTACCGGATTGGATTCTGAGGCATCGTGCGTTTTGGGGCGGCCGATCTACTCTCTAATCTCTAATCTCTACTCAGGGTCCCCGGAGACCGTCATGTCGGGCGCCGCCGGTTCGCTGAACGCCCGCACGAACCAGTCGCGAAAGGTGTCCATGCCGCGCACCGGCTGATTCGGGTCGGGCAGCGCCCCGGCCGCGAATCCCCAGTCCAGAAAGGGCTGCACCAGCGCCGGGTCACGGCTGATCACGTGGACCGGCACCGCTCGGCTGGCGTCGTCGCCGGTAATCAGCGGCGCCGGCTGGTGGTCGCCCAGCACGATGCACAGCGTGCGGTCGTCGACGTAGCGCTCGGCGTACCCAATCATCGTATGGATCGCGTAGTCCACCGACAGGGCATAGTGCTCGCGCACGCGATCGTAATCCCGCCACAGGTCCTCCGGTCGCTCGCCGGCGTCCGCCCACTTGGCGAAGACCGATCCGTCGCCGATAGCCTCCCAATCATCGAGGACAGGCAGAATCGGCGTCCAGGGCGCATGGCTGCTAATGAGGCTGAGCTCGGCGAACAGCGGCCGCGCGTCGGGTTCCCGGATGGCATGCTGCAGGAAGGACCAGGTGAACTGATCCGGCATCGTGACCCAGTTCAAGGGCGGACCGGCGTAGTCGATGTCTTTCCGGGCCAGGATCTGGTCGTAGCCGAGGCGATCCCCTTCCGGCCAGGCCAGCGTGATCTGCGGCATGAGAGCGACCGTGCGATGTCCGGCCCGGCGGAAGTCGTCGATGAGCGTCTCGCGGCCGCTGGCCAGGAGCAGGTCATACCGTAACTGATTGTCCAGCCAGGTTCCGCTGATCAGCGACTCGCGCGCCAGCCAGGACTGGCCGCCCTGGATCGGCGCCACCAGCGTGCCGGTGGCTAGACGCAGGCCGGCGTCTGCCATGCGCTCGGCCAGCTCGTTCAATCGGGGCACGATGATGGGCGCATATCGCGAATCGTACAGCGCCGACACCCCGTAGGATTCGACGAAGGCCAGCAGCACATCGCGGCCCTCGAGCCGCCCCAGGAGGCTCGGCAGCTCGCCATAGGTGGCGGGGCGCGCGGCCAATTCGGCGGCGAACCGTTCGCGTTCGTTCAGCATCCGGAACAGGTGCCGAGTCTGGTCCGTGGCAATCTCCACGGCGGGCCAAGTCGGCCGCTGGGCGAGCAGCGGGAGTCGGTTTCCCGCGAATCCGGCGCAGGCGACGGCGACGAGCGCCACGCCAATCGCCCGGACGACGAGTCTCCCCGTCCGAAACTCGAAGGGGCTTAAGAGGAACGCCAAGAGCCAGATCACGAGCACGGGCGCCGCCGCCAGGCCGAGCATGATCAGCCCGGCCTTGGTCGGACCCAGCGTGCCTGTCAACAGGTTGTGGACCGCGCTCAGCAGGTGCACATCGAGGTACAGGTTCAAGGGCCGGGCGAGGGCGAGCCGGGTCGCGGTGTCCGCGAACGCCAGCAGGCTCAGCAGAACGAGGACGAGGGTGATGCCGAGGACGATCGCCGCGCTCCAACGGCTCCGGGGGAGCAGCGCACACAGGCCGACGACCAGCCACGCGTCCATTGCCAGCCACGGCGGACCCAGACTGCTCTGGAGCAGCCACCCGGGCGCCAGCACCAGGACGTTGACAAGCACCAGCGCGATCAGCAGACTCGAAATTCTCACGAGCATGCGCAGCCGTCCGGTCGGGGACCCTCAGCACTCACGAACGCCATGACGTGTCGTCGCCTCGTTCTTACCGTATCGGTCCCACTCGTTATTGCCACCTGCGCCGCGTGCGCCGCATGGACCGGGGACGATGAGGGGTCCGAACGGGACTCCACAGTACTCCAGCGCCAGCGGGACGCCAACCGGAGCCAAGCCGCCCCGACGCTGGATCCGGCGTTCGAACCGGCCACGCCGGTTGCACTGTTCGAGCAGATTATCGAGCGCGCGCGCCGCCTGGCCGAGACCCCCTATTCACCACCCACGCCATCACTGCCGGAGGCCTTGAGTGATCTGAGCTACGAGCAGTACCGGTCGATCCAGTCCCGTCCCGAGAAGGCGCTCTGGCAGGACGAAGGGCGCTTCGCCATTCAACTCCTACATCCGGGGTTTTTGTACCAAGAGCCGGTGCGGCTCCACGTGGTGCGGGGTGATCGGATTACCGCGCTCCGATTCGACAAAACGTTGTTCCGCTACGTCGGCAGTGCGGCGTCCGTGGGCGAGATCGTCACCGGGGAGCTCGACCTCGACTATGCCGGCTTTCGGGTCTACTACCCGCTCAAAGAGCACGAGGACGACAACGACGACGACGATGGCGACGCCGGCCGCAGCGAGGTGGTCGTCTTCCTCGGCGCCTCCTACTTCCGCCTCCTGGGTCCCGGCCAGGTGCATGGGCTGTCCTCGCGAGGCCTGGCGGTCAACATCACCCTGGACCGCGGGGAGGAATTTCCCGCCTTCCGCGAGTTCTGGCTGGTCCAACCGGCACCCGAGGCACCCTCGCTGACCTTCTACGCCCTGCTCGACAGCCCGTCGGTGACCGGCGCCTATCGCTTCGATCTGGAACCGGGCTCACACACCGCGCTGACGATTGACGCCCGCCTGTACGCGCGGCAGGATGTCGGCAAGCTCGGTGTGGCACCATTGAGCAGCATGTTTCTGTACGGCCAGAACCGGAGGCCGGCCTTCGACGACTTCCGTCCGCAGGTGCACGACTCGGACGGTCTGCTGATGCATACGGCAGGAGGCGAGTGGATCTGGCGACCGCTCAGCAACGGGCCGGGGTTGCAGGTCACCTCCCTGCGCGACCAGACGCCGCGCGGGTTCGGCCTGCTTCAGCGTGACCGGAGCTTCGCCAGCTATCTCGACCTGGAGGCCAACTATCACCGTCGGCCCAGCGAGTGGGTCGCCGTCGACGAGGGGGATTGGGGTCGCGGGGGCGTCGAATTGCTGGCCATTCCCACCCGCTCGGAGTTCAACGACAACATCGCCGCCTATTGGGTGCCGGACCAGCCGTTCCTGGCCGGCGATGCGCGACGCTACCGCTACCGCCTGATGACCTTCGACAGCCGGCTCGAGGCCCAGACGCTGGCGCAGGTCGAGCGGACCCGCGTCGGCCGGGACGTCCTCCCCGGCCAGAACGCGCCGGGGCCGCCCGGCCAGCGCCAGTTCGTCATTGACTTCACTGACTCTGACTTTGACTTCGTCGGTGGGGCGTTGTCCGCGCCCATCGGCGCGCAGCCGACCGGTGTGCACGCGGTGCTCGAGACCTCTGCCGGTCGGACGTCCGACCTGGTCGTGCAGCGGTTGCCGGGCGACGTGGGCTGGCGCGCCGCGTTCCGGCTGGCGCCGTCCGGCAGCAGTCCGGCCGACATGCGGCTATATCTGGAAGCGGACGGCCGGCGGCTGAGCGAAACCTGGAGCTATGTCTGGTATCCCGATGAGTGACAAGGCGACGACGGCGCCGCCGATCATCCGGGTGCCGTTCGCGCGGCTGCGGCGCGGACTGTTCTTCGGGCTGGTGATCGGGTGCACGCTCGTCGGTATCGGCCTGATGCTCGACATCGTCCGGGACAACGGCATCACCGGCCTGGAGATCGTCATCTTGGGATTGTTCGCGGTGACGTTCAACTGGATTTCCATCGCGTTCTGGAGTGCGGTGATCGGGTTCATCCTGACGCTGACGCGACGCGATCCGCTCTCACTGGACCGGGCGCCGGCCGCCCCGAGCGGCAACCAACCGATCGCGAGCCGCACCGCGCTCGTCATGCCGGTGCACAACGAGGATCCGGCCCGGGTCATGCGCGGGCTGGCCGCCATGCGACAGTCGCTCGACCGAACCCCTCACGCTGACCGGTTCGACATCCACCTCCTCAGCGACACCACCGACCCAGCGATCGCCCGGGCGGAAGAAGCTGCGTGGCGGGACCTGCGCCAGGAGCTGCGCGGTTCGACCGGCCTGCACTACCGGCGCCGCGCCACCAACGCCGGCCGCAAGGCGGGGAACATCGCGGACTTCTGTGAGCACTGGCGCGCGGAGTACGACTTCATGGTGGTCCTGGATGCCGACAGCATCATGAGCGGGGCCACCGTCGTGGCGCTGGTGCGCACCATGGAGGCCAACCCGCGCGTGGGCTTGATTCAGACCGTGCCATTACCGGCGCGCCAGACCACGCTGTTCGGCCGGCTGGTGCAGTTCGCCGGCTGTCTGTACGGCCCGATGCTGGCCGCCGGCCAGAGCTTCTGGCAGACCGACGCCGCCAACTACTTTGGCCACAACGCCATCGT
Organism: Vicinamibacterales bacterium; assembly: GCA_963667915.2. Taxonomy (GTDB): domain Bacteria; phylum Acidobacteriota; class Vicinamibacteria; order Vicinamibacterales; family UBA823. Next base: position 185,676 of record CAXXNN010000003.1, on the reverse strand, counting down.
CCGGGTCGGGGCCTTCGCCGACGACTGCCGCTTGCCCGTGCTGCCCGGTCAGCCCCCGCTGGGTGGCCTCATCCTGAGCCACGACTTCGTGGAAGCTGCGCTGATGCGGCGCGCCGGCTGGCAGGTCTACCTCATGCCGTCGCTCGGCGACAGCTACGAAGAGGTGCCGGGGACCATTCCGGAGTACGCCACGCGGGACCGGCGCTGGACCCAGGGGAGCCTGCAACACCTGCGTCTCCTGCCGGCCCGTGGCCTGCATGGGATGAACCGGCTGCATTTCCTCTTCGGGGCGATGGGGTATCTCTCGTCGCTGGTGTGGCTGCTGATGCTGCTGGCCAGCACCGCCTACGTCCTGCTGCCGGCCCTCAGCACCGACGCGCTCCTTCGCGACAGTCGACGGTGGTTCCCGGATTCGTCGATCGTCGGCATGAGTCAAGTCGTTCCGCTGCTGGCGGTGACCGTCGTCGTGCTGTTCGCGCCCAAGTTCCTGGCCCTGATCCTGGCGCTGGGCCGGCGCCGGCACGCGTTCGGGGGCGCCGGGCGACTGCTAATCAGCACCTTGCTGGAAATGCTGTTCGCGGTGCTGATCGCGCCGGTCATGATGCTGTATCACACGCGCTTCGTGATGAGCGTCCTGGGCGGCCATGACATCGAGTGGGCCCCGCAGGTCCGCGATGGGCACGCCGTCGGCTGGCCCGAAGCCTGGCGCACCACCGCGTGGATCGCGACGGTCGGCCTGCTCTGGGCCGGCCTGACGCTGTATCACAGCCCAGCCTTCTTCCTGTGGCTGACGCCGATCTTCACAGGCCTGCTCCTGGCCGCACCGCTCGTGCGCTGGACCAGCCGCCGGTCGTTGGGGCGCTGGACCCGCCGCCTGGGCCTCTTCCTCGTCCCCTCCGAGACGTCGCGGCCACCGGAATTGCAGTGGGCACGCTCGTCCGATGAGGCTACGAGCGGGCTCCCGATTCGCGAGAGTCACGACCCGGCTTCGGCCTCGGCGTCGGCTTCGGCGTCGGCGTCATCGCAACACGCGACCCTTGGAGTCGAATGATCCTGGAAAACACCGAGGCGACGTGCACACGATGACTTTGCCTCCGTGCTCTACTCTGATTTCGAAATAGCCGCCCCGGGTCCAGAAATTACCCAGGAAGATGCCGCCATCTTCCAGAAGGGCGCTGACCTTCTCGAACGTCTCGGTTTCTTCCGCGGTGACAGTCGGTTGCCGGATCGGTTTCCGGTCTTCAGGCGGAAATGGCATCGTTCACTCCGTACGGACCGAGGCGGGTGCTGCGTTCCCCGGGCCACGCTCTGTCGACCCTGGCTGACCTCCCCCGCCGTGCGAGCTACAATCCACCCTATTCCATCTGATCGTCTCTGGTCCAGAACATGGAAGACCTGACCGGCAGAGTATTCGGACCCTACCGCATCGTCGCGCCACTCGGGGAGGGCGGGATGGCGTCCGTCTACAAGGCGTATCAGCCGTCAGTCGACCGATACGTCGCGCTGAAGATTCTGCCGAGCCGGTTGGTGCAGGACCCGGAATTCTTCGGGCGGTTTCGCCAAGAGGCCAAAGTGCTGGCCAGCCTCCAGCACCCGCACATCCTCCCGGTTCACGATTTCGGGGAGTCCGACGGGTTTACCTACATCGTGATGCCGTTCGTCAGCGCGGGTACGCTGGCGGCGTCGCTGCATGGCCGGCCGTTGCCCCTGGATGAGATCCGGCGCGTCATGTCACAGGTCGGCGACGCGCTCGACTGCGCCCATGCCCGAGGTCTGGTCCATCGCGACGTCAAGCCGAGCAACATCCTGATGGACGAGCGCGGGAACTGCCTGCTGGCGGATTTCGGGATCGCCAAGATCTTGGAAGGCACGCAGAAATTCACCCGCACCGGCGGCATCGTCGGCACACCGGCGTACATGTAGCTGCTGCTCGACGGGCAACAGTTGGTCGTCACGTCGACGTTCGAGAGCGATCGGTTCGAAAACGGCGAGGCCCGCGAGTTCCGGCGCGTCTACGATCGAACCCCCTAGGCAGCCCGTAGTAAAAGCCCCGCGTCGCACCGAGACCCCGCTGAACCAAGGCCGCGCCCGACCCGAGGTAGGCGCGAGGAGGGAGAATACCGGGAGTATTTGACCCATCGTGGACGACGCCAAGCGCCGCCCACGGCGGGATGCGTCGGCGGTCGAATGCGGCAATCGCGGTATCATCGACCTAATGCCTGCCCACACGACCGGCAAGGAACGGGTCGAGAACGCAATCCAGCAGCTGCTCGAGCGCGCCCACCACTTCTTCGACCGGCAACAGTGGGACATCGATCTGGCCGGCCTCTCCACGGTCCGGGCGATCGGCGTCAAGCTCACGCGCATCCTGAGCCTGGCCTGGCAGGGGATGGTGCAGAACGACTGCTTGACGCGCGCGTCGGCGCTCACCTACGTGACCGTGCTCTCGCTGGTGCCACTGCTGGCGTTCGCTTTTTCGGTCGCCAAAGGGCTGGGCGCCTACGAGTACCTCCGGACGAACGCGATCGATCCCGCGCTGGAGCAGCTGGCCCCGGCGATCGGCGCGGGCGCCAGCGCGGCCGGCACCCAGGACCTCCGCGCCGCCATCGAGAACGTCCTCGGCTTCGTCGAACAAACCAATTTCGCCAACCTCGGGATGGTCGGCCTGGCGTTCCTCATCCTGGCGGCGCTCAAGCTGATGACCAACATCGAGAGCGCCTTCAACGTCATCTGGGGCGTGCAGCAGGCCCGGTCAGCCATTCGCAAGGTCACCGACTTCGTGGCGCTGGTGGTGGTGACGCCGATCTTGCTGCTGGTCGCCACCGGCGTAACGGCGGCGCTGCAGAACAACGCCGTCACCACGTTCCTGTCGGACACGCTGCAGCTCGGATCCGTCGTGCAGGTACTCTTCAGGCTGCTGACGGTGGTCACGGTCTGGTTCGGCTTCTGCTTCCTCTACATGATCATGCCGAATACGCGGGTGCCGTTCGTCTCGGCCATCCTCGGCGGCATCGTCGCGGGCACGATCTGGCAGATCGTGCAGGTGCTGCACGTCCAGCTGCAGGTGGGCGTCGCCAACTACAACGCAATCTACGCCGGATTCGCAGCGCTGCCGATCTTCCTGGTGTGGGTCTACATGAACTGGGTGGCGGTGCTGCTGGGTGGGCTCGTCGCCTGGGCGCACCAGGCCGAGCCGGCCTACCGTGAGCACAAGCGGATGCGCCTCGCGTCGCTGGCCGACCGCGAGCTGGTTGCCCTGCGCGCGCTCTCGTGGATCGCCGCGTCGTTCACCGAGAGCCGGGGGGCGGTGCCGGTGGGGACCGTCGCGTCGCGCAGCAACGTCCCGCCCGGCGTCCTGCAGGACCTCCTGCAACCCCTGGTCACCCACGGCGTGCTGGCCCGCACCGACGACGACACGACGCCCGGATTCCTCCCGGCCCGCCCGCTCGACGACATCACGATCCACGACGTCCTGCGCGCCCTGCGCGGCACCATCGACGCGTCGATCGACACGCGCGACGGCGTGTCGCAGACGCTCGAGCGTCTGCACGACAGCCTGCAGACCTCGCCCCACAACCTCACGCTGCGCCAGCTCGTCGACACGCAGAATCAGTAGGACGGGCCGCCCGGCGCCTTGACCGAGCGAATCGGTCGGCATAGACTGAAGGGCCAAACTGAGATTGAGTCTCAGTATTGGTTTTGTCTTTGTCCTGGCCGTGGCGGTTCCCGTCACACGTCATGGCGTTCCGGGAGTTGCCGCCTGCATCAGGGTCTCCACACACTCGACGAAATCCCGATCGGCCAGAGCGTGGTGGTCCACCGTGTCGGCTGCGGCCGGCGCGTGGCCCGTCGCCTCATGGAAATGGGGCTGCTGCCCGGCACGCGGATCGAGACGATCCGCAGGGCGCCGCTCGGCGATCCGCTGGAGATCCGTCTACGCGGCTATCTCCTCTCCCTGCGGCTGGCCGACGCGGCGCAGATCTCGTTGGCGCCGGACACGACGGCCGACCGGGCCGACGACGACATCGCGTCGCCCGGCCCCGCGTACCGATTCCCGACGCACGCGCCGCGACCCGCCGCCCCAGGCCAGCGCGTCCCGCGGGTCATCGTGGCGGGCAACGCGAACTCCGGCAAGACGACCGTCTTCAACGCGCTGACCGGCGCCCGGGCGCAGGTCAGCAACTACCCGGGCGTGACCGTGTCGCGGTCGGCGCGCCGGGTCGCACTGCCCGACGGGTCGCCGGTCGAGATCGTCGACCTGCCTGGCACCTACAGCCTCAGCACGCACTCTCCCGATGAACAGGTCGCGGTGGACGAAGTGCTCGGCCACCGCGGCGACCGGCCCGATGCGGTCATCGTCGTCGTCGACTCGGGCGCCCTCGAACGCGGTCTGTATCTGGTGCTCCAGATCGTCGAGACTGGCGTCCCGGTCATCGTCGCGTTGAACATGATCGACGAGGCGACCGCGGCCGGTGCTGACCTCGACGCGGAGCGGCTCGGCACCTGGCTGGGAGCCGCCGTCGTGCCGACCGTCGCCTCCAGGGGCACGGGCCTCGACGCGCTGCGGACGGCGATCGGCGATACGCTGCGGCTGGCGCCGAGCGACGAGTGCGCCTGGACGGGGCTCCCGCAGGCGACCGAGCGCGACGTCACGACGGTGGCTGACGCGCTGGCCCACTCCGCGTTCAACGGCACACCGGCGGCGCGCCGATCCTGGGCGCTGTGGTCGCTGCTCTCGTACGAGCCGGCGGAGGGGACCGGCACCGACCTGCCCGCCCCGGTGCAGCAGGCCGTGCGGACGATCCGCGCCCGGGCGGCCGAAACGGATCGCGACCTCGACCGGGAAATCATCGCCGCCCGATACCGCTGGATCGACACGATCGTCGCCGACGTCCGGACGATCGCCCGGGAAGACACGCGGAAGTGGACCGACCGGCTCGACGGCATCCTCACCCAGCGGGTGTACGGGCTGCTCGCCTTCGCCGTCGTGATGGTCGTCCTGTTCGAGGCGCTCTTCACCTGGTCGACCCCGATGATCGCCGCCATCGAGTCGGCCACCACCGGCCTGCAGAACGGCGTGACCGCGCTTCTGCCCGCCGGCATCCTGCGCGATCTCATGGTGGAGGGCGTCATCGCCGGCGTCGGGAACGTCGTGGTGTTCGTCCCCCAGATCGCCATGCTCTTTCTCTTCATCGCCCTCCTCGAGGACGTGGGCTACCTCGCGCGCGTGGCATTTGTCATCGACCGGCTGATGGGACAGGTGGGCCTCCACGGCAAGGCGTTCGTGCCGATGCTGTCCGGCTTCGCCTGCGCCGTGCCGGCCGTGATGGCGACGCGCACCATCGAACACCGGTGGGACCGGCTGATCACGATGCTCACACTGCCGATGATCTCGTGCAGCGCGCGCCTGCCGGTCTACGCGCTCGTCACGGCGGTCGTCTTCGCCGGCGACCCTCGGCTGTTTGGCATCTTCAGTGTCGGCGCCGTGATCCTGTTCTCCATGTACACGCTGTCGGTCGTCGCGACGCTGGGTGCCGCCGCGGTGCTGCGTCGCACCGTGTTGCGCGGCCCGCGCTTGCCCCTCGTTCTGGAACTGCCCCCGTATCGGGTGCCCGTCTGGCGGAACGTGTGTCTCGTGACCTGGCGGCGGGTCGAACGATTCTTGGTGGACGCCGGCACGATCATCCTGACGATGACGATCATCCTGTGGGCCCTGCTGTCGTTCCCGCACAGCGCGGACGTCGCCGCTCGCTACGACGCGTCGCGGGCGCGCGTGACCCAGCGCACGACCGATCCAACCCTCCGCGCCGACGAACTGGCTTCGCTGAACGGCCGAGAAGCCAGCGAGCAGATCCGGCACAGCATCGGCGGCCGTCTGGGACTGGCCATCGAGCCGGCCCTGGAGCCGCTCGGATTCGACTGGCGGATTGGCGTCGGCATTCTGGGCGCGTTCGCGGCACGCGAGGTCTTCGTCTCCACGCTCGGAATCGTCTTCGGCATCGAGAACGCCGACGAAGAAAGCGTGAGCCTCCGCTCGTCGCTCCAGAGCGCTCGGCGCGCCGACGGCTCGCCATTGATGACGCCGCTGACCGGCGTGTCGCTCATGGTCTTCTTCGTCTTGGCGTGCCAGTGCATGAGCACGATCGTCGTCGTGCGAAGGGAATCGGGCACGTGGCGTTGGCCGATCTTCATGTTCAGCTACATGTCGGTGCTCGCCTACGCGGCGTCTCTGGCCGTCTACCAGGTGGGTTCGGCCCTGGGTTGGGGGATCTCGTGAACTGGCAAGAAATAGCTGTCGCCGGCATCGTGCTGCTGGCCGTCGTCTCGCTCTACCGACACCTGCGCGATCTCATGGGCTTCGGCAAGCCGAGCGCCCCCTCGTGTCATGGCTGCGACGACTGCGGCCAGGAACCGGCGGACGAGCCCGTCGACACCACCGTGCCCTCGACGCCCGTCACCAAGTAGGCTGTTCTGATCCAGCGGTCGAGTCCCGCTCGTATAATGGGCGGATGTGCCCGCATCCGGCCGGCCGTCGGATCCTCTCCCTCGTCACATTCGTCGTCATGACCCTGGCGGCCGTGCCCATGTCGGCGCAGTCCAGCGCCCCTTGGTGGGAGCGTCTCCGGTTCGGCGGGGACTTCCGCGAACGACTCGAGGGGTTCTTTCAGGATGGCGCGACGACCCGACAGCGCCTGCGGTTCCGGCTGCGCCTGACGCTGGACGCCGAGATCAACGACGACGTCGCCTTCGGACTCCGCCTGGGCAGCGGCGATCTGGGAAACCCGATCTCCACCAACCAGAGCTTCACCGACCTCCTGACGAGAAAGCCGATCAGCATCGACCGGGCGTTCGTGACCTACAACCCGTCAGGCGCCAAGGCGCTGACGATTCGCGGCGGCAAGTTCGGCCTTCCGGTCACCCGCACCGAGATGACGTTCGACAACGACGTCAACTGGGAAGGGATCTACCAGCAGATACGAAGCTCTACCGGGCCGGTGTCGTACCGATTCGTCGCCGCCCAGGTCCCGCTCGCGGAGTCGCGCGGCCGCGACAACGCCATCCTGTTCGCCGGGTACGGCGAGGTCGGGTTCGCGCTCGGCAATCACCGCCTGCAGTTCTCGGTGGCCGACTATGGGTTTCACGACGTCGATCGCGTGGCCGTGGTGCTCGACGCCCAGGACATCGGGCGCAACACCAACCCGCTCAGCGTCGACGAGGACGGGCAGGTCACGGGCTTCCGGTCCGGCTTCAACCTGGTGGACGTCATCGCCCGGGCAACGATTGACACGGGCCGCTCGAATTACCCCGTGCAGCTCACGGCCAACGTCGTGAAGAACACGGATGCCGTCACCGACGAGGACGTCGGCGTCTGGGTGACGGCGGCCTACGGCCAGGCGTCGCAGCCGAAGTCTTTCCGGCTGGCCTATACGTTCGCCCGCATCGAACAGGACGCGGTGCTCTCGGCGTTCATCTTTTCCGACATTCCGGGCAGCAACGTCCGGATGCATCGGACGATCGTGTCCTACATGGTCGCCCCGCGGGTGCATCTCGATCTCATCGGCATCTTCACCAAGAAGCTCCTGGTCGCCCCAGGCGAGCTGAACACGCTGCTCAAGCGTACCCAGCTCGACGCTCGGATCTCGTTCTAAGCTGAGGTCAGGGCGTCGCAGGCCTAAAGCCCTGCGCTACGACTTGAGCTGTAGCGCAGGGCTTTAGCCCTGCGTGGGCGAGCCGCAGGCGACGCCCTGGATGTTCGTCGCAGGTCTAAAGGCCTGCACCACATGGTACAATGGCGACTCCATGAGCATCGAGCGCAATGCCCCCTGCCCCTGCGGCAGCGGCAAGAAATACAAGAAGTGCTGCATGGCCAAGGACGGCCCGTTGAGCTCCCGCACCGCCATGGTGCTGTTCGCGCTCCTGTTGATGGGCGGCATCGTCGGCATCGTCGTCGCCATGACGAACGCGGGCACCGGGGTGACGACCAACCGGGTCTGGTCGGCCGAGCACGGCCACTACCACGACGTGCGGTGAGCCGCCCGGGGGTGCAGCAACCCCGACGCAATCCCGTCCGACGACCGCCTTCTCGCAGTCCAAGCAGTACCGCCAGGGCCGCGCTCGCGCGTACGGTATCATGGGCTGTTCTTCGACGAATCCATGCGCCGCACTCGCCTTGCCGTCGCACTCATCTTGCTGTGCGCGCTGACCGCCAGCCCGCGTCAGGCGCGGGCGCAGGAAACCCTGACGCTGCTCTCACCCGATGGACGCCGCGCGCTCGCGCTCGCGCGGGTCAACGGCCAGCCGATGGTCGCGTTGAGCGATCTGGCCGAAGCATTCGACCTCGCCGTTCGCGAGGACACCCTCGCGGATGGCCTGACCATCACGTATCAGAACCGCGTGATCGTCCTGACGGCGTCGCAGGGACTCGCATCGGTCGACGGCCGTGTCGTGAGCCTGCCGTCGCCGCCCGTCCGGACGTCGCGGGGGTGGCACGTCCCGATCGAATTTCTCGATCGGGCGCTTGCGCTCGTCATCGATACGCCGATCCAACTTCGCCGGCGGTCGGGTCTCGTCGTCGTAGGAGACCTGCGGGTGCCGGAGATCGACATCACCTACACCGTGGCCCGCGGGCAGGCCCGCCTCACGTTCGAGATGGTCACGCCGGCCCCCTACGTCATCGAGGAAGCGCCACAGCAGCTGCTGGTGAAATTCGACGCCGATGCGCTGGACGTCACGCTGCCCCAGGCGGCGCGTGACTCGCTGGTCGCCGGCGTGCGAGTGGGAGACCAGCCCACCTGGATCGCGATCGCCTTGGGCTCGGCGTACGCGAGCTACCAGTCGTCGCTGCAGACCGGCGTGGGCGGCACGTCCCGCCTGATCATCGACGTGCTGTCGAGCGCGCCGGCGGCGGTCGCGCGGGTCCACGAGCGAGCGGCGACCGCGTCGCGGCCCCCGGCGGCCGTGCCCCCGGCGCCCGACGCGCCCCCAGCCGCCACTCCGCCGCTCCTGGAGTTCACGGCGCCGGCCGTGCTGAATACCATCGTGATCGACCCCGGCCACGGCGGTGATGACACGGGCACGACCGGTCCGAATGGTGTCCTCGAGAAGGACGTCACGTTGCAGGTGGCCACGCGCCTCCGGCGGGCGATCGAAAGTCGGCTCGGCCTGCGCGTCGTCATGACGCGCGACGGCGACCGAATGATCCGGCTGGACGAGCGCGCGGCGATTGCCAACAACAACAAGGCGGACTTGTTCATCAGCCTACACGCCAACGCGTCGCTGAGTCCGGCGCCGTCGGGCGCCGAGGTGTACTACCTGAGCCTCTACGACGACGCGGCCGAGACGCGGCTCACCGGCGGCACCGACCACACCGTGCCAGTACTGGGCGGCGGTGTCCGTAGCATCGAGGTCGTGTCCTGGGACCTGGCGCAGGTCCGGCACCTCGATCGGTCGGCGCGGTTCGCGCGCATTGTGGACGCCGAGCTGCGGCGTCGCGTCGCCATGCGCCCGACTGGCGTCCAGCGCGCGCCGTTCCGGGTGCTGGTCGGCGCCAACATGTCGGCCGTGCTGGTCGAGCTGGGCTTCCTCTCGAATCCGGCCCAAGCGGAGCGACTGGCGTCAGCCAGTTTCCAGGAGACGCTGGCCCAGGCGCTGTTCCAGAGCGTCGTCCGCTATCGCGCGAGCTTGCGCAGCGAGCCGTCCCCCGCCGAAGACGCCGGCCAGGACCGGAGCCGGGACGCCCGATGACGGCGCGCGGCTGGCTCGGGCTCGTCGCGATCGCGGCCATCGGGACGCTCGGCACCTGGCTCATCATCGTCACGCTGCCCAACGTCTACGACGCGGGGGACGATGCGGGCGCCCCGCCGCCGCAGAACACCGCCGCCGCACCGGTGCGCCTGACCGCCGCGACGCTGTTCTATGTCTCCGACGACGGCGAACGGCTGGTCGGCGTCGAACGCGAGGTCGCGGCGGCAAACACAGCCGCCGAGCGCGTCCGACACGTACTCGAAGCCCAGTTTCAACCGGTGGACCCTCCGCTGGTGTCCGCCGTGCCGGCGGGGACGGCCCTCCGCGCGCTCTACATGACGGATCGCGGCGACGCGTTCGTGGACGTGAGCCGTGACATCAGCAGCGGACACTCCGGCGGCTCACTGGATGAGCTGTTGACCATCTACACGATCGTCAATGCCGTGACGGTCAACGTGCCCGACGTACGCGCCGTGCAGATTCTCATCGAAGGCCGGGAGGCCGACACGCTGGCCGGCCACGTCGATCTTCGGCGGCCGCTGACCCAACGCGCCGAGTGGACCGGCTCCGCGCCAGCTAGCAGCCCGTGGTGAAAGTCCCGTGTCGCACCGAGGCTGGTGATGCGCCCGGCTGACAAGGCGCGACGAGTAAGAATATCGGGAATATTCGAGTGAGGAGCAACGCTGCCAGCCGGGATGTAGCGCCAGCCGAATGCCGCGGGACTTTCACCACGGGCTGCTCACAGGCCGGGCACGCCCTCGGCCCCTTAGGTTTAGTGATCGGACGTCCATGAAGTTACCGATTCGAGACGACGCGCGTCGACCAGACCAGCTTCGACCGACGACCCTGACCCCGAACTACCTGATCCATGCCGAGGGCTCGGTGCTGATCGAGGCGGGTCGCACGAAGGTGATTTGCAGCGCCTCGGTCGAAGACCGGGTGCCGCCCTTTCGACGCAACACCGGCAAGGGCTGGATCACGGCAGAGTACAGCATGCTGCCCCGCGCGACGACGACGCGCTCGACGAGGGAGTCGACCACAGGCAAGGTCGGCGGGCGCACCCATGAGATCCAGCGACTCATCGGCCGGTCGCTTCGCGCCGTCTCGACGCTGGAGGCGCTGGGCGAACGGACGATCTGGATCGACTGCGACGTCATCCAGGCCGACGGCGGGACGCGCACCGCCGCCATCACGGGCGGGTTCGTCGCACTGGTGCTCGCGGTGCGGCGCTTGCACGAGTCCGGCAAGATCGCGTCGATGCCGGTACGGGATCATGTCGCCGCCACCAGCGTCGGCATCGTCGCCGGCACGCCGATGCTGGACCTGGCCTACAGCGAGGACGCGACGGCCGAGGTGGACATGAACATCATCAAGACCGGTGATGGCCGCTATATCGAGGTCCAGGGAACGGCCGAGGGCGCGCCCTTCGGCCGTGACGCGCTGGATCGGCTCCTGGAGTTGGCCGACGCCGGCATCGCCGATCTGATCGCGCTGCAGCGGACGATTCTCGGTGACCTCGTGACCACGCCGACGGCCTCCTAGTGTGAGGCCCGTGCGACTGCTCATCGCCACGACCAACCGCGGCAAGTTCGACGAAATCCGCACCACGCTTCAGCGCGTGGACGTCGAGCTGATCTCCCTGACCGACGTGCCACCCGTCACCGAGCCGGAGGAAACGGGCCGGAGCTTCGCGGCCAACGCGCGCGACAAGGCGCTGTATTACGCCGCGGCAACCGACCAGATCACTGTCGCAGATGATTCCGGCCTGCTGATCGACGGGCTAGACGGCGCGCTAGGCATCCACTCCGCGCGGTTTGGAGGCAACACCAGCTATCAGGACAAGTTCGGGGTCATCTACGGCCGCCTCGCGGCGCGCGCCAGGCTCGGCAGCCCGGCCCGCTTCGTGTGCGCGCTCGCGGTGGCCCGCGGCGCCAAGATCGTCTTCGAAACCGAGGGCGTCGTGGAGGGACGGATCGCGGACGCGCCTGCGGGCACCGGCGGCTTCGGCTACGACCCGATCTTCTACTACCCGCCCTACGGCAAGACGCTGGCTGAGGTCTCGCGTGAGGAGAAGATGGCCGTCAGCCACCGTGGCCAGGCCGTCAGGGCGCTGCGCGAGTGGCTGGCTGCTTCTCGCTTCTGACTCCTCACTCCTGACTTCTAACTCCTAACTTCTAACTCCTAACGTAGCTCCTGCCCTCGCTCATTCAGCGCGCAGCGCCGTCATCGGATCGACGGCCGTTGCGCGTCGGGCCGGCAGGTAGCAGGCAGCCAGCGCCACGCTCGCCAGGACGACCGGGACGATGGCATAGGTGACCGGGTCGGTCCTCGACACCCCGAACAGCAGGCTGGCCACCACCCGGCTCGCCGCCACCGAGGCCGCGAGACCCCCGGCGACGCCGATCGCGACGAGCAGCGCACCCTGCCCCAGAATGAGCCGCATGATGGCCGGCGGGTCGGCGCCGAGCGCCATCCGGATGCCGATCTCCCGCTGCCGCTGCGCCACACTCTCGGCGAGCACGCCGTAGACCCCGAGCGCCGCCAGCACCGCTAGCTCGCGCCGTCGTGTCGCGCCGTACGCGAGCAGGAGGCTCGCGAGATTGGCGCAGGCGATCAGCAGGACGCACCCCACCGCGGTCAGCAGGGCCATGAGTGCCGGCCGTACGCCGGCGACGAGCTCTTCCTGCAAGGGAATCAGGCGGAGCGTCGGAGCCGGCATCTGGGCCATCGGCTCCGGGCGCACCGCGTGCTGGCGGCTGACGATCGTTTGTCCCTCGACCGTCGCCTCTTCCAATGTGATGCCGTCGCGCAGGCGCGCCAGACCACCAAACGCGATGAGCATCACCTGGCCGGGCTGTTGATTGGGAATCTCCGTGACGAGTGGCGTCCAGAGCTCGGTCGAACGTTCCGGAAACGCGAAGGTCTCGGGCAGCACGCCGAGGACCGTGTGGAGCCGGCCGTCGAGCGTCACACTGCGTCCGACGATGTCCGGGTCGGCAGCGAACCGCTGCTGCCACGTCGCGTGGCTCACGACGACGACGGCGGCGGCGCCAGGGCGCTCCTCACCGATGTCGAAGACATCCGATCGGCGTGGGGATACGGCAAGGGCCTGAGCAGCACCGCATTGACGATGCTGAACATCGCCGTATTGGCGCCGATGCCGAGCGCCAGCGTCAGCAGCGCCACGCCGACGAGCATCGGCTTTCGCGCCGCCGCACGCAGCGCCAGACGAAGGTCGTGGATGACGACTCCCATAGGTCAGTTCCTCAACCGTCTTTAGACGGCCGCACGGCTCGGACGGCCGGGCGGCAGCCGGGTTACTCGCCGAATGCCGCTGGAGTTTCACCGCGGGCTGCTACAATCAAGACCGTCGGGGCGTGGCGTAGCTTGGTATCGCGCCTGCTTTGGGAGCAGGAGGTCCCCGGTTCGAATCCGGGCGCCCCGACCACTCGATCACCCCGCGGCAGGCGGAGCCGACGGATGGTCTCGGATCTCCTCGTCCTGGCCACGCCGGGAACGCAGGAGTCCTGGCTCGCCTTCCGGGACGTCATCGAGGTCGACCGAAAGCCGGTGGAGGATCGCCTGCAGCGTCTGGAGGATCTGTTCCTCCAGACGCCGCGGATCACTGGCGCGCTTCGCCGGCGTTTGATCATCGAGAGTGCGCGCTTCAACATCGGCGCCATCACGCGCAACGTCAACGTGCCCACGATGGCGCTGCAGATCCTAGCCAGCTCCGATCAGTCGCGCTTCACGTTCGAGCAGGACGGCGAAAAGACGATCGACGGCATCAGGACGTGGGAAATCGACTACGAGGAGACCGAGCCGCCCGCCATGATCAAGAACGGCCAGGGCGGCGATCTGTTCAGCCACGGCACGGTCTGGATCGAGCCGTCCAGCGGCCGGGTCGCCGCCGCTTCCAGGTGGAGGTCGAAATCGACCTCGGCGCGACAAGGCAGTAGTCGGGCGCCGAGCGAGCCGTCATTCGCCCACCGACGCGCGCCGGGTCAGACGACGCCCGTCGGACAGGCAACGCCCGTGCCGCCGTGGCCGCAGTACCCACCCGGGTTCTTGGCCAAGTACTGTTGGTGATAGTCCTCGGCGTAATAGAACGCCGGCACATCCACGATCTCCGTCGTCACCGGCGCCGTATGCCCCGCCGCCACCAGGGCCGCCTGGTAGGCGTCGCGTGACGACTCGGCCGCGTGGCGTTGCGTGGCGTCGTACACGTACACGCCCGATCGATACTGCGTCCCGGCGTCCTGGCCCTGTCGCATGCCCTGGGTTGGATCGTGTGATTCCCAAAACGTTCGGAGCAGCTGCTCGAAGGGGATGACGGCCGGGTCGAACACGACTCGGACGACCTCGTTGTGGCCGGTCAGACCGGAACAGACGTCTCGGTAGGTGGCGTTCACCGTCAGGCCACCGGCGTATCCGACCATGGTCGAGTAGACGCCCGGCAGGCCCCAGAACGTCTCCTCCGCGCCCCAGAAGCAGCCGAGGCCGAACATCGCCGACTGCATCCCGTCCGGAAACGGCTGGACCAGGCGATGCCCGTTGACGTAATGGGTCTCCGACACCGCGATCGGCTCGTCGCGCGCCGGCAAGGCCTCGCCGGGTGACGGCATCTTGGTCTTCTTCGTCAATGACAGCATGGTGACTGGACACTCCTTGGCGATAATGGATGGTGCGGGTCAGCGGGTCGCGACCACCACGTGCTGAAACGTCGGCGACAGGGCGTGCAGCTCCACGTCGCGGAAGCCGGCGTTCCGACACATCGACTCGAACTCGGGATAGCTGTACGTGTCGCCGCTCGGGGTCGAACCCAGCATCGTCATGCTGAACCCCGCCGGCACCACCGGCGACACGTGATCGACATTGGGCACGAACTCCAGTATCGCGGCCCGCCCGCCTTCGACGAGTGCGTCACACACCTTCCGCAGCAGTCGCTCGCACGTCGGCACGTCGAAGTGGTGCAGGAAGTTGGTCACCAGCGCCAACTGATAGCCGGTCCCGTAGTCCACGTCGAACGCGCTCCCGGCCAGCGACTCGTGCCGATCGGCGACGCCGGCCCGCTGGGCGTTCTCGGCGGCCACCTCGAGCACGTTTGGCCAGTCCACCGCCACGATGCGCGCGTTCGGGTTCTGCTGCGCGATCGCCACGCCGAACAGCCCGTGGCCGGCGGCCAGATCGAGCACCTTCCAGGACTCGCCCGCCGGCGCCCCGACCAGCTGCCCCAGTAACTCGGCCGGCATCATCATCATGGGCGCCATCGCCCGCGCGAACCGCACCCACACCGGATGCTCCGGCTCGAGCACACCGAGCCCATTCGCCGGCATGCCGTGCTTCACGATGTCCGTGAGGTGGGAAAACCCCGCCATCGCCGCCTCGGAATTCAGGAAATCCACGGCCGACGCCAGATAGGCCGGCGAACGGCGATCGAGAAACGTCGCGGAATCCAGCGTCAGCTCGTAGTGGTCACCCAGCTTGACCAGAAACCCCGCGATCGTCAGGTAATCGCACAGAATGCGGATGCCCCGTTCGGTGGCGGTGCGACGCTCGGCCAGCGCCTGGACGGTGGCCGCCCCTTCTCCGATCGCCGTGAAGAGATCGAGCTCGACCGCCGTCTTCAGCGCGGCGGTCCGCTGGTAGGCGGTCGCCGTTTCGAAGAACAGATCGGGGGACGGAAACGATCCGAGCAGACCCGCCCCGGCGGTGGCCGGCATGCTCCGATTATAACCGGGTGCGGGGAGCCTAGCTGCTAGGAGTCAGGGTGGCGGCCGCGGATGCGGAGCACCGCCAAGTTGGCGGCCGCGCGCACCTCCTGGCTGCCGGCCTGGATCATCTCCTCGGCGATGCCGATCGCCGACCGATCACCACGCATCCCGATCACTTCCAGCAGCCGGATCCTCAGCTGGTCCGACTCGTTCCGGATATAGGAATACAGGGCCGGCATCTCCTGGGGCGCAAACTCCATGAGGTATCCGTAGGCCTGGTCATCGTCGGTGACCTGATCGACGACGTCCTGCAGATACTGCGCCTCCCCCAGACGGTAGCGCGCGAAGGCCAGCGCCAGCCGCACGTCATCCGACTCTTCCTGCTGGTAGCGCGCCGCAACCTGGGGCAGGTAGGTCGCGTCCCCGATCCGACCCAGCCCCTCGGCCGAAAATCGCCGAGACCAGCCGCGGTCGGAGTCGAGCCAGTCGAGGAACACGTGCTGCGCTCGCGCGTCGCCGAGGTGGGCCAGCGCTTCCAGTACGCGTCGGCTCAGATCGTCGGAGCTGGAGATCGGAACGAAGCCGAACAACGTCCGGCGTTCCTCGACGCCCGCCTCGAGCATGTCCACCAGATACGGCACGACCTCCTTCACCCGCAGGCGGCCCGCCGTGAAGATGGCCTCGTCGTGGACCGACTTGTCGGTGTCGAGCACCCGTGGCACGAGCGCGCCGCCACCCGCCGGATCGCCAATCTTGTAGATGGTCCGGATCAGCTCGACCTTGACGTCAGTCACCGACTCCTGGTCGAGCGCATCCCCGATCGCCGGCAGCGCCGCGCGAGCACGCAGGATGCCGAGCGCCACCGCGGCATCCTTCCGAATGTGCGCACGTTCAGACAGCAGCAGATCGCCCAGCACGTCGATCGCGGCCGGATCGACCTCGATGAAGGGCTCGACCATGAGCGGGTTGTAGTCGTCGCTGAACGGGTTGACGAAATCGATGACGTTCTGCAAGCCCCGCACGAACCCGGACTCGTCGCTGACGTAGGTGTTGATGATCCCCTCGATCGACTTCTCCTGGATGTCCGGGCTGGCATCCCGCGTGAGCGCCACGTAGGTCGGCAGGGCCCGCCGATCGTGAATCTGCACCAGCGCCTTGACGACCTCGAAGCGCACGTCCTCGTCGCGGTCGGCGGCGGCGGCGGTGAGCGCCGGCACGGCCGCGTGCACCTTGTTCTGCCCAAGCAGCCGGGCGGCTTGTCGGCGACGATCCGGCTCGGGATGTTGCAGGTCGTACACCAACCCGTCCACGCTGCGGCTGACCGGCTCCTGCGCCGCGACCGGCGCGGCGGCCATGGCTGTCGTGGCCATGCTGGCCGCGATCAGCAGCAGTCCAATCCAGCTCGACATTCTCATGACACGTCTCTCTCCTCGACTCCGGCGTCCGCCCACATATTTTGGACCAGCTTTTGGACCAGCGCCTCCGACCCGGCGGGACGGAGATCGCACTTGCCTACACTATACATGCATCAGGTCGACGTCGACCACCATATCTAGTGGGGCCATCCATCGGATGGCCGCATCGCGGGACAGCCCCGCGACTAGGCGCTCGGGGGCCACGCTTCGTGTGATTCGTCGCGAGGCGAACAACTCCCGCGCTACTCTCGTGTTTCCGGGGTGGGCTATAATCGGCAGCCCATGAGCGACGCCGATTCGGATACACTCGCCGCCGAGTTCATCGCCGTCTCACGGCGCACGTTGCAGGAACAACTGCAGCGGATCGAGGCGTGCGTCGATGTCCTGACGACCGACCAGCTGTGGGAGCGCCGCCACGAGACCGAGAACGCCGTCGGCAATCTGATCCTGCATCTGCGGGGGAACGTCCAGCAGTGGATCGTCTGCGGCGTTGGGGGCCGGCCCGACGACCGGGATCGCGCCGCGGAGTTCTCGGCCCGGGACCACTTGGCCGACAATCAGCTCCTCGCGCCGCTCCGGGACACCTTGGCGGAGGCCGATGCGGTCCTCCAGGACCTGTCGGTCCAGGATCTGATGGAATCCAGGCGGATTCAGGAGCGTCAGCTGACGACCCTGCACGCGATCTATCATGTCGTCGAGCATTTCTCGGGACACGTCGGGCAGATCATCTGGGCGACGAAGCAGGCGACCGGGCGAGACCTCGGATTCTATCGGTACCTCGATCGACGCAGCGCGGATTCCTGAGCTCGGATGTGGTCCACCCGGAATTTCAGAATTGTAATCAACGCACGTTCTTGAGACATCTCGTGACACGCGATTGCCTCGAGTCCGGGGATTCATCGAGGCGCCAGTGGCCGTATAATACTGTCTGGTAACGAATTACCAGCGGAGGTGCACCCAGGATCAAATCTGGTAACAATATTGCGTACTGTTCAGCGTTCGTCAGGACCGGCTCCGCCTGGTGTGGGGAGTGCAGTTCCGTAAATTCGCGTTACTCAAAGGACGTTGAACAGTGGCTACTTCCCAGGCAACCGTCATGCCGCTCAGTCAAGGCGCACAAGAGAAAGTCAACGCAGCAAAACTCGGACTCCTGAAAACCCTCGAGCAGGCCAACAAAGAGCTCTGGCTGCTCCTGTCGCTGTTCGTCATCATGGCGATGATGAACCTCCTGGTCGACTCGCAGCGGATGGTGCTGGGCTTCTACACCTTCCCGACCGTCTTCTCGGCCTATTCCTACGGACGGCGGCACGCGACGCTCACGGCGTTCGCCAGTGTGCTGCTGGTCGTGCTGTTCACCTACTACAACCCGGCGGGTCTCGAGCAGGCCGTCTCGTCGACCGACGTCATTCCACGCCAGTGGCTCGACATCACGGTGTGGGGCGGCACGCTGGTCGTGATCGGCTACCTGATGGGCTCGCTCTACGAGCACCAGAAGAGCCATCTGGCGGACCTGCGTGAGACCTACAACGGCGTGCTGATGATCCTGCGGCACTTCATCTCGAAGGACAAGTACACCGAGAACCACAGCTACCGCGTGTCGGTCTACGCGACGAAAATCGCGGCGAGCATGCGCCTCCAGAACGAGCGGATCGAGGACATCCGGGCGGCGGCGCTGCTGCACGACATCGGCAAGCTAGACATCAGCCGTGACCTGCTCTACAAGGCGGCGCGCCTGACGGCCGAGGAGTTCAACGAGATGAAGACGCACGTCAAACGGGGCGTCACGATGCTGGAGCCGGTCGGCGGATCGCTGCGCCGCATCCTGCCGATCATCCTGTCGCACCACGACAAGTTCGACGGCAGCGGCTACAACCCGGCCGAGGGCGAGGAGATCCCACTGGAGTCCCGGATCATCAGCGTGGCCGACGTCTACGATTCGCTGACGAGCGACCGCCCCTACCGCAAGGCGATGTCACCGTTCGATGCGAAGGAAATCCTCGTCAAGGGCTCCGGCACGGACTTCGACCCGACCGTCGTCGAGGCGTTCAACGACGCGTTCCGGCGCGGCGAGATGGAGGTACCACAGCTGGTCGTCTGACGACGCCCGCACACGGTGGGCGACGGTTGCTGGATGACGGATGACGGGGCGTGGCCCGCGTGGGTCACGCCCGTCGTGCGTACAGCGGCGCCGCGCGCGGTATAATCGCGGCTCATCTTCACGTTCACGCCCATGGCGACGACGATGACGACGACTATGACGACGATGATGACCGTATCCCCCAGACTCCTCGTAGCGACCCTGCTCGGCATCGGCTTGTCAGGCCTATCCGGCGCGCCGGTCCTGCTCCTTGCGCAGACGCCGTCGCCGGCGCTCGTCGTCGTCTTGGCCGTGGACCAGATGCGCGCCGACACGATCGAGCGGTACGGCGGCCAGTGGACGGCCGGGCTGCGCCGGCTCCTCGACGAGGGCGCTGTCTTCCGGGAGGCCAAGCACACCTATTTCGGCACGCTGACCTGCGCCGGGCACGCGACCATCGCGACCGGCACCGTCCCGGCCACGCACGGCGTTCTGCTGGACGGCTGGTGGGACCCCGTGGCCGGACGCCGCGTGCGCTGCACGGCGGACCCCGGCGTGACAGCCGTCCCCTATGGCACGGGCGCACGCGAGCAGCATGGCCCGGGCACGCTCCTGGTCCCGACGCTGGCTGACGAGCTGCGCTTGCAGCGGGACCCGCCGGCACGCGTGGCGGCGTTCGCCGTGAAGGCCCGTGCCGCGGTGCCGCTGGCGGGACAGCGCGCAGACGCCGTCGCCTGGTTCGACCCCGGTAACGTCTGGACGACCTCGACGGCGTTCACCCAGACCCCGGTACCCTTCGTCGACGAATTCGTCCGCGCGCACCCGGTGGCCGCGGCGCTGGGACAGGTGTGGACGCCCCCGTCGCACGCGACTGACGCGTCGTCGAACGCTGCGCCTCCCGCCTTTGCCCACACGATCGCGGGAGAGGACGGGGCGGCCGATCGCGACTTCTACACGCTGTGGCGCCGCAGCCCGCTGGCCGACGAGTATGTCGCCGGCCTGGCGATCGCCGCCGTCGACGCGCTCGATCTCGGCGCGGGTGCCGGCACTGACTATCTGGCGGTCGGCTTCTCGGCGGCCGACTACGTGGGACACGACTTCGGGCCGTGGAGCCCGGAGATCGAGGATGTCTACCAACGGCTGGATCGCACGATCGGGCGCCTGCTCGACCATCTCGACCGGACCATCGGCCGCGACCGCTACGTCGTCGCCTTCTCCGCCGATCACGGCGTCGGCCCCATTCCGGAAGAGGCCGCCGCGCTCGGTCTCGATGCGGGGCGCATCGACCGCCGTGCCGTCGTCGCCCATGTGAACGACGTCCTCGAGCCGTTCTTCGGGCCGGGCGCGCATGCCGTCGGCATGGGCCACATCGAGTTCTACTTCGCTCCCGGCGTCTACGACCGGCTCCTCGCCGCCCCCGACGCGCTGGCCGCGGTCATCGACGCGCTCGAGCGATATCCGGGCGTGCGACGTGTGTTTCGGGGTGAAACTCTGACCGCTGGGCCGTTCGCCGATCCCCTGACCCGGCAGGTTGCGCGCAGCTACTATCCGGGGCGCAGCGGCGATCTGGTCATCATTCCAAAGCCGTACTGGTACACCTGGATCCGGCGGGCGGATCATGGCACGGGCTACGACTACGACGTGCGGGTGCCGTTGATCCTCGCCGGTCCCGGCATCTCGCCCGGCCGGTACACGAGCGCCGCCGCACCGGAGGACATCGCGCCCACGCTCGCGTTTCTCGCCGGCATCACGCTGGCGCGGTCGGACGGGCGCGTTTTGACGGAGGCGCTCGCCGACGGCGCCCACCCGTAGGAACCCGTAGCTGCGAGCGCAGCAAGCACACCCATGGCGCCGCCGCCCGGCTTCACGCCGAAGACCCTTTCGTTCCTGCGCTCGCTCAAGCGACACAACGACCGCGAGTGGTTCCGGGCGCGTCGCCACAGCTACGATGAGCACGTGCGCGGGCCGATGGTGGCCGTGATCGATCGGCTCTCCGAGGACTTCAGGACGTTTGCGCCCGAGCTGGTCGCGTCGCCGAAGGTCTCGCTCTTCCGCATCTACCGCGACACCCGGTTCAGCGCCGACAAGTCGCCGCTGAAGACGCAGGTGGCGGCTGTCTTCCCGCATCGCAAGCTCGGTCGGCTGGAGGGCGCGGTCCTCTATCTCGAAGTCGGACCCACCCGGGTCCTGTTCGCGGGCGGCGTCCACGCCCCGAGCGGACCGGAGCTGCGCCGCATCCGGGACCACGTCGCCCGCCGCTACCGCCGGCTTCGCGCAATCGTCGACGCCGCCGCGTTCCGCCGCAGCTTCGGCACACTCGACGGCCAGGTCCTGCAGCGCGTCCCCCACGGGTTTCCGCGGGATCACCCCGCCGCCGACCTGCTGCGCCGGCGCGAGTTCCTGGCCGCGAAGCAGTTTCCGGCCGCGTTCGCCGCCGACCCGAACTTCTATCACGAGCTGACGCGGGCGTTCCGGCTGATCGTGCCGCTCGTCCGTTTCTTGAACGAGCCGCTCGTGAATCGCCTGAAGGATCCGCTACGGGATTGACACCATGGCCGCCTCGACGGCGTTTCCCAGTTTCAACGAGGCCGCGTCGGCACTGGTCCGGCTCGGCCGGCGGTTCGACGCGCGGAACTGGGTGCTCGGCACGAGCGGCAACTTCAGCGTCGTCCTCACACGCGAGCCGCTCACGCTGGCGATCACCCCGAGCGCAGCCCACAAGGGAGAACTGAGCGCCGACGCGATCCTGCGGGTGGACGCAGCCGGCGTCAGCCAGACCGGCCAGCCGTCGGCCGAAACGCGACTCCACCTCGAGCTCACCCGGCTCCGCGGCGCGGGGGCGATCCTGCACACGCATTCCGTCTGGAGCACGGTCCTGTCCGACCGGCACGCGCTTGACGGCGGGCTGGCCATCGAGGGGTACGAGATGCTGAAGGGACTCGACGGCATCGTGACTCACGAGCACCGTGAGTGGGTGCCGATCGTGGATAATTCTCAGGACATGCAGGAACTGGCTGGTCGCATGCGGGACGCGCTCACCGAGCATTCGGCGGCGCACGGCTTGCTCCTGCGCCGGCACGGGTTGTACACGTGGGGTGCCGATCTGGCCCAGGCCGGCCGGCACGTCGAAATCCTCGAGTTCCTGTTCGAAGCGGTCGGCCGGTCCCAATCGGACGCGTCGGCCTGAAGGAGGAGACCATGGCGTTAGTGAAGATTCCGGCCGAGGGCCGGACGATCAGCGAGCCCGCGGACGTTGCGGCGTTTCTGGGTGCGCACGGCATCGAATGTGAGCGCTGGGCCACCGACGCGCCGGTCGACGCGTCCGCGTCGACCGATGCCGTGCTGGCCGCCTACCGACAGCAGATTGATGAGCTCAAGCGCCGCGGCGGGTACGTGACCGCCGACGTCATCGACATCACGCCGGACACGCCGGGCCTCGACGGCATGCTCGCCAAGTTCAACCGCGAGCACTGGCACGACGAAGACGAAGTCCGCTACATCATCGAGGGTCACGGACTGTTTCACATCCGGCCGCCCGACGGACCCGTCTTCGCCATCGAGGTCGGTGCGGGTGATCTGATCCGGGTGCCGCAGGGCACGCACCACTGGTTCGACCTGTGCGGCGACCGCCGGATCCGCGCGATCCGTCTGTTCCAGGATCCGGCTGGATGGACGCCCCGGTACACCGAGAGTGGCATCGACCAGGAGTTCCAGCCGGTCTGCTTCGGCGGCACCTACCTGCCGGCCGCCCCACCGACCGGGCCGCGGGCCAGGCCCCAGTGACGGTTCGGCTCGCCGATTGGTCGATCGGGAGCCTCCTGCTCGACATCGAAGGCACGACGACACCGATCGACTTCGTCGTCAAGACGCTGTTTCCGTACGCGCGGAATCACGTCGAGTCTTTTCTCGCAGCGTCGGTGGCCGACACGACCGTCGCCGCCGACCTCACGCGCCTCGAAATCGAGCACGCGCAGGACCTCGCGTCGGGGCGCAACCCCCCGCCGCTTCGCACACGATCGGACGCGCCAGGCGCGGCCGACCCGGCGTCGGTGGCTGCGTACATCCGGTGGCTGATCGATCGGGACCGGAAGTCGACCGGTCTCAAGGCGCTGCAGGGTCGGATCTGGGAGCGCGGGTATCGCACGGGTGAGCTCGCCGGCCAGGTGTTCCCCGACGTCGCGCCGGCCCTCGCGCGCTGGCGGGCGCGCGGCCTCGACGTTCGCATTTACTCGTCGGGCAGCGTGCTGGCGCAGCAGCTGCTATTCTCGACCTGCGCCGACGGCGACCTGACCCGATTGCTGAACGGCTACTTCGACACGGCGATCGGGCCGAAGCGAAGCGCCGAGAGTTACGTCCGGATCGCCGGCGGCATCGGCTTGCCGGCCTCGCGGATCCTCTTCGTCTCGGATGTCGTGGCCGAACTCGACGCCGCCGCGGAAGCTGGCCTGCGGACGGCGCTCGCGGTGCGGCCCGGCAATCCGCCGTCCACAGGGACCACCCATCCGGTCATCGCCAACTTCGACGACATCGAGGACACATGACGACCACCGAGCCCATCACCCGGACACTCACCACGACGACCCAGGGGCGGTACCTCCTGCGCGTGCCCGACGCGGCCGGGCCGCACCCGCTGCTCGTCGGCTTTCACGGCTACGGCGAGAACGCCGAGGTGCACCTGCGACAACTCGAGCGCATCCCGGGCGCCTCGGGCTGGCTCGTGGTGGCGGTGCAGGCGCTGCACTGGTTCTACGATCCCACCCACCAGACGGTCGTGGCCAGCTGGATGACGAAGCTGGGTCGGGACCGCGCGATCGCCGACAACCTGCGGTATGTCGGCCAGGCGGTCGCTGAGGTGCGCACACAGTTTGCCACCAGCGAGACACTCGTCTATGCCGGATTTTCTCAGGGTGGGTCGATGGCGTACCGGGCGGCCGCCGGTGCGGGCCACCCGTCGCACGGTCTGATCGTGCTCGGAGGAGACATCCCGCCGGAGCTGCGCGAGACGGCGGCGCTCGACCTTCCGCCGACCCTCGTCGGCCGCGGTGCGCGGGACGAGTGGTTCACCCAGGACAAGCACGACACGGACGTGGCGCTGCTGGCGTCGCGTGGCGTCAGCGTGGACGCGCTCGCCTACGACGGCGGCCACGAGTGGACCGACGCGTTCCGGACCGCCGCGGGGAAACTGCTCGCGGACGTGTCTGGGCGTTAGGCGCCCGGCTTCCCGCGGCCGCCGTTACGCCGAGAGCCGAGAATGTGCTATGATCGGTTCGTGCGTCGGTTCCGCATCGTCTCCTGTTGCACCTGTCCATAGAGGCACGCCCGCGCGCGGGTGTCGCCTCTGTCCTCGTTTCTCACACTCAAATTCGAACTGTTTTCGGTGCTCGCTGATCGTCGGGATGGCCTGACCGCCGTCCGGCGCGTCGGGGGTCCTCCCACCGTCTGAAGGAGCGCGTCATGAGCATCGCCGTGTTGTACGAGCATCCCGAGTGGTTTCAGCCGCTGTTCGCCGAATTTGAGCGTCGCCGGCTGCCGGTGACGCGCATCCATGCGGGCGAGCTGATCTGGTCGCCCGCCGAGCGTCCGCCGTTCTCGCTGCTCGTCAACCGGATGAGCCCCTCTGCCTACCTGCGCGGCCAGGGCCACGCGATCCACGCCACCAGCGCCTTCCTCGGCTACGTCGAATCGTACGGCATCCCGATCGTCAACGACCTGCGCGCCTACCAGTTCGAGACGTCGAAGTCGGCACAGCTCGATCTGTTCGAGCGGGTCGGTGCCCCGTATCCGGCGACGCGGCTCATCAACCACCCGAGCCGAGCACTGGAGGCCGCCGGTGGGCTGCGCTTTCCTATCATGGTGAAGCCGAACATCGGCGGCAGCGGCGCCGGCATCATCCGGTTCGAGACGCCGGCGGATCTCGAGCGCGACGTCCGGGAGAACCGGCTCGACCTCGGCCCGGACGACACCGCGCTCGTGCAGGAGGCGATCACGAGCCCGGACGGATCGATCACGCGTGTCGAGCTGCTCGACGGCGAGCCGCTCTACGCGATTCGGATCACGCCACCTGCGGGCCACGGGTACAACCTCTGCCCGGCCGACATCTGTCAGGAGGTGGTGGACCTGCCGCCCGAGACTGCCGCAGGGCAGCCGCTTGGCAGCTTCTGCCCCACCAAGCCGGCCATGGAGATCGAGCGGGTGGACGTGCCCGGCGGCGTCCGGGACGCCGTGACCGCCATCGCCCGTGCGGCTGGTCTCGACGTGTGCGGCATCGAGTACATCGTGGACGAACGCGACGGTCAGCCGTATGTCTACGACGTCAACGCGCTCTCGAACTTCGTCACCGACGCCGACCGCATCATCGGCTTCGACCCGTTCGTGCCGTTCGTGGACTTCATCGAGGAACGGTGGAAGGCCGCGCCGAACACGGAGCCGTCTCTGGTCTCGAGTCTCTAGACGGTCCCAGAAGGCGAGCCGGAGGCGGGGTGACGCCGCGACCTCTTCTTGCGCGACGTGCGCATCCAAGCGATCATCGGCGCGTAGAGGAACAGTTCCGGATCGACGTTGACGGCGGATCCGTGTCGGCGATCGCGTACCGGCCAGCGAACGCCGCGCCACAGAGCCTTTCCCTGATTCTCGCCCACGGTGCCGGCGCCGGCCAGACCCATGCCTTCATGGTGTCCTACGCACAGGCGTTCGCCGAGCGCGGCATCGAGACCATCACCTTCAACTTTTCCTACATGGAGCGCGGCCGCCGCTTCCCCGACCGCGCGCCTGTGCTCGAGGCCCTGCTACGGCGCGACGATCGACGCGGTGCGCCGTCGCGCCGGGCCCGAGCGCCCGCGCCTCGTGATCGGCGGCAAGTCGATGGGCGGGCGAGGGCCTGCCGCACGCCGCGTTGCACGTCGTGGACGGCGGCGATCATTCGTTCAAGGTGTCGAAGCGATCCGGGCGGCCGCAGGACACGGTGCATGCCGCGGTGCAGGGCGAGATCGTGAGGTGGATGGAAGGTCTCTAGGCTCTGGGCTCTGGGCTCCGGGACAGGAGGCAGAAGGCCGAAGACAGAATGGACTCGTTGGTGGTTTCTCGCGTCTCCTGACTCCTGAATTCTGTCTCCTTGACTCAGTCGGTGTCCGGCCGGAACAGGAAGTAGTCGTAGACCGCGCGGGCGATCTCGGCGATGGCGCGATCCCGATCGGCCGAGGGGCGATCCGACGACTTCATCAGGACGGCGATCGCCACGTGGCCGGCCGACTCGGGCAGGGTGATGATCCCGACGTCGTTCGCCGTACCGCTGATCGAACCGGTCTTGTGCGCCACGACCGTGCCGGCCGGCAGCAATCCTTTCAGCCGGTTCACGCCCGTCAGACACCGCTCCATGATGTCCAGCAGCAAGGCGGTGCTGTCCGGGCTCACCAGCTCGCCTTGGTGTAACCGGGCCAGCAGACCGGCGAAGGCATTCGGCGTCGCCGTGTCCTTCGGGTCGCGGTCGAACTCGATCGCCGCGGCCGCCCGCGCTTCCTCCGACTGCGCGTCGAAGGCCCGTTCGAAGACCTCGGGCGTCCAGGTCTCGGGCGCCGGCAGCGACGCGCCGTAGCGGTCGGCGATGAGAACCGCCGTCGGCCGGTCGACGCGGATGCCGTCAATACCGAGCGCCCGTAGGCGCGCGGTCACCGCCTCGGATCCGCCGGCCCGCGTGAGCAGCCGATCGGTCGCGCTGTTGTCGCTGATGCGCAGCATCAGCTCCATCAGGTTGCGGATCGACAGCGAGACACCCGGCTGATTGAGGAGGGGGGTCAGGGTGCCACTGCCGGGATGCAGGTCGGCCGCCACCAGGTCGATCATCTCGTCGAGCCGCAGCGTGCCGACGTCGGCGCGAGTCAGCAATTCGATGGCAATCGGCACCTTGTAGGTACTGGCCATCGGGAACGGCTGGTCGCCGTTCAGCGACACCTTCCGACCGCTCTCGAGGTGAATCGCGGTCGCGCCGACCAAGCCGCCGGCGATCGTCGCGCCCCGCGCCATCGCCCGCTCGAGCCGCGCCAGAGAGGCGTCGGTCTGCGCGACGGCCGGCGCCGACTGGAGCAGGACGATCAGGCCGACGGCGACTCCGAAACTGCACTGCAGGAAACGACTGTTCATAGGTGCCTCTTCAATCGCAGCCCTGAAGGGCTGCGCTACATCTTCCTCAGAACCCGGCCCGGCCGCGCGTCGGTGAACCGGCCGCCCTCACGCACGACGGCGCCGTTCACGACCACCGTGTCGATCCCTTCGGCCAGCTGATGCGGATCGACGTAGGTCGCCCGATCCTGCACTGCCCCCGGATCGAAGACGACGACGTCGGCCCAGGCGCCGATGCGCAGCACGCCGCGATCTTGCAACCCGAACACCGCCGCCGGCAGCGACGTCATCGACCGTACGGCGAACTCCAGCGACACGACCTCGCGCTCGCGGACGTAGCGCGCCAGCTTGCGCGCGAACGCTCCGTAGTTACGCGGGTGCGGCCGGCCGTCGTCCATCGGCACCAGGCCGCCATCGCTCGACGTCATCGTGTAGGGCTGTCGCATGATGTGGGCAATGTCGCGCTCGGACATGTTGAACGAGATGATCGATACCCGGCCGCGCGCAATCAGATCGAGCGCCGTTTCGACGGCCGGCCGGTCGCGCGCCTCTGCAATGTCGGCCAGGCTCTGACCTTCCAGCGAGGGCTCGGGCCGGTGGAACGCCACGACGATCGCCTCGGCGCCGCCCCGGCGACGCAGGTTCTCCCGCATCTCCCCGACGATCCGCGCCCGTGTCTCCGCATCGGCCAGCCGCCGCGTGAGCTCATCCAAACCGCCCGCCTGCGCCCAGCGCGGCACGAGCGCCGCCGACAGGCCGGTGGACGACGCCGCGTACGGGTACTGGTCGGCATACACCTCGACGCCGCGCCGCCGGGCTGCATCGAGCCGGGTCGTCGCGGCGACCGAGAGCCCCCAACTGTCGGGCCCCAGCGCCTTCATGTGGCTGACGATGCCCGGAATGCCGTTCGCTTCGGCAATCTCGATCACCTCGTTCACCGCGGCGATGAGGCCGATCGTGTAGTTGCCCTCGTCTCGAATGTGGCTCGTGTAGAGTCCGCCGAACTCGGCGACGACCGACCCGAGCGCCGCGACCTCCTCGGTCGTCGCATAGCTGCCCGGGGCGTAGAACAGGCCGCTGGACAGCCCGTAGGCGCCCGCCGCCATGCCGCGGCGCACGAGCCGCTGCATCTCGGCCATCTCGTCCTCGGTCGGCGCCCGATCGGCCATGTCGAGCACGGCGCGCCGCACCGCGGCATGCCCGATCAGGAGCACCACGTTCACCCCGAGGTCGTTCGCCTCGAGCGCCGCACGCTGGTCGTCGAGATCGATCGATCCCCCGCCGTCCGGGTTCGCGACGATCGTCGTCACGCCCTGCGCCAGCAGCGGCTGCCCGTGGCCCAGCCCCTCACGCGCCAGGCCGACAGCCGCATGCGAGTGCACGTCGATGAATCCGGGCGTCACCAGCCGATCGCCCGCGTCGATCCGGCGCTCGGCCGCGGCATCGGTCAACGGCCCGATGGCCACGATCCGGCCGTCACGAATGCCGATGTCGGCCCGGCGCCACGGGTTACCGGTGCCGTCCATCACGCGGCCGTTGGTGATCAACAGATGGAAGGGTGAGTCCTGGGCGGTGGCCGTTCGGCCGACCGCGCAGGCGATGACGAGGATCAGGAAGAATAGCGGACGGACATGGCGACCCCGCATGGGCATCCTAAGCTGCGAACATCTCCTGTAGTGTTCGTAGCACACTGGCGACGGTCGCGGCATTGAGCCGTCCCAGTCGCCTGGTCAATCGCACGGTGTCAACCGTTCGAATCTGATCCACGGCTACGAAGCCGGCTCGTTTCTGAAACCGACACGGCACCCGCCACGGATACGCTCGCCCCCCTGTGGTCATCGGAGCTACGATCGCGGTGCGAAGATGCTGATTCAGTTCGTTCGGCGAGATGATGAGGCACGGGCGTGTCTGTCGAATCTCGCTGCCGGTCGTGGGGGCCAGGCTCACGAGGTGGACGTCGCCGCGCACAAGGGAGCTCCGGGCTACCACTCCCACGCCTCATCGTCGAAGACATTCGGTGGCATCTGGTCCAGCAGTTCATCGTCGCCAGATGTGTGCATCGCCTTCGCTGCGTCGGCCCAGCCCGAGCGCGGCTTGCGGGCCGCCGTCACAAGGAGCCGCCCCGGCTCGGCCTGCAGTTCGACCTCTTCGGGCAGATCGGCTTGCTCAAGCACGGCTTTTGGCACACGAATACCACGGGAGTTGCCGATTTGAACGATTCGAGTCGTTATTGGCATGTGATTACATTGTAGCCACATTTGCTCGACGTGGCAACGACCGACGGCGCGAATCCTTGATCCCGTGAGAGTCAGCTGCCCGGCGCGATCGTCACGGCGTCGAGGAACGGCATCATCTTGCGCAGCGCGGCACCCACCTGCTCGATCTGCTGGGTCTGCTCCTGCTGCCGCACCTTGTTGAACCACGGGCGACCAGCCTCGTTCTCCGCGATCCAGTTCTTGGCATAGGTGCCGTCCTTGATCTCGGCCAGCATCTTCCGCATCGCCTCCCGGGTCGCGTCGGTCACCACGCGCGGGCCGCCCGTGTAGTCGCCGTGCTCGGCGGTGTCGCTGACCGAGTAGCGCATGTAGTTCAGGCCGCCGCGGTACATCAGATCGACGATCAGTTTCAGCTCGTGCATGCACTCGAAGTAGGCGATCTCCGGCTGGTAGCCCGCCTCGACGAGCGTGCCAAACGCCGCCGTGACGAGCGCGCTCACGCCGCCGCACAGCACGGCCTGCTCGCCGAAGAGGTCGGTCTCGGTCTCCTCCGCGAAGGTCGTCTCGATGACGCCGGCCCGCGTCACGCCCAGGGCCTTGGCGTAGGAGAGCGCCAGCGCTTTCGCCTGGCCGGTGGCATCCTGCTCGACCGCTAGCAGCGCCGGCGTGCCGCCCCCTTCGACGTACACCTCACGTACCCGGTGGCCGGGCGCCTTCGGCGCAATCATCGATACGTCCACGTCGGCCGGCGGCGCGATCGTCTTGAAGCGAATGTTGAAGCCGTGGCCGAACATGATCATGTTGCCCGCTGTCAGGTTCGGCGCGATCGATTCCCGGTAGATCTTCGGCTGCGCCGTGTCCGGCGCCAGGATCATCATCACGTCGGCCCACGTCGCGGCCTCGGCGACCGACGTCACCGCTACACCAGCCGCTTCCGCCTTCGCCTTCGACTTGCTCCCCTCGTGCAGCCCGACCTTCACGGCGACCCCGCTGTCCTTCAGGTTGAGGGCGTGCGCGTGCCCCTGCGACCCGTAGCCGATCACCGCCACCTGCTTCGCCTGAATCAGTCCGAGGTCCGCCGCGTCGTCGTAGTAAATCGTTGCCATGCGTTACGCCTCATGAGTTGAAGTATGAGTCCCGCTGCCGCTACACCGAAGATGACACGTTGGCGTCGTCAGCCGGCACGGTCCCAGCCACCTTCGTGCCGCGCTCGACGCCGTCGCCCAGACCACCCGGCGTCGGTCCGCGCGCCATGGCCACCCGGCCGGTCCGGACCATCTCCATGACGCCGTACTGCTTGAGCACCTCCACCAGACCGTCGATCTTGTCCTCGGTTCCGGTCGTCTCGATGATCACCGAGTCCGGCGCCACGTCGATGACACGCGCCCGGAACACATCCACGAGCTGCATGATGTGCGTCCGGGTCTCCGGTGTGGCCGCCACCTTGATCATCGCCAGGTCGCGCTCCACGGACGGCTTGGCCGTGAGGTCGTCCACCCGCAGCACGTTGACCAGCTTGTAGAGGTTCGACTCGATCCGGTGCGCACCGTGCGCATCGGCGTCCGTGACGATCGTCATCCGCGAGACGCCCGCGGTCTCGGTATGCCCAACCGTGAGCGACTCGATGTTGAACACCCGGCGCCGGAAGAGTGACGCCACCCGATTCAGCACCCCGGGCGCGTCTTCCACGTAGACCGCAAAGGTATGACGCATGACTACTTCCTTCTTACCTCGGGGCTGCGCCCCGGTCCCCCGCTCGGCCCTCTAGTCCGCTGCGGTCTCCACGATCGGACTCGGCCGCCGGATCATCTGGTCGAGATCGGCGCCGGCCGGCACCATCGGGAAGACCGAGTCCTCCTGCTCCACCTTGAACTCCAGGATGACCGCGCCGGCGTGGTCACGCGCCGCCTCCAGGCCCGGTACGACGCCGGCCCGCGTCGTCACCGCCATGCCGTTCAGCCCGTAGGCCTCGGCCAGCTTCACGAAGTCCGGACTGAGTAGGGGCGTCGCCGCGTAGCGCCGCTCGTAGAAGAACTCCTGCCACTGGCGCACCATGCCCAGAAAACCGTTGTTGATGATGGCAATGTTCACCTTGATCTGCTCCTGCGCGATCGTCGCCAGTTCCGCCATCGTCATCTGGAACCCGCCGTCGCCGACGAGCGCCCAGACCTCGGCGTCGGGGCAGGCGAATTTCGCGCCGATCGCCGCCGGCAGCGCAAAGCCCATCGTCCCGAGGCCGCCCGACGTGATGAGCGAGCGCGGCCGCTCGTGCTTGTAGTACTGCGCCTCCCACATCTGATGCTGACCGACGTCGGTCACGACGAGGGCATTCCCCTCGGTGACCCGCCAGAGGTCGCTGATGACGTGGGCGGCATACAGGTGCCCGCTGTCCGGCAAGTTCTGGATGTCCTTGACGGCCGAGTCCCCCTTCATCTGGTTAATCGTGGCCAGCCATTCCGACCGATCGCCCTCGGTGATGTGCGGCAGCATTTCCTCGAGCACCGTCCGCAGGTCGCCCGCGAGCGCCACATCCACCTTGACGTTCTTGTTGAACTCGGCCGGATCGATGTCGACATGAATCTTCTTGGCGTTCGGCGCGTAGGTCGCCAGGTTGCCGGTAACCCGATCGTCGAACCGCATGCCGAACGCCAGCAGCAGGTCGGCCTCCTGGATGGCCGAGTTCACCCAGGCCTCGCCGTGCATACCCATCATGCCGAGGTTCAGCTCGTGCTGCGCCGGAAACGAGCCGATGCCCAGCAACGTCATCGCCACCGGAATGTTGGCGCGTTCGGCAATCGTCCGCACCACATCCATCGCGCCCGACAGCATGACGCCGTGCCCAGCGAAGATCAGCGGCCGCTTCGCGGTGTTGATCATGTCGATCGCACGCCGGTAGACTTCCTCAGTCGCAGCCAGATTCGGCCGGTAGCCCGGCAGCCTGACCTCCGCGTCGTCCCATTCGACCTCGCAGCTCGCCTGCTGCGCGTCCTTCGTGATGTCGATCAGCACCGGGCCGGGCCGCCCCGACTTCGCGACGTAGAACGCCTCCTTCACCGTGCGGGCCACATCCTGCGGTCGCGTCACCAGGTAGTTGTGCTTCGTGATCGGCAGCGTCACTCCGGTGATGTCGGTTTCCTGGAAGGCATCCGACCCGATCACCTTGCTGGGGACCTGGCCGGTGATGCAGACAATGGGTGACGAGTCGAGCATCGCGGTCGCGATGCCGGTCACCATGTTGGTCGCACCCGGCCCCGACGTGGCGATCGCCACGCCGACACCGCCACCCGCGCGGGCGTAGCCGTCGGCCATGTGCGTGGCCCCCTGCTCGTGGCGGACGAGCACGTGCTTGATCGGAAACTCGAGCAACGCGTCGTAGGCCGGCAGGATGGCGCCGCCCGGATAGCCGAAGACGGTGGAGACGTCTTCGCGGATCAGCGCTTCCCAAAGAATTTGCGCACCCGTTCGTGTCATGACTACCTCATCTGCCGGTATCTGCTCCGGCCTTACCAGCGTCTATCCCGTCACCGCGCCGGTCGCCGCCGACGTGACCAGCCGGGCGTATTTCGCCATCACACCCGTGTCGTAGAGCGGCGCGGGCCGTGGCCAGGCCGCCACCCGCGCCGCGATCTCGGCGTCGCTGAGATCCACGCTGAGCGTGCGCGTGTCGATGTCGAACGTGACGACATCGCCGTCGCGCAGCGCGGCGATCGGCCCGCCGTCCACCGCCTCCGGCGCGACGTGACCCGCCATGAGGCCGCGAGTCGCGCCCGAGAAGCGCCCGTCGGTCAGCAGCGCCACCGAGTCGCCGAGGCCGACGCCCACGATGGCTGCCGTCACCGCCAGCATCTCCCGCATGCCGGGACCGCCTTTCGGCCCCTCGTTGCGGATGACGACGACGTCCCCGGCCTTGATCTGTCCATGCTCGACCGCCTCGAACGCCGCTTCTTCACTGTCGAAGACCCGCGCCGGCCCCTGGTGGTGATCGCTCGTGTGGCCCGCCACCTTCACGACGCAGCCGTCGGGGGCCAGATTGCCGCGTAGGATGACCAGGCCGCCGGTCGCCTTGAGCGGCTGGTCGAACGGCTTGACCACCTCCTGGCCCGGTGTCTCTTTGGCCTCGGCCGCCTCCTCACCCAGCGTGCGCCCGGTCACCGTCAGCGTGTCGGCGTGCAGGCGCCCGGCGTCGAGCAGACGCTTGGCGACCAGCGTGATGCCGCCGGCGCGGTACAGGTCGGTCGCCACGAACCTTCCGCCCGGCTTGAGATCGGCTAGCAGCGGCACCTGGCGGCTGATCCGATCGAAGTCCTGGAGGTCGAGCGTCACCCCGGCCTCGCGGGCGATGGCCAGCAGATGCAGCACCGCATTGGTCGATCCGCCGGTCGCCGCCACGGCCGCGATCGCGTTCTCGATGGCGTCCTTCGTCAGGATCTTGCGCGCGTGATCGCCGCGCCGCAAGACGTCCATGACGAGCTGCCCGGCGCGCTCCGCGACCGACGCCTTGCCGGCGTCGGTTGCCGGCACGCTGGCCGACCCCATCGGCGAGATCCCGAGAAACTCGCAGACCGTCGCCATCGTGTTCGCCGTGAACTGGCCGCCGCACGCGCCCGCGCCCGGACAGGCATGGTCCTCGAGCGTCTTCAACTGCGCGTCGGTGATCTTGCCGGCCGCATGCGCGCCGACCGCCTCGAAGACGTCTTGGATCGTGACGTCGCGCCCTTCCCACCGACCCGGCGCGATCGACCCGCCGTAGAGCACGACCCCTGGCACATCCAGCCGCGCCAGCGCCATCACGCCGCCCGGAATCGTCTTGTCGCAGCCGACCAGCACGATCACCGCGTCGAACTGATTGCCGCGCGCGACCAGCTCGATCGAGTCGGCGATCACCTCGCGGCTGACGAGCGAGGCCCGCATGCCTTCGCTGCCCATCGTGATGCCGTCGGAGATCGAGACCGTGTTGAACTCCATCGGCGTGCCGCCCGCCGCGCGAATGCCCCGCTTGACCTGCTCGCCGAGCTCGCGCAGGTGGAAGTTGCATGGACCGATTTCGATCCAGGTGTTCGCCACCCCGATGAGTGGCTTGTGCAGCGCCGCGTCGTCGAAGCCCACCGCCTTCAGCATGGCGCGCGCGGGCGCGCGGCTCGGGCCTTCGGTCAGGGCGGCGCTGCGGCGGGGCGCGGGCGGGTTGCTCGGCGTACTCATGTCGACGTCAATCTCCTCTTCCCTTTGAGCCTGACTCGGCGGGCCAGCGGTGTCGCGCCCGCCGAGAACGAAAAAAGGCCATCACCCGCGTCGGGATGATGGCCTGTCGTTCATCACATCTGGGTGTCGGCTACATCATCCCGTTTGCGGCATCCGGCACGACCGTGCCGGTCATGGTAATGCTGACGACCACGGGGAGCATCGGCCGGACGCGCGCCGGCAGCGACGCCGCGGCATCACGTCGAACGCCGGTGAGCCGGGCCACAGCGTGAATCATCACAGCCCACCCAGCTTACACCGCAGCCGGCCTATGCAGTCAAGTTTATAATTCTTACGATTCTATCAATAATATTTATATTTGTAGTCTAACAATCCTCGCAGCGTACTTCGCCGAAGATCTCCGCCTGCCGGTCCGGGTTCGCCCGGGCGTAGTCGATCAGGCATCGGACCGCCTTGCCCGTGTCGGGCAGGCTGTGCTGCTGCGCCATCTCTTCGAGGAACTTCATCTTGGCCGATTCCAGCGTGAACGAAGACGGTGTGGCGTCCTTCATCGAACCTCCTTGGCGTGGGCGGTCATCGCCGCTGTCGAACGTGTCGGTCCCAATCGGTGGCCTCTACAAGGTCCTAGTATGCCAGGTATGATGGAGCAATCATGTCCCGTCGTTCGGTCTGCGCCCCCACGGAGCCAGCTGTGCCAGTGCCACGGACGCTCGTGATTGGACTGCTCGTCGCGCTGCTGGCCACGCCGGTCGTCACCGCCCAGATCGGCTCGGCGCAGGATTCATTGAAGGATCTCCAGGCCGTGCGCGTGGAGGTGCTGATGGAGCGCAACCCCAGCGCGGCCCGGAACGGCGTGGAGCCCGACTGGGTCCGGGACATCGTGGAACGCCGGCTCGAGCAACTCGACGTCGAGCTGTCGCAGGGCGGCGAGAACCCGGACGGCACCTACCTGACCGTGGCGGTCAATCCCGCGCGCGCGGCGGACGGCTTTGCCGTCAGCATCAGCCTGAAGCTGTTCCAGCAGGCGACACTCGCGAACGATGAGACCGTCATGGCCGCCACCTGGCACGCCGACTCGCTCGAATTCACCGACACCGACAGCCTCGAGGAGACCACCCGTCGCATCCTGCAGAATCACCTGGAAATGCTCGGCGCCGACTATCGCGCCGCGAACCAATAGGCGCCGCGAGCCTACTGTCCTCCGAACGTCCGATCGAAGACTGGATGATAGGCGACGGTGCCGGTCACGCCCTCGAGCGCGCCCGGCTGCATTTCCTTCACGAAGAAGCAGACGTCGAGCTTCGGATCGGTGTAGTGCAAGCCGAGCGGCGCGACGAGCCGGAAGCCGAACCGCGGGTAGTAGTCGGGAGAGCCCAGGACGAAGACGAGCCTGGCGCCCGCCTGCCGGCAGGCCTCGAGTCCCCGTTCGACGAGCTGGCGGCCGATGCCCTTGCGCTGGAATTTCTCGCGCACCGCCATCGGCGCCAGCCCCATCAGGCCGACGTCACCCTTCGTTCCGTCCACCGTCACCGGTGAAAAAAAGATGTGCCCAACGATGGCACCGTCCGCTTCGGCGACCAGTGAGATCGTCGGCGCCGCCGCCTCTCGGAGTGCATCCACGAGCCGCGCCTCGGTGTCGGTCTCGAAGACCTCTTGGTTCACCTCGAACACGGCGCGCCGATCAGCTTCGCGTTCGGCGCGGATGATCGTCATTCTCTCACTCCGTCTCTCAACAGCCGCCGTCGACAACGCCAGACTATATCCGGGCTGGCCGCTCCCAACAAGATGCGCCGACCCGGTTGCGTAGCGGAGGGACGCCCCTCGCGCGCCCCGTGCTAGCATTGCGTCGGTCCGCAATGCGCCCAGCCTGATCGGGGCGTGTCGGACGGGCAAGTCAGCGGCGGGGCTGAATCATGTTCCTCACGCGTGGTCTCATCCTTCTCTGTCTGGCCGGCTTCGCCCTCCAGGCGCCCCAGCTCGGCACCGGTCTGTCCCGAGCTCGTGACTACGTCCAGCAGTACGAGCGCACGCTCGGGATGATGATCGCGCGGGACTACTCGAACTTTCAGCAGTTCGGCGTCACTGTCGAGACCGACCTGAGGCGGTGAGATGTCGCGACAGAGAACCAGCCCGCTCCGCCTGGGCAGGCTGAGCATGCTGACCGT
The DNA here is from genome assembly GCA_963667915.2 of Vicinamibacterales bacterium. Taxonomy (GTDB): domain Bacteria; phylum Acidobacteriota; class Vicinamibacteria; order Vicinamibacterales; family UBA823. Next base: position 149,031 of record CAXXNN010000003.1, on the reverse strand, counting down.
GCTGATCATGACGGTGGCGCTCACCTACCCGGCACCGCTCCAGGCGCAACCCGAGGCCACTCGAGGCTGGCGGCAATGGGGCGGGCCGAACCGTAATTTCATTTCTGACGTCACCGGGCTGGCCGACCGCTGGCCCGCCGACGGGCCGCCCATCCTCTGGACGCGGCCGCTGGGCACTGGCCATTCCGCGATCGTCGCCGGCGATGGCCGGCTGTTCACGATGTATCGCGTGGGGAATGGCCGCAGCCGGCAGGGCCCCTGGAACACCGAGGAGACGGTCATCGCGATGGATGCGGCCACCGGTGAGACGCTGTGGGAGCACACCTATCCGTCGGCGCTCGCCGACTTCAGCTTCGGCGCCGGACCGCATTCCACGCCGCTCCTGGTCGACGGCCGGCTCTTCACCATCGGCACGAACAAGCAGCTGCACGCCTTCGACGCGGCGTCCGGCCGCCTACTCTGGTCGCACGACCTCGTCGAAGAGTTCGGCGCGCCGCCGCTGCTGATCCGCCCGGTCGTCAGGGCCGGCTACGGCTGCAGCCCGATCGCCTACCGCGACTTCATCATCTGTTCGGTCGGCGGCCCCGGCCAGTCGGTAATGGCGTTCCACCAGCACGACGGCGCGGTGGTCTGGCGGAGCGGACACTTCCTGACGTCGCAGGCGCCGCCCATCCTCATCAACGTCGATGGGCAGGATCAGGTCGTCTTCTTCGCCGGCCAGTCCATCAACGGCCTCAACCCCACGACCGGCCGCGTGCTCTGGTCCCACGTCCACGATCCCGGGAACGACCTGAACTTGAGCCATCCGCTGTGGGGTGAGGACAACATTCTGTTCTGCTCGTCGGCCTACATCGCCGGCAGTCGAGCGCTGCGCCTCGTGCGGGAGGGGGACACCACACGGGTCGAGGAGCTGTGGTTCAGTTCGCGGCTGCGGTTCATGTTCCTGAACGGGATTCGCCTCGGCGACTATGTCTACGGGACGAGCGGCGACTTCGGTCCCGCGTTCCTGACCGCCATCGACGTGCGAACCGGCGAGGTCGCGTGGCGGACGCGCGGCTTCAGCCGGGCCAGCCTGCTCTACGCCGACGACAAGCTCATCCTCATGGACGAAGATGGTGACCTCGCGCTGGCCCGGCTGACACCCCAGGGGCCGACGGTGCTGGCACGCGCCACGATCTTCGACACCACCGCCTGGACCGCGCCCACGCTCGTCGGAACCACCCTCTACGCGCGGGATCGAGAGAAAATCGTGGCGCTCGATCTCGGCCGCGGCGCGCGCCAGACGCCCGACCTGTCCGGCACCTGGCAGCTGGACGTCGACGCCAGCCGCATCACGGCGCGTTTGCTGCGCGGGGGCGGCAACGGCGGGCCGGCCGACACGCTCCACATCACGCACGCGGCCAATGGGACACTGGTCGTCGGCAACCGGTCAATGCCGCGAAGGCCTGGACCTACCGGCCGGGCGCCGAAAGCGTGGTGCCCGTCGGGCCCAATGCCACCCTGAGTGTGACGTCGCGGTGGGAGGGCCAGCAGTTCGTCGCCGAGGGATCGCAGGCGCCGACGGGCGCCGATGCCCTCGTCCGGCTGCGTGAAGTGTTCGCGCTGAGCGAGGATGGCGACACGCTCACGATCGACATCACAGCGGCCACGCCGAATGGTGAGACCACAAGCCGCCTGGTCTACCGGCGGGTCGGCGGCTGACAATAGGCGCGATCCAACGCTTGGCTCACCGGCGCCGTTTTGGGTGTATGCTGCACGTAGAAAAGGTCCAGATGCCACGGGACGGAGGCGCAATGCGCGTAGGCGTCCTGCTGATCGGTGCGTTGCTGGTGGTGGCGCCCATGGCGGCTGCCCAGCAGCCGGTGGCACCCAAAGCCGCCTCACCGCAGCTGGTCGGCCCCTTCCTCGTCCGGGATCTGCTGAAGCTCCTCGAAAAAGATCCGTTCGACGCCGCGGCCGCGCGGAACAGCGTGACCGCGACGGCCATTCGGTCCGCGCGCGATCTCGGCAGACAGCGCACCACCTTCGGCCTCGCTTCCTTCTGGGCGAGCGCCCGGCCGAGGTCGGCCCGGCAAACCGCCGCGCGCGACGCCCGGTGGGCATGGCACGACACCTACATGCGGATGATCTGGCGAAATATCCGGCGCTGAAAAGCTCTTCCAGTCGCGTGAGGGCGCAGCCGCGAGGACCTTGGCCTTGGCCGGCCGTGACGTACAATCAAGGAGCCACGCGCCCGTAGCTCAGCTGGATAGAGCATCGGCCTTCTAAGCCGAGGGTCGCAGGTTCGAATCCTGCCGGGCGCGCCATTTCTCGCCAGATTCTGCAGATTGTGCGGAGTAATGACCACCGCTGTGGTCATTCCTTTCAGTTCCGACCGGTCACATCGGGTCGACGATTAGCGTGCTGAAGTACGGAGGCGCTCAAGGTTCTGCTTCACTTCTGGTCCCTCCGACGGCATGGTGTCTCGGCATCGAACACATGGACCATGCCCTGGGGCCGGACGCCGCCCGTGCGCTGGCCGAGACGTGTCGACAGGCCGCCGGGGATCTCCAAGGACTCCTCGCCTCTCTCCCGGTCGAGCGACTGAACTGGTCGAATGCGAACAGAACAATGAAACGGAGACGGCAACGATGAGCCTGATGCGAACATACCGCGCGGCTCTCACATTGTCGCAGTCAGCGTTCGCGGCGCGACTGAATGTGCCGCTTGAAAGCTATCGCACCTGGGATTCCGGCAGGCGAGAGCCATCGAAGGAGTTGTTGAGCAGAGCCAGGACGCTGGCGGCGCACCCGGACGACACCGTGTTGTTGTCGTTGCGGGTCCTCGCCTTGATGATCGGTGTGCATGTTCGGACGCTGCAGGCCGCCGCACGCTCCGGTCGGTTGGCTGTTGTCTATGATACTCGGACAACGTTCCGCCGCTTGCGACCACGGGCCACCCTCAGGGAGGCACTGGTCTTCAAACGCAACTATTACGGCACTCAACGGCGCCCGCCCAGTAAACCGGCGTCGCTCGCTTGGGAAGCGGTTCCAACGAACTACGACCTCCGCATCAAGACGCTACGCCGTCGCCTTAGCCTGAGTCAGTCGCGGCTGGCTCATCGGATCGGCGCGGCAGGGAAGGCGGTCGTGTACCAATGGGAGTCGCGGCGCCGTGTGCCGTCACCCGTCTTCTGGCGAAGAGTTGAGGAGTTGGAATCTAGCAGCCCGTGGTGAAAGTCCAGCGTCGCACCGAGGCCCCGGTGAATCGAAGCCGCGGTCGGCCAGCGCGGCAGGTGGCATCTCGACCAGGACGGAGATCGATCGGCTCGACGCGGCCGGCGTCGACGCGGTCGTCGGAATGGCGATCTACTCGGGCGTGCTCGACATCGAGTGACCCCGAACCGGCTGTTCGCGGCTTCCAGAGGACGTCGATCGCCCAGACCTCGTCCAGTTGTTCACCGCAGGCTGCGAAAACGTGTTCGCGGTAATGGTCCCCTGCGCGTCCCGCCGGGTCGCCATGATCCAGTTGACCAGCCAAGCCGCGATCGTGCTCTTCCCCAATGCCGTGGCCCGAACTCACCGCCATCCGAATCGGCTCAACCGCCGTGTGCCCGTCGAACTTCCGGGCCTTGACATGCTCGCCCAGCCGGATCAGGAACTGCTTCTGCCACTCGTCGGGACCATCGAAGTGTTCTAGGGTCGTACGGGGGCGCCTCCAGGGGTACATCGTCACGACGAAGCGATACGGTCATCGTAGCAGCGCGCCACCTCAGCAGCTTCTTCGCTTTCGAGCTCCTGGAGCGCTTCGGCGCTGACGGCCACCTGCGTCATCCGGCCACCACCTCGCCCTCCAGCAGCTTCGCCGCCCACGCCCGCCCTTCCTCGAGGCGCTGGCGCCGCTCCTCGTAGGTCACCGTCACGTTCACGTCAATCTTGTCTCCGACCAGCTTGAAGTGCCGCGCCAAGAGGTCTAGCGCCTTCATCTTGTCCCAGGGACTCAGTTTATGAATCCAGTCGGTGTGCCCGTCGCCAGCTTCGGCGTTCTTAATAATCGTCTCCACCCGCGCCAGGACTGCCCCCTGCTCTTGCGTGAGCTCGTGCATCGGCTTCGGCGCACCGTCCGCACGGTAGAACCCCCGCATGTCCACGAACGCCACCCGTCCGAGTTCCCGCAGCACGTCCTCAGCGGTAAAATTCACCTTCCTGAGCTGCTCAGCCTGCTTGGCCGCGATGGCCGCCTTGATACTAGGTTTTACTAGGTTTGCTGGCCCTTGATAATTCGCCGTTTTCGCGCTGTAGCCAGCCCGGATCGCCGCCTGGGTCGCATTAAGATCGACCAAGTACTCAGCCACAAATCGCGTCTGCTTCGGGGTCAGTCCGTTCTTCGCCATCACGGCTATTCTCACCTAGCTGCACCCCACAACACCGCGCGTACCCGTATGAGCGCGTCCTCCGCCGCGCCAAATTCTCTTCGGCGTGAAGAGCTGCCCGCAGCCCTCACAAGGAACCCCCCTCCAAATGCGCACGTGCGCGTTTTCCCGCAACTTGTTCGTGAGGAACGACCCGAGGGCTGTCTGCGTCATCCCGCTCTCCTCAAGCTGCCTGGTCCGGCTGCTCTTTGCTCAGTACGCCCGCTCTTACAGCTCAGCGGAGGCATCAAAACTTCCTCCTTTACCCTGGCTTTACCCCACACCCAGACAGATGCATCCAGAAACGACGCGCCACATGGGCATCGCCTGTTCGTGTAAGTTGTTGAGTTCGGAAGGACCTACCGTGCTAGACCGTGAGGACTGCAATGCAGGGACCGGATTCAAAATCCCGTGGGATCACATCCCGTGTGGGTTCGAGTCCCACCTTCGGCACCATATTTTCAACAGGTTAGACAGATCGGCCATCAGCGGTTGACCGCGCGTCCGGGGCCAGTGTGCCCGAAAGTGTGCCCACGGCGTCGTCAATCTTCGCGGCGGCGTCTCGCAGCGTACCCGCGTCCATGATCGCATAGCGGCGGTAGATAGATTCGGTCCTGTGGCCGACCATCGCCATCGCGGCAGACCGTGAGACGCCCACGCGTTCAAGGTTTCGGACTGTGGAACCGAGATTGAGCGTATGCCGCCCTCTATCATGCATACGGCTGTGGAAGCGGCTCAACTCCACCCATACCGTGTGTGGCTCGGCTCGACGCCGGCCGCGAGGTGCGCCTCACGCATCCTGGCAATGTTGTCGCCGGCGAAGCCCGGAAACTCCAGAATGGTCTTCAGATCGTCCGAGATCCGAGACTCGTAGTCGGCCGGCACGGGGCGATAGGTCTCTGCTTGCCGCTCCGGATCCTCGATCGGCTCGATGCCATATAACCGGGCCGACGTCAGGCCCAGGATCTTGCGCTTGGCCGCGTCGGTCAGCTCAGGATAGCCGTACCGCTCGCGCAGCGCTTCGGGAATCTGGAACCGCCACAGCGCCTCGATCTGCCACTGCGGTGATCCGTACCAGACCGAATCCGAGCCGAAGACGATGCGGTCCTCTCCCATGTACGTGAGGAGCTGCCCGAGCAAGTGCGCCGCCACGGTCGGAAATGTGACGACCGACGAGGCCCACGTGGTGCCCAGCTCGGCGTAGACGTTGGGGAACGGCGCGACGAGCTGAGCATACTCGGTCATCCACCTGATGTTCGTGACGCCGTCGCGCAGATCGCCCGAGCGCGCGTCCTCCAACGCGGCGCCCATAAACATCGACGGCTGGATGCACGCGTGGTAGGTGATGAAATTGAGATTGGGCCAGTCCCGGGCCGCCTTCAGCATGTCGCCGGGATGCCCGCGCTCGGGGTCGGGCGGACCGGACGCCAGCCCCTTGTGCACGCAGATGTTCCTGAAGCCAGGTTTGGTCGCGCGCAGTCGTTGATAGTTCTTCTCGATCAGCTCGAACGTCGGATACGTGACCTCCTCGTCGTCGTGGCGCCACTGCCGCATCGGGCTATTGGCATGGCCGGCATGGCGATGATGGCGCCCGCGGTCTGGACGCCCGGCTATGCAGTCCTGATGTTCTTCATGTGGTGGATCATGATGGTGGTGATGATGCTGCCCAGCGCGGCGCCGATGATCCTCTTGTTCGCGACGGTCAATCGCAAGCAGCGCGAAACCGGCCATCCCCATGTCGCGACGAGCCTCTTCGCGGTCGGCTATCTCGCCGCTTGGGCTGGCTTCAGCCTGGTCGCGGTGTTCCTGCAGTGGGGGTTCGAGCGGACCGGTATCCTTTCACCGATGCTCGTCTGACCAACGTGATCTTCGGCGACGTTTTGCTGCTCGCCGCGGGCGTTTACCAACTCACCCCGATTAAACATGCCTGTCTTCGCCAGTGCCGATCGCCGCTTGCATTCCTTAGCACCCATTGGCGGCGGGGCGCCCGTGGCGCGATAAGTATGGGTCTCGAGCACGGCGCTTTCTGCGTCGGCTGCTGCTGGTGCCTGATGGGGCTCCTGTTTTTCGGCGGGGTGATGAACCTCTACTGGATCGCGGGCCTCGCCCTGTTTGTTCTGTTCGAAAAGAGTGTACCCGCAGGCCATTGGTTCGGCTACGCCACCGGTGTCGCTTTGCTCGTCTGGGGTGCCGGGATGCTGGCGCTCGCGTTCTGAGAGTGGCGTCGGGACAAGATGTGCAGATAGTCCACGATTCCCGTCGTATCTTGGAAAGCCTTCATGTCCCTTGAACCCGGCACCACGCTCGGCCCCTTGTACCTTTCCCCATCGACAACTTCGCTTGATTGCGAGGGGTGAGTAGACTCGCATGAGCTCGGCCACCTTGTCGGGAGCGCCACTCGGCCCCTGCGCGGCAAGCGCCGTTCGTAGACCTGCGCCCCGACGAGGTGGACCGTGGAGGACGTCTCGTGGGTAGTTGCGCTGCGAGCGCCAGTTCGAGGAACTGAAAGCTGCGTCCCAGTGCCGTAGACAATTCTGACCCACTAGGCGCTTCGTGCTACTGTACCGATCCAAATCGACCGAGTGCATCGTCGCGAAGGGAGTTGACCATGTCATCGTTGCGAACCATGAAGTCCGTGTTGTTCATTTGCACCGTGTTCCTGCTGGCCGGCTGCGCCTCCGAATCCGACACGCCGGAGGCCATGGCAGACGCCATGGCGGCCGTGGCCGCTGGCAACCCGATCACGGGAGACGGGCTGCCGAACCCGGCCCCAACCGTGATGCGCAACTGGGGCACGTTGCCCGAGGGGCGGGAGTGGGGCTCGACGGCCGGCATCGACATCGATCCGATCGACGGGCACATCTGGGCGTACGAGCGCTGCGGCGCGGGCGCCTCGAGCGGTGGCCCGGTCAACTGCGAGACCAACCCGGTCGATCCGATCTTCAAGTTCGACCGGAACACCGGTGAGCTGCTCGCCAACTTCGGCGCCGACATCTTCGTCACGCCCCACGGCATCCACGCGGACAGCGACGGGAACGTCTGGGTGACCGACTTCGCCGGGAACGAGGCGGGGACCAGGGGCCACCAGGTCCATAAGTTCAGTCCCGACGGCGAACTGCTGATGTCGCTCGGCGTGGCGGGCCAGCCGGGCAGCGAGCCGGGTCAGCTCAATCAGCCCACCGACGTGATCGTCGGGCCGGACGGCAGCATCTTCGTGAGTGACGGACACAACGGGCAGAGCGACCCGCCTCACCCGGAGGGCTCGACCGGGCGCATCATCAAGTTCGCCGCGGACGGCACCTACCTGAAGGAGTGGGGACAGATCGGCTCGCTGCACGGCGAGTTCCGCACGCCGCACGCGCTCGAGTTCGACGCCCAGGGCCGCCTCTGGGTCGCGGACCGCGGCAACCACCGCCTCGAGATCTTCGACCAGGAAGGCAACTACCTCGACTCGCGCTACACGTACGGGCGCATCAGCGGCTTCTTCATCACGGATGACGGCACGCTGTACGCGATCGACTCGGAGTCGAGTCCGGCGCGCCACTTCCCCTGGAAGAACGGCGTCCGGATTGGGCACATCGACGAGGACGCCATCACCGGCTTCATCCCCCCGCACGACGCCGACACCCGGCCGTACCAGGGAGCGGCGGGCGAGGGCGTGGCCGTTGACGCCGACGGCAATGTCTATGCCGCGGAGGGCCCGAACTCGCTGAGATTCACCGGCGGGTCGTTCACCAAGTACGTGGTGGCCGAGCCGTAGCGATGCCAAGCCGCCATCGCTCGTCGGCGGCGCCGTCCCCCCGCGGCTCGGTCGCCCGCGACCGGTGCCAGCTGCTCGTCGGCGCCGGCGCGGGCGCCGCGGCACTGCCCACCCCGATGGCGGAGACGACTTGGTAGAGACTGAGCTTCGTGCCAGGTTCGAGAGGCAGCGCCCATCCGGCGAGCCCGCTATTGGGTGGCCTGCCGCATCCATCTGGCCCCCGGGGAGGGAGACTAGTCGATGCGTCGAATTGCCGTTCTGCTGGCGGTCTCGGTCACTGCTTTTGCGGCTCCGGCCACGGATCCGGCGGGGGACCCTCCTGACCTTTACATCGCGCCGTATCTCCAGAACGTCACGCCGGACGGCATCACGGTCATGTGGGAGACCACCGAACCGGTCGTGGGAACGGTGGAGTTCGGAGAGGCGGGCAGCTTCCGCGGTCGGGCTACCGAGCCCGAGCCTCGTACCATTCACGAGGTGCACATCGCCGGTCTCGAAGCTTCCACGAAGTACGACTACCGTGTCAGGTATGCCGACCGAATCCTTGCGCCCGCGTCGTTCACGACTGCCCCCCCACCTGGCACGCCCAATTACCGCTTCGTCGTGTACGGCGACAACCGGCCGAACCCCGGTACGCACGCCCGCAACGTCAGGCAAATCATGGCGCTCGGGCCTGCGTTCGTCCTGAGCACCGGCGACCTCGTCGCGGCCGGGTCCGAGTACGAACAGTGGAAGGAGCGGTACTTCGATCCGCTACGCGGGCTGTCCGAATACGTGCCGCTGTTCCCATGTCTGGGCAATCACGAGCAGAATGCCGAGCACTACTACAGCTACCACTCACTGCCTGACGAACAGGGGGAGGTGTACTACTCCTTCGACTACGGCAACGCGCACAGCATCGCCCTCAACAGCAATGAGCGGGACGCCCCGTTTGACCTGGGCGAGGCGCAGACTGAGTGGCTGATCGCCGATCTCGAGGCGCACCGGCTGCGCCGGGGGTCGCGGACCTTGGGGCGGAGGGTCGCGACAACCCCCGTGCGCTCCGGGACGACTACTTCCGCGTGCAGTTGAGCGCTGCCAGCTAGGTCTACGGCTTCCTGGTCACGGCACGCAGCACAGTGGTGGATCTGCGGGGCCGCGGCATCGGATGGAATAGTGGCTTCGTGGCGGCGGCGGTGCCGATGTCGGAGGGATGGTACGCGGAACTCGAAATCCCGCTGACCGAGTTGGGCGGCGGCCCGCTGACGCGCTGGAAGATCAATCTGATTCGACGCGATGCGGTGTTCAACGCGCTGTCCGAACTCGCCCCAACCTTTGGCGACTCTGGCCTCGATCACTATGTCCCGATGTACCAGAGCGACCCGATGGCGGTCGAGCGCTTCGCGGACCTGTTGCTGCGGTAGGCACTCACCCAGCAGCCAGTTCTGACCGGGGCAAGTGCGAGCTCCTTATGTCGGTCAGTCCCGGTCGCGAGGCGCGGCTGACAGGCGCCTCTTAGAGGGGTCCAGTGACGCCAAGTGATCTCGACCGCTCAGATCGTCGTCGTCCTCAACTGGCACCAGGACCTCCAGGCTCGGGTGCCGACGGGACGGTAGCGCAGAATCTTCACGGAACGTCGCTTGAGCACCGTTTGTCCACGAACTAGACAGCACGCAACAGAACGGTTTCTCACAAAGGAGGAGGTTCCATCATGAGGCGAATGACTCCGGTGATGTTGGTCGGCGCGGTAATACTCGGCTACCTGGCGGGCTACATGATGAGCCCTGTTGGATCGGCGTCGGGTCAGACGGCTTCCCAGCCGCCAGCGTGGACGACCGTTCCGCTCGCTCCGAATCAGGGTGAAACCGTCTACTGGTCGATCGACGACCTGCGGCAGGCCCATACCGAGCTGGCGGCCAGGGTCGCGAACGGACAGCCAGTAGGCAGTCCCCGCGGTCTGGTGGAGTTGCCGATTACCCGTATGGTGCGAAAAAGCGGCCGAGGCTAGGTCGGTGCTGGTCGAGTCCCCCAAGTAGTCTCAGGCTATGCCGCCTGCGCTGCAGTTCCTCGTCCTCACGTTCGCTGGCTGGGTGAACCGTCACCAAGACGATCTGATCGACTATCTCCGGGAGGAGAATCGGGTCCTCCGAGAACACCTGGGCCCTCGGCCGCTTCGCCTGACGGACGCCCAGCGTCGTCGACTCGCTGTGCGCGGTCACAAACTCGGCCGGCGGGTCTTGACGCAGGTCGCGGGCATCGTCACCCCGGATACGATCCTGCGTTGGTACCGGAGACTGATCGCCACGAAATACGATGGCAGCGCCCGCCGACGTCGAGGTCGACCAATGACCCGACAAGACGTCGCCGAGCTCGTGGTCAGGATGGCGGTCGACAATCCGCGGTGGGGCTACACGCGGATCCGCGGCGCGCTCTCGAACCTCGGCCACACTATCGCCCGGACCACGGTGAAGCGGATCCTGCACGACCACGGAGTCGACCCGGCGCCCGAGCGGAGCCGGCACATGCCCTGGAAGACGTTCCTGCAGGCGCACTGGGAGGGCCTGGCGGCCTGCGATCTGTTCACCGTCGAGGTGTTGACGCTGGCGGGGCTCAGGCGGTACCTCGTCTTCTTCGTGATCGAGCTGAGATCCCGCCGCGTGACCATCGCCGGGATCCACCCGCAGCCGGGCGGCGCGTGGATGGAGCAGCAGGCCCGCAATTTGACCGACCCGGTCGATGGCTGTTTGCGCAGGGCGCGCCATCTGATTCACGACCGCGATCCCCTCTATACGCGGGTCTTTGGCGAGATCCTGGAGAGCGCCGGTGTTCAGCCGATTCGGCTGCCGCCGAAGAGTCCCAATCTCAACGCCTATGCCGAGCGGTTCGTCAGGTCGATCAAAGAGGAGTGTCTCACACGCGTGGTCCCGCTCGGCGAGGGGCATCTGCGTCGTCTCGTCTACGAGTACATAGAACACTACCATCGCGAGAGAAACCACCAGGGACTCGACAACCAGCTCCTGCAACGACCACCACCTCCGCGAAGGCCGGACGCCGACGTTCGGCGGCGGGTACGCCTCGGAGGATTACTCAGTTTCTACAATCGAGAGGCCGCATGAGGGGTCGACCGATTAAACGCACCTTACGGGAACGCGGGGGCCTCGCACATGCATGCGGCCGTGAACAATCGCTTGCTTGCGGTGTGGGGACTCCTGAACCTTCTGACTCAACTCCGGGATCTGCAGCGGCGCACTCGAACCGCCGTGTACGGAACCGTACGCACGGTGGTGTGGGCGGACGGGAGGGGTAACCCTCCCTCCGACCCGATCACGCTCTGGCGGGTTAAATGATGGCCCTCGACACGAATACCTCGCTTGCCCAGAGTTACCGCTCCCCAATCGCCGCGTAGTCCATGTGCGTGAAGAGGAGGTTGTTCAACTTGTCGGCGTTCTGGTTGAGGACGTCGATGGCCGCCGACAGGCGTCCTGCGGCGGCCGCGCTGTTCCCGTCCGCGGGTGCCGCCACGTGCTGCAGCTTCGCGTGCTCCGGGTACGGCGCGCTGTAGCGCACCGACGTCCGCTGGAAGCCGGCCGCCGCCAGCAGATACTTCAGCGTGTCCGGGTGGAGCGGCCGCACGTGCGTAATGTCCCGGATGTAGCCGTCGAAGAACGCGAACCAGCAGCCTGGGTTGATCGTCTCGAGGACGATCTTGGTGTTCGGTCGGAGTTTTCGGCCGGCGAGGTTGAGGAACCGAACCAGATAGTCCGGTTGCAGGTGCTCGACCACCTGCGCGGCGAAGAGCCCGCCGAGCGACTCGTCCTCCAGCCCGTCCAGATGCGTCAGCACGTCGCCTACCTCGGCCTCGAGCCCGCGTGACCGGCACTCCTCGACCATCTCGCGGTTGATGTCGACGCCACGCGCCCCGATTCCCTGCTCCTGCAGCAGGTCCAGGAACTCACCCCGCCCGCAGCCGACGTCGAGGACGTCGGACGCCCCCTCGAACAGCGGCACGTAGTCGACCAGGCGGCCGCGAATCTCCTCTTGCGCCCCCCGGAACAGGTTCTCGAACCCGACGTAGGTGTAGGCGTCGACCGCTTCGTCGACGCGCGCGGTCGACGCGGCGCCGGCCCGGTCTCGAGGGGGCGCGTCGCCGGCACGAGACGCCAGACGCTCCAGCTCCCGCCGTACGGCAAGCAACCCGTGCTGCACGTGACCCACGGTGGTGCGGAGCTCCTCGACGTGCTGCACGAACCGCTGCTCGCGCACCACGGTCGACTCCCATCGCTTGCGCAGCTCGTCCGCGACGCCGTCGAGCACTCCGGCGACCGCCCGAGTGTGCCCGTCCATGAATCGGTCCTTGGTGTCGACGTACGGCGTGATCTGCTGCAGATACTGGATGAGCCGCGACTCGAAGGTCTCGAGCGCCTCGAGGTGCCCGCCGACGAGCGCGATGAGGCTCGCCGTCGCCTTTTGCCCTTCCCGGGCGGGTGCGACGTTCCGGTTGACGTGATCGACGAGGGCGGCGTTGAACGACTGCTGGCGCTCGAGGAGCGGGCCGACGAGGCGCCACACCAGACGGTTCAGCCGGCCACGCCAGCCGGTACCGAGGTCGGGGCCCTCGGGCGCCACCAGCTGCCAACGCTCGTTGATCGGGGAGACCTGGAAGTCGTCGAAGGGCGGCGGGGGGGGCGGGAGCTCGGGTGGCGTCTGGATCGAGGCGTCGAGGTCGCTCAGCGTGCGGTTGTACTCGCGGTCGGCCGTCTCGCGTTCCCGCGTCAGACGGGCCACGTCATCCGAGCTGATCGTCTCCTTGGACATGTGCGATCGCGTTTCGCCGCGGAACGCCGGCTATCGGCCGATGACGCCCTCGACCGGACTGCTCGCCGTGGCGTACATCTTTCGCGGGATCCGACCCGACAGAAACGCTAGGCGTCCGGCCTCCACGGCTTTCCGCATCGCCTCCGCCATCTGGACCGGATCGCCTGCGCTGGCGATCCCGGTGTTCATCAACACGCCATCGACGCCGAGCTCCATGGCGATCGTCGCATCCGACGCTGTGCCGACCCCCGCATCGACGATGACCGGCACGCCCGCGAACTCCTTGATGATCGCGATGTTGTTCGGGTTCTGGATCCCGAGCCCCGACCCAATCGGCGCCCCGAGCGGCATGACCGCGGCTGCCCCGGCGTCCTCCAGCTTGCGGCAGCTGATCGGGTCGTCGTTGGTATAGGGCAGCACAACGAAGTCCTCCCTGACCAGGACCCGCGTCGCCTCGAGGAGCGCCTCGTTGTCCGGTAACAGCGTCTTCTCATCGCCGATCACCTCGAGCTTCACCCAGTTGGATAAGCCGGCTTCCCGCCCCAGACGCGCCGTCCGAATCGCGTCGTCCGCCGTGTAGCACCCCGCTGTGTTCGGCAGAAGGAAATACTTGTCGGTGTCGATGTAGTCGAGCAGCGATGCCTTGCTGCGATCAGAGATATTGACCCGTCGCACCACGACGGTCACCATCTGGGTGCCGGATGCCTCGTGCGCCTGCACCATCACGGGGTTGGACGAGTATTTGCCGGTGCCGACGATGAGGCGGGAGCGGAACGACTTGCCCGCGATGGTCAAGAGGTCTTCGGTCATGGAGTGTCTAGCGAAGCTGCGCTTCAAACCGCCCAGACGATCGTCGGCGCAGCATCGCTAGGCTACCTTTTCTTGAAGCCCCGCTACGCGGGGGCTAGACATCTTCCTGAGGCGACCAGAAACTTGCTTCACACGTCACGATGTCGCCCTTTGAGGATGTCTAGTTCAGCCGCCGCCGACGAAGTTCACGACCTCACAGCGTACTGCCGACCGATCGAGTCGTCAAACTAACGTGTTGCTCATTGTAGGGAGTACATGATCTGACCGCTCCCGGTAGCAAGTGATCTGTCCGCTTTTGGCGGCGTTGGGGTACACCCCGAGCTGAGGAGGCTCGATGGGATATCCAGACGCCGCCTGGGAGCGGGCGATGACGGTGCAGGAAGTGATATTGAAGGCGGTGAGTGGGGAGATCCATTGGTTCCGGGCGGCAGACATTCTCGGGTGGTCACCGCGGACGCTGCGACGGTGGCGGGTGCGGTATGAGGAGCACGGCTACGCCGGGGTGGTCGACCGGCGGTGGTTGCGACCGTCGAAGCGCCGGATCCCGGCCGGCGAGGTGGAGCGGGTGCTGCGGCTGTATCGGGAGCGCTATAGCGGGTTCACCGTGCGGCAATTTCACCAGATCGCGCAGCGGGAGCATGGGATGACGGTGTCCTACAGCTTCGTGAAACAGCTCTTGCAGGCCGCCAAGCTGGTCAAGAAGCACCGGGCGCGCGGTCGGCATCGGCGCCGGCGGGAGCCTCGCGCCTGCCTCAGGGAGATGCTGCACTTGGACGGGAGCGTGCACGAGTGGTTCACGCTCGCCCCCGCCGCGTGGCCGTGTCTGATCGTGGTGTCGGATGACGCGACCAAGCGCGTGTTCCACGCCGCGTTCTATCCCAGTGAAAGTACGTGGTCGGTAATGACGAGCCTGGCGGCCGTGTTGCGCACCGAGGGCCTCCCGATGGCGCTCTACACCGACCGAGCGCACTGGGCGTTCCACACGCCGACCGCCAAGGGACCGGTCGACAAGACGCAGCTCACGCAAGTGGGCCGGGCCCTGGCGCGCCTCGGCATCGAGCACATCCCGTCCTACTCGCCGCAAGCCCGCGGGCGGAGCGAACGCCTGAATCGGACGCTGCAGGACCGCCTCGTCAACGAGCTGCGCGTGGCGGGGATCGCCACCCTCGAGGCGGCCAATCGCTATCTCGTCGAGCACTTCCTGCCGGTGCACAATGCGACCTTCGCGTGCGCGCCGCGCGATCCTGCCAGTGCGTTCGTACCGCTGGGCTCGGTCGACCTCGACCCGATCCTCTGTCGTGAGGACGCCCGCGTGGTCGCGCGGGATAACACGGTCACGATTCGGGGCCACGTCCTCCAGGTGGCGGCCCAGCCTGGCCGCCGCAGTTGCGCCGGGCTCCGGGTGTGCGTCCGTGAGCATCTCGACGGGCGGTTCACGATCACGCGAGGCGCCCGGCACTTCGGGACGTTCACCGCGGCGGGGCAGCCGGTGCGGGCCACCCGCGGCTCGGACGCTCGACCACGCGCACCTCGACTGGGGGGCAGACGCACCGCGCGGCACCGGGGGCAGGCTGCGGCGGTCCCCGGCGTGAGCGGTCAACCACGGCGAGCGTCAGCATGACGAGGGGTGTGGAAATGCCGTCCCCGTGGAAACCACACGACGGTTTCCACAGGGCCTTGGAAATCTCGCACACCACGCGAGATTCCCACATTCCCACAACCCATACTCGCGCTCGTGGAGGATACGACAGACCAAAGCGGTCAGATCACTTGTCAAAAATGACCGGACAGATCACTTGTCAACAACAGCTAACGTGTTGCTCATCTAACAGTTATCCTCTGTCAGGGTGATCCCAAGTGAGGAAATCTGGCCGGACGCCGAACGGCTGCAGCAGCGCCCGCGCATGACCCTGCCCACTCTCCCGGAAGTACTTCGGTAGCGAGCGGCCGGGAAAGGGCGCCGGCGCCGCTGCGGCCACGGTCAACGCCCGTTCGTAGTCCTCCGCCATGGCCGCGACCGTGTGGCGCCGCGACCAGTACGCGCGGGCCTGTTCGCCGAGGCGGCAGCGCAGCCCCGGGTCGCGCGCCAGACGACGCATGGTCAACGAGAGAGAGCCGTCCTCGTCCAGGATGTCGATCGAGACGGCGATCGGGTCTGGCCGCTTGGCCCGGGCGGCGAGCGAGCCGAGGTGAGACGGCGACCAGGCGCCCCGTGTCACCAGGGTCGGCACGTCCCCGGTGTGCGCGAGGTCGGTGATGACCGTCGGTTTCCCGGCGGCCAGACATCGCAGCCACGAAGCCGAGGTCTCGAAGGCGCTTGGCCATCGCAGGCAGAGACAGACGTCGGCCGCCACCAGATAGTGCGAGAGCTCCCTTTCATTGACATAGCCGACCAGGGTGACGTGGTCGGCGACACCCCGCTCGCGGGCGTTTGCCAGGGCGTCATAGTGTCCGGCGGCAGCGCCGACGAGCAGCAGCTGCGCCCGCGGTTCGACGGCGATGACCGACCCGAACCCCTTGAGAATCCGCGGGATCCGCTTCTCGGGCGTGACGCCGCCGTAGGCGGCGAACACTACCGCGTTCGGCGATAGATCATGGCGCCCGAGCACCACTCGACGTGCGTCAGGTGAAGCCGTCTCGAGCGGATCGGACACGCCCATCCGAATCGTCTCGAACCGGGCGTCCGGGAAGGTGTTCTCGAGCTCTCGCGCGAGCCACGCGTTGTGAACCGCGACAAGCCGCGCCGTCGCCACCGGCACCCGGATCATCGGCCAGAGATACGTCGTACTGCCGAGCAGACCCTCCACGCCGAGCTCGGCGACGGCGGCCGGCGCCCTCGGGTGGTCGAAGGCGAGCTCCGCGCGGTAGTCGTCGCGCCGCTTCTGATGCAGCAACGAGCGCGCCCGGGCGTGGTGCAGCTGCGCGTCGTGCAGCACGACGAGGCCGGGATAGCGAACAAGGTAGGCCCACATGTAATCGTGGCAGGTCGCGTTGCCCAGCTGATAGACGACCAGATCGTACGGTTCGCGCGCGTGCTTCCAGACGAAATCGTGCGCTCTAAAGACCGGCGTCCGCGGATGAGGAGATGGGACGCCAGGCTCGTCGACGAAGACGTCGATGGAGAACCGGTCGGCGAGGAGCGGGAGCAGCTCGGCGCTATACGTGGCGATGCCGGAGCGCTCCGGGGGGAGCGGCGTGAACCAGGCCAGTCGTGGAAGGTCGGGCAAGAGCTAGCCGAAACGGTTTGGTGACGAGAGATTTCGCCGACGGAGCGGCCACACGCCCACAGTATAATCGCCGACGAGTGGCTTCTGCATCCATTCTGTTGTTGACAAGTGATCTGACCGCTTTGGTCGGTGCTTGCGCCGGTCGCTGTTGATCGGTCGCCTTCACCTCCGAGATCTTGGGCGAAAACCGCGGGTTCCCCCCAGGTACACGTGAGCGATGCACGCGATCGACGGGATGGCCTGCGCCAAGCGCGGGTGTGACACCCGTGGAAAACTGGGCCTCAACATCGTGGGCCCCGGCTCGTTTCCGACGAAGTGGGGCCGACGCTGGCGGTACCGCTGCACGGTCTGCGGGGGAACGGTCAGCACGAACACGGGGACAGCGTACAGCGGCCTTCGCTGCGCTCGTAGGGAATGCGACCAGGTCGCGAGCCTGCGCGTCGAGGGTGTGAGCATTTCTGCGACCGCCCGGGTCATGGGCCATGCCCGCAAGACCATCGCGCGATGGCTCGAGCGGGCCTCGACAGCGGCGAAGCGCTTCAACCAGCGGATGTTGCGCGACTTCGCAATCATTGAGCTGCAGGCTGATGAGCGCTGCACGTTCATCGGCAACAAGAGCAGAGCCACATGGTTGTGTGCGGCCATCGAGGTGTGTTCCCGATTGTGGGCCGGGAGCGTGCTCGGCCGCCGCGCCTCTCGAAACGCCACGGCCGTCCTCAACGACGTCATCCTCCGCGGACGCGTGGTGGGATTCCCGCTGATCGCGACCGATGGGTTCGAGTACTACGTTGGGGTGATTGAGCGCCTCTTTGGGTCGGCGTGCGTCTAGGGTCACGTGCTCAAGACTCGGCGGAACGATCGCGTCGGCCGAGTCGAACGGCGCCGGAGGATCGGCACGGCGGGTCGGCTGAAGGCTGCGCTGTGGGAGTCGGAGGATTCCGAGACCCTGCACACCTCGTTCGTCGAGCGTCTCAACCTCACGATTCGCCAAGGCTCGGCGTACGTGCGCCGTCGCTCGCCCTGCCACGCCCGTGGCGCCGACCAGCTCCACGGGCACGTCGACCTCGTGCGCTGCTCTTACAATGTCATCCGGCCGCACAGGGCGTTGAAGTTCGGTCGAGAGACCCGGACGCCAGCGATGCAAGCCGGCTTGGTGAACGCGCCAATGAACTGGAGCGACATCTTCACGGCGCCGGCCGCTCTCTACGCATTCCATGTGGCGGTCGTACGCGTTCCCGGTGCCGTCCAGCTCATGCAAACTAGCCCAGCCGCGCTGTCATCGTTCTCGTGGCCGCACGAACACAGATCGGCTGCCTGATCAACAGCGAATGGCGCAAGCACCCAACGACGAAACAGATTCTCGTCGACCGACTCATCGTGCCTCTGCGACTCGTGCGCTACTGGCTCAACAGCGGGGACGCTATTCCACCACCACTCGATCCACCATGACGCCGAGCTCACGATCGTCCGGCGTGCCGAGCACTTGTCCCGGGTTCCACGTATTCGCGGTGATGAGCAGAGGGGTCGTGTTGCCGGTTCGCGTCATGTCCGCCGCGATCTCGACCGGGATGTCAAACGAATAGGGGAGAAATTCCGAGGTCAGGGAAGCTTCGCCGAGCAATGTTTCATTGATGAACATCTGGATCCGTGCACGCGCCACCCCCGGTGGACGCCCTCCGTCGCTCAGCCAGAGGGTCGCGGTGCGGCTGTCGGCCGACGCCCCGGCTATCGAGATGAACGATCGGTCACGTGACCATCGGAACGTGACGCCGGATGATTGGATCTGCTCCTTCGCGTGGAAGCGTCGCACGTGCAGATCATCCATGATGCCGACATCCAAGATGAAGGGACCACGTGCCTCCACGGGCGGCACGAACCGATACAAGCCGAAGTCGAACTCCTTGAACCGAACACCTCTCGGATAGCCGTTATACGGCGATTCATATTCGGGAATCTGAAATCGATCGCTGTCCACCGGCGTCACGGCGACGTCGTTCGACAACAGGTCAGTGCCGCCACCTCCCAGGAAATAGACGTCTTCATATTGCGTGCGCGCCCACGTCAGAAACTCGAGAAACACGAGCTTGTCCTGGCTGGCGTCACTCAAGACGAGGACATTGCGTGCATAAATGTACGCGAGCGGTAACGCCAGCACATGAACATCCGACGCTGCACGCGATTCGACGAGAAGGAGGTCGTGATCCTCGAACCGGTTTTCGAGCACTT
Organism: Vicinamibacterales bacterium; assembly: GCA_963667915.2. Lineage (GTDB taxonomy): Bacteria > Acidobacteriota > Vicinamibacteria > Vicinamibacterales > UBA823. Next base: position 129,824 of record CAXXNN010000003.1, on the reverse strand, counting down.
CCAGCCGCGGAATGATACCCGCGTACTCGACGTGGTCGAGAATCGGGCCCGACGCGATCGCGAACTGACGGCCGAGCAGGAGCACGAAGGCCAGTCCGATCGCGAAGCGCACCCCGTATGCCACGCGTTGCCGTGGCACTGACGGCCACGGGCGCCGAACACCTGAAAAGGCGACGGCGCCAATCAGCAAGAGTGACGCGGGCAAGATCACCGGAAGGAACCGCCGGGCCATCCAAAAGTGCTCAGGCACGATCCGGACCTTGTAGAAAAAGAAGAACGCAAAAGCGACCGTCGTCAGAATTAGAGCCGGGCCCCGCCAAAATGATTGCCGCACGACGAGGACGAATTCCAGCAGCGCCGCCGCGAGGCCGTACGGGGACACATAGTAGGCGGCATACGTCCGCAGCGCGGCCGCATCGTGTTCGGCCAGCCGCCCGGCCGAAAAGCGAAAGAAGTACGCGTAGATGGCGCTGGCCACCACGAGGCAGACGAGGGTCGCCGGAAGCCAGCGTCGCACCAGTTTCTTGAACGCGTCATACCGTGCGCCGGCATAGAACCCCCCGGCGGCCAGCGCACCGATCACGAGGAGCGCGATGTGTTGCGGCTGCAGGTTACGGACAAAACCAATCGGCTGCTCGGCATATGGCGTGATGATCAGGCCGAAGTACAGGCCGGCCGCAGCAAGCCAGACCGTGAGCACGACGATGAAACTGGCCCGCGGACGCCGATCGTCGATGATGCCGATCAGCAACGCCACGGCCACCGCCATGAGTCCCAGGACGGCCGAGAAACGAGTGAATACCGACAGGCCGAATAGCGTGGCCGCGACCGGGCCGAAGAATCGAATGTCGTCGATGTGCGCTCGCGCAAAAGCGAGCAGCGCCGCCAGCAGCATGGCTTGCAGCACCAGTTCGGAGTTCGGATACCGGCTGAACCACACCTGCGTGACATGCACGGCCAGCAAGGCCGCACCGGTGAACGCCGGTACCGATCCAACGAGACGAGCCCCAACGAAGTACAACGCCAGCACGCCCAAGATTCCCCACGCGCCGATTGTCTGTCGCGCACCCGTCAGGCCGTCTATTCCGTATCCGATCGCGATCCAGATCGGATAGAGATGCGGAAACTGTCCCACGATCCTGCCAGTGTCCGGGTCGGTGACGAAGTAGCCCATGAACCGCAGACCGTAGTACGCGACGTCGTCGCGCGGTCGGGTAGACCAGGGCCGTTGCTGACCCTGGCCCCCCACAGATCCGGACGTGCGGGTTCTGCCGCATCCGGCTCCTCGACAGACAGCTTCGCTACGCGCCGTCGCGTACCCGCTGGTCCAGGAAGCCAGGCGATGGCCACCGCCATCCCTACGGCGTGTCTGGCCAGTTCGGCTATCCGTTGTCGTGACGTGGAGACGGGACCCAACCTCGGTGTGTTGGCCGTCTTTCCCTCCAACGGTGCCACCTGCCGGTGCCCCCTTCCCTCCACGGGGTCTCGTGGGCTCAATTCCCCCGCTTCGGCGGTACTATGAGACACTCCGACTCCTCGCCGCCCATCCCCCCGCGCTTCGTTGCCTTCGCCCGGCGGTACCATCCGAGCACCTGCGGTTCGCTCCGTCGGACGCCAAGTGCGACGTCCACGGCCTCGGGCTTGGTGAGCCGGTGCCCGCGCCCCGGCGGTCCTTAAGATGGAGACGACGAGGCCTCCCGGGTTCCCGGGAAACCCACCCGCACGCATGCCACGCGCTCCGACCCCGGCGAGGTCGCCGCCTCCACGGCCTCTGAGACGCGGCGAGATGACCTTCCGTCCAACGCACGACGTCGGCCCTCGCACTCAATGCATTTCGGGGCTCAATCACGCGGCCTACGGGCTCCCTGTGAACGCTTCGCGCCCTGGGTCACCCCAGGCCCACGCATCACTCGGTTCCGGCTGGCGGCCGACCTTGGCCGGATGGGATTGGATACCCACAGGGTTTCGAACAAGGTTTCAAAGATCACATCACGTCATCTTGTCCCCCTTGACCGGGCTTTCCCGGCACACGCGTTGTTGCACGAATCGTCACGGGCCCGCACGATGCCAACCGACAGGATCCTCACGTGCCGATGCGATATGACACTGGTCGGCCGAGGGCGGTCATCCGATTCAGGATCTCACAGCCGAGGACGGCCTCACTCCCCTGCCAGCTGGACTCCGGGCGCGAAGGCCATCGCCGATGATGGACCTGTAGCGGAAGAACGTGTTCTCCACCAGGCCCTGACGATGGTACCCTGACACCTGCTTCCAACTGCGCCGGCCGAGCTGCTTCACCAACGTGACCGTCCGATCCCGCGCGGGCGACCGCGGGCCGTGGCCAGAGATGTTCGCCGTCTTGGCCGGTGGGATTATGACTGTCGCACCCCGCGCCGTCGCCGTTTCGTAGACGGCGACCGTGTCATAGGCGGCGGCAGCAGTGACGCGAACGAGAGGGCCCTTGACCGCGGTGAGCAGATCGATGGCAGTGGTCGCATCATCACCCGTCGCCTCGGTCAGCGTGTGGACACGGATCACGCCTGACTGATCGACGCCAAGGTGGAGCTTCCGCCAGCCACGTCTGCCGCGGCCACCGTGTTTCGCGGCCGCCCACTCACCTGCCCCGACGATGGACAGACCCGTGCTGTCAAGCACGAGATGGATGCCCTCGCCGGGCGGGACCGATCGCAGATGGCGCCTCAGATGCTGACTGCGCCGGGAGAGCGTCGTATAGTCGGGAGCGGAGAGGTCGAGGCGCATCATCCCGAACAGGGCGTGCAGGAACCCTGCGGCCTGGCGCAGCGGGAGATGGTAGATGAGTCGCAGGGTCAGGGCGGTCTCGATGGCAAGATCCGAGTACCGTCGCTGCCCGCCCCGCCGGCCGCTCCGGCGGGGTGTCCAGGCAGCGATCGCTTCCGAGGACAACCACACCGTCACATCACCGCGGCGAACGAGGGCCCGATTGTAGGCCGGCCAATTCGCAACGCGGTACTTCGTCTTATACGTGGGATGAACCTTCGACTTCATCTCTGTAGTGTGGCTCCTGCGGAGGATCACGAGAAGTGCGAGCCAAGCCGCCCTACCCGCAGAGGGTCTTCATGCACCAACGCGTGTGCCGGGAAAGCCCGGTCAAGGGGGACAAGATGACGTGATGTGATCTTCGAAACCTTGTTCGAAACCCTGTGGGTATCCAATCCCATCCGGCCAAGGTCGGCCGCCAGCCGGAACCGAGTGATGCGTGGGCCTGGGGTGACCCAGGGCGCGAAGCGTTCACAGGGAGCCCGTAGGCCGCGTAATTGAGCCCCGAAATGCATTAAGTGCGAGGGCCGACGTCGTGCGTTGGACGGAAGGTCATCTCGCCGCGTCTCAGAGGCCGTGGAGGCGGCGACCTCGCCGGGGTCGGAGCGCGTGGCATGCGTGCGGGTGGGTTTCCCGGGAACCCGGGAGGCCTCGTCGTCTCCATCGTAAAGACCGCCGGGGCGCGGGCACCGGCTCACCAAGCCCGAGGCCGTGGACGTCGCACCTGGCGTCCGACGGAGCGAACCGCAGGTGCTCGGATGGTACCGCCGGGCGAAGGCAACGAAGCGCGGGGGGATGGGCGGCGAGGAGTCGGAGTGTCTCATAGTACCGCCGAAGCGGGGGCATTGAGCCCACGAGACCCCGTGGAGGGAAGGGGGCACCGGCAGGTGGCACCGTTGGAGGGAAAGACGGCCAACACACCGAGGTTGGGTCCCGTCTCCACGTCACGACAACGGATAGCCGAACTGGCCAGACACGCCGTAGGGATGGCGGTGGCCATCGCCTGGCTTCCTGGACCAGCGGGTACGCGACGGCGCGTAGCGAAGCTGTCTGTCGAGGAGCCGGATGCGGCAGAACCCGCACGTCCGGATCTGTGGGGGGCCAGGGTCAGCAACGACCCTGGTCTACCCGACCGGGATTCGCGCGGGTGTCCGGCACGGGTTCGTGGATTTTGTGGACCGGTCCGGCGCCGATATTGTCGGCGTCCAGGAGGTCCGCGCGCGGCCCGAGGACATCCCACCGGCCGCCCGTCGGCCGCCGGGCTGGCACACGGCGTTCACGGTCGCCGAGCGCCGGGGCTATAGCGGTGTCGGCCTCTACTCGAAGCTCCAGCCCGTCCGGGTGGAAACCTCCCTGGGCGTACCGCGGTTCGACCGAGAGGGGCGGTTCATGGCCGGGCACTTCCAGACCGCCCGCGGGCGGTTCGTGGTGGTCAACGGCTACTTCCCCAAGGGAAGCGGCCCGGCCCGGGACAACAGCCGGGTCGGCTACAAGCTCGACTTCTCTCGGACGGTCTTCACCCGAGCGCAAGAGCTGCGGCGCCGGGCGGCGCGGCATTGTTAGTGCGTTTTTCACGATGCGGTGGCGACTACGTAACCGCCGTCGATCCATTTCGAGCCGCGTCTGGCTGGTGAGCGCTATTGATTTACCCGATACAGGCCACTAGTATGTTGCGCGAGCGAGTAGGGACAGGGCACTGGACCAGGCGCGACGTACTCGGCGGCCACCGCGAAAGGGGGACCTGCGCCCTCGTCGCCTCGGCCGACAGGGAGCTTCGACATGGCGGATAGCACGCGGTTCGTGTTCCTCGTGATGGTGACGGTTCTGGCGGCCGAGGCGCCCGCTATGGCCTATCTCGACCCGGGCGCCGGCAGCATGCTGCTTCAGGTGCTCCTTGGGGGCACTGCAGCGGCCGGCGTGATCATGAAGGTGTTCTGGCGCAGTCTCACGATGCCGTTTCGCAAGCGACAGTCAGATGACGGCAACAAGTCGTAGCGGTGACCGGCACTTCCGCTACGGAGGTCGGGCTGTTCGACGCGGCATCGTTTCGTGATCCGGCTTTAGCGCGTGCTGCGACGTAACGGGCAAGTCCTTCGACATCTGACCTCGGCGGCACAGCGCGGCGTTGGTGCGCGGATGCGGGCAGGCCTACGCGCTTCAAACCGTCGAGCCCGTCACCTACCGATGCGGTACGAGACGGGTCTGCCAAGCTCGGTCATCCGGTTCAGAACGTTACACGCGAGCACGGCCTCACGCCGTTGCCCCGATGAACTGCGTACCCGAAGACAGTCGCCGACGATCGACGTGTACCGGAAGAACGCATTCTCCACGCGCGCGTGCTGATGGTAACCAGACGCCTTCTTCCACCGTCGCCGTCCGAGCGCCTTCACCCTCCTGATCGTCCGATCGCGGGCACCTGATCGGGCGCCCCGTCGAGACAACGACGCGGTCTTGGTCGGCGGCACCACGACCCGCGCCCCTCGCGCACCGGCCGCACCATAGAACGCGAGCGTGTCGTAGGCCGGATCCGCCGTCACTCTGGTGAGGTGTCCATCCACCTCGTCGACCAGACTGATCCCCGTAATCGCGTCATCGGCCGTCGGCTCAGTCAGCGCGCAGGCCACGATCACACGGGACCCGTCCACGCCGAGATGGAGCTTCCTCCAGCCGCGTCGCCCTCGGCCCCCATGTTTCGCCGCGGCCCACTCACCGTCGCCGACGATGGACAGTCCGGTGCTGTCAACGATGAGGTGCAGGCTGGTGCCCAGGCGGGCGGGCCGAAGCGCGAGGGCGAGATGCTGACCGCGTCGCGAGAGCGTGGTGTGATCGGGGGCCGTGAGATCGACGCCCAGCATCCCGAAGATCGCTGTCAAGAAGCCCTCGGTCTGACGCAACGGTCAGTGGAAGATGAGACTGAGCGTCAGGGCGGTTTCGATGGCGAGATCGGAATACTGGAGTTGCCCGCTCCGCCTGCCGACGCCAGCCGCTGCCGACGTGGCGATCGCGTCGGGCGTGAGCCAGAGGGTGACGTCGCCTCGCCGCACGAGGGCTCGGTCGTACTCGGCCCAGTTCCCGACGCGATACGTTGTCTTGTACTTCGGATGCACTCTCGACTTCACATCGAGATCATGACCCGCCGGCGGTCGCGATGGTCAACATGCCGGCCACTGCTCGCCCACCGCGCTGAATCAGCGCACCAACGCCCCGGTTCGGCCTCGGTGATGCAGCTGTAGGGGCTCTCCACGTACAGCATCGGCCCGTGTAGCACCATCTGGCCCCGGCGCGGCTCCTCCACGGTCCTGAATCCGTTGAACACCGCCCGCGCCGGCTTCGCCTGCCCGCGAGCACCGATGTGTTCGCACACGCCAAGCCCCAGACCTTGGGCGAACTGGGTCGGACGATAGATGGGCGTGAAACTGGTATAGCGGTCTGGCAACGACCTCCTCCACGCCTCCTCTTCGTCCTTCGTAGGCCGCATCGACGTGCAATAGATCAGGCAGTCCCTCCCGAAGGTCACCGCAGCCGCGCTGGTGTTCGACCGCTTACTCTTATCGCTACCGCTCACCGACATCTTCGTACGGCCGAGTTGTAGCGCCGCGTTTAGGGCCGACACCCTCTCACCCACTAGTTCCGGCTCCTTGCTCGGCACGTCAACGCTTTCGCTGGCCGAGGTTCGAGCGCGCCCTTCCTGTTCGTCCTGTATCAACACCTCGCCGCCCGTGTGCCGGAACACCTTCGGGAGCGACAGGCGGATCGTGGACGCAGTCGCGAGGTCGTACTGCGGCTCCGTCGCCTTGACAAGGCACAAGCCCTTTGTCTCGACCTCCCCCGACAGATCCACGTACACCGTATGAACATTGTTCCCTTGCGGTGTCAGCAACGAGCCCCCGGAAGCGATCCTGGCCTGTGGAAACACCGATTGCCGTTGCTCTGTTGCCAATCCCGTCCTGTCCCTTCTCTATGCAGGCCGTGCTTCAAATGAGGGTCCGCCCTCCAGAAACCCGACTATAACCAACGGCGCCGCCACCTGAGGCGTCGTCGACGGCATCGCGATGATGATCCACATTGACATGCCCGGTTTCTTCGGACCACTGATTACTGGAGAATGACGCCCGTGCTGTCCAAGAACCCGATCGACGCCGTCCGACGGGCTGATTCTACGCTGGACGCTCGCCGGGTCGCGACGTTCGTGCCCGCCGAGAGCCTCTGCTCGGCTCGCCCCGTATGTCGCCTTGTCCCCACGTGTTTCAGTTCCTCGTCGTGGCCGTCCCCTCCCTGCCAAGATAGCTGAGACACTTACCGCACCGGCAATTAGTGTTGAGGGTGGGGAGGTGTCAGGACATTGATGAGCAAGATCCGTTCGATCGTGGCCGCCCAGTCGAGTGTGGGAGAGCCGGAGCACAGGGGCGACGAGCGAAGCGAGGCGGCCCGGAGCGGAGGGTCTCCCACATTCGAGCCCGACGTCGTGCCCGTTGTTCCTGATTCCGAAGTTCCCGCGCGCCACGCGCGTCGGCGCTTTACGACCGCCTACAAGCTGGACATCCTCCGGCGGGCAGACGCCTGTGGGGGGCACGGCGAGCTGGGACAACTCCTGCGGGCGGAGGGGCTCTACTCCTCGCACCTGGGCACGTGGCGTCAGCAACGCGAGGCCGGGTTGATGCCGAAGACGCGTGGGCGGAAGCCGACGGCTGTCGATCCGCAGCTCAAGAAGCTCGAGCAGGAGAACCGTCGGTTGACGTCGCGACTGCGCCGGGCGGAAGCCTTGCTCGCATTCCAAAAAAAGTTTCCGAGCTCCTACAGATCCCCCTGAAACCGTTCGTGAGCGACGGGGACGATTGATGATCGCGGTGGACGACGCGACGCCCACACTGGGTGCCGCACCGGCGTGTCGGGTGTTGGGCCTCTCGCGGGCCTCGCTGTATCGGGGGCGTCGACCGGCTGCGGTCGCGCGCCCGCGCCCGGCGCCACCCCGCGCGCTGGATCCGGTCGAGCGTCAGAGCGTCTTAGATCTGCTCCACACGCGCTTCATCGATCAGGCGCCGGCGCAGGTGCACGCCACGTTGCTCGATGAGGGGACCTACCTCTGTTCGCCGCGCACGATGTATCGCGTCCTCGACGCTGCGCACGAGATCAAAGAGCGGCGCAATCAGGTCCGTCGCCCGCACTACGCCGCGCCCGAGCTCCTGGCCACCCGCCCGAACGCCGTGTGGAGCTGGGATATCACCAAACTGCGTGGGCCGGCCACGTGGACCTACTTCTATCTCTACGTGATCCTCGACATCTTCAGTCGCTACGTGGTCGGCTGGATGATCGCGCCGCGCGCGAGTGCGGTCCTCGCCGAGCGTCTCATCGCCGACACCTGCGCCAAGCACGGCATTCACCCGGGCCAGCTCACGCTCCATGCGGACCGCGGCACGTCGATGAAGAGTAAACCGGTGGCGCTGCTCCTCGCCGACCTCGGAGTCACCAAGACCCACAGTCGGCCGCACGTCTCGAACGACAATCCGTTTTCTGAAGCCCAGTTCAAGACGCTGAAGTACGGTCCGCTATTTCCGGAGCGCTTCGGCTCGATCGCGGACGGGCGCGCCTTTGGGCAGAGCTTCTTTCCCTGGTACAACCACGAGCACCGCCACAGCGGCCTGGGCTTTCTCACGCCCGCGGTCGTGCACTTCGGGCAGGCCGCCCCGGTCCGCGCGCACCGGCAGCAGGTACTCGCGGCCGCCTACACGGCCCATCCGGAGCGCTTCGTGAACGGACCGCCGCGATCGGCCGATCTGCCGACGGCCGTCTGGATCAATCCGCCCGTCAAGAAATCGGCGCGTCAGGATGCCCCAGGAACGACGATCGTCCACACGGACAACCAACGGGTCGCCCGGATTCAAGACCAAGACGAAGATGCCGGGCTCGAGATGATCGATCGGAACGCGACTCTAATTACTCGACCCTTGGTGTCTCAATGTCATTGACAGGCATTGTCAAGTTGCCGACGAGCGCGCGTTTTCTCCCTGGGCGCTGAGCGCCCGAGTCTCGGTCAGCAGGCACACGTAACCTCATCCCACTGACGGAACGAACGGGCCCTCAAGAGACGGTGGTGAGTGTGAGCGAAACTTAGTTGGAAATTGAAGCGGCTCCAAACCCTGTGGTTTGATGACGTTTGAGAAGACGGACATCAGCCCACGAGAGAAAGGAGCCGAGATGAGCAGTGTCCTACGATCGGTCAGGAAGCGCAAGAAAGGTCACACGTTGGGCGCGGTCGACGTCATCGACCGAGAGGAGTACGCCGAGCTGGAGGTCGATGCCAAGGTGGAGTTGATCCGGTCGTTGGTTCCGCTGGGCTTGATGCACATCGAGGAGTTGCTCGACGAGGAAGTGACAGCGTTGGCTGGCGAGCGCTACGCCCGCAAAGCCCCGTCAGTCGGCGGGCGCCGTCATGGCAGCAACCCCGGGACGGTCGGGTTGGCCGGCCAGCGCGTGCCGATTCGCGTGCCCCGGATTCGCCATGTCACGGAGCGCGAGATTCCACTGCGGTCGTACGAGGCGCTGCATGGCGATCGCGCCGTCAATGACCTGTTGCTGCGGCGCGTGCTGTATGGGATCTCGTGCCGCAACTACGCGGCGGCCGCCGAGGCGATTCCCGGGGCGATCGGCCTGTCGGGGTCGACGGTGTCCCGCCGTTCATTCAGGCCAGCGCGACGAAACTCCGCGAACTCCAGGAGCGGGACCTCTCCGGGGAGGACGTTGTGGCCCTGGTGCTGGACGGCAAGACGTTCGCCGAGTCGACGATGGTCGTCGCGCTGGGCATCACGATGACGGGGGACAAACGGTTCCTGGGCTTCGTCGAGACGGGCACCGAGAACGAGAAGGTGTTGACCCCGTTCCTCCGGTCCTTGGTCGAGCGGGGCCTCGATGTTTCCCAGGGGCTGCTGGTGATCGTGGATGGCGGCAAGGGGCTCCGGGCGGCTGTGCGACAAGCTTTCCGCCACCGCGCCCTAGTGCAACGGTGTCAGTGGCACAAGCGCGAGAACGTGGTGAGTTACGTGGCCAAGCGTGAGCAGCCGGTGTGGCGGCAGCGTCTCCAGCGCGCCTACAACCGTCCGGAGTACGACGAGGCCCTCGCCGCCCTCCAGTCGCTCCAGCATGAGCTGGAGGATCGGAACCAATCGGCGGCCGGCAGTCTGGCGGAAGGCCTCGACGAGACCCTGACGTTGCATCGCCTCGGGGTGTACGGTGTGCTGGGCCGGTCGCTGAAGACGACGAATGGCCTCGAGTCCATCAACGCGCTCATTGAGGAGCGCTGTGCGAAGGTCGATCACTGGCAGAACTCGAGTCAACGCCATCGCTGGCTGGCCACTGCGCTCCTGGACATCGAGCCACGCCTGCGCAAGGTGATGGGCTACCGGCACCTGCCCAGGCTTCGTGACGCATTGAAGCGAGAGCTGAAGATCGACACGACGACGTCGACGAAGAAAGCCGCGTAAGTAATCAGGAGCCGCGGAGAGTTTCAACTAGGAATGGGCTTGACTCACGGTGGTGAGCTGCCCGGAGCAGGTGACGTCCGACCCGGAAGAGATTCTGGACGACGCCGTGCACCGAGGCGAACCGTTGCAGATGGGCGGCCGACCTGAACCTGCGCATCTGCCGCTCCCGCTGGCGGGTTGATTGATGCGAGACTTCCGCGCGATTGTTTTCGTACTGCTGGGTACTGTGGATCACGGACGGCATCACGGTACGGTGCGCCGCCGAGTAGCTGCGCAGCTTATCTGTGATCAGCCGGCGAGGCTCGCGGCCTTGGCGTTTCAACAGCTTCCGGAAGAACCGTGTGGCCGCCCGCCGATTGCGCCGCGACTGCACGAGAATGTCGAGGACGTCGCCGTCCTCGTCCACGGCACGCCACAGATACTGCTGCTGCCCCTGGATCTTCACGAAGAGCTCGTCCAGATACCAGGTGTCGCCCTGGCGGCCCCGGCGGCGGCGCAACCGCCTTGCGTAGTTGAGCCCGAACGTCCGGCACCACAGCCGGATCGCCTCATACGTCACGGTGATACCCCGTTCGGCAAGGAGATCTTCGACATCTCGGAAACTCAAGCCGAAACGGTAGTAGAGCCAGACGGCGTGACTGATGATTTCTGAGGGGAATCGGTATCCGCGATAGCTGGGCGGCTGGCTCGTCATCGGCGTACTCTGCCACTTGCGGCCTCAACTTGACAATGCCGCGCGTGGCGTTTCGCGCGGACGCGGCGTTCGCCAAGCCGGAGATCTACGACGCGCTCGAGCAGCGCGACGTTGACTATGCCATCCGCATGCCGGCGAACAAGAACTTGGAGGTGGCGGTCGAAGACATCCTCTTTCGTCCGCCAGGACGGCCGAGCTGCAAGCCGTTGGTACGGTACAAGAGTTTCCGCTACCAGGCGAAGAGCTGGACCACGCCCAGACGGATCGTCGCCAAGGTGGAGCACCACAGCGGGGAGCTGTTCCCCCGTGTCGGCTTCATCGTGACGAACATGACCCTGCCGAGCCGTTCGGTCGTCCGCTTCTACAACAAGCGCGGCACGGCGGAGCAATGGATCAAGGAAGGCAAGCAGGCGACCAACTGGACGCGGTTGTCGTGTCATCGGTTCCGGGCGAACGAGGTGCGGCTCCAGCTCGCGGTGCTGGCCTACAACCTGGGCAACCTCTGGCGCAGACTGGTGCTGCCGCCACGGATCAAGCGCTGGTCGCTCACGAGTCTCCAGCAGCGGCTGGTGAAGACCGGGGGCCGGCTCGTGAAGCACGCCCGGTACTACTGGCTCCTCCTGGCAGAAGGACATCTGACCCGGCGGCTGTTCGGCGACATGCTGCGGAGGATCTGGGCGCTGCCAGTGCCGGGAGGCTGACGCGCGGCCTGAAGTGCAACGTTGGCGAAGAAGGGTACAAGTGAGGAGCGGTGTCTGAGATGACGCCCTGAAAGCTGGTGCTCCAGGTCGGCGCGGGCTGAGGTGACCACCTCTGGAGCCGGACGATTGTGCGACGAACAAAATCTGGTGCGTTAGGCGGCCGTCTGGTGTATAACGGTGCCATCCGGGGCAGGCAAAATGGAAATCCCGGTCTAGATGAGATGTCGGGTTGTCAGGCGTCGCCGAGACCGTTTGGCGGGGTCGATGATCTCACTCGCACGCGGGCCTCCCCGGATCACATGAAGGGCTAATGATCTGAATGCCACGTATTAGTAACCCTAATGCAGAGTGCCGGTTACGATACCCGCCTCTTTCGCAGGGGCTGCGGCCCGAAACCTACTGGTACTACCGGATTGCCAAGAGCTCCCGCGGCCCTCACCCCGACCCTCTCCCCCTTCGGCAACGTCACGACGCGCACCGATCAAGGCAGGCAGGAGAAGGGAGAAACCGGAGCGCTCTGTTCACCACGGACCGCTAGAGACGCTCGGCGATCGCGTCGAGCGCTGCCGCACCTGCCGTGTGCGCGAGTATCTCGAACCGGGCGCGCGGGGTCTGCCTCGCGCGTCAGGGTTCAACCGGCACCGGCGGACAGGGTGGTCAGGAACGCATCCAGGGCGGGGCGGAACGCCGTGAGCGTCTCGGCCGGTTCGGGGCCAGCAGGCGGTCGTTGGCAATGCACTCAATCTCGTTTCCCCGGAACCGCACGGGTCCAGACAAGCGACGGGTCCGTTTCGAGCAGCCGTCCCGCGCGCAGCAGCATCCGGCCCAGCGCTGCCAGCCTGTCAGGCAGCGCGCCATCGAGCGGTTGCCGGCGCGCGTATTGCAGCCCGAGCCGTTTCCCGGCCCGGTGCAGGACGTAGTGTCCCTCGTGGGCCACGAGCAGGACACACGGTCCGGTCGCCATGTGGGAGTAGTCCGCGACGTCGATGAGCAGCCCGTCCACGGCCTGTGTCTGGATCCAAGGGTGAAACACCGGGATGACGTCGCTGGGCTCGAGCACCGACTCCTCGTCGAGAAAGATCTTCAACACGATCCGCTGCAGGTTCGCAACGTCGGGCGTCCTCGGGGTAGTGCTGACGGCCGTCACGTTACAGCCTCTCGGTGAGCGCCGGCCGGCCACCCGTCGACGGGATCACTGGCTGACTCGCAAGCCGCGCCTGACAGGCGTGCGTGGCTTCCAGGAACAGCTGGGCCTCTTCGATCAGCTGACGGGCCGTGTTCCGGTCGGCCGGCCGTTCGCCTCGAGCGTGACGCCGGAAGAGATACTGCGCGAACTTCCCGCCGGCATACTTGTCGACGAAGAGCTGGGTGTCGAAGAAGCGTGACCGGAACTCGGCGACGATCTGGGCCGGGTCGTTCGAGATGTCGATGAATTCCGTCTTGATCAACCCCTTGGCGGCCTGGAGCATCGCTCCGTAGGCGAGCGCGTCCGCGCGCGCGAAGTTGTCCGCCTCGAGCTGGAGCTGCGCTTCGAAGACCTGGCTCTCGGCGCCCACGAGGTCGAACTCGGTCAGGGAGACCACCTCCCCGGCACATTCGCCCACCCCCATGTCGCCGATGCCAAACTCGCGCGGGTCGCCCCAGTCCCGGTAGAAGTCCGAGTTCACCTCGTGGGGCGGTACTGTGGTCAGGTCTTCCAGCATCTCCCGCAGCGCCCGCTTGCCGACCCGTGTCGTGAAGTCGTAGAAGGTCTCCGCTCCCTGCCGGTCGCTCACGAAGCGGTCCGTGATGCGCCGGACCACCTCCGGGATGTTCTTCGCGGGCACCGCGCCGATGGCCAGCCCGTAGGCGCCGGCGTTGTCGACCCACTTGCCGCCGAGCACCACCTGGAAGTGGGGCACGATGTGACCCCCGACGTGGCGGCTGACGCCGTAGAACCCCAGGTCGCAGATGTGATGCTGTCCGCACGAGTTGAAGCAGCCGCTGATCTTGATCCGCAGCTGCTTGACCGCCTCGTCCAGCGTCTCCATCTGCTCGCCGAGCCGGCGCTCGAGCTCGGCCGCCAGCCCTCGTGACGACGCGATACCCAGCTTGCAGGTATCGGTGCCGGGGCAGGCCGTGATGTCCGCGATCGACCCGGCCCCGGGTCTCGCTAGCCCGATCGACTCGAGCTCGCCATGGAGCGCCGGCAAATCCGACTCGCGCACCCACCGCAGCACGATGTTCTGTTCGACCGTGGTCCGGACGGTGTCACCGACGAACCGCCGCGCCACGTCCGCCAGCCGCCGGAGCTGCCAGCCGCTCAGGTCGCCCAGCGGCAGACTCACCGTCGCGACCGCATAGCCGGGCTGACGCTGGCGATACACGTTGGTGCGCGCCCAGGCCGTGAAGGTCGGCGACCCCGACTCATCGTCGAGCGGCTGCCCGATCTTGAGCGGTTGATCGCCGTAGGCCGGCAGGCCATCCAGATAGGCGGTCCACCGGTCATCGTGCGCTAGCGCGGCCCGCTCCTTGCGCACCAGCCGCCGGAACTCGTCGAGGCCCAGCTGCACCACCAGGAACTTGATGCGGGCGCGGGCGCGGTTGCGTTTCTCGCCCAGGCGCGCGAACACCCGGGCGATCGCCTGGAGGGTCGGCAGGATCTCGTCTTCGGTCATGAACGGCTCGAACAGCCGAGCCTGGTGAGGCACCGCCCCGAGCCCGCCTCCGACATACACCTCAAAGCCGCGTTGCTCGACGCCGTCTACCTCGCGGGTCACCGCGATGGCGCCGAAGTCGTGCATGGTGACGAGCCCGCAGGCGTGCTGTCGGCAGCCGGAGAACGCGACCTTGAACTTGCGCCCGAAGTCCTGGACATCGGGGTGGCCGAGCAGGAAGCGCATCGACGCCTCGGCATGCGGCGTGACATCGAAGGTCTCGTCGCGGCAGACCCCGGCGATCGGGCAGGCGGTCACGTTGCGGACGGAGTTGCCGCACGCTTCGCGGGTCGTGATACCGGCCGCGGCGAGCCGCCGCATCAATGACGGGGTGTCGTCGATGTGGACATAGTGGAGCTGGACGTCCTGACGGGTGGTGATGTGGCACACGCCGTCGCTGTATTCTTCGGACAGATCTGCAAGCGTGTCCATCTGGTTCGCCGTGAGCCCGCCGAACGGGATCTTAATCCGCTGCATCCCGGGCGCGTCCCAGACGGTGTCGGGCCCCTTGGTGCGCCCGTTCGAGGGGAACGGCAGCATCTTGACGCCGGTGCCGTCGTTCCGCTGGCCGTTGTCGTAGCGCTGTCCATAGGTGCCGCGTCGCAGGCGGGTCTCGGCGAACACCTTGTCGTCGATCTTGCCCTGGCCCTTCAGGGCGATCTGGTTCTCGTAAGTGTCGATCTCACGCGCCAGGTCCGCTGGCACGCTGTCGCCCAGTGCTTCCTTCCAGGTCATCGTCAGCCCTTCCTCACGATTCGGCGGCTACCCTCGACACGTCGACCGGGCACATGGCGAGCACCGCATGCAGATCGACGACGTCCCCGATGACGATCATGCCGGGTTCGTCGGCATCGGTCGCGCCCGGTGCCGTACCCAGGTCCCCGAGGGTGCCGACCCACGTGCGCGCGCGTGGTGTGGACGCCGCGAACACGACAGGGGCGGCCGCCTCGGCTGGCCCTTCGATCAGACCGGCCGCGACCGCACTGCGGTGCGCCAGTCCCATCAGCACGATCACCGTCAGCGTACCCGGGGCGAGTGAGCACAGGACCGGTCGGAAGCTCGACTTAGTCGTGCCCCGAAACGACGAACCCGGAGGCCAGACCGCGGTGGGTGACCGGGATCCCGGCCAGCGCCGAGCCGGAGTGCCACCGCTTCTTCGCCACCTCGGCCGAGCACATACGAGTCGCCGCCCGTCAGCCGGACCACGCGGCGTCCCCGGCGCGCGGCCTGCACCCTGACCTGGGTGATCGTCTCCTGACGCACCGACCTCTGGCCGGCGCGCATCGGCCTGCTGACGTGACCGCGATCGGCCGCGATAGCAACGTCAAGGGACGCCTGACCCGCCACCGAGCACGTAATTATCCCAGGCGTCTTCGAGGCCGAGATCGTGATGCCCGACAGCCAATAGCCAAAGCCTAGACTTGAGACGCCGGACGGTCCCGCTCTTCAGCAGGCGGCTACGACACACTCGCCGTGGCTGGACTGAGCGCCGCGATCGAGACCTGCGCGGCGGTGCGCTCCGCAACGTCGAGAAACGCGCGCGCGGCGGCTGAGTCCGGCTCGGCGACTACGATCGGGTTCCCGCTGTCGCCACCCTCACGGATCGACTGGTAGATCGGGATTCGCCCGAGGAATGGCACACCCATCTCCTCAGCCGCCGACTCGCCACCGCCCCTGCCGAAGATATCGCTCTCGTGGTCGCAACTCGGGCAGACGAAGTGGCTCATGTTCTCGACCACACCAAGAACCGGCACGTTCAGCTTCTTGTACATCCCGACCGCGCGACGCGAGTCCGCCACCGAGACCGTCTGGGGGGTCGTGACGACGACGGCACCCGCCACCGGCACGGTCTGGCTCAAGCTGAGCGCGACGTCGCCGGTCCCGGGCGGCATGTCGACGATGAGGTAGTCGAGCTCATTCCACCGGACCTCCCGGAAAAACTGCTGGACGACGCCGTGCAGCATCGGTCCGCGCCAGATGATCGGCGTGTCGTCCTGGGTCATGAACCCCATCGAGACGACCGGAATGCCATGCTTCTCGGCCGGTTTAATCTTCTTCCCGTCCGTCTCCAGCTGGGTCCGCACGCCGAGCATGATCGGGATGTTGGGACCATAGACGTCGGCGTCAATCATCCCGACCCGCCCGCCGTATCTCGAGAGCGCCACCGCCAGGTTCACCGCCACCGTGCTCTTGCCGACCCCACCCTTCCCAGCGCCGACCGCGATGATGTTCTTCACTCCTGGAAGCGGAGCGCGACCCGCCTCGGGCGACGCCACCGCGCGGACGTTCGCGGTCATGTCGACCGTCACGCCGCTGACCCCGGCGAGCGCCGAGACAGCCGCCACCGCCTGGTCGTGCATCTGCTCCTTCACCGGACAGGCGGGTGTGGTGAGCTCGATCACGAACGAGACCTCCCCACCCTCGACCCGGAGTTCCTTGACGAAATTGAGGCTGACAATGTCGCGGCCCAGATCGGGGTCTTGCACGACCCGTAGCGCGTCGAGCACTGCAGCGGGTTCGACGTTCTCTGTGATCATCGATGCATCCTCGGGCGGTCGCCGGAGACGCCCCACAGCGTCACGCCCGGCGGCCACAGCCTAGCCCGCCGCAGCGTGCTGGCCGTTTCGACCAGCGCCTGCACGCAAACAGCAGCGGACACCATCGAACGCGCGCTGGCGGCCACGTCGGAAGTCAGAAGGCAGAATACCGCTCAACGAGCGGCCCTGAAGGACCTGGCTGCCATTCAAGTCGAGACCGGTCGCCGAAGCAAGAGCCTGCTTGACGGTCGTCGCTGGCGTCCACGGTGGGGTGGGCGAGAGCGGTGACTTTGGCATGTCGGGATTATAGCGCCCGCTTGGCGCTCCGGCTCGGGGGGGATCGAGGTCCTCATTTCTGCGGCCCGGTCCAATCCGGTATGCTGACGTCAATGGAGGACGCTCGCGAATACTGTTGTCGACGCTGCTGAGCGCGGCTCTCGGGGGACTAGTCGGGAATCTGTATATCTGACCGAGCGGGGCCGGCGGGTGCGCGGAGATCGAGCCACCGCCTGCTGCAGCCGGTGGTTCGTCTCGGACCGCCGTGTTGCCCGAGATGCCGGTCATGCCGCCTGGCTGGCGCTGCGACGTCTGGGGCAGAGCGACGACCTGACCATTCGCCTCCTCGAGCGCGAGGCGTAGCTGTCAACGGCGAGCCGCCCGACCCACGCTGTTCATGGGCACACCGGCCCGGTCCCGCAGTCGTGTCGAACCGGCGGCTCACCGCTCTGGACACTGACCTGACACGGCACTAGTCCCACCACCGATGCCCAATCGTCTCGCCCAGGAACCGAGCCCCTACCTCCTGCAGCACGCCAACAATCCGGTCGACTGGTTCCCCTGGGGCGCGGAGGCCTTCACGCGCGCCCGGGACGAGGACCGGCCGATTTTTCTCTCGATCGGCTACTCGACCTGTCACTGGTGTCACGTGATGGAGCACGAGTCGTTCGAGAGCGACGAGATCGCGCAGGTGCTCAACACGCACTTCGTGCCGATCAAGGTCGACCGGGAAGAGCGACCAGACATCGACCGGGTCTACATGGCGTTTGTGCAGGCCACGACCGGGTCGGGTGGGTGGCCGATGAGCGTGTGGCTGACGCCGGACTTGAAGCCGTTCTACGGAGGCACCTACTTTCCGCCGTCCGCGCAGTGGGGCCGGCCCGGGTTCGTGGAGATCCTGACCGAGATCGCCCGGAACTGGCGAGAGTCGCGTGATCGGCTCGTCGGCTCGGCCGACGGGGTGATCGAGCGGCTACGCGACGCCCAGCAGAGCCGGCGGGACGGCAGCGGTGGCCAGATTCCGGACGCGGACCTGTTGGCGGCCGGCGTGTGCGAGTATGCCCGGACCTTCGACCGGCACGCTGGAGGGTTTGGCGATGCGCCCAAATTTCCACGACCCGCCGAGCTGCTGTTCCTGCTGCGCGAGCATGCGCGCACCGGGGACGTCGAGGCCCGGCAGATGGTGCTCGAGACCCTGCGGGCGATGGCGACGGGTGGGATGCGCGACCACGTGGGTGGCGGGTTCCACCGCTACTCGGTGGACGCGGCCTGGCGGGTCCCGCACTTCGAGAAGATGCTCTACGACCAGGCGCAGCTGACCCTGGCGTGTCTGGAAGCGGCGCAGGCAGCCGGCGACCCGTCGTTCGCGACGGTGGCCGGCGACACACTGGCGTATGTGCGTCGCGAGCTGTCACATGCCGACGGCGGGTTCTTCTCGGCGGAGGATGCCGACAGCATACCGCCCGAGCAGGCTGGTCGCAGCGACGCCGTCAAGACCGAAGGGGCGTTCTACGTCTGGAGCCAGCCGGAGATCGAGCACCTGTTCGGTGACGATGCCGAGGTGGTTCGGTTCCGATGCGGCATCGAGCCGGACGGCAACGCGCCCCATGACCCGCATGGCGAGTTCACGAACCTGAACCTGCTCTACGTGGCCCGCGGTGTGGAGGACGTGGCGCGGCTCAGCGGTCGGTCGGTCGAGGCGGTCACGGCGGTGCTCGACGGCGCGCGTGGGCGGCTGTTCGAGGCGCGGTCCGCGCGGCCGCGCCCGCATCTGGACGACAAGGTGCTGGCTGGGTGGAACGGGTTGATGATTGCCGCCTTTGCGCGCGCGGCGCGGGTCACGCCGCTCGACGAGCCCGGGTCGGTCGCGGCCCAGGAGACGGCGACGCGTGCCGCACGGTTTCTGCACGATCGGCTCTGGGATGCAGACCGTCGTGTGCTGCTGCGCCGGTTTCGCGACGGCCACGCCGACATCGACGCGTACAGCGAGGACTACGCATGCGTCGTCTGGGGACTGCTCGAGCTGTTTCAGGCCGGCGGCGACCCGGTGTGGCTCGACTGGGCTCGCGAGCTGCAGGCGACGCAGAACCGGCTGTTCTGGGATGAGGAGGGCGGCGGCTGGTTCAGCACGACTGGGGACGATCCGACCGTGCTGCTGCGGCTGAAGGAGGAGTATGACGGCGCCGAGCCCTCCGCCGGGTCTGTCGCCGTCTGGAACCTGTTGACACTGGCCCATCTGTCGGGTGGCGACGAGGCCCGCGAGCACGGCGACCGGGTTGAGCGCACCTTGCGGCGGGTGGCGCTGTCGGCTCAGGTGGCTCGGGTCGTGCCGATGATGATGGCGGCAGCCTCGACCTACCGCAGCGGGGTGCCGCAGGTGATCATCGTGGGCGCGCGAGACGCGACCGCGACCGCCGCGTTGCACCGGGTCTTCACCACGTTCTTCCTGCCGGGCGTTGTGAGCCTGGTGGTGGAGCCCGGAGCGCATCAGAGGGCGATCGCGGAGCGGCTTCCCTGGGTGGGCGCCATGGAGATGCGGGACGAATTGCCCACCGCGTATCTGTGTCGCGATTTTGCGTGTCAGGCGCCGGTCACCGACCCCGAGGCGTTTCGCGCGCAGCTGGAGGCGCTGGTGGCGCACCGGCAGCCAGGGTCTTGCTCCTGCTCTCGAGGCATGAGGATTACATGATGACGTTCGATGTCGAGGTACTGCTGAAGGGGACGAACGAGGTGGTCGCCGAGACCGTGACCTACGACGGCCCCGAGCCGGCCGGCTGGACTGACCCCGACGTGCGCGAGGGTACTGCTGTCCACACTACGGGTGTTCGACCGGGTCAACAGCGGGGACGGAACCGGTGGGGACGAGGTGTCGCTGCGCGGCTGAGCTGGATCGTGACCGACGCGGACCCGGGGGTCGCGATCGCGATCGAGATTCCGAGTGGCGCAGTCGCCTCCGGGCCGTTCGACCTGCCGACCGACGAGCTGACCCAGATGATCGCGCGGGTGATCTCGCCGGGAGCTCAGACCTCGGACGTCCACTGAGCGGCCGGCAGTCAGCCCCGCCGGCCCTTTCTTCGTCGCCGCGCGGGATCTCCGCGACGACCCCATTCAGGCCGTCACCGTTTTCCGACGCACCCTCAACACTCAATTTCAATACTGCCGTCCGTGACCCGCACTGGATACGACATGACGCTCTCGGGAGCCGGTGGTCCCTGGACGTGACCATCGCGCACAGAGAAGCGGGCACCGTGCCACGGGGAGGTCACGACGTCGTCTTCTAGCGTGCCGTCTGAAAGAGGCCCGCCTTGATGGGTGCACGTATCGTTGATGGCATAGCAGGTTCCACCAACGTTGAAGAGGGCGACCCGCTGGTCCCCAGCGGTGACCAACTTGGCTTGTCCGGGCTGCAGGTCATCGGTGTTCGCTACTTTGACATACGCCGCCATGACGTCCTCCTTGGAGAGCGGCGCACCTTGAGGTCGGTGCTAGAATCGGGCCATGGCTGATGGCGACCTTCAGATGCGCTGCCAACGCTGTGGCGCGCTGATGGACCTCAAGGATCCTGGTCCCGGAGAAGCCTGGAAGCCCGATCAGTTCTGGGTCTGCCTGGAATGCGACCGCCACTTTTGGACCACGTATCCCCCGCCGAAGACGGCGTATACCATCCTCCGGCCCAACGGGATCAGGCAAAGCTACCCACGCGGCGGCACCTGAGACATCATGTTACCGAGTGCCCCGGGTCCTTTCCTGGAGCGACGCGATCCCGGACGAGCGGCAGTCGGTCGGCCAATGGGCGCCGCCCAGCGACACGCCAGCCCAACGGTGATCGCAGACCGGCTGGCGGGCCAGCTGTAGGATGAGATGATGCGCGAGCCGCAGCCCCCGTTCGTGAGCGTCAAGTTCGATGCGGTGGGGCGTCCTCATCGTTTTCTGCTGCCCGAGATCGACTTCGAGCCACCACTCCGAGCGGGGGAGCAGGTTGTGGTGACTCGCGGCGAACACCTTGCGTATGGGACCGTCGCTCGGTCGGTGCCACAGCTTGCCGCGCGTAGAGCCCCGGCAGTCACGTCGACGAGCCGCGTCCTGCGGCGAGTCTCGACGCAGGACGTTACGGCTCGTCTGACGCAACAACATCGCGAACGCGAGGCCAACCGGGTGTGCGGGATGAAAATCAAGGAGCGCGGGCTGGCGATGAAGCTGGTCAAGGTCGAGCACGCGCTTGACGGTCCGCGGCTCGTGTTTTATTTCACCGCCGAGGCCCGCGTCGATTTCAGGGAGCTCGTGCGAGAGCTCGCGTCGCAGTTCCACTGCCGGATTGACATGCGTCAGATCGGTCCGCGCGACGAGGCCAAGTTGTTGGGCGGATATGGCACCTGCGGACGTCCCCTCTGTTGCACGACGTGGCTGCAGCGGTTCGAGCCCATCTCGATCAAGATGGCCAAGCGGCAACACCTGAGCCTGAACCCCTCCCGGCTGTCGGGCTTATGCGGCCGGTTGAAGTGCTGTTTGCGGTACGAACTGCCGAACGCGAAAGGTGAGCAGTTCGCCGGGTGCGCCAACGAGAGCAGCTGCACCAGCAAGACCGGCACGGGCGGGTGCGGCGGTGGTTGCGGCGGCGACTGTGGTACGGGCGGGTGCGGTACCTGCGGGCATGGCCGGTAACGATGATCTTCGTCGGGCACTGCCCGGCCGGCAGTGAAGCGTCTCGTCCAGACCAACTGAACGATGCCCCTCACTCGGGACCCGCTCCGGCCCTCTTGCCAGCCAAGCCCATCGACGCCCGAAAGCACGAGCTACTTTGTGATCGCTACACTAGCAGGGTGCTGAAGAACTCGGGTTGGCGGCTGGTTCTGTGAGTGTCATGCGAATGGCGACCGATCGCGGTGGGCAACGCACCGGTATGGGCGGACTGCGACGGCAGACCGGCGCCACTGGCGGTCTGCGATCACGGGCATGTCGCCTCCAGGTTCCGCAACCGGACCAAGTTATACGCTGCGGCGGCGAAGGTAAGCTGCCAATCCACGAGTTCGACGCCGCGGTGCCGGAGCTTGCGCAGGCCGCCGACGGTCTTCAGGTGCTTGCACCGTTCGCTGTTGATCAGGCAGCCTGTCTCCGAGCCGACGGCGAGCAGCGCGTCGACAGCTCGGCTTCGTCAGATTCCGTGGGCTGGACGGTCACGGACACGTGCACGACGGCCACAAAGATACGTCGCGTGAGACCGCCCGCCGTGAAGATGTCGCGCAACGCCAAGCGCTGGCTCACCAGACCGGCCTGCATCGCTGGCGTCCTGGTCTCGCGCCCGAACCTCAACGCCCGGTGCGGCCGAATGAAATTGTAGTAGCACCGCAGGAGCTCGACGTGCCCGCGGAGCTGGTCTGCGCCACGAGCGTGGCATGGCGAGCGCCGGCGCAAGTACACCGACCCTTGACGAATCGTGAGGTTGAGGCGCTCGAGGAACGACGTGTTCAGGGTGTCGGAATCCTCCGACGCCAACAGCGCGGCGTTCAGCCGGCTCGCCGTGCCGATCTTCACGCGCCGCTCGACCCGAACGACACGATTGTTCCGCCGCGTCTTGAGCACTTGCCCATAGACGCACGCTGAACCCAAGAGGCGCACCATCACCCCAACGTAGTACTCGAAGCCATCGGTGGCGATCAGGGGGCACCCAACGAGGCGTCCGCGGAGGATGACGTCGTTGATCGCGGCCTTGGTGTTGCGATGGGAGCGGCGGCCGAGCACACTACCGGCCCACAAGCGGAAACACACCTCGATCGTCGCAAACAGCCACAGGGTGCGGCGCTTGCTGCCGATGAACGTGCAGAGTTCATCCGCCTGCAGCTCAATGACGTCGAAATCGCGCAGCCGCCGGTGATTGAAGCACGCGGCAGCTGTCGCGGCTCGCTCGAGCCATCGCGCGATGGTGGTGCGGGAATGGCCCGTCACTCGGGCGGTCGCAGAAATGCTGACGCCCTCGACTCGTAGGCTCGCGACCTGGTCGAACTCCCGTCGACTGCAGCGAAGACCGCGGTACGCGGCCCCCGTGTTCGTGCTGAGCGTTCCCCCGCATACTGTGCAGCGGTACCGCCGCCGGCGGCCCGACTTCGTCACAAACCAGCCGTGGCCCACGATGTTGAGGCCGGGCTTTCCAAAGTTGTCGCACCCAGGCTTGCCGCACGCCCTCTCGTCGATCGCATTCATCGCCCCAGTGTAACGGCGCGGCGAATCAACAGCGACCGGCACAAGCACCACGGTCACCGTGCGATGCAGCGGGCAATCATCCGCAGACTGGCCATCGACGCGGCCAAGGGCGATCCGCGGGCCCAACGGCTCTTTACCGAGATCCTAGCCCTCAGCGAGGACGAGGCGCAACGCGCGGCGGAGCAGGCCCTCAAGCCGTCCCGCATTGAGATCGTCTTGGTCAAACCCAAAGATCGCCAGGCCCGTCACGACTCCGAGAAGGACTTGTGAGGCGCCTGCGACACACGCGGGGCGCGCGGGCGCCTCTCGGCTCGCCGCAGCGGGCAATACGCGACGTGTCCGCCGCTGTGAGGCCATTCCACCAGCGGGGTGGTGTGGGTGATCGACGGCGGGCTCCGACAACCGGGGCCACTCTTCGTGCATCATCGATATGATTGATCATGACGTATCTACCATCCACGATCCGGCGTTGCTCTGGCGCGTAACGGCGGCGAGCATGGATCGCTCGGACGATGCACGGTGCGGTGTCGAACGGTGATGCAGTCCGTTTCCTTCTCCATCAGACGGGTCAATCGCCTGCGGTGGGCTGCCGAACAGGCCAGACGGGTCCCCGCCGAAGACCCCGATCTGTCGCCGGAGGAGCGCCTCTCCGACGGCTGGTCCGCCAGTCCCTACGACCCCCACACGCTGCTGCGTGTCTTCGAGACGCTGTGGCTCAAGGCAGGATTCGCCCTGCATGCCTACGTGTTTCGGGAAGGCAGCAACGGCAACGGCATCATCTGGGCGGTGCCGGCCGATGCCCCGCTGGTCGCTCCGAACGAATGTCCCAGGCTCGAAGACACGTGGCTGCACCCTCCGCGGCCGCCGGGGGCCGTCCCGCTCATGCACGCCATCGAGGGCGACGGGAGTCCCTGGTCCTACCTGTCTGCATCGATCCTGTCCCGGGAAGCCGCGGAATTCGGGGCACTCTGGCACGGCTGTGTCTGGAGTGACCAGACGATTCTCTCCAAGCCCCCGCGGCAGGCCGACGGCCAGGAGACGTCGGACGACGCGCGGACGCTGACGAGCGACGCACCGGTAGGCCACTGGACGTGGCACGGCGCGGCGCCTCCTCGCACGTGGAAGCCGACGTATACCGACAGGGGCACGACCAGGGAGGTCGTCCTGCACATCCATCATCCCATCGGTAGAGAAGAGATTTACCGGGCGACGGACACCTATCCTGCTGGCAGTTACGAGGGCAAGACCGAGACCACCGTGGTGTGCACGGGCGACCGGTGTACCGTCTACTGACCGATGTCCTCCACGCGCGACTGGCGATCAACGGTGGTGCGTGGACGGCTTCGATGGTCCCGTGGATTCCCGCTCGAAACGTGGGCATTGACGAGGGGACCACGGCCGGAGCGCTGCCAGCACGTCATTTGATTATGAAGGCCTTGTCGGCATCATCATAACTAACGTAACTAATGCCATACGCGACAATGGAGTACGCGGGATCGATCGTGTCGATCCCGAAATCAGAACCGCTGTGCTCTCGTGCGGCCTCATCTCGTGCCTTTCCATCCCGCGTCGGCCCTTTTCCATCCTACGACGTGCCGAGCCGCGCAGATGCCACCGTCGCCCGGCCGGAGCCGCGCGGCACACCGGGCGAACACGCGGCTGCGCCACATCGGCCTTGGCGACGTCGCCTCGCGGATCCGGAGCCGCGCCGTCCAGGGTCCATCAGGACGTGCCCTCCGTCAACCCAGGCCTCATTCCGGAGACATGGGTACCACGTTCTCCCTGTTGATGGGAGCAAGGACTGCCCTGGAAGGCGTGTCACATCGTGGACGACTGTCTAGGCGGAGCAGAGGCAGTCAATTACTGTTAATAAAAGACTTGTGTATCTTCTCGCACAACGAGTGTGAGCGAAACTTAGTTGGAAATTGAAGCGGCTCCAAACCCTGTGGTTTGATGACGTTTGAGAAGACGGACATCAGCCCACGAGAGAAAGGAGCCGAGATGAGCAGTGTCCTACGATCGGTCAGGAAGCGCAAGAAAGGTCACACGTTGGGCGCGGTCGACGTCATCGACCGAGAGGAGTACGCCGAGCTGGAGGTCGATGCCAAGGTGGAGTTGATCCGGTCGTTGGTTCCGCTGGGCTTGATGCACATCGAGGAGTTGCTCGACGAGGAAGTGACAGCGTTGGCTGGCGAGCGCTACGCCCGCAAAGCCCCGTCAGTCGGCGGGCGCCGTCATGGCAGCAACCCCGGGACGGTCGGGTTGGCCGGCCAGCGCGTGCCGATTCGCGTGCCCCGGATTCGCCATGTCACGGAGCGCGAGATTCCACTGCGGTCGTACGAGGCGCTGCATGGCGATCGCGCCGTCAATGACCTGTTGCTGCGGCGCGTGCTGTATGGGATCTCGTGCCGCAACTACGCGGCGGCCGCCGAGGCGATTCCCGGGGCGATCGGCCTGTCGGGGTCGACGGTGTCCCGTGCGTTCATTCAGGCCAGCGCGACGAAACTCCGCGAACTCCAGGAGCGGGACCTCTCCGGGGAGGACGTTGTGGCCCTGGTGCTGGACGGCAAGACGTTCGCCGAGTCGACGATGGTCGTCGCGCTGGGCATCACGATGACGGGGGACAAACGGTTCCTGGGCTTCGTCGAGACGGGCACCGAGAACGAGAAGGTGTTGACCCCGTTCCTCCGGTCCTTGGTCGAGCGGGGCCTCGATGTTTCCCAGGGGCTGCTGGTGATCGTGGATGGCGGCAAGGGGCTCCGGGCGGCTGTGCGACAAGCTTTCCGCCACCGCGCCCTAGTGCAACGGTGTCAGTGGCACAAGCGCGAGAACGTGGTGAGTTACGTGGCCAAGCGTGAGCAGCCGGTGTGGCGGCAGCGTCTCCAGCGCGCCTACAACCGTCCGGAGTACGACGAGGCCCTCGCCGCCCTCCAGTCGCTCCAGCATGAGCTGGAGGATCGGAACCAATCGGCGGCCGGCAGTCTGGCGGAAGGCCTCGACGAGACCCTGACGTTGCATCGCCTCGGGGTGTACGGTGTGCTGGGCCGGTCGCTGAAGACGACGAATGGCCTCGAGTCCATCAACGCGCTCATTGAGGAGCGCTGTGCGAAGGTCGATCACTGGCAGAACTCGAGTCAACGCCATCGCTGGCTGGCCACTGCGCTCCTGGACATCGAGCCACGCCTGCGCAAGGTGATGGGCTACCGGCACCTGCCCAGGCTTCGTGACGCATTGAAGCGAGAGCTGAAGATCGACACGACGACGTCGACGAAGAAAGCCGCGTAAGTAATCAGGAGCCGCGGAGAGTTTCAACTAGGAATGGGCTTGACTCCGCACAACTACGGACACCAGACAGGAATGGTTGGTCACGCAGGGTTAGCGGCTTATTGCTCGCAAATTATTCATAAAACGTGACTTGTTGCCGCTCGTATGGGCGTGCTTCCCTCATTGTAAACGGAAATCTACGAAACCATCGAAGTCGTCCATGCACACGCTGTCCCTTCGTACCGGTTGCGGACGATAGACGGCGGGCTCCAGCGCGGATGTGCTGTGCCGGGCGGCGTTGTGGAGTGCGTCCCCACTGCTGATACGGCCGGCGCGGTCGATGGCCAACGGATCAGCCTGCCATCACTAACCTCGAGTCGACGCTCGTAGGGGCTATCCCTTCGTTCGGGGCCCATATCGAAACATGCCCACCGCCGGGCAGCACCGGTCTACGGTCAAGAGCTCGAAACCAGCATCAGGAAGCCAACCAGCGCCGCAAGGCCCAATAGCGAGATCACGCAGCCATTGGCGGCTGTTCGGTCGACCGCGGCCTTGAGCGCAGCACAACGCGTACAAGTCACCTGCGCGGACCGGTGGGTAAGAATGCGTGTGCGGGTCAGGCCGCACAACGGCACGAGGTCCCCAATTAATGGTTTGTCGGCCAGGTGAACGGCATGCGGGTCGGTGGCGCCGGCCAGGATCTCCAGGCACTCGGCGCAGGTCACGTCGCTGCCGTGATGCGTGAAGGGACCATCTTTGCGGACCCATCGGGATTTTTCCAGATGGCACCAGGGCGGCCGGCCCATGTGGACCGGTTCGATACGCTCGACACAATCTTCGAGCGACGGTAAGAGCCCCTCGTCGTCGGCTTGGTGAACGCGTTGTGGTTCGTTCCGATCACCCTGCGATCCTGCCGCTTGCTGCCGCACGGCGGGCGGAGCGCCGAGGGAACGAGGAACCCCATGACGAGGATCGGGGAAGTCCCTCCACGCCTGCTTCACCGCATCCTCACGGCTCATCCCGGCGCCGCACGTGATCCACGAACGCCACCAACCTCCTGAGCGTCTGCCTGTTGGGCCCCCGCACGGATCCCACCCGCGCAAAATAGCGTTCGACGCGTCCTAGCGAGTCTCCGGTCCCTGGCCCCTTCGTTACCTCGAACTGGTGGAGTCTCGGGTCATACAGCCGCCGCAGTTCCGGCAACCGGTCGAGGAAAGCCGCGTAGTCCGAGTCAGTTGGGTTTCATTCGTTCCTAGACTCGATTCGGGCTCGCGATCTTCTGGAATAGCTGCTACGCCGACGCACCTCTCACCGAGGTCACAGACAACCGCGCAGTCATCTGAACCGGGTACCAGCAGCTGCGGTCTGCGACGGACATGGGGTGCTTGGCCTCATTGCCCATCAGGAAGTGCGACAGGTCAACGCCGGCCGCCCTGGCGGCGGATCCGACCGGCCCCACCTTGTAGCCATCATGCTCGAGGACCTGCTGGACCTCACGCTCGATGAACCGCAGCGCACGAAGGACCATAACACCTCGCGGACTGCTCTCGCCCTGTCGGCTTAGGTGGCGTGAGCAGCTGACTCAATGTTGAACATTGAGCATCTGGCGAGTGGGACGCTGTGCGGCGACTCGCGCTGGTGACGGACGGCTGACGACGCGCCTTCGAGAACGACCCGCCTCTTCTCGTTGCCGGCGAACCGTCGCCGGGTCGTCCCACGGATAGCGTGAACACCCGTCTCCGGTGACTTTGCTGTGTGCGCCGAGATGCCCCGGCGGTGGCGCCGTGTCGCCCGCGCATCAAGGCGTACGCCACGGGGCACATCGCCGTTCGTTCGCCGCCGCACATTCCCCTTGCCTGTCGCGCCCACCAGAGCGAATGTGGACGGACGCCGCCTGCCCGCGGCCACCACAAGGAGGGACCCAGCCCATGACCCCGCACAAGACCGGCTCGACAACCACCCCCGGTGCCCCCCGCGCGACGGCGCCGCTCACGCGCACGTTCGGCCCCCAGGGGCCGACCCTGGGAGATCTCAGCGACGCCTACCTCCAGGACTACCAGGTGCGGCAGTTCCGATCCCGCAGCACCGCCCGCGGCCGAGTCGCCCATCTCACCGCCTTCTTCGGCCGCGCCGCGCGGGCCACCACGTTCACCACGCACCAGATCCGCCAGTACCAACTCGCCCGGCGCGCCGCCGGGGCGGCCACTGGCACCATCAATCGGGAGACCTCGGCCCTCCATCGCATGTGCACGCTCGCCGTCCACTGGGGTTGGCTCGACACCGTGCCCGGCTTCCCCGACCGGCTCCGCGAGAATCCCCCCCGCCAGGGCTTCTTCGAGCACCTGCCTTGGTGCACAACTCGCGATCTCGGTCAATAATTGCCCTCCACCCCGAGATCCGAGGTCCCGCATGACGAGTTTCAAGCGCACCCAGCGGAAGTACGTCCAGAAGGCCTACCGTGTCCGGAATTGGCGGGAGTACGAGACGGGTCTCCGCGCTCGCGGGAGTCTGACCGTCTGGCTCGGACTCACCGATGGCAAGCTCGCCAACTGGAACTCGCCGAGGCCGACGCGCAGGAAGCCAGGCCGACAACGCAAGTACTCGAACCACGCCATCGAGACGACGGTCACCGTGGGCTTGGTGTTTGGCCTGGCGTCCAGGCAGACTGAGGGCTTCCTGCGCTCGCTGCTGACGCTCCTGAATCTGGACAACGACGTGCCCGACCACAGCACGATCTCGCGGCGCAAGGCGAGGCTGGGGAAGGTTGCTTCCTACGAGAGGCGAACCGTGAAGCCCGTCCACCTCCGCATCGACAGCAGCGGTCTTTCAGTGCACGTCGGCCAGTTGCGCACTCCGCCGAAAGCCAGGGACTACCGCAAGCTGCACCTCGCTGTGGATGAGCACACCAGTGACGTGGTCGCCTGCGAGCTCACGAGCAAGCGGGCTCGAGACGCTTCCCGGGTGGCGTCACTCGTCGGCCAGATCGAGCGTCCCATCGCCTCGGCCAAGGCCGCCGCCGCGTATGACACCGGCGACGTCTATAAGACGCTGGAGAATCACCGTGCTCATCGATCGCCGAAGGTGCTGATACCGCCACGAAAGGGCGCTCAGCTCGCGCTCGACTCCGCGGGCACGCGACAGCGGAATCGTAACATCCGAGCACGATCACGTGTTGGAAAACGGAAGTGGTACGTCGCATCGGGCTACAGCAGGCGAAGCAAGGTGGAGACGACGTTCCACCGCTACAAGGCCATCCTGGGCTCAGCGATGCGAGCGAGGGGACTGGCGTCCCAGAGAGTCGAGGTGAGGTTGGGGTGCAAGATCCTGAACACCATGACGGCGCTCGGGATACCCGATGGCGAGATGATCGGATGACCGGCAGGCGGAGTCACGGGAGACTCTCAGCCCTCAATGGAGTTGTGCACCAAGGCAGGGTCTCGGCGTAGTCCAGCCCATGTTGCATGCCGTCGCCGATGGCGTGAGTGTGGTCCTTGGCCTCGATGAGCGCGATCGGAATGTTGGGCTTGTAGTAGAGAACATAGTCGGCGCGCTTGGCCTGCCCGCGCGTGACCAGCTTGCCGCGCACGATGATCCGACCCTTGGTGAAGCTCACTTCCTCGCGAATCTGCAACAGCTCGTCCCACCCAGCCTTGCGCAGGGCCGGCGTGATGAACTTGGTGCAGATGTCACGTTCACTAAGATTTGTCTTGTCCATTGGGCGCAGGCATCAGCCGTGCCGAGGATTTCGGTCGTCCGAAATACTACACCGCTCCTTCAGTGGTTCGGGTGTGTAGGCCCACTGTAGATCACGGGGCCGCGCGACTCGCTACGTCCAGGGAGCCGCAAGACCTGCACATAGTCGCGGGTCCCGGCTTTGCCCAGCCGGGTCTCCAAGAGCCGCCGCAGCCGGAGAAACTCGTCTGGCAGCGCCCACCCGGTCAGCGGCGCCGCTTGATCGAGCGCGCCCGTCTTGCGCTCCAACAAGGCCAAGTATAGTGCAGCGGATCGAAGATCAGCTCCTCACGCCCGTAGCTGCGACGATGACGGGCGATCTCCTCACTCCCGCAGACGATCACGACGACGTCCACGTAGCCCTTCACCACCACGTCGCGGTGGCCGTAGGCGGTTGGCACCGAGTAGTCGTTGCGGCGGTAGCGCACCAGCGACAACGACGTGACCCGCGTCGGGCGCGTGTCGCAGGCTTCATACGGGACCGGCGGCAACGGCAACAACGCGGCGCGGTCGCGCGCGAAGCGCTCCCCGATCGTCTCGGTGTGCCGCCGTAACCGCTGCCCGCGCCGCGCGCGGCACTGGCGCGCCAAGTCAGCGTTCAACGCGTCCCAACTAGCGACGCGCGGGACCGGCACGAAGAAGTTGCGGCGGGCGTAGCCGACCAGCCCTTCCACCTTGCCTTTGTCGTTGCCCTTCCCCGGCCGTCCGAAGCGATCGTCGAACAAGTAGTGCGCCTTGCATTCGACGCCGTCGATGACCACCAGGGCTTCGCCGAAGTCGGCCTGGGCGTCGCCCGGCGGATGCGCGAGCGGCACGAACATCTCTTGCCCGCCCAGCTTCTGCCTGCGCACGTAGTCTTTGACACTCGTGTAGCCGCCCGTGAAGGCGTGCTCGACGCATAAGCGCTCCCAGATGCGCTTGGCCGTGTGCCGTTGTTTCTTCGGGCGCTGCTGATCGTCGGTGAGGATTTGATCAATGACCCCGGTGAAGGCGTCCAGTTTCGGACACCGGATCGGTTTCGCCCGACGATACCCGGGCGGCAGGCGGTCGCGCAGCATCTTGCGCACCGTCTCCCGGGCCAGCCCGAAGCGCCGGGCCGCCGCCCGCTCGCTCAATCCCTCCACATAGACGCTGCGCCGCACCGCCGCATAGCACTCCACTCGATACATCCCTCCTGTGTTCCACAGAACACCGTCGGCATGCTCGGTGGACCACTCGAGCGGTCTGGTTTTCCGCCGCCCGCAGGCAGCTTCGCACCGCCGCGCTGTGGTCTATTTTTGCTCCGCCGTTCTCAAATGGCGTGGCTGAAGGTCTCAACAGCAAGACCATGAGCATCAAGCGAAAGGCCGGCGGCTTCCGCAACCCGTCACACTTCACGACGGCGATCTATTTTCACTGCGGAGGGCTCGACCTCTACCCACGCTAAACCCGGAAGGACCAAAATTATAGGGCCGTCCGCGAAGCGACAGGGGGCCGCCCGGCTGGTCGATGAGCACCGCCTGCCGGTGCGGCAGGCCTGTCGCGTGATGAGGCTGTCGCGGGCGGCGTACTACCGGCCTCCGGTGCCGGCAAGTTGCGGGATGAACTATTGGATCGCGAGATCTTCTACACACTCACGGAAGCCAAGGTCTTGATCGAGCGGTGGCGCCGGGAGTACAACGCGGTGCGACCGCACAGTGCGCTAGGCTATCGTCCGCCCGCCCGAGGTGGTCAGACCGGTCTCAATTGACGGGTCCAACGGGTTCAATATGAGTGCAGCTCTCTCATAAGAACTGGCACCACCATGGGCGGCGGGTCAAGTGCCCGTCCGTGGCGCAGTATCTGAGCATCGGTGACGCGCAGGAGACGTGCGAAAAGCCCGTAGTCGTGCGGCGTCCATAGGGCCCCGTCAGACGCCACCGGATCAACTGCGAAGTCACGCAGGAGCCCGTCGCCTTCCAAGAATTCAAATAGAGAGCCCTTCCAGTGGTCAAGGGCATCGCCCAAATACGCGAGGTTCATCTCGCCCCCAGTGTGTCATTGTGCCGGAATCCAGCCTTCCCCCCACACTCTCGTGCAATAGATCCGTGGGAGGTCGGGGCAGAGAGAATTGCCTTGAAATCTCGTTCATCTCCGAGCCGGCGTGAATTCATAGTCTCGGTCCGACGATCTGAATGGTCTGGCCGTTGCGCGCCATCGTAATGGTCCCCTAGTCTTCCGCAGACAGGTCAGCCATGACCGCCTTCGCGCGTTCTTCGTCCTTGATATGCGCCCAGAACCAGCCGGATGTCGCGAGCATGGAGATCGTGGCGACGAGCATGGCTGTCCAGAACCAGTCGCCGGGATAGACAGGCCCTCCATCCTCGTCGATGGGATTGCCCAACAGTTGGCCCTTCCCGCCGTGTACGAAATCGTTGAGTACCGGTGTGAGGCCCGCCCACCATTGACTGAGGTCCGGCCATCGGGTGCGATCTGCCAAGTCCTTGAGGCTGTGACGGTTTACTTTGGTATTCTGCGCCACGAGCTTCTGCCACCCATCGTCGTCTCCCTCGTAGGCGGTGAGCAACACCTGCTTCATCAAGGCCTCCAGTGTCGGACGGGCAAGCGCGAAACCGGAGGCGTATCGGTCGGAGTGAAAGGCGTGCGCCATGGTCACTGCATGGTTCACGATGATTGTTGTGTACGAACCTGCGTACTTCTCTCCTGCTGATACGCTGCGCCCGCGGGTCAGACGGCCATGCGGAGCATGCCGTGCAAGCCTGTTGTAGCGATCCAGGGCGGCCTGCTTCACAATATGGAACTCCTTATGATTGGTCGGTCGGTCAGCTGTTTTGATCTCGTACATGTGCTGATGCTCGCGCTTGGGCAACCGTGGGGCGACGTCCGCGACATGACCCGTGCTGAGATTAGCCGTGCGACCGAACTGGCGCGGGCATGCATGGCCTCGAACTGCCAGGACTGCGCTGCGTAATCCAAGGTGGTTGATTGCTATGGCCGACCACACACGGCCGACCAATGGCAGCACCACAGGCAGCTATCGCCACTCGTTGTGCTAGGTCGCGACACGCCCCATAATCGACAATAACAGTGTACGGTTGGTCCTCGAATGAGAGTTTTCGAACGCTTTACAGGCCTCCAGAATGTCGGCCGTGTCACGATAAAGTCTCGGGAAGACGGCGAGCATCTGGTGACCGTGGCGCCCAATAACCCGACATCAGCTGGGCTCGACGCGGTGGTACTGGACGCGGCGCTATTCCTACACTACACGGCGAAAGCACTACACGCGTTGGGCTCTGGTCAAGCCGCCGATGAACTGCGCCGGCATATCGCGCTGTCCGGCGTTGCCCTCCGCATGGTTGAGTCCGAGCCTTTCGCATCAGCCATTGACAGGTCGGGTAAATGTGTCGGGCTGGTCGCGCCCGATCCCGACGATCCTGACGAACCAAGCTACTAGCAGCCCGTGGTGAAAGTCCTTCGTCATAGGGATCGACACGATTGACCGCTCGTACTACACTCCGGGCATGGCGATGGGCAAACGACGGCGCCGGGCGCGCCAATCGACGATGTGGGTGGCCACCGCAGATTTGCCGAAGAGCGCAGGGCACCCGTTTTACGAGCGCCTGAATCGCACGCTCGACGAGGCGGCTTCGATGCCTTCGTCGAAGCGCAGTGCGCGGCGTTCTACGCCGACGGGGTCGGCCGGCCGAGTCTGGCGCCGGGCCGCTATTTCCGGATGCTGTTGCTCGGCTACTTCGAAGGCCTGGACTCGGAACGGGCGATCGCGTGGCGCGCCGCCGACTCGCTGAGTATCCGCGAGTTTCTGGACTTCGCGCTGCACGAGGCCCCGCCCGACCACTCGACGCTGTCGCGCACCCGGCGCCTGATCGACCTCGAGACGCACCAGGCCGTGTTCACGTGGGTGTTGCAGCGTCTGGCCGACGCCCACCTCGTCCAGGGGTACACGATCGGGATCGATGCGACGACGCTGGAAGCCAACGCGGCGATGCGAAGCATCGTGCACCGGGACACGGGCGAGGGGTACGACGCGTGGCTGACCCGACTGGCCGAGGCCTCCGGCATCGCGACGCCGACGCGCGCCGAGCTGGCCCGCTTCGACCGGACACGCAAGAAGAAGGGGTCGAACGACGACTGGACGAACCCGCACGATCCCGACGCGAAGATCACGAAGATGAAGGACGGGCGGACGCATCTGGCCCATACTGCCGAGCACGCGGTCGACCTGGAGACGGGGGCCATTGTGGGCGTGACGGTGCAGGACGCGGACGAGGGCGACACGACGACCATGGTCGAAACCCTCATCACCGCGGCGGAACAGGTCGAAGCGGTCGGCGCCGCCGGGATTGTCGAGGTCGTGGGCGACAAGGGGTATCACAGCAACGAGACGATGGTCGGGTGTGCCGCGATCGGGGTGCGGAGTTACGTGTCGGAGCCGGATCGCGGGCGGCGCAAGTGGAAGGGCAAGGCGGGGGCGCGCGCGGCGGTGTATGCCAATCGGCGGCGGATTCGGGGCGCGCGCGGGCGACGGCTGCTGCGACAGCGCGGCGAGCTACTGGAACGGCCCAACGCGCATCTCTATGAGACCGGCCGGATGCGCCGGGTGCATCTGCGCGGGCATCCCAATATCCTCAAGCTCGTGCTCGTCTACGTCTCCGGGTTCAATCTGGGACTCCTCATGCGGCAGCTGACGGGCGTCGGTACGCCGCGGAGCCTCCAAGGCCGCGCGGCCGCCGTGTTCGGCGCTTTGATCGCCAGTCTCAGTTGCCTCTGGACCCTCGTATCGCGCTCCTGGGCACCAGAGGCGCGCGATCGCCCGGATTGGTCGTGTAGCGACCCTGTGACACGGTGTCACGAACACCTACCCATCGATTTACGAAGAGCCCCTTCTACCACGGGCTGCTAGAGCGTTATTCATTGGCCGTGGGATTCAGGATGCCGATGGTTCTTAAGACTGACGGAAACGGAAACTTCGTCCTCCCGGCCACGGCGGTTCTTAGTGGCCTCTCAGAACAGCTCGTATCGAGGTGTCGCGATCTTGGGTTGCGCCGTCCCCTCGGCGCCTACAACACCTCTACCGCAGTAGTCGCAAAGCGAGTCGACCATGTTCTGAGGCTGCTCCGGGTCGTTGTGTCGGAGGAGGACTCTGGTCACCCGGGATCGCCAGAAGAGCATGTGCACGATCTGCTTGAGTCTCAGGAGGCGCTCCTCCACGGGTTGATGCAGCACATGGATGATTGCATCAACATCCTGATGGGCTTCACGGTGGACACACGTGCTTTCAACAAGAACCATCATGTGAAGGCCTATCGCCGGGCTGTCCAGGAATACCGGGATCACATTGGCAAGGTGGTCGGTCGAATCAAGCACCAACAGGGCCGTCTCTGCCTGCTGACGGTTCGGATGGGATCAAGCTCCTTTGCAGGGTACTTCGTCGCCGTTGGTCTGGCTAACGGAAGCGTTGGGCCTGACCCCAGCATCCACAAGGATGGATCAACGGCGTTCTCATTCAATCGCGACCTCCGGTACCACCTCTCCCACGTTCTCTTGGCGTCTGGACACCTTGCCAGGGCGGTCGAGGAGCTAACCGGCTGCGGATCGAGTGAGGTCACTCCCGCTGGCGAGCCGGGAACAACCGATTCAGTGCTTAGGGTTTCCGATCTGGCGGAAACGTACTTTCCGGACGAGTACAAGAAGCCGAGGCCAGTCCTCAGGCTAGAAACTCAAGAAGATCGCACGCGTCTCCTGGTCGTCGAGTTCGTCTCCTCCAAGACTTGGCGCCCCTTCGCTGGTTCTAGGTTCACAATAACCCTCAGAGCGTCCACCGACGGAAGCACGCGGAGCTGGAAGGCACCCTACTTCTTCCCAGCTAAGACTCAGGCGGCGCCACGCGGCAGAAGCAATCGCGACCACCACCGAGGCCGTTAAGGGGCAGACGGGCTACTGGCGGACGAGTGGCGGCGCGGCCTGGGGGGGCGAAAGAGGCCAGCGGGGAAGCCTGGCGCGAAACCCCAACTCCCCGTGCAAACTGGCGAACCAGATCCGGCATGTGTTGATGAGAAGCTGGCCGGCGAGAAACACGCCCACGCCCGGTGCGACCTCGTATGGCGGGAGAAACGGCCGAGGCGAGTGAATCCCCAGACAACGTGGGGTGACGGCCGTGTCTGAACCACGTAGCCTCAGGCCATGGCCCACGCTCTGCACTTCCTCGTGCTGGCCTTGGCTGGCTGGGTGAATCGCCACCAAGAAGATCGCATCGACTATCTCCGGGAGGAGAATCGCGTCCTCCTGGATCACCGTGGTCCTCGATGCCGAGCGGTTCGTACAGTCGATCAAAGGGGAGTGCCTTCATTGCGTGGTCTCGCGCGGCGAGAGGCATTTACGCCTCATCGTCCACGAGTACGTCGAGCAGGACCATCGTGAGAGAAACCACCAGGGACTCGACAACCAGTTCCTGTAACAACCGTCACCTCCGGTACGCTCAGACGCCAACGTGCAGCGGCGTGGGCGCCTCTGCGGGTATGGCGCGTGTAGACCTTCAACGCTCGGATGCGTGTCGCGTCATCAATGGCCGTGTACTGATATCGCCGCGTCGCCCTCCCGTCTTTCCCGACGAGCTTCAGGAACGTGACGTCAACCTGCACGTGGTGCCCATGGACCTGCTTGGCGTACCGGTG
Source organism: Vicinamibacterales bacterium (assembly GCA_963667915.2). Lineage (GTDB taxonomy): Bacteria > Acidobacteriota > Vicinamibacteria > Vicinamibacterales > UBA823. The sequence goes on along the minus strand of CAXXNN010000003.1, from coordinate 92,778 downwards.
CGTGTGCACCGCTCGTCGCCCGACGCGACTGGGTAAGCGATTCAGGCCGTGGCGCCGGAGGAGGCGGTAGACCCCGGCTTTCGAAATCGTGATGCCGTGATAGCGCTCGAGATACCAAACGATGCGGATGGGGCCGAGGTGATACGTGCGGCGGAGATGAAGGCCTTCTCGACGATGGCGGGGGGCGTGCGGAGCCCTGGGTTGTACGGGCACGGCTTCTGATTGACCAGGCGCTCATCACCATGGGTCTCATACGCCTTCTTCCAGACGCAGAACCCTGACCTTGCGACGCCGAAGTAGCGGCAGGTCTTTCGCACGTTGCCGATCCGCGCCGTGTGCTCCAAGACCCGTTTTTGCGCCGAATGTCCCGCTGAGCTTTGTTCATGACCGACCTCCAGATTTCTGGACACCTACGGTTACACAATGTGTCCAGCGAGGTCGGAATTTCCTACAACGTACATAACCTCATTTCGTTTGATACCGCCACCGATTCGCGATGATCTCTATCGTCGCCGTGGACATTGCGTCACTCTGCCATCCCTTGTCAAAGTCTATGTCGTGGGACTTGGGAAGCTGATTAGGTAATAGCTCATTTATTAAGATGCGTGAGGGCAGCATTGCTGCTTGGCCCACGAAGACTGCCTCTCGGCGCCGAAGCCCAGACAGCATCTTTGTCAGCCCTACCATGGAATCGGGCAGTATTGCTCTCACGTGCTCGCGGTCAGAGTCGTTGGTTACCCTCAAAACGATCCACGAATTGCATTGCGACAGGACTGTTGCATCGACTTCGCTCGGGCGTTGCGAAACGAGCAGTAAACCAACACCGTACTTTCTTCCCTCCTTGGCAATGCGCCGTATCGCTTCCTGAGCTGCTTCGTATTGGGCCTCGCCACGGTTCGGCACGTATCGATGCGCCTCCTCGCATACAAGCAGGACAGGATCAATTGCTCGTTCTTCTGGTGTTTGCCACACCTTCAGATTGAAAAGCGTGCGCGCAATGACGGCACTCGACACGCCCGCGATTTCGTTCGGCACGCCAGAGAGATCTATTACGCGCGGTTGCAGCGCATCGCCTATCAGCTGCGCAATAATGCTCGGAAACGGGTCGTCAGACGCGCCGGCCCATTCCGTCATGAGAAACTTAAGACGAGCATCAGCCACAAGAACGTCGAGTTTTTGAAGGATCGAATTGTGGGAGTCCTGCTTGCTAGGTTGCTTAGGCTTGGCGGCTTCAATCTTCGCGCGAAGAGTTGCGAGTTTGAAGGGCACTGGCGAATCCACGGTAATAGTGCCATCCTCAAGGCCGAGCACCGTTGCACCCTCTTTACGCGCATCCATGAGTGCGCTCTTAACAATATTTGCTTGCGATGTTGCGACGAACTCGGTCTTTCCGATAAGAAGGGCGACCATTTCCTGAAAATTCAAGAGCCAGTAGGGAAGCGCTAGTGTCCCGTCGTCCGTAGACATCTTCGAGGGCGCAGGAAAGGCAGCGCTATACTCGTTGTGCGGATCCAGAATGACGATCCGTGGCTTCCAATTCGGGTACTTAGCGTCCGTTCCTCGGTTAAGAATCCCATGAATGATCGCTGCAACCGCTCCAGATTTTCCGGCACCAGTCGAACCAAACACAGCAGTGTGCTTGCCGAGTAGTTCGTTCATCTCCGCATAGCATGGTGCGCCGCCTGCCCCGACGTGTTCGCCGAGCCGAATGACCGCACCCCTCGTGTGCCCGTAGATGAAGCGCAGTTCTGACTTTGGGGTGAGATAGACCGCCTGCTGCGGCAATGGGTAGGTCGCCACCCCGCGCTCGAAAGCCAAAGTGGCTTGAGCAGCTGCATCGCGACTCCACTCTCCCTCTCCGAACAGGTCAGCCTCAACGACCCTCTCGTCGGCAGAGGCATGAGACGGGATGCCGTGTTCAGCTTCGTACTCCGCCTTCATCCGGAGTCGGCCCACAAGCGCGTAGATCAGTCGACGCCCGAAGTGAATCCGGACTATGGATCCGAATTGACCGATCGGATATGCCTCACCTGCATAGACGCGCGATAGCTCCGTTAAACCTGGGTCCAACTCAGCGATTATGCGAGACCCATCCACCTCGATGATCTTGCCGATAGCTAGGTTTTCAATCGGATCGGCAGGATTCCGTTTCTCGGCGCTCATCTTTCACCCCGAAGCAGACGAGTGACATTCTCAAATTTCCACCAAAGGAGGTCGGTGCTCGAAGGCGCTGATTGAGCGCCATGAAAGAACCCCTTGTTTGCGAACACAAGCACCTGTTCTGTAACGGAGGCGTCTTCATGCCACTTTTCCAATGTACCAGACGGTTCGTCGTCGGAAGTAAACGCGACAATGGTGAGGTTTCGTGCCGACTCGCGCAACGCACGATCAAGCTCAAGATTGATGTGATCATCACGGAAGCGATATCCGCAGACGACCAGAACGCATTGGGAGCCGCCGAGTGGTCGGAGCACGTGGCGTGCGCGCTCCGCTAGTTGCGCGTAGGGATCAAGTTGTGCCTCACGGTACTTCGTCGAGGCCGGCCAAATGAGGATGTGCCGCGCTGTGATGTCCGGGAGCTGAAGGCGGTCTCCGATTCGCCGTGGTAGAGGATCGTCCTGGAACTCGCACCAGTTAGTTGACCCGTGCAACTTGAGCACACGCGCCGCCACGTCAGCGCGATCGAAGGGTGCCACCAGCCAGTCACGCCGCCATCGAGCCCATCTGCGGATGGTATGCGCTCCAAAGCAAGGGCATCCTCAAGTACCGTGTCGTAGTTCAGTACGAGATAGTCAACCGTCTGGCTGGTCGGCGATTTGCCAGGCCGTTGCGGACGATGCAGAGCTCGAACAAAGTCCTGATGGGTTTCTGTTGACACCTTCTTCTCAATGATCTCAGCGATCGCCTCCTTGACTTGATCAGCTGCCGTTCGCAGCGATACTTCGTCGTACTGAACACCCGCGAGAACGATATCTTTCTGGGTCGCGCCTCGCATGGTTCGTCGCTCGGCAATAGCCAGTAGATCAATGAGTTCACTGAGATAGTCCTCAATGTTCGGATCGGCAGCGCCTGCGAAGAGATCACGAATCGCAGCAATAATGTCTTTGGTCGTCGTGTCGAGCGCGCTAGTAATGAGGACGTTCTCGGTAAGTTGTGTTGTGAGTGGAAGTCCCGCGCATTTGCTGCACCCGGCCCCGATCAAGAAGGCGCGACCACCTTGGGCAAGCAATTCTTCGAATTTCACTACTGCGTCGGCGAATGGTTTCTTTTCAAGCGCCGAAAGATCGTCGGGGACTGTCATGCGGTGGCCTCCTGTACAGAACCATCGTTGGCACTAGCCAGCAACCTGCCAGCGATCAACTGTGTTGCACAGCGTTGCAGAGTTACGGTCATGTTTGATCGCCGCACAAGTATGCATGAGAAGGGGCTTGATGAATCACCCGAACAACGCCGCAATGCATCCACTGGCAGAACGTTGACGGTATCAAGCTCGAAGGCCAGAATGGCACATAATCGACGGCTCACGTTCATTCGGCGGGGCCTTATCGTGGCTCTCCGTGGGGTCAGCTGCAGGTATGACTCCGCTCAGAGCCGGTAGTTGTCGATAATGGTGGCACTTCATCAGGGCGGGCTAGAGCCCGGAGCTCTCATTCATCAACCAGCGCTCAGAATTCCGTCCAGATCGAAGAAGTGTGCGCCAGTCAAACCAAGATACCGCTCTGGGTGACAGGTCAGGATGAGTACCTGCAACCGCTGCCCGGCCTCTTCCAGTATCCGTGTCACACGGGCAAGGCGCCCGGCGTCTGTCGCAACGAGCACGTCGTCGAGGACTACGAGTTGGCGCTCGTCTTTGGCGAGCACGTCGGCCAACGCGAGACGTGTCGCGAGATAGATCTGTTCACGTTCACCACCTGACATGTTTTCGATCGAGACCGGAGCATCGGTAGCTCCTGGCATCACTTGCCTGGGTTCGAACGCCTCCCCGAGTTGGACGCGGCCCAGTCGATTACCAGCGATGCGCTGCAGCGTACGCGTTGCGGCGACTTCCACTGGAGCCGCCACTGCAGCGAGTGCCGCGTTTCGAGACTCTTCCACCGTTGTCCGCAGCAGGCGAATCGCAGCCAGCCGCAATTCCTCGCTGGTAATCTCGCGCTGCAGCCGGGCCAGCTCTTCTTCCGCCTGCGCCAACGCTGAGTACGGCCCCTGCGTGGCAGCGTGCATAAGCCGGCCCTCTTCGTTCTTTTCTTGTTCGAGCGCTTTGGTTGCCGCATCGTCGGCAGACTGTAGCTGTTTCTCGAGCGTGGTAACTGCGGCGCCGGGGTCGTCACCACACTCAGCGAGCTTGGCGTCGATCTCTTCAAGACTTGCCCCCGCAGCCTCCCAGGCCAAGAGGATCCCTCTATACTCCTTCTCGCGCTCTGCCTCAGACCTGCCATCGTCGGTCAGCTCAGCCAACCTCGCGGTCAGTGATCCCTCACTCTTGCCGGCCTCTTCAATGCGCACTTGAACCATGCCCCGCTGCTGGCTCGCCGCGTTCAGAGCAGCCTGAGCGGCGTCACGAGCCGCTTCGGCCGCGTCCAAGGCCGCGAGAAAGATTCGCTTGTTCGTGTCCGCCTCGACTCTGAGCGCCTCGGCGTCTGGAGCTGCGTCGTGCCAGTCCGGATAGTCCGCAACGATCCCTGCGATCATCGCCGCGCGCGTAGCGCGCTCCACTTCGATCTGCTCAAGCGGCTCCTCTGCCAGCAACGTGTCGATTTGCACTTGCGCGGCCGCGATCCGTTCGTCCAGCTGTATCGCCTTGTCCTGCAATGCGTCCAGGGTTTCGAGGTCCACGGTCCCAAATATCTCCGTCAGGGTTTTCAGCTTGTTCGCCGCCTTCTCTCGTTCGACACGGATCTCAGCGATCGACCCGCTCGGCCCTCTAGCGCGGAGGCGCGCAATGCCAGGTAAATCAACAACGACCTCGGGTGACCCCTTCACTTGAGCGGGCACTCCGGCTGAGAGTGACCGCTCGCCCAGGCCTTCCCCCTCCACAACAAGCAGCACCCCGGCGTTCTCAGCAACAATCTCCAGGGTAATGAGCGCTGCCTCAAGCCGCACTTGGGCGTCGTCGTGAGCCTTCATGGCCTTGCGAATGGCGCGCAATTTCCTTGCATTTGGCGCGACTAGACGATTGCGCTCCAGTTTGTAATGTGTCAGGGTTCCCGACGCCTCGGCAAGTCGGCGCAAGCGATCATCAAGGTCCGACGCCCGGCGCCGCTCGTCGAGATACCGGGCTGCATGCTCGGCGCGCTTCCGCACTGCTTCATTTGCGTCGCGTGTCTTACGAACGTCTTCGAGCGCCCTCTTCGTGCGAGCAGCTTCCATCTCTTGCTGCTCGACCTCACGAATCCACGCCGGGAGCTCGGAGCGGAGACGAACGATGGTCTGCTGCACGTCACTCAGTTCCTTCACCACGGCCTTGATCGCTTCGATTCTCTGCTTAAGCTCGCCGTGCCGAGCCTCGGCCGCCTTCACCCGCTCCACCCGCTGTGCTCTATCGGAGACAAGAGCCTTGTAGGCTTCAGCTCGCGCCCGTGCCTGGTGCAGGGATTTTGTCAGCGCTTCGGCGTCGCGCCTGGCTTGCGCTCGACGCGCGCGAAAATCCTCGACGCGGCGTGCTGCATCCTCGAATACCCGCTGCTGTTCCGCTGCAGTACGCTGGGCCTCGATGGCGGCCGGCAAGCTCTCGTGCAACCGCGCCAGTGCAGGCGCGTCCTTGCCTCGTTTGTACTGGCCTCCAGAAGTGAAGAACCGAAGGTAAGCTGCGTCGATTCGCTCCTCAAGCGCCCCGCTGCCCGGACCTGACACCTGCACGTCAAGGGCCGTTCGAATGTCGGCCACAAGGTCTCCTGACAGCTTGCCAAAAGAGAGGTCTCCTTGTGGTGCCCACAAGACCTGTGCAAGCCCTCGATTCTCCGGTCGTGACAACCCGCGCCCCGGCGGGTTGCGTGTCAGAATCTCTCGAATCTTCTGGTCTGCGGCATCGCCCTCTGCCACGCGGACAAAGGTTTCATTCTCGCGGCGCTCTAACTCCACGAACGGATGGTCGAGGAAGCGCTTCATCACCTGATATTCCGCAGCACCGTGCGAAAACGCCACGGTCACGGTTGGTGCCAATGCACGTCCCCATGGGCGCAGGTTCTCCACATCACGACCAGTAACGCGATGCCCGTCGAGGAGGCCTAGCCGCATGGCTTCAAAGAGCGTCGACTTCCCAGCGGCGTTGGACGCATGCAGCACGTTCAAGCCCTCTGTGAACGGCCCGACCGAGACCGGGTTCGCGAAACACCGCCATCCCTGAACAACAATCGACCGAAGGATCACGCGCCACGCTCCGACGCCAACGCATACAACTCCAACAACGCGCGACACGCAACTTTCGGCGATGCGCCTTCCGGACGCGGGCCCGCGTATGCCGGATCCGCAAGCTCTCGCAACTTCGTCGCGGCCTCGCGCAGCGCGCCGGCCGGCAGACCGGCAATCCAGCTGTCATCACTTGGCGATGGCTGCAGGTGCGTCGAGTCAATACGCGCAAAAAGAAATCGTGACGCGAGGATTTCCTCAATGCGCGTCAACTCGTCGCGATCCTGCGCCGAGAGCAAGCCCCCAACGCGTAGCTCTAACAGCGTGGCTGCCGGACTCTCCAACGCCTCAAGGTGTTCACGCAGGTTCGCGAGGTCCCCTGGCTGGCGCACCTCTTCCTCGATCACCCGCCATGCCAATCCACCCGTTCGAATTCGTGTGATAACCGGCGCGGCGCCCGGTTCGGAAATTTCCACGATCAATACATTCCCGCTGTCCCGTTCGCCAAACTTCGTCGTCTCGTGCGTGCCTGAATACGCCATGCGCAGCGCGCCGTCTGGTGCTGCATACATCGCCGTCGAATGCCAGTGCCCGATGGCCAAATAGTCGAGGGACGCACGCACCGCCGCATCGCGTGGGATCGGATAGTCCGGCTCCTCCTGGTGCAGCCCTTCAACCGTCCCGTGCGCCAGTCCGATGCGAATCCCACGCGACGCACTCTCAGAAATCCACATCGTTGGATCTTTGCCAGAGTGCGGCTCTTGTGCCGGACACGGGAAGAGCGTGCCGCCAGGCACGTCGATCGGATTTTCTTCGCGAAGCACGTGTACACTCTCACTCGATCGCCATACCGGATGATCCCACACCGACCCAGGCATGAATGGATCATGGTTGCCGGGAATCACGTACACGAGTCCACCAAATCCTGCCAAGATGTCTACGATCTTCTGCACGAGTACGCGATCAACACCGTTGTCCTCAAATGTATCCCCGCAGACGACGACAAACTCCGCCCCAGCTTCGCGTCCCGTCTCGATCACGCGCCGCGCCGCTTCCAACCTCGCCTCACGCACCGGCACTCCCGCCGCGCCCACATGCGCGGCTCGCATACCGATCTGCCAATCTGCCGTGTGGAGGAACTTCATGACTCCCGTGATCCGCGAATACTAACATCCGGACGCCCGTCCGTTGCGCGCCCTGCAGCGCCTCTCGCCGTGCTTAGAGGGGGCGTTGGTGCGCGGATGCGGGCAGGCCTACGCGCTTCAAACCGTCGAGCCCGTCACCTACCGATGCGGTACGAGACGGGTCTGCCAAGCTCGGTCATCCGGTTCAGAACGTTACACGCGAGCACGGCCTCACGCCGTTGCCCCGATGAACTGCGTGCCCGAAGACAGTCGCCGACGATCGACTTGTACCGGAAGAACGCATTCTCCACGCGCGCTTGCTGATGGTAACCAAACGCCTTCTTCCACCGTCGCCGTCCGAGCGCCTTCACCCTCCTGATCGTCCGATCGCGGGCACCTGATCGGGCGGCCCGTCGAGACAACGACGCGGTCTTGGTCGGCGGCACCACGACCCGCGCCCCTCGCGCACCGGCCGCACCATAGAACGCGAGCGTGTCGTAGGCCGGATCCGCCGTCACTCTGGTGAGGTGTCCATCCACCTCGTCGACCAGACTGATCCCCGTAATCGCGTCATCGGCCGTCGGCTCAGAGAAGTGGACCCCGAAATCTGGACAGCGGCTTAAGTGAAATCTCCATCGTGTTTCAAGCCGCCGTGCCGAAGCCGGTTGCGCCGAAGTACACCACATCTGGCGTCCGCCGACCAAGTGAACTATGACGCCGTCGCCCGTTGTAGAACTGAAAATAGCCGGTCAGCCCTGCGCGGAGCGCGGCGGGGGTGTCGTACGCATGGAGATACACATCCTCGTATTTGACGCTGCGCCAAAGACGCTCGACGAACACGTTGTCGACCCAGCGGCCTTTGCCATCCATGCTGATGGCCACCGCATGGGCCTTGAGCGCCGTCGTAAACGCCTTAGACGTGAACTGGGCGCCTTGGTCCGTATTGAAGATCTCCGGCGGTCCGTAACGGGTGAGCGCATCCTCGAGGGCCTCGACACAGAAGTCGCTGTCGAAGGTGTTCGACACCCGCCAGGCCAGGACGCGGCGCGAGTACCAATCCATGATGGCCACCAAATACATGAACCCGTGCGCCATCGGGATGTAGCAGATATCGGTCGCCCACACTTGATTTGGTCGCTCGATGGACAGGCCCCTGAGCAGGTACGGATACACCGTGTGTCCGACCGCGGGCTGGCTCGTACGGGGCTTCGGATACAGGGCGCACAGGCCCATCTGGCGCACCAGGCGCTGGACTCGCTTGCGATTCACCGGGTGCCCCTGGGTCTCAAGCTCGTCTCGCAGGCGGCGACTGCCGTAGAACGGACGCTCTAAGTGGATCTCGTCCAAGCGGCGCATTAAGGCCAGGTCTCCGCTGAGATCCCGGTGGGCCGGTAATACACCGTCGAACGCGCTACATCGAGCAGCGCGCAGCATCGGGTGACGGCCAATGGGTGGTCAGCTTGAATCATCGCTCGGCGGTCGCTCACCGGTCTCGACCGAGCGCTTTGGACAAAAAATCCTTCTCCATCGTCAGCTTGCCTTGGTGCACAACTCGCGATCTCGGTCAATAATTGCCCTCCACCCCGAGATCCGAGGTCCCGCATGACGAGTTTCAAGCGCACCCAGCGGAAGTACGTCCAGAAGGCCTACCGTGTCCGGAATTGGCGGGAGTACGAGACGGGTCTCCGCGCTCGCGGGAGTCTGACCGTCTGGCTCGGACTCACCGATGGCAAGCTCGCCAACTGGAACTCGCCGAGGCCGACGCGCAGGAAGCCAGGCCGACAACGCAAGTACTCGAACAACGCCATCGAGACGACGGTCACCTTGGGCTTGGTGTTTGGCCTGGCGTCCAGGCAAACTGAGGGCTTCCTGCGCTCGCTGCTGACGCTCCTGAATCTGGACAACGACGTGCCCGACCACAGCACGATCTCGAGGCGCAAGGCGAGGCTGGGGAAGGTTGCTTCCTACGAGAGGCGAACCGTGAAGCCCGTCCACCTCCGCATCGACAGCAGCGGTCTTTCAGTGCACGTCGGCCAGTTGCGCACTCCGCCGAAAGCCAGGGACTACCGCAAGCTGCACCTCGCTGTGGATGAGCAAACCAGTGACGTGGTCGCCTGCGAGCTCACGAGCAAGCGGGCTCGAGACGCTTCCCGGGTGGCGTCACTCGTCGGCCAGATCGAGCGTCCCATCGCCTCGGCCAAGGCCGACGCCGCGTACGACACCGGCGACGTCTATAAGACGCTGGAAAATCACCGTGCTCATCGATCGCCGAAGGTGCTGATACCGCCACGAAAGGGCGCTCAGCTCGCGCTCGACTCCGCGGGCACGCGACAGCGGAATCGTAACATCCGAGCACGATCACGTGTTGGGAAACGGAAGTGGTACGTCGCATCGGGCTACAGCAGGCGAAGCAAGGTGGAGACGACGTTCCACCGCTACAAGGCCATCCTGGGCTCAGCGATGCGAGCGAGGGGACTGGCGTCCCAGAGAGTCGAGGTGAGGTTGGGGTGCAAGATCCTGAACACCATGACGGCGCTCGGGATACCCGATGGCGAGATGATCGGATGACCGGCAGGCGGAGTCACGGGAGACTCTCAGCCCTCAATGGAGTTGTGCACCAAGGCACCTTCGAGGCGATTCAAGGCTACGCGTCATGGGCACGTGGCGGCTCGCTGGGCGAGGGCGATGTTGTCTTCGTCAGGCGTGACGGTGAACGCCATCGCTTTCACATGGAGACGTTCTTCAACCGTCACGAAGCACTCACGCTTGGCACCAATCTCGGTCCCGTTTGTTCACACGTGGCCGTGCCGTGAAATCGTATTGGCCGATGTCCGGCACCTCCTTGCTTGCGGGCAGAGGGAAGTAGAACGCGACGCTCCCATGACAGTGGGCACTGTCACGTTGAGGCTGACGGCTGTTCCTAATGCCCCGCATTGCGTGTTCACGACGGGCTCAAGCCCAGCATCTTGGAGGGTCGAACAGCTAGCTGTTCGTTAACTTGGTAGTACCGATTGGAGGCCGTCATGGTCACAGAAAATGAACTTGAACTTGCTGATCGGGAGGATATCCCGAGCGGCAATAAACTCGCCCGTGGCCGCTCCTACGAGGTGTCAATCGCAGGCGCAGACCTGATGTTCCGGGTGGTCGCATTCTCCGATCCGGTTCCCACTGGCCGACAGGTGATCCAGGCTTTGTCGGCGACGACCCGGCCAAATTCATTGCACTTCAATGGCTCGCTAACGGTGTGCTGGAAGAGCTTCGCCTTGACGAGAAGGTCGACCTCCGTGCGCCGGTGGTTGAGCGCTTCATTGTCGTCCGCAGTGACCGCATTTTCGTCTTCGAGATCGATGGCAAACGGAGGGAATGGGCGTTCAATGTAGTCACTGGCGCGACCCTCAAGAAACTGGCCGAAGCGGATCCGACGGACGTCGATCTCTTTCTTGAACGCCACAGCGAGCCTGACCTCGAGATTTACGACAACGAGACGGTGGACCTCGCCGCACCCGGTATCGAGCGCTTCTACCTGAAACGCCGGGAACACGAAGTCGAACTCATCGTCAACAACAAGCCCGTCCTGATCGAAAAGGGTGAGCGGACCGGCCGCGAGATTAAGGAGGCCTGCATTGCCGCCGGCTTGCCGATCAAGGCCGACTTTCTCCTTAGCCTGGACGATCCAGACGGCAAGGGCCAGTCGATCGGCGATACCGACCGGGTGAAGGTCCGCACGGGCCAGCGTTTCACTGCTGTTGCGGACGACGACAACTCCTGACCGAGGATGGTCGCCATGACTCCTGAAGTTCGCTTCGCGGTGGACCAGATCATCAAGCAGTTCCCACAGCAACAGATCGTTGTTGCCGAGGATCAGACCGGTGGCGCGTGTGTAATCGTGGACGGCGAGCCGCTCGGTCCGCCCTATGATCAGGCCGACACCTGGATAGGGTTCCACATCACCGATCAATGCCCCTACGCGTGTGCCGGGAAAGCCCGGTCAAGGGGGACAAGATGCCGTGATGTGATCTTCGAAACCTTGTTCGAAACCCTGTGGGTATCCAATCCCATCCGGCCAAGGTCGGCCGCCAGCCGGAACCGAGTGATGCGTGGGCCTGGGGTGACCCAGGGCGCGAAGCGTTCACAGGGAGCCCGTAGGCTGCGTGATTGAGCCCCGAAATGCATTGGTTGCGAGGGCCGACGTCGTGCGTTGGACGGAAGGTCATCTCGCCGCGTCTCAGAGGCCGTGGAGGCGGCGACCTCGCCGGGGTCGGAGCGCGTGGCATGCGTGCGGGTGGGTTTCCCGGGAACCCGGGAGGCCTCGTCGTCTCCATCTTAAAGACCGCCGGGGCGCGGGCACCGGCTCACCAAGCCCGAGGCCGTGGACGTCGCACCTGGCGTCCGACGGAGCGAACCGCAGGTGCTCGGATGGTACCGCCGGGCGAAGGCAACGAAGCGCGGGGGGATGGGCGGCGAGGAGTCGGAGTGTCTCATAGTACCGCCGAAGCGGGGGAATTGAGCCCACGAGACCCCGTGGAGGGAAGGGGGCACCGGCAGGTGGCACCGTTGGAGGGAAAGACGGCCAACACACCGAGGTTGGGTCCCGTCTCCACGTCACGACAACGGATAGCCGAACTGGCCAGATAAGCCTTGGGGATGGCGGTGGCCATCGCCTGGCTTCCTGGACCAGCGGGTACGCGACGGCGCGTAGCGAAGCTGTCTGTCGAGGAGCCGGATGCGGCAGAACCCGCACGTCCGGATCTGTGGGGGGCCAGGGTCAGCAACGACCCTGGTCTACCCGACCGACACCTATCCACAATTCGTGCGGCCAGATCTTACCCGCAAGGACGGCAACCCGCTCGGTGAAGCCATGACAACTGGTCATACATTCCCAGCCGCCGACGTGTTGCGGAATAAGGCAGAGATGCCGTCCCGGCCTGCCATCCAGCTGTCACGGCTGTCAAACCATCGCGACCCTGCCGGTTTCGAGACCTCGCTGATTAAGCTCTTCAAGGTGATCAAATGGATGCGGTCACGATAGCAGCTGGGCAATGGCGAATGGTGTTTCCAGAGAAACTCTATGAGAGGCTTCGAAACCATCTCTTTTCTGGCGACGGCGACGAACACGGTGCTGTGATTGCCGCCGGTTTGGCCCGCAGGTCGGACAGCGAGATGCGGCTCCTTGCGCGCAACCTTTTCCTTGCCACAGATGGTCAGGACTACATTGCTGGCAAGCGTGGCTACAAGATGCTGAAGGCTGAGTTCGTCCGCGACCGGGTAACGAATTGCCGCGACGAGCAACTGGTCTACATGGCGATTCACAACCACGGCGGCGGCAAGTCTGTCGAGTTCTCCGGCGATGATCTGCGAAGCCACGAGCGTGGCTACCCCGCACTTCTGGATATCATGCAGGGTATCCCCGTTGGTGCCCTTGTCTTCGCGTCTGATGCTATCGCTGGCGATATCTGGTTGCCGGGCGGAAGACGGGTGGAACTGGCAAGCGCTACGATTGTCGGCCGGCGCCGACGTGTTCTTCGTTCGGCCCCAGTGCCAGCGAATTTCCCTTCGGACCCAACCTATGACCGCCAAGCGCGCCTTTTCGGCGACGCCGGGCAGGCGATCTTACGGGAAGCCAAGGTTGGCATCATCGGCTTAGGCGGTGTCGGAATGCTGCTGGCAGAATATTTGGGCCGGCTTGGCGTCGGCCATTTTGTGCTCATCGACACCGAGCGGGTCGCGCCATCCAATCTCCCTCGCTTACCGGGATCCACGCGCTGGGACGCTTTGATGCCGTTGAGGCACCCAAAGTGGCCGGAGTGGTTAGACCGGGCGGCCGACCGCTGGAGCACCCCGAAAGTCTGGATCGCAGCGCGCGTGATCCGGCGGGCCAACCGATCCGCCAAGATTATGGCCTTCATGAGAGACGTGACAGAGGCTGCCAGCGCGGCCGCGCTGCTGGATTGCGACTATTTGTTCTTGGCGGCGGACACGATGAGAGCCCGCTTAGTCTTCAATCAGATTGTGCAGCAGTATTTCATTCCGGGTACCCAGATCGGCAGCAAGGTATCCACCGATCCCGTCAACGGTGCGGTAACGGCCGTCTTTAGCATGGTGCGCCCGGTGACGCCGGACAGCGGCTGTCTATGGTGCAATCAGGTCATAAATCCAACAAAACTTCAGGCCGAGGCCCAGACGCAAGGCGAGCGGAAAGCTCAACGCTATGTGGATGAACCGGTCATAGCCGCTCCAAGCGTCATTACCCTCAATGCAGTCGGCGCCGCTCATGCTGCGAACGATTTCCTCTTTCACATGACGGGGCTTATAGACCCGTCGGCGCCAAACTCGTATTTGCGCCATATGGCCCTTTCTCGCGAAACGAGGCTTGTTGCGCCCCGGCACGATGAAGGCTGTTTGGAGTGCGGTCATGACTCGCACAGTCGTTTTGGCCGCGGAGATGCGCGTCGCCTCTCTACTCGAACCAAAGCCACTCCCGGCTGAAGATACTGTGGCCTTCGAGGTTGCCAGCATCGCCGACGCCGTGGAGATTCGCGCGGTTCTGCATCTGAATCAGGACGATCCGCGATTCGGTGGGCGGGGCAACCTGAATCTCTCGGGAGCCGCTACCTCGCGCAGCGGGAGCGCCGAGGTGATCGTGGAGACCGAACCCGCTTGACAAAGGGGGCGACAACGAGCGTGCGGCGGGGCGATCTTGGCTGAGTCTTGTCGCCTGCGGCCCGTACCGCTGCATCCGCACGTGACGCGGCCTGCACAGCCGTGTCCCGTCCACACGGGATGGCGTCGCGAGATTAGGTGCGCTGTGACGGCAGCAGTCTTCTTCTGATCAATCAGCACCAACGGTGTACACGGCTCCCAGCGTGCCTTGGTCGAGGCCGTGCTTGATACGTGCTTCCTCGAGGATGTCCAGAACGGCAGTGTCAAGCAGTTGCTTCAGCGAGTCGTCGTGTTCGCCTGCCGGGAACAGGAACTGGGACGAGAACATGTGACCGCACAGCCTCCAGTGTTCGGACTGCGCGGGGAATCGGATCCGAGCAACCCGGTGCGTGTTGAAATCAGATGTGCATGCAGCCGGTGGACAATGGTCTTCGTCGTTCTTCGTGTCGCATTGCATGGCAAGAGACAGACCTTGCTGCGCGTGCAGTCTGACATGTTGCGACGAGTGGGCGTCCCAGAGGTCGACGACCGTCAACTGCCGCTGCCCGGCGCGGCTGTTTACATACAGGGAGATCCATCCATGTTCTTCCATGCTCCGCTTGACCGCGCGACGTGACGGGTCGTCGATGTCGAGCGTGTGCGTGGCGAACCAGATCGCGGTATGGAGGTTCCGGACTACGTCGAGCCACGGGGTCTTGATTCCATAGTGTTGAAGGACTGCCCCCAGGTTCTTCCGGTCCCATCGTGTTTCAGAGAGCAGATCTTTCAGTTTTCTCAGGACACATCTGTAGGCGGACCAACGTTTTTCCGCGTCGCCGCAAAAACTGTCTTGATCTCGAAAGAGCGATGGGAAGGATTTGGGGAAATTCCGGCAGCATCCCCGAAGCAAGACTCGATGGTGATTCCCGCTGCAAAAGGCAACGAGCGCCGCCAGCACGACCGGATCCTTCACGTGCATATACTGGCCGTAGTCGTCCTCGCCTATATGAACCAGTCCCGAATTCTGGTATCTGTCGCCGCAGAACTGCGCCACGGTGCCTTGTTCGGAGTTTTTGTCCATCGCCTTCAGTTCTCCCGAACCCTACACTTTATCGGCGACAACGCAACGAAATCCATAACGGTCGCGGGAACCGGCGACCGCCCCAGACGCCCTCAGAGCGTATTCCTCGGGTCGGGCAAGGGGATTCCGCTGGCCGTAGGCGACAAGGCTCAGCCCAGCCAGCAGTCGAGGCCAGAGCCGGACGGATGCCGGGCCACGGGCGCCGGCCCGACACTCCCCACAGGGCGGGCACGGCCAGCCGTCAGCGCGATCCGAACCAGCGCGCCGATGTCGTCGGCCGAGCAGAGGGCTCTCACCTTCCGATCGGTGCATCGCGGCGATCCAGGATGCCGCTAACTGTTCCGAGGGGCGTGCAACGGCGGGCGCTGGGGACCGCGCCGCGGCGCTGATCCGCGATAGCGGTACCCGTGGTCCACGATCTCGATCCTTCCATGGACGGTGTTTCAGGCCCGCTGGCATCCGATTGAGAACGAGGGACACGATGAGGGGAAGCGATCGAGAAGACAGCCGCAGGTTGTTGTTTTGGAATACTTTACCGTGCGCCTCCGCTCGCGGTGCGGAGACGTGCAAAGCGTATTGCGACGCAATGGAGGAGCAGCTCAGCGCGCTCTATACGTCGGTCGAGGGAGACTTCTCTACGTTCTACAGGGACGCTAATTCTGACGACGAGGGTTCGTTCAAGGCGAGGTTAGAGGTGGACCCCGGAATTCGGACAGCTTGCTAAGGTGGGATCCAGACCAAGGAGAAGGAGTCTGGAATGCCACGGAAGCGACGGAGTTATCCTGCTGAGCTGAAGGCGAAGGTCGCGTTGGAGGCGCTTCGTGAGGAAGCGACGCTGGCGAAGCTGGCGGCCCGCTACGATGTGCATCCGAACCTGATTGCCAACTGGAAGAAGCAGGCTCGGCAGAAGGTACTGGCCGGCTTCTCGGGGAATCACGAGCGCCAAGAGGCCTCTCGGGAAACCGAGATCACGGAGTTGCGGGCGAAGATCGGAGAGCTCGTCATCGAGCGGGATTTTTTATCCAAGGCCTTCGGTCGTTGAGCCACGCCAGGAGAGCAGAGATGGTCGATCCCACCCACGCCCGGCTCAGCATCGTACGGCAATGCCGCGTGGTCTCGATCGCGCGCTCGTCGTTCTACTATGCGGGCCAGGGCGAGAACCCGTTGAACCTGCGCCTGATGCGGTTGATCGACGAGCAGTTCTTGGAGACGCCGTTTTACGGCTCGCGTCAAATGACGCGCTGGCTTCGCCGTCAGGGGGACACGGTCTCTCGCAAACGGGTGCGCCGCCTGATGCGACTGCTGGGGGTGCACGCGCTCTTCCAGCGGCCCAGGACGTCTCAGCCGCACCCGGCGCACCGGATCTATCCCTACCTGCTGCGCGATCTGCGGATCACGCGGCCTAACCACGTGTGGTGCACGGATGTTACCTACATTCCCCTGCAGTGGGGCTTTCTGTATCTGGTCGCGGTGATGGACTGGGCGAGCCGCACGGTGCTGTCCTGGCGTCTGTCCAACACGCTCGATGCGAGTTTTTGCGTCGAGGCCTTGCACGAGGCGCTCGAGCGCTATGGCCCTCCGGAGATCTTCAACAGTGACCAGGGCAGCCAATTCACCAGCGTCGACTTCACCGACGTGCTCAAGGAGGCGGGCATTCGCATCTCGATGGACGGCAAGGGCCGCTGGATGGACAACGTGTTCATCGAGCGGCTGTGGCGATCGCTCACGTACGAGTGCGTCTACTTGTCTGAGTTCGCGACCGGCTCCCAGGCCCGGACCGGCATCGGCCGGTGGATGGACTTCTACGACCGGCGTCGGCCCCACTCGTCGCTCAACGACCGGACGCCGGACGAGGCGTACACTGACGACGGGGCTGACAGGAGCCCGGGACTACGCCCCGTTTCCTGTCAGCCCACGGTAGCGTGAATCATGACCCCGGATTCCACCTTAGCTGTGACCAATACCTGTCCAAAGGATGGGGTCCACCTCAGTTGGAGCCCTCAGAAGGCAAACTGGACCTTGAAGTCGACTTCTACGGAAAGGGCTTGTTCCCGCCGTTTGCGTACCACAGCGAGGGACATCAAGATGGAATGGGAGTGTGTCTCTATCTCGCGCTGATGAGGCGCGTGATGGGATCAAGATTCACCTTCACTGTGTTGGACGACGTCGTGATGTCGGTAGACCAGGGCCATCGTAAGCAGTTTTGCGCGCTGCTCAAGGCGCGCTTTGAATCGTACCGGGTTTCTCGGAGACCTCATTCGTTGAATCAGGCCACCTCAGCCTGCTCATAGTACTGCGCCTCGAACTCTGCTGGTGGAATGTCCCCGAGCGGCCCCAATAGTCGTCGCGTGTTGAACCAGTCCACCCACGTCAAGGTGGCGAACTCCACGGCCTCGAGGGTGCGCCAGGGCCCTTCCGTCGAATCACCTCCGTCTTGTACAAGCCGATCACCGATTCGGCGAGGGCATTGTCATAGGCATCGCCTTGGCTGCCGACCGACGGCGCGATGCCGGCGTCCACGAGGCGATCCGTGTACCGCATTGAGAGATATTGCGACCCGGCATCACTGTGATGTACGAGGCCGGTGAGGGCGTCGCCCCGGCGGGCGTAGATCGCCTGCTCCAACGCATCCAGCACACAGTCCGTGCGCATGGAGGCCGACACCCGCCAGCCCACAATGCGTCGCGCAAACACGTCGATGACGAACGCGACGTAGACAAAGCCGCCCCAGGTTGCGACGTACGTGAAATCGGGACCCAGCGCTGATTCGGACGGGTGGCCATGAATCGGCGGTCAACGAGGTCCACCGGGCGACCGCCCTCACCTGCGTGGGTCGTGGTGACCCAGGCCCGGCCCCGGACGGCCCCGGCAAGGCCCATCGCGCGCATCAGGCGCGCCACGGTGCCGCGCGCCACGCGGACGCCGTCTCGCCGCAGCTGCTTCCAGACTTTCCGGGGGCCGTAGACCTGCTGGTGCTCGTCATAGACCCGCTGAATCTCGACGCGGAGCTGATCGTCGCGCTGCGCCCGTGCGGACCGGCGCGTCGGATGTGTCCGCTGGTGCCGATGGCGATGAGTCCGTCGACGGGGCGATCGGCAGCACGGCGCAGATCGGCTCGACCCCGAACACGGCGCGATGGTCGGCGATGAACTGGACCATCGTGGCTACGTCCTCCGGCGGTCGAGCTCCGCCTGGACGACATACGCGAACGCTTTCCGCAGGATCTCATTCGCCCGCTTCAGCTCACGGACCTCGCGCTCCAGCTCCTTCAACCGCTCCCGCTCGCTCGTCGTCAGGCCCGGCCGATGCCCAGCATCACGCTGCGCCTGCCGCACCCACGTCCGCCGCGTCTCCGCCGTGCAGCCGAGCTTCGGCGCCACCGACTGCAGCACCGCCCACTCTGAGGCGTGGGCCTCCCGGTGCTCCTCGACCATCCGGACGGCACGTTCGCGCACTTCCGGAGAAAACCGACTTGGACGTCCCATAGACCCCATCCTCCCAAGCAATGAGGTCTCCGAGAAACCCGGTACGATTCATTCCGGGCCCAGGCGGTCCGTCTGGTACTTGACGAGGGCAAGACGGCCGGAGCAGTCTATTTTTGGTTGTCAGGCGATCGGGGAAGCTTACGTGGGCAACAGTACGACAGCGAAATCTGAAATCCGGGTCTAATGGTCACCAGCTCTTGAAGGTGCTGTATGTCTGGACGAAACATCGCTAAGGCTCCGTCGCTACAAATGAGAAGTTCTAGTAGCCCTTGCATTTTTATTTCCTACCGTTCCAGGGACGCTGGCGCCGCAGGAGCGGTTGCCTCCTATCTAAGGTGCTGTCAAGTTAACGAGTTCGGGGCAATCTGCGGGCGAGTTGATCAGCGATCAGGCTGCTGTCACCGCGGCCCACACTGTGAAAGCTCGGGCTCGCAACAGTCGATGATGGATCGACCTCAGCCGATGACGTCCCACTCGAAACAGATTCTGAATAACTCCGTGAGCATGCAAGAAATGCTGAGCGTGGTCGGGCGACTTGAAGCCTCGCATCTGACGCTCCCGTTGTCGTGTCGGTTGGTGCGATACTTCGACACGATTGTTCGCGTATTGGTTCGTGTCGTGGATGACTGAGGGCATGACGTCCCGATGCGCGACACGGTAGCTTCCCAGCTTATCGGTCACGAGGCGGTACGGTTCCTGTCGCTGACTCTTTAAGAGTTTCCGAAAGAATCTTCGTGCCGCAGGCCCGTCGCGGCGGGGTTGTACGAGGATGTCGATCACGTCACCGTCCTGGTCAACCGCGCGCCAGAGATACTGGCGCTGGCCGTGGATCGTCACGAAGACCTCGTCCAGGAACCACGTGTCTCCGAGTCGACCTTGACGTCGCCTCAACTGCCGAGCGTAGTCAGGACCGAACTTCCCGCACCACTGCCGGACGGTTTCGTACGACACGATGATTCCTCGTTCGGCAAGCAAATCCTCGACATCCCGGAAGCTCATGCAGTATCTGTGGTAGAGCCACACGGCGTGGCTGATGATTTCAGGCGGAAAGCGATGCCTCAGGTAGCGGGATCGACGAGTTGTCATCCCGGTATTGTGCCGGGCCGAGTGTTAACCTGACAGTGCCATTCCCTTGAAGACACTTCCGCCGATTTCACCAGGAATGACGGCCCTGAACGCCCCGCGAGCGGCGATCCGTCACGTCACGCCAGGTGATTCGGGCTGAACCGGTGCACACAGACATCCGGACCCTTTTTCTGGGCCCCAGCTCAATTCGGGCTCACGCGTTTTGTCACATTAGGGCTAACGATGGAGTTGATGGAGTTGATCGCCCGCGCGCCGTGGCGCGAGGCGGTGACGTACCGCGAGACGTGGCCACACGAGTATGTGCTAATCAAGCAGGACAAGCAGCGGGAGCTGCTTGCCGCGATATGCGCCAGAATCGCGAATGGCGAGGGGATCGAGGGGCGATTCTTCAGCCGGACATCCGCATACCTGTTCATCGGCGAGTACAAGTACTGGCCCTACACGTCGTGCGACGAGATCGACCTCGACGCCACTGAGGACGAGGTCGTGCTCAACCGCGCGCCGCTGTACCGGGACCGCCGGGACTTCGTGATTCGGGCGGGCGATACGGGGATAAGAGAAGAGGGTGAGGAGGACAAGCCGATGACGGAGACGCGCGAGCCCGACACGCTGCTGGCCCATCTCGCGGAGAAGCTCTCCCATCGCCACGAGGACATTGCTGTTGAGGCCCTCGGGTACATCTTCCAGTCCAGGGCGGCGCGCCGTGTCATGGAGGAGGTGTTGCGAGACGGCGGCGCAGAAGTTGGACCGATCGAACAAGTGCGGACCCAGGTCAGTGAGGGGCAGACGCGTCCAGACCTCGTTGGTGTTGATCAACACAACAAGGAATGCCTGTTCATCGAGGCGAAATTCTGGGCCGGACTCACCGAGCAGCAGCCCACCGCCTATCTCGATCGGCTGCCGCCACACACGGCGCTCTTGTTCGTCGCGCCCGCCTCGAGGATCGAACTGCTCTGGGCTGAGCTGCGCCGGCTGGCTGCCTTGGTGCACAACTCCATTGAGGGCTGAGAGTCTCCCGTGACTCCGCCTGCCGGTCATCCGATCATCTCGCCATCGGGTATCCCGAGCGCCGTCATGGTGTTCAGAATCTTGCACCCCAACCTCACCTCGACTCTCTGGGACGCCAGTCCCCTCGCTCGCATCGCTGAGCCCAGGATGGCCTTGTAGCGGTGGAACGTCGTCTCCACCTTGCTTCGCCTGCTGTAGCCCGATGCGACGTACCACTTCCGTTTCCCAACACGTGATCGTGCTCGGATGTTACGATTCCGCTGTCGCGTGCCCGCGGAGTCGAGCGCGAGCTGAGCGCCCGTTCGTGGCGGTATCAGCACCTTCGGCGATCGATGAGCACGGTGATTCTCCAGCGTCTTATAGACGTCGCCGGTGTCGTACGCGGCGTCGGCCTTGGCCGAGGCGATGGGACGCTCGATCTGGCCGACCAGTGACGCCACCCGGGAAGCGTCTCGAGCCCGCTTGCTCGTGAGCTCGCAGGCGACCACGTCACTGGTGTGCTCATCCACAGCGAGGTGCAGCTTGCGGTAGTCCCTGGCTTTCGGCGGAGTGCGCAACTGGCCGACGTGCACTGAAAGACCGCTGCTGTCGATGAGGAGGTGGACGGGCTTCACGGTTCGCCTCTCGTAGGAAGCAACCTTCCCCAGCCTCGCCTTGCGCCTCGAGATCGTGCTGTGGTCGGGCACGTCGTTGTCCAGATTCAGGAGCGTCAGCAGCGAGCGCAGGAAGCCCTCAGTCTGCCTGGACGCCAGGCCAAACACCAAGCCCACGGTGACCGTCGTCTCGATGGCGTGGTTCGAGTACTTGCGTTGTCGGCCTGGCTTCCTGCGCGTTGGCCTCGGCGAGTTCCAGTTGGCGAGCTTGCCATCGGTGAGTCCGAGCCAGACGGTCAGACTCCCGCGAGCGCGGAGACCCGTCTCGTACTCCCGCCAATTCCGGACACGGTAGGCCTTCTGGACGTACTTCCGCTGGGTGCGCTTGAAACTCGTCATGCGGGACCTCGGATCTCGGGGTGGAGGGCAATTATTGACCGAGATCGCGAGTTGTGCACCAAGGCATCCAGCCGTTCCCGGGGGGCGGGAGGGTCATCCCGATCTCGACGGGACCGGGGGTCGAACCCGTTTGGTCGCGCGACGGAAGCGAGCTCTTTTATCGCAATGGCGACCAAATGCTGGTTGTCGGCGTGGAAACCGAGCCCGAGTTCGCCGTCACGAGGCCCACGCCACTCTTCGAAGGTAGCTACGACACCGACGTCTTTGGCTCGCCGAACGCCAACTACGATGTCGCGTTGGATGGTCAATTCTTGATGATCTGGCGAAGCGAGACCGACTCCATAGCTCTTGTCCAAAACTGGTT
Source organism: Vicinamibacterales bacterium (assembly GCA_963667915.2). Lineage (GTDB taxonomy): Bacteria > Acidobacteriota > Vicinamibacteria > Vicinamibacterales > UBA823. Next base: position 70,654 of record CAXXNN010000003.1, on the reverse strand, counting down.
TGACGAACTCCAGCGCCTCGTCCCCAGCCCGTAGCCAACTGGGCTCGAGGAGTCCAAGGTGCGCCATCCTAATCATGTCCTACTACCTCGTCCAGCCCTGGGGCCGCGACCGCTACCGGCAGGCGACCGTCCAGAGCATCCACGACACCGTCGACGACGCCTACGCCCAGCTGGACGCGATCGCTGAGAAGCTGCAGCGCGACGGCGCGCCACCGTACTACCTGGAGCTGTACGTGGTGGACGCCGAGCGGCAGCCGGTGACGCGGCCAGGGGGGCAGTGAACTTGACGCCGATCGAGCGCTGGTGACGGGGCGTTCGCTTTCCGCCTCCACGGCGTTGTCTGCTGTAGACTACGCCCACCGCTCATCAGGAGGTGACGGATGCGCCCTACCGTCGCGGTCGGCCTCGCGCTCGGCCTCATCTTGCTCGTCCTAGCCGCTTGCCCCTCGGGAGTGCTCTCGTGGAGCAACGGTCCAGCCGGAAACGCGACAACGAACCAGCCCGGTGAATGCGCGACGCCGTCCTACGCGACCCACGATTGGATCGCGGACCATGCGCTCGCACTGGTGGAACAGCGTGATCGACGTGCTGGCGGCGGAGTGGAGCCTCCCCGTGGCCACGCGACCACGGGGATCTCGCCGAGGACTGGCACCTCGCCCAGCGAGCCGCGGAGGCCGTGCGGTGTCTGCGCGAGCGGTATGATGTGCTCGTGGAAGGGGAGTAGGGCGGCCAGGAGTGATAGGACACGGATCGAGCAACAGCACGCGAGCCAGCTTGTCTCGCACGTTGCGGCGTCTTCGGCGCAACGGATTGCTGAGGCTGGTGTGACGGATAGACTGATAGACACCGGGGCCAACAGGTCTAGCCGTCACGCGGACACGCTCCGTCGTATCGAGGCGGCGAACATCAGGGCGGATGTCTGCGGCGCCTGCGAGGCCCCGATCGCAGTGGGAGACCCAGTTGAGGAGGCGAGCATGAGAAGCAGGGTCCGCAGCGTCGTCTTGGCCGGCACGCTACTCGCGGTTGGCTCGAGCCCGGCCGTCGCACAGAACCCGAACTGGACCCGGCCGTTCGAGGGGCACCGGGTCATCGGCAATCTCTACGCCGTGGGAACCTACGACCTGGCGGTTTTCCTAGTGACCGGCAGCGAGGGACACATCCTCGTCAACACAGGGCTCGAGGACTCGACCCCGCTGATCCGGGAGAACATCGAGTCGCTTGGGTTCCGTCTCGAGGACGTGAAGATCCTGCTGCAGATGCAGGCACACTGGGATCACACTGCCGCGCTGGCCGAGATCAAGCGGATTACCGGCGCCGAGATGTGGGCGACCCTACACGACGCACCGGTGCTCGCCGACGGAGGGTTCAGCGACCCGCACTTCGGAGGACGCCAGTCGTTCGATCCGGTCGCGGTCGACAAGATCATTCGTGACGGCGAAGTCATCGAGCTCGGCGACATCCGGATGACGGTGCTGGAAACGCCGGGTCACACCGCCGGCAGCTCGAGCTACTTGATGCAGGTGCGGGAGGGCGGCGGCACGTACGACGTCGCGATCGCCAATATGGCCTTCATCAACCCGGGGAAGCGGCTGGTGGAGAACCCGACCTATCCAGGCGTGGCGGACGACTTTGCGGAGACCTTCCGCAAACAGAAGGCTCTCGACGTCGATGTCTGGGTCTCGGCCCACGGCTCGCAATACGGCCTGCACGACAAGTACCAGCCAGGCCAGGCCTACAGCCCCGACACGTTCGTGGATCCCGAGGGCTTTCTGGGCGCGGTCGAACGGTTGGAGCAGGACTACCTGGCACAGCTCAGAGCGGAAGGCCGCTGAGCGTCGGTCGGACCAGCGGCGGCACCGGCGCGCGCTTCGGCTTCCGACACCGGTCGTTTCACCCTGACACTCTGCAGGATTCATTCAGTGAATCCCGGCCAGTATATCGACACACCGTCTATGCCGGACGCTCACGGCTGACCGACGCAGTGCCGCAAGGGTTCGTTCGTCGCTGCCATGGTGACCTCCATCTGCGGAACGTCTGCCTCCTCGACGGCCGCCCCACCCTGTTCGACTGCATCGAGTTCAGCAACCAGGTAGCGTGCATCGACGTGCTCTACGACCTCGCGTTTCTGCTCATGGACCTCCTGCACCGCGAGCTCGGTGTGCACGCGCACGTGGTCTACAACGAGTATGTGACGGCCACCGGTGATCTCGATGGACTCGCGTTGCTACCGCTGTTTCTATCGGAGCGCGCGGCGGTCCGGGCCAGGACCAGCGCGACGGCGGCGCGGCTGCAAAGTGACCCGGCCGACCAGGCGGCCCTTGGCGAGGTGGCGCGGGAGTATCTCGACCTGGCCCTGTCGCTGATCGAACCGGCTCCCGCGCAACTCGTCGCATCGGTGGTCTCAGTGGCGCCGGCAAGTCCACGCTCGCCAGACACCTCGCGCCCACGCTCGGCGCGCCGCCGGGAGCGCTCGTGCTCCGCAGCGACCTCGTGCGTAAGTCGATGCTCGGCGTCCGGTTGCTGGACCGACTCGACTCGGAGGGCTACACGGAGGGGGTGACGTGCGGTGTCTATCGTGAACTGGCAGCGCGCGCCACGACTGCCACCGCCGCCGGCCGCGCCGTGGTCGTCGATGCCGTGTTCGCCGATCCACGCGACCGGGCCGTGATCGCCGACGTCTCGCGGACGGTCGGCGTCCCATTCACCGGTCTCTGGCTCGACGCCCCGGTCGACACCCGGGCTGCGCGGGCCACCCAGCGCTGCGACGATGTCTCCGACGCGACAGCGGCCGTGCTGCGGTTCCAGCTTGAGCGGGACATCGGCGAGATGGACTGGCAACGGCTCGACGCCACGTCCGATGACGCCACCCTCGCCCGATCGGCGGAGGCGCTGCTGGGCGGCCCGGGGACAGTCTCACCGTGATGTCGGTGGTCGCGCGCAGCGATCGGAAAGGAGGTTGGCAATGAGACGACAGATCATTCTGCATCGGCCGTGGACGTGCCGGTGGAGCAAATTCGGTGAAGTGGCAGCGTCGGGGGAGACCGCATCGTGTGTGTTCTGGAGCTGCGCCCACCCCGCACTGCCGAATGGTCCCCAGTTGCTGGGCCCCGACGCCTGCACCGAGTGCCCCCGATGGGCCGCCTCTTCGCGGCTGACGGCGGAGATGGGCGACCGGCTCGAGCCAGGGCCCTGACAAGTGGCGTCGGTCCTTTTTCCGCCGCCTCCCTTACCCGCCGGCTGGAGACACGTGTCAGACACGGTGCTAGGCGCCTACGAACGTGTCTCTTAGTCGACTGCGCGAGGGGGTGCTGTGCCTTCGCGTCAGCCGTCCATCCTCGATCGTCAGCGACTCTCCGTTCGGTGGAGCCGGAGGATGACGGCACCATGCAGCCCGCCCAGCGGAGCCGGTCACAGGGGTGAGGGTCGTCGGCCCGCCTGATGGACGCGGTCGCTCAGCACGTCCCACAACCCGATCATCGCGAGGAGCACGAGATCGACGAACAGTAAGGGTGCGAACACCGGAGCACCGTGGACGAAGTTCTCGAACAGGCTGGACGACACGCCGTTGATGTCCGCGGCGAGGTGGAAGTAGAAACCAACGACCCCGATCACGATTTGCAGCGCCAGGACAGCCACCGAGATCCGGAGAAAGGTCCGGTGCTGTTCGACGAGCGCCACCCCCAGGAACCCGACCGCCAAGGCACTCGCGAACACCGGCAGCCATTCGGTCGCGTGGAAGAATCCGTTCATCGCGTGGTCGCACAGCGAGAGCCCGAAGTTGCCCACGAAGCCGCCCAACGCAAAGAAGACCACCCACTGGCTCCACTCGGCGTCGCCGGACGGCACCGTCCGGTTCACCAGCAGAAGGAACCCGAGCCCCGCGTAAGCGACCGGTGCCACGAAGGGCGCGGTATAGACCAAGCTTCGGATGGTCCACTGCGAGAAGAACTGACTGTCCAGGTGATAGAACACACCGGCGAGACCGACCGCGATCGACGCGTACCCGACGACCAGGCCGGCATGGCGCGCGAATGACCGCCCCCGCCCACGGACGCGCAAGATAAGCGCCGGGGCGAGTACCAGCACCGCCACGATCGAGAACCCAACGGGAATCCACTCGGCCCCATACCGAAAGCGGTTGACCAGGTGCGCGAGGTAGACATCGAGGATGAGGAACGCGTAGTTCGACAGGACGAACGCCTCCAGCACCGCGGCCTTGTGCCGGCCCCACCAGCTACTCTCGTCCACCGGTGCTTCTCAACGCGTCGGCCATCTCCTCAAGCTCCGTGCGCTTCAGCAGCAGCTCGTAGTTGCCGTGCCACTGCACGAAATCGGCGCCGCCCATGAACGCGCCGTGCTTGGCCGTGCGCCCGAAGTAGTGCCAGAAATCGAAATAGAGAAACTCGATCACCTCGTCGAACGGCTCCGGCGTCAGCAGTCCCTCTGACCGCAGGTCCGCCATCAGCTCCTGGGTCTCGCGGACGACGTCGTTGGTGGCCAACACCATCGCCTCGGCCTCGGCATAGAAGCGGTTCACACTCGTCGACGCGTGGCACTTCAGACACGTCTCCTGCATCTCGGTCTGACCCGAGAGGTATCCCGGTCGCTGCTCGGACACCTCTGCGAACAACCAGTACGACAGTCGCTCCGTCGTGTCGTGCGTCACCTTCAGCCCGTCGAGTCCGCTCATGTGACACGTCGCGCAGGTCGGAATCGGCATGTCAGCCGTTGTCAGCTGCTTGGGGTCGGCGCCCAAGTTCAGTGATGCCCGCTGTGCGTTGAAGAGCACGCCGTGCTTCGACTCGTTGTAAATCTCGAGTTGCGAATGATCCGGGCCCATGTGGCACTGCCCGCAGGTTTGCGGCTCACGGGCCAGCTCGATGGAGGTCGAGTGGCGGGAGTGGCACTCTGTGCAGCTCCCGATCGAACCATCCGCATTGGGCGTCCCGATGTCGTGGCACCCGAGACATCCCGTTTGGATCGCAGCGGGTCCTTCCAACACCGCGAGCGCGTTCGGGGGGCGATCCACGGCGCCGGGATGGTACCGCTCGCCGAAGGCGACCTGCTCAGCGGACAGTTGCGCCGTCCCGCGCACGGCTGCCCAGGCCGGCAACCCGTGCCGACTGCGGGCGAATTGCTCGTATTCGGTCCGGTGGCACGCCTGACAGTTCAGCGACGTGACCGCGCGCGCCAGCACGAAGTTGTAGTGCTCGACCTCGTCCTGACCCTCGAGCCGCTGGTGGCAGTCGTAGCACGTGATGTTGGCCTGGCTGTGCTGACTGCGTTCGAACTGGTGGACGACCGCCGCGGTCTCTTCCCGGTGGCATTGCGCGCATCGCCCCGTGGCCTCCACGAAGGCTGGGAGTGGCTGGCTCGTCTCACGCGCCGGTCTCGCGCGGTTGACTATCAGAGCCCCCAGGATCAGGCTGCTCCCGATGACGACCGCGATGAAGATCGACCTGAAAGGCATCCGGCACCAATTGCGCGCACTGAAACCGATGCGCCTGTTGAACGTAATCACCCGGAGGGACGATGTCTGATGCAGTCTAGTCCAGAACGGCTCCCAGCGGCACATGTGGAGCAGCGCGGCGGTTCAAGCGTGTGGGTCCACACCGATTCGAGATCCGAGCGAAACGGTGGGGTCGAAATCGGCGCTCATATCGGCAGCGCAAGGACGCGTGAGGGCATGTCCGGCAAGACCGGTACCAACTCCCCCAGTGGGCGGTAGCCCACTGTCAAAGCGCGCCAATTGCAATGTCGACTGTGGGTCGCGGCCAAGCGGTCCCCGCACCGTCGCTTCCACGCCCCGATGGACCGCGTCTGGAGGGCTGACCTCCCCCTGGATGGCGTGACGGCGGGCTCGGTGTCCGGGGTTTGCGTAATGCGGCGACCTGAGCGACCACTGGGAAGCCGTGTGCGGGAAATCCGCATGCACGGTTTGAATGGGGGTCCTACCTGCAACCCCGTCAGATTCGCCCACGCTCACCGCTGCCGCCACGCAGATGGGCGTGATCATGGGGACGGCGGCGTATATGTCGCCGGAGCAGGCCAGAGGAAAGCCGGTTGACAAGCGTGCTGACATCTGGGCGTTCGGATGCGTGCTCTACGAGATGCTGACGGGACGCCGAGCCTTCGAGGGCGAGGACGTCTCGGAGGTCCTCGCCACCGTCATCAAGAGCGATCCAGACTGGGCCTCGCTCGGTACACAGGTTCCGGTCGTCATCCGGCGGGTGGTACGGCGTTGTCTCGACAAGGATCCACGAGAGCGGCTCCGAGATATAGCGGACGCCGCCTACGAGCTTCGCCAGGTCGGCAGCGGCAAGGCGCCTGAGGAAGCCGCCTTCGAGCGGAGTCGGCCAGCCCGATCCGTTCTGTTGCGCTATGCGGCGGTTGCCATCGTGTCCGGCGCGGTCGGCGCGCTGGCGCTCCTCACCGGCGGCCCCGAGCAGGCACCTCGGAGCGGCGTGACTCGCCTCGAAACAGAGGTCCCGGCCACTCACTGGCGCGGCGTCACGGCGCAGCCGCTCGCGCTGTCTCGTGACGGCCGCCTGCTCATCTATGCCGGCGCCGGCGCGGAAGGCGATATGTTGCACCTCCGTCGGCTCGACACGCTCCAGGTCGAGGTCATCCCAGGGACGATCGGTGCCCAGTCGCCTTTCTTGTCGCCCGACGGGGGGTGGGTGGCGTTTTTCGCCCGGGGACGGCTTAGCACGGCCGTTGAACGCCATGAGCAGTGAACAAAAACTGGGCCATGACAAAGAGAGATGTCCCTTACTCATGAACGCACGGCGATCCGAGATCCGAGAAAACGGTGGGATCGAAATCGAGGATCAGGCCCTAGAAACCGGGCCAAACGAAGTGGAAACACCGTCTCGGGCAAACGGTGCCGGTCACGGCGCCGATGGGCGCTTCCTCTGGGGCAGCACGCGCCTTGGCGCGCCACCTCGATCTCTCGTGATGCTCCCGGCGCGAACCGGCCATGTGTCGCGCGCCCCGCGCGTGATCGTCCCACCGCTCGCGCGCGCGGTGACGCGCCCGAACTCGATCTGTCGTGCCCGCTCCTGCCGCGATCCGAGCGATGTGTCGCGCCCCCGCGCGTGATCGTTCCTCCGCGCGCTACAGTGCGTCGAGATTGTGCTCTCGTTGAACTCTCGTCGACCCACTCGATCCCTCGCCGTCGCCTTCGTCTCCTGACGACTACCTTCAGGTCCTCTCGGCGCACTGCGGACGACATCCCGCGCGACAGTTTCGAGATCGGGCGCTCGTCTACCCCTCCCGTCGACCGTCAGCCGGGGATCCGGGCACGGACGTGCGTCGACATGAGAGCACGAGATCGACGAACACTCGTCCCTCACGTCGTAGATCTCGAACGCGAGAGACGCCGAGAACACGAGGTCGACGAACTCTCGTGCGGCACGGCGTAGATCTCGAACACGAGAAACCAGATCGCCGCGCGTCGGCGCCCTCGGGTGTGGACGACGAGAACACGAGATCGACGAACTCTCGTGCGGCACGTCGTAGATGGCAGTCTCGATCTCTCGAGAGTGCCGCACGATCGCCGTCGCGTTCGCCGCTGTTCGCCATCGTCTGTGCGACGAACCGAGCAGGGAGGTGACGTCGTAGTGCCCAAGACGAGTGCCAGCGGTCAGGGCCATCGGTGCTACTGACGAGTTCCGAGCCATTCTACGCCGAAGTGGTCCACGGCTCCAGCCGGTGCACAGAATTGCCCCGAGAAGGCGTGCACATTGGTCAACTTGCTCTGGCTGATGCCGATATCTTGGTAAACAGCGTCGGCGCCGCGCGCGTCTACAAATAAGGTCGCTAGATAGCTCCCATTGCTGTCCTCGTGCTGTCCTCGCAAGTTCACCTGCGGCTCCAGGGCCCGTAGGGAGTCCAGGCGCGGCCAGACACCTGTTCTCTGGGTCCGAAATAGAGGTACACGTTGAGCGCGGACGATTCTTCTGCGAATCGGTGCGGCTGGGCCGGCGCCGCCAACCGGCTGCTCGTGCTTGGCCTGCTGCTGATCGCGTTCCAGGGGTGGCTTCACGCCCAGGCCCAGCGCCCGGAGACCGCCGCGCTCGACCCGCGGGCGGTTGCCGTCATTCCGTTTTCCAACATTTCCGGTGACCCGGCGGACGACTGGATCGGCGCAGGCATCGCCGAGACCGTGACGGCCGATCTTGAGCGGCTGGGGTCGTTGTCGATCGCCGGTCGCGAGGCAGTCCTCAGCCGGAGTCGCCAACAGGGCCTGGATGTAGGCGAGGGCGACGAGAGGCGTTGTTGCGCGGTTCGAAAACTGACACGCAACGTCCCCTACCCACAGACCCGTTAACGACCGATAGCGTACGACGCCGGCCTACCAAGCTGAGTCATCTGATTGAGGATGTTACATGCGAGGATGGCCTCCGTCTCTTGCCCCGCCCGACTGCGCGCTCGAAGGCTCTCCCCGATGATCAACTTGTACCGGAAGAAGGCGTTCTCCACACGGGCCTGCTGATGGTAGCCCGAGTCCTTCTTCCACTGTCGCCGTCCAGCCTGCTGCACCTGTCGGATCGTGCGGTCGCGCGCGGGCGATCGTGGTCGCCGTCCAGACACGGTGGCTGTCCTGGTCGGTGGAATGACGACCGTCGCGCCACGCGCACCCGCAGCCTCGTAGATGCCACGCGTGTCGTAGGCCGCGTCCGCCGTGAGGCAGGAGACGTCGCCTTCGACCTTGTCGATCAGATCGAGGGCCGTCGTCGCGTCGTCAACATGCCCGCCGGTCAGGGCGTGAGCGACGATCACGCCCGATCCGTCGACGCCCAGATGAAGCGTCTTCCAGCCGCGTATACCGCGTCCGCCATGTTTCACGGCCGCCCATTCACCTTCACCCACAGTCGAGAGCCCGGTACTGTCGACGATGAGATGTATGCCTGCGCCCGCGGGGAGGCGGCGAAGTGCAAGGTCGAGGTGCTGACCACGCCGTGAGAGAGTCGTGTGATCGGGCGCGGACAGGTCGAGGCACAGCATCCCGAAGATCGACCTCAGAAAGCCCTCCGTCTGACGAAGGTGCAGGTGAAAGATCAGGCGGAGCGTCAGCGCGGTTTCGATGGCAACCTCGGAGTACTGCAGCTGCCCGGCGCGCTTGCCGACGCCCACGGCCTCCCACGTGGCGATCGCTTCCGGCGTCAACCACAGGGTGACGTCGCCTCGCTGGACCAGTGCTCGGTCGTACGCCGGCCAGTTTCCGACGCGGTATTTCGTTTTGTACCTGGGATGCACTCTCGACTTCACGTCGAGATCATGCCCCTTCGGCCGTCACGATGGCCAGGGCCGCGACGAACACTTGTTACCGCGCACCAACGCCATGAATCGGCCCCTCACCGGCTTCCGCCTTGATGACCACGGCGACTGGACCGCTCTCCTGAGCTGCGGTCATGCCCAGCATGTGCGGCACGCCCCACCGTTCATGTCATGCATCGACCCTGGGTGACCACCGCCTCCGGCCGGGACAGCCGCCTGGGAGAGGCACTGCACGGTGTGCGCTGTGATCGGTTCGAGCGACCGGAGCGCGTCGTCGCGTCGCAGCCCACGCCGGTGTTCACGGGGTAGTGTCACGTTGAAGCTGACGGACGTTTCTGATGCTCAGCAGAGCGGGGTCGAGACGTGCTGGAGCACAGTATCTTGGGGGTCGATCGACGAGATTTTCGTCAACTTGACAAGTCCACTACGGATCCAGGCGTTTAATCGGATCGATGCTCCCTGATCCACGTCTGACTCACCGCGCCAAGCGCGAACAGCGTGCCGGCTCGCAAACGACGGGCACGCGGCACCACGAATCCGACGGCAGCGATCCCCACCAGCAAGGAGATGATGATCCAACTGGTCACGGGTCAAAGCCTACTCGATCGGCAGCGTCGTCGGCGGCGCGCACCCGGAATCCACGAGAGACACGGCACGGGTCGCGCCGTGTTCGGGGTCGAGCCGATCTGCGCCGTGCTGCCGATCGCTCCGTCAACGTATCATCGCCATCGGCACCAGCGGACACATCCGCCGCGCCGGTCCGCACGGGCGCAGCGCAACGATCAGCTCCGCGTCGAGATTCAGCGGGTCTATGACGAGCACCAGCCGGTCTACCGCCCCCGGAAAGTCTGGAAGCAGCTGCGGTGGGACGGCGTCCGCGTGGCGCGCCTGATGCGCGCGATGGGCCCTGCCGGGGCCATCCGGGGCCGGGCCTGGGTCACGGTCGGGTAGACCAGGGTCGTTGCTGACCCTGGCCCCCCACAGATCCGGACGTGCGGGTTCTGCCGCATCCGGCTCCTCGACAGACAGCTTCGCTACGCGCCGTCGCGTACCCGCTGGTCCAGGAAGCCAGGCGATGGCCACCGCCATCCCTAAGGCGTGTCTGGCCAGTTCGGCTATCCGTTGTCGTGACGTGGAGACGGGACCCAACCTCGGTGTGTTGGCCGTCTTTCCCTCCACCGGTGCCACCTGCCGGTGCCCCCTTCCCTCCACGGGGTCTCGTGGGCTCAATTCCCCCGCTTCGGCGGTACTATGAGACACTCCGACTCCTCGCCGCCCATCCCCCCGCGCTTCGTTGCCTTCGCCCGGCGGTACCATCCGAGCACCTGCGGTTCGCTCCGTCGGACGCCAGGTGCGACGTCCACGGCCTCGGGCTTGGTGAGCCGGTGCCCGCGCCCCGGCGGTCTTGAAGATGGAGACGACGAGGCCTCCCGGGTTCCCGGGAAACCCACCCGCACGCATGCCACGCGCTCCGACCCCGGCGAGGTCGCCGCCTCCACGGCCTCTGAGACGCGGCGAGATGACCTTCCGTCCAACGCACGACGTCGGCCCTCGCACTCAATGCATTTCGGGGCTCAATTACGCGGCCTACGGGCTCCCTGTGAACGCTTCGCGCCCTGGGTCACCCCAGGCCCACGCATCACTCGGTTCCGGCTGGCGGCCGACCTTGGCCGGATGGGATTGGATACCCACAGGGTTTCGAACAAGGTTTCGAAGATCACATCACGTCATCTTGTCCCCCTTGACCGGGCTTTCCCGGCACACGCGTTGGTGCACGGATCCCGCGCCCTCGGTGAGCCACGATCGACCTCCTGGCCATCGTGGCGACAGCAGGTGCATGATCTCGACATGAAACGGAGGTGCGTGTTGACGACGCGACGACTGGCATCACGCTGATCGAGGCGGTCGACGGCGCCCTCGGACGGGTGACGGCGGATGCCGCCTCCGATACGATCGGCTTCTATGAGGCTGCCGGTGCGCGTGGCGCGACCGTCGTGGTTCCGCCGACGAGTACGGCCCACGTGTCTCGACACGGCCCGCGGTCGAGGGCCCGTGATCACACTCGTGGCGGTTAAGGAGATGGGGCGGCGACGCGGGAAGAAGATGTCGGGCTACCATGGGCAGGCCCGCGTGGAGAACGCGTTCTACCGGTACACGTCGATCATCGGCGACGGCCTTCGAGCGTGCCGTCCCGCAGGGCGGGGGACTGCGGTCGTCCCCGCGTGCAGCATCCTGAATCAGATGACTGGGCTTGGCAGGCCAATGTCGTACCGCATCGGTCGGTGAAGGAACTGTGGATCGGGATCGGTGCGGGCTAGTTCCGATTCATGCAACAACGCCCGTCTCGTGGCAGCTGCTGACCGACCCCAGCACGCTCTGGGATGTGGGCCTGAGTCTCACGTGGAGAGCATCCAACGATGTGTGGCCGGTTCGCTCAGCACCTGAGTGGGCGTCAGATCCACGAACTCTACCAAATGCCAGCATCAGCGCGGCCACTGCATCTGCACCCTCGCTACAACGGCGCGCCCGTGCAGGACTTCGCCGTATGCCGGCTCGATGCGGACGGGAGCCGCGCGCTTGCCACGCTCCGCTGGGGATTGGTGCCGTCCTGGGCGAAGAATTTCAGGAGAGGGGCGCGGTTGATCAACGCCCGTGCGGAGACCGTCCACGACACGCCGTCGTTCAGCGCTGCCTTCCGCTCACGTCGATGTCTGGTGCCAGCCAATGGGTGGTTCGAATGGCAGCGAACCGGGCACGCCAAACAGCCCTACTTCTTGGCGCTCGCGGACGGATCCCCCCTGTCGTTCGCGGCACTGTGGGAATGCTGGGACAGGGGCCGAGAATCCCTTGCGTCCTTCACGATCCTCACCACGGCGGCCTCTCCCGGGTTGGCAGACATCCACCATCGCCAGCCGGTGATCGTAGACCCCGACCGGTTGGCCGACTGGCTCGATCCGTCATCGCCGATGCCCCGCCTCGTTGAGCTGCTCCGTGAACCCCATACCGGCCCATACGAGCGGCGCGCCATCAGCACCAGGGTGAACAGCGTTGGGAACGACGACTCGGATATCCTGACCCCCGTATCGGAGAAGGGGCTGTTTTGACGGGAACGGCGGAAGCGGCGCCGTCTTCCTCAGCTCTTGAGAAACGGTATCACTGTCGAGGCGCACGAACGCTCTCGTTGCCGCACGGCGATACCCCCCTGTCACGGGAGGGCTCGGGCTCCCCCCACGGCGCCACAGGCCACAACGATGACTGAACCGCAGGCAACCGGCCTCAACGACGCGCACTGCCATTTCTTCTCGGCCGGTTTCTTCGCAACGCTCGGTCGCGACCCGTCGGCGCCGCCGGCCCGCGATCCGGCCGTCGATCTGCCGGCAGCACTCGGGTGGGATCCACCTGGTCCTCCCGCCGCGCTCGCGGATCGATGGGTGGCGGAGCTTGACCATCACGGCGTGACGCGCGCCGCCATCATGGCGAGCGTCCCGGGTGACGAGCAGTCGGTCGCGGAAGCGGTCGCCAGGCACCCGGCGCGCCTGACCGGAACGTTCATGCTGAACCCGACGGCGCCCGACGCCAGCGCCCGGGTCCGGCAGGGGTTCGGTGAGCGCGGCTTGCGATGCGCCTGCCTCTTCCCGGCGATGCACGGGTTCGTGCTCGACGACGAACGCGTCGTCCCGGTGTTCGAGGCTGCGGCCGAGCGCGGGTGCGTGGTGTTCGTGCACTGCGGCGTCCTGTCTGTCGGCGTCCGGCGCAAGCTGGGTCTGCCGTCACGGTTCGACATCCGGCGCGGGAACCCGCTCGCCCTCGTCCCGGTCGCGTCGGCGTTCCCCGATGTGCCGGTCGTCGTTCCCCACTTCGGCGCCGGTTTCTTCCGCGAGACCCTCATGGCGGCCGACCTCTGCCCAAATCTCCACGTCGATACGTCAAGTTCGAACGCCTGGACGAAGTACACGCCCGGCCTGCGCCTCGTCGACGTGTTCCGCCAAGCGCTCGCGGTGCTCGGGCCCGAGCGGATACTGTTCGGGTCAGACTCCTCGTTCTTCCCACGAGGCTGGCAACACACCGTGCTCGACGCCCAACGCGCGGCGCTTGATGAGATTGCCCTCGACGCCGAGAGCCGGGCGGCCATCTTCGCTGGCAACTTTAACCGCGTCTTCGGCGGTGGCACGTCGCCTCCGGCCAGCTCGTAGGGTACTGTCAAGTTCAGTGGGAGCGTGGCAGACTTGGGGATGTTCTAACGGCTGTTGAAATTTGAGGCGGCGGCTCCCTGCTGGTCGTGTTATACGGCCGGTGGGAAAACCCTGGGGCGAAGCCCCCAGAAAGGAGCCGCCATGAAGAAGCAGTCTCGCATAGTCGCTCGTCGTCGCCAATCGGCATCCCCGACACCTCGTCATCTCCCGTTGGTCGACATCCTTATCGATACCCAGGCCGAGCTCCAGGCGCTGGTCGTGGCCTCGGGCCTGAAGGTGGTCGGGTAGACCAGGGTCGTTGCTGACCCTGGCCCCCCACAGATCCGGACGTGCGGGTTCTGCCGCATCCGGCTCCTCGACAGACAGCTTCGCTACGCGCCGTCGCGTACCCGCTGGTCCAGGAAGCCAGGCGATGGCCACCGCCATCCCTACGGCGTGTCTGGCCAGTTCGGCTATCCGTTGTCGTGACGTGGAGACGGGACCCAACCTCGGTGTGTTGGCCGTCTTTCCCTCCACCGGTGCCACCTGCCGGTGCCCCCTTCCCTCCACGGGGTCTCGTGGGCTCAATTCCCCCGCTTCGGCGGTACTATGAGACACTCCGACTCCTCGCCGCCCATCCCCCCGCGCTTCGTTGCCTTCGCCCGGCGGTACCATCCGAGCACCTGCGGTTCGCTCCGTCGGACGCCAGGTGCGACGTCCACGGCCTCGGGCTTGGTGAGCCGGTGCCCGCGCCCCGGCGGTCTTGAAGATGGAGACGACGAGGCCTCCCGGGTTCCCGGGAAACCCACCCGCACGCATGCCACGCGCTCCGACCCCGGCGAGGTCGCCGCCTCCACGGCCTCTGAGACGCGGCGAGATGACCTTCCGTCCAACGCACGACGTCGGCCCTCGCACTCAATGCATTTCGGGGCTCAATTACGCGGCCTACGGGCTCCCTGTGAACGCTTCGCGCCCTGGGTCACCCCAGGCCCACGCATCACTCGGTTCCGGCTGGCGGCCGACCTTGGCCGGATGGGATTGGATACCCACAGGGTTTCGAACAAGGTTTCGAAGATCACATCACGTCATCTTGTCCCCCTTGACCGGGCTTTCCCGGCACACGCGTTGTTGCATGAATCGGAGCTAGCCCACACCGATCCCGATCCACAGTTCTTTCACCGACCGATGCGGTACGACATTGGCCTGCCAAGCCCAGTCATCTGATTCAGGATGTTGCACGCGAGGTCGACCTCAGTCCCCCGCCCTGCGGGACTGCACGCTCGAAGGCTGTCTCCGATGATCGACGTGTACCGGAAGAACGCGTTCTCCACGCGGGCCTGCCCATGATAGCCCGAGGTCTGCTTCCAGCGTCGCCGTCCTATCTCCTTGACCGCCAGGATCGTGCGATCACGAGCGCTCGACCGCGGTCCGTGTCGAGACACGTGGGCCGTACTCGTCGGCGGAACCACGACGGTGGCGCCACGCGCACCGGCGGCTTCGTAAAAGCCGATCGTATCGTAGGCGGCATCCGCCGTCACCTGTCCGAGGGCGCCGTCGACCGCCTCGATCAGCGTGATGCCAGTCGTCGCGTCGTCGACGCTCGCCTCCGTCAGGGCCCGGGCGACGATCACACCCGATCGGTCGACACCGAAATGCAGCTTCTTCCAGCCTCGCCTCCCCCGTCCTCCATGTTTCGCCGCGGCCCATTCACCCTCGCCCACGATCGAGAGGCCCGTGCTGTCGACAATGAGATGCCGGCCGGCACCCGTGGGGGCGCGACGCAGCGGGAGGTCGAGATGCTGGCCACGCCGGGAGAGCGTGGTGTGATCGGGCGCGGACAGGTCGAGACCCAGCATCCGAAGATCGACGCCAAGAAGCCTTCAGTCTGCCGCAGGGGCAGGTGGACGATGAGCCGGAGCGTCAGCGCGGTTTCGATGGCGAGATCGGAATACTGCCGCTGCCCGCCACGTTGGCCGACGCCCACGGCCTCCCAAGCGGCGATCGCATCCGGGGCCAACCACACGGTGATATCGCCTCGCTGGACCAGCGCTCGGTCGTATGCCGGCCAATTCCCGACGTGGTATTTTGTCTTGTACTTTGGGTGCACTCTCGACTTCATGTCGAGATCATGCACCTGCTGTCGCCACGATGGCCAGGAGGTCGATCGTGGCTCACCGAGGGCGCGGGATCCGTGCACCAACGCGTGTGCCGGGAAAGCCCGGTCAAGGGGGACAAGATGACGTGATGTGATCTTCGAAACCTTGTTCGAAACCCTGTGGGTATCCAATCCCATCCGGCCAAGGTCGGCCGCCAGCCGGAACCGAGTGATGCGTGGGCCTGGGGTGACCCAGGGCGCGAAGCGTTCACAGGGAGCCCGTAGGCCGCGTAATTGAGCCCCGAAATGCATTGAGTGCGAGGGCCGACGTCGTGCGTTGGACGGAAGGTCATCTCGCCGCGTCTCAGAGGCCGTGGAGGCGGCGACCTCGCCGGGGTCGGAGCGCGTGGCATGCGTGCGGGTGGGTTTCCCGGGAACCCGGGAGGCCTCGTCGTCTCCATCTTCAAGACCGCCGGGGCGCGGGCACCGGCTCACCAAGCCCGAGGCCGTGGACGTCGCACCTGGCGTCCGACGGAGCGAACCGCAGGTGCTCGGATGGTACCGCCGGGCGAAGGCAACGAAGCGCGGGGGGATGGGCGGCGAGGAGTCGGAGTGTCTCATAGTACCGCCGAAGCGGGGGAATTGAGCCCACGAGACCCCGTGGAGGGAAGGGGGCACCGGCAGGTGGCACCGGTGGAGGGAAAGACGGCCAACACACCGAGGTTGGGTCCCGTCTCCACGTCACGACAACGGATAGCCGAACTGGCCAGACACGCCGTAGGGATGGCGGTGGCCATCGCCTGGCTTCCTGGACCAGCGGGTACGCGACGGCGCGTAGCGAAGCTGTCTGTCGAGGAGCCGGATGCGGCAGGGAGCAGCCGACAAGGCTGCAATCCAGCTGGTGCAAGTCCAGCCGTGTCAATTGCCCAAGTCGGACACGTAGCGATGCCACATCCCGGAATGGGTAACCACCCGGGCGATGCGTGGTGTAAACGGCCCGGCCGCCCAGCACGAAGATGCTGCGGTGGATGCAATCTGGGGGCCTAGCGAGCGTAGGAGCCTGAAGATAAACGAATGACTGCAGCCCCGAAATACGGCTCCCTGTTGACGTTGCATTGCAGGGACAATTTCGCGTGCCGAACGCATCTTCCGTGGCGTGAGGCCGGTGCTCTCGAGGAAGGAATGGGCAAGTGCACTCGAGAGACGCGGCGGGGTATGGGTCCAAGCGCCTACGCAAGGATTGCAGAGATAATGTCGGGAAGGGCCATCCCCCAGCAGGGACTGGCGACAACCTGCAAGGACCCGGCGTACGAGGGACCACCGAGGCGCCGGGAGGGACTTGGTCTGACGCATGAGCCCGTATGAGCGAGGAAGGAGGAGTAATGTCCTCTGAGGCGACCCTGGAGGTCGCCCCGTGAGCGGGTAACGCCCGCCACGGGCAAAGGGGCTCTGGGCACTCGGCGGTTTCGAGACTCAACACGCATCCAGACTCAGAGCTGGACTTCATGCGGGGTTGAAATCGAGACGAGGGTGCAGGACAACCAGGCGGACTCGGGGTGGATGTGCGCCAGCACTTGAGCTTCAGCCCGCATGGGGAGGCCTGCATCTGGAAAATGGCGTGCAGAGCCGAGGTCAGAACCGGACTCGGGACATCCGACTGTCCGGGATCGTAGGGGGGCTTTGGGAGACGTGACCCATGGTGAGCCTAGGAACCCAACCCGCAAATCGAAAGAGCGGCTTTGGTCACTCCTCGCCGACCGGTGCGCGCGCCCAGGATCTATCCCGACAACCCGCACGTCCGGATCTGTGGGGGGCCAGGGTCAGCAACGACCCTGGTCTACCCGACCGCATGAAGGCGAAGCGGGATCACCGCGTCCCGCTCTCGGGGCGGGCGCTCGCGATCCTGCACGACGTACAGCGACTGAGTAATCGCACCGGCCTGGTGTTCCGCAGTCTGCGCGGGAAGCCACTCTCCAACACGACGCTATCGAAATTGATCAAGGAACTCGGCCCGACGAACGTCAGCACTCTGGATCTGAATATACGTCACAGACGTATGTCCGTCAAAGACGGGCTCTTCGTCGATTTGAGTACACACATCAGAGGTTCTTGGAGTAGCTGCAACCCAATGAAAATAGGGGTGTTTCTGTCAGCAGCACGCTCGATCTCGAGGTTCTGCGGAGGCCGCCTGCGCGGGCCCCGCTCTTGGATGGGGGGCCTGCTCGGCGGCGTCCACGCGTGAGCGCCGAGCCAACCCGAGGGCCGTCTAGGCTGGCTCGGATGGCCCTTCCGGGACCGCCGTCGGATAGCCGATGGCCGCAAACCATAGGCCACAAGGCACTTAGTCGCTGTACTCGAAACGGTGAAGAACCCAAAGACGGGCAGCTGGCGCTCACACCGTAGGCCGTGACAAGGACAATCCTCCGAGCGTCAATCGCCATGGACGGTACCGGTTGAGCGAAATCGCCGTGTCCAATCCACAAGCTGTCGCGGTCGAGAGCTGCTCTCGCGCACGCGCTCCGTCTGGACCGGCCCGAGCGCGAGGCGTGGGTCGAGTCATGAGAGCCTTGCTCCTCGTGCTGATAATGCCGGTGGGGACCGGCGTCGCGCGCGCGCAGTCGCCGGACATGGTGACTGATCGTCCGGATCAGACCGAGTCGGCTGCGGTTGTGCCGCGGGGCCTGCTGCAGGTAGAGACGGGATACCTGTTCGCCCGCGACGGCGACGTGGACGGCTATGCGGTGCCCGGCACCTTATTCCGGATCGGTCTCGGCGGGCGGCTGGAGCTCCGCATCAGCCACGCCGGCATCGTGGGCGGATCGGGACGTCACGGCGCGGGCGACAGCGAGCTTGGCGCTAAGATCAATCTCATCGAGCGCGCGGATGGTTGGCGGCCCGAGCTGGCCCTCTTGGGCGGACTGTCGCTCCCGACCGGCGACCACGGGTTCTCGAGCGACGGTGTTGACCCATCGTTCCTTGTGGCATTCGCTCACGAGCTCCTGCCAAGGCTGTCGCTCGGCTACAACGTCGGGGCGGCGTGGGAGTCCTCCGCCGATCAGCCGGATCGTGACGCGTTCCTCGTGTACTCGTTGGTGCTCGGTGTCAGGCTGACGGATCGCCTGGGTACGTTCCTCGAGTTCTTCGGCGACCGGCAGACCACAGGTATGTTCGCGACCAGCGCGTCCGTGGACGGCGGACTCACGTTGCTGCTCACCGACATCGTTCAGTTGGACGTCTCCGTCGGCAGCGGGCTGTGGGGACCGACCGACGATGTGTTCGTCAGCGCAGGACTAAGCTTTCGATTACCGCGATAGGGGAGGCGGCGGGGGTGATTGTGCCGGTCGCTGTTGATTCGCCGCGCCGTTACACTGGGGCGATGAATGCGATCGACGAGAGGGCGTGCGGCAAGCCTGGGTGCGACAACTTTGGAAAGCCCGGCCTCAACATCGTGGGCCACGGCTGGTTTGTGACGAAGTCGGGCCGCCGCCGGCGGTACCGCTGCACAGTATGCGGGGGAACGCTCAGCACGAACACGGGGACCGCGTACCGCGGTCTTCGCTGCAGTCGACGGGAGTTCGACCAGGTCGCGAGCCTACGAGTCGAGGGCGTCAGCATGTCTGCGACCGCCCGAGTGACGGGCCATTCCCGCACCACCATCGCGCGATGGCTCGAGCGAGCCGCGACAGCTGCCGCGTGCTTCAATCACCGGCTGCTGCGCGATTTCGACGTCATTGAGCTGCAGGCGGATGCACGCTGCACGTTCATCGGCAGCAAGCGCCGCACCCTGTGGCTGTTTGCGACGATCGAGGTGTGTTCCCGCTTGTGGGCCGGTAGTGTGCTCGGCCGCCGCTCCCATCGCAACACCAAGGCCGCGATCAACGACGTCATCCTCCGCGGACGCCTCGTTGGGTGCCCCCTGATCGCCACCGATGGCTTCGAGTACTACGTCGGGGTGATGGTGCGCCTCTTGGGTTCAGGGTGCGTCTATGGGCAAGTACTCAAGACGCGGCGGAACAATTGGGTCGTTCGGGTCGAGCGGCGCGTGAAGATCGGCACGGCGAGCCGGTTGAACGCCGCGCTGTTGGCGTCGGAGGATTCCGACACCCTGAACACGTCGTTCCTCGAGCGCCTCAACCTCACGATTCGTCAAGGGTCGGCGTACTTGCGCCGGCGCTCGCCATGCCACGCTCGTGGCGCAGACCAGCTCCGCGGGCACGTCGAACTCCTGCGGTGCTGCTACAATTTCATTCGGCCGCACCGGGCGTTGAGGTTTGGGCGCGAGACCAGGACGCCGGCGATGCAGGCCGGTCTGGTGAGCCAGCGCTTGGCGTTGCGCGACATCTTCACGGCGGGCGGTCTCACGCGACGTATCTTTGTGGCCGTCGTGCACGTGTCCGTGACCGTCCAGCCCACGGAATCTGACGAAGCCGAGCTGTCGACGCGCTGCTCGCCGTCGGCTCGGAGACAGGCTGCCTGATCAACAGCGAACGGTGCAAGCACCAGAAATGGCGTGCGATTCAAGCACTCCTTCGCGAACGATGCGGAGACGCCCGGGCCGCTCGGTGACCAGCATACCTCCGTCGGGAAGGAACGCGATGGCCCATGGATGCGAGAGCCCTTTGGTCACGACGCTGACCCGGACCTTGTGCTGCTCGGCAGTATCGAACACCCATGGTCCCGCGCCCAACGGCGGCACCGGTACGCCGAGCGAGGGTTGCTCCTGAGCGTGGCTGAGCGCGAGCATGCACAGCAACAAAGGCGCGGCAAAACGGACAGAGCTGCTGACCTTCATGCAAGCCTCCCACGCGATTCGAACCAGTGGCGATTCAGTTTGGTATCCGTCGCCTGATAGACCTGTCCCATGCCGCCCTCGCCGATAAGGGCGGTCACGTCGTAGTGCCCGAGGCGGGAACCGACACTGAGAGGCATGGGCTAGGACTTGGAGCGAGCTGCGCTATCGCGCACCATTCCCGCTCCCGACGGCAACCAAAGATTCGTCGCTTCGAATGAAGATCCGACCGTTGGAGATCGCCGGCGACGACACGACTCGCTCGCCGAGATCGTTTCGGGCCAACACTCCGAACTCGCGTCCAGCTTCCAGGACGAGCGTCTCGCCGGTCTCACTGAACAAATAGACCTTCCCGTCGCCCGCCGCCGGGGACGCAGAATAGATCCCACCGAGCCGATCCTGCCAGAGGCGCCGTCCATTCTCGGCATCGACTGCGGTCACAATACCGTTGCCGTTGGCCATGTAAATCACGCCCTCGTAATAGAGAATTGACGAGATGTACGGGGCACCGGTCGGTGTTCGCCACGCCACATGCGTCTCACCAACATCGCCGCGTCCCCCCAACCGGATCGCCATATAGGGACCAGCTCGGTGCCCGCGACTGGTGTAGAGGGTGCCCTGATCATCGTGGGTGGCCGCTGGTACCGGGAACTGATTGGGTCCGCCCGCGTGCCAGAGCCATTTGCCGGTCGCCGGGTCATAGGCGTCAAGCCGCTCGCTCGCGTTGACGACCAACTCGTCACCGTCAGGTCCGGCCACCACGATTGGGGTGCTGAAAGACCGCAGCCCCGCACCACGATCGATCTTCCAGCGTTCTTCACCCGTTCGCCGATCAAGCGCGAGTAGATACGCACCCGACTCGTGGTCGCACTGGAGGATCAAGAGGTCGTCATAGATGATGGGCGAGGTCGAGTGCCCCCACACGATCTCGAACGGCCCATAGTCGCGGGCCAAGTGGCGCTCCCAGGACAGCTCGCCCCGATGATCGAGGGCGACCAGCTGACCAGTGGCGAACCATGCGTACACGCGCGCTCCGTCCGCCACGGGGCTCGGACTCGCCATGTTGTGTTTCTGATGCACGTCGGGCAGGTCGCCCTCGGCCTCGATTTCGTACTCCCACGCCACTGAGCCGTCGGCCTGGTTGAAGGCACTCACAAGGAACGCAATGCCGTCGCCACTGCCTGCGACGCGCTGACCGCCGAGTGGCCGTTCGCCGTCCGGATCGGGGCCGCCGCGGACCAGCGCCGGGTGCCCCCCTCGTTGGAGTGGCCCCCGACCTATTTGGGATGTGAGGAACACCAGGTCACCCGAGA
Source organism: Vicinamibacterales bacterium (assembly GCA_963667915.2). Classification (GTDB taxonomy): domain Bacteria; phylum Acidobacteriota; class Vicinamibacteria; order Vicinamibacterales; family UBA823. The sequence continues at coordinate 49,003 of CAXXNN010000003.1, read as the reverse complement.
CAATCGGCGACGACACACCGAGGCCTCGCAGCGGGCTCCGCCACGCGACGGTATCGCGGCTCCAGCTCGTCGGCAGGCCGCGCTCATTCGAGATTCGCCGCCCATCCGGTCCTCGCCAGTGCGGCCAATCCTCAGCGTGAGCCACAGCACTCGCCACCAGCCCGACAAGGAGTAAGCAAGCCAGTTTGTTCATCACGTTGCCTCCTGTGGCCACTCGAGGGCGACAACCCGATCACGATCGCCCACGTAGCCCCCAAAGCAGGACGTTGAGCGCGACTGGGCGGTTGAGTTTGGCATCGCTCGCCTGATAGACCTACCCCATGCCGCCCTCGCCGATGAGGGCGGTCTCATCGTAATGGCCGAGCCGGAAGCCGGCTTGGAGAGGCCATGAATGTCGATCAGTCTGGTGTTCCAGTTTGAAGCAATGAGCCGTGGATACGAACAACTTTCCAGGCCGATGCGGCAGGTAGTGGAACACCCGATCATACCGCTGATCCGGGCTGGTTTCGCAGATACCGACCGCGGGTGGTGTCCAACGAGAGGATACAAGCTGACAGGAAGCTAGAAGTGGACCGACCTTGCCGCCGGACTACCTATGGGTCTCGAATTCCGAATTCGGTCGCTAAATCGAGGCCTGGGACACCATTGCGTGGCGCCTGAGTTCTGACCTACGCTGTCTCGCGCATGAAGGATCTCCTGCTCCCCCTGCTTCACCTGGCCGTCACAGCCGCGAAGCTCTGCAGACCCGGCGGCGTGCGAGCCGTCATCGCTGAGAATCTCCTGCTCAAGCAGCAGCTGATCGTGCTGCGCCGTTCGCGCCAGCGTGCGCCGAACCTCAGAGTGGGCGATCGGCTCCTATGCGGATTCGGGGCGCTTTTTCTGAGTCCGGGACGGATTCGCAAGGTCGCCATCGGACTGCGCCCGTCCACGTTGCTGACCTTCCATCAGGCGCTGGTGCGCGGCAAGTACCGCCGATTGTTTTCCTCAAGCGCGCGACCGAAGAAGCCGGGCCCAAAGGGGCCGAGCGAGTCGCTCATCCGCGCCATCGTCGAGCTCAAATCGCGCAATCCTCGATTCGGGTGCCCGCGGATTGCGCGCATCATCTCGCAGACGTTCGGGGTCGACATCGACAAGAACGTCGTGCACCGCGTGCTGGCGAAACGCTATCGTCCAGCCCCGGGCGGAACCGGGCCCTCGTGGTTGTCGTTCGTCGGACACACGACAGACAGTCTGTGGAGCGTGGACCTCTTGCGCTGTGAGTCCATCGTGCTCCAGAGCTACTGGGTGCTCGTGGTCATGGACCAGTTCACGCGGCGCCTCGTGGGATTCGGTGTGCATCGTGGACCGGTCGATGCACCCAGCCTCTGCCGCATGTTCAACGCCGCCATTCATGGGCGGGGCGCGCCGCGACATCTCAGTACGGATCATCTCAGTACGGATCATGATCCGTTGTTCGAGGCGCATCGGTGGACCGCGAACCTTCGGCTTCTGGAGATCGACGAAATCAAGACGGTGCCCCATGTGCCCCTGTCACACCCCTTTGTGGAACGGCTGATCGGGACGATGCGGCGAGAATTTCTGGATCATCTGTTGTTCTGGAATGCCGGTGATCTGGAGCGGAAGCTCGCCGACTTCCAGGCCTACTACAACGCGGCACGGAGCCATGCGTCGTTGGAAGGCTACACGCCGTTAGGCTTCGCGGGCGAACGCACGGCGGCCCGTGCCGAATTCAACCATGTGCGTTGGATCTCCCACTGCCGGGGCATGGTCCAGCTTCCAGCGGCGGCCTGATGACGAATTCGAGACCGACAGCCTCGGGGGAGCAATCCTCCGGGGCTACTCGACAAGACCCTGCGGGGGTGGGGCGGTTTGGCCTGCACTTCTCGGGACCCTCCGCAGGAGCCACCCTACAGGGATGAAGTCGAAGGTCCATCCCACATACAAGACGAAATATCGCGTAGCGAACTGGACGGCCTACAACCGGGCCCTCGTTCGCCGCGGCGATGTGACGGTGTGGCTGTCCTCGGAAGCGATCACTGCTGGACGCCCCGCCGAAGCGGCCGGCGGGGTGGGCAGCGGCGGTACTCGGATCTCGCCATCGAGACCGCTCGGAGGTCGGGTAGACCAGGGTCGTTGCTGACCCTGGTCCCCCACAGATCCGGACGTGCGGGTTCTGCCGCATCCGGCTCCTCGACAGACAGCTTCGCTACGCGCCGTCGCGTACCCGCTGGTCCAGGAAGCCAGGCGATGGCCACCGCCATCCCTACGGCTTGTCTGGCCAGTTCGGCTATCCGTTGTCGTGACGTGGAGACGGGACCCAACCTCGGTGTGTTGGCCGTCTTTCCCTCCAACGGTGCCACCTGCCGGTGCCCCCTTCCCTCCACGGGGTCTCGTGGGCTCAATTTCCCCGCTTCGACGGTACTATGAGACACTCCGACTCCTCGCCGCCCATCCCCCCGCGCTTCGTTGCCTTCGCCCGGCGGTACCATCCGAGCACCTGCGGTTCGCTCCGTCGGACGCCAGGTGCGACGTCCACGGCCTCGGGCTTGGTGAGCCGGTGCCCGCGCCCCGGCGGTCTTTACGATGGAGACGACGAGGCCTCCCGGGTTCCCGGGAAACCCACCCGCACGCATGCCACGCGCTCCGACCCCGGCGAGGTCGCCGCCTCCACGGCCTCTGAGACGCGGCGAGATGACCTTCCGTCCAACGCACGACGTCGGCCCTCGCACTCAATGCATTTCGGGGCTCAATTACGCGGCCTACGGGCTCCCTGTGAACGCTTCGCGCCCTGGGTCACCCCAGGCCCACGCATCACTCGGTTCCGGCTGGCGGCCGACCTTGGCCGGATGGGATTGGATACCCACAGGGCTTCGAACAAGGTTTCGAAGATCACATCACGTCATCTTGTCCCCCTTGACCGGGCTTTCCCGGCACACGCGTTGGTGCACGGATCCCGCGCCCTCGGTGCGCCACGATCGACCTCCTGGCCATCGTAGCGACGGCAGGTGCATGATCTCGACATGAAGTCGAGAGTGCACCCGAAGTTCAAGACAACAGACCACGTCGGAAATTGGCCGGCATACGACCGAGCACTGGTCCAGCGAGGCGATATCACCGTGTGGTTGGCCCCGGATGCGATCGCCACTTGGGAGGCCGTGGGGGTCGTCAAACGTGGCGGGCAGCTGCAGTATTCCGATCTCGCCATCGAAACCGCGCTGACGCTCCGGCTCATCTTCCACCTTCCCCTGCGGCAGACTGAAGGCTTCGTGACGTCGATCTTCGGGATGCTGGGTCTCGCTCTGTCCGCGCCCGATCACACCACGCTCTCCCGGCGTGGCCAGCATCTCGACCTCCCGCTTCGTCGCGCCCCCGCAGGTGTCGGCCTACAACTCATTGTCGACAGCACGGGACTCTCGATCGTGGGCGAGGGTGAATGGGCCGCGGCGAAACATGGAGGACGGGGGAGGCGAGGCTGGAAGAAGCGGCATCTCGGTGTCGACCGGTCGGGTGTGATCGTCGCCCGGGCCCTGACGGAGGCGCGCGTCGACGACGCGACGACTGGCATCACGTTGATCGAGGCGGTCGACGGCGCCCTCGGACGGGTGACGGCGGAGGCCGCCTCCGAGACGGTCGGCTTCTACGAGGCCGCTGGTGCGCGTCGCGCGACCGTCGTGGTTCCGCCGACGAGTACGGCTAACGTGTCTCGACACGGTCCGCGGTCGAGCGCTCGTGATCGCACGATCCTGGCGGTCAAGGAGACAGGCCGGCGACGCTGGAAGCAGACGTCTGGCTACCATGGGCAGGCCCGCGTGGAGAACGCGTTCTTCCGGTACAAGTCGATCATCGGAGACGGCCTTCGAGCGTGCAGTCCGGCAGGGCGGGGGACTGAGGTCGTCCTCGCGTGCAACATCCTGAATCAGATGACTGGGCTTGGCAGGCCAATGTCGTACCGCATCGGTCGGTGAAGGAGCCGTGGATCGGGATCGATGCGGGCTAGCTCCGATTTTCGAGTAGCCCCGGGGGATCACTCCCCCGAGGCCCTCACCAGATCCGGACTTGGAGATTTCCACCATCCGGCTCTTCCGCTGATGTGGCTCGTGGCTCGCGGGCCACTACCGTTCGAAGTCGCGGTGACATGATTCGCGGCGTTGTTGCGCGGTTCGAAAACTGACCCGCAACGTCCCCTACCCACAGACCCGTTAACGACCGATAGCGTACGACGCCGGCCTACCAAGCTGAGTCATCTGATTGAGGATGTTACATGCGAGGATGCCCTCCGTCTCTTGCCCCGCCCGACTGCGCGCTCGAAGGCTCTCCCCGATGATCAACTTGTACCGGAAGAAGGCGTTCTCCATACGGGCCTGCTGATGGTAGCCCGAGTCCTTCTTCCACTGTCGCCATCCAGCCTGCTGCACCTGTCGGATCGTGCGGTCGCGCGCGGGCGATCGTGGTCGCCGTCCAGACACGGTGGCTGTCCTGGTCGGTGGAATGACGACCGTCGTGCCACGCGCACCCGCAGCCTCGTAGATGCCACGCGTGTCGTAGGCCGCGTCCGCCGTGAGGCAGGAGACGTCGCCTTCGACCTTGTCGATCAGATCGAGGGCCGTCGTCGCGTCGTCAACATGCCCGCCGGTCAGGGCGTGAGCGACGATCACGCCCGATCCGTCGACGCCCAGATGAAGCTTCTTCCAGCCGCGTATACCGCGTCCACCATGTTTCACGGCCGCCCATTCACCTTCACCCACAGTCGAGAGCCCGGTACTGTCGACGATGAGATGTATGCCTGCGCCCGCGGGGAGGCGGCGAAGTGCAAGGTCGAGGTGCTGACCACGCCGTGAGAGAGTCGTGTGATCGGGCGCGGACAGGTCGAGGCACAGCATCCCGAAGATCGACCTCAGAAAGCCCTCCGTCTGACGAAGGGGCAGGTGAAAGATCAGGCGGAGCGTCAGCGCGGTTTCGATGGCAACCTCGGAGTACTGCAGCTGCCCTCCGCGCTTGCCGACGCCCACGGCCTCCCACGTGGCGATCGCTTCCGGCGTCAACCACAGGCTGACGTCGCCTCGCTGGACCAGTGCTCGGTCGTACGCCGGCCAGTTTCCGACGCGGTATTTCGTTTTGTACCTGGGATGCACTCTCGACTTCACGTCGAGATCATGCCCCTTCGGCCGTCACGATGGCCAGGGCCGCGACGAACACTTGTTACCGCGCACCAACGCCACGTCTACCACGACTTCGCGTCCGGCGTCAGCGACGACCGCCCGGGACTCGACAGCTGCGGGCGGGCGCTCTGGACGGGCGACGTGCTCATCGTCTGGAAGCTCGACCGCCTCGGCCGCACCCTCGCCCACCTGGTCAACACCGTGCAGGGCTCGGCGGCTCTCGGGTGTATAAAGGGGCCATCCGTGGCAAGCAAAACGGAAATCCCAGTTTAATAATTCGTCACGCCAGCGCACGGTATCTCCTTCTGATCCTCCTGTGGCCGGCGACCGGGTCGGCGCAGACAGGAAGCATCCGCGGCAGCGTTGTCGACCAGACCGACTTGGTGCTGCCTGGCGCCACCGTGACATTGCGTGGCAACGGGGTCCCGCGCACCGCCTACTCGGACGAGCAGGGCAACTTCGAGCTGGCCGGGGTCGCACCCGGCACCTATACGCTGCACGTGTCGCTCGCCGGGTTCTCCGACGCGACGGTCGAGGACGTGACGGTCTCCGGAGCGGCGCGCGCGCTGCCCCGGGTGGTGCTGCAGCTCGCGAGCTTCGGTGACACGGTGGTCGTGACCGCCTCGCGCAACGAGGTCCGGCTGATCGATGCGCCGGTGTCGACATCGGTCATCTCGACCGCCACGCTTGAAACCACGTCGGCCCAGAACTACGGCGACCTCCTGCGCGCGACGCCGGGCGTCAATGTGATTCAGCTCTCGGCGCGCGACGTGCAGGTCACCAGCCGAAGCCCCGGCAACACGCTGACGAACTCGCAGCTCGTCCTGGTGGACGGTCGCAGCGCCTACCTCGACTTCTTCGGCCTCGTCCTGTGGGACCTGCTCCCGACCAACTTCGACGACGTAGAGCAGATCGAGGTGGTGCGGGGGCCGGCGTCAGCGGTGTGGGGCGCGAACGCCATGACCGGCGCCGTCAACATCATTACCAAGCCTCCACGGGAATCGGTTGGCACGACGGTAACGCTCAGCGGCGGGTACGTTGACCGGAATGACGGATCGGGCACCGGACGCGGGGCGGGCTCGCTGTTCGGCGCGAATGCGACCGTGACGCGGGCGCCGAACGACCGGTTATCGTACCGCGTCAGTGCCGGCTACTTCACATCCGCCGCGTTCGCCCGGCCGACCGGCCGGATCCCGGTGATCGACGACCCGCGGCAGCCCGGACAGACCGTGGGTGGAGCGTTCTACCCACTGGACTCGGCCGTCGCCGCCTTCGGGACCGGATTCGCGAACCGGGGCACCAGCCAGCCCAAGTTCGATGTGCGGGCCGACCAGGAGCTGTCCCATGGCACCCTCACCTACGCGGGCGGCGTGGCCGGTACGGACGGGCTTATCCACAGCGGCATCGGACCGTTCGACATGCAGTCGGGCACCTATCTGGGCTACGGCAAGCTGACCTACACGCGGGGCGCCCTGCGCATGCAGTTCTTCACGAATGTCCTGAACGGGCAGGCGCCCAACCTGCTGCTGCCGGACCTCGCCACCGGGGGGCCGCTGCAGCTTGACTTCACGACGCGGACCTATGACGGCGAGATCGGCCACTCGGTGTTCCTCGGCAACCGGCACCGGCTGACCTACGGCGGCAACGTGCGGCAGAACAACTTCGACATCACGCTCGCCCCGCTGGGCGAGAACCGCCTCGAGGTGGGCGCGTACCTGCAGGACGAGATCTTCTGGGAGCGGTTCCGGCTCGTGCTGGGCGGGCGCGTGGACAAGTTCGGCAACTTCTCCAATCCGAAGGTTTCGCCGCGCATCGCGTTCCTCGTCAAGCCGGCGGCGGATCACTCCATCACGCTGTCGTACAACCGGGCCTTCCGCGCGCCGTCGGTCATTAATAACGCGCTGCAGACCAGTATCGTTAGTCCTGTGGACCTGAGCGCCCTCGCACCGCTCCTGCCGCCGGTGCTGCAGTCGGCGGTCGCCCAACCGTTTCCGCTTGTCGTCGGCGCGGTTGGCAGCGACATCCCGATCGGCGGGATGTCTCAGGACGAGCTGACGGAAGAATCGCTGACGGCGTATGAAGTGAGCTACGCGGGCGTGCTCCCGCGCGGGACGACGCTCGGCGGCTCGTTCTACGTCAACCGCCGCGACGATTCCATCAACTTCGTCTCCCTGCCGCGGTCACTCGACCCGTACACCGCGGCCAATCCGCCGCCCGGCTGGCGGCTTCCGCCGGTCGTGCTGGCCCTCATGGCGCAGCGCGGGATCTTTCTGCCGCGCACCGCGTTCACCTACCTGAATCTGGGTCCGGTCCGCCAGACCGGCGTGGAGCTGTGGCTCGAGCAGCGGGTCTCACGGGCGGTGGCCGCGTCCATCAACTACTCGTGGCAGTCCGAACCGGAGATTCTGGACGATCCGAACCCGCATCTGCCGGCGGAACTCAACCTGCCCCCGACGCACCGATTCAACGCCGGGGTGACGTGGAACGGGTCGCGGCTCCTGGGTTCCGCCTCGGTGAACGCCGCCACCGACGCATTCTGGAGCGACGTCCTCACCGCGGGGTATCACGGCTACACCGATGGGTACGCGACCGTGAACGGCAGCGTCGGGGTGAAGTGGCAGGGTGGCGCCGTCACGACGACGGTGAAGGTGACCAACCTGTTGAACCAGACCGTTCAGCAGCACATCTTCGGCGACCTGCTCCGGCGGACCGTGGTGGGCGAGGTCAAGTTCAAGTTCTGACGCGGTGGACGAGCCGGACGAGACCTTCACGGTGACGCTGAGCGCGCCGAGCCACGCCACGGTGGCAGCCTCAGCGCCGGCTCTGGCAGCCCAACGTGGACGACACTCGCCAGAACCTGGCGGCCACGACGAGTAGTTTCCATGGTCTGACGTGGAACGCGAATCTTCCGTTGGATACCCGCCTCGGCATGGCTACCGAAGCCTGAATCCGATCGGCCGTCGGGAATCCCGTGCGGCAAACAACCGGCTGCCGCGTGGCCGGCAAGAGGAGCAAGGGGCGAATGCTGGGGCTGACACCGGACCCGCTCAGCGCCGGCGTCGGCATGCGCGTGGCCGTCGCGGGTCCGTACGGCCACGAACGGGTCACCGCGTGGCAGGACGGTGCAGACGCGCAACGGAAGAATACCGCCGGGGGTTCCGTTTCGTCTGGCCGCGCCCGCGTGCCGGACGGCGCCATCGCCTGCGTGTCGCAAACGACCGTTTGCGATACATGCTGATCGGCTACGCCCGCGTTCTCAAAAGCGGATGGCTCCCAGTCGCTGGACCTGCAGCGCGACGCCCTGCGGGCCGAGGGCGTCGACGCCGGCAACGTCTACCCTTGTTTCTTGACCCCATTTGGTGGGTGGCGCCCAGAGGCACGCGCCTGTCTCGTAATGCGAGATCGAGCCATCGACCGGCTCTGGTGAGCCTGGGCTATCGCTCAGGCAGTGACCAGGCGCGCTGGCAGCCGGTCGTATTCCGTGCTGGGGAGCTGAACGAGGACCGGGCGAGCCGCGCGGTCGACCCATGCGAGCACCTGCTCCAATGATGCGGGCCGGCATCGCCGTCCCTCGCGAGCCCTAACTCGTCGGGAGTTTTCCCACCGAAGAGAGGGTTTCCGGCACGTCTCCGGACTACCCGATTTACCGGGAGGGCCCCCACGCCAAGACGGTGATCTCGATGGGGGCGACACCGTCCTCCACCATCTCAAGCTGTCTCGCGGCAGCGTAGGAGACGTCGAGGATGCGACCGTTGTTCAGGGCTTCGAGGGGGACCCGGTCGTTGACCCGAAGCTCTACTTCGCGGTCGTTGTTCAGGTTGCGAACGCGGACGCGCGAATCGAACGGCAGATCGTAGTGGGCCGTGGTGAACTGGTTGCTGTCGAACGGCTCGCCGCTAGCGGTCGGCTTCCCGTCGAATGCGTCGCCGTACCAGCTCGCCAGACCGCGGCGTACGTAGCGGTCGGGAGTGCTGCGGACCGGGGCGCGGGCGCTGCAGCCCGCGAGCACGGGCATGACGAGGCTGGCGAGGAACATCCGCCGATTCATGACCGCACAAAGTACCACGGAGTGACAGCCGGCTGGGTGGGACGCCGCGGTTCGGCATCGGGACCTCCGAGTACGGGCGCGATTACCGGCTGGGCGATGGCCTGGGCCTGCTCTGCGGGGAGCGGTTGGGCTTCGAGCTGGGCCGCGATGGCCACGCGTCGGAGGTGGGCGGTGCTGCAGTCAGTCGCGCCGATGCTCGGATGCACGGCCGAGACGCTGCGGAAGTGGGTGCGGTAAGCGCAGCGTGATGCTAGGAACGCGCGTGTTATCTTGCAGGGTATCCTTGCATCTTCATGAGTCTGAACAGTTTACTCGTCACCTCTGCCCTTCTGGCTTCTGCACGGGCTCAGGAGCCTGTGACGCATACGCCGCCGGTCGAGGAGGCCTTGGCGCCTGCAACCGGCCAGCCGCTACCTAACGGGACAGCGCCTCCCGCGACGGGATTGGGCACGACCACGCCGTTGCGCCAACTCACGTCCGTGATCGATCGTGAGTGCCCAGCCGTTCCGATTCACAGGCCAAGTCGACATGGACGGTCGCGGCGGCGCGTTCTTCGCTGACGAGATCGATGACGACACCGTCCTCGGGAGTGACGACGGGATATTCGCGTGGACGGCGACGTACGTAGGCGTTTTCGCTGGTTTCGGTCAAGCGGACAACCGGATTATCGATGTCGACGGCTTCGCGAACTGGGGCAATCCAGGCTCAACGGTCGACTACGACACCTCCGGGTTCATCGGCGGCGCGCTGATCGGGAAGAAATTCAAGATCGGTGGCGTGCCGCTCAGGATCGAGCTCGACGGCATGGTCGGCAAAGTGTCGGCGACATCGAACAGGCTGGATCCGGAAGGATTGGACGAGACGGTGCAATCGGTGTGTTGTCAGATTGCCACGGCGCGCGCCGGGATCGAGCAGCCCGTCGGCGCCGCGACGATCTTCGCTGCTGGAGTCGAAGCGTGTCAGGCGGATCCGGCCCTTCACCTGCAGCGGGGCCGGAGCGGGCCGGGCAGGTCGCCCTGAGAGCCGGAGCGCTAGCGGAGGACGGCGCAGCCGTTGACGCGCCTGGCGTGCGGATTCCGTAGAGCAGGGATGCGTCTCATCTGGGGCGGGCGAGCATCCGTGCGCGCCGCTCTGTACATGGGCGCCCTCGTCGCTACTCGCTACAATCCGCTGATCCAGCGCTTCTACTACCGCCTGGTTGCCGCCGGCAAGCCCAAGAAGCTAGCGTTGACCGCGTGCATGCGTAAGCTCATCACTATCTTAAATGCGATGGTGCGATCCAACTCGGCGTGGCAGCACGGTCTCGTGTCGTCCACCCCAGAACTGGCTTGACACCAGAGACAGTTGCTCCCAAGCAATGAGGTCTCAGAGAACCCGGTACGGTTCACGACAGCCGCTCGAGCGACTGTTGAACCGTCGGTCGCTGGCCCGACTCGACATCCTGCCGCCGCCGCTGATGAAACGCCGTGAGCGTCCTGTTCGCGTTAGCGAATGCGACAATCTGCCCACAGTACTGGTCGAGACGATGCGCCGGCAGGGCCCAGAGCGCCACGTCGTCCGTCAAGGCATCGAGGTAGGCGCGCGCGCCGCAGCACCCCAGGCTCATGGCCGCGCGCTGCTGATTGAGTACCTGCGGGACGATGGCACACGCCGGTCGCCCCATCGCCGGCGGGGTGCCGCCATCAACCCGCGCGACGGCCTCACTCAGGATGAGCCCGTGTTGCGCGTGGGCGAACACTAGGACGACCTCGGGCTGGATCGGGAAGTCCGCGAGCGGCCCGTAGAGCGCATGGGCCCGCGGGCGCGGCATGACCGGGATGGCGGGGATTTCTTCCTCGCGTACGTAATCGAGTCCCATCATGGCCTTGAGCGAGGCGTGCAACTCCTCCGGCTGCGAGGCCGGCGCGCCCGAGAGATTATGCGTGTGGATGCCAATCGCGCACAGGGCGTGGTCACGGGCGGCTGTCGCGAAGGTGCGCGACGTGGCCTGCGACCAGAACGCGCATCCGGCGGGAACGACCCCCTCAAACATCGGAACGTCGTCGGGCACGACGTCGCAGAACGCGATGGCCACTGGGGGCAGCGACAGCTCCAGCGACGACACCAGTTGCTCAGCGTGGACTCGACGCATATCGTTCATCGGGGATTCCTCTCTTGGCAATGCGCAGCAATCATAACGAATGTGCGCCGTGGCGGGCAGTCGGGGTCGCGGCGTGCTCGCCGGCGCGCCAGGGCCTCGGCCATGAGGAACGCCATGAGGAACGTCTTCTCGCGCGGGCGAGAGCCGGATGACGCCGCCGGCCAGATCAACTTTTCTCCTAGGTGAGGGAGCCCCCTGCGCCCTCGCCCGTGTGTCGCAAACGACCGTTTACGACACATGCTGATCGCTACGGCCGCGTCTCAAAGGCGGACGGCTCCCAGTCGCTGGACCTGCAGCGCGACGCGCTGCAGGTCGCGGGCGTCGAGGCATTGGTGCGCGGTAACAAGTGTTCGTCGCGGCCCTGGCCATCGTGACGGCCGAAGGGGCATGATCTCGACGTGAAGTCGAGAGTGCATCCCAGGTACAAAACGAAATACCGCGTCGGAAACTGGCCGGCGTACGACCGAGCACTGGTCCAGCGAGGCGACGTCACCCTGTGGTTGACGCCGGAAGCGATCGCCACGTGGGAGGCCGTGGGCGTCGGCAAGCGCGGAGGGCAGCTGCAGTACTCCGAGGTTGCCATCGAAACCGCGCTGACGCTCCGCCTGATCTTTCACCTGCCCCTTCGTCAGACGGAGGGCTTTCTGAGGTCGATCTTCGGGATGCTGTGCCTCGACCTGTCCGCGCCCGATCACACGACTCTCTCACGGCGTGGTCAGCACCTCGACCTTGCACTTCGCCGCCTCCCCGCGGGCGCAGGCATACATCTCATCGTCGACAGTACCGGGCTCTCGACTGTGGGTGAAGGTGAATGGGCGGCCGTGAAACATGGTGGACGCGGTATACGCGGCTGGAAGAAGCTTCATCTGGGCGTCGACGGATCGGGCGTGATCGTCGCTCACGCCCTGACCGGCGGGCATGTTGGCGACGCGACGACGGCCCTCGATCTGATCGACAAGGTCGAAGGCGACGTCTCCTGCCTCACGGCGGACGCGGCCTACGACACGCGTGGCATCTACGAGGCTGCGGGTGCGCGTGGCGCGACGGTCGTCATTCCACCGACCAGGACAGCCACCGTGTCTGGACGGCGACCACGATCGCCCGCGCGCGACCGCACGATCCGACAGGTGCAGCAGGCTGGACGGCGACAGTGGAAGAAGGACTCGGGCTACCATCAGCAGGCCCGTGTGGAGAACGCCTTCTTCCGGTACAAGTTGATCATCGGGGAGAGCCTTCGAGCGCGCAGTCGGGCGGGGCAAGAGACGGAGGCCATCCTCGCATGTAACATCCTCAATCAGATGACTCAGCTTGGTAGGCCGGCGTCGTACGCTATCGATCGTTAACGGGTCTGTGGGTAGGGGACGTTGCGGGTCAGTTTTTGAACCGCGCAACAACGCCTCGCGTGGCAACGATGCGCGGCGTTCTGCACTCTTGGCCATGCGTCTTTCCATTGTGATCCCGGTCTATAACGAGCGGGCGACGATCATCGAACTGCTCGACCGCGTGGCGGCGGTCGATCTGGATACCGAGGTCATCGTCGTGGACGACGGCTCCACCGACGGGACGCGCGAGCTGCTGCGCGAGCGGGCGGCGCGCGAGGGGGACGGGATGACCCTGCTGCTGCAGCCCACCAACCAGGGCAAGGGGGCGGCGCTCAGGGCCGGTTTCGCTCACGCCACCGGCGACTACGTGATCGTGCAGGATGCCGACCTCGAGTACGATCCGACTGACTACGCAGCGCTGCTCCACGTCGCGGCAAGGGAAAAGGCGCAGGTTGTATACGGCTCGCGCCTTGCGGCCGGACGCCCCGCGATGGCGATCCGTCACCGTGTAGGGAACCGCCTGCTGACCTGGCTTACCAACCGCTGCTACGGCTCGTCGCTCACCGATATGGAGACCTGCTACAAGCTGATCGATCGGACGTTACTGCAGCAGATCGAGACCGTGTCGAACAGTTTCGATTTCGAACCGGAGATTACCGCCAAGATCCTGAAGCGGGGCATCCCCATTCACGAGGTGCCGATCCGGTACCATGGACGGAGTTTCGCCGAGGGAAAGAAGACTTCTTCCAGGCGGTCTGGACGCTTCTGAGGACTTCCCAGGCGGTCTGGACGCTTCTGAATTACCGCTTCTGACGCCAATAGTACACTGCGTCTTGTACGGTACCACTTCATCGGCGGGTGCTTGCGCTGTCCGCTGTTGGTGCTGCGACGTTAAGACGTTACGGTGCAATAGATTACGGCCAAAAATGGCACCTGCGACCTCTCTGTGGCGTAAGCGCCTTTCCTCGCAAGGGGATACGTCACATCACCAACAGCGAACGGCGCAAGCACCCGTGGAGGGAAGGGGGCACCGGCAGGTGGCACCGTTGGAGGGAAAGACGGCCAACACACCGAGGTTGGGTCCCGTCTCCACGTCACGACAACGGATAGCCGAACTGGCCAGACAAGCCTTAGGGATGGCGGTGGCCATCGCCTGGCTTCCTGGACCAGCGGGTACGCGACGGCGCGTAGCGAAGCTGTCTGTCGAGGAGCCGGATGCGGCAGAACCCGCACGTCCGGATCTGTGGGGGGCCAGGGTCAGCAACGACCCTGGTCTACCCGACCCCACGCAAGTGGCGACAGAGTAGCGATAATTCCTGGGGTATGTCCGGGGCTCTGAAATTATCGAGGCACGTGCGGAACGTGAGCGCGGCGCCGACGGCCCCGAAACTCACCGTGCGCTGAGCTCAAACCCCGATCGCCCGAGACGGTCCGACCGGTGCCGGTCAGAAACACGCGTCCGGTCACGCGTGTGTTCCACCGGCAGGGTCAGCGGTCGACTCCTCGACCACGTCAGCGACACGTGCGCCGGTCAGCCGCTGGATGACCCGTGGTTCGAGGCGCAGCATGTGCCACTCGTCCCCGCCGCCGCCATAGACCACGTCGTGATCGAACACGCGGCGATCGATGACCACCTGCAACGGCTGACGATGCCCGATGGGAGGCACGCCGCCCGGCCGGTAGCCAGTCGCCTCCTTGACGACCTCGGCCGGCGCCAATCGCAAGCGGCCCACCGCCAGCGCCGTAGCCGCTTTGGCCCGTGACACGCGGCAATCGCCAGGAACGATTGCGAGGCACGCCCCGCGCGGCTCCTGCCGGTGCTCGAGCACAATCGATTTCACGATGGCCGACGCCGACACGCCCAACGTTGCCGCGGCCCGTGCAACCGTCGGCGTCGCCGTGTCACAACGAACGAGCGTGGCTTCGACGTCCGTCGTCTTCAGATAGTCGGCCAGCCTGCTGCTCATCTACCTCTGCCGGCTGACTGCCGGTGGAGGTGCTGTCAAGTTGACGAAAAGCTCGTCGAGCGACCCCCAAGATACTGGGCTCGAGCGAGCCGTGAACCCGCGATGCTGGGGATCAGAAACGGCCGTCAGCCTCAACTTGACAATACCCCCCTGAGTACTACGGGAACCCGCTTGGTACGGTGGGCCATGGGCCACACCAAACAGCTCTTGGATGATGCGTTATGGGCACCACGCCACAGGCCCAGCAGCGTTTACGGCGCCGGCGTTAGGATGGCCAGCACTAGCAGCCGTCCCGCCCCGGTGTTGCGCACGCCGTGCGGCACCCCTTCCGGCGCCACCAGCAGTTCACCCGCGTGCATCGACAGTTCCCGATCCTCGAGCAGGAACACGCCCTCGCCATCGAGCACCTGGTACACCTTGTCCATGCCCGCGTGTGCGTGCAGCATGTGCGTCTGGCCGGGCTCGAAGGCGTTCAAGCCGACCAGCACGCGCGGCGACTGGTAGAGGGTGCTCTTGCCCATCTTGTCGGACCGCCACACGGCGTGCTCGGCCGGCCAGATGACCGCTGGATGCTCCACGTGCCCTCCTCTTCCGCCGGACCTAGCACTGCGGTCGGCAGCGGTCCGGATTCGCTAGACTCAAGTGTTCCCCCACGGTGGATGTAGCTCAATGGTAGAACATCGGGAACGTCGCGACCCGGCGAGCGTCCAGCGTAGAATCAGCCCGTCGGACGGCGTCGATCGGGTTCTTGGACAGTACGGGATTAGCGTATACCCTGGCGAACATCTGGCAGACACTTGGGATTACTTTTCGATACATGGCTCGGCACAACGAAGTGTTGCAACCCTCACCCAGCTCCGACACGTGCCAAGCCGTTCCGAATCCAGGTCTTCGAAGTCCCCGTGTCCTGTCCCTGCAGAAAGTGAAACAGTCGGGCGCCCCAGTCGCATGCTCACCTCCTTTGTAGAGGAGTACGATGGGCCCGCTCATCGTCGGAACTCACCGAGGGGCGGGGAAGTTTCGATAATCACAACTGGGTAAATGTGAGTGGCCGTGTGGCACCCGGCGTCTCCTACCGCGGGCGGAGATGCGGGCGTCAATGAAGGGGCCCGCGGAGCGTGGAGGACACCGAGATGAAAAGGTTCCGCTTCGGACCTGGCCTGCTGGTCACCGCGGCGTTCATCGGTCCCGGAACCATCGTCACCGCCAGCCGCGCCGGCGCTGGCTATGGCGTGACGCTTCTGTGGGCCGTCCTGTTCTCGGTGGCCGCTACGGTCATCCTCCAGGATATGGCGGCCCGCGTGGGTCTCGCCGGGCGGCGCGGGCTCGCGGAAGCCATCCGCGACAGCCTCGACAACCGGCGGATCCGGGTGGGCGCACTCGCCTGATCACGGTCACGATCCTGGTGGGGAACGCGGCGTTCCAGACCGGCAACCTGATCGGGGCGTCGCTCGGCCTGAGCCTGCTTTCTGGGCTACCGCAGGAGGCGCTGGCGCTCGTCGTCGGCGGGCTGGCCGCCGGGCTGTTGCTGACCGGAACCTACCAGACAATCCAGAACGCGCTGGTCTGTCTGGTCGGGCTGATGAGCATTGTGTTCTGCGCGGTCGCGGGGCTCACCGCCCCGGACATCGGCGACCTGATCGCCGGGGTCTTGATCCCCCGCCTGCCCCCTGGTTCGCTGCTGACTGTCTTGGCGCTCATCGGCACGACCTTCGTCTCCTACAACCTGTTCCTCCACGCCAGCACCGTGCTGGAACGCTGGCCCGACGCCAGCCGCAACGACGAGAATATTCGGGAAAGCCGCCGGGATACGGTGTTCTCGGTGGTCCTCGGCGGCCTCATCACGGCGGCAGTCGTCGTCGCCGCCTCACCGCTCCTCGGACAGGGAGCGGACGCGGCGAACGCCGCCGCGGTCGCCGAACGCCTGGAACCGCTCCTCGGTCGCGCTGCGCCGGTCTTCTTCGGCCTCGGGCTCTTCGCGGCCGGGCTGACCTCGGCGATCACCGCCCCGCTCGCCGCCGCCTACGCGGCGGGCGGCGCGCTCGGGTGGCCGCCGGACCTTCGGAGCGGCCGATTCCGTCTGCTCTGGGGATTCGTGCTCGCCACCGGCGTGTTCTGCGCCGTCGCGCTGGGTGGCTCGCCGTACTACGTCATCCTGCTGGCGCAGGCGGGGAACGGTCTCGTACTCCCACTCACGCTGATCTTGCTGCTCATGGTCGTCAACAAGACGAGGATCATGGGGCCACACCGCAACTCACGTCTTACGAATGTACTGGGCGTGATCGTCGTGCTGGTGATCTCGTGGCTGGCGCTGCTGCAACTAGCCCGGGTGCTGGGGCGTGCCGGATAGGCATGGGCGAAGAGCGGTCAGTCGCCGCCGCGCGATACGCGTCCTCCGACATCCAAGCACGCTGGTTTGCTCCACGCGAGCGTGCGCGCTGGGGGGGGGATGGACCCATGACCCATGGTGGACGGACTGTCTCCCATCGCCCCATTCGAGGCGCTTGACAGCCTCCGCGTAGACGGCCGGGGTCAATCTGCGCACACGCGCGGGGCCTCATGCTCGAGCGCGAGCAACCGGAAGTAGTTCGCACCGAGGGCGATGTTCCGGAAGGCGGTGTCGCTCAGATACCGATTGATACGGCTCGTGACCTCCAGCTCCGTGCGGTAGACATCGACATCCTTGTCCCGCGACGCGAGGAAGTCCGTGCCCGGCAGCATCCGGTCGGAGTAGACGTTCAGAAACGGCACATACACCGCCCGGTCTGCCCGGGTCGTGAAGTAGGCGTCGTTCAGTACGCGCCAGGAGAGGTCCAGCATCAGGTTCGGATGGCGATCCAGCAGCGACATCATCAGCGCCACGTGCTGAGCGGCGGCCATGGCGGTGAGTTCGCGCGACAGGCCCATGTGGACCCAGACAATCACGTTCTCTGGATACAGGCGCAGCACCTCCTCCATCAACGGCAGATAGCGGGTCGGGGCGGCGTCGTTTCCGAGATCCGCATGGAGGGCGAGCGGTATACCGCGTGCCCGCAACCGCTCCATGAAGGGGGCCCAGTCGCTGATGGTGGCTGACGGGACCGGGTCGTGCCCATTGGCGAACAGCGCCTGCTTCACGAGGTTGACCTCGCCCATCCACGTGAAGGCGCCTGGGTATTCGTGCTCCAGGAGGTGCATCCCGGAAAGGATCGACGCTGGCTGCGATAGGTCCGGGAACGTCATCGCGAGCGTCAGGTGGGTGCCGGCCGGGGTCTGCGTCACGTAGTGGGCGGCGTTGACGAAGTCGTTCTTCAGCGTCGGCGTCACCCGCGTGCCGGGGCAGTCCAGGTAGTAGGTGCAGGAGGAGGTCACCGGGAGCATCTGGCCGATGCCAGCGATGGTGGCGAACAGGACGCCGGTCTCCTCGAAATACTGCACGACCTCCTCGAACGGGATGGCGGGGCCGCCGAACGGGCGGACGTGTACGTGGGTGTCGACCACGGCGGTCTGGGGCTGCACGGCGCGGTCGTAGCACGGCGCATCCCCGCGTCGAAACATGTCCAGCGTCAACCCCGGAGATGCGTCGCTGAGCGTCGCGTCCGGCGAGGTGCAGCCGACGGCGCCTGACAGGCTCAGCGTCAGGAGGAGCGGCAGGGTGACGGTCTCAACGCCGCGCATCAGACCAGTTGTCCGCACGGCATTGTCACCTTGTTGAGGGTAGCGCGCTCTTGCCTCGTGAAATCGACGCCCCCGATCGTTCTCAGCAGGCGCACGTCACCGCATCCCATTCAACGAACGCGCGAGTGCGGAGCAGACGGTGGTGAGCCGATCGCAGGAGGTGTCGACCGACTCGGAACAGATTCTGCATGATACCGTGAACCGACGCAAACCGTTGGAGCTGAGCGGCCGACTTGAAACGCCGCATCTGGCGCTCACGCTGTCGGGTCGGTTGATGGGAGACCTCCGCGCGGTTATTCGCGTACTGATCGGTGCAGTGAAGCAACGACGGCATCACCGGGCGTTGGTGCAGGTCTGCACGGCTTCGGCCTGAGTGAAGACGCGGATCCACTGGCGTCGTCGACGGCAGCTGGCGCACAATTTCCTCGTGAATTCGAGGGTGCACCCGAAGTACAAGACGAAATATCACGTCGGAAACTGGCCAGAGTACGAACGAGCCCTCGTGGGGCGAGGCGACGTGACACTCTGGCTCTCCGACGACGCGATGGACGCGTGGAGACCTGCGCCGTCTGGTCGGCCGGGCGGGCCGAGGAAATTCTCGGACCTCGCGATCGAGACCGCATTGACGCTCCGGCTCGTCTTCCGGTTGCCCTTGCGCCAGACCGAGGGCTTCTTGCGGTCGGTCCTGGTCTTGATGCGCCCCGACCTCGAAGCGCCAGATCACACCACGCTCTCGCGGCGGAGTCAGCGCCTCGATCTCGTTCTCGATCGCATTCCGGCCCGGGGGCCTCTTCATCTCATCGTCGACAGCACGGGCCTGTCGATCGTCGGCGAGGGCGAATGGGCCGCGGCGAAACACGGGGGACGCGGCAAGCGAGGCTGGAAGAAGCTCCATCTCGGTGTCGACCGATCCGGCGTGATCGTTGCCCAAGCGCTGACCGAGCCGACGGCCGATGACGCCACGACGGGCATGAGTCTTATCGAGCAGGCGGACGGGCAACTCGCAAGGGTGACGGCGGATGCGGCCTACGACACCATCGCGTTCTACGACGCGGCCGGGGCGCGACGCGCTACCGTTGTGGTGCCGCCGGCCCGGACCGCCTCCCTGTCTCGACGCGGACCCCGGTCGCGTGTTCGCGACAGCACGATCAAACGGGTGAAGGTGCTAGGACGCCGACGATGGAAAAAGGCATCGGGGTACCATCTCCAAGCGCGCGTGGAGAGTGCATTCTTCCGGTACAAATCGATCATCGGAGGTGGTCTGCGAGCCCGAACGCCACGCGGGCGGCAGACCGAGGCACTGCTCGCGTGCAACGTCTTGAATCGGATGACCGAACTCGGTCGGCCCCTGTCCTACAGCATCGGCCGCTGAGGTGCGCCCAGGGCCAGGGTTGGATTGCTTCACGTCAGCGTCGAGTCTTGCAACAACGCGTGTGCCGGGAAAGCCCGGTCAAGGGGGACAAGATGACGTGATGTGATCTTCGAAACCTTGTTCGAAACCCTGTGGGTATCCAATCCCATCCGGCCAAGGTCGGCCGCCAGCCGGAACCGAGTGATGCGTGGGCCTGGGGTGACCCAGGGCGCGAAGCGTTCACAGGGAGCCCGTAGGCCGCGTAATTGAGCCCCGAAATGCATTGAGTGCGAGGGCCGACGTCGTGCGTTGGACGGAAGGTCATCTCGCCGCGTCTCAGAGGCCGTGGAGGCGGCGACCTCGCCGGGGTCGGAGCGCGTGGCATGCGTGCGGGTGGGTTTCCCGGGAACCCGGGAGGCCTCGTCGTCTCCATCTTCAAGACCGCCGGGGCGCGGGCACCGGCTCACCAAGCCCGAGGCCGTGGACGTCGCACCTGGCGTCCGACGGAGCGAACCGCAGGTGCTCGGATGGTACCGCCGGGCGAAGGCAACGAAGCGCGGGGGGATGGGCGGCGAGGAGTCGGAGTGTCTCATAGTACCGCCGAAGCGGGGGAATTGAGCCCACGAGACCCCGTGGAGGGAAGGGGGCACCGGCAGGTGGCACCGGTGGAGGGAAAGACGGCCAACACACCGAGGTTGGGTCCCGTCTCCACGTCACGACAACGGATAGCCGAACTGGCCAGACAAGCCGTAGGGATGGCGGTGGCCATCGCCTGGCTTCCTGGACCAGCGGGTACGCGACGGCGCGTAGCGAAGCTGTCTGTCGAGGAGCCGGATGCGGCAGAACCCGCACGTCCGGATCTGTGGGGGGCCAGGGTCAGCAACGACCCTGGTCTACCCGACCACGATGCGCGCGCACGCTTCCACGTCCGGGTCATCTGGAGCAGGCAAAACGGAAATCTCAGCTAGAATGGCACTCGTTGTGCTGGCCCAACTAATTGACCTCTACATGCTCATCGTGCTGGGCGCTGTCATCATCTCGTGGCTCAAGCTCCCGCCGACAAACACCGTCGCGATCGTGCTGCACCGGCTGACTGAGCCGGCCCTTGGCCCCATTCGCCGCGTGCTGCCACAGGTGGGCGGCCTCGACTTCTCGCCACTTGTGCTGCTGATCGCGCTGCAATTCCTCAGACGGCTGCTCTAGACACGACACCGTTTGGACGCGAGGGGGTACTGTCAAGTTGACGCAAAGCTAGTCGATCGACCCCCAAGATACTGCGCGCGAGTCCGTCGTGAACCCGCCATGTTGGGCATCAGAAACGGTTGTTAGCCTCAACTTGATACCTTCACAGGGGTTGATGGTGAAGGCAGGGTAATGCTAGGAAGAGTCGCCCTGTTGTGAACCCGCTGACCTTCGGTCAGGCCTCCGCAGACAGGGAGTCGTCAAGCGATGTTCTGCTTCGATCCGACGTCTCTGCTACAGGTCGATATCGACACCGACTGGGCAATGGTCGGAACCCCGTTCGTCGGGCCAGATAAAGGCCTCGTGTATACGCCTCATCGCAGCCGGCGATGCGAAGACGTAGTCGATCCGCCATCCGATGTTCCGCTCGCGCGCGCCGCCCCACTGCCGCCACCACGTGTACTGGTCAGGCGCCTCGGGATGCAGGGCGCGAAAGGCATCCACCCAGCCCGCGTCGATCCAGCGGTCGAGTTCAGCCCGCTCCTCGGGGAGAAACCCGCTGTGCGTGACATTCGCCTGCGGGCGCGCCAGGTCGATCACGCGGTGCGCCGTGTTGTAGTCGCCGATCACGAGCACCGGGCCCCGACGCCGTAGCGCTTGCGCTCGGGCGAAGACCGTCCGAGAGAAGTCGAGCTTGTAGCCGACCCGGCTGTTGTCCCGGTCCGGACCGCTTCCCTTGGGGAAGTAGCCGTTGACCACCACGAACCGCCCGCGGGCGGTCTGGAAGTGCCCGGCCATGAACCGCCCCTCTCGGTCGAACCGAGGCACGCCCAGGGAGGTGTCCACCCGAACGGGCTGGAGCTTCGAGTAGAGGCCGACACCGCTATAGCCCCGGCGCTCGGCGACCGTGAACGCCGTGTGCCAGCCCGACGGGCGACGGGCGGCCGGTGGGATATCCTCGGGGGGCGCGCGGACCTCCTGGACGCCAACAATATCGGCGCCGGACCGGTCCACAAAATCTACGAAGCCGTGCCGGACACACGCGCGAATCCCGTTGACGTTCCAGCTCACGACCCGCATTCGTTCCGCCTCCGAGTGGTCGGTGATCGTCGCCACTGGTCGCCTGCGCCCAGCTCACCGGTGGAGTGCGGTGATTCGTTGCCAGAACACGGGCGACGGCGTGCGTTTCCGCGCCTCCCATTGATAGACGACGGCCTTCCGCGCTGCGCCCACCAGCGTGGCCAATTGCCCCTGGCTCAATCCGCGCGCGCGACGAAGCGCGCGAATCTGCGCGTCGTAGTCGCTTGGAACGCTGGCCCAAGTCAATGGCGTACGACGGTCCACCGGCTTCACCGGTCGGCCATAATAGGCGCGGCGAAACTGCGTGCCGGCCGCGTGCGTTGCACGCGCGCGGAGCCGGCGAAAGGTGGTCCGGGTGTCATAGGTCACCGGCAGCCGGCCGTCCCGCGCCGCCGACCGCAGCGTCTTGACGTGCACCCCGATGAGCAGCGCGAGCATGGGTAACGGAAGGAGTGCGTGGTCGTCGCGATGCGTGGCGAGCGCCTGGGCTCGCGCCATGACCTGGGACGGCGTTGCCCGCCGGCCGGTATTCCACGTCCGGTACGATTCGGGGGACACACCGAGCAGGGCGGCGAATGCCGCCTGCGACTGGCCCAATGCGATCCGGCACTCACGCAGTGTGCGAGGCTCCACGACGTCACACCATGCCATCGGCACCGGCCGCCGGCAAGTGCGGGATTGGTGCTGGGCGTACTTCAGTCAGCCAATCTTGGAAGGTGACCGGTCACTTTGTTCGCCTGCACCTTCGCCCCCGATGCCCAGGCAGAGGGGACAATCGGCGAATTCATTAGGAAAATGGCGCGCCCGGCAGGATTCGAACCTGCGACCCTCGGCTTAGAAGGCCCTCCGTCGGATCGGTTATCAATAGACGGTTATCACCCACGTCGCCTCGATGGTCTGGATCTCGCGAATTCACGCCGATTCTTGCCGCACTTCGCCGTGTCATCGCCTCACATGCGATAACCGATCGCCGCGACGATCACGTGAACGTGCCGACCGCACCCGGAGCCGGCCATGAGGAGCCCGTGTTCCCTTGGTCGCGTGCCGACTTCCGTCACCACGTCCTCCGCCTCGTGCGCAAGACCGCCCGCGATCATAGAGGACTTGCACACAATCGCCGACCTGCGCGATCCAGACCACGGTCACCTGCATTCCCGGGGACGCGGACCAAACAACGATCGGTGGGGCACCCGTCTTCGGCAACTTCGTCCTACCGGAGGAACCCCCACCAACGCCATCAACCTCTCCGGCACCGAGCCACCGATCGCGAAGAGGCGACTCCGTGGTGTCATGCCATGCGTACAGTCGTCCAGGTCGTCGACCCGATCATGTAGCGGCCCCTCTCTAGGCCCTTCACCCAGCGGGCAGGACTACGTCCGGTCGGTCGACGGCAGCGCCGCCCGTCGTCGGCGCTGCCGATCCCGCTGCGCATCGCGTTGGGGCACTCCGCCGTCGCGGCACGACCGGCAATATCGCCGCTGATCGGGCCGCGGCCGCCGTGTGGGTATGTAGATCGCGGCACACGCGGAGCACACCGCCACACCGGTCACCCGTGTGATCGTGAACAGCAACTGACAGGCCAAGGTCCCGAAGAGGCGCGTGCCCCCGGCACTGGAGCCGAACTCCACCTGGCGTCCCTGAGTCGGGCCCCGCGCCATGACCGGCCTGACATCCCCGATCCGGATCCATTCCTGGACCACAGAGGAGAGGAGGATCCATTCAGCCTCCACCGACGGGCGCCACCACGGGACGGGCTGTGTCCGGTGTTGGACGACGACCTGCCAGTCCTCGGGCTGCCCCGGCTGGTCGGCATGCAAGCTCGCCGCGAGGTCCAGGATTGCCCGGGCCTGTCGCGCGAAATGCCGCCACCGTTCGAGCGGCTCCCACCCGTCGAAGCGCCACGCGGGATCCTCCCTGCGGGATAAGGGCCGACAGCGCAGCGTGCCGTCCTCGTTGCCCAAGTGAGAGGAGGGCAGCCCATGTTCACAGATGCCCAGGATGCCCCAACGACGTGCGTAGGCGCGGATCGTCGGCCCATCCCCGTCGGCGAGCCTGACGAAATCACTGAGGATGTGGGGGCCCGGCCTGCGGGGGGTCCACTGCAGCGGGTCCCCACGCCACCCCCAGCACAGCCATTCCCCTTCAAGCTCCATGTCGTTCGGCACCATGAGCTCGCCGAGCGGCAGGAGGCGCTCCAACGGTCCGGTCTCACTGTAGAGCCCGGCCAGCTCCCAGTGAAGGTGGCTGTTACTCATATTGAAATCATATCAGAGATCTACGCTAGATTTTCCGTCTCTCATACGCTGGCCTCAACTCTGGACGCAACAGGAGCACAAGATGCCACGACCCCCCTCATCGCGACCGCACGACGCCGAAGCCGGGCGTGAGCCGCCGTCCCACGCGTCAGGCCTGGCGCCGTCCGCGCTGATTCACGCGTTGGACGATCTGCAGCCAGATCCCCTCAACGCCAACCGCGGGACTGATCGAGGTCGCGCCATCGACCCGGCCGCGGTGGAGCGGATGTTTGACGCCACGCGCGGCGCGCACATCTCGCCGGGGGAGCTTGAACACCTCTGGCGCGGCCCGCCGGGGCCACCCGCCGATCGGTCCTGGCCTGATCCTGCCGGGGCGTGGTACTGCACCGGCATCGACTGGGCCCAGACGCGCGACTCCACCGTCGCCGCTGTCGTGCGCTGCGAGACCACGCCGCTCCAGCTCGTCGCCGTCTACCGCGCCCAGCGACGGCCCTGGCTGAGCATGACCGAGAAGGTCGGCGCTCTCCTTGATGAATATCCGGGGACGGCCGCGCATGACGCGACCGGCGCCGGGACCGCGATTGGGGCGTTCCCGGCGCTCGCCGCCCACGACCAGCTCCAGGGGGTCACGCTGGTCGGGCGTGTCCGGACCGACCTGTTCCGGAACGACATTGGGGCCAGCGAACGGCACGAGATCGTCGGTCCTCGGATCGACGCGTGCTATACCGAGCACCTGTACTGCGGGGAAGACGATCTGTTCGGGAGCGGGCATCCGCCCGATACCGTCGTCGCCCTGGCGTTGGCCTATCACGCCTTCACGACGGGCCGGCGGCCCAGCGACGAGACACCGGCACGCGCGCCGGCCGGAGAGACACGATGACTCCGGCCAAACGACCCTCGACGCGGGCGCGCCAGACACCCATTCAGTCGCTCGACGACCTGCAGCCCGATCCCCTCAACGCCAACCGCGGGACGGATCGAGGCCGCGAGGCCCTGCGGCGCAGTCTGCACACGTACGGCGCGGGCCGCTCCATCGTGATCGACAAGCGGGGCCGCATTCTGGGGGGGCACAAGACCGTGGAACAGGCCAAGCACCTGGGGCTTCCGGTCACGGTGGTGCCCACCACGGGCGAGACACTCGTTGTGGTGCAGCGGGTGGATCTGGATGCGCGGACCGACCCCCGTGCCCAGGCACTGGCGCTAGCCGACAACCGGGTTGCCGAACTCGACCTGGACTGGGATCCGACCGTGCTGCGGCAGCTCGAACAGGCGGGCGTGGCCCTGGAGGCCTTCTGGACGCCCGAGGAGTTTGCCCGGCTCCTCGCCCCGGAGGGGCCGGAGGCGCAGCCCGACGAGAACACCGTGCTGGCCCCGCCCACCACGACCACGATCCGGCGCGGCGACGTGTTCCAACTCGGCCGCCACCGCCTCGCGTGCGGGGACGCGACGGCGGCGACGGATGTCGCCCGGCTCCTCGCCGGGGCCAACCCGTGCCTGATGGTGACCGATCCCCCCTACGGGGTGAACTATCAGCCGGCGTTTCGGCACACGGCCTATCCCCGGCAGCGCACCGCCGTGGGGCGGGTCACCAATGACACCCAGGCCGACTGGGCGGCAGCCTATGCGCTTTTCCCCGGCGACGTCGCCTACGTGTGGCACGCGGCATTGTTTGCCGACGTGGTGATGGCGGGCCTCCGGCAGGCCCAGTTCGAGGTCCGGAGCCAGATCATTTGGGCCAAGCCCACGTTCGTGCTGGGCCGCGGCGCGTACCACTGGCAACACGAACCGGTGTGGTTCGCCGTGCGGCAGGGGCGCGCCGCCCCGTGGTACGGCGGCCGGACGCAGAGCACCGTGTGGGCGGTGCCCAACCTGAACGCCATTGGCGGCTCGCGGACCGGGGCCAACACGCCCACCGGCCATGCGACGCAGAAACCCGTGCGGGTGGTCGAGATCCCGATCCTCAATCACACCACGGCGCAGGACGCCGTCTATGACCCCTTCGTCGGGTCGGGCACCACACTGATGGCCGGCGAAAAGCTCGGGCGCCCCACGTATGCCATGGATGTGGACCCGATCTACGTGGAGGTCGCCCGGCGACGCTGGGAAGCCTTCACCGGCCAGACGGCCGTCCGCCTCACCCCGGAGCGCGCCCCGACACGCCGGCGGCGGCGCGCGCGATGACCCGCCGCCGCCCCACGGCCCGGCGGGCCCCCGCGCGCGGCGGCCAGCAGGGCTACGAACCCCCCGTCACGCGGATGCGTCGCGATGAACGCCTCTTGGACCTGGCCCTCGAGCGCTGGAGCCAACGTCAGATCGCCGCCGAAGTCGGGCTCACGCAGGGCGGGGTGTCCAAGGCTCTCCGGCGCATCTTCACGCGACAGCTGGCCACCATGACGCAGGAGGCCGAGGCCTCCCGGGTCAAGCTGGTGCTGCTGGCGGAGCGCCGCGCGCGGGCAGCCCGGGAGGGGCACGCGCGCAGTCAGGCGGACGTGACCACGCGCCGGCAGCGCAAGGTAGCGGCGGGTGGCGGGGCGGCGGCCACGACAGTCGTCGAGCTCGAAACGCAGTCCGCCGCGGGCAATCCGAACTACTTGGCAGTGGAGCAGCGGTCCGACGAGTTCGCCGCGAAGCTGCTCGGCTTGTACGACCCCCCCGCACTCCCAGTGGGCGCGCGGCCACCGGCCCTCGATCCGGCCACCGCCAGCGTCCGCCTCCTCGGCCACCTCTCGTCAGACACGCTGGAGCGTGCCCATGCAGAACTCACCCGACCTCCTGACCCGCGCCCTGCAGAATCCGACCCTGCTTGAGGCCGAGCTCGGTCGGCGTCGCGCGCGCGACGGCACCGACCGCGACGTCCTGGCCTGGATCGAAGCCACCTTCGGGGTCCGCATTCCCGCCGTGGCGTGCTGTGAAGGGCACGTGGCGCCGGCGAAGGCCTTCTGTGATGCCTTGCGCGCCCGCGACCAGGTCGCGTTGTGGATTGCGTCACGTGGCTTCGGGGGCAAGACGTTCCTGCTCGCGCTGCTCGCGGCCGCCAACGCCATCCTGTTTGAAACTGACGTCATCATCTTGGGTGGCTCTGGGCAACAGTCCCTCCGGGTGGTCGAACACCTGCACCGCCTGTGGGCCGCCGGGCAGGTCCCCCGGGCGTGGTTGGCCAGCGAACCCAGCCTCAACAAGACCACCTTGGCCTGGGGCAACACGATCCAGGCTCTGACGGCCTCACAGACCGCCGTGCGCGGGGCCCACCCCACGCGCCTGTTGCTCGACGAGATCGACGAGATGAAACTCCCGATCCTAGAAGCCGCGCAGGGCCAGCCCATGGACCGCGACGGCGTGCGGGCACAGACCGTGATGAGCTCCACCCATCAGCATCCCGATGGCACGGTCACGGCCATGCGGCGTCGGGCGGCCGACTTGGGCTGGCCCGTCTACGAGTGGTGCTATCGGGAAACGCTCGAACCCCACGGGTGGCTGACCGAGGACCAGGTCGTGCGGAAGCAGGCTGAGCTGTCTCGCACGATGTGGGCCGTCGAGTACGAACTCCAGGAACCCAGTGCCGAAGGACGCGCCATCGACCCGACCGCCGTGGAGCGGATGTTCGACGCCACGCTCGGGACACACATCCCCGCGGGCGATCTCGAACACACCTGGCGCGGCCAGCCGGGTCCCCCCGCCGAGCGGGCCTGTCCTGATCCGGCCGGGGCGTGGTACTCATCGGCATCGACTGGGCCCAGAAGCGCCACTACACCGTCGCCGTCGTCGTGCGCTGCGATACCACGCCGCTCCAGGTCGTCGCCGTCTACCGCATCCAACGGCGACCGTGGCCGGAAATGACCGAGCGAGTCGGCGCGCTGCTGGATGAGTTTCCAGGACCCGCGGTGCACGATGCCACCGGTGCCGGGTCGGCCATCGGGGAATTCCCGGCGCTCGAAGCGCACCGTCAGCTCCAGGGCGTCACCATGGTCGGCCGTGACCGGGTCGACCTCTTCCGCAACTACATCGCGGCGATCGAGCGGGACGAGATCGTCTGTCCTCGGATCGACGTGTTCTATACCGAGCACCTGTACTGCGGGGAAGACAATCTGTTCGGGAGCGGGCATCCGCCCGATACGGTCGTCGCCATGGCGTTGGCCTATCACGCCTTCAAGACGGGCCGGCAGCCCGGTGACTACGGCGTCACCCTCTGACGGATGGAGGCCCGGAGGCCGAGGAGACCTTCTCGATGAGCCCCCGCGGCCGGCCTGCGTCGATGCCCCCCTCGCTCAGCGCCTCGGGCCCCATCAGCGTGACGCCGCGATCATCACACCCCCCCGACTCGTCGCGCAGCGCGCGAGCGCGGTCCGCGAGCGGGCTGATGTGCACGCGAGAACCTCTCCCGTCCGGGTGCCTGCGCCAGCTATCGTCGAACGGTGCTCGACGAATCGGTGCCGACACGTGCCCAGCGGGTCGACCTGTGGGCGACGCCTGCGCACGTACGCCACGGGTTCCATCGCCGTCCCGTCGCCGCCGCACATTCCCCTTGCCTGTCGCGCCCACCAGAGCGAATGTGGACCGACGGCCGCCGCCTGTGGCCGCCGGAAAGGAGGACCCGCGTCCATGGACCCACACGACACGACTCGGCCAACCCGCCCCGACGTCCCCCGCGCGACGGCACCGCCCACGCGCACATTCGGCCCTCAAGGGCCGACCTTGGGGGACCTCATCGACGCCTACCTCCAGGACTACCTGGTCCGGCAGTTCCGGTCCCACAGCACCGCCCGCGGCCGGACCGCCCATCTCACCGCGTTCTTCGGCCGCGACGCGCGGGCCACCGCCCTGACCACCTACCAGATCCGGCAGTATCAACTCGCCCGGCGTGCCGCCGGGGCGGCCACCGGCACCATCAACCGGGAGACCTCGGCGCTCCACCGGATGTGCACGCTCGCCGTCCACTGGGGCTGGCTCGACACCGTGCCCGGCTTCCCCGACCGCCTCCGCGAGAATCCCCCCCGCCAGGGCTTCTTCGAGCACCCCGAATACCTCGCCGTCCGCGCCCACCTGCCCGCCCCGTGGCAGGACATCCTCGACCTCGCCTACTACTCCGGCTGGCGCAAGCAGGAGATCCTCGGCCTCACCTGGGACGAGATCGACGAGGCCGGCGGCGTCATCCGGCTCTCGCCCGCGCGCTCGAAGACCCTGGTGGGGCGGGTGCTCCCCATCTCACAACCCATTGCCGAGGCCCTGGCGCGGCGACGGGCACACCGTGACCCGAACAGCCCGCTCGTCTTCCACCGCGACGGCATCGCCGTCCGGCGCTGGCGCACAGCGTGGCGCACCGCCTGCCAGGTAGCTGGGGTGCCGACCCGCTTCCTCCACGATTGTCGCCGCACTGCCGCGCGCAACCTGATCCGCGCGAACGTCCCCGAGCGCGTCGCCATGCTCCTGACCGGGCACAAGAGCCGCGCCATCTTCGACCGCTACAACATCATCCACGAGCAGGAACTGCTCGAGGCCGGCGACCAGCTGGTCGCCTATCTGGCGCAGCAGGCGCAGGCGGTGCCAGCCCGTCGGCGGCCCCACACGGCCGGGCCCGGCGCCCCGCGCACCGCATCACCCCTCCGCCTCGTACGACGCGGCACCGCGTAAGGGCGCACGGGCCACAGGTACGAAGCGGCCCGCGATCGCGGCACACGCGGCGCCGGGGCGGGCCGACGCCCCTGAACACGGGCACGCGCCGGGCCCGGCCGCGGGTTCATCGGGAGGCCGGGTGCCACCCGTCGGCGCAGGCAAACACACCCGCACGGCATCATGCCCGTCACGAGCGTGCCGGGCACCGTCAGCGGCGTCGCGCGCAACAGCGGGGCGACCGACAGGCGATCACAGGCTCTCTCGACACCCGTGGCTGGCGCCTCTATGATGGCGCCATTGCCGACCACCGCGCACGTACACATGCCCGCGAAGAAAACCCTCTATGTGGCGAACCCCTATGGCTTCTCCGCGCAACAGCGCGACGGACCGCTCCAAGAGCTTGTGGGGGTGCTGGAGTCGCTGGGGGCCGACGTGTGGGAGCCGTTCGCCCGTAACAACCAGATCGACCGGGCGAGTGCGGGCTGGGCGTATCGGATCGGGCAGGCCGATCTGCGGGACGTACGCGAGGCCGATGGGCTATTCGCGGTGGTCAACGGCTGTCCTCCGGATGAGGGCGTCATGGTGGAGCTGGGCATGGCGATCGCGTGGGAGAAGCCGGTGTTCCTGTTCCGAGACGATTTTCGCCGATGCACTGACAGCGAGGTCTACCCGCTCAATCTGATGTTGTTCACGGGCCTGCCCGCGGACGGCTGGGAAGCCGCGTGGTACGGCTCGCTCGAGGAGATCGCTGATCCCGGCAAGGCGCTCGCACGCTGGTTGCGGCATGACCGGCCGTCCGGCTCGGCGTCGGCCGAGGCGGATCCGATAGAAGTATGAGAGCACTCACCGCCGGGCTGCGGGCGGTCGGGCTCTGCGTCTCGCGGCGTTTACCAACCCGCGCCCCGGCGGTGGTGCAGCGTCCGGGCGTCGTCGGGCCCGAAGGTCTGACACCACGGCCGGATCGTCTCGTACGAGACGGTGATCCCGCGTTCGGCGAGCAGATCCTCGACGTCGCGGAAGCTCAGGCCAAGGCGGTAGTCGAGCCAGACTGCGTGACTGATGATCTCGGGAGGAAAGCGGTAGCCGCTGTCGCGTGGCGCAGAGCTTGTCATGGGCCTACACTGCCAGCGACAGGTTCAAGTTGACTGTGAGCATCATTCCGCTGGCACTGTCAACTTAACGAGTCCGGGCCAGAATGAGGCGAGTTGATCCCAGGATCAGGCTGCCGTCACCTGGGCCCACACGGTGAACGACCGTGCTCGCAACATCCGATGATGAGCCGCCCTGAGTAGGTGTCGACCCACGCGAAATAGATTCTGAATGACACCGTGGACGTGCAAGAACCGCTGCGCGTGGTCGGATGACGTGAAGCCTCGCATCTGACGTTCGCGTTGTCGCGTGGGTTGATGCGAGACTTCGGCGCGATTGTTCGCGTATCGCCTCGTGTCATGGGTGACCAGCGGCATGAGGTCCCGATGGGCGACACGGTAGCTGCCCAGCTTGTCGGTCACGAGCCGCACGGGTTCCTGTCGCTGACTCTTCAACAGTCGGCGAAAGAATCTCCGCGCTGCACGCCCGTCCCGACGGGGTTGTACGAGGATGTCGATCAGGTCACCGTCTTGATCCACCGCGCGCCAGAGATACTGGCGCTGACCGTTGATCGTCACGAAGACTTCGTCCAGGAACCACGTATCTCCGAGTCGACCCTGTCGTCGCTTCAACTGCCGATCGTAGTCGGGGCCGAACTTCCCGCACCACTGGCGAACGGTTTCGTAGGACACGATGATTCCTCGTTCGGCCAGCAAATCCTCAACATCCCGGAAGCTCATGCAGTATCTGTGGTAGAGCCAGACGGCATGGCTGATGATTTCGGGCGGAAAGCGATGCCGATGGTAGCGGGGCCGGCGAGTGTTCATCCCGGCATTGTGCCGGGCGGAGAGTTAACCTGACAATGCCGCCAAGCGGCAGGCTGCCAAGGCGGCGAAACCGGATATCGTTGAATCGACGGATAACAACCCAGAGGAAGCCGAAGACTGGAAGTCGTCGCTCTTAGCCGTGCTGGGCGCCATGCCGCCGGATGCGTTTGAGCGACTGTCACAAAGGTTCTTGCGCGAAGCGGGGTTCACCAAAGTCGAAGTGCGTGGGAAATCCGGTGACGGTGGGATCGACGGTGTGGGCGTGCTACGCGTGAACCTTGTATCGTTTCAGATCTATTTCCAGTGCAAGCGTTGGAAGGGGAGCGTCGGTGCCAAGGATATCAGGGATTTTCGCGGGGCGTTGCAGGGGCGCGCTGACAAAGGCCTGTTCATCACCACCGGCAATTTCACCAGTCAGGCGTCAGAGGAGGCCACCCGTGACGGCGCGATCGCAATCGACCTGATCGACGGGGATCGTCTCTGCGACCTCCTCAAGGGAAACGAGCTTGGCGTGGAGACTGAGATGATCGAAAAGGTGCGGATCCGGCCGGATTGGTTTGAGGGCATTTGAACGGAATCTGGGTGCTTGCGCCGGTCGCTGTTGATCGGTCGCCTTCACCTCCGAGATCTTGGGCGAAAACCGCGGGTTTCCCCCAGGTACACTTGAGCGATGTCGCCGGCGGCGAGCCCGAGGGGCTGCGTCCCGGACGCATCGGCCCGGTGCCGGCTCCGGCGCAGGCCCACCTGCTCGACGACAAACCGGGCGAGCGCCTCGGCGTCACATTTCCACTGGTCCATGTGTGCCCTGGTGAGCGCGACCCGGTTGATGTCGCTGCGTTTGTCACAGACGATGAAGCGCGCCGCCTCGCGCGGCCCCGCGGGGATCGTCTGCACCGGCATGACGCATGCGGTCAACCGGATCGACGAGGAGTATTTCGCCGGGGAAGACCTGTAAGGCGCTCGTCGTGTCGATTCTCGTGCCGCAGGAGCGACTCTGGGTCGACGACCTTCCCGCCTCGGCGAACCTCGGGTAACACCGGCGCGCGCCGTGTGATCGTTTCAACGTCCTTCACCTCGAGCCGCTGAAGCGAACGCTTGAGATCGAAGGCCACCCGCTCGGCCTTGATCGCGGTCTTGAGCACCGGTGTTTTCGGCGGCAATCCCAACCGCAACTTGAGAGCCACCTCGGACCCCGCGTCGCTTGGCCCACAGGCCCGCGTGCGCTTGGCCCACCGTGCTGAGCAGGTGTTCTCGTTCGTCTTCGGTCATAGCGAAGGTGTCGGGTTGATGTATACGCCAACCCGACACCTCCCTTGAGGCCGCATCCTTATGGGTGCGATCACGGCGGCACGGGCCTTGCGCTGGCGTGACCGGCCCGTGGGTTCCTATCAGAATCGTAGGCGCAGACCGCCACCCACATGCAGGCCGCCAGTCTCCACCGCCAGCATGCCGCCGCCGTCGGGCCGCGCCAGATCGACCATGGCGCGGCTGAACCGGACGAGCGCCCCGACGCCCACGGTCGGGGTGAGGTAGGTGGCCAGATCGACGCCGGTGTGGAACCCCACCGCTGTCACGGACCGCAGCACGGTCGGCGCGCTCGAGAAGGTCGCCGTGTCGTAGGGATAAGTCTCCTCAAACAGGATATCGGAAACCAGCGTCTGCTCAACGTCGAAGAACGTCGGGCCACCGAACAGCGTGACCTCGAGGCGCGGCCCCACCGTCGCACCGACCCGCAGCTGGACATGGACCGCCGTCTCCTGTCGGGTGGCGGCGGCCGATCCGTCGACGGCGCGGAACTGCTCGAGATGGAACGGATGCGGCAGCCCCGCCGTGACCCCGGCACCGCCGGTGGTCTGGAACCGGGACACGCCGACGCCGAGGCCGACCTGCCGCCAGAGGCGCACGCTCGCCCCGAGGTCGATGAATGCCCCGGCGTCGACACCGTAATCGGCCCGCAGGTCGCCGTCCTCCCGGTGGAGCGTAAGCGTCGAGCGGGTCGTGAACGCGGTCGACGTCGCCTGGGTGCCGGCATTGACCGTCACGCCCACGCGCGACTGCGCCAAGCCGACTGCGGGCATCGCCGCCACGATGACTGCGACGGCCGCCAAGACCGCGACGCGAGGCCGCACGCGGGGGGCCCCGTTGAGCCGTGTCTGCATGGCCACTTTTCTCTGCGTCAGGCGGCCTCAAGGAGCCCGACCGCCACCATGGCTTGGGCGATCGCCTGCGCCGCGGCGCTGGTCACTCCGAACAGATCGACCGCCGCCTGATAGACGGTCAGGGCGGCCACGGGCATCGACGGCGCGTTGGGCATCAGGACCGTCATGCCGCGGAAGAAGGCCTGCTCGATCTGGGCGCGGTGCGCCCCGCCCACGCCCTGCACGCGGAGGCCGGACGTCGCGTTGGTGCCGCCCTCAACCGCCAGGTAGAACGCGTGCCCCAGGATGGTCATGTTGATATGCACGCCGCCATCGTCGGCGGAACGCATCAAGAACGCGTCGCGGCCGATGAGCACGACGGGCGCGAAAGCAAACGCGCGTGGGGCGTCCGGTGTGCCCGCGGTGATGACGACGAGATACTGGAAGCTCCGCGCCCAATGGTCGGGGTACGGAATCGGGCTGGGACGGGCCCGGATGGTGAATGCGTGCGGCACGTCCAGCGCACGAATGGGCCCAAACCCGAGGATGTCCTCGCCACTCTGATAGTCCGCCCGCAGCGGTCCCGTGCCCCGAGGGTGGAAGAAGAACTCGGCGCCCGTGCCGATGATGTCGGAGAGCGCTTCGTTGACTGCGCCCGCGTGGTTTGCCCCCCGGACGAAGCGCCCCTCGGCGTCACACAAAAACGGAAACTCCTGCGGCTCGTCGGCCTCGTCGGTGCCCGTGAGCGTGGCGGTGGCGCAGGCCAGGGTCCGGCCCTCGAAGGTCACGGTCGTCGGGCCGGGGGGCCCGAGCTCGAACTGGTCTTCGTACTCCCCACCCGTCCGGTGCCGTAGCGCGGCCGACGTCACGCCGTGCATGAACTCATGGGCCACCACGTCCAGGGCCGTGATCGGGACGCCGTCGTCGGTGCGGCCATACGCGAAGACCCCAACCTCGCCCGGGCCGAAGGGCGGCGGGGCAAAGAACGCGTTGTATTCGGTGAAGGGTGAAGAGTCGACGAGGGTGGTGATGGCGCTGTTGCGGTTATCGACGCCGTTCCAGGCGTGCTGTTTGTAGACGTAATCCACCGCCCAGCCCGTGTGCACGTGCGCGTCGACCACATGCGGGTCAGTCCACGTATTGTCCGCATCGGTCGGGAAGTCGCTGTCGAAGACGTCGCCGCTGAACAGGATGCGGCCAACCACGTCGAGGAGGCCCCTGGTGTCGTATGTGCGGATCGGGGCCGGGCGGAGCTGGTCGTACGACCGAAACGTGCCTGCGGCCTGGGTCGCACTGATCTTCTTGCGGTCGCCGACCGCGCCCGTTCCCAGGCCGACCGCGCGCTGTGTCACGACCGCAGCGGTGCTCCACACCACCTCACCCGTGTCGGCATCGACGAAGTACGTCCGCATGTCGGTCAGCGTCGCCCGGTACGTCAACCGGTCGGTGCCGTCAAACAGGCGGAACACCGTCAAGTGCGGCGCACTGGTGGCCACGAGGGACGCGCCCGTGACCTCCCCCAGGATCGCCGCCACGCGGGCCGCGGACAGGGCGGGGGTCGGGTTGATGGTGATGCCCGTCAACAACGTGCCGATCACAGACACCGTCACCCCGCCCGCCGTCTGGCGGACGAGGCTGCCGCCGTAGACCGGAATACCCCAGTACGACTGTATGAACGTCTCGTGCCGGTGACCAGCCAGCACCGGGTCCTCCCGCATGCTGCGCATGACCAGCTCCCCGCGCTGGACGAACTGATCGATGGTCCCGTCCCAGCTCCGGAGCTCTGCTGGTGTGGCGGCCGCCACGGTGAGACGGCCCAGGCCTGGCTGCGGTGCGATCAACGCACGCTGGGCGGGCACGCTGGCCGGGCAGAGCAGGACGAGCAGAAGGCTCCCGAGCGCCGCGGCCGTGCGCCTGTGCATCTGTCGCAATCCCGTCACTGGCAGTAAAGACATGTCTGGGATGTCGTGAGAAACCTGACGGCTGTCGTCCTGGGACCGCAGGGCGGCCTCGGGAGGCAGCGACGTGTGGGAAAAGGTTAGCACGAGGGGCCGTACCACACACCCGGCCACCCTGAACTGCGTGCGCCCAAGCGTCCGTGACCTCGACCCGCACGCCCTCTCGCAGGCACTGTCAACTTAACGAGTCCGGGCCAGAATGAGGCGAGTTGATCCCAGGATCAGGCTGCCGTCACCTGGGCCCACACGGTGAACGACCGTGCTCGCAACATCCGATGATGAGCCGCCCTGAGTAGGTGTCGACCCACGCGAAATAGATTCTGAATGACACCGTGGACGTGCAAGAACCGCTGCGCGTGGTCGGATGACGTGAAGCCTCGCATCTGACGTTCGCGTTGTCGCGTGGGTTGATGCGAGACTTCGGCGCGATTGTTCGCGTATCGCCTCGTGTCATGGGTGACCAGCGGCATGAGGTCCCGATGGGCGACACGGTAGCTGCCCAGCTTGTCGGTCACGAGCCGCACGGG
Organism: Vicinamibacterales bacterium; assembly: GCA_963667915.2. Taxonomy (GTDB): domain Bacteria; phylum Acidobacteriota; class Vicinamibacteria; order Vicinamibacterales; family UBA823. The sequence goes on along the minus strand of CAXXNN010000003.1, from coordinate 12,693 downwards.
TTCCTGTCGCTGACTCTTCAACAGTCGGCGAAAGAATCTCCGCGCTGCACGCCCGTCCCGACGGGGTTGTACGAGGATGTCGATCAGGTCACCGTCTTGATCCACCGCGCGCCAGAGATACTGGCGCTGACCGTTGATCGTCACGAAGACTTCGTCCAGGAACCACGTATCTCCGAGTCGACCCTGTCGTCGCTTCAACTGCCGAGCGTAGTCGGGGCCGAACTTCCCGCACCACTGGCGAACGGTTTCGTAAGACACGATGATTCCTCGTTCGGCCAGCAAATCCTCAACATCCCGGAAGCTCATGCAGTATCTGTGGTAGAGCAAGACGGCATGGCTGATGATTTCGGGCGGAAAGGGCATTGTCAAGTTGCCGACGAGCGCGCGTTTTTCTCCCTGGGCGCTGAGCGCCCGAGTCTCGGTCAGCAGGCACACGTAACCTCATCCCACTGACGGAACGAACGGGCCCTCAAGAGACGGTGGTGAGCTGCCCGGAGCAGGTGACGTCCGACCCGGAAGAGATTCTGGACGACGCCGTGCACCGAGGCGAACCGTTGCAGATGGGCGGCCGACCTGAACCTGCGCATCTGCCGCTCCCGCTGGCGGGTTGATTGATGCGAGACTTCCGCGCGATTGTTTTCGTACTGCTGGGTACTGTGGATCACGGACGGCATCACGGCACGGTGCGCCGCCGAGTAGCTGCGCAGCTTATCTGTGATCAGCCGGCGAGGCTCGCGGCCTTGGCGTTTCAACAGCTTCCGGAAGAACCGTGTGGCCGCCCGCCGATTGCGCCGCGACTGCACGAGAATGTCGAGGACGTCGCCGTCCTCGTCCACGGCACGCCACAGATACTGCTGCTGCCCCTGGATCTTCACGAAGAGCTCGTCCAGATACCAGGTGTCGCCCTGGCGGCCCCGGCGGCGGCGCAACCGCCTTGCGTAGTTGGGTGCTTGTGCCGGTCGCTGTTGATTCGCCGCGCCGTTACACTGGGGCGATGAATGCGATCGACGAGAGGGCGTGCGGCAAGCCTGGGTGCGACAACTTTGGAAAGCCCGGCCTCAACATCGTGGGCCACGGCTGGTTTGTGACGAAGTCGGGCCGCCGGCGGCGGTACCGCTGCACAGTATGCGGGGGAACGCTCAGCACGAACACGGGGGCCGCGTACCGCGGTCTTCGCTGCAGTCGACGGGAGTTCGACCAGGTCGCGAGCCTACGAGTCGAGGGCGTCAGCATTTCTGCGACCGCCCGAGTGACGGGCCATTCCCGCACCACCATCGCGCGATGGCTCGAGCGAGCCGCGACAGCTGCCGCGTGCTTCAATCACCGGCTGCTGCGCGATTTCGACGTCATTGAGCTGCAGGCGGATGGGAGCACCTTGGCAAGGCTCAATCCAGCTGGTGCAAGCCAACCGTGTCAATTGCCCAAGTCGGACACGTAGCGATGCCACATCCCGGAATGGGTTCCACCCGGGCGATGCGTGGTGTAAACGGCCCGGCCGCCCAGCACGGATGCTGCGGTGGATGCAATCTGGGGGCCTAGCGAGCGTAGGAGCCTGAAGATAAACGAATGACTGCAGCCCCGAAATACGGCTCCCTGTTGACGTTGCATTGCAGGTGACAATTTCGCGTGCCGAACGCATCTTCGTGGCGTGAGGCCGGTGCTCTCGAGGAAGGAATGGGCAAGTGCACTCGAGAGACGCGGCGGGGTATGGGTCCAAGCGCCTACGCAAGGATTGCAGAGATAATGTCGGGAAGGGCCATCCCCCAGCAGGGACTGGCGACAACCTGCAAGGACCCGGCGTACGAGGGACCACCGAGCGCCGGGAGGGACTTGGTCGACGCATGAGCCCGTATGAGCGAGGAAGGAGGAGTAATGTCCTCTGAGGCGACCCTGGAGGTCGCCCCGTGAGCGGGTAACGCCCACCACGGGCAAAGGGGCTCTGGGCACTCGGCGGTTTCGAGACTCAACACGCATCCAGACTCAGAGCTGGACTTCATGCGGGGTTGAAATCGAGACGAGGGTGCGGACAACCAGGCGGACTCGGGGTGGCCTCATGTGCGCCAGCACTTGAGCTTCAGCCCGCATGGGAAGGCCTGCATCTGGAAAATGGCGTGCAGAGCCGAGGTCAGAACCGGACTCGGGACATCCGACTGTCCGGGATCGTAGGGGGGCTTTGGGAGACGTGACCCATGGTGAGCCTAGGAACCCAACCCGCAAATCGAAAGAGCGGCTTTGGTCACTCCTCGCCTACCGGTGCGCGCGCCCAGGATCTATCCCGACAACTCTGCACGTTCATCGGCAGCAAGCGCCGCACTCTGTGGCTGTTTGCGACGATCGAGGTGTGTTCCCGCTTGTGGGCCGGTAGTGTGCTCGGCCGCCGCTCCCATCGCAACACCAAGGCCGCGATCAACGACGTCATCCTCCGCGGACGCCTCGTTGGGTGCCCCCTGATCGCCACCGATGGCTTCGAGTACTACGCCGGGGTGATGGTGCGCCTCTTGGGTTCAGCGTGCGTCTATGGGCAAGTGCTCAAGATGCGGCGGAACAATCGTGTCGTTCGGGTCGAGCGGCGCGTGAAGATCGGCACGGCGAGCCGGCTGAACGCCGCGCTGTTGGCGTCGGAGGATTCCGAGACCCTGAACACGTCGTTCGTCGAGCGCCTCAACCTCACGATTCGTCAAGGGTCGGCGTACTTGCGCCGGCGCTCGCCATGCCACGCTCGTGGCGCAGACCAGCTCCGCGGGCACGTCGAGCTCCTGCGGTGCTACTACAATTTCATTCGGCCGCACCGGGCGTTGAGGTTCGGGCGCGAGACCAGGACGCCGGCGATGCAGGCCGGTCTGGTGAGCCAGCGCTTGGCGTTGCGCGACATCTTCACGGCGGGCGGTCTCACGCGACGTATCTTTGTGGCCGTCGTGCACGTGTCCGTGACCGTCCAGCCCACGCAATCTGACGAAGCCGAGCTGTCGACGCGCTGCTCGCCGTCGGCTCGGAGACAGGCTGCCTGATCAACAGCGAACGGTGCAAGCACCCATTCGTCTACTGGTTGCCGGACGCGGGATCGGACTTGATGCTGGAGCCGAGCGTACCCCGTTGCCAGGCTTCCTGTTCGACATGAATCGTTTGTTCCAGGATGTGCTCGAGCGGTTTCTTCGCGAGTGGCTCGATGACGCCACGCTGACGCCGCAGTATCGGCTGCAGGACGTCTTTCGGTATCACCCGGGCTTCAACCCACGGCGCCGACGATCACCAACGCCGAAGCCGGACTACGTCCTGTCCCGACACGGCCGTGTCGTCGCGATCGCCGATGCGAAGTACCGAGACCTGTGGGAACAGAGTCTTCCGCCGAGCATGCTGTACCAGCTCAGCGTATACGCCTTGAGTCAGGCGGACTGCCTCACCGCCATTTATTTTGGCTAACACCTTTATTGTCAGTATTTTATGTTTACCATATGTGCGCATGGTCCCCCACATGGTCCCCATATCATTGCGCCAGATCAAGAACAGGATTCCGCTCGATCTCGCTCGGATCCAAGCGACCAACGAACCTTGTCAAGTCGGCTGGGAACACTGCCGGGTTCTTCAGTGTGGAGCGAGGTACGGGCAGGCTTGGCCGCGCACGCAGTCTGCGCCGCCTATGCGTCCCCGCGCATCGCCCGTGTCCGAGGTGACCACGGCCGACGCGTTGGCGGTCCTGACCCCGATCTGGCACGACAAGCCGGAGATCGCGCGCCGGGTACGGCAACGGATCGGCGCGGGCGTTCGAGTTCCTGGTCCTGACGGCGGCGTGGTCCGGCCCCGCCGCACGCATGAAGGCGAAGCGGGATCACCGCGTCCCGCTCTCGGGGCGGGCGCTCGCGATCCTGCACGACGTACCGAGACGGAGCGATGGCACCGGCCTCGTGTTCCGCAGTCTGCGCGGGAAGCCACTCTCCACCGTGACGCTATCGGAATTGATCAAGGAACTCAGCATCGCCGCCGTGCTGCATTGGTTCCGGTCGAGCTTCCGGGACTGGGCCGCGGAACGGACGAACACACCCCGCGAAGTGGTCGAGGCCGCACTCGCCCATACGGTACACAACCCCACCGAGGCGGCCTACGCCCGCAGTGATCTCTTCGAGCGTCGCCGCCACCTGATGGACGAGTGGCGGCCTATCTCAGTGGGGCACACGGCTCGTAGGAGCACCGTGATGTCCGGTCAGGGCCGCCTTCAAGATACCATCTCCACATGACACGGGTCTGGGTCGACGCATTGGGAGCCGTCGGATGAAGATCGGGTCGTACTTAGGTCGCCGTAATGAAGATGAAGGTCTCGGAAGGTCTCGGAGAAGTCACTCGGCTTGCCCTCGTGAAAAGGGACGCCTCGTGATAGGGGCCTTCGCGGCGCTGATCGACCAGACTTGGGATAGCGAAACCAGATCTCGCCTCGGAGAATCACGTGTTCTCCTTAGCAATGGCCGAGTAGGTGGCACAGACTGGGGGCTCCATTGCGCGAAACGCCTTACTACTCCGTTAGGGCCGGAAGGCACCCGACCGCCGGCAGACTGGATTTTGACGGCCTGAAGGAATTGGTCCTCGCCGCGTACCTAGACCTACGTCGGCAAGGCTACTTTCAGGAGGTCCTTGGGACCGATTGCGTCGACGGGGACTTCCCAGGGTCTGTAGGCGAAGATGTCGCCGCGTTTTTCTTTCGGAGTATACGGAAGCGCGACTTGTGGCCGATAGAGGATCGCATTGCGACCTACTTAGAGGACGATCTCTTCGATGTTGTCGAACTGCTGCACGATTGCGCCTCCAAGGGCGTCGACGGGACTTTCCACTCCTACGCACAGTGCGGAATGCACTATGAGACGTTTGAGCAGAAGGCCGGCCGGAATGACTTTCGCGTTGCTATGAATCCGATTCTGGGAGAGTACAGCCCCGGCTACCAATTAACCTCGCGCGGTGAGGTCGTCCAGTTGGGACCGAAGAGTCTGCGAGACTTGGAACGTGCTCCCAACCCGCCCGGCGATCCTTCGAACGTCCAGGCACGGGTGAATGCTGCCGTTGATAAGTTCCGGTGCCGAGGAGCTTCCGCGAACGAGCGGCGCGACTCGATTCGTGACCTCGCCGACGTCTTGGAGTATCTGCGGCCGCAAATGAAGGAAGTGCTGGCTTCGAAGGACGAGGCAGATCTGTTCGAACTGGCAAACAGATTCGGTATCCGTCACCACAACCAAGCACAGCAAACGAAGTACGACCGGGCGATTTGGTACAGTTGGATGTTCTATTACTATCTGGCCTCAATTCACGCTACCACTAGGCTCATTGCAAGGAAGCGAGAGGCCCCAAAGAGCCCCTCCAAAAAGCAATGAGGCGGAACTGGAGCGCCATGGAGACAGCCGACGGTCTCGGCGGTTCAGTCCGAGGCGTCAGTTGAGCGCACTGGGAGCGCATCAGTGGCAGTACGTGGCAACCTAGCGCCGGATACGACCCACTCGGTGGGCCAGTTCTCCTGCAATCCTTGGAGAAAATGCGAGAGCAATGAAAAAGAAGCACAACAGCCACTCGTAAGGAGTTAAGAACGCAAGAACGCCAAGGGCAAAAACCCCAATCATCAAAACATTTCTTGTAATTCCTGTTGGGAAAAGCGAGCTCTGTAAAACCCCAGCGATACTTGCTATCTGAAGTTCAGTCTGTTTGTTTTTCTTCAGCGCTCGAGTGTTTGACATTCAGAGTATTGTGAAAACTATCCATCGCACTATTAAGTGCGTCCCTTTCTTTTTTGGATATATACACAAAGATCTCCAAGGCCGACTCGTCAGCCTCGTGACAGGATTGCTGAAGAACCACGAACCCCGAGAGATCGGAATTGTGACCCTCGACAGGAATCCAGAGAATCTCTTGCAGAACCTCCAAGAGCACTTCCTTGCCCGTGCCGGTCTCGCCCCCGATCAGCCGACGTCACCCCGCCTTGAGTAGCGGTCGGCTTTAGAGTCCGGGGGTGACTGTACTGCCTTCCGCGGCCAGTTGCTTCGCGTAGAGGGCGGGCGTCAGCCCGCCCAAACCCTTCTTCGGTCGCTCCTCGTTGTATTCACAGCGCCACGCTTCGATCAGGGCCTGGGCGTGGGCCAGGGTCGTAAACCAGTGTTCGTTCAGGCATTCGTCGCGTAAGCGCCCGTTGAAGGACTCGATGTAGGCGTTCTGGTTCGGCTTGCCGGGTTCAATGAGACGCAGGGTCAGCCCCTGCGTGTGCGCCCATGTGAGCATCGCGCGCCCGCGGAACTCCTTCCCGTTGTCCGTGCGGAGGATCTGCGGAAGTCCGCGGGTGATCGCCAGGCGGTCCAGGACGCGGGTGACCGGCAGTCCCCCGAAGGCCCGCGCCGGGACGATCGCCACGGCCTCATGGGTGGCGTCGTCGACAATGGTCAGGCACTTCATGACCCGCCCATCCGCCGTGCGATCGAAGACGAAGTCCGCGGACCAGACCTGGTTGCGACGCTCGGGGCGCACCAGTGGCTGGCGGTCGGCTCTCGGGACCTTCTTGCGTCGACGGCGCTTCAACTGGAGCCGGGCCTCCGTGTACAGGCGGTCGACCCGTTTGTGATTGATGACGTGGCCGGCCTGCCGCAGCTTCAGATAGATCATCCCGGCCCCATAGCGTCGATGTCGCTGCGCCAGGTCAACGATCCGATCCCGGACGACCGCATTGCCATCGGGCCTTGGCACGTACCGGAAGGCCGACGCGCTCATCCGCCCCACGGTCAGGGCCCGGCGCTCGCTGAGGCCCCGCGCGACCATCTCCCGCACCACCTCCCGTCGAACCGGTGCGGTCACCATTTTTTCGCAGCACCTCGCGGGTCACCTCGATCTCGAGCTGCGATTCCGCCAAGAGCTTCTTGAGCCGCCCGTTTTCGGTTTCCAGCTCTTTCAGGCGCTTCGCGTCCAAGACGCTCATCCCGCCAAACTTGCTCCGCCAGAGGTAGTAACTGGCCTCCGAGAACCCGTGCCGGCGGCACAGGTCCTTCACCGGGAGGCCTGCCTCGGCCTCCCGCAGGAACCCGATGATCTGCGCTTCCGTAAATCGCTTCTTCACGTCCGATCTCCCTTTCCGGATGATCGGACTCTAAACCGAAGTGCTACTCAAAATGGGGGGGACGTCGCAGCCGCTACCAGAACATTCCAGGTGGTTGTTGACCTACCCCACTGTCAGCTCCGTCCGGGCTGGAGGCGGAGCAAGGGCCGGGTGAGGTGGGGGCCGCTTAGGGGAGGCGGCTCTTGCGGGCCGGTCAACTGACCTGCTGATAAAGCGTGGGACGGCTCATCTTCTGAGCAAGCTTCAACGCCCGCAATTTCTGGTCACCCTTGTGTTCGGGCCAACCAGCGATATTGACGTGCCGGCGGAACATGCTATCCGCCTGCAATTGGAGATCCAGCTCGTAGATATCGGCTGCTGTCACGTCTGCCCGTCCGTACAGCGTGTTCCCAGCAGCCGAGACGACACTCTCCCCAAGAAACCAGATCTGACGCGGCCGGAGGCGCCTGATCAGGAAGATCGAGGTCCTCTGGTCTTTGTGTGGCAGAAAGAAGCCGTCGGCAGGACGGAGTGTGGGCTTGACTCTGTAGTCGCTCTGGTGGCGAAAGAAGCGGGTCGTGACTTCAATCGGACTGACCGTCTTCGACCTACGTAGATAGAAGTCGATCCAAATGAGCCGCAATCTCCGGAGGGACTGTCCCAGCCAACCACTCAGTGCCATAGCAGTCGCTTTCACCAAACAGGCCGGCATAAGAGAGACGACCTCTTCCGCTCACGCTCACGGAGAAGACGTAGTTGTCGGCGAGATGCCATCCGAGGGAGATGTCGCCGTCAGGGTCAATGGAACATTGTGGCAGCGGAGTTTCAATTGGAAGGAGACCCACGAGCGCGATTACCCTTTCGCGGGCTCCGGGTTGCACCGGAAGGGCACCATCGCCGTCCCAATTCTCGTAGCCAGCCTCTTGGCAGAGCGCATCGAGCTCCTGAATCCAGTGGGAGAGAGCGCAATCTGCCGTGGGGGCATCTTGGCCAGACTCCGAGGTTAGTAGCGTCAAGTCGGATCTGTTAGTCAGATGGATGACGGTGAAATCCGCCAGCTCGCGTGTGTGGAGATCGGCGAACATCTCCTGTCCGCGCCGTTCAATCGTATACGGACTGCGCCACACGGGGGTTGGTTCGATCTCCTGCTGAATAGGAGAGGCGAACATCACCGCCATAAGGTTCGGAGTCACCGATTCTCGAAGCTCGTCGTCAGATGCCAGAACACCGATCATTGCAGTCGTCTCCAAGCAGCATGCATCCTAGGCGTCGTGACCTCGGTAAACGCCCTAACAATCCATTCTCGCCCAACATCCAAGAATCCTAGTACGCCACCGTCGCCCTGCGTAAGCAGGTTGCCGCGTGCGGTTAGCGTCAGTACTAGGATAGACCAGCCGTTGGCTTTCAGGGTAGCTGGCCTTAGGGATAGCCGCAGCCGACCCAAGAAACGGCCACCGGCGTCCGACATCGCGTAGCTCGTATCAAACGCGACTCGTTCAGGCTTTGCTATCAACCCACTACTATCCCCCAAATCCCGCCAAAGGGAGACGTAGTCAGCGACGCGACCTTGATCGAGGCCGCCTTCTTCGACGAAGTGATTCACATAAGACACCTCACATTGTCGTGGTGTCATCGTGCCGAGGTCACTGTCGCTCAGGAATTGCTTGAAGACACGGAGATGGCGCTCGAAATTCTCTCGCACCTTCGGATAGCGTGGGTAAGCTCCAGACGGTTCTCGCTTGCGCCAGTTATAGGCGAATCGATCATGCTGAACCTGAATTAGCTCCGTGCCAGACGCGTTGAGGAACCAGGTTCTCGGCTTCGGAAACTCGGCCGTCATTTCGGGTCTGGGCTCACGATCAACCAGCGCCGGTTGCTCAATAGGGAAGCTGAGGGGAGGCTGGTCCTCCGTCACGGGAAACTCATCGCGGAATTCACTCCACAGGGTGCCGATGTGACCGGCACTCAGAGCAGGCAAGCTCTCATAGAGCACCGACAGCGCCACTTCGATTATCGGCGGATTCGTGAAATCGGGCAGCGGGTCCGAGGTCATCCCGTTTCAGCCTAGCCCACTAGCTCGGCAACCGCCCTCTTCGTGAAGGGTGCCTGAAAGAGGGGTCGTTCTGAGCTAAGAGGCCGTAAGTCACTACGGCTCAGTATATCCGGGATTTCCATTTTGCCTGTCCCGGATGGCACCGTTATCCACCCGACCGCCGCCGCGCGCACGAAATTCTGTTCGTCGCACAATCGTCCAGCTCCAGAGACTGTCACTCAGCCCGCGCTGACGTGCGACCGACTGGAGCCGCTGTTTTCAGGGCATTTCTCAGACACTGGTCCACACGTGCGCCACCGCTTCCATTCGGGCCGACGAGGTAGTTGATCGGGCCGACCTCATTCGTTTCGAATTTGGTATGGGACCAGTCCACACGGTGCGGGCCACCGCTTCCATGGTCGGGCCGTTCGTCAATCATAGTTGATCGGGCCGACCTCATTCGTTTCGAATTTGGTATGGGACCAAGGTGCGGGCAAGTCGATGGTTAGCGGTTCGTCAATCATCCTTCGAAATCCGAAGCGCAGGGGTTGTTGTGGCGTAGCGAGGTCACGATCCGGCTGCGTTCGTAGGCCCGTAGAGCATTCGCGTTCTGTCCTCCATCGTTGCGACGCAAGACCCGTCCGGGAAGGTCCACCGATGGGGCCGCGTCGTTTTGCGCGAGCTCGACTCCTAGCACGATTTCGGGAGTGTACTGCGCGCCTCCAGTTTTTACCAGCCGCTGCTGGAGACTTGTGAGCGACCAGCGCTTAACCGGCGGCGGCAGGACGCGCGGATCGACCCCGTCGCCCGCCTGCGTACGCAGGCGTGTGTCGGCGGGATGATTTAACGGAGCTTCGCGGCACGCCACCGTCCGGAACAACCAGGACACGACTGGCGGAACGTCTCGCGCGCTGGCCCGGCCGGCTACGCGGAGGGGGTTGGAGCCGTCCACGGGCCATGGGTGGCCGCTCACCGTCGCTGTCGGCGCTGGCGTCGCCCGCCCCCGGCTGGGCCCGCTCATCTGGTCGTCACGCTCCCAGACAACCCCTGGAACCAGGCGAGCCGTCGAGTGCGGCGATCGCAAAAAAAGTTGCGCGAAAACTTTGCGCACAACTCACGTTCTCTATCTCTCTGATTTCAGATGGGTTACGCCTGCCATTAATTTGACGCCGACCGAAATGCGCCGGGCGCCGGTCCGGCCGAGGCCCGTATTCATTGATCTTTTTTGGCACCGGGGGTGGCCGGTCGCCTCTGTTCGCGCACAACGCGCACAGCTAGGGTGGTGGACATTCGGTTCACGGTCAGCAGGGTGACGATGCCACACACGATGTTGAGATTTCCGACCGTCAAGGCCCGCACGGGCCTGTCGCGCAGCACGATCTATCTCCGCATCTCCCGCGGTACGTTTCCCGCCCCCGTGTCCCTCGGGGGCCGTGCCGTGGGCTGGATCGAGGCCGAGGTGAACGCCTGGCTGACCGCGCGGATCGCGCAACGCCGGCTGATCGCGCCGCGGCCGGAGCGGAGGACGGCGGCGGCGGAGGACGGGGGCGTTGGTGCAGGTCTGCACGGCTTCGGCCTGAGTGAAGACGCGGATCCACTGGCGTCGTCGACGGCAGCTGGCGCACAATTTCCTCGTGAATTCGAGGGTGCACCCGAAGTACAAGACGAAATATCACGTCGGAAACTGGCCAGAGTACGAACGAGCCCTCGTGGGGCGAGGCGACGTGACACTCTGGCTCTCCGACGACGCGATGGACGCGTGGAGACCTGCGCCGTCTGGTCGGCCGGGCGGGCCGAGGAAATTCTCGGACCTCGCGATCGAGACCGCATTGACGCTCCGGCTCGTCTTCCGGTTGCCCTTGCGCCAGACCGAGGGCTTCTTGCGGTCGGTCCTGGTCTTGATGCGCCCCGACCTCGAAGCGCCAGATCACACCACGCTCTCGCGGCGGAGTCAGCGCCTCGATCTCGTTCTCGATCGCATTCCGGCCCGGGGGCCTCTTCATCTCATCGTCGACAGCACGGGCCTGTCGATCGTCGGCGAGGGCGAATGGGCCGCGGCGAAACACGGGGGACGCGGCAAGCGAGGCTGGAAGAAGCTCCATCTCGGTGTCGACCGATCCGGCGTGATCGTTGCCCAAGCGCTGACCGAGCCGACGGCCGATGACGCCACGACGGGCATGAGTCTTATCGAGCAGGCGGACGGGCAACTCGCAAGGGTGACGGCGGATGCGGCCTACGACACCATCGCGTTCTACGACGCGGCCGGGGCGCGACGCGCTACCCTTGTGGTGCCGCCGGCCCGGACCGCCTCTCTGTCTCGACGCGGACCCCGGTCGCGTGTTCGCGACAGCACGATCAAACGGGTGAAGGTGCTAGGACGCCGACGATGGAAAAAGGCATCGGGGTACCATCTCCAAGCGCGCGTGGAGAGTGCATTCTTCCGGTACAAATCGATCATCGGAGGTGGTCTGCGAGCCCGAACGCCACGCGGGCGGCAGACCGAGGCATTGCTCGCGTGCAACGTCTTGAATCGGATGACCGAACTCGGTCGGCCCCTGTCCTACAGCATCGGCCGCTGAGGTGCGCCCAGGGCCAGGGTTGGATTGCTTCACGTCAGCGTCGAGTCTTGCAACAACGCGTGTGCCGGGAAAGCCCGGTCAAGGGGGACAAGATGCCGTGATGTGATCTTCGAAACCTTGTTCGAAACCCTGTGGGTATCCAATCCCATCCGGCCAAGGTCGGCCGCCAGCCGGAACCGAGTGATGCGTGGGCCTGGGGTGACCCAGGGCGCGAAGCGTTCACAGGGAGCCCGTAGGCCGCGTAATTGAGCCCCGAAATGCATTGAGTGCGAGGGCCGACGTCGTGCGTTGGACGGAAGGTCATCTCGCCGCGTCTCAGAGGCCGTGGAGGCGGCGACCTCGCCGGGGTCGGAGCGCGTGGCATGCGTGCGGGTGGGTTTCCCGGGAACCCGGGAGGCCTCGTCGTCTCCATCGTCAAGACCGCCGGGGCGCGGGCACCGGCTCACCAAGCCCGAGGCCGTGGACGTCGCACCTGGCGTCCGACGGAGCGAACCGCAGGTGCTCGGATGGTACCGCCGGGCGAAGGCAACGAAGCGCGGGGGGATGGGCGGCGAGGAGTCGGAGTGTCTCATAGTACCGCCGAAGCGGGGGAATTGAGCCCACGAGACCCCGTGGAGGGAAGGGGGCACCGGCAGGTGGCACCGGTTGGAGGGAAAGACGGCCAACACACCGAGGTTGGGTCCCGTCTCCACGTCACGACAACGGATAGCCGAACTGGCCAGACACGCCTTAGGGATGGCGGTGGCCATCGCCTGGCTTCCTGGACCAGCGGGTACGCGACGGCGCGTAGCGAAGCTGTCTGTCGAGGAGCCGGATGCGGCAGAACCCGCACGTCCGGATCTGTGGGGGGCCAGGGTCAGCAACGACCCTGGTCTACCCGACCAACAGCCGCTATGGACGCACCCTCATCGGCTACGGTCAGTGCGGCGAGCCGGGCGGCTACGTGGGCGCCAAGATCGCCTACGGGCGCATTCCCGAACTAGAGGATTTTCAGTAAGATGCGGCTGGGTGACTACGCCGACGGCGCG
>CAXXNN010000002.1:0-178551 GCA_963667915.2 Vicinamibacterales bacterium | reverse complement strand
CGCCACCTTCGGGTGCTTCGACGCGACGAGCGTCGCGACGATCTGGCAGAACAGCATCCCGGCTTCGTACGGCGTGTCGGGCGGTAAGGGCAGGTAGATGTGCAGTCCCTCCGACCCGGATGTCTTTGGTACGCTGGGCACGCCGATTCGCTCCAGCTCGTCGTGGATCCAGCAGGCCACGTCGAGCACGCGCCGAAAGCCGGCCCCCGGCATCGGATCCAGGTCGAAGGCGGTCAGGTCGGCCCGCTCGATCGACGACGTCCGCGAAAACCAGGGGTCCTGGGAGATGGCGGCCAGCTGCGTCACATAGAGGATGGTCGCCAGCGAACCGCCGACGAGGTACGGCACTTCGGTCTCCGGCCGATCCGGCTTCTCGCGAATGGCCATCACCGGCAGGCCGTCCGGCAGCGGCGAGGGGGCGCGATGCTGATAGAACGATTTGCCCGCGATCCCGTTCGGAAACCGCTTCATGACGAGCGGCCGGTCGGCGACGGCCGGCCGCAGATAGGGCGCGATGCGCGCGTAGAAGCGGAGCAGTTCGCCCTTCGTGATGCCGAGCGACGGCCAGAAGATCTTCTCCAGGTTGCCGACGGTGATGCGGACACCGTCGTCCAGCTCGAGGGTGCCCCGCCTGCGCGCTTCCTCGAGCGCGCCGAGCTTGGCGACGACCGCCTCCAGCAGCTCTCGCTGGGCATCAGGTGCCGGCGGGCCCGCGCCGCCGCCCGGCTCGCGCACGATCGCCTCGGCGGGCCGGTCGTCGCGCAGGCCGGCGTAGACAGGATGCCGCAGCGCGTAGCCTTCGATCCACTCGGTGAATTCGACCTGCACGACAAGCGTGGGCTCCACCCAGTGCGCGCGCTCGTTGGCCGGCGGCGCGGCGGCGAAGGGGCACCGGTCCGTTTGCAGCAGCGCCAGCCGCCCGGCCAGGCGCGCGAGCTCGGCGTCGGAGAAGCCGCTGCCGACATGCCCGGCGTAGAAAAGGGGGCGGTCGGCGTCGGCGTTAGGATCGGACGAGTCATCAGGATCATGGACGCCCACGATGAGCGACCCGAAGTGCTGCCGTGATTGGCGCGGCTCGGTCCAGCCGCCGACCACGAATTCCTGACTTCGCCGCAGTTTGATCTTCCGCCAGGCGGGACTTCGCGTGTCGGCCTGGTACGGTGACCCGACCTCCTTGGCGATCAGACCTTCCCAGCCCTCGTGCTGCGCCCGGCGATAGAGGTCACGCGCGTCGGCGGGGACACACTCCGACAGCCAGACGCGGGCGCGGTGGCTGCGGCCGAACCGTTTCTGCAACCGCCGACGACGCTCGGAAAAGGGGAGTCCGCGCAGGTCGGTCCCGCCCTCCTCCAGCAAGTCGAACGCGATGTAGACGACCGGCCGATCGCGGACGGCGCGCTCGGACTCGTGCACCGTCGTGCGGTGGATGCGTGGCTGCAGCCTGAGAAAGGTGGTCGGGTGGCCCGCCGCGTCGAGCGCGACGATCTCGCCGTCCAGGAGCAGCGCGGTCTTGCGCCGGGCGACGAGCGTCGCCAACGCGGGCACCAGATCGGGAAACTGCGCCGTCTTGTCGTTGCCGTTTCTCGACCAGATGGTGACACGCACGGACTCACTCTTGCGTGCGGGCGGCTCGATGTCGACGAGCGCACGGATGCCGTCGTACTTCGGTTCGTAGACGAGCCGCGCGTCGGTCAGGCCGGCGGGCTCGGAGACGGCGAGCATGGGGCGCAGGCGCAGCGGGGCGCGGCTCGTGGGCATCGACGTTCCGGATCACCGGCAGATCCATTACACAGCATAGGGCAATCCTTTCGGATTGCGCGTTCGCGGCGAGCCAGGGCCGCCTTCGCCCAGAGTCTTGCGGGCCTGCCTCGCCGAAGCCGCAGGCGAAGGCGGGTGCCAAACCGTGCACGGTGGGGCGCAGGGCCCGATTCTCCGATAAAGTAGGAGCCCTCTCTCGCTCGACTTCGGGAAGCCAGGAGACCAATCATGGCGGCACGACCCACGTGGAAAGGCTTTTTGAAGGTCAGTCTCGTCGCCGTGCCGGTGCGGGTCTATCCGGCGACCGACGCGGCGGCCTCGCTCCGCTTCAACCAGCTGCACGCGGAATGCCAGACGCGGATCCAGCAGAAGAAGTGGTGCCCCACGCACGGGCGCGAGGTGTCGAAGACGGAAATCGTCAAGGGCTACGAATTCGAGAAGGGCCACTACGTCGTCATGGCCGAAGAGGATCTGGCCAAGGCCCGGCCCGAGTCGACGCGCGTCATCAACCTGCTGCGGTTCGTCCCATCGAGCGCCATCGATCCGGTGCACATCGAGCGGCCCTATTATCTTGTGCCGGACGGGCAGGTGGCGGCCGACGCGTTCGCCGTCCTGCGTGAGGGCATGCAGGGGAAGGCGGGCATCGGCAAGCTGGCGCTCTCCGGCCGCGAGTACCTGGTCGCCGTCCAGCCGCGCGAGCAGGGCATGGTCATGTACACGCTGCGCCACGCCAAGGAAGTGCGGAGCATGGACGACATCGACGAATTGGCCCAGGTGCCCAAGACGGTGAAGGCCGACGAGGTGAAGCTTGCCAAGCAGGTGATCGGCAACTTCGAGGGGGAACTGGATCTCTCGGAGTTCCGGGACGAGTATCAGGCCGAGTTGCGCCGGATCATCGACGCGAAGATCGCCGGGGACGAGGTCGTCATGCCGGCCGAGGAGGCGCCCACCAAGGTGGTCAACCTGATGGACGCGCTCCGCAAGAGCCTGGATTCGGTCAGCCGGGCCAAGAAGCCTTCGGCCAAGGCCCAGATGGCGAAGGGGGCCAAGCGCGCCACCACCCGGACGGCCCAGAAACGCAAGCGGGCGTAGCTAGTAGGCCCTCACCCCGACCCTCTCCCGGGGGAGAGGGAGACATCGGAGGCGGCGCTACATTCCTGCGCTCAGCTCCTCGTACGCCACGTTCAACACCGCCTGAAGACGCTGCGGCGCGCCGGCATGGTCGTCCATGCCCGGCAGCCGCTCGAGCGAAGCGATCTGCTCCTGCGACCGTCCGGCAGCCAGCCCGGTCTCCACGTGCTCCAGGACGGCCTCGAAGTACTGCCGCTGCACGACGAGGTCGGCGGCGCTCCCGGTCAGGGGGAAGCCCTCCCCGGCGTGGCCGAAGATGTACAGCGTGTCGCTGTCGTGGTCGTCGATCACCTGCGGCAGCGTGTCCAGCCACCCGCGGATCCGCGCCCCGCCGGGCCGGTCGACGAACGGGTCGCGCCGGTTGAACATCAGGTCGCCCATGTGGACGATGTTGGCCCGCTCGAACGTGACGGCAACGTCGCCGCCGGTGTGCCCCGGGCCGTAGTGCTTGGCCGACACGACCTCGTCGCCCGCGTCCATCCGCCAGGTCTCGTCGAACGTCACATCGGGGTACTCCTGATCCGCCTCGGTGCCCCGGGCGGCGGCCTGGGTACGCTGCAGGCCGGGCACGTTGGCGTGCGCGACGATCTGGCGGACCGCCGGCCGGAAGACCTTGTTGCCCCCCGTGTGATCGCCGTGGTGATGCGTGTTCACCAGCGCGTCGATCATCCGAGAGCTGCGGCTCTTGAGCCCGCGCAAACAGGCGTCGGCGGTGTCCGGAAACTGGCTGTCCACGACGACGAGGACGTCCTCGGAAACCAGCCAGCCGATCGTGCCGCCCCGCATGTGGAACGCGCCGACGTTTCGGCGGAGGTCCTCGAAACGCGGCGCGGCGTCCTGCGCGAACAGCGGCCGGCCGAACGCGCCGCCGACGAGCGCGAGCGACGTCGTATACAGGAACTCACGGCGATCCCAGGTCATCGTCATCCTCCTCATTCTCATTTCTCATCTCTCAACTCTCAATGGCCGGCGCATTATACCGTGATCGTCCAGAGCCAGGCCGCGCCGCGGACGCCGCTCGAATCGCCGTGCACGGGGCGCACCAGCCGCGTGTCCACCCGATCGGAGAAGACATACGGTGCCCACAGCCGAGGGACCTGGTCGTAGAGGCGGTCGATGTTCGACATGCCCCCGCCCAGCACGATGACGTCCGGATCCACGACGTTGATGACCGATGCCAGACCCCGGGCGAGGCGATCCTCGTATCGCCGCAGAGCGGCCTCGGCGCCGGCGTCCCCAGCCTCGGCGGCGGCGGCGATGGCCGGCGCGTCGCGCCGCTCGCCGGTGGCCGCCGCATAGTCGCGGCTCAGGGCGGGCCCCGACAGAAACGTTTCGAGGCAGCCGCGGCGTCCGCAGTAGCAGGGCGGACCGGGGCGCTCGTCCGATTCCGGCCAGGGCAGCGGATTGTGTCCCCACTCGCCGCTGATCGCGTTCGCGCCGACGAGCGGACGGCCGTTGACGACGATGCCGCCGCCCGTGCCGGTGCCGAGGATGACGCCGAAGACGACCTTCGCGCCCCGTCCGCCGCCGTCGGTCGCCTCCGACAGCGCGAAGCAGTTGGCGTCGTTGTCGAGCCGCACCGGGCGCGCCAGACGCGCCGCCAGATCCTCCGCCAGCGGCCGGTCGAGCAGCCAGGTGGAGTTCGAGTTCTTGATCCGGCCGGTGGCGGGGGAGACCGCGCCCGGCGTGCCGAGGCCGACGGTGCCGCGCGCGCCGATCTCCTGCTCGAGCCTGCCGACGAGCGCCACGATCGCGTCGAGCGTTGCGTCGTAATCGTCCCGGGGCGTCGGCACCCGGTGACGCAGCAGCGTGTCGCCGTTTGCGGCCAGCGCGATCGCTTCGATCTTCGTGCCGCCCAGGTCGACGCCGATCCGGATGTCGCTCACAGGGACGAAGGAGCTAGGAGTTAGAAGTTAGGAGTTAGAAGTTGGGAGCTAGGAGCTGCTAGGGGCGGACGGTGCGGATCTGCTCGGCGAAGACGGCCGGGTCGGTCGTCGGCAGTTCACAGATCCGGTTCTCGCAGACGTAGGCCGTCGTCTCGCCGCCTCGCGCGAACTTGCCGTCGAGCAGCGGCACCAGCGCGGCGTGCGCGTCGAACTGGTCGCCCTCCGGGACGACGCTCAGGATCCGGTTCGGCAGGAACGTCGTCCGCAGCTCCGCCAGGAACGCGTCGGCGTCACCGCGCGCGCGCGGCGTGACGATGATGATTTCCTTCGGCGTGCCGAGCCGGAAGTCCACCGCCAGCAGCATCTCCGCGTGCGCCGCCGGCGCCCTGGACAGCGTCGCGCCGAAGGCTCGCAGCGCCCGGTCGGCGCGCTGGCGGTAGCCGTCGTCGGTGGTGAATTCGTGCAAGCGCACGAGATTCAGCAACTGGACCGAGTTGCCGGACGGCTCGGCGCCGTCGAAGCCCGGTTTCTCCCGGGCCAGCATCGACTCGTGGGTGTCGCTCGTCCGGAAAAACCCGCCGTCGGCATCCTCAAAGCCGGCCGCGAGGGTGCCGTCCAGATCCAGCGCGGCTTGGAGCCACCGCGGCTCGCTGGTCGCCTCGTAGAGATCGAGCAGGGCGGCGAGGAAGAACGCGTAGTCGTCGAGGTAGGCCGCGACGCGCGCCTCACCGCCGACGTAGCTTCGCAGCAGCCGATCGTCGTCCCGGAGGTGCGTCAGGATGAAGTCGGCCGCCGTGGCGGCGCGGTCGGCATAATCCGGCTCGCCGAGCACGAGCGCCGCCTGCGCCAGCGCCGAAATCGTCAGGCCGTTCCACGACGTCAGGATCTTGTCGTCGCGGAGCGGCGCGGGGCGTTCCGCCCGCGCCGCGTAGAGCGCCTCGCGCGCCGCGTCGAGCATTCGTCGGGCGGCGTCTGCCTCCAGATCGAGCTCGGCGGCGACCTCCCCCAGCGGACGCGCCACGTGCAGGATGTTGCGCCCTTCGAAGTTGCCGTCCGGGGTGACGCCGTAGAAGGTGGTGACCAGCGCGAGCGACGGTCCGTCGAGCACGGACGCCAGCTCGTCAGGCGTCCAGGTGAAAAACCACCCTTCTTCTCGATGACCGCTCGGCGCCAGGCTGTCCGCGTCGGTCGCCGAGTAGAATCCGCCCTCGGGCGACGTCATGTCCCGCTCGACATAGCGCAGGATCTCGCGCGCGATCGTCGCGAACTCCTCGCGTCCGGTGGCCTGGAAGGCTTCGAGGTAGGCCGGTACGAGCAGCGCGTTGTCGTAGAGCATCTTTTCGAAGTGTGGCACCAGCCAGCGCGGATCGGTGGAGTAGCGGTGGAAACCGCCGCCCACATGGTCGTACATGCCGCCCGACGCCATCCGCTCCAGGGTGCGCGTCGCCATGTCGAGCGCCCGAGGGTCGTCTGTCCGCCGGTGCTGCCGGAGCATCAACCGGATCGACAGGCCGCTCGGAAACTTCTGGGTGCCGCGCAGGCCGCCGAACTCGTCGTCGAACTGCTCGTCGTAGTAGCTGGCCACCGCATCAAGCGTCGCGCCGTCGGGCAGCGTCGTGCCGCCAGACGCGGGCGCGGGCGCGAGCCGTGCGGCGATCGCCTTCGTGATCTCGCCTGAGGCGGTGACGACTTGGTCGGGCTGATCGTCGTAGGCGGTCTTCAACCGTTGTAGCATCGTGAAGAAGCCGAGCCGGACGCCGCGATCGCCGTCGCGCGCCGGCACGTAGGTGGTGCCGCTGAACGGCTCGCGGTCGGGTGTCAGCCAGAGGGTCATCGGCCATCCGCCCCGTCCGGTCATCAGCTGGACCGCGCTCATGTAGATGGCGTCCACGTCGGGACGCTCTTCGCGGTCCACCTTGATCGCGACGTAGTGCTCGTTCAGATACTGCGTGATCTCCTCGTCCTCGAACGATTCCTCTTCCATCACGTGGCACCAATGGCACGTCGAGTAGCCGATCGAGAGCAGGACCGGGCGGTTCAGCCGGCGCGCCGTCTCGAACGCCTCATCGCCCCAGGGATACCAGTTCAGCGGGTTGTGCGCATGCTGCCGCAGGTACGGGCTCGCCTCGAGGTACAGGCGATTCGTGTACTTCGGCGTGCCGTCGTCGCGGAGGTGGCGCGTGCGGGGCCGGTAGCCGGGATCGCGCGCGTCCCAGGCCGCCTGCAGATCCGTGGCGAGCGCCGGGTCGAACGGCGCGGCACCGGGCAGCGGGGCGACGATCCCGGAAGTCTGGGCGAATAGCGCGTTTGTCTCGAGGGCACTCGGCCACGCGAGCATCGCGCCGGCGGCCAGGGCGGTCACGGTGGCACGGATGCGGGCGCGCCGGAAATCAGATCGCATGGAGCCCCTTGATTATAGCGCAGCGACCGGATGGCCGGCGGGACGTGATGTTATGCTGAGGGGATAGGGTGACGGTGATTCTTGCGGCAAGGGTGTACACCCTATTGCGGAACCATGACGGAATCATGACTGAATCGGTGGGTGCACAACCGAGCGAGGCCGAGGCGCGCGAGACGCGCGAATGGCTCGACTCGCTCGATGACGTCTTGCACGACGGGGGGCCGACGCGAGTCGGCCGGCTGTTGCAGGAGCTCGGCCGGCACGCGGTCCGCAGCGGCGTCACGCTGCCGTTTTCGGCGAACACCCCCTACATCAACACGATCGACGTCGGGGAGCAGCCGCCCTTCCCGGGTGACAGCGAGACCGAGCGGCGAATCAAGAGCTTCGTGCGGTGGAACGCGCTGGCGATGGTCGTGCGCGCCAACCGGATTGCGCCCGGCATCGGGGGCCACATCTCCACCTACGCGTCAGCCGCGACGCTCTACGAAGTCGCCTTCAATCACTTCTTCCGCGCGCGCCGCGGCGACGCGGAGGGCGACATCATCTACTTCCAGGGGCACGCGGCGCCCGGCATCTACGCGCGCGCCTTCCTCGAAGGACGACTCGACGTCGAACAGCTCGAAAACTTCCGGCGGGAGCTGAAGCCGGGTGGCGGGTTGTCGTCCTATCCGCATCCATGGCTGATGCCCGACTTCTGGGAGTATCCCACCGTGTCGATGGGGCTGAGTCCCATCATGGCGATCTACCAGGCGCGGTTCAATCGCCACCTCGAGGATCGCGGCTTGAAGTCGAAGTCCGATGCCAAGGTCTGGGCGTTTCTCGGCGACGGTGAAACCGACGAGCCGGAGTCGCTCGGCGCGATTACGCTGCCGGCCCGCGAACAGCTGGACAACCTGATCTTCGTCGTCAACTGCAACCTGCAGCGGCTCGACGGGCCGGTGCGGGGCAGTGGGCAGATCATCCAGGAGCTGGAAGCGACCTTCCGCGGCGCCGGCTGGAACGTGATCAAGGTCATCTGGGGCCGCGAGTGGGACGCGCTGCTGGCCAAGGACGACGACGGCGTGCTGATCAAGCGGATGGGGGAGATCGTCGACGGCCAGTATCAGAAATACGCCGTCGAGTCGGGCGCCTACCTGCGCAAGCATTTCTTTGGGGCGCATCCGAAGCTCCTGGCCATGGTCGAGCACCTCTCGGACGATCAGCTCAAAAAGCTGCGCCTGGGCGGCCACGACCCGCTCAAGGTGTACGCGGCCTACAAGGCAGCCGTCGAGCATCGCGGCTCGCCCACCGTCATCCTGGCGCGCACCATCAAGGGCTACGGGCTGGGGGAGGCCGGCGAAGGACGCAACGTCACTCACCAGCAGAAGAAGATGAATGAGGATGAGCTGCGGGCGTTCCGCTCGCGGTTCGGTATTCCGATCTCCGACGAGGACGTCGCCCAGGCGCCGTTCTACCGTCCGGCGGACGACGCGCCCGAGATGGTGTACCTCCACGAGCGGCGGGCGGCGCTGGGCGGCTACGTGCCGCGCCGCGAGGTGCGTGGCGGCCGCGCGGCGTCGACGCTGGACGGCGTGTTCGACGAGTTCGCGGAGGGGACGGGCGACCGGCCGGTCTCGACGACGATGGTATTCGTCCGGCTGCTCGCCAAGCTGCTCCGCGACCGGGAGATGGGCCGGCTGATCGTCCCGATCGTCCCCGACGAGGCGCGCACGTTCGGCATGGAGGCGCTCTTCCGCCAGGTGGGCATCTACTCGAGCAGGGGGCAACTGTACGAGCCAGTCGACCGCGACACGCTCCTCTATTACAAGGAGGCAAAGGGCGGCCAGATTCTCGAAGAGGGGATCACGGAGGCCGGGGCCCTGTCGTCGTTCATCGCGGCCGGCACGGCCTACGCGACGCACGGCATTTGCACGCTGCCGATGTTCATTTTCTACTCGATGTTCGGCCTGCAACGGGTGGGCGATCTGGTCTGGGCGGCGGCGGACTCACGGGTGCGCGGCTTCCTCGTGGGTGCGACCTCCGGCCGGACGGCCCTGGCCGGAGAGGGTCTGCAGCACCAGGACGGGCAGAGCCATCTGCTGGCCTACGCGGTGCCGAACCTCAGGGCCTACGACCCGGCGTTTGCGTATGAGCTTGCGGTCATTATCGAGGACGGCATCCGGCGGATGTACACCGAGCAGGAGAACATCTTTTACTACCTGACGGTGATGAACGAGGCGTATCCGATGCCGGCGATGCCGGACGGCGTGCGCGACGGCATCCTGCGCGGCCTCTACCGCTTCCGCGCCTCCCGGGCGCCCGCGTCCCTACCGCGCGTGCAGTTGCTGGGCAGCGGGTCGATCCTGCCGCAGGTGGTGGCGGCGCAGGAGCTGCTGCAATCGCGCTTCGAGGTGGCGGCCGATGTCTGGAGCGTGACGAGCTACAAGGAGCTCTACCGGGACGGCCACGCCGTCGACCGCTGGAATCTGCTGCACCCCGCCGAGACGCCGCGGACGCCGTATGTCGCCGAGTGCCTGGCGGAGACGCGCGGGCCGATCGTGGCCGCGTCCGATTACGTCAAGGCGTTGCCCGATTCAATCGGCCGCTGGGCGTCCCGGCCGCTGACGGTCCTCGGGACCGACGGCTTCGGCCGCAGCGAGACACGCGAGTCGCTCCGCGAATTCTTCGAAGTGGACGCGCGGTTCGTGGCGGTCGGCGCGCTGGGTGCGCTCGCCCACGACGGTGTGATTGCACCGGCGCGGGCGGCGCAGGCGATTCGCGAGCTCGAGATCGATCCGGACAAGGTCGATCCGACGCTGGTCTGAGATTCCGAGAGCAGGACGCGGTGACGAACGAAGTCACATTGCCCGAGCTTGGCGAAAACCTCGACTCAGGCGACGTCGTGAAGGTGCTGGTGTCGGTCGGCGACACGATTACCCGCGACCAGCCGATCGTCGAGCTGGAGACCGACAAGGCGACGCTCGAGGTGCCGTCGCCCACGGAGGGGATCGTGTCGCGTATCGCGATCGCCGTTGGCGACACGATCAAGGTCGGGCAGACGATTCTGGTGGTCGAGTCTGGGTCTGACTCTGACTCTGACTCTGAATCTGAATCGAGCGATGGGGCGGCTCACACTGCCGCGCCCGCGGCGGCCGGGTCGGCGCCGGCCCCAGCCCCGGCCCCAGGCGATGTCCCGGTGCCCGAGACGACCGTCACCGCCCCGGCCGCGAGCGCGCCGGCGCCGGCGTCGTCGCCGTCTTCCTCCTCAGGGAGCCGGATCGCACCGGCGGCGCCATCGGTGCGCCGCCTCGCGCGCGAGCTCGGGGTCGACATCGCCCGGGTGACGGGCAGCGGGACGGGCGGTCGGGTCAGCCTCGTGGACGTCAAGCGCCACGTCAAGGCGGTCATGACGGGCGGCGTCGCCGCGACGGGCGGTCCGGTGGTGGAGCCGTTGCCAGATTTCGCCGCGTGGGGCCCGATTGAGCGGCAGCGCCTATCGGCGATCCGCCGCACCGTGGCGCGTCACTTGAGCCGGGCGTGGACCGAGATTCCGCACGTGACCCAGCACGACAAGGCCGATGTCACGGGGCTCGAGAAGCTGCGGACGCAGTATGCGCCTCGGGTCGAGGCGGCCGGCGCCAAGCTGACCATCACGGCGATCGTCATCAAGGCGGTGGCCAGCGTTCTGGACGAGTATCCGCAGTTCAACAGCTCGGTCGATCTGGCCGCTGATGAGCTGATCCTCAAGCGCTACATCCACATCGGGGTGGCGGTCGACACCCCGCGTGGCTTGCTCGTGCCGGTGCTCCGCGACGTGGACCGGAAGGGCATCACGGAGCTGTCGGTCGAATTGGCAACGCTCGCCGCGCGAGCCCGCGCGCGGGAATTGAGCCGCGAGGAGATGCAGGGCGGCACGTTCACCATTACGAACCTGGGCGGTGTCGGCGGCACGTCGTTCACGCCGATCGTCAATCATCCGGAAGTGGCCATTCTCGGGTTGTCGCGCTCGGCGCAGGAGCCGACGTTCGTGAACGGCGAGTTTCAGCCGAGACTCATGCTGCCGCTGTCGCTCTCGTACGACCATCGGGTCATCGATGGCGCCGACGCCGCCCGGTTCCTGCGGCGGATCGTCGAGGCGCTTGAAGAGCCGTTCACGATGGCCCTGTAACCCCGGGGAGGGAGAGTTGAGCTCGTGACCGAACGCAAAACCGATCTTGCCGTCGTTGGGGCCGGTCCCGGCGGCTACGCTGCCGCCTTTCTGGCGGCCGACCTCGGGATGCAGGTGACGCTCGTCGACGAGGCGCCGAACCCGGGCGGGGTCTGTCTGTACTGCGGCTGCATGCCGTCGAAAGCGCTCCTGCACGTGGCGAAGGTGATCGACGATGCCAAGCAGGCCGGCGACTGGGGCGTGACGTTCGGCGCGCCGACGCTCGATCTGGCCAAGCTGCGCACCTGGAAGGACGGCGTGGTGGACCGTCTGACCGGCGGCCTCGGCCAGCTGTCGACGCAGCGCAAGGTGGACTACGTGCAGGGCCGCGCGTCGATCGCCGGCCCCCAGACGCTGTCGGTGCGCGGGGATGCGGGCGAGCAGCGGATCGCATTCGACCACGCGATTCTGGCCACCGGATCGAGCCCGGCCATTCCGGCCGGCTTGTCCCTCGAGAGCGATCGCGTCATGGATTCCACGCGGGCGCTCGAGCTGCCCGACGTGCCCGCACGCCTGCTCGTGGTCGGCGGCGGATACATCGGCCTCGAGTTGGGAACGGCCTACGCGGCGCTGGGCTCGCGCGTCACGGTCGTCGAGATGACGGGCGGACTGTTGCCGGGCGCCGACCGCGACCTGGTGACTCCGGTCGCGAAGCGGATGGCGAGCCTCGCCGAGGCGATCTGGCTCGAGACGACGGTGGTCCGGATGGACCCGGTCGGCGACGGCATCGCCGTGACGCTGGAGGGCAAGGCGGCCGAGGCGTCGGGGCAGGTGTTCGACCGGGTACTCGTCGCGGTCGGCCGCCGGCCGAACTCGAAGATCGACGGGCTCGACGCGACGCGGGTCGCGCTGGACCCGCGCGGCTTCGTGCGGGTGGACCCTCAGCGGCGCACCGGGGAGCCGAGGATCTTCGCGATCGGGGACCTGGTGGGCGAGCCGATGCTGGCGCACAAGGCGTCACACGAGGGCCGGCTGGCGGTCGAGGTGATTCACGGCAGCAAGGGAGTCTTCGAGCCGCTGGCCATTCCGGCCGTCGTCTTCACCGATCCGGAGGTGGCCTGGTGCGGCCTGACCGAAACCGAGGCCAAGCGCGAGGGGCGCGCGGTCAAGATCGCGAAGTTCCCCTGGGGGGCGTCCGGCCGCGCCGTGACGCTCGACCGGATGGACGGCCTGACGAAGCTGGTCGTCGATCCGGAATCGGAGCAGATTCTCGGCGTGGGCATCGTGGGCGCCGGCGCGGGCGAGCTGATCGCCGAGGGGGTGCTGGCGATCGAGATGGGCGCGACGGCGTCGGATCTGAAAATGACGATTCACGCGCACCCGACGCTGTCGGAAACGCTCATGGAATCGGCGGAGGTCTTCTTCGCCCAGTCCACCCACTATCGGGGAAAGGCGCGATGACGAACGGCTCTTGGCTGTCGGCTCCCGGCGCTCGGCTCTCGGATTGGGCTCGCTGCCCGCTGCGTTGCTGCGAGTTCGTGCGAAAGCCGAGAGCCGAAAGCCGACAGCCGAAACGACAGAGACGAGGAACACCTTATGAGCTTCTGTGAACACTGTGAAGGCCAGCGATTCGATCGCGCCCGGGTCCTCCGGGCGCTACGCGCGACGCATAAGCGGCTGCGCGCCCAGCCGGACGGGCGCCGCGACGCCACCATGCTGGTCGCCGCCATCGAGGCCGTGCGCGAGCTGGACATTCCGCACCTCGAGTACCTCGAGGACGAGGTTATCCACTAACCCCAGAACTCACTTGTGTTGACAATGGCTGGCACCGGGCTGGACGGTGAGGGCAAGGCGCGACGAAGGAGTTTGGTGGGCCCACATGACTGAGGAGCAACGCCGCCCTCGCCGGGCAGAACACGCCAGACGTGGCAACACAAGTGAGTTCTGGGGTTAAGCGGGCTGCTAGCCATAGGCGCCTGGCGTCCGGGCGCTGGACGGCTCGCTGTCGTCAACCTGCGCCACGGCGTTGTCAGGCAGCGTTGCGAGAGCTCGTTTGATGGCCCTGACGTTTATTTCCGAAGGATCGACCAGGAGGTCGATGTCTTTGGTCGTGCGGACGAAGCCGTGGAGAATGACGGAGAAACCGTCGATCAGGATGTACCTGACGCGCTCGTGATTGAGCGCGCGGCAGAGGGCGAGGAGGTCTTCGACCTCGGGCGCGCGGCTGTACGCGCCATCTGGCGCATCATCCATGTGTCGGCGTCTTCGAATGACGAGAAGCGGTAAAGGCCGCGCGGAACCAGACCGCAGCCTCGCAACCGGTTGATCGTGCGCTGCAGACGTGCGATGTCCTCCAGCGGTCGATCTCCCTGGACACGCTTCGTGACAACCTTCAAGGCTTGGCTCCATACGGGGCTCCACCGGCCCCACAAATCAATTCTACCTCACCTCTCGCTCGCCGGGGCGCCGTCTCGGGCTGTGAGCGCACCTTTACGTAGCCGTCCGCCTGCAACAGGGCTAAGGTGTGAGGAAGAAACGTCCCAGCCCTGGAGTCCGACCATGAACCGAGACGAACCGTCTAACTTGCCCGCAGCTGAGGAGCCGGCCAGCGGCGTGCCACGCATGGTCCCGGGGCACAAGTGGATCCGAGCCGTCGTAGACGGGCAGGTCGTCGTCGACGCACGCGCCATCACCTTCGTCTGGGAGATCCCGTACTGGCCCACCTGGTTCTTCCGCCCCGAGGACCTCACCGGCGAACTGCGAGAATCCAATGGTGCACCGCGCCAAGGCAGCGATCTCGCCGGGGCGCGACGCTGTGACTTCCACGCCGCGGGAAAGGTGCTGGCTGGAGCGCGTGGAGCTACAAGACCCCGATGCCGGAAGCGAGACCGATCGCAGGTCTGGTCTGCTTCTACGACGAAAAACTCGACGTCGACGTCGACGGCGTCCGCCAACCACGACCCAACACTCACTTTGCCTGATCTAGCGTGCTACACCCCAAATCCATGAACACACCCGCCCATGCAGTGCTCAATTTGCTGGCGCTCGGCAGCCGAGGTCGCGGTTGGGACGTGGCTCCGATCCTTATCGGCGGCGTGCTGCCCGACGTGCCGATGTTTGTCTTCTACTTCATCGAGAAGATCGTCCTGGGCACACCAGAGGGGGTCATCTGGACCACGCGATATTACGATCCCGCCTGGCAGGTCGCCATAGACCTCTTCCACTCCGGCCCACTGATCGTGCTCTTGATGGGCATCGCCTGGTGGCTGCGCTCGCCGTGGTTCATCGCGTGCCTGGCCAGCATGGCGGTTTCCTCGTGAGGAATTCAGAGCGGTTCGGCCGCCTGCCACAGCCCCCGAGTGCTACTGGGTGTCGGCGCTGGGGCCGTAGATCCCAGGAACCTTACCCCCCATCGGACGAAGATACGTGCTCAGCTGCCCTCGGTGGTGGACGGAATGCTTCACGGCCATGGCCAGCCAGCCGAGCGCCGGGGCTTGCATCAAGCCGAGCAAGTCGAGCACCTGGGTGAGCTGCTCACCTGACATACCACGCACCCTATCGAGCGCCGCTGGCACTTTCTCCTTGTAGCGGGCCACGGCATCGCCGGGGTTCATGATGCCGCAGTGGTCGGAATCGTCGGGGGGCTGGGTGAAGGCACCGTTCGCGATGCAGTTCAGCATCCACTCGTCTTCGAGCGTGATATGCCGGATGAGGCCGAGACCCGTCTTGGCCTTCGCGTCCGGTTGGTAATCGAGCTGGCCGGCGGGAACGGCGGTGAGGACTCGCTGCGTCGTTTGCATCTCCTGTTCGAAGTCAGCGATGAGGAACTCGGCAATACTTTTCGCTTCCTGGGGACTCATGGTCTACTCCTTATCCGATGAGACGTGAACACGTGATCGGCTGATCGCGTGGAGACATCATACGCCCACGAGGAACTTGTCGAGCTGCCCTGGGCTGATCTGGTTGCCAACCGCGTGTCGGTCGCTTTAATAGACTTCCCCCATGCCCCCGGCCCCGATGGGGGACTCGATCTGATACGGGCCGAGGCGGGTGCCGCGCTCTAAGGCCATGGCCGTGCGGAGTTGTCTACTGAAAGTGGGCCATTCTAGACGGTGGGGCCGGCAGCACAACGCGGATCGGGGGAGGGGCGTCACGGGCGTTTCCGCGGAACGCAAATCGGATGCCATCCGGTGGGCGGAGGCGGCCCTGATCTCAGTGTCGAACCGGGGCTCGGAGGGGGAGCGGAGCGGGTCTCGCTCGCTCGGGACACCATGCGATCCAGCTGACGAGTGGCCTGCCACGCATGAAGGGGAGTCCGCCTTCGCCAAGGCTACGGCGAGACAGCCTTCGCCTGTCCTGCCACGGAAGCGTGATGTCGTAACGGGCAGGCCTGCCTAAGCCGAAGCTCGTGGCGTTAGCCACGAGCGAAGGCTGGTGCTGAGGGACAGAATCAAACTGCCGACATCATGATTTTCAATCGAATGCAACCGTTCCGCAGGCGTTTGCTAACCCACTGCACAAAACCGAGATAAGAGATGGGGTGAGTGAGGGGATTCGAACCCCCAACATCCGGTGCCACAGACCGGCGCTCTACCCTTGAGCTACACTCACCATGAAGGCAGGGGCGGTTCGCCGCTGAACACCGCAGTTTAGCACAGCCCGCCGACCTTTCTGATACCCTAGCGGGTTCGTGGCGCGTCGCCCAGGACCGGCCTGGTGTGCGCCCGTTCGTGACTCGTTCAACCCAATCGAGGTGACGCAATGAAGAGTTCTCGCGGATATCTGATCGTCGGCTGCATCCTCGGCGGCGTTCTTACGATCGTCTCGTTAACGGCGGGCGACGACGTCGGCGCGAGCGCGGCGGCGCAGTCGGGGCATACCGGGCTGTACGGTGGCGCGCGGCCGCTGGCGCCGTATTCGCCAGGCGTGGACGCGGGCGGGACGGTCTACCTCTCCGGACAGGTGGGCATCAATCCGGATACGGGCAGCCTGCACGAGGGCGTGCAAGCCCAGGCGCGCCAGGCGCTGTCGAATCTCGAGAACCTGCTCGGCGAAGCCGGCCTGACGAAGGCGCACGTCGTCCGAGCGACGGTCTATCTGGACGACATCGACAATTACGGCGCGCTGAACGAAGTTTACGGTGAGTTCTTCGAGGGCGTGGACGTGAAGCCGAGCCGCTCGACCGTGGGCGTGGCGGCGCTGCCGATCGGCGCGGCCGTCGAGATCGACTTCATCGCCGTCAGATAGTGGTACCACGCACCGATGAAGATCCGGAATAGGAGGGCTTTGGGCTCTAGGCTCTGGGCTCTTGCACGAAACTCCGGAACGAAAGCCGAAAGACGAGTGCCTCTAGGATCGTCATGACTGCCGTTTCCCACCGGCCGAGGGCATTGCTGGCGTGCGGGCTGCTCGTCACGCTGTCCGCCTGCGCCCCGTCGTCCGCGGTGCCGGAGATTGCCGTCAATTCCAGCCTGTTCGGCACGGAGTACGTGCAGGCGTCGGCGGTGGCCGCTATCGTGGAGAAGCACACCGCGATGCGCGCCTTCGCCGAGCCGACCCGCTCGCACGTCTCGGCCATGCCGCTCTTCCAGAGCGGCGATCTCGACTTCATCTTCGTGAGCCAATCGGAGATGCATCTGGCGAACCGGGGCGAGGAGTACTACGCGCCGGTCGGTCCCACGCCGATGCGCGTCGTCGCGGCCGGCACCGAGATCATGTTCTCGCTGTTCACGACCCCGGACTCCGGGATCGAGCGCATCGAGGACCTGGCCGGACGCAAGGTGATGTGGGACACGAAGGCGGTCGGCGTCTTCTACTGGGCCGGCAAGCACCTGTTCGACTACTACGACCTGCACGACGAGATCGTCTCGATTCCGTCACCCGTGCCCGCCGACCGCGCCGAGGCGCTCCGGGCGGGCCAGGTGGACGCCTATGCCTGCTCGACCCAGTACCAGGCGATGGAGATCATCCACAGCTCGGTCGGCATGCGCATGCTCGACATCCCGCCGCCGGCAGCCGCCTGGGTGCACGAGCGCCATCCGGCGCTCTACGCGTCGATCTGTCCAGCCGGGTACAACGGCGGGATGGTCACGCGCGATGTGCCGGTACTGGCGGCGAGCACGGCGCTGCACGCGCGGGCCGATCTGGACGACGACGTCGTCTATCAGGTGCTCGAGGCGATCTACGATCACTTCGACGAGTTCGCGTCGACCCATCCCACGCTGTCGTCGATGTCGCTCGACCGCGCGGTGTCGCTCGACTCGATCAACCCCTACCACGCCGCCGCGACCCGGTTCTTCACCGACCGCGGCGTCTGGACGGCGGAGGCCGACGCGATGCAGCAACGGCTGCTCGGCGAGCTGGACGCCGCGCGCTAGAATCGGCCGATGTCTTCAACCGGTGGCGAGCCGCCGGCCGCGCCGTCGTATCCCGCGGCGGTGCAGGCGTTCATCGTCGCCTTCTTCGTCTACGAGCTGCTCTACGTTCTGGGCGCCTTCTCGACGCAGTACTTCTTCCTGCTCGGCGAGAGCCACCGGGCGATCAGCCTCGGCCTGCTGATCGTCTTGACGCTGCTGCTGCGGCGCGCGCACGCCGGCGCGTCGGCGCGCATCCCCTGGTACGACTACGTCCTCATGGCGGCCGGTGCGGCCGGCTGCTTCTACATCGCGCCCACCGCGAAGATCGTCGAGCTGCAGACTGCCTCGCCGATCATCGGCACGTTCGAGCTGACGCTCGGCGTCGTCACGCTGCTCGTCCTGCTGGAAGGCACGCGACGGGTCTCGGGGCCGGTCCTGCCGGGGCTCCTCGTCGCCGTCATGCTCTACGCGATGTTCGCCGATCGGTTTCCGGGCGTGCTCTACGGGCGGGCGCACTCGTTCACGCGCGTCATCGGCGAGGTCTACCTGTCGCTCGACGGCATCTTCGGATCGGTGATGCGCCTGTGGACGCGCATTCTCGTGGTCTTCATCGTGTTCGGCGCGTTTCTGCAGGCGTGCGGCGCCGGGCGCTTCTTCATCGACCTGGCGCTCGCGCTGACCGGGCATCGCCGGGGTGGCCCGGCCAAGGTCGCCATCCTGGCCAGCGGCCTGTTCGGCACGATCAGCGGCAGCGCCGCGGCCGACGTGGCGACGACCGGCGTCGTCACGGTGCCGATGATGCGCCGGCTGGGCTATCCGGCGGCCTTCGCCGGCGCGGTCGAGGCGGTCGCGTCCACGGGCGGCGTCCTGATGCCGCCCATGATGGGGATGGTCGCCTTCATGGTGGCCGAGTTCCTGGACATCCCCTATCTGGACGTCTGCATCGCCGCCGCCATTCCGGCCGGTCTCTACTACCTCAGCCTGTACCTGCTCGTCGACCTCGAGGCCAGGAAGTCGGCCCTCGAAGGGCTGCCGCGCGACGCGCTGCCGGATGTCGGCGAGACCTGGCGCCGCGGCTGGTTCTTCTTCGTGCCGTTGCTCGTCCTGGTGTACTGCCTGGCCGCCTTGCGGTACCCGCCCGGGCTGAGCGCGCTGTACGGGCTCGGCGGGCTGGTGATCGTGGCGTCGTTCCGGGCCGAGACGCGCTTCACCTGGGCGCGGGTCCTGCACGGGTTTGAGCTCGCGGCCCGCAACGCTCTGGTCGTGGCGATCATCTGCGGATCGGTCGGCATGCTCATCGCGAGCATCGTCATCACCGGGGCGGCGCTCCGGATGGGCGTGCTGCTGGTGCAGGCGTCGGGCGGCCAGCTGCTGCCCCTGCTGATGCTCGCCGGGTTGGCCTCGCTCGTGCTGGGCACCGGCGTGCCGGCCATCGCGTCCTACATGCTGCTGGCCGTCACGGTCGCGCCGGCCATCGTCGGCTTCGGCGTGCCGGCCATCGGGGCGCACCTGTTCGTGCTGTACTGGGGCATCAGCCACGTCATCACGCCACCGGTCGGCGGCGCGCTGTACATCGCGGCGTCGTTTTCCGGCGTGAACATCTGGCGGCAGGGTTTCCACGCGCTGCGGCTCGGCATCGCGCTCTTCGTGGTGCCGTTCATCTTCTGCTATCATCCGGAGCTCTTGATGATCGGCGCGCCGGCCGACATCGTCGTGCAGACCGGCCTGGCCGTGGCGGCGATGGCCTGCGTGACGGCCGGCTTCATCGGCTACCTTCGGGGGCGACTCGGCCCGCTGCCGCGGCTGGCGATGGTCGGCGCCGGCGTCGGCTTCATCGTCCAGGGCCTGCTCGGCCTCACGCTGGCGCCCGCCCTCGTCGCCGCCGTGGCGCTGGCGCAGCATTATGGCGGTCGCCGCGCACCGCAGCATTCCTCATGACCGCATGATGGCCGGATGAAAATCGACGTCTTCACACACATTCTGCCGCCGCGCTACCTGCGGGAACGCAATGCCAGGGCCGGCCCCGGGTTCGACACGCAATATGCGAAGTACTACGCTGCCAATCCCGGCCTGACCGACCTCGACGTGCGGTTCCGGGTGATGGACGGCGTGCCGGACGTCCGGCAGGTGCTGACCATCGCCGGACCCAACGTCGAGAGCATCACGTCGCCGGCCGACGCGGTCGAGCTCGCGCGCATGGCCAACGACGAGCTGGCCGAGTTGGTGCAGCGGCACCCCGACCGCTTCGTGACGGCCGGCGCGTGCCTGCCGATGAGCGACCCGGAGGCCGCCGTCCGGGAGGCGGAGCGGGCGATCGACACGCTCGGCTTCCGGGCGGTGGAGATCTTCACCGACATCAACGGCCGCCCGGTGGACGCGCCGGAGTTTCATCCGCTCTACGAGCGGATGGCCGCCTACGACCTGCCGATCCTGCTGCACCCGCGGCGGACCAACACGACCGCCGACTACGACGGCGAGCCGACCTCGAAGTTTCTCGTCTACACGAATTTCGGATGGCCGTTCGAGACGTCGAAGGCGATGGCCCGGCTGGCGTTCGGCGGCGTGCTCGAGCGGTGTCCGACGCTCAAGGTCATCACCCACCATGCCGGCGGCCTGATTCCGTATTTCCACAAGCGGGTGGAGCTGTCCTGGGCGTTCAACGAGCAGCGCATGGGCTACCGGCACGACGGTGAGACCCTCTCGAAACCGCCGCTGGATTATTACCGGATGTTCTACTGCGACACGGCACTCCAGGGGAACACGCCGGCGCTCATGTGCGCCTGGGAGTTCTTCGGGCCGGATCACATGGTGTTCGCGACCGACGCGCCGTACGACGACGAGCTGGGCGCCCGGCTGTACCGCGAGACGCTGCCAGCGGTCGAGGCGATGCCGATCGGCGCGGCCGACAAGGAGCGCATCTGGTCGGGCAACGCCCGCAGGCTGTTCCGGCTGCCGCCGCGGGACGACCGATGAGCAGGCGCGGCAGCCGGGTGCGCGATTTCAGCGTCTTGCGATCCCGCGAGGCGTCCGGATTGCTGGCGCCGGCCATCCTGGTGTTCGCCGCGTTGCTCGTGGCCCCCCTGGCTTTTCTGTTTCGGATGAGCTTGCTGCCATCGATGCCGGCGGCGCCGCTCGACGGTCCGCTCGGTCTCGGCGGCTATCTGGAAATCCTGGATCCGTATTTCCTCGGCATCCTGTGGCGGACGCTCCGCATCGCCGGCCTGACGACCGCCGGCTGCCTGTTGCTCGGCTATCCCGTGGCGCTGTCGATCGCGCGCAGCCGCGGCTGGTGGCGCGCGGTGCAGATGGGGCTGGTGATCACGCCGCTGTTCGTGTCGGTCGTCGTGCGGGCGTACGGATGGGTGCTGCTGCTCGGCCGGCGCGGGCCGGTGAACGGCTTGCTGACCGTGAGCGGCCTCCGGGAGGCGCCGGTCCGGTTGCTGAACACCGAGACCGCCGTCGTGGTCGGTCTGGTCGAGGCGCTCCTGCCGTTCATGGTGCTGTCGCTCGAGGCGGTCATCCGGCGGATCGACCCCGCGCTGGAGGAGGCGGCACGCGGGCTGGGGGCCTCGGCGCTCGGCGCGTTCTGGCGGGTGACGCTGCCGCTGTCGGCGCCGGGTGCGGCGACCGGCTCGATGCTCGTGTTCATGGTGGCGACGGGCAGCTATGCGACCCCCGCGCTGCTCGGGGGCAGCCAGGTCCGGATGATGGTGACCGAGATCTACACGCAGATCACCGCCGTCTTCAACTGGCCGCTCGGCGCGGTCCTCGCGCTCGGGCTGCTCGCCGTGTCGCTGGCCTGCGTGGGCGGAGCGATGAGGCTCGCCGCGGCGTCACGCGCGCCGGGGGTGACATGACGGGCCGCCGGAGCCGTCCGGGACAGGTCGGGCGGCTGGTGTTCCAGAGCCTCGTCGCCGGCATCTATCTGTTTCTGCTCGCCACGCCGCTCGTCGTCGTGTACTACTCGTTCAGCCCGGGCGTGGTCCTGCAGTTTCCTCCCGAGGGGTTCACGACACGGTGGTATCTGAACGTGTGGGCCGAGCCGCGGCTGGTCTCCGGCATCTGGACCAGCGTACTGGTCGCCGGTGTGACGACCGCTGGGGCGCTGCTCGTCGGCGTGCCGGCGGCCTACGCGCTGGCGCGCGGCCGGTTTCCGGGGCGGCGGATGCTCGCGGCGTTCTTCCTGTCACCGCTCATCCTGCCCGGGCTGGTGCTCGCCATCGGCATCCTGATGCTCGTCGTGGTGGTCGTGCAGCCGCTGACCGGCTTGACCCTGGTGGGGCGGCTGCCGCCGCTGCTGGCCGCGCATCTGATCGTCACGCTGCCGTGGGTCGTCCGCATGACGATGACGTCGCTCGAGACGTCCGATCGCGCCACCGAGGACGCCGCGCGCGGTCTCGGTGCCACCGCGGCGCAGGCCTTCTTCCTGGTGACGCTGCCGGCGATTCGGCCGGGCGTGGTGGCCGGCGCGATCTTCGCCTTCATCGTGTCGTTCGGCAACTTCGCGCTGTCGCTCTTCTTCGCGAGTGGGCGGATGACGACGCTGCCCGTGGCGATCTTCGAGTACGTGGACCGGTTTCAGGATCCGACGGTCGCAGCCGTCAGTACCCTGGTGATCGCGCTGACGACGCTGGTCGTGCTCGTCGGTGGAAAGGTGGGTGGCTTGGGTGAGCGCACGTAGTCACACGCGATGTGGGTGGGCCGGTCAGCGTCGGTTTCCATGGTTCGCGGCGTGGGCGGTTGCGTTCGTCGCGGCCTGCGCGCCGCGCGCGCCCTCCGCGATCGAGCTGACCGTCGCGCTGCCGCCGGGCCGGATGAACGACTTCGAGCGGGTGATCGCGCCGGCCTTCGAGGCGCAGACGGGCGCGACCCTGCACCTGATCGGTTTGCGTTCGGCCGACCAGGTGGCGCGTGTCCGGATCGAGCGCGAGCGGCCGACGCTGGACGTGCTGTGGATCGACTTCGCCGAAGCCGAGCTGCTCGGGCGCGAGGGTTTGCTCTTGCCGATCAGCGAGGCGGACGCGCCGAATCTGGCCAGCGTGCGCGCGAACGCCCGGAGCGCGCTCGGCATCGCGCCCATCACCTTCTCCTCGGCGCTCGGCTTCCTGTACAACGAGGAGATCGTCGACGAGCCGCCCCGCGCCTGGGCCGACCTGTGGCATCCGCGGTTCGCGGGCCAGCTCGCCCTGTTCGATTTCGGCAGCAGCCTCGGGCCGGCCACGCTGGTGATGGCGGCGCGCCTGAACGGCGGGAGCGAGACCGACATCGATCCGGGGTTCGAGCGGCTCGTCGCGTTGCTGCCGAACGCCTACGGCTTCCGCACCTCGGGCCCCGAGAACAACAATCTGGTGGCGCAGGGCGAAGCCGGGGTCACGCTCGCGCTCGCCAGTCAGACGCGGGACCTGCGGGACAAGGGGGCGCCGGTGCGCTGGATCGTGCCGGCCGAGGGAGCGATCGCCCTGCCGCAGGGGTTTCAGGTGGTCGCCGGCACGCCGCAGGCGGCGCTCGCCACGGCCTTCGTGGACTACGCCCTGGGCCGCGAGCTCCAGACCCGGCTGGCTCGCGAGCTGCTGCTGGTCGTGACCAACCGTGAGGTCGTGCTGCCCGCCGACGTGGCGACGCTCGTGCCGCTCGACAACATCCTCTACTTCGATTTTGCCACGATCGGCGAGCGCCGGGGTGAATGGACCAACCGATTCAACCGGGAAGTCCTCGGCGGGTGACACCGCTCATTTCCGCCGTCGCCGCGCACGTGTCGGCCCTGTCGTGGGAACGGCTGAGCGGCGCCGTGCGCCACCGGGCGCCGCTGGTGGTGCTCGACCTGCTGGGCTGCGCCATGGCGGGGCGGCGGCTCGGGGCCCACGACGCGTGGGTGCAGTCGATGGTGGCGGTCGGCGGGGCCGAGCAGTCGACCGTGTGGGGAACCGATGCCCGCCTGCCCGCCGCGCACGCCGCCCTGGTGAACGGCGCGGTCGCGCACCATGTCGAGATGGACGACGGGAACCCGAGGGCCAGCGTGCACGGCGCGGTCACCGTGATTCCCGCCACGCTGGCTGCCGCCGAGCTGGCGGGGGCCGACGGCCGCGCCGTGCTCGAGGCGATCGTCGCCGGCTACGACGCGGCCGTGGCGTGCGGGCGGCCGGTCGTTCGGGGCATGACCGCCCATCGGCTCCACGAGCCGAGCATGGTCGGGTGCCTCGGCGCCGCGGCCGGCGCGGCGCGCGTCGCGGGGGCCGCCACGCCGATCATCGGCGCCTCGCTCTCCCTGGCGGCGATCTCCATGCCGCTCGGCCCGTTCGAAGCGTTCACCCGGGGTGCGCCCGTCAAGGATCTCTACGCGGGCTGGCCGGCGTTCGTCGGCGTCACCTCGGCCGCGCTCGCCCGGGCGGGCCTGGCCGGCCCGGTCGACGTGTTCGAGTCTCCAGCCGACGGGGTGGGCAGCTTCCTGCTCCACGCGCCGGTGGACGAGGTCGAGCGACCCGACCCCGCGGAGCTGCTGCACGTGCAGTTCAAGGCGTACGCCACCTGCCGGTCGGTCCAGCCGGCGCTGACCGCCCTCGAGCAACTCCTGCCAATCGACCTCGAGACGGTCGAGTCGATCGTCGTCGACACCTATCCGTTCGCGGTCGAGCTGAGCCGGGACAGCGACTGCACCACGCCGATCGGTGCCAAGACCTCGGTGCCGTATGCCGTGGCGTCCTGCCTCCTCGACGGCGAGGTCGGCCCCGCGAGCTTCACGGCCGCGGCCGTCGCGCAAGCGCAGCGCCAGGCGATGGCCCGGCGGGTGACGGTGCGGGTCGCCGCCGACATGGTCGACCCGATCGTGCGCGGTGCCCGGGTCGAGATCCGCCTGTCGACCGGCGAGCGGCGGCGGGCCCGTGTGCGCTCCACCCGCTGGACCGACGCCGCGCCCGCCACCGAGGAGGAGCTGCGCGAGAAGTTCCGCCGCCTGAGCGGCCCCGCCGGGGCGGCGATCGAGCGGGCCGTCGATGATCTGATCGACGCGCCCAACCTGAGTGCGCTGCTGGCGGCGCTTCGGGCCTCCAATTAGGAAGGCGGTCCTTTGAGCCTGCTCCACGAGATCGCCGACTGGATGCACTGCGCGCGGAGCGGCGGGGTCGCCGTGCCCCCGTCCGCGCGGCACGCGTCCAGGCGGGTGCTGCTCGATCAGGTCGGCATCGCGCGGGCCGGCGCGGCGCGTTTCGGCCCGCATCCGGTTCGCGACGACCGGGTGTTCCTGGCCGGTGAGCCGCCGGCGACCGACTGGCACGCCGGGCGGAAGGTCTACGCGCCGTACGCCGCGCTGGCCAACCGCTGCGCCGGCGATCAGCTCGAGCTCACCGCCGGGCCCGAGTGCGTGGCCGCCGCCGTCGCCGCCGCGGAGATCGGCGACGCGACGGTGGGCGACCTGCTGCGCGCGGTGGCGCTCGGCGCGAGCCTCGACGACTACCTGCGCGGGTGGCTCGGCGAGGCGGTGGAACGGCACGGCCTGCATCCGCCGGCGGTGATCGGCACGGTCGTGGCCGCGGCCGTGTCCGGCTGGCTGCTGGAGCTGGATCCGGTTCGGCTGGCGGGCGCCATGGCCTCCGCCGCCTGCCTCACGCCGCACTCGCCCTACAGTGCCTTCTCCCACGGCGCGTCGGGGAAGACGATCTACGGCGGGTGGAGCCAGATGCTCGGCGTGTCGTGCGCGCTCTGGGCGCGGCACGGCATGGTCGGGCCGGGATCGGCGCTCGAGGGATCGCGGGGGCTGGCGCAGGCGCTGCTCGACGCGCCGGGCGGGGTCGCGCCGCCGCCGTTCCGCCCGGACGGCTGGCCGGTGGAGCGCGTCGCCTTCAAGTACTTTCCGTGCAACCGCGCGTGCCATCCCGCGCTCTCGGCGCTGGACGCGGTCCGACCGATCGATCCTGCGGCGGTCGAGTCGATTCAGGTGCGGACCTATGCCCTGGCCGTCGAGCTGGACCGGCGAAGTCGCGGCCGCTCAGCGATCGCCGCCCAGATGAGCCTCCGCTGGTCGTTGGCGCTGGCCCTCGTCCACGGTGACCTGGCGAACGACTGGGCCTATCGCGAGGAGGTGCTGGGCTCGACGGCAGTACGGGATCTGGCCGCGCGGATCACCGTGGAACCCGAGCCCCGCTACTCGGCGGGAGGACAGCGCATCCGGCGCGCCGCCGTGCGTGTCACGCTGTCCGACGGCCGCGCGCTCGAGGCCGAGTCAGGTGCGCGCTGGTCCACCGACGCGCCGGCGACCGACCAGGAGCTGCGCGAGCGCTTCGCGCGGCTGACCCGCGGGCTCTCGACCTTCGATCCGTGGTCCTCGCCGGAGACGCAACCGGTGCGGACGCTGCTCGGGCAGCTGGGGGAGCGGCCGCGTGGCTGAGCTCCGGCTCGACCGGCTGACCCGGCGGTACGGCGATGTCGTGGCTGTCGACGATCTGACCCTCGACGTGCGCGACCGCGAATTCATGACGCTGCTGGGGCCGAGCGGCTGCGGCAAGACGACCG
Organism: Vicinamibacterales bacterium; assembly: GCA_963667915.2. Lineage (GTDB taxonomy): Bacteria > Acidobacteriota > Vicinamibacteria > Vicinamibacterales > UBA823. The sequence continues at coordinate 152,388 of CAXXNN010000002.1, read as the reverse complement.
CGCTGCGGGTCATTGCCGGGTATCTCGCGCCGACGGCGGGGTCGGTGCTCGTCGGCGGTCGTTCGATCGACCACTTGCCGCCAGAGCGGCGCGACATCGGCATGGTGTTCCAGAGCTACGCGCTGTTTCCGCATCTGAGCGTGCAGCGCAACGTCGCCTTCGGCCTGGAGCGGCGGCGGGTGGCGGGCGCGGAACTGGCGCGGCAGGTGCAGGACGCCCTGGCGCTCGTCCGCTTGGAGAATCTCGCCGCGCGATTTCCGAGGGAGCTGTCGGGCGGGGAGCAGCAGCGCGTCGCCCTGGCGCGAGCGCTCGTCATCAAGCCGAGCCTGCTGCTCCTCGACGAGCCGCTCTCGAATCTCGACGCGAAGCTCAGGGCCGAGCTACGGATCGACATGCGGCGGCTGCAGCGCGAGCTGGGGATCACGACCGTGCTGGTGACGCACGATCAGGAAGAGGCGCTGACCGTCTCGGACCGCGTCGCGGTGCTCCGAAGCGGGCGGCTCCAGCAGGTGGCGTCGCCGGTCGAGCTGTATCACCGGCCAGCGAACCGGTTCGTCGCCGATTTCATCGGCCGGATGAACCTGTTGCCGGTCGACCGTGAATCGACCGGCGGCGCCCTCAGCACGTATCGGCTGGCAGGCGGCGAGCGGATCACCGCCCCCACGGGACCGACGCCCGGACCGCCCGCAGGCGTGCTGGCGCTGCGGCCCGAGGCGATCGGCCTGGGGCCCGCGCCGGCTGCGCCGGGCCACAACCAGCTCGAGGGCACGCTGGTGTATCGTGCGTTTCTCGGAGAGATCGTCGAACTGGCCGTCGCGTTGCGCAGCGGCACGCGGATTGTCGTACGCGGCCGCCACAGCCACGCGCCGCACGAGCCTGGCGCCCGCGTCCAACTCTGGTGGCGGGCCATCGACGCCGCGGTCTTTGGGGACGAGACGTGAGCGGGGAGAGCGCAGGGCGGACGGCGGGACGGCGGATCGCCTACCTGCCGCGCTGATAGCCGGCCAGCACGCGCTGCATCTGCTCGATCGAGAGCGGCCGGTTCGACCCGGCGCTCGGCGTTTCCTCCGCCCTGCGGCGCTCGGCCGCCGTGCCGGCGGACGGGCCGTCGAACGCGGCGTTGGACAGGATGCGGAGGCAATCCTTCTCGGTCAGCAGGCCGCGCAGCCAACCGGTCGAATCCACGACCGGTGCCGCCGATAAGTGCCGCTTGGACAGCTCCTTCATGCCGTCGTCGAGGTCCGGATCCAGCCTCACCCCGCCGGTGTCCATGAGATCGACTGCCGTGGGAATCTTTCCGCCGTGCGTCAACGGCCTGATCATGCCGGACCCCCTCATGGCTGGCGTCCCCGAATCCGGCGAACGGGTGTGCGAAGCGATCGCGAGGACAGCATACGCCTGCCGCCGGCGCCGGTAGTGCCTCGGGTGAACAAGCGAAAAAAAGGGCTGCAGGCTAAGCGCCCGTCCGAGTATTCGCGTTGGCCGCGTTGCGAGCTAGCTGCTGGGGGCCACTTGGGTGTCGGTGAGGGCCGGTGCGGCGAAGGTGCCTTTTTCCGGCTCCGGGTCACGCGGGGCAGCGGTCTCGGCGTCGGCGAGGTCGTGCCGTGCGCTCGAGAACAGCCCCTTCACGTCCTCGATGATGATGTAGCCGGCCGGCACCAGGATCAGCGTGATGAGGGTCGAGAAGATCACGCCGAAGGCGAGCGAGATGGCCATCGGGATCAGGAACTGCGCCTGCAGGCTGGTTTCCAGCATGAGCGGCGTCAGGCCGAAGAACGTGGTCAACGACGTCAGCAGGATCGGTCGGAACCGTGCGGCGCCCGCCTCGCGAACCGCCGCGGCCAGGCTGACCGCGGTGCGCCGGTTGCGGTTGATGAAATCCACCATGAGGAGGCTGTCGTTGACGACCACGCCGGCCAGGGCCACCAGGCCAAACATCGACAGCATGCTGATATCCATGCCCATGATGAGGTGTCCCCAGGTGGCCCCGACGAGGCCGAACGGGATGGCCGACATGATGATGAGCGGCTGGGCGTACGATTTGAGCGGCACGGCGAGCAGCAGGTAGATGAGCAGTAGTGCCACCAGGAAGCCCTGCATCAAACCGCCGATCGAATCACGAAACTCGGTCTGCTGCCCCTCGAACGAGTGGCGCACGCCCGGGAACGCGGCCAGCAGCTCGGGCAGCACGCGCGTGTCCAGATCGGCGATCACGTCGCCGGCGGTCGTGATCGTCTGGTCCACCGCGGCGGTCACGTTGAGCGCCCGCTGCCGGTCGACCCGCTTGATCGATGCAAAGCCGCGGCCGGCCTCTACCCGTGCGACCTGAGAGAAGGGGACGGCTTGCCCGTCGGGGGTGCGGATCCGCATGTTCTCGAGGTCGCCCAAGGACCGCCGCTCCGATGCTGGGTAGCGGACCATGACGCGGACGTCGTCACGGCCGCGCTGGATTCGCTGCGCCTCCTCGCCGTAGAACGCCTGCCGGACCTGTCGCCCGAGATCCTGCAGCGTCAACCCGAGCACCTCGGCGGTTGGCTTGATCGTGAGCTTGATCTCCTGCTTGCCCTGTCGAAATGAGTCGGCGATGTCGGAGACGCCGGCGTATTCGGCCAAGCGGGCCTTCACCGCGGTACCCGCGGCGCGCAGCTCGTCGATGTCCGATCCGGTGAGTTGCACGTTGATCGGGTCACCCGCCATGAACAGCTCCGCGTCGAACTTCACCTCGACCGCGTCCGGAATCGTGCCGACCAGCGCCCGCCACCGGTTCGAGGCCTCCGCGCTGCTGATTCCTCGTTCGTCGGCTTGCGTCAGCTCGATGAAGATCCCGCCGAGGTGCGATGCGGCGGTCTGCGTGCCTGCCCCCATGGGGCCGCTCAGCCGCGGCGCGCCGGTGCCGACCAGCCCGTAAACGTACTTGAAGAGCTCGCGCCCGGTGTCCGCCTTGACTTCCGCCCGAAGCGCCTCGGCCGCGTCTTCCATCTGCCGAACGGCACCCTCCGTCACTTCGACCGGCGTTCCCGGCGGCATCGTCACCGACGCCGACAGGAAGTCGGCGTCCACCGGCGGCATGAAGACCACCCGGACCCAGCCGCCGCCGACCAGCCCGACCGTGAGGAGCAGCACCGCGACGCCGACGGCCACCGTCAGGTACCGCCAGCGCATGCCGACCGACAGCACCGGCCGGTAGACGCGGTCCACCAAGGCCTTGAGCGCGCCGTCCATCCGGTTCCGCATGCGCGAGCCCCAGGTGTCGCGCGGCGCGCGCGTCTTGCCGTGCGACAGATGCGCGGGCAGGATGAGCTGCGACTCGATGAGTGAGAAGACGAGGCAGGGCATGACGACCAGCGGGATGACGACCATCATCTTGCCCATGACGCCCGGGATCAGCAGCAACGGTGCGAACGCGGCGACGGTGGTGAGGACGGCAAAGATAACCGGCGTCGCGACTTCCCGGGTGCCTTCGATCGCGCCGCGCAGCCGGTCGCCGTGCCGCTGCTGATGTGTGTAGATGTTCTCGCCGACGATGATGGCATCGTCCACCAGGATGCCCAGCACGACGATGAAGGCGAACAGCGACATCATGTTCACGGACACGCCGAAGCTCGGCAGCAGCCACATCGCGCCGAGAAAGGAGATCGGAATGCCCAGGCTGACCCAGAACGCCAGGCTGAACCTGAGAAAGAGGGTCAAGATGATGAAGACCAGGACGAATCCGGTGAGGCCGTTCCGGGCCAGCAAACTCAACCGGTCTCTCAGTACAAACGCCTGATCGCCTAGCGTCGTCAGCGAGACGCCTTCGGGCATCCGCGGACGCGCGGTCTCCACCCAGGCGTGGACCGCATCCGACACCTCGATTGCGCTCTGCTCACCGGTGCGAAACACGGAGACGAGCAGCGCCGGGTCGCCTTCGAAGTGCGAAAACTGGTCGGTGTCCTCGAAGCCGTCCACGACGGTCGCCACCTCACCGAGCGTCAGATGGCTCCCGTCCGGTCGGGTCAGGAGCATCAGGTCCTCGAACTCGTGGCCGCGGTAGGCTTGGCCTTTCGTTCGCAGGAGGAACTCGCCTCCGTCCGTCTTGATCGACCCGCCCGGGAGATCCAGCGAAGACCGGCGCACGGCCCGCGCGACCTCGTCGAAGGTCAGGCCGTACCGGCGCAGCGACGTCTCGGAAACCTCGATCGAAATTTCGTAGGGACGGGCGTTGGCCAGCTCGACTTGGGTGATGCCGGGCAGCGCGGACAGGTCGTCACGCACCTGCTCGGCCAGCGCTTTCAGGCTGACCTCGTCGACTTCGCCGTGCACCGCGACGTTGATGACCTGCTGGCGGTTGGTGATCTCCTGGATGATCGGCTTCTCGGTCTCCTCCGGAAACGTCTCGATGGCGTCGACCCGGGATTTCACGTCGTCGAGCACCTTGCGTGCGTCGGCGCCCGCTTCGAGCTCGATCGTCACCAGGCCGGAGCCTTCGCTGGCGGTCGAGGTGATCCGCTTGATGCCGTCGAGGCCAAGGATGGCCTCTTCGACTCGGATGCAGACGCCTTCTTCGACCTCTGCCGGCGCCGCGCCGCGATACGACACCCGGACCGTGATGATGTCGAGCGAGAACTCGGGAAAGACCTCGCGCTTGATCGTGAAGACGGTAAACAGCCCGCCTACCAGGATCAGCAGCATCAGGAGGTTGGCGGCGACCGAGTTCCGGGCGAACCAGTCGATCGGCCCTTTCATGACGCGTTTCCCTCGTCGGCGGCCGCGGCGGGGCGACGGCTGACCTCGTTGATGCGGACTCGCATGCCGTCGGAGACCGCTTCGAGTGGCGACAGGTTCACGCGCTCGCCGGACGTCAGGCCGCCCTGCACGATGACCTCGTCGATTGTCGTGCGGAGGACGTTGACCGTGCGGAAGCGGAGACGGTTTTCGTCGTCGACGATGAGCACTTGATCGGTGCCGCGCAACGCGGCCCTCGGCAGCACTGCCACCTGTTCGACCACCCGGCCGTCGATCTCTGCCTCGACGAACATGCCGGCCGCCAGCGGCGGCCGCGTCGGGTCGGCGCCGCGGCCGTACGGGTTCTGCACCTCTGCCACAACGTGGACCATGCGCGTCCGGGGATCGATTTCACCCTCGGTGCGCACGATGCGGCCCTCCCAGGCATGGATGCGGCCGGCGAACTTCACACGCAGCGTCACCCGCGGCCCGCGTACGCGGCCCGATTCGCCGCGGTAGTTCAGGGGCAGGTCCAGAAAGGCAAGCTGATCATCGGGGAGCGGCAGCCGGATCTCAGCGGCGTCCACGGCGTAGATCCGGGCGACCGGTGTGCCGACCATCACGAACTGGCCCACATCCACGTGCTTTTCACGGACGCGGCCGGCGTAGGGTGCGCGGACCTCGGTCCGCTCGAGATTGCGCCGGGCGGTGTCCAGGTTGGCCTCGGCGGCGGCCAGGCCGGCCTTGGCGCTGGCGATCTGCGGCTCGCGCAGGGTGAGCGAGCGGGCCTGGCCGGTGCCGATCCGATCCCATCCCCACTGCGCCACCTCGGCCTCGGCCTCCTCCTGCACGATGCGCAGGCGGGCGCTCTCGATCTCCGCCTCGCGCTGCACCAGCGCCTTCTCGTAGTCGTGGGGCTCGATCCTGATGAGGAGGTCACCGGCCTCGAAGAATCCACCCGCGACGAACGAGGGCGAGACCTCGACGATGCGTCCGGACACTTCCGGGACGAGCTGGCTCTCGGTGCGAGGCTCGACCGTGCCCTGGGTGTGCACGGTGAACATGGTGTCGGTCAATTCCACGTCCAGCACGCGCACGAGCGGGATGGTCACCTCGGGCGGGCGCGTGGGGGCCTCCGGCTTGAGGGCCACCATCGAACGTGCCCCGATCACCGCGGCCAGCACGACCCCAATCGGCAACAGCACTTGAAGCCAGCGCGTGATTCCGCGATTCATTCCGTCACTCTCTTTCCGATTCTTTTAACAGCTACGACTTTGGCCCCGCGACCGGCGCAGGCACCCGCGCGGCCATGCCGGCCGCGCTGAATTGGACCAGCGACTCCGCCAGATGCTCGCCCCGCACGAGCTTGCCCATCAAGGGTTCCTCGAGCTGGGTGCAGACCAGGGTGTGCGCAAGCGATCCGATGACGAAGTGCAGCCGCCACAACACTTCTTCTTCCGCGAGATCCGGCATCAGCTGGCGAAACACCGGCAGGAACCGGAGAGCCACTGGCTGAAACAACTTCAAGAAGGTGCCCCGGAGCTGCTCGTTCGTCTCCGAGTGCATGCGGCCGACCAGTTGCATGAACTTGGCGCCTTGGGCGCCGAACTGCTCGGCGGCCCGGAACGCCGGCACGATGAACGCACGGACGACCTGTTCGAGCTCGATCGGCGTGCCGTCCGCCTCCCGCGTCTCCAGCTCGTCCAGCCGCCGCAGCCGATCCTTATTAATCGGCACGACCCGCCGCTCGAAGACCGCCGTCAGGAGCGACTCCTTCGAGCCGAAGTGGTAGTTGACCGCCGCCAGATTGACGCCGGCTTCCGCCGTGATCTGGCGCAGGGAGGTCGCCGCGAAGCCCTCGTCGGCGAAGAGCCGCTCGGCGGCGTCGAGAATGCGTTCCTTCGTTTCGAGGCCCATGGCAACCAGTATGGCTGAATCAAACGTTCATTTCAATCATACGTTTATACGCATCTATGTCCGAGAAAGTTCAAGGGGGCTCATTCTTCATCTTCATACGCGCGGTCGATTCCCACGGTCTGCCATCCCTGGGGCATCCGGCGGAAGTGCACCCGCGCCGGCCGCCGCCATTCGCGGAACGCCGGGTGGAGGGCACGCAGTGTCACCGCCACATAGTGCTGGCCGGCCAACAGCTCAGCCGGCGCCTGAGCCCGCGGCTCGGAGACCGTCATCGCCGGCCCGACCTGCGTGTGGTCACCCGTCACGTTGTCGAAGCGGTACCACCTGAGCACGTGGCTGGCCGCCGGTGTTGCCGCGCCGACCTTGACCGCGCTGTTGTCGAAGGTCAGAAGGCCGGCGGGATCGAGCCGGACGTTTTCGATTGGGTTGACTTGGTTCAGCCAGTGTGCGACCACCTTGTCGCGTCTCGCGATCAATGTCGCCGTCAAGTAGCGCGCCGCCCTCGGGTCATCGTACCCGGCCTTCTCGACGACAGCCTGGATGGCCTCGTCGGAGAACTGGGCTACGATCCGGGCCGCCCAGTAGGCGTCATCCGGCAGCAGGTTCGTGAAGGCCGGGTTCGGGTACTCCGGCAGCCAGGTTGCGGGATCGAAGGCGTCCGCTTCGAATCGTCCGACCGCTGGCGACACCTCCGGATACGAAATCTTCAACCACGGCTGGACATAGAGCCCCAGCGTGGCCAGCGTGAGAAAGCCGCGCTTCCAGTCGACGGCATACTCGTTGCCGCCCCGCGCCTCCTGCGCGAATACCGACCCGCTCCCCATGATGGACCCGAAGTCGAACATGTAGTGCGTGACGGAGGTGTGGCCGTCCGGACCCTGGAGCATGTCGAGCGTGTTGAGGCCATGGGAGTCGTCGTGATTCAGCCAGGCCGCGAAGACCCGGCTGCCGCGCAGCTCCCGCCGGTCCTCGTGCGGAAACAAGTCATTGGGGTCGTCGGGTCGCGTCCCATGGTACCGAAAATGTCCGAGTGGAAGACCGTCGGCGAACCGGCTGGCAATCGCCGGATACGTGCCGTCGGTATTTCGTGCCGAGCGGGCGAGCACGAGTTCGAGATCCCGTCGCGTGAATCGACGAACCGTTCTGTCCAGGTTCCGAATCGTCGCCGTCGGCAGGATCTCCAGACCCTGGGGGTCGACGTCCACCTTGTACACCTCGACGACGTGGTAGCCCATGGCGTGATAGAACGCCGTCCCGATCACCTCGGCGCCAGTCGCCATGTCGGGGTAGCCCCGGGGATCGAACTTGAGTTGATAGACGTGTCCGCTCGGATCGGCGACGCGCCAGCCGGGCTGCTGTCCCTCACTCTTGCCCTCCACGATTGGCCAGCCATCGACTGACAGTCGATCGACGCGGTCGGGACCGCGCGCGATGTCCGCGGCCGACATGGCGACAGTGCCGAGGCGGTTCGTGAACCAGCTCGAATCCGGCACCTCCCCCACGGTATTGATGTTCACGGCCTGCCGGCCGCTGGGCTCCTTCGGAATCAGGAACGAGTTCCTGACGAAGTCGTAGTAGTCGCTTTCGACGATTTCCCTGGCGTTGCTGGCGTCGAAGATCCGGTCGTCGTCCACGCGGAGCGGGTCGTCCGGATAAAAACGAGGATCCGCACCGCGGGCCGGGCCGAGCCAGACATGTGCACAGACGATGAGGACGCCGATCGGCAGCGTCGGGAACGATCCGCTCGCCCGCCAGGGTCGGTCAGAAGGTGCCATCGAAGACATCGCTGAACTTGATGAAGAGTTGCGCGCCATCCCGCCCGCCGAACGCCGCGTCGATTCGAAGGAAGACGCCATTGACCGTGCCGAATCGAAACCCGATGCCGTAGTCACTTTCGAGATCGTGCAGGGTGAGATCCTTGCGCCGCGACGCCACCTTGCCGGTGTCGTAGAAGAGTGCGGCATCCACGGCCGGGAAGATCTTCCACCGGTACTCCGCCTGGAACAGCATCAGGTGGCGATCGCGAAACCGGAAGTCACGCACGCCGCGCAGGCTTCTCGAGCCCCCCAGCGTGCGCTGCAGATAGAAGGGAATAGCCTGTCCGACGCCGATATCGCCCGAGAAGGACGCGACGGCGCGCAGCGCCAGCACGCGACGCTGCTTGAGCACCGAAACGTACTGCCGCAGATCGACGTCCACCCGGTTGAATCTGAACCGGTCTTCTCCGACATCGTCGTAAAAGCTGTACGCCACGTGGTAGCGGCCGCCCGAGCGCGGGTGGCCCGCCGGTTCCGCGTAGTCGAGATCCGCGAACAGCTCGTACCGAACGACGTGTGGCTTCGCACCGAGACCCGGGAGGTCCTGAAAGACTTCCTCGACCGAGGAAAAATTCGCGTCCCGACCGCGGCCCACCCGCGGCCTGAAATATTCGACGCCGCTCCCGATCGAGAGGTACGGCCCGGCGTGCGCGCCGACCCTGCCGCCCACGGCCGTGTTCCGGAGCAGGAAGTCGACACGATCGGCTTCCTCGGAGTCCGGACCCAGTCCGAAAAAATCCTCCTCCGCGAACTCACTCTGGCGGGCGAAGGCCGAGGCAAACAGATGACCGCCGGCGAGCCGGGGCAGGGACACCTCGACTTCGCCGAGCCAGTACCGCCGGACCGACAGCGCGGCGCGCGCGTTGAAATCGACCCGGTCTCCGAACAGGCCGCTGGCCCGGTATGCGGGACCCAAGGTAAAGCCCGCGCCGGTCGTAATCCCGCCCGCCCGCAGATAGATTCCGTCAGAGGCCCGGAAGAGATCCTCCGGCGTCGGCTCTTGTTCGACTTTGACCAGCCAACGTTCGAGCCAGTTCGGTCGGTACGCGGTGGCTTGCGCCACCTTGGCCTCCCGCCCACGGCGGAGCATGTCTTGCCGCGTCCGGGCCGGCTCCTGCGCGGTCACGACCGCGGCGCTCGCAAGTAAGACGATCGTGCACCAGGAGATGACCGTACGATTGTGGCAGCGAGCGCTGCTCACGAGCAGGCGTGGGAGTCGCGCTCCGGCCGCCCGGTGTCGTCGCGGTCGCCACACCAGGAGTACGCTAGCACGATTTCGGCCGAAGTCGGCGGCGTGACCTCTCGCGCTTTCTCGTCTGTGTTGAGCACGTCATAGAAGTCCAGGCGAATCTGGTTCGCATCCACCTCGAGGACGCCGAACCCATACTGCCTCGAGAAGTGTCGCTGGCGGATCGTCGGATCGTCCGCGGGGCGATTGGCGCCTGTGCTTTTCGCGGCCGCGCCTTGGATGATCTGTTCGAACCCCGACACCGTCAGATGCTCCTGATGGTGGGCGTGACCGGCCAGGTAGACGTGCACGCCGCAGTCCCGCAGCACGGGTCGTTCGACCATCGCCCTGGTACGGCGTTCGTCGGCGTCGCGCCGATGGTGGCCGCTGTTGTACACCGGCTGGTGACCGAACACCAGCTTCCATCGGTCCGGATTCCGCTCGGCGCAGAGCGCGTTCTTGGCGGCGGCGACCTGCAGTCCATTGAGCGTCCGACGCTCATCTGTATCGGTATCGAGCGCGTAGATCTGGATCCAGTCCGGCAAGAGCGGAACGTCGTAATGAAAGGCGGGCATCCGCCAGAGCCGGCTGAATTCCGAGTAGGTGACCGACGCGCCGACGGCGCCCTTCCGGTAGTCGTGGTTTCCGAGGACGAGCCAGAAGTGAAACCCGTCGAGTTGCTCGAACGGTCTGTAGGCCCCTTCGAATTTCTCGTCGAATTGACGCATGATCTCCCGATAGCTCGCGTCGGCGTTGGACCGCTCCGTCACTTCGACCCCATCGTCGTACAGGTTGTCGCCGAGCACCAACCCCAGGTCACACCGGCGTTCCGCGCAGACCTGGTACATTGCCTGCCCGACCCGGTACTGGCCGGCCTCACCGGTGCCGCCGTCGCCGAAGACGAGAATGATCAGGTTGTCCCGGCTGCGCAGATCGGTGACCTCGAAGGGCCACGGCTCGGCAGCTGAGTTTGACGCGCACAACCACACCAGCACGAACCAGATAATGACGGCCATGACGTTGCTCATCCCTCCTCTCGGTGCGACGCCGGACTTCCACGACGGGCTGCCAGATGGCATTCTCTTTGTCAGCATAGCCCGTCAGGATGACTCGTGGCACCCCGTCTTGGGAATCAGAGATAATGGGTGTCGTCCAGCATCAATCATCTATTAGTGCCAGGCGCGAAGGGAAGTCATCATGCCCCAGCGGGAACTGCGGGAGCAGCGATCCTCGATGACCAGAAGGCGATGGCTCACGACCGCAGGCGTGTGTGCGGCCGGGGCCGGCGCGGCCGGCTTGGGGCTCATCCCTTCGGCGGAGTTGTTCGGCGGGGTCCGCACGGCACGCCCCGGGCGGCGGACGCAGGACAGGTCGGGTGAGGGCTACTTCCCACCGTCCGAGCAGGACGGCGGTTGGCGCGTCGGGGATCCGGCGGCGCTGGGCGTCGATGCCGACTTGCTCCGGGGGGCCGTCACCTACCACGACACCAGCGCCGTGACGACGAGCCACGGCGGCGCACTGGTCGTCGTGTATCAGGGCCACCTCATCAGCGAGACCTACGTCACCGGATCGGGCGGACCCCAGCCGTGGACGGCGCAGTCGTGCAACGACATGAAGTCGTCGACCAAGTCGGTCTTCGGCACCGCGGTCGGCGTCTTTCTCGAGGAATACAAGGACCGGGTGACGCTCGACACCTTCCTGGTCGGGGCCTCGCGCGAGGAGTCATTGATTCCGCAGATCTGGGAGCAGCCGATCACCGACGAGCGGAAGACGAGAATCAAGGTGAAGCATGTCATCTCCATGACCTCGGGGCACGAGTCACGCGAGCCGTGGCTGGCGCCCAGCCCGCGTCACCACCACCCGGGATATTCGGGGGCGTATCAAATGTACGAGTACTGCTTCGGCTGGTGGGGGTTCGAGGGCATTCCCGCCCACCAGACCCTGATGTTCGAGCCGGGTGCCGACTTCAACTACAGCAACTTCGGTCTCGAGCAGATGGCGCTGGCGATGCGGAACCTCTCGGGTGAACAGGTCGGGCCGTATGTCTACGACCGCGTCCTCGGTCCGATCGGCATGGCGCGAGAGATTCGTGACAACCAGTACCGGGACATGCCCTACGCCGACGACCGGGAACTGAACTTCTCCGCTGAACCTGGCTGGGGCGTCGGCGGCAGCACCGGTTGTGACGCGTACGGGGCCGACGGGAGCGCCAGCCCGTTTGGCTACAACTCGGTCGTCGGCAGCACGTTCCGTTGCACGGCGCGGGATTTCGCCAGGCTGGGCTACCTCTGGCTGCGCCAGGGGCGGTGGGGGAGCCGGCAGCTCGTCCCTGCGGCCTGGCTGAAGTTGGCGACCCGCCGGTTCGTCCGGGACACCGGGGCAACGCCGAACCCGTACGGCTACACCTTCTGGATCCTGGATGACCTGGACGGTGTGCCGAGCGACCTCTACATGTCACGAGGCCACAACCAGAACCACAGCTACATCATTCCCAGCCTGAACCTGGTGGTCGTGCGCCAGGGGAACGACAATCGCCGGGCAGTCGACGGACGGCCGTTCAGCGACACGTTGATCCGGAAGATCGTGGCGGCGGTCCGAGCGTAGACAGAAGCCGGACCGGTGCGTCCGCCTGGCATGGGCGCGGGCTGTGGTAATCTCGACCCCTGACCTCCCCGAGCCGTCAAGAGTAGTCGTGAACCACCGTACGACGCTGAAAGTCGAAGGCCGAGAGTCATGACCGATCACCACGAGTTTTTCCTGCCCGAGAGCCAGCCTGCCCCGTCGCGGCGCGAGTTCATCAAGGGCGTCATCGCGTCCGGCGTGGCGGTCTCGAGCGTGGCGTACGTGCCGACGACGTGGGCGCAGTCCGCGCCCGGCAAGTCGGGCGCGGTGGAGCGTCTCCTGTCGCTGAACGTGAACGGACAGACCCGTCGCGTCGACGTGCTGCCCAACGAAACCCTCGCGATGACCTTGCGCTACAAGCTCGGGCTCACGGGCACGAAGCTCGGGTGCGACCGCGCCGAGTGCGGCGCGTGCACCGTCATCATTGACGGCGTCACCCACTACTCGTGCTCGACCCTGACCCACCGGGTGCGCGGGCGCCAGATCACGACCGTCGAAGGGCTGGAAAGCCCGTCCGGTGAGCTGCATCCGGTGCAGCAGGCGTTCATGGACGAACTGGGGCCGCAGTGCGGGTTCTGCACGCCGGGGCAGGTGATGTCGGCCGTGGCGCTGCTCGCGGCCAACCCGAACCCCACGCGGCAAGAAGCGCGTGAGGCGATGGCGGGGAATCTGTGCCGGTGCGGAGCGTACGACCACTATTTGAACGGGGTCATGCGCGCGGCGAGGGAGAGCTGAGATGGCGAACGTGCTGGTTGGCAAGAACTTCACACCGCCCGACATCCGCGGCAAGGTCACCGGACGCGCGAAGTACGCGGAGGACTTCCGCGCCGACGGGATGCTCTTCTGCCGGCTCCTGACCAGCCCGATGCCGCATGCCCGGGTCCGCGACATCGACGCCTCGGCGGCGCTCGCGATGCAGGGCGTCGTCGCCCATCCTGACCGCCGATGACGTGCCGGAGATCCCGGCGCCCCGCAATCCGATTCTGACCAACGAGCCGCACTACGTGGGCGAGCCGGTCCTCGCGGTCGCCGCGGTGGACGAGACGACCGCCCAGGATGCGATCGCGAAGATCAAGGTCGACTTCGAACTGCTGCCGTTCACGGTGGATCCGCTCGAGAGCCTCCGGCCGGACGGGCCCAACGCCAGGCTCGACGGCAACGCGATGGTGCCGCGCGAGGGACTACGCGAGGTCAAGTGGACGGCGGAGGACTTCGCGGCGGCCGGCGACGGTGAGCTGCCGATGGGCGAGCCGACCACGACCTGGTCCTACGGGGACCTCGAGACAGGTTTCACGAAATCGGCGGTCACGCTCGACGAGACGTTCGTGACGGCGAGCACCTCCCACCACTCCATGGAGCCCCGGACCGCCATGGCCTACTGGGAGAACGGGACGTGCCATCTCTACGGATCCAACCAGAGCCAGAGCTTCGTCATGCCGGGCTTGGCCGCGTATCTCGGGATCGAGCAAGACAAGCTGGTCTTCGTGGGCGAGAACTGCGGCGGCGGGTTTGGGTCGAAGGGGGTCGCCTACCCGATCCAGGCGGTGCCCGCCCTGATGGCGAAGAAGACCGGGCGGCCCGTCATGATGCGGATCAGCCGCGCCGAGGAGTATGCCATCGGCTCGGCCCGGCCCGGCTTCCAGGGCCGGATCAGGATGGGGTTTCGCGACGACGGACGCCTGCTCGCGTGCGACCTGTACATCGTCCAGGAGAACGGCCCGAGCTCCGGCTTCGGCGACTACCTGGCCGCGGCCGACGCCGTCTCGCTCGTCTACACGCCCGAGGCGATGCGGTTCCGCGGCGTCTCGGTCCTGACCAACACGCCGCCCCGCGGGCCCCAGCGCGGTCCGGGGCAGAATCAGATCGCCATTGCCGTGGAGCCGCTGCTCGACAAGGCGGCGCAAAAGCTCGGCATCGACCAGTTCGCGATCCGCCGGATCAACGCGCCCGATCACGACTCCCGGTATGGCGACGACCAAGGGGCGATCACCAGTGCCTACATGCGGGAAGCGCTGGACCAGGGGGCCAAGCGGTTCGATTGGAACGGCAAGCGGGCCCGAAGCGGCGAGCGGCGCGGCTCGAAGGTGATCGGCGTCGGCATCGGCCAGGCGTTCCATTCCGCCGGGTCGAACGGGTTCGACGGTCTGGTGCGGCTGAGCCTGGAGGGCACGCTGCACATCCACACCGGCGTCGGCAACCTGGGCACCTACTCGTATGCGTCCACCTCGCGCGTGGCGGCCGAGGTCCTGAAGTGCGGCTGGGAGAATTGCGTCATCGAGCGCGGCGACTCCAGCCGTGGGCTGCCCTGGAACCTCGCGCAGTTCGGCAGCAACACCTCCTTTACGATGGCCCGCACCAACTACGCCGCGGCGATGGACGCGGTGGCGAAGCTCAAGGAGATCGCGGCGCACGATCTGGGCGGTTCGCCCGATGATTACGACATCGGGAACGAGACGGTGTTCCGGCGGGGCAACCCCTCACGCCGGCTCACCTACGCGGCGGCGGCCACACGCGCCATCCAGCTGGGCGGAAAGTTCTGCGGCGAGGAGGTCGCCGACGACCTCAACCCGATGACGAAGGCGGCGGTGCGCGGCCTGGCCGGCACCGGGCTCATCGGTGCCGCCAAGGACACGCTGGAGCGCACCGGGATGGTGCCGGCGCTCGCCACCGGCTTCATCCGGATCGAGCTGGACCTGGAGACCGGGAAGTTCGAGATCCTCGACTACCTGGGCGTCGCCGATTGCGGCACGGTCATGCACCCGCAGGGCCTCGCGGCGCAGATCCGGAGCGGCGCCGTGATGGGGTTCGGCCTGGCCGCGCTCGAGCGCCAGGTCTACGATCCGCACTACGGCCTGCCGTGCTCGGTCGGCCTGCACCAGGCCAAGCCGCCGACCTATCTGGATGTGCCGAGTACGATGGATGCGGATGCGGTGGACCAGCCCGACCCGCAGAACCCGATGGGCACGAAGGGGATCGGCGAGCCGCTGATGGGCTGCGCCGCCGCCGCCCTGGTGTGCGCCATCTCCGACGCGCTCGGTGGCCATTATTTCAACCGGACGCCGGTGCTGCCCGACATGATCGTCAACGCGGCGGCCGAGCGACCGCAGTCCCACAAGCCGTTGCAAGTCAACACCGACTGAGGAACCTCATGGCGAACGACATGATGCCGCATTTCGAGCTGTTCCAGCCTGCGGACCTGGAGACCGCGTTCGAGCTCCTGGACCGCTGGGGCGACCGCGGGTGGACGCTGGCCGGTGGGCACGACAGCCTGGGCTGGTTCAAGGATCGGGCCCGGCGGCCCGACGCGGTGATCGACCTCGAGGGCATTCCGGAGCTGAAGGGGATCCGTGAAGTCGGCACCGGTCTGGAGATCGGGGCGTTGACGACGCTCACCGAGGTCGAGCGCGATCCGCTGGTGCGGGCACGGTTCGGCCTGCTCGCCGACGCCGCCCGTCGCGTGGCGACCCCGCAGATCCGGAACACCGGGACGCTCGGCGGCAACCTCTGCCAGGACACCCGGTGCTGGTACTATCGCTACGGGCTCGACTGCTACCGGGCCGGGGGGAACATCTGCTACGCCGACACGCCGATTGCGATGAATCGGGAGCACTGCCTCTTCGAGGCCGATCGCTGCGTGGCGGTGACGCCGTCGGATACGGCGCCCGCACTGGTCGCGCTGGACGCATCAATCGTCATCCGCAACTCGCGCGGCGAGCGCGTCGTCGACGCCGAGGACTTCTTCATGCCGCCCTCTGTGGATATCCGGCGCATGACCATCCTCGAGCCGGGCGACATCTTGACGGCGATCCGCATCCCCGAGACCTGGTCGGGTGCCCGCTTCTATTTCGAGAAGGTGGCCGACCGGAACTCGTGGGACTTCGCCCTGGTGAGCGTCGCGACCGCGATGCGCGTCGACGGCGCCGGTACGATCGAGGACGTTCGGATTGCGTGCGGCGCCGTGCAGTGCACGCCGCGCCGCCTGCACGAGGTCGAGGCCCTCATTCGGGGTCGTGCCCAGAGCGAAGAGACGGCCGAGCTGGCCGCCGCGGCGGCCGCGCACGGCGCGCGGCCGTTGAACTACAACCACTACAAGATTCCGCTCATGCAGAATCTGGTGAAGCGGTCGCTGCGCCACGCCTGACCGGCGAGCCTTATCGCCCCTCACCCGACCCTCTCCCGGAGGGAGAGGGAGCAACCTATGCGCGATCCCCTCTCCCCGGAGGGAGCGGGAGCAACCTGACGCAACCTATACGTGATCCCCTCTCCCCGGAGGGGAGAGGGCTAGGGTGAGGGGGTCACGAGCAGTTGGATCGTGCCGTCCCGCTTGCTCATTGTTCAATGTTCAATGTTCAATAGAAAAATCTGACCGTCCGGCCCCACGCCCATGCGAGGCGTCTATAATTCCTCATGCCGATGAGTGACCTTCCGTCCCGAGTCGGTCGCCGTCGTTTTCTCAAGCACTCGGTCGTGGGGGTGGGGCTCGCGGCGGGCTGGCCCTCGCTCCTGGCCGCGACGTGCGCGGGGCCGGCGACGAGGCTCCAGGGCGGTGCCGACGGCGATAACCGGGTCGTCGTGTTCCAGGGCGACTCGGTGACCGACGCGGGCCGGAACCGCGATCGGACGGAGCCGAATCGCCCCGACGGGCTTGGCAGCGGATACGCTGGCATCGCCGCGGCGCAGCTGCTTGCGCAGAATTCTGGCAGTGGCTGGCGGTGCTACAACCGCGGCGTCAGCGGCCACAAGGTCTTCGAGTTGGCGGCCCGGTGGCAGGCCGACTGCTTGGATCTGCGGCCCGACGTCCTGAGCATTCTCATCGGGGTGAACGATTTCTGGCACACGTTGAGTTCCGGCTACGACGGCACGGTGGAGATCTACGAGCGAGACTATCGGGCGCTGCTGGACCGGACCCGCGCGGCGCGCCCCGACGTCGCGCTCATTATCGGCGAGCCATTCGCCGTGACGGGCGGCACGGCACTGAGCGATGCCTGGTATCCCGCCTACGCGGAATATCGTGCCGCGGCCCGGCGGGTGGCCGACGCCTACGACGCGGCGTGGATTCCGTATCAGTCGATCTTCGACCAAGCGCTGGAGCAAGCGCCGGTGGAGCACTGGTGCCCCGACGGCGTGCATCCGGCCCCGGCCGGCAACCACCTCATGGCCCAGGCCTGGCTGGAAGCCTTCCGGGCCGCAGTTTCTGGTTGACGGAAGCCGCTGTCGTCGTCTCGGCCCGCCCTTGGGGTGAGTTCATGGAGGGCCGACAGGTCGCGACCCTGCTACTTCCGGCAGCCTTGACTCCGCAGCGCTCGAGGGTCGACGCGCCTGTTAGGTTGGACGATGTTCCGTCTCCCCGCGAAGCGCACGGCCTTGAGCCCTGCGGATGTTGGACAGGTGTAGGCCCTACTGAATGCGGAAGTGATCGGAGAAGCTCGATGTGTCCGTCGACCCAACGAATCGTCCTTCGATGGCTTGGTCCGACACGGACAGTCGTACAAACCCATGTCGTGGTGTCACGTTCGCTCCCATCCAGGCCGCGAAGTACCCAGCCTCCGGATCATTCGTATTCACATCGTAGAGCGGCCGGCCAGCCGTGCCAACGATGACGGACAGGGTGCCGCTCCCCCTCACGTACGTGCCATTCGTACCGTCACCGACGACACAATCGGCATCGAAAGCATCGATCGGCAGCGATCGGCAGTCCGGACCGAGCGCCAGCTGCCGTGTCCGCTGATAGGTGTGGTCGTGGGCGTGAAGCGTGAGGTCGACCTTCTTCTCCAGCAGCAAATCCATGAGATTGGAGTAAATGTTGCAGTAGTACGAACCCAGGCTGATGCAGTTCTGATGCATGCCGACGATGACCCATGGCAGCCCGGCCTGCCGGGCTCCGTCGATCGCGTCAGCCAGCCAGACGTAGTGCGCGTTCGCGTCGCCATAATAGTGGTGCTCGCCGTCGATCGTCAGGCCCGGTGAAATCAGGATGAACCGGGCCAGTCCCGCATAATCGAAATAGTACTGCGTGCCATACCGACCCTCGACTGGAACCCGGCCGGGCAGACAGGCCGCGAAGTCGGCGATGTGGCCATTACCGCCGAAATCGTCCTCGTGGTTGCCGGCGACCAGTAGGAACGGAAAGGTTGCCCTCACGCGGTCAGTGACGAAGCCGCACCAGGAGGACTCGGGCTCGTTCGAGTAGCTGAAATCGCCCAGCGCCAGGTGAAATGCAGCGCCGGACTGACCGATGCCGTCGAGCGTGGCAGCGGTCGCCGGACCGCTCCCATAGTCGCCCGCCGCCGTAAAGGTGAAGCCCTGTGTTGGAGGTGTGGAAACGATAACCGACGGACTGCCAAGCGCGACGAGAGAGCCCGCGCAGGCCGTCGCCCACACGAGGCTCAGGTACCGTCGTCGTACGCGCGGACGAATTGGGAGTGGCTCGCGCCGGCGGGAATGAGCGGCTGTCTCCATCGCTGGGCACGGCTCAGGCGGGACACAGCCCACGTAGTGGCGAGTGTATCACGCCGTTTTTCGTCGAGTCGTTCTCGCCCTTAGCCTCCGAACACTGAATGGAAGACAGGCAACACCCAGCGCTATCCCTGAAAGGGTGATCGATGCCAGAGCCGTGCGCCAGGTGGATCCGTAGTGAGGCGACGTGGTGGCGATGACGGGCGTTGTCTACGATCCACGCTGCGTCACGGTGAACGGCTGGGCTGCGATCAGGATCGACCCAGTCCGTGATGACGCCCCGGTGTTGCTCTTCGCCACGGTGTACCTGACCGTGCCCGGCCCGCGCCCGGTTCCGCGCGTCACGGTGATCCAGCCATCGAGACTCTCGGCCGTCCACGCGCAGCCTGCCGGCGCCGCAACCTGCACGGCGCCCCTGCCTCCGGCGCGTGGAAACATTTTCCCCAGCGGCTTCAGGTCGTAGGTACACCCCTTCGTCGCCACCCCATCCGCGCCGATGTCGATGCGATCTCCACTCACCCGCGCGGTGAGGTCCAGATCGAGGTTCCCGACCTCGGAACCGACTCCGGGATCGCCCGCGTCGATCGCCGGTGACCCCGCACGCAAATGAAAGTTCTTCGCGCGAGGCCGTTTGAATCGGGGATTCCCGAACCTCGAACGGCCGTCCTGCCCGGAGGCCGATCGATAGGCCGCGTACGAATCGTAAGTCGTGCCTCGCCACGTGAAGGTCGCTGCGCCGGCGCCGCCAGGCGCGGACCACAAGTTGTAGTCCAGAGTGTTGTCGACGTTCCCGCCCTCGGAAAACAGCAGTTCGTTTCGACGACCTTTGAAAATGTTGCCGCGAACGTCGTTGTCTTCCGCATACTGGATCCACAGCTCGCCGAACCCAGTTCCGAGCGTGTCGTTCTGGTAACACGTATTGTGCAGGAACTGGCTGTCTCTCACGCGTCCAGCTGAGACGTCGAAGCCGCCGAACACGAGGCACACTTTCTCGTTGCCGTAGACGACGTTATTCCTGACGACGATCCCGCGTGCTACGACGCCGGCATTCTCCGCGCCGACTTCGATGCCAAGATCCGATCCGGCCACGATGTTGTTTTCAATAATGATGTTTCGTGCCCCGTCCACGTAGATGCCGGCGGCAAAGCCGCCGCCGTAGTTGGCCTTCGCCCGGTACACCTGGTTGAAGCGGCAGACGCCGTTTCGCACGACCTTGGTCGGGTCAGGATTGATACTGGTTTCCCCGCCGATGAAGTCGATGCCGATGCTGTTCACGTCACGAACGACGTTGTTCGTGACCGCAAAGCGCGTCACGTTGCCGTTCAAGGTCAAGGCCTCGCTGCGCGCCGGTTCGACGTCGAAAATCTCATTTCCGTCGATGACGAGATCGCGGATCGCGGCGGTTCTCGATGTCCCATAGACCGTGATCCCCATCGCATCGCGGCCGCGCATGTCGTGGATGCGGTTGTCGCGGATTTCGATGTGCGAGCCGGCCCCGACGATGCGCACGCCCGACCCGTCGTCGACGCCGAGGTTGTTGCGGATCTCGAAGCCGATGAGCCGGATGTAGCTCTTCGAGCGGACCAGCACCATGTGACTGCCCGACACGCCGGTGCCGTCCAGGATCGGCCGGTGGCCGGGAAAGGCCATCAACGTGATGAAGCCCCTGACGTTGTTCCCGCTTCGCGGGAAGGAGATTTTTTCGAAGAACGGGCCGGCTGTGGCCTTCACCTGAATCAGGTCGCCGGGCCCAGCCTGGTCGAGTGCCCGCTGAATCGTGGGGAAGTCGTCTGGCACGATGCCGCTGGCTGCCTCGGCCCACGTCGAGGGATTCAGGGCACACCAGACGAGTGCGAGGGCAACCCCGACTCCCTTCAACGTGACCGCATCCTTGCGCCTGGGGGGTGACCCAGCATTCACCTGCCCGTCGCCTGACCTACCTGGCCGCCCCGTCGCGTTTATTGGGCGCCCTCGCCGACTTCGACGACCGCGACCCGATTCACGGCGCTACAGGCCAACACGAGGTCGCCGTCTGGCGTCGCCATCATGTTTCGGACGACGCCTCCACCCGACGGAATCACCCACGTCTGAAACGTCTCCGTCTGCGTGTCGAAGCGCACGAGGGTATTCGGTCGCACCGCCGATTCGCTGTACCAGATGACCGTGCCGACGGCGGCGATGCCGTAGGGCCGGGACTCCGCGCCGCCCGGCGACAGCCATTCTTGGACCTCGCCGGTCGCGGGGTCGAACCGGCCCAGATAGCCACGGGGGAAGTCCGTATACCAGATCACATCATCCGGCGTGATGGCGATTCGCCGGGGACGCGCATCGGGATGAGGCAGCGTGTATTCCCGGATCTCCATCGTCTCCGGGTCAACGCTGCCCAGCCGATTGCCCCGGAAATCGACGTACCAGGGAACGCCTGCCGAGTTCACCTGAATCCCGTACGGATAGGTGTTGTCCGTGGGCGTCGCGACCACTTTCATCTCGCCGGTGTCCGGCAGAATCCTCCCCACCATGCCCGACTGGAGGGTGAACCACAGCGTGCCGCTCTGGTCGAAGACGGGCGTGTGGGGTCCGCGGGAACCCTCGGGCACCGGGTATTCGGTCACGGCGCCCGTCGTCGGATCGAGCTTGCCGACGTAGCCCTTCGAGACAGCGGTGAACCAGATGTTGCCCGCGTCGTCTTCGGCCAAGCCGTGCGGTCCCGAGTCGGGCGTCTCCAGGGGATACTCCTTCATGGTGCCGGTCGACGGATCGAGCCGTCCCATCACGTTGGCGAACTGCCCGGTCCACCACACGGAGCCGTCCGAGGCGGCGAGCGGGTCATGCGGCCGCGAGCCGAGCGTGGGCAGCATCCATTCTTTGATGGAGACGCTTACATCTCCCGGGATCACCACAGCCTCCGGTGCCGGTTTCACCGGGAAATGCGTGGCCAGGTAACTCACGATCACGTCAGTCTGGTCGCCGGGCAGCTCGACCATCGAGTCGAGCCACTCGTTCCAGCCCTCCCGCGTGTTGCCCCAGGACCGGGGAATCAGGTCGAGCCGATGGCACTGGGTGCAGTTCGCCTCGACCAGGTCCTGGCCAACCCCCGCGGGCAGTTGGACCGGCTGGCCGCGCTGAGCATGCGCCGACATCGGAAACACCAACCACAGAAACGCGGCCACCATCCCGGCCGCCAGTGTGTTCTTAGGCATCGTAGTTACTCCAGAGGGACGCATGGTGGACGCGACGGGTGAAGGGAAGCCATGTCCTAGGGCTCCTATTCTACCGCAGCGGCAAGGCACCCATGCCACTCGAGCACGGCGAGCGTCTCGGCCCGCCATGGCGATACCGCGTCGGTTCCTGGTACCATGAGCGCCGTGACTGCGATGAGGGAGGCTAAGCGCGCAGCGGCCGTCGTCGGTGCCGATCCGGTGTCGGCGCTGGCTCACGACGTGGCCGAGGGACTGGCGGCCCACCCCAAACGGCTGCCAACCAAGTACCACTACGACACGCTCGGCTCGCAGCTGTTCGAAGCGATCGAACTGCCGTGGTACACGATCACGCGCGGTGAGCGCGCGCTGCTGGAACGCCACGCCGCAGCCATCATGTCGGAGGTTGGTCCGGCGGGCGCGCTCGTCGAGCTTGGCAGCGGCAGCGGGGCGAAGCTATCGGTGCTGCTGTCCGCGCTCGCCCCCGGTGAGGGGTCGCCCTGTGTGCACCTCGTCGACATCTCCGCTGCCGCGCTCGAGCTCTCGGCCCTGACCCTGTCGAAGCACGCAGCGGTCACGGTGGTGGCCCACCAATCGACGTACGAGACCGGCCTGCAAAGGGCCCTTGACCAGCGTCACGGACCCGGTGCAGCGCTTATCCTATTTCTGGGCTCGAACATCGGCAACCTGAGTCCGGAGGATGCACGCCGATTCCTGCAGGATATCCACACCCGGTGTCGACCGGGCGACCGCTTGCTCCTCGGTGCGGATCTGGTCAAGCCCGAACCTGATCTGCTGCTGGCCTACGACGACCCGCTCGGCGTCACAGCGGCCTTCAACAAGAACGTGCTGGCGCGTCTCAACCGCGATCTCGATGCCGACTTCGACCTGGGTCAGTTCGATCACCGGGTCGTGTGGAACGCCGACGCATCCCGGGTCGAGTCGTATCTGGAGAGTCAGGTGGAGCAAGTGGTGTGCCTCACGGGTGCGGGATGCTGCGTGCGCTTCGCTGAAGGCGAGCGGATCTGGACCGAGAGCTCGTACAAGTACGAGCCGGGAACTCTCATCGAGATGGGTGAGTGGGCCGGCTTCGTACGGCAGGCGCAGTGGATCGAAACCGATTCCCAGTTCGCGTTGACCTTGTTCCACGTTCCACACTGAGTAGACCACGAATCCCCTCCCTCTGAATGGGCGCGGCGGCAGGATAGGCGGCTGCTCACCGGTTCAGGAACGTCCGGACCGCGTCGTTTACTCGCTCCCGCTCACAGCCGACGGCCAGGTGCCCACAGTCGCTGTCCAGTGCCAGCACCTCCGAGCCGGTCATCCGCGCGAAGGCGAGTGCGGGACCGGGCGTCACCATGTGATCGTGGGTGCCCACGACACAGCAGCAGCAGCAGCGCAGATCGCATCATCGGGGGAACCTCCCTCATCAGGCGTGTCGAGTCTACCGCAGCCAGGTCACGCCGCACACGCGGCACGACTCATGCAGGCCCGGGTGGTACGACGGTAGTCAGCGGCGTCGTTCTGCCCGCTTGGTCTCTGCTCGCGTCACCTGGCCGCGTACGGCCCGTGGACCGCCTTGACGTGGAAGTTCTCCGCCGCATCCTCGAGGATGATGACGCGGTACTGCTCGCCGCCGTCGACCACACGGATGACGATGTGGCCCTGGTCGCTCTGCAGCCGGGTCAAGAGTTCGCCGATCACCATCTTGTTGGCGTCGATCATGTTGATGGAGAAGACGTCCCGGAGCCCCGGGTAGAGGCGGGTCGAGTACATCCGGTCGATCACGTCGTGACCGGGATGGTCAGCCATTCTGGCCGGAATGATCCAGACGCGTGGCCGCAGGGTGCTGACGAAGAACACGTTCGTCGAGTCGCGGTTGCCATGATGGTTGAGCACGGCCGCGTCCACCGGACCGACCGCCTTGGCCACCGGCGTCTCGACATCCTGCCAGTCCGGATAGCCCGGACGCGGATGTCCCGGCAGGTCCCCGCCGGTGTAGTAGTCGAAGCGGCCGTAGCTCACCCGAATCGCCAGGCTCGACTGGTTCTCGGTCGGCCAGTCCTCTTCCGGTGTGGCGTCCAGAGGCGGAAAATGCCGGCGCGCGGCGGTGCCGACGCCCGTCCAGACCTCGCCGTTGGCAGCGATGTTTCTGACCTCGAAGGTCGGGTACCGCTCCGGCGTGCGGCGCAGCACGATCTGGTCGTTGCGGCCGGGCTCGAGCCGCTCGACCTGCATCTCGCCGCGGGCGCTCCGGTCGTCCAGAAACGCCCGGTAATTTTGCATCAGCTCGTCGTCGAGCGGCGCTGGGTAGTCGTAGTCGGGCCAGCCACGGTCGATCATCGTCCGGATCGGGAGGTGTTCGGCCACGTCGGTGAAGCCGGTCAGCTTGTACGCGCCGGTCGCCGATGTCTTCGAGTCCGGATAGATCCGGCCCATGTGATCCGAGTGGAAGTGGGTGACCATGCCGTAATCGAGGACCGGCTCGGCGTCGTGCACCAGCATCCGACGCGCGTATCGAGCAATCCACTCACCAGGCGTGCGCGACCCGTCGGGGACACGCGTCGCGCCGCGTGGCGGCTCGACGTTGTCGGCACCGGCGTCGACGAGCAGCGACGTGCCGTCGGGGAAGATCAGCAGCGCCGAATTACCCCGTGCGGTGTTGATCTGGTGGATGTCGAGCATTCCGGGCGTCCAGGGCGGGAGCGGCTCGCCGACGGTCTGGGCTGTTGTCGACGGCGTGGACAGCAGCGCGACCAACCCCAAGACAGCCCACCCGCGCCTCAATCGCTCGGGCGTCGGGTGTGAATCAGTCGATGAGGTCATGGCCTCAGCTCTCCATCTTCCCGTCGCAAACACCCCCGCTAGGGCAGGCGCAGAGATAGCCAGGCCACGCCGGCTGCGCCTGCGGCGAAGACCAACAGCGCAATCCACCAGCCCGCGGCACGCCGGCCGCGAACGCCCTTGGGGTAGGGCGGTCGCACGGTGAACGTGAGCGCCTGGCGCTGAGTGAGCCGCATGCGGGCATTGATTGCCCATCCCGTGCCTTCGAGAATGGCGCTCAGGTCTCGCTGGCGCAGCTTCAGAAACGCCCGAATCGTCGTGGGCACCATGAGTAAGAGCATCGCCCCTGCCACACCGAGCAGGATCGCCAGCGGGTGTTCCACGACGACGTTTCCGACATACGCCATCGCCGACAGCAGCGCCGCCACCGCGACCCCACCGCCCAGCAGCAAACCGCCGGCAGCCATGCCACCGGTCGCCGCGCCCGCGGCGGGAGTCGCGGGTGGCGTCCCGGCCGTGCTCACGGCAGACAGGGTTCGCTCCGCGCTGTCGTCGAACTGCTGCTCCGCCGAGCTGGTCAGCGCATCGATCTTGCCCGCGAACATCGCTGAGATCCGCCGGTAGGGCGCGACAATCGCGCCGCCGAGGCCGATCGGATTCTCGATGATCTGGACGATGCGCGCGTCCCACTGCTGTCCCTCGAAGTCCTCGAAGATGCCTCGCTTGCCCACGCAGAGGTTCCCCTGGCCGCCAGCGGTCACCGGCACCGCCACGCATGGCCTGTCCTCGGAATCTTGCCGCGCAAGCTCCAAGTACATGATGTAAATGCCGCTGGTCGCCGCGATCTTGGCGTGCGCCGCGCGATCTATCACCTTGACGGCGAAGTTGAAGCGGCGACCATCGAGAATCGCCGTCCCCATCTCGAATGCCGCGCGTCGCTCCGGGTCGTACAAATCGGGAAAGCTGATGAAATTGTTGGCCAAGTGCAGGATATTGGCCTGAAACAGGATCAACTTTTCCAGCGCACGAATATTGTCCAGGGCGAGCGCGGTCCGCCGGCTCTGCGCGATCAGATCGCGCACCGCGTGGGCCGTTCGCGCGTCGAGGTAGTGCCGAATTGTCTCCGGACCTAGCGGCGCGAGGGCGGCGCCGCGCGGGTCGTTCAGCCAGCGTTCATACGTAGCGAACGCCTGCTTCGTGTGCTGCCACTGTTGGTGGGTCAGCTGGTCGCTGTTGTCGAGCATCGGCCGTACGACCTGTTCGCGTAAGCGCGTGATTGAATCCGCGTAGCAGGGGTTGATCGGCCCGTCGAAGCGGAGCGTACGCTCGGCGCAGGGTCGGCTCAACGGCGCGCGCTGCAGGAGTGCGCGGAGGTCCGCGAGGTTGGCAAAGTCCGTGTGGTCGTTGTCGACGGTCCCGGTGATGCGGTCCACCAGGCGATCGTCGAGCGCGACCGCTTCGCACTGGGCGAAGTACTGGTCGAGTTTTTCGCGAACCTCGGCGAGCGCGGCAAACGCCGCGGAGGTTGCGGGGCCCAGCGGAAGAATCTCGGTGGCACCGCCTTCGTCTGACGGCCTGCCCTCCGCATCCCAGGCCAGGTAGGCCTCGGCCGTGAGAAGAAACTGATCGAGGTGCGCCTCGTCCAGCCCCGTGGCGCCACTCGGATGTTCCGCCCCTCCCACCGTGGCGACGAGATCTTCGACAAACTGCCGGATGGTCGGGTCGTCTGTGGCCCGGGGCAGCACGATGCCCGTTTCGCTTACGGCCATGCATTCGATCTGTCGACGCACCTGCCGCACCTGGTGGAGTGAAATGTGGGTAGCGGTCTTGTCCGCCTGTTGCGACAGCAGCTTGGTCGCTGCCTCATGCGCCCGCCGGCCATCCTCGGCTCGGGTGTCGATGGAGGCCGGCGCCAGTGATTCCTCACCGGCGTCGAGGCTGTGAAAATCAGACAACACCTCCAGACACCAACGGATGGCATCCTTGAGCTCCCGTGGTTTGATCCGACCGTCGTGGTCGCTGTCGACGAGCTTCAGAAATAAGGCGTCGAGGTGAAGGGTGTCGATGGGGGCGCTGGTGGCCACCCAACGAGCTTCGTCGAGGTCCACGGCGTGGCGCAGATCGCCAGCCGTCGCGATGTCGAGGTGGTAGGCTCGCCCGGTTCGCGTGAATCTCGCTGAGGTCGACGTCGGCATCTGATCTACGGTTGAGTCCTTAGGCCGTTGGCGCCAGCATCTCGCGCCGATTATGGCCGAGGCAGGGGGGGTGTCAAGGACTTGCCCGGCTTGCCCGGCGAGTTGCCCGACGCTGCTTGCTGGTACAGACTGGGACCGACCAACCGAGGCAGCGCTCGCTCGAGACGGAGCAGCTCCGTTCGGGCTTCGCGCAGACACGCCCCATCATCTTCAACGTCGTCCATGAAGGGTGCAAGCCGGATCGCGTCCTGCCAGGGTAGCGACGCCGCCACGTGATCCCGCACGTGGTGAATCAGCTTCAGCGTGCGGAATCCATCGAACCAGTCGTGCAAACGACGAAGCCGGGCCGCCGGGTTCGGAGCTTGCGCGCCGATCTTCTGCCAGGCCCGGAGGGCACCCCGCGACTCGAGGAAGCCCTTGACGGGAGGGCTCAGTCGAGAAAGCAGCTCTTCGATGTTGTGTCGGTCTGGACGCTCCGACAAACGCTGAAGCCCCCGCGTCACGTCCCGAACGGCCGCGAAACAGTCGGGATGGTACAGCTCGAATGTGTCGCCGCGAACCAGCTTGGCGGTTTCCGCACCGGTCCCAAAGGGTACACGATCAGACACGCGACTGCGAAGCCGAACGGGCTCGCCCGAGAGGCGCGCCAGCGGGCGCAGCTTGCTCAGCTTGCCCAGGAGATAGAAGTCCTCCGCCGCTTGCCGCAAGGGCACGCCGCGGACCTGGGCGTAACAGAGCGCGTGTACCACCATCGTGCTGCCCACGCTGTGAAACGCATAGGGTGAGTTCGCCCACTGCAGACCGCGCTGAAAGTATCGAAGGCGGATCTCGTAGAGCGCGGTCGCGCGATCCACGTCAGCCTGGCCACTGGGCTCGTGCCAGAGTGGAAACACCGCGGCCGAGCACTCGGACGCGAGCCCGGCGATACGTCCGAAGTAGTCCTCGGGCAAACGTGCGTCGGCATCCATCATCGCGAAAAACGCGTGGCGGACTCGTCCCGCCGCAATGCACTCGAGGGCGATGTCCGCACCGATCTTGCGAGCCAAGCCAACGCCCTGTCGCGACGGCAAGCGACGATCGGTCGTGAACCGGTCGACCACGAGCACGCTCATGCTCGCGTCGCGGCCCAGCCATCCGCCGCCGCCCACCCCACGCAGCGAAAACCGAGTACTGAGTTCACGAAAGCACTCCGCGTTCAGCGCATGAACCGAATCTGCTGCCCCCGCACGGCCGTTGAGCACCGCAATGACGAGCAGGCGGCCCGCCCCTCGCGCCGCAGCGCGGTACCCATCAACGAAGGCCGCCGACTCCGCACACACCGGGACGACCATGACAAAATCGAAAGTATCCGGACACCGCGACGCCAAGCCCGATTCGGGCTCGGCGTAGCGATTCCGATACTGAGCGGAACCCTCGGCGATGCTCCGCCTGGAGGGACCCGTATTTCGTGGCATGGGCTCGATTCAGCTCACATGAGGGCTAGATGAACGAATTCATCGAGCGCTTCAAGCGATTCTATCTGTATTATCCATTCATGCTGAGCCGATCACTTGAGACCAGGCTCCGGTCGCAGGTCGCGATCGCACGTCGGGCTCCCTGATGCAGGACCTCAGCGTACTTCGTGACCTGGCGATCATCATCGGTCTGGCGATCCCGGTCGTCGCGTTGGCCCATCGCGTCCACGTGCCGGCCCTCGTCGGGTTTCTCCTCGTTGGCGTCGTCATCGGTCCACACGGCGTTGCGTTGATTCCCGATCCCGAGGAGGTCTCGGCGCTCTCGGAAATCGGCGTCGTGCTGCTGCTGTTCGCGATTGGGCTCGAGCTGTCGCTCTCCGAGGTGCTGCGCTGGGGCCGCTCGCTGATGGTGGCGGGCGGCGCCCAGGTGGCCGGCATGTTGGGAGTGGCCATGCTGCTCGGCATGGCGACCGACACACCGCTCGGACGGACGTTCTTCTACGGCGCCCTGGCGGCGATGTCGTCCACCGCGGTGGTGACCAAGTCGTACGCCGACCGCGGCGAGCTGGATTCGCCTCACGGGCGCGAGGTCGTGTCCATCCTGGTCTTCCAGGACCTGTGCATCGTGCCGCTCATGGTGCTGTTGCCGCTGCTCGGGCAAGCGGCGGGGCCGGCCGGCATCAGCGTGTGGACCCGCATGGTGGTCAGCCTCGCTGTGATGATCGTCCTCGTCATCGGCGGTCGGTTCGCGGTCCGGCGTGTGCTCGATCGTATTGTCGGGCTGCGCGACCGCGAGCTGTTCACGCTGTGCGTAGGGTTCTTCTGTATCGCGACGGCGCTGGTGACCGCGGCCGCCGGCTTCTCGCTCGCCATCGGCGCCTTTCTGGCAGGCTTGATTATCTCGGAATCGGAATACGGCCTGCAGGCGCTCTCCGACGTCCTGCCGTTCCGCGCGCTGTTCAGCGGCGTCTTCTTCACCTCGATCGGCATGCTCCTGGATCTGCCGTTCGTCCTGAGCCACCCGCTCGAGCTGGCCGCGGCCACGCTCGGGTTGATCGTGGTCAAGAGCGTCGTGGCGGCAGGCGCCGTGCTGGTGCGCGGGCGCGGTCTCGAGACCAGCCTGATGAGCGGCCTCAGCCTGGCCCAGGTCGGCGAGTTCTCGTTCGTGCTGGCCGCGGTCGGATTGCCGTTGGGCCTGTTCGCCGGCGACGACTACCAGGGGTTTCTCTCGGTGGCGGCCTTGTCGATGATGGCCACGCCGTTTCTCATCGCATCGGCGCGCCCGGTCTCGGAGTGGATCGGCGCACGGCTCAGGGGCTCGGTGTGGAGGGATCACGCTGCGGACGTCGACGCGAGCGGCGCCGCGGGGACGGCCGCGCTCACCGATCACGCCGTCGTCGTCGGCTATGGGGTGGCGGGACGGTATCTCGCGCGGATGCTCCAGGCGGCCGGGATCGCCTGCGTGGTGGTCGATGAGAACCCGGAGCTGGTGCGTCGGGCTCGGGCGGATGGGCTGCCGGCCGTCTACGGCGACGGCACACGGCACGCGATGCTCGAGCGCGTCGCCTGCACGCGCGCGCGGATCATCGTGTTCGCCATCTCCTCCCCGGTTGAGGAACGGCGCGGGGTGGCAGTAGCCCGCGAGGTGGCGCCCGCGGCCCAGATCGTCGTTCGCACGAGGTATGTCCGCGCCATCGACGAGCTGATGCGGGTCGGGGCGAACCAGGTCGTGGTCGAGGAGTTCGAAGCGTCGCTCGAGCTGTTCGCGTGCGCGCTCGAGAGCTACGCAATTCCGGCGACCCGGATCGCGCACGAGCTCGAGGCCGTGCGGAGCGAGCATTACGGCCTGTTGCGCGGCACGGCGGCACCCGACCTGGCGCTCGACACGCTCAAGCACCTCGGCATTCACGACGCGTTGGAGATCGTCGAGGTCGAAGAGGGCGCCGCCGCGGTGGGCGAGAGCGCCCGGACGCTCGATCTGCGGCAGCAGACCGGCGCCATCCAGGTTGCCGTCGTGCGCGACGGGCAGCCGATCTATCGGCGCGACGAGACCTTCCGCTATCGGGTGGGTGACACGGCCGTGCTCGTTGGCGATCGAGAGGCGCTCGATCGCGCCCTGGCGTTGTTCCGGCGCACGTGAAGCTTGGGCGAGGCTCACTCGCTGACGACGTGACCTAACAGCTACTCCCGCTCCCTCTGGGAGAGGGTGGGGTGAGGGCCTTAAGACGCGGTGGTTTTGCGACCGGGGCCTCAAGGTCTATGATGTGGGCACCCCCTCAGGAGGTGTCCATTGAATAGGCGAACCCTGCTCAAGACCGGCGGCATGGCGGCGCTCGGACTCGGCCTCGGGGGCTGCGCCACCCGGGCACCGCGATTGGCCAGGCCGGCCCGGCCGAGGCTTACCCTGGCGCCGATCAGAGCGTCCTGGGATCGCGTCATCCGGACCACCGTCGGCCTGCGTCCGCACCGCTCGTCGGGGTTCGTCCTGCGGGCCGAGCAACTGGACGCGAAGACGGTGGTCCACAATTACGGTCACGGCGGGGCCGGCCTCTCCCTGTCGTGGGGCACCGGCGCGCTGGCCGCCGACCTGGCCTTGGAGGCAGCCCAGGGCGACCGCCGGGCGGCCGTCCTGGGTTCGGGCGCCGTCGGCCTGGCCGCGGCGAGACAGCTGCAACGCCGCGGCTTCGACGTGACGATCTACGCGATGGCGGTCCCGCCCGACACCACCTCGAACATGGCCTTGGGCAGCTTCTCACCAACGTCCGGGCTCGTGACCGGCCGGGGGTATACGCCGGCGTGGGAGGCGCAATTCAGGAGCGCGGTGGAAATTGCCTACCGCCAGTTTCAGCTTCTGGTCGGCCCACACTTCGGCGTCAGTTGGATGGACCGTTATGACACGATGGACGAGCTGCCTACCGCGGCGACGGCGGAGCGGTTAGAACGGGAAGGCTCGAGGCTGATGCCGGCCCACATGCGCACGGGCACCGAGATCCTCTATCCGGGTGAGCACCCGTTCCCCACGCGCTACGCCTCCCGCCGCTCGTCGCTGCGGATCGAGCCCTCGCTCTATCTCGAGGCAATGATGCGGGAGATCCACCTGTTCGGCGGCCGCACCGTCATCCGCAAGTTCGACACGCCGAGGGATCTGATGACGGTCGACGAGTCGGTCATCGTCAACTGCACGGGGCTCGGATCGCACGACCTCTTTCGCGACGAGGAGCTGATCCCGGTGAAGGGGCAGCTCACCTTCCTGGTCCCCCAGCCCGAGGTCGACTACCGGTACGGGTGCACGCCGCGGTCCGACGGCATCGCGCTTAGCGGCACGCGGGAGCGCGGCGTCTGGACGCTGGAGCCCGACGACGAGGCGCGGCAGCGGATCGTCGGGCGGGCCATCGAACGGTTCGCGTGGATGCGGTCGCCGGCGCCGGGCCAGCGGCTGACGCGGTCGGCCGCGCCGGCGGTGGCCCCGAGCGTCGAGAGCTTCTTCGACGAGGAATCCTAGACGGACATCTCGCTTCAGCGTGCCAGCGGGTCGGGCCGGAGCTGGAACTTCACGACTTTGCTCGTCGTGCCCTTCCCGCCCTCGAGGTGAAACGGCGTTCGCGTGCCGTAGGTGGCCCACAGCCCCTTGCCCTTCCAGCCGGCGTCCGGATCATCGATCCGGCCATCCATCCACTTGGTGTAGAACCCGAGCGGATAGGGCACGCGCATGACGACCCACGCGCCGTCCTTCAGGGCTAGCAGCCCTTCGGATCCGTTGCCGGTGTTGATCGGCACGTTCGCACCCAACCCCAACGTGTCGAACTGATCCACCCACGTGTAGTAGCTGGACTCGGCGCTGCCCGAGTCCGTCAACCCCTTGAGTTGCGGCAGGGGCTCCGGATAGAGGGTCCACCCTTCCGGACAGTGTCGACCGGTCGCCTCGGGCCCGTTGAGCGGCGCCGTGCACTTGCTGCGGTCGAAGCTGGCCATGTGTCCGCTTGCCAGCGGTGTCCAGACGACGCCGTTGCGATCGATGTCCATGCCGCGGGGTGAGTAGCCGTGCAGCGCCACGTCGGGGTCGTCCCACGGCACCATGTAGATTTCCACCAGCGCGGTCGCCGCCGGGTCGGGTCCCGGGTCCAGCCGCAAGACCGCACCCGGAAAGCCCAAAGACGATCCCCAGATCGATCCGTCCACGGGGTTGACGGCCACGCCGTAGTAGCCCGAGCTGATCCGGGTGTCCTTGGCGGGATCGACCGGTTCGTCGGGTTCCACATAGTCGTCTCGTCTGCCGTTGCCGTTGGTGTCGAGGACGAGCGCGGTCCAGCCCTGCGACCGCTCCTCATCGCCGGTTTCGTCGAACAGTCTCGTGTTCAACCAGCCGATGACCTGGCCGCCACCGCTCGTCCACAGCGTGTCGTCATCATCCTCGGCGAACACCAGGTGGTGTGTGCTGAAGCAGGTGCTGATGAGCGTGAACTCCTCCGTTGTCGGATCGTACCTGGCCAGATGCCGGCCGGATCCCGCGACCGGAAACTGTTTCGCCGACGGATGGTCCGACCCGTCCAGACAGAAGGCCGGATTCTCCCGAGGGCGGACTCGCGACGTGAGCCAGACCCGTCCCTGCTGATCGAACATCGGGTTGTGTATGTTGGCGCGGCTGGTCCAGATCGCTTCGTCGCCCCAGTACGGTGATGGCTGAAGCGGCGGGCCGGCTGCCACCGGGGTGTCCGGATCTCGGACCGGTGCGCTCACCTGGCTCGCCGTGTGAGCCACCGGGTCCAGGACGGGCACATAATCCGCGCTGGCCTCGAGCGCTCCGTAGATCGGGCCGTTGGCGTTGACGGTCGGATCCCGCTTGTCGGTGGACACCTCGTCGTGCAGGTACGCCTTCGGGTCGGCCCAGTCCCACTGGGTGATGACCACGTTGCGCTCCACGCCTTGCGGGCGGGGCGGCGCCTCGGGCAACTCACCGGCCGCGATCCGGTCGGTCCAGTCGGCCAGGACCTCCAGCGTGCGCCGGCGGCCCATCCGGTTGAGGCCGTTGCTCATGCTCCCACCGGCCTGGCCCGACTGGATGCGCCGATCCCACGCGGCCACCGACGAGTCGAACTCGCCGAGCTGGGCGGGAATCTCGCGCATCGGCTTGTTGCCCAGCTGATGACATGCCATGCAGCCGCCGGACTTCAGCGATCTGAGCCATTCGGCCTGGCTGTCCATGTTTGGTGAGATCCCGTTGCCCTCGGGCCCGGTGCCCGGGAACTCGTCCTTGCCCGGCGCCTGGAGCAGTGAAAACCAGTAGCCGGCCGGATAGTACTCGGCCGCCGCGTGCGGATCGGGGGCCGCCACCGCGTCCAGATTCTGAACGGTTCCTGGCGTGATCCGGACCTTCCCTGAATCGACCAGCCCGTAGCCGCGCACCCACACGTCGTAGTTCGCACTCGGCAAATCGGGAATGAGGTAGCGCCCGTCATCGTCGGTCACGACAATCTTGTTGAGCCGGGTGGGCAGGTCGGTCGTCTCCGCGATGACCCACACACCCGCCTCCGGCCCGTCCGGGCCGGTGACCACTCCGCCGATGTCATTGTCGTCGACGGACACCCTGTCACCAGTCGGTTGGCAGGCACTCAGGCCGACCAGCGACACCGCCGCGCAGATGGTCACGCCGACGCCGATGAGTTTCAGAGACGCGATGTGCTTCATCATGATCGTGTCCTCCCGCGATCGGACGGTGACCGGCTACTCAATTCGATGTTGCGCCATGCGGCGCCGCGATCAGTTGGTGGTGCCCCGGATACTCGCCACCAGGTCGTCGAACGGCACGCCGGGACCGTGAATCGGCGCGATCCGGTCAACCCGCAAGCCTCGCCGCTCGATGTTGTCCAGGAGGTTGGCTGCGAACGGCTGCAGGTCGCGGCCCGGGCTGAACGCGTCCGCCTCCACCAGGAGCCGTTCCCCTGGGAAATACGCCATGAGCAGTGAATCGGCGTGGGGGTTGTCCGCGACGTGATAGAGGTGCACGGTCATCGAATCGTCTTCGAGGGTCATCTCATCCTCGAATGTCTCGAGCGTCAGCGGCTGAGGGTTTCGAGAGAGCGCGTCCGGCGCGATCGTGCGCGGCCGGTCGACGAGCTCTCGATAGAACGGGCCGTTCGCCGCCTGCGTGATGATGGTGAGCCCTTCGGAGACCGCCGCGCGGATCCCGCCGGAATGGTCGAAGTGGTGGTGCGAGTTCACCAGGTGCGTCAGCGGCTTATCCGGCACGAGCTCTCGAGCCTTGGCGATCACGGCGAGCGTGCGGGCTTCGTTCGGCGCCTCGATGAGCATCAGGTGGTCGCTGAACTCCACCAGCACGCTATGGTGGGACTGGCCGGCCAGGAACCAGATCCCGCTCGCCAGCTCTTCCACGGCAATGTCGACCGGCGGCGGCCCGGTCGCCGGTTCCGCAGACATCACGGCGAGCGGCGCGGCGAGATCGCCGACATCCCCATTCACGCCCTGCGCCGTCACGTCGATCTCCATCGTGCGGTATCCGGCTGTCGAGGAGATCAGGCGGGTCGGCAGCATCAGACCGTCGATCTCTTCATAGCCCGCGAAGCTGGTCTCGAGTGTGACGTCACCCAGGTTGGCGTGATGTGCCAGCGATGTGACGCGACTCGGCAGCTTGGTGTCGGCGTCGATTGCCAGCGTGAACGAGAGGGCGTCGGCGGTCGTCACGTCGACGAGGTTTTCGCCGTCGACCGTACGGGCGTTCGTCAGCGTCGATGCGGGATCCAACGCGGCGCGAACGATCGTGATCGGGTGGTGGTAGGCCGCGGCTTGACGATCGCGCGCGGCGTCGCTCGAGATGCGTGTCGCGCTCCCGTCGGGCGCCACGTCGTATCCGACCTCACCATCGACGCCGAACGTCTGCGGCTGAGGATCCTGCCCGCGGAAGTAGGTGAACTTGGGCGTGCGGATTCGCTCGATCCGTGACCGCCCTGTCGTCAGATCGATACGCTGGGTGTAGTCACTGATCGCAAACGTCTGGGTCGTCGCCTCCGGCGTCATGTCCTGCCCCAGATTGCCGAGCACACCCTCGCCGTCGATCGAGATCGTGCTGACGGCCTCGATGCGTTCACGGCCGCCGAGCACCGCCGAGGCGTCTTCGACGATCTGTTGATCCGGGGTGAGCGGCGTGCAGCCACCCAGGGCGATAGCAGCGAACAACGTGACCCAGGCGTGTCGAATCATGATCCAGCTCCTCATCATTACTGTCGGCATCCGAAGTCAAGGTCTCGATCTCCGGAGGATACCATTTCGTTCCCTTCGTTTGGTCATCGGCTCCGTTCCCTCAACCCCCACCGACCTTGCGTGGCGTCCGTAGGCGCCGAACGAAGCCACGAGACGTGGTCGCCTTCCACGGCTGGCGCGTCTGCTGCCGTGGTGCTCGTGCGGGAGGCGACGTGGTCGCCTCGGACGATGGCGCCGCCGCATCTGCGGCTTTGGCCCGTGCGGCAGCCGCCAGGGCGTCGTCCTTCTCGAGACAGCAATGCTTGTATTTGCGGCCCGAGCCGCAAGGACAGGGCTGGTTGCGCCCCGGTCGGGCACCGGTCGGAGCAGTCATTGAAAAGAGTGTACCGTACCCGCGGCACTTGACCGGCGCTAGCAGCCCGTGGTGAAAGTCCAGCCGCCTCCGGTACTCTTGACTGCTGGGCGAGAGGATTTCTTGACTGTCGCTCAGCTCAGTCTGCCCCCTCTCCCTCTGGGAGAGGGTTGG
Source organism: Vicinamibacterales bacterium (assembly GCA_963667915.2). Lineage (GTDB taxonomy): Bacteria > Acidobacteriota > Vicinamibacteria > Vicinamibacterales > UBA823. The sequence continues at coordinate 116,273 of CAXXNN010000002.1, read as the reverse complement.
GGTGAGGGGACGGCCAGGCGATGTCGGCGATCCGTTCGAGCACCCGCGCGGGGAAGTTCGCGGCGACACGATTGTGCGGCCTGGATATGGGACCTGAGGATGTGACGGCAGCAGATAGGCGCTCCCGGCTCGAGCGCCACGTGCGCGCGCTCAGACGCTGTACCACGTGCCCCCAGATGCAACGGCCGGTGGTCAGTGGCGGGGCGGTGGTGAGCCAGGTGCTGCTCGTGGGGCAAGCGCCCGGAGACAGGGAACCCAAGCTGGGACGGCCGTTCGCCTGGACGGCTGGACGGACGCTCTTCCGGTGGTTCACGGAGAGCTGTGGACTGGATGAGGCGGCGGTTCGGTCCTCGATCTACATGGCGGCGGTGTGCCGCTGCTTCCCTGGCAAGAAGCCACGGGGCGGAGATCGGGTGCCCACCCGACAGGAGATCGCGAACTGCGCAGGCTGGCTCGAGGCCGAGTTTCAGATCCTTCGACCCGATCTCGTGATCCCGGTCGGCAGGCTGGCCATCGAGCAGTTCGTGGCATGTCCGTCTCTCAGCGAGGTCATCGGCAAGCAGCTACGCATCCGGTTCGCCGGCCACGAGACGGACTTGATCCCGCTCCCTCACCCCTCGGGCGCCTCACCGTGGCCCCGGATGGAGCCCGGGAGGTCCCTGCTGCGGGACGCGCTCCGCCTGATCGCCAACCATCCGGCCCTCGACCGCGTGAACAGCCCCCGGTGAACGCCCCACGGCATTCGACCGCCGCCTCTTCGGCTTATAATCGGCAAGTGGCATCGCTGTACGTCCGCTCGTCCACGTGTGGTGGAGGTCCGTCATGACGCTCATTCTCATTCCTGTGATCCTGCTTGTCTTCGTCGTCGCGCTGGTCGCGATGGTGGTAGGGATCTTCAACAAGCTCGTCACCTATAGGAATCGCTACAAGAACGCGTTCGCGCAGATCGAGGTCCAGCTCAAGCGGCGCTACGATCTGATTCCGAATCTCGTGGAAACCGCCAAAGGCTACATGAAACATGAGCGCGAGACGCTCGAGGCGGTGATCAGTGCCAGAAATCAGGCGGTCGGTGGTTTGCAGAAAGCCGCCCAGGATCCCGGCAACGCGGAGGCGATCCGAGGGCTGGCCGGTGCCGAGGGCCTGCTGACCGGCGCCATGGGCCGGCTGTTTGCGTTGGCGGAGAGCTACCCGGACCTGAAAGCGAATCAGAATATGATGCAGCTCAGTGAAGAGCTGACATCGACCGAGAACAAGGTCGCCTTCGCGAGACAAGCCTTCAATGACGGCGTGACAACCTACAACACGTACCGACAGACGTTTCCCACCGTCATGCTTGCCGGCATGTTCGGACACCCTCAGGACGCCGCGTTACTGGAATTTGAGAGTAAACAAATTTCAGAAGCGCCCAAGATTTCGTTCTAACAGCACGGGCTGCTAGGGATGGCAACAGACTTTTTCGAGCGTCAAGACCTCGCCAGGCGCAACACGGGCCGCCTGGTGCTCCTGTTCGTGCTGGCCGTGCTGGCGATCATGGTGTCGATCGATTTGCTCCTGGCAGCCACGATGGGCTACCTGAGTCGAGACCCCGCAACCGGAGCGATCGACTGGTCGCTGGCCGGCGACTTGCAGCTGGTGACCCTCGCCGTGGTGGGCACGCTGGTCGTGGTGGGCGGTGGAACCCTGTTCAAGATTGCGCAGCTCAGGGGCGGCGGCCGGGTCATCGCGGAGGAGCTCGGCGGCCGGCGACTCAATTCCGACACCTCGGTTCCAGCCGAGCGCCAGCTCTTAAACGTCGTCGAGGAGATGGCGATCGCGTCCGGCACACCCGCACCACCCGTCTATCTCCTGGACGGCGAAGACGGGATCAATGCCTTCGCGGCCGGGTTCACGATTGACGACGCCGTGATTGGGGTGACCCGCGGCGCGATCGAGCGGCTGCCGCGCGACGAGCTGCAGGGTGTGATCGCGCACGAGTTCAGCCACATCCTCAACGGGGACATGCGTCTCAACATCCGGTTGGTCGGTCTCCTGAACGGAATCCTCATCATCGGCATCCTGGGCTATTTCATGTTTCGGGTCTCGGCGTTTTCGGGGCACCGGCGGTCCAGTCGGGACAGCAGCCCGCTGCCGCTGCTGGCGCTCGGGGCAGGGCTGATGGTGGTCGGCTTCGTTGGAACGCTCTTCGGCAATCTGATCAAGGCGGGCGTCAGCCGTCAGCGCGAGTTTCTGGCGGATGCCTCGGCGGTGCAGTTCACCCGCCAGCCGGCGGGCCTCGCGGGCGCCCTGAAACGGATTGGCGGATTCCTGAACGGGTCAACGATCAAGAGCCCGAACGCGCCGGAAGCCAGCCATATGTTTTTCGGCCGGGCCACATCCGGCCTCCGCGGGCTGTTTGCCACCCATCCTCCGCTCGCGGACCGCATCCGGCAACTGGAGCCATCCTGGACTGGTGAGTTCGTCGAGGGGGCGCCTGGGACCGATTCCGCCCGTGCCCCGCATCCGGCCGCCGCGGGTGTCGCGAGCTTGGCGGGCACTGAGGCTGAGGCGGTCGATCGCGGCGCTGCAGGGAGCGCGACCAGCGCGGTCGACCAGATCGGACAGCCGAGCACCGCCCATCTTCAATACGCGGCGAAACTTGTCCAGGGCTTGCCCACGGCGGTCGTCGGCGCCGCCCACGAGCCGTACGGCGCGCGGGCCCTGGTGTATGCCTTGCTGATTGATCGCCAGACCGAGGCCCGAGAGGTTCAGATCGCCCACCTGTCCAGGGCGGCCGACCCGGGCGTCTACAAGGAAACCCTCAAGCTCCTGCCGCTGGTCGAGCCGCTCAACGCGAGGGTTCGGCTTCCGCTCGTCGACATCACGCTGCCGGCACTGCGCGCCTTGACAGACGCGCAATACCAGCAGTTCAAGCAGAACGTCGCCGAGCTCGTGGAAGCCGACCGTACCATCGACCTCTTCGAGTGGTCACTGCAGCGGATCCTGCTGCACGATTTGGAGGCCCATCGGTTCGACGTCACGCCCGCTCGAGTGCGGTACCGTAAACTCCGCCGCCTGCAGCCGCACTATGAGCTGCTGCTGTCGACCTTGGCCCATACGGGTCACCGGGACGAGGCGGCGGCTCGGGAGGCATTCGAGCAGGCCAAGCGGCACGTGGAGCTGCCGCAGGCGCGCTTCCGTCGGGGCGAAGAGTGCGGGCTCGAGGCGGTGGATGCCGCGCTGAGGGTCCTGGCGGAAGCCTCGCCCCGGATCAAACAACAGGTGCTCCGGGCGGCCGCGGCGTGCATCGCCGCCGACCGAAAGATCACCAGTGCGGAGGCGGAGCTGCTGAGAGCGATGTCGGCGTCGTTGGGCTGTCCGATGCCCCCGCTCCTCTCGACGGATTGACATTCGGCACCGCATGGCAAACGATCGCTCTCTGACGTTCCGCGCGTGGCGCGGCGGCCTCGGTTGGGTTTCGGCGGCCCCGGAGGCTGGGCGGGTGGGGACCCGCCACTGACGGTACGCTGAAGAAGGAGGTGATCCTGTGGACGACTACAGCAGTAGGTTTGCGGAGGTGGCGTCCTCGTAGGGACCTCCAGCGCTCTGGTGGCGCAATTGCAGGGAGACCCCGTAGCGGGGAAACCCAGCGCCGCCGACGCAGACCGTACAGGGCCCCGGTCCCCAAGGGATCGGGGTCCTTTTTTTTGCTAGGCGTGGCTGCGGATCGCGGTGAGGAAGGTCTCGCCTAGGTCGTCTGCCTTCCGCGTGCCAACGCCCTTGACGGCCAGGAACGCGTCGAGCGACGTGGGCCGACGCCGGGCCATCTCCCGAAGCGTCGCGTCGTGGAAGATCACGTAGGGCGGCACGCCGCGCGACCGCGCGATCTCGAGCCGCACGGCACGCAGGCGATCGAAGAGCGCGCGATCGACGTCCTGCCACGATTCGGCCTCGGCGCGCGATCGCGCGCGCTGCGCTGCTTTCCGGGGTGGACGCTGCCGCGCGAGCTTCAGGTCCGGGCACTTCGTCTCATCCTTCAGCGACTCGAGGCCTGTCGGCGTCAGCGCGAGCACGGGGTACTCCTCTCCGGCCTGGTGCAGGAGACCCAGCCCGGTGAGCTGCTCGATGTAGCCGCGGATCTCTGTGACCGACGCGTCTGGCAGCAGCCCGAACGTGCTCAGCTTCTCGTGCCCTCTCGCGACCACCTGGTCGGAGGCGTGCCCGCGCAGGACGCTGGCCACGTAGGTCGCGCCGAACCGCTGCCCGACCCGGGCGATGCACGACAGAATCTGGCGGGCGAGCACCACCGGTGCGGCCACCGGCTCGAGCTCGTCGAGGCAAAAGTCGCACGCCGCGCACCCGCCCGGCGTGCCGGTCTGCTCGGTCGGGTATTCATCCCCGAAATATTCGGCGAGATGCCGATGACGACAGCCCACGCCAGTCGCGTAGCGCTCCATCTGCCGCAGCAGCCCTCGGCTGGCATCGGAAAACTCGCCGCTCCGCTCGAGCATCCGGCGCCACTTCATGAAGTCGGCAGCCGAGGAGATCAACACACACTCGGCCTCGAGACCGTCCCGTCCTGCTCGTCCAGACTCCTGTTGGTAATGCTCCAGTGACCGCGGGGCGCCGGCGTGCACGACGAACCGGACGTTCGACCGGTCGATGCCCATGCCGAAGGCGACGGTGGCGATGATGACGTCGACGCGCTCGCTCAGAAACGCGTCCTGATTGCGGCGGCGTTCCGCGTCCGAGAGCCCCGCGTGATACGGCAGGGCCGGGGTGCCGAGCCCGGTCAGCCACCCGGCCAGCGCATCGACTTCCCGGCGTGACGTGCAGTAGATGATTCCCGGCTCGCGACGATGGCGGTCGAGCACCGCGAGCAGTTGACGCTTCAGGGCGGATCTCGGCAGCACCCGATAGAGGAGATTCGGTCGGTCGAACGAGCCGATGAGCTCGAGCGGGTCGCTCAGGGCGAGCCCGGCGACGATGTCCCGCCGGACGCGCGCGGTGGCTGTTGCCGTGTAGGCATGAACGCTGACGCCGGGCAGCAGCTGGCGCACGCGTCCGAGCTGACGGTACTCGGGCCTGAAGTCGTGTCCCCACTGGCTGATGCAGTGGGCTTCGTCGACGGCGACAAAACTGACCTGGCACGACGACACGAGCGCCAGAAAGCTGTCGCTGCCTTCACCGACCAGCCGTTCGGGGGAGACATAGAGGAGGCGGTAGTGCCCCTGGCGCAATCGGGCGACGACGGCCGCTTTCTCGTCGGCGGCCAGCGAGCTGTTGTAGAGCCCGGCCGGCACGCCGTTACCGACGAGCGTGTCGACCTGATCCTTCATCAGCGAGATCAGCGGCGAGACGATGAGGGCAAGACCCGGGCGCACGACGGCCGGCGCCTGGAAGCACAACGACTTGCCGCCGCCGGTCGACAGCACGACCAGCGAATCGCGGCCCGCGAGGACCGCGTCCATCGCTTCGCGCTGCAAGGGCAGGAGGGTCGTGTATCCCCAGTAGCGCGCGATCGCGTCTTGAAGCGCCGTCACGCGGGCACGCCGGTCAAGGAACAGAGCCTCCGGGAGATCCGGTACGGTTCAGTCAAGGTCATCGGGAGGGGGGTGGGGCGCCTTCTGCGACTGATCATGCGACCTGGCGAGATCGTGCCACAGATACGGGTCGTGCGGCCACCTCCGGCCCCCGCCCGACGAGTAGTGGTGCTGATTCGTTTTCTTTCGTAAGATAGCGCGCGCCATGGGGACACAGACCCGAACGAACGCTGACGACCTGATCCAGGACCTCCGGGACGCCCGCCAGGTGGAGCTCGCGCTGTTCACCAATCTGGCCGACGACCAGATGCTGGGCCCCCAGGAGCATTTTCTGGAACCACCCATCTGGGAACTCGGGCACGTGGGCTGGTTCCAGGAATATTGGATCCTCCGGCATCTGTATGGGGAACAACCGATTCTGGAGCAGGGTGATTCGACGTACGACTCGTTCCATGTCTCCTACAAGCGGCGCTGGGACCACGAGTTTCCGTCACGCGCGGAGACGCTGGACTACCTTCGGACGGTTCTGGACCGCTGCGTCCATCGACTGGCGGGGCGAGAGCCGACGCGGCAGGAGGCCTACTTCTACCGCCACGTCACGCAGCATGAGTACATGCACTCCGAGAGTCTGGCCATGGTGTGCCAGACGCTGGGCTACCGCCGGCCGATGTTTCCGAACGTGACACGCGGCACGGTCGAGGTCGACTCGGCATACCCGCGGCGCGACGTCGAGATTCCCGGCGCGTCGTTCTCGCTCGGCGCGCCGAAGGACGAGCCGTTTGTCTTCGACAATGAGAAGTGGGCGCATCGGGTGGAGATCGAGCCGTTTCGGATCGCGAATACGCCGGTGACAAATTCCGAATTCGTCGAATTCGTGGAACGCGAGGGGTACGTCACCAGGAAATACTGGGGAAAGCACGGCTGGGAATGGCGTCGCCGGCAAGGCGCCGACCATCCGCGTTTCTGGTCGAAACAGAATGGACGGTGGCTCGTGGGGTCGTTCGATCAACTCCTTCCGCTCGATCCCTGGCATCCCGTCGTCCACGTGAACTGGCTTGAAGCGAAAGCCTACTGCGCCTGGGCGGGGCGGCGCCTCCCCACCGAGGCGGAGTGGGAGTACGCGGCGAGCGGGCCGGACAAGAATCGCTTCCCGTGGGGCGAGACGCCGCCGACGCCCGAGCGGGCCAACCTGGACTATCGCCACGGGGGTCCGGTCGACGTGCGGGCCTTGCCGGCGGGGGACAGCCCGTTCGGCTGCCGGCAGATGATCGGAAACGTGTGGGAATGGACCGACAGCTATCTCGAACCCTACCCGGGATTCGTTCCCGACCCCTACAAGGAGTACTCGCAGCCCTACTTCGGTCAGAAACCGGTCCTGCGGGGGGGCGGGTGGACCACCCGATCGGGCATGATTCGCAACACCTGGCGGAATTTTTTCATCCGTCAACGCAGGAACATCGTCGCCGGGTTCCGAACGTGCGCGCTGTAGTCACGTCTGGCTCCGTTGCACTCCGTAGTCATGAGGGCATTCACTCAGCATGTAGAACGTTCGAGCTCTTCGATCTGAACGCCTTTGTGAAAAACGCAGTGCTGCCGGGTGACGGAGGTCACCATAGTTGCAGAACTGGACGCGAGTCTGGGGTTTCTTCGAAAATTCAGCCGGCGCGGATCCGGAGTCCCACGGTGTTCGTTCCTGTCATACGTGACGATAGCTGCGCGCTCCCTCTCCCCATTGGGGAGAGGGTTGGGGTGAGGGCTGGGATCAATGGTGACAACGCTCGGGCAGGTCAATACCAGAGCCGGAGGCCGGCGACGAACCGTAGGCCGGCGGCCGTCTCGCCCGCAGCCTCCGCGAAGTCGGTGGTCTTACCGAACGTGCGCGTCCATGTCACGCCGACGTACGGCGCGAACTCCCGGCGGAACTCGTATCGCATCCGTAGACCGACATCGACGTCGCTGACACCGGCGCCGATGCCGCGTGCCGCGTTGCTCTTGCCGTACAGGTCGACTTCGATCAGCGGCTGAAGCACCAGGCGGTTCGTCAGGAGGAGCTCGTACTCGGCTTCGAGCCGCGCCGCTGTCTGGCCCGCATTGCTGAGGTAGACGGTGGCCTCGATGTCGAACCAGTACGCCGCCAAGCCTTGCACGCCGAACGCCAGCCAGGACTGGGAGGGCCCAGGTCGGACGTCCTGGCGCAGGCCCACGACCACTTCCCACCACCGGGCAACGGCCCGGCCGTAGAGCAGATGCGCTTCGGCGTCGCCCAGGCGCCCATCGTCGGCATGGCCCTCGGTACGAAACCACAGGCGGTCCCGATCGCGTCCGAGCCACCCCTTGGCATCCCAATTCAGGCCACCCCCGGTCTCGATCGCCTGCCACTCCAACTGGTCGAAGAGCACGAAGGCGTGCAGCGCGTTGTCCTGCAGGGTGTGGCCCTCGACGTCGGGGAACGCCGCGGCGCGATCGGCGTCGGTCAGCGTCGGAATGGGTGTCAGTGGCTGGGTCGTCTGCCCGGCCGCGGTGGACGGCGGCTCTTGTGGTGGGGTTGGCTCGGGGTGCCGCGGGTCGTGCTGCGGGTGGGCCTCAGCCGTCAGCTGGGCCGGAGCAGCCCGCGGGGTGGCGGTCGGCTGCGCGTATGACGACGCGGGCCATGCGGCGGCGAGGACGGCCCCTGCGATCACGAACGAACGCACCGCGGCGCCCCTCATTCGTCCACCCGCACTTCCCGGAACATCCCCGCGGCCATGTGATACAGCAGATGGCAGTGGAAGGCCCATCGGCCCAGCGCATCGGCCCGCACGCGGAAGCTGCGCTTCGTGCCCGGCGGCATATCCACCACGTGTTTGCGGAGGTGGAACGTCCCGTCGTCGTCCTCGACGTCGCTCCACATCCCGTGCAGATGAATCGGATGGGGCATCATGGTGTCGTTCACCAGGACGATCCGCATCCGCTCGCCGTAGGTGAGTCGGATCGGGTCGGCGTCGGAGAACTTGATTCCGTCGAACGACCACGCAAAGCGCTCCATGTGGCCCGTCAGGTGCAGCTCGACCGTGCGGCTCGGCTCACGCCCGTCAGGATCGCCGAACAGGGTCCGCAGGTCGGCGTAGGTCAGCACGCGGCGACCGTTGCCACGCAGACCGATCCCGGGATCGTCGAGGCGCGAGGCGGGCGTCATCGTCTGCATGTCGACCAGCGGATTGCCCCGCTCGCTCGCCGGATGCGACTGCATGGCGGCGCCGGCGGCCATGCCAGGCATCGCAGACATTTCGGGCATCGCGGCCATGTCGTGCCCAGCCGGCTCGTCGGCCGGCTGCGCCTTCGGTGGGGCGGGTGGCGGGGCGCTGTGCTCGCTCTGGTCGCCAGGCTCGCCATGGTCCATGGCGGGCATCGCGGCCATGTCGTGCCCCATCCCGCCGTGCCCCATGTCGGCCAGCGTCAGCAGCGCGGGCGGGTCGGGGTCGGGCACCGGCGCGCTCAGCCCGTCGTGCACGGCCAGCGTGCCCCGGGCGTAGCCCGTGCGGTCCAGCGACTGCGCGAAGATCGTGAACGCCTCCTGGCCCGACGGCTCCACGATGACATCGAACGTCTCGGCGACCCCGATGCGGAACTCATCCACCGTGACCGGGTGGACGTACTGGCCGTCGGCGGCGACCACGGTCATCTTCAATCCCGGGATGCGCACGTCGAAGTAGCTCATCGCCGCGCCGTTGATGAACCGCAGCCGAACCCGCTCGCCGGGCCGGAACACCCCGGTCCAGTTGCCGGCCGGCGCGTGGCCGTTCAGCAGATAGGTGTAGGTCGCACCTGTGACATCGGCCAGATCCGTCGGGTTCATCCGCATCTCGCCCCAGGCCCGGCGGTCGGCCAGGGTCGCTCCGAACCCTCGCGTTCGGATGTCCCGGAGGAAGTCGCCCACCGTCGGCCGGTTGACGTTGTAGTAGTCCGATTGCTTCTTGAGCTTGGCGAACACCCGCCCGGGGTCCTCGTCCGTCCAGTCCGACAGCATCACCACGTGCTCGCGGTCGTAGCGGAACGGCTCCGGTGCACGGGGCTCGATGATGAGCGCGCCGTACATGCCGAGCTGTTCCTGGAAGGTCGAATGGCTGTGGTACCAGTAGGTCCCCGCCTGCCGTACCGTGAACCGGTAGGTGTACGTCCCGCCCGGAGGAATGCCGTTGAAGCTGAGCCCGGGCACCCCATCCATGTTGGCGGGCACCAGCACGCCGTGCCAGTGAATCGACGTCTCCTGCGTGAAGCGGTTGGCCACGCGCAGCGTAACGGTGTCCCCCTCCCGCCAGCGCAGGGTGGGCGCCGGAAGCGAGCCGTTCACGGTGAGCGCAGGCCGGGGTGAGCCCGTGAAGTTCATCACCGTCTCGCCAATGTCGAGATCGAACTCCGTCCCGGTCAGCGCCAATGGCCGCCGCCCCGCATCGGCGGAGGCCCAGGCCGATGGGTGCCAGAGGCCGAGGCCGGCGACGGCACCCCCCATGGCCAGGCCCTTGACGAATGTGCGTCGTGACGGCCGCGCCGCACGCGAATACGGTGGTGTGTGTCTCGGCAGCTCAGTCACGGGCCCTTCCCATCAACGATGGCACCAGAAGCGATCACCAACAGAGTCAGCGAGCGCTGAAGAGTCGACGATACGAATGAAACCGGCGTTGCGAACGCCGAGGGGGTGGGGTGGAATCAGATGCGCAGGACGATCGGCGCGAGCGTCCTGGACGTGCCAGGCGGGAGACAGGGGTCCGTGCGCGGGTGACGAGAAATCACGTCGCTGAACGTCGCCTCCGACCCTGGAAACGCGGCGAGTTCGAACGACAGGACGACGCCGATGGCAGCGCCGGAAGGCGTCGAGGTGGCCGGAGCCTCGCGGACCGTCTCGTGGGTCTCGCCGCAGTCATTTCCGGACGGTGCACCCACCGGTAGCTGTCGATGGTCGGACGCTTCCCGTGTCGCCGTACCAGATCCGTGATGTGCCGCCGAGCTGCCGGTAACGATGCCGATCGCGGTCGATCCGGCCGCCGGCGCACAGAGCACGGCGCACAGCGTGGTAGACACCGGCAACACGGTCAGGGCAGCCAGCGCACCCGCGCCGGCGACCTGCTTCCACAGCTGCATGCTCCGAGTATACTCCGTGCCGCTCTTCGAGTTGGGGGGAGGGCCGACTTCTTCGGCTTGCCTGGTCGCTCGATATATGCTAAATATTTAGCATACTTGAGGAAAAGCGTTCGGCGGTGGGGATCGTAGCTCTGGCCGGCTGAGCCGCACGCAATGTCTCGAAGGGGCGACCATGACGACTCTACAGGTCGTGAAGTATCTGGCGTTGGCCACGTCGCTGGTCGTTGCCGCGGTCCCGTCCTGGGCCCAGCCGGCGCCGTCCGACGCGACGACGGCGGCTCGCATCGACGCGCTGGTGAGGCCTCAGGCTGAGGCCGAACGCCTGAGCGGGGTCGTCCTCGTTGCGCGCGGAAATCAGATTCTCTTTCAAGACGCATATGGGTTCGCCAACTGGGAGCTGCGAGTGCCCAACTCGCTGGCGACCCGCTTCGGGATAGCCTCCATCACCAAGGCGATGACGCAGACGGTCGCGGCCGTGCTGGCGGATGCGGGTCGGCTCGATGTGGCGGCCCCAGTGGACCGGTATCTTCCCGGGTTTCCCAATGGCCCAGGGGAGAGTGTTCCCACCCTCCGACATCTGCTGACGCACCGAAGCGGTGTGCCGCATCGCGTCACCAGTGCCACGGACGAGACGCAAGCCCTGCACCCGGCCGACATCGTGGCGCGAGTGCAGGCGACCGGTCTGCTGTTCGAGCCGGGCAGTCGCCGGCTGTACAGCAGCGCCGGGTACACGTGCCTGGCACGCGTGCTCGAAATTGTCGAAGGCAAGCCGTTCGCGTCGATTCTCGCCGAGCGCATCTTTGCGCCGGCGGACATGTTCTCCGCAACGAGTGCAACCGGACAGCGCCTGATGGCTCGGCGAGCGATGCCGTATCTGCTCGGCGCAGATGACGAAGCGATCGTCGTGACGCACGCGCCCTACAAGGATCTTCGCTTCCTGTCCGGTGCAGGGGACGTGTATGCCACGGCGGAGGACCTGCTGCGCTTCGTCGAGGCACTCCGCGGCGGGGTCTTCGGCGCGGCGCGTTGGAGCGAACTGTTCGGCGGCGACCCCGCGAGGTGGGACGGCTGGACGGGGCGGACGAATGGATACGAATCATCGGTGGACGTGCTGGCGGCGGAGAACCTGGTGTTTGTGTTCCTCAGCAATCTTCAATCGGCGGCCAACTGGCAGATTCGTGAGCGAATCCGGACGATTCTGGTTCGAGGCGAGACCACGCCCATGGCGGTTCCACCAGCGGTGGCCGTGCCGTTTGAAAAGCCTCGTGCGCTGTTGGGCCGGTACGGCGCGGCCAACGCGCCGGCGGAGATCGGGTTGCGGGACGGCAGACTCTTCCGAGGGGACAACCAGTTCTATCCGACTGCTGGAGAGCGGTACTATATTCCAGTGAGTGGGACCGTCATGCGATTCCGCCGGGATCAGACGGGCGCCGTCGACGCGCTCATCACGATTGCTGCCGATGGGCAGGAGACCGTTCGCCCTCGCCTGACCGCGCCGTGACCACCTGAGAACGCTTACTGCTGGCTGTCGCTCGTCTCGGGCTTGGCTGCGAGGTCGCTCAAGATGGCCGCTTCCAGTCGCGCGACAGCCTTCGGATCGTCGCCGTGCTCCCGTAGCAGCTTCCGCACCGCTGGGCCAATAGCCTGGATCTGGTTCGCGTAGCGGCGGCAGTGCCGGCACATCAGCAGATGCAATCGCAGGGCCCAGGTGTGCCGCCACCCACCCTTGCCCGATTCGTCCTGAGCGATCGCCTTCGCCACTTCTTTACAGGTGAGCACGCGCCTACCTCCGTATGCCTTTCGCCTCCAGGCATTCTCGAACTCGGTTCCGGACGCGATAGAGCATCACACCAAGGTTAGTGCTCGTCAGCCCGAGAATCTTACAGATCTCGTCGGTCGACAGGTCTTCCACCTCCCGTAAGACAAAGGCCAAGCTCTGCCTGAGCGGGGCGGCGTCGAGGCAGGCGAAGATCTCGCGCCGGACCTCCTTATTATGCAAGTCGGCGTCCACCGGCAGGGGTGGCGCGCTCCACTTGCCTGTGGCATCGAAGCGGCGCTCGAAGACCTCGTCAATATCATCCATTTGTCGGTCGCGATCGCGCGCGCGCCGCGCCTCGGCGATCTTGTTGTAGAGGATGCCGAAGAGCCACGTCCGGACGCTGGACCTCCCCTCGAAGCGCGGGGCGCCTTCGATAAAGGTCGTGAACGTGGCCTGGGTGACGTCTTCCGCCCGGGACGCATCGAGGCCCGCACCCCGAGCCGTCCTGAGGATCTGGCCCAGATAGGTCTCGACGACCGTCTGGATGGCGCTGCGATCTCCCGCCCGGATCCGCGCCGGCAGGTCGGGGTCGTCGACTGCCGGGGGCGCTGCGTCTGGAGCTGTGGCCAGGGCTCGACTCCTTGTGTCGGCACGCGTGTAAGAACTCGGGCCCTCGTGGCACTCACTAGATGGAGCGCAACGATCGGGTCCGGACCGGCCCAGCGATTATAGACGCTCCGAAGGAGACTGAAATGAGACTGACGAGTGTCAAGCACGGGATCTACGGCGGGCTCGGTGGCGGCCTGGTGTTCGGCGTCCTGATGGGGATGATGGGCATGCTCCCCATGATCGGCAACATGGTGGGCATCCCTTCGGCGACGGTCGGCTTCTTCGTCCATCTGGTGATCAGCGCGATCATCGGTGGCAGCTTCGCGCTGCTTCTGGACTGCACCGGTCGCGGAGCGCGGGCCGGCGTGGGCGCTGGGTTGGCCTACGGCTTCACCTGGTGGGTCCTGGGGCCCTTGACCCTGATGCCGCTGTTCATGGGTATGGGACTGGGAGTGAATTGGAACGTCTCGGCTATTGGGCAGGCACTGCCGAGTCTGATGGGCCACCTCGTCTTCGGGGCCATTCTTGGCGTGAGCTACCAGTGGCTCGAAAGCCGTACCAGCGAACCCAGTGTGTGCCACGGCGAAGCCGGGGTCGCGTGATGGATCACGACGGCAACGGTAGGGGCGAAGACCTCCTCACTCCTGCCGTTGACGCCGTTGGTCTCCGATCCGACCATCGCCACCGATCGGTGACTGGCGCGGGACGTGTCAGGAGGCGATATCGGTTCGGGCAAGGTCGTCGAGGTAGTTGGTGGACATCATGAAATGCAAAGGAAGTGTCCAATGACCGTATATCGAATGACAATCTTGAGCTTGGTGACCGGCCTGGTGACGGTATCTCTGGCGGCTGTCACGTCTGCCCACACGGCACCGCAGGCACCGCGAGACCGACAGATGGTTCGCCGCTACGTCTATCACACCATTTTTGACAACTCCGCAGTCAGAGTGGACCAGGGCGTCGTGACGCTCATGGGACAAGTGAGGGAGGGAATTGGGAAGCGCGATCTGGCTCGCATCGTGTCGCAGGTGCCAGGGGTCAAGGCAGTCGACAATCAGATCGAGGTGCTTCCTGCCGGAGGCGATCGCGTACGCGCTCGGGTGGCGGCCCGAATCTACGGCCATCCCCAGTTCCAGAAGTACACGTTCTACAGGAATCCGCCGATCCGCATTATCGTTCGCCGAGCCGATGTCACGCTGGCGGGCGTGGTCAACTCACCGCTCGAGAAGCAGCTGGCACAGCACCTAGCGCTGCACACCTTCGGTGTGCTCACGGTCACGAACGAGCTGCAGGTCGAAGGGAAGGCCGCGAGTCACTGAGTCACTGCGATCGGATCGGCCATGCGGGCCTACGCGGCCAGTCGCTTGCCGCGCGGCCCCGGACAGGAGCCGCATCGGGCTCCTGTCCCCGGGGTTATTGGAAATGAATAGCGGGGGCAGAAGCCGTTGTTCGGCGGAGGCGCGCCATAAATGATCCACCACACAACCAAGTCCCGAATCCTGTATTCTGAATCCCGCGTGCCTTGTATCCTGAGCTGGATGAATGTCCGGCGTGCCCTGGGCGCTGCGTTGATCGCGTCGATGTGCGGCTCGCCGGTGCTTGCCCAGTCGACTCCCGCGCGTGAACGGGTGATCGGTCTCGCCGAGCTCAGCGACGCACTGGAAGATCTCTCCGCGCGGGTAGGCCCGGCGGTCGTCCAGATCTTCGTGGCAGGCTACGCCCCCCGCGAAGGCCGACTCCGGCCTACTGAACAGCTCCTGCCGACGCTGAGAAGTAGCGGCTCAGGCGTCATCCTCGATTCTGCCGGCTACATCATCACCAATGCGCATGTCGTGCGGGATGCATCGCGCGTGGAGGTCGAGCTGGCGCGCACGATCGACGGTGTCGGCAACCGTCGTTCGATCGTCAAAGGACGCGGCCGAATTGTTGGCGCGCAGGTCGTCGGAATCGATCAGGAGACCGACCTCGCGGTCTTAAGGGTTGCGGAAGACGACTTGCCGTTTCTGCCGCTCGGCGATTCCGACGATGTCCGCATGGGCCAGGTCGTGATGGCGTTCGGTAGCCCACTCGGGTTGAATAATTCGGTGACGATGGGTGTGGTCAGCGCGGTCGCGCGCCAGTTGCGGCCCGAAGATCCGATGATCTACTTACAGACCGACGCGTCGATCAATCCCGGCAACAGCGGCGGCCCCCTCGTGGACACCGAGGGACGCGTGGTCGGGATCAATACGGCCATCATCTCGCAGTCGGGTGTGAATGAAGGGATCGGCTTGGCGGTGCCCAGCAACATCGTCCGCAATGTGTACGAGCAAATTCGTGCGACGGGAAGAGTTCGGCGAGGCGAGCTTGGGGTCAACGCGCAGACGGTCACGCCGATCCTGGCCGCCGGCTTGCGGCTCGTGCGCGACTGGGGCGTCGTGCTCAGCGACGTCTTTCCTGGCGGTCCGGCGGCCAGGGCGGGTCTCGCCATCGGCGACGTCGTCGTGGCGCTCGATGGCAAGCCGATGGAGAACGCCCGGCAGTTCCAGGTCAACCTGTATCGTCGGGCGGTCGGAGACACAGTCCGACTCGAGGTGCTGCGCGGCGATACTCGCTTCACGTTCTTCGCTGCGGTCACCGAGCGTCCGAGCGATCCCGCACGGTTTCAGAGCCTGATTCGGTCGGATCGACACCTGATCCCCGAGCTCGGGATCCTTGGTCTCGACTTGGACTCAGATGTTCGAGCCATGCTGCCGCCACTGCGGCGTCGCGTCGGTGTCGTGGTGGCAGCGACCGTGGAAGGCGCGCTCCCGTCACGCGCTGGAGGCTTCTTGCCCGGGGACGTCATCTACACGGTCAATGGGCATGACATTCCCAGTCTCGCGGAGCTTCGGCAGACGCTGTCGACGCTGGCGCGCGGTACGTCGGTGGCGGTTCACGTGGAGCGTGGTGGCCGCCTGACGTTTGTGGCGTTCAACGTGGAGTGACTCCGAAAATTTATCTCCGAGGTTTCAGACCCTCTTGATCTGCTGCATGAACGCGCACGATCCTACAGATCAAGGACAAGATTCGTCTTGGGTCTCGAGCAGCAGATCAAGACGGATCCCGGATCAGGCAAGTCGAGCGGCTCCAGCACGTACTCGACCTCGCCCTGCTCCAGTCTGCATGCGCACGTGTGACAGATTCCAGACCGACAACTGTAATCCGGGCTGAGCCCGTGGGCCTCGGCCAAGTCCAGGATGCTCTCCAACGACGGATTCCAGTGGGCCGTCACCCCCGATCTGGAGAACGTGACTTCGGTTTCTCCGCAGCATTCCGTCGCTGCGGCGGCGCGCTTGGCTCTCGAGACCTTGATCCTGTCCGTGACCGCCGAGGCGGGGCCGAAAAACTCGTAATGAATGCGGAATTCCGGTACACCCCATGCGAGGAGACCGTCAAGAAGTGATTTCATGAACGGCGTGGGACCGCACACATAAAAGTCGCAGTCCGTGGTCGGGACCAGACGCTGGACCAGCTCGACGTCGACGTGCCCCTGGTCATCGTAGTCATGCCCCACGCGGTCTGCCGGCAGCGGTGTGCTGTACCGAATGTGCGTCTTGATGTTGTCGTGTTCGGCCGAGAGACGACGAACGAGCGCACCCATGGCGTGCTCGCGCCCGTTCCGCGCGCCGTGGATAAAGAAGGTCTGACGCCGCGAACCTGACTCGGCGATCGCGGTGAGCATGCTGGTCAACGGCGTCAGGCCCACGCCGGCGCTCAGGAGCGCCACCGGGGTGTCTCGAGTCGAATCGAGCGCGAAGCGACCCCGGGGTGCCTGGGCGAGGATCTTCGCGCCCACCTCCACCTGGTCATGGAAGTAGTTCGACGCCACGCCCGGGTATGCGTCCGGCCGGTTGGGTGGGGCCACCTCCCGTTTGATCGTGAGCCGATAGTGGCCAGCGCTGGGACTGTCGGACAGTGAGTAGGTGCGCAGCACGGGCCGATACTGGCCTGGGATATCGAGCTTCACGGGCAAGAACTGGCCCGGGAGAAAGGCTGCCAGCGGGGCGTCATCCTCCGGGACCAGATAAAACGACGTGATCTGCTCCGTCTCTCGGATCTTCCGGCTGACCGTGAGTGTCCGCAGGGTCTCCTGGGCCGCAACAGACAGCTTCGCCTTGGCCACACGGGTCTCGAAGGATTGCCTCCAACCCGGCGAGAGGGCTTCGATGCGGAGGGCATCTCTCGCACCATCGAGGTCGTCTTTCTCGAAGTACAGGAGCGTGCTCATCCGGCGCACGGTCATGGCGATCGGGTGAACGCTGATGCGTTCCACGACGTCCCCGGCGCCGACGTCGCCCTCTTCGAGGACTCGAAAGTAGAATCCTGGCCGGCCGCTCTTCAGGAGCTGGTTGTAAAATCCTTCGACGCCCATCTTGAGGCCCAGCTTGTAGCACGGCACGCGGGGTTGGGTGACTTCGAAGAGGGCGGTGCCGATGCGGAATCTGTCTCCCACGTGAATGTCGTCATCCAGCATGCCCTCGACCGTGAAGTTCTCGCCGAACTGGCCGAACTCGAAATCTGACCGCTCAAGCGCACGCGACCAATGGTCATAGTTCTCGAACGAATAGACCAGCACGGCACGGATCTCGCCGCCGTGGCCGATCAGGTCGGCCTGGCCATCGCCCTCGATGTTCAGGCGCGTGACAGCGACCCGCCGCGTGACCGGTGTCTTGAAGATGCCCGTCCGAACAGTCTTGCCCTTGGCGGTAATCTCACGGGGACGCGAGACGTTGACGGACAAAAGCTTCATCGCCGGCTACTCCTTTCGCCGTTGTGGGTGTGAGCCATCTGACGTGCCCGTTCCGAACACTGAAAGGTCCAGCACATTATGCGCTATCAATTCCTTCTCGAGACGTACGAAACGGAACGCCTCAAGGTCCTCAGCGTCTGGAGCATGTTTCACGATGACGATCTGCCCGTCCGTCCACATGCCACGGATCGACGTGGTCGCAGCGTGCACGAGCAGATGGTGCACCAGTGCGTCAGCGAGGACCTGTGGTTTCGCACCATGCTCGACATCGAGGTCAGCGCGTCTCCGCTTCCGGATCAGGAGACCAGACTAGCGTTCATCGAGCGGTATGCCACGAGCTCCGCCGAGCGGCTGGGCGCGTTGCGGGCGCAGTCGGAATCGTGGTGGGAGGCCGACGCTCGCTTCTTCGACACGACCCGGTCACGGGCGTGGGTGGTGGTCCGACGGATCGCCCACACCGCTCATCATCGCGGCCAGCAGATGGCGATGCTACGGATGCTCGACCGTGACGTGCACAGCAGCTACGGTCCGACCGCTGACACCGGGGGTCTGATGCAAAACAACGCACCTGTGATCTATGCCTACCCCGACTTCGAGACGTTGTGGGCAGGCGAAATGGCGGGCGGGCGTAAAACGACACTCCCTGGTCCGGGGGACCGACCGCCCACCGAGCGGCCCTAAGTCAACTTTACACTACCGCTACCGCCCTTCCAGCTCCGCGAGCTGGCGCTGCACGCGCTCGTTCTCGGGCTGTTTCTCGAGCGCCAGGCGGTAGCGCGCGATCGCTTTGTCTCGCTCGTCACGCTCCACGTGCAGCTCGGCGAGCGCCAGGTCGATGGATATCGACTCGGCGTAGTACTCGGCGTTCATCTCGAGCATCGCGACCGCCGCAGCGGTGTCACCCGCCTCACGCAGCTCGCGCGCCAGCTCGTTGATCTCCCATTCGCCGAAGTTGTACTTCCCGGAGACCATCGTGTCGTCGCGCAGCTCCCGATAGCTCGCCACCGCCGCCGCGGGTCCGGCCATGTCGATCACGTCGGTCAACGTCTGGGCCAGCGTCTTCGGCACCGCGAGCCCGCGGTGGCACGTGGCGCATTGCACGCCCGCCGCGCCGGCCTCGCGTCCCGGCACGCCCGGCAGCAGCGATGCGTTGATCTCGTCGACCATGGTCAGCATGTACCGCGCCTTCCGCTTCGCGAGCTTCTCATCCGACTCGAAGACGACGCCGTCGAACGAGACGCCGTCACCGCCCGCGTGGCAATACTGGCACCGCACGTCCAGCGCGAACGAAAACTCGCGCATCCGTTGAATCAGATCGGTGCGCGCAATGTCGGCGTCGAAGTACTGCAAATTCTTGGGCGGGTCCTGCGCCACCGCCGGCATCGGCATCGCCCAGACCACCAGCCACACGAGCACGCCCGGCCCTATCGGAAGATTAGTCACCCGCACACGGCCCTCCTTGTGTGTGTCACCGTTGGCTTCTGAACCAATGTTCCACCCTGTCCAAGGGGGTCCAAATCGGTCACAACGAATGCAGACGCTTCGCTATTGCGCTTCGAATCGCCGCCGTAGCTCGTCCACCCAGTTCAGGACGACCCGGATCTCCGGCGCGCCGCCCTCGGTATCGTCATCGGCCTGGATCATGACGAATCGCTGGCTGTCTGGAGAGACGTCGTAGTTGAGGCCGCTGGCATTGCCGAATTCGAATGCGCCTCGGAACAGGACGCGCGGCACGGAGGTCGTCAATGTCGGCTCGTATTGCACATCGACGACCATCATCTCGTCCCCGTGCCGGTAGAACAGCTCCCGGCCGTCGGCCGACCAGACCGGATGGCGGCCGCCACCGGTGGAGATCGCCCGCTTTGCGCCGAGATCGGGATACGGTTGAAGATAGATCTCGTAGCCGCCCGTTTCG
The DNA here is from genome assembly GCA_963667915.2 of Vicinamibacterales bacterium. GTDB lineage: Bacteria > Acidobacteriota > Vicinamibacteria > Vicinamibacterales > UBA823. The sequence goes on along the minus strand of CAXXNN010000002.1, from coordinate 96,582 downwards.
TTCGATTCGTACGCCAGCCAGTCGCCGCCGGGTGAGATGTCGTGGTTGCCCGGGGAGCCCGACAGGGCCAGGATGATCGTCGGCTCGCCGTCGAGCGGCAGCGCCCCGATGGCGACGCCATCGGCTGAGAAAGTGCTGTACGAGAGCGTCTGGCCGTCGGGTGTCCAGGCCATCGGCAGCTGCAGACCGGCCTGTTCGAGCAGGACTTCAGGCGGTCGGCTGCCGTCGGCCGGTGCCCAGGCAAGGTCGAAGGCTCCGGCTCCAGTCCCCTGGGGTCTCGTGGCGAACGCTACGGACGTCCCGTCGGGTGTCCAGGCGGGGAAGGAGCTGTCGCCCTCGCTGGTCAGACGGATCCGGGTCCCGCGTCCGATATCGTAGATCCAGGTGTCGAACGTGTTCCCGGCGTCGAGCTCCAAGGCGAGCTTCTCGCCATCGGGTGAGATCCGCGGGTAGCTGTAATCCCCACGTTCCTCGACGACGGGCGTCGTCCGACCCGAGCGGTCGACCCAGACCAGCTGCAACGCGGTGCCGCTGGCAGTACCCGGCACGTAGGCCATCGCTCCGCTCGGTGTGACCGACAGGAACGGTCCCGCATCGTTCGTCCTGACGCCATCCAGGATCGGGATCGGTGCGCCGGACACCTCCAGCGTCGTCGGGTCGAACGCCATCGCCATCAGGCTGCCGCCGTACGAGTAGACGAGATGCCCGGTGTCGATGTAGCGGGCCCGCCCGCCGCCGGGGATCAGCGTCCGTCGCGCACCGGACTCCAGGGAGATCACATCGACATTGGTTCCCGTCGCCGCATTGCTGCTGAAGAGCAGCGCACGTCCATCCGGAAGGAATACCGGGAAACTCTGGTTGGTCTCGCCGCCGTCCGCGTCGAGTGTCGTCAGCGGCTCCGGCGTGCCGCCATCCGCCGACACGCGCAGGAAGCCGGAACCCGTAGTGACGGTAAAGACAATCGTGCCGTCGGGCCCCCACGCGCCCGTGCGCGCCCCGACCGGTCCGGTCGCGTCGGCGACGGTGATCGCCGCGCCGCCGACGATCGAGATCTTCCGCAGCTCGTCGCCGACGAAGAAGGCGATCCACTGACTGTCGGGCGAGAAGAACTGCGCCCGCGCGCCCACGGTGCCGGGCAGAATGGCCGTTTCGAAGCTGTCGATCCGGCGGAGGTGCAGCTCGACGCCTCCCTGCGAGTCTTCGGGTTGCACGCCGTAGACGATCATCTCGCCATCGGGCGAGACAGTAAGTGAGCCCGCGCCGGGCAGCGCACTCGGCAGATCGATCTGGAACCGGGTCGCGACGCGCGGCGGGTCTGAAGCCGGCCGGCTGATTGCCCAGGCGCCGCCGATGACGAGCGCGCCCAGCGCCAGGCCAACGGCCGCCCAGGTCAGGCGGTCGCGGCCGCTCGAACTTGCCGTCGCGGGCGCTTCGGGCGCTTCGGGCGCGGCATCCGCTTCGTCGATCTCCAGGCGAGCCATCGACATGTCGGCCAGGCGGTTCTTGCGCTCTCGCTCGACGCATCGACGCAACAGCCGACGCACCGACGCAGGCGTCTCAGTCGGCAGCGCCGTCCACTCGATCTGGCGTGTCAGCACGAAGGCCAACGTTTCGGAGATATCGGTCCCGCCGAACGCCTGCCGTCCCGTCAGCATTTCGTATAGGACGACGCCGAACGCCCAGATGTCGGCCCGCTTGTCCACTTGCCGGCCCTTCGCCTGCTCCGGACTCATATAGGCCGCCGTCCCCATGATGACGCCCATCTTCGTCGCCGCCGCCGTCATCGTCATCGTGGGGGAGTTCGCAGCTTCCACGTCGGAGAGGTCCGGTCCCAGCGCCTTCGCCAACCCGAAGTCCAGCACCTTCACCGTGCCGTCGGACTTGACCTTGACGTTGGCCGGCTTGAGATCTCGGTGGATGATCCCCTGCTCGTGCGCCGCTTCCAGCGCTTCGGCGATCTGGCGGGCTATCGGAAGCGCCTCTTCCAAAGGAAGAGGCTTCCCTTTACCCCTCTCCCCCTCCGGGGGAGAGGATGGCCGTAGGCCAGGTGAGGGGGAGGGGGAGAGCATCTCCGCAAGCGTCGGCCCTTCGACCAGCTCGAGCACCAGGGCCGGCGTGTCACCGGATTTCTCCAGGCCGTAGATCGCGGCGATGTTCGGATGGTTCAGGGAGGCGAGGACTTTGGCTTCCCGCTCGAATCTGGCCAGCCGCTCCGGGTCGGTGGCAAATGCATCCGGCAGCACCTTGATCGCGACGTCGCGGTCTAAGGAGGTATCGTGGGCGCGATAGACCTCGCCCATCCCGCCCGCGCCAATCTTTGCGGTGACCTCGTAGACGCCGAGCTTCGTGCCGGGAGAAAGTGGCATTACGGTAACACCGGAGTACCGGATTATAGGTGGAAACTCCGTTATGGCGCAGCCCGCACAGCCCTGTCACCGCCGGGGTGCGCGAATCGATTGTTTCTCCATCCGCTCCATTCGTTCCATCAATGACTCGGGCGAGGCCAGTCGCGTGAATCCATATCGCTCATACAGGCCGTGCGCGTCAGCGGTGACCAGCAGCCATCGTTTCAGCCCCTGTAGCTCGGTGTGACCCATGATGCAATCCATCAGGCGTTTGCCGAGCCCTTTGCCCCGATGCTCCGGGAGCACGAACAGATCAGCGATGTAGGCAAATGTTGCGCGATCTGTGATGACGCGAGCAAACCCCACCTGGCGCGACTTGCAGTAGAGACCAAAGCACACGGCGTGGTCGATGGAGCGCTGGACGACGGCCCGAGGCCGATCCTTCGACCAGTACGCGTCGACAAGGAAGCGATGGATTACGTCAATGTCCAGACCGGTCTTGTCGGTGCTGATGCAGTAGTCGCCACTGTGCCAAAGACTCATGATGCTTTGTCTCTTCCCTTCCTGTTGACTCCTGTTGAGGTGCGGCGAGACCCCAACCCCAGTAGCCTTCGGAATCGAACACAAGCGCAACCCCTGGCGCCGCTGGCGGCCGCGGTGACCGAACGCGGGTCAGCCACCCCTTCGACCTTCAGGCAACTGTCGTCAGAACGCCGACAGCGCCCGAACCGTGCCCGCGTCCAGTCGCGTCAAGACCGCCAGCAGCAGCTCGACGGCGCCGTCGAAGTCGCTCCGCTGGATGACGCCGGTATGGGAATGCAGGTAGCGTGTCGGCACGGTCATGTTCACCGCCGGCCGGCCGGTGTCGAACTTCTGGATTTCGGCACCGTCCTCCCCGTAGCCGGTCAGGACCTCAGCTTGCAGGGAGATCCCTGCCTCGCGCGCGACGTCGAAGAAGAAATCGCGCAGCTTCCGGTTCGGGATCATCGAGCTGTCCAGCAGGAAGATTCCCGGACCGTTGCCGAGCCGCTCTTGTGCCTGGTCCGGCCGCGCGCCGGGGTAGTCCGCCGCGACGCCCGCCTCGATCGAAATGCCCAGATCCGGATTCACCATCGACGTCGATGTCTTGGCGCCCCGCAGGCCGATCTCTTCTTGGACCGTGCCGACGAAGAACAGGTTGGACGGGATCGCCAGATCTTCCTCACGGATACGGCGGAGCGCTTCGAGCATGACGGCGAGGCCGACCCGGTCGTCCCATGCCTTGGCCGCGTAGCGTTCGTTCGGCAGCACCGTGAACGGGCTCCACGGGGCGATCGGGTCGCCCGGGCGGATCCCCATCGCCTCGGCGTCCGCTCGCGACCGGGCGCCGACGTCCAGGAACAACTCGTTCAGCCCCCACACTCGGTTGCCCGATTCCGCCCGCGACACGTGGACGGTGCGCAGCCCGGACACGCCGAGCACCTCACCTTGGGTGGTTACGATCGTCCACCGCTGATCCACGAGCGCCTGGTCGAACCACCCGCCGAGCTTCTTGAAAAGGAGGAACCCGTCTGGTCGGATGTACTGCACCATCAAGCCGACTTCGTCCAGGTGCGCGGTCACCATGATGCGCGGACCGTCGCTCGGTCCGGGGATCTCGCCGATGACCGATCCCAGGCCGTCGTGCGAAATGTCGGCGCCGGCCGCACGCAGCTCACGCTCGACGATCGTCCGCACGGGCCCTTCGAATCCACTGGGTCCGGGTGCGTTCGTCAGCTCTTCCATCAGCCGCACTACGCGATCCGGTTGCGATTGGGCCGTCACTGAGCTCGCCAGTGAGAGCGTCAGGCCGATGACGATGACGACCGTAACTCGAAACATCGTGACGAGGGGCATGGTTCTCCTCCGTGGCTGCGGTCAATGGGCTCACGTATGGCAGAGGTCAACGGCCCGAAGGCGGAGTGCATCTCTCCGGACTGAGACCGACAGGTCTCCGAAGGATACCTGGTTATCGACCTTGAACTTCACGCCCTGGCGATTTCCAGCTGGCCGCCCTCAGGGTCTCAACCCGCGGCCGATCGTGGCGCACGTCTGCTATCCACCTCGGAAAAACGGCCACTCGCCGGCCCGAACGAGCCGTTGGTCAGGAAATGGCTGCTCTCGTTGGGTGCGGCAGGGTATCTTCTTCTGACGGACGCAGCAGAAGTAACGCATGGAACGGCTGTCCGAGCGGCTGCTCGCTGGCTCGGCGCTGGAGTGGCTGAATCGCGAACCGGGCCGGTTCGGGTGAGACCGCAGTTGGGGAGGCCGATGAGGTTCGAGGCCGGTCTGGACTTTGCGAAGGCCGAGGACGCGGCGGATCCGCTGGCGTCGTTCCGCGACCGCTTTGCCATTCCGCAGCGGCCCGACGGGACCGACCTCATCTATCTGTGTGGAAACTCCCTGGGATTGCAGCCGAAGGCGGCCGTCTCGTTCGTCCGCGAGGAACTGGAGGTCTGGGGCGCGATGGCGGTCGGCGCGCACTTCGGGGCCGAGCGGCCCTGGGTGTCCTATCAGGAGCGCCTGGCGCCGGCCACCGCCGCGCTGGTCGGCGCCGACCCGGGCGAAGTGGTGACGATGAACACGCTCACCGTCAATCTGCACCTCATGATGGTGAGCTTCTATCGGCCCACGCCGGCCCGGCACCAGGTGCTGATCGAACGGCCGGCGTTCCCGTCGGATCGGTACGCCGTTGAATCGCAGATCCGGTTCCACGGCTTCGACCCGGCCGAATCGCTGATCGAGGTCGGGCCGCGTGAGGGTGAATCCACCATCCGGATGGAAGATCTCGAGGCGCGCATCCAGGCCGAGGGGTCGGCGATTGCGCTCCTTCTGCTGCCCGGGGTCAATTACTACAACGGCCAGGTGTTCGACATGGCGGCGCTGGCCCGTCTCGGCCACGCGCAGGGCTGCCAGGTCGGATTCGATCTGGCGCACGCCGTGGGGAACATCCCGCTTCGGTTGCACGACTGGGACGCGGATTTCGCCGTGTGGTGTACCTACAAATATCTCAACGGAGGCCCGGGCTCGGTCGCCGGCTGCTTCGTGCACGCGCGCCATCGCGACTGGGCCGACCAGCCGAGGCTGGCGGGGTGGTGGGGACACGACAAGGCCACGCGATTTCAGATGGGCCCCGACTTCGTGCCGATTCCCGGAGCCGAAGGATGGCAGGTGAGCAACGCGCCGATCCTCTCGCTGGCGCCGGTGCTGGCGTCGCTCGGACTCTTCGAGGAGGCGGGCATGGCGGCGCTCAGGGCGAAGTCGGATCGCCTGACGTCGTACCTGGCCTATCTCGTGCGCGCGGCGCTCGGTGACCGCGTCGAGATTCTCACGCCGTCGGAGTCCGCGCAGCGAGGCTGCCAGCTCTCGCTGCGCGTTCGAGGCGCCCGTGCGGACCAGCGCGGAGTGTTCGAGGCCCTGGAGGCGCACGGGGTCGTCTGTGACTGGCGAGAGCCGGACGTGATCCGCGTGGCGCCGGTGCCGCTCTACAACCGCTTCGAGGATGTGTTCGAGTTCGTGGGCGTGTTGACACGGGCGCTGGCGTCGGACGGCAGCTCGAGGAAAGGCCGGCCGGGTGAGGGGTGACCATGACTGATCGCAGGAGACCACGTGCATGACGACGACATCGCCGGATCGTGGGCTTTGGGGTTCGCGCCTCGGTTTCATTCTGGCCGCGGCGGGCTCCGCGGTCGGGCTCGGCAACATCTGGGGATTTCCCACCCAGGTCGGCCGAGGCGGCGCGGCCAGACTTCAGTCGGGCGCTCGACATGTCGGTGTTCGGCGCTGCGCTCGGACAGGCGTTCTTCTCGCTGAGCCTCGGCAATGGCGCCATGCTCACCTACGGCAGCTACCTGCGCCGGTCGGAAGGCATCGGCCGGTCGGTGCTGTGGGTCGTCGCGCTCGACACCTCGATCGCGCTGCTGGCCGGCCTCATCATTTTTCCAGCGGGGTTCTCGATCGCGGGTTTCGACCCGGCCAGCTCCGGTCCGGGACTGATTTTCGCGGTCTTGCCGCAGCTGTTCGCGACGCTGGCCGGCGGCAGGCTGTTCGGCACGGCGTTCTTCATTCTCCTGGTCATGGCGGCCTTGACCTCGGCCATCTCGCTCTTGGAGGTGCCGGTCGCCCACCTCATCGATCGCCGCCAGTGGTCGAGACAAAAATCAGTGGTCATCGTGACCGGATCGGCGTTTCTGCTGTCGATTCCCTGCGCCCTGGGCAACGGCGCGGTCGGGTTCCTCACCGACCTGGTGCCGGCGCAGTGGGGCGGTAACTTTCTGGGTCTCCTGGCCACGATTTGCAACAACTTCTCGCTGCCGATCACAGGCCTGCTGATCGCCGTCTTCGTCGGCTACGTCTGGCGCGTGGATCGCGCGGTCGCGGAGCTGCTGGCGGAGAACGCCTGGTTCCCGGCCCCGAGACTCTGGGGCCTGCTGATCCGTTACGTCTCGCCGGTGGCCATTGCGAGCATTCTGGCCGGCGGCATCCTGGCGGTGATCCTGTGACGGATCGCGAGTCCCCAGCGCGTTCAGTTTTCTTCCAGAAACTCCGCGGCCGGCGACGCGGGGAAGGCTTCGATCTGCGCCGTCGGCATCAGCGTGGGGTTCTTGTCCGCCTCCAGGCGCTGAACCCATAGCGGTCGGCGTCGGCGAGCCAGTAGCCAGCCAGGCAGGCGGCCAGGAAGACCAGGTTGTCGGCGGTGGTCGAGATCCTCCCAGCCAGGGTCGTGCCGAACCCGAGCAGCACCTCGGTCGGTGGTCATCGGCATCGTCATGGGTGATTCTCCAGGTGGCCGCGCCCTGCGGCTATCGACAGCTGAAATTCACTAGGATCCAGTTCGTGCGGTCGTTCTGGCCGCCCTCCGGACCCGCCTACCAGCCACAGATCGCATGACCGCTGGTCATTCCGGTTCAGGTCGGTTGAGGAACCTGGCCGCCTCGTCGACGCCGGCCAGCGCCGCATCGTGACCGGGGGTGTCGAGCAGGGCCTGGTAGTGGTTGCGCGCCATGACCATGTCGCCGCTGCGTGCCGCCGCACGCGCGGCGCCCAGCAGCAGCTTGGGACGGTTCGGCATACGCAGCAACGCGGCGGCGAACACCTCGGCCGCCTCCTCCGGGCGGCCCAGGCGGAGCAATACCTCGCCGAGCAATTCGTGCGCCGGTTTGACCGGGCCGTCCGTCAGCTGCTCTCCCGGCGGTCCCGATGGCGGCACCATGCTGTCGGCGATCTCCGCAGCGTCCTCGAGCAGGCCGACCGCGGCCTGGTCGTCGTTTCTGGCCAGCCGGACGAGCCCGGCGATCTCCTTGTGCGTGATGCCCAGCTGCTTCGCACCGCCACGCCCCTCGGCTGATGCCGCGCGGTCGGCCAGGGCCTCCAGCGCCGCTTCGACACCTTCGGCCGTCGCCAGATCCCCGCCGGCGATGGCGCCCATCCCGGCGGCCAACAGCACCGCCGCGGTGGCCTTGCTATCGACGACACTGGACGGATCACGTCTGGTCCGCGCCACCAGCTCGGCGAGACCCGGGGTCTCCTCCCACTGGTCGGTGACGATCATCTGGCGGGCCTTCATCGCCAGCTGCTGGGATTTGATGTAGCGCCCGGCATCGCTGCGGGCTGCCACGCGGCTGATTTCGTCGAGACACCATTGCGCCTTGTCGAGCCGACCCTGCTGCAAGTACGCATAGTGGAGCCAGTACAGCGCGTGATACGAATGCCGCGTCGGCGGCAGTCCCTTTCGAGTCGCGCGATCCACCGAGGCCTGATACGACGCCTCGTTGGCGGCAACCAAGCGGTCCCACATGCCGAGTTGTACGAAAATGTGCGACGGCATGTGCAGCGCGTGGACGGCCGCCGGCGCGATGTCCGCGTACTTGAGCGCGGCATACAGGGCAATCGGCGCATGGATCGGGTCGTCGTACGCGTGAATGACATAGTGTGTGCCCCCCGGATGATCCGGATTCTCCCTCGCAACCCGCTGCGCGATGGCGCCGGCCCGCATGTCTTGGCGTAGGCTGTCTGGGCCGCGCCGCACCGTTCGCATCAGCGACAACGAATAGAAGGCGGCCGCTTCGAGGTCGTCGGGGAACTGTTCGGTCAGCTCTCCCATCCGGTCCGAGTACGCCAGGGCCCGCACTTGCGCGTCGCCCGCGCCATACAGCAACTCCACGGCCTCGAGGTAGCTACGCTCTCGCTCGGTTGGCGCGCTGGACAGCCGCTCGGCCTTGGTCGCTGCCAGCTTCGAGAGTGCCGCTCGGGCCGCCGAGAGGTCCTGCTGTGGCGGAAAATGGTGTCCTCCCGTGTGGCTCAGGGCCTCGCCCCAGTACGCCATCACGAAGCCGGAGTCGACGCGTTGCGCGTCCTGGAACGCGTCCGCCGCATCTTCCCACTCGAAGCTATGCAGGAGCCTCGTGCCCAGAAGGAAATGTGCCTGGGCGTCCGGCGAGGTCGTGGACGTGGGAAAGTCGAGCTGTCCCAGGTTGGAGGTCTGAGCCGTCGCCACGGCCGGGGCGCCGGCGGCGAGTGTGACGGCCAGCAAGCCGGTGATCAATCGAGTCATTCGTCACATCTCCTTCAGGATGATGGTCTTCCCGCACACGCCGAGCGGCACGGGGGTGGGCGCCAATGCCGCTCGGGTAGTCGCTGGGGTCGGCCTGTTCAGGATCCTTCTGATCGATCTGTGTACGTCTCCATCGGCGTGCTTCATGACGCCGTTCACGCGGGTGACGACGCGCAGGTTAGCATGATTCGGCAGAAACTCCTGCGGCACGATAAACGGGCCGAACGGGGCCGGCCGCTGCGGCCGTCCTGTCTGCGGCCTGCGGCGGCACGCCCGTCGACCAGGCGCCGGCCGCCGAAACTGAAGCTGCAGGGGCCGCGGCTTCGACGGCGCAGTTGCCGGTCGATGCGCCGGACGCGCTCGACGCCGTGCGCGCGTACGGGCTCGGGCTTCCCGCGGCCAGCGGCACCGACGCCGTCATCGGGTTCTGCTGGGGTGCGAGCACACCGAGGGCTCGTAGCGCGCTACGCACCCACCGGCCACGTCACAGGTCGAATTTGAGCGTCACGGCGGGATCGACGCGTGAGGCGCGGCGGGCCGGGATGTAGGTGGCGAGGAGTGCTGTGCAGCCGAGGCCGACCGCCGCCCCGGCGTAGGTCGCCGGATCCAGGGAGTTGACACCGAAGAGCAGCGCCGACATGAGGCGCGTGAGGCCGACCGCCGCGGCCAGTCCGACGGCGACCCCGACGCCGGTCAAGACCAGCCCGTGGCGGAGGAAGAGCCGGCTCACGTCACGCGCCTGAGCGCCGAGCGCCATGCGGATGCCGATTTCGCGGGTACGCTGCGTCGCCACGTAGGCGATCACGCCGTAGATCCCGACCACGCTCAGGAGCACCGCCACACCGGCCGCCACGGCGAGAAGCACGAGCGCGAAGGACGTCTGCGCCATCGAATTGGCGTAGATCCGCGACAGCGGCTGAACGTTGGCGACCGGCAAGTTCGGGTTCACGTCCCAGACGGCCCGCTGGATCTCTCCGAGGAAGGTCGGCGTCCCCAGACGGCTGCTCCGGACGACGTAGCGGAGCGAGCGGTGGAGCTCCAACTGATCGTCCCACCAGTGGTCCATCTGGATCGGCCAGTAGACGACGGCGGGTGCCGGCTGCGCGACGCCGTCGTCTCGCACGTCGCCGACCACGCCGACGATTTCTCGCCATGGGCTGGCCGGGGTCTGCCGGATCCGCTTGCCGATGGCAGCTGACGGATCGCCCCAGTACTCGCGGGCGAAGTTCTCGGTGACGGCCGCCACCCGCCGTTTTTCGTGGGCGTCCTCCCAACTGATCGTGCGGCCGGCGACGAGGCGGATGCCCATCGTTTCGAGGTAGTTGCCCGTCACCCACTTGAAGCGGCGGATTGGCGGGACCTGCCCCTCGGGACCCGGATGATCCTCCACGAAGATCGGATCCATGCTCGTGCTGCCGTCCATCGTGATCGACGACGACGCGCCGACCGACGTCACGCCCGGCACCCGCGCCATCGCCTCGGCGATCTGCTCGTGCAGGAGAACCGTCTCCGCCGCACCGGGGACCACGGCCTCGGGAATCGCGAGCCGCGCCGTCAGCACCTCGTCGGCTCGCACGAAGCCCGGATCCACGCTTCGCATCGCCTGGAACGTCCGGATCATCAGGCCGGCAGCGATGAGGAGGACGACGGCCAGGGCGATCTCGGCCGTGATCAGCGCCGAGCGAGCGCGATGCCGCGCGCGGCCGCCGCTCGACAACCGGCCGCCTTCCTGGAGCGCCGACGCCACGCGTGGGGACGAGAAGCGGATGACGGGGAGCAGTCCGAAGAGCAGGCCCGCGAGCAACGAGATTGCCAGTGTGAACGCCACGACGACCGGGTCGATGCCGATCTCGTCCAGGCGCGGCAGCCCCTCGGGCCGCAGGGCCAGCAACGCGCGCAGCCCAGCCTCGGCCAGCGCCAGGCCGAGCGCACCGCCGACGAGCGCGACAGCGACGCTTTCGGCCAGCAGCTCGCGCGTATTCTGCCCCCAGCTCGCGCCGAGCGCGCGGCGAATGGCCAGCTCCCGCTGGCGCCCCTCGGCGCGTACGAGAAACAGGTTCGCCACATTGGCGCAGGCGATCAGCAGGACGAGGCCCACCGTCCCCAGCAGCACCCAGAGTACGTCACCCACATCGCCGATGACCTCCTCGGCGAGCGGCCGAACGTTCGGCCCCAGTCGCAAGTCGTCGAACATGGCGCGCGTGAACCCCGCTGGGAGCCGGTAGTCGTCGATGCTCGTGGGAATCATCCGGGCCACATCGGCGTTCGCCTGCGCGATCGTCGCGTCTGGCTTCAGACGGGCGATCCCCTGGAAGCTGAACTGGCCGGCGAAGATCTCCGAACGCACGAAGGCCAGCGGGAGGATGAGTGCCGGATCCTCGCGCAGGAACCTGAACCCGGACGGCAGGACGCCGATGATCTCGCGCGAATTGCCGTCGACGCGGAGCGGCTGGCCGATCACGGCCGGGTCGCCGGCGAACTTCCGCTGCCAGTAGCCATGGCTGAGCAGGACGCGTTCGGGGCTCCCGGGCAGACCGTCAGCCGGACCGAAGCCCTGCCCGAGCAGCAGATCGACGCGCAGCAGCGGCAAGAGCCCGTCGGTGACCCGGATGGCGGCCACCCGCTCGGGCTCGCCCACGCCGGTCACCGACGCGGACACGTTGTTCCAGACGCCGATGTCCTCGAAGACGCCCCCCTGCTCGCGATAGGTGAGGTAGGTCGACGGCGACATACTGAGCTGGTCGAAGCCGAGGCCGGGCGCCGTGTGCCAGACCGCCACGAGCCGTTCGGGTGCTTCGAACGGGAGCGGTTTGAGGAGGATGCCGTAGACGAGCGTGAAGATTGCGGTATTGGCGCCGATGCCGACCGCCAGGGTCACGACGGCGACGCTGGTAAACAGCGGTGCGCGCACCAACCCACGCACGAGACGCCGGAGCCACTTCGCCAGAGAACCCATGGGAGTGCCGTCTTGGGGTGGCCCGCCGCGGCGCCACGTCGGTCTCCGACCGACGTCGACAACCCAACGGGCGCTACTGTCAGGACCCTACGGCGACGCGGGCCGGGAGGTTCCGCGACGTCCCAGCTCGGTCGGGAGCGAGCACGCACCGACGCACCATCCCCATCTCGGTGCGGCGCTCCGCCAACCCTTAGCAGCCCAGGCGGAGGACAAGGTCGCCCGTCGCCACCTGGGTGCCCGGGTGGACGAGGACCTCGGCGATCTCGCAGTCGCGCTCCGCGTAGATCGAGGTTTCCATCTTCATCGCCTCGAGCGACAACAGCTTCTGTCCGCGCGACACCCGGTCTCCAACCTTCACGGTCACGATGGTCACGAGTCCCGGCATGGCGGCCGCCACCTGGTTTGGATCCGACGGATCGGCCTGAACGTGCGCGGCGACACTGCCCGTGCGCTGCCGGTCGTGTACTGTCACGTGGCGCGGCTGGCCGTTCAACTCGAAGAAGACGGTGCGGATGCCCTCCTCGTTCGGCTCACCCACGGCGACTAGGCGAATCAGCAGCGTCTTGCCTGGCTCGATCTCGGCGACCGTCTCCTCGCCCGGCTGGAGTCCGTAGAGGAAGGCCGGCGTCGGGAGCACGCTGACGTCCGAGTAGCGGTCCTGGTGGGCACTGAACTCCTCGAAGACCTTGGGGAACATCAGGTGGGACAGCACGTCGCGGCGGCTCGCCGGCCGTCCAAGATCATGCGTGAGCGTCTGGGTGATCTTCGGAAAGTCGGCGGCGGGCAAGCCGGCGCCGGGCCGCCCCCGCGTCGGCTTCCGGCCGCGCAAGATGCGCTGCCGGACCTTCGGCGGAAACCCGCCCGGCGGCTGACCGAGGCCGCCGGCGACCAGGTCGACTACCGAGTCGGGAAAAGCGAGCTCGCGCTCGGAGGTCAGGATGGCATCGGCCGTTACGTTGTTGGCGACGAGGAACAGCGCGAGATCGCCGATCGCCTTCGAACTTGGCGTCACCTTGATGACATCGCCCAGCAAACGGTTGACGTCCTCGTAGGCGCGGCAGATCTCCCGCCAACGCGAAGCGAGGCCAAGCGCCGCAGCCTGCTGGCGCAGGTTCGTCGTCTGCCCGCCAGGCATTTCATGCCGGTAGACGTCCGCCGAGGCGGCGCGCATGCCGGCCTCGAAGGGCTGGTAGTAATCGCGGGCCGTCTCCCAGTACTCGGCAATCTGCTGCAGCATCTCTCGGTCGAGGCCGGTGTCTCGCTTCGTGAACCGGAGTGCTTCCACGACACCGTCGAGGATCGGTTGAGAGGTCATGCCCGACAGCGGGCCGGACGCCGCGTCGGCGATGTCCAGGCCGGCCTCGGCCGCCTTCAGGATGGCGGCAGCTTGGACACCGGCTGTGTCGTGCGTGTGAAAGTGAATCGGGAGGTCGGTCTCCTGGCGCAGCGTGCGGACGAGCCGCTCGGCTGCATACGGCTTGCACAGTCCCGCCATGTCCTTGATGGCCAGCAGGTGCGCGCCCATGCGCTCGAGTTCCTTGGCCAGTTTCACGTAGTAGTCGAGGTCGTACTTCGACCGCTCGGGGTCGAGGATGTCGCCCGTATAGCAGATCGCCGCCTCGCACAGCGCCCCAGACCGCTGCACCGCCTCCATCGCCGGCTTCATGTTGGGCAGGTAATTGAGCGCGTCGAAGATCCGAAAGAGGTCGATACCGGCCGAGGCGGCCTCCGCGACGAAGGCCCGGACGACGTTGTCGGGGTAGGTGCCGTAGCCCACCCCGTTTGCGCCGCGCAGCAGCATCTGGAACAGGATGTTCGGAATGCGCTCGCGCAGGGCGGCGAGCCGCTCCCAGGGACATTCCTTGAGAAAGCGCATCGCGCTGTCGAACGTCGCGCCGCCCCACATCTCGATCGAGAACAGCGCCGAGGCCCGCCGCGCGTAGAGGTCGGCGACGGCGAGCATGTCGTAGGTGCGCATCCGCGTCGCCAGCAACGACTGATGCGCGTCGCGGAACGTCGTGTCGGTCATCAACAGCGGCCGGTGCGTCCGGATCCAGGCACAGAACCGTTCGGGGCCCAACCGCTGCAGGCGCTGGCGGGTGCCGTCGGGGAGCGGCAGGCGGCCATCGTGCGGCGGCACCGGGACCGGCTCCCGGCGCACGTCCGGCGGGGGATCCGGCACGAGCGGATGGCCGTTGACGACGACCTCGGCCAGATAGGTGCACAGCTTCGTGGCGCGGTCGCGCGGGGCTGAGAACTTCAACAGCTCCGGGGTGTCGTCGATGAACCGCGTCGTGCACTCGCCCTCGAGAAAGGTGGGGTGCAGCACGAGATTGATGAGGAACGGGAGATTGGTCTTGACCCCGCGGATCCGGAACTCCTGGAGACACCGCTCCATGCGGCGCGCCGCATCCTGGAACCGCTGCCCCGAGGTGATGACTTTGACCAGGAGCGAGTCGTAATACGGCGTGACGACGGCACCGGAGAACGCCGTGCCGGCGTCCAGACGCACGCCCATCCCGCCGGGTGAGCGGTAGTGGGCGATCTTGCCGTAGTCCGGGATGAACGAGTTCTCCGGGACCTCGGTCGTGACGCGGCACTGAATCGCGTGCCCGCGCACGCTCACTGCCGCTTGCGACGGGAGGCCGATGCGCGCGTCATCCAGCGCGACGCCCTGCGCCACCAGGATCTGTGCCTTGACGATATCCACGCCGGTGACCACCTCGGTGACCGTGTGCTCGACCTGGATGCGCGGGTTGACCTCGATAAAGAAAAACGTGCCCGTCTTTGAGTCCATGAGGAACTCGACCGTTCCGGCATTGTCGTACGTCACGGCCCGACCGAGCGCCAGGGCATACTCGCAGACGGTCTCGCGCGCCGCCTGCGGGAGCAGGCTCGGCGCGAACTCGACCACCTTCTGATGGCGCCGCTGCACGGAGCAGTCGCGCTCGTGCAGGTGCACGAGGTGACCGTGCTGGTCGCCGAAGAGCTGCACCTCGATGTGGCGCGGGCGGGCGATGAGGCGCTCGAGGAAGACGTCCGGGTTGCCGAACGCCGCCATCGATTCGCGCTGGGCCTCGTCGAGCCTGGCCGCGAGCTCGCCCGCGCGCTCGACGATCCGCATGCCGCGGCCACCCCCTCCCTTGGCGGCCTTCAGCAGGACGGGGTAGCCGAGCCGTTGGGCCAGACGTCTGGCGTCGGCCACGTCGGCCACTGGGTGCTCGCTGCCCGGCAGCACGGGCACGTCGGCCCGCGTCGCCAGGGCGCGGGCCGCGACCTTGTCGCCCAGTTGCTCGAGGAGATCCACACGCGGGCCCACGAAGAGGATGCCCGCCTCTGCGCAGGCGCGGGCCAGCGCGGGGCTCTCCGACAAGAATCCGTAGCCGGGGTGGATGGCGTCGATCGACTGCTCGACTGCCAGCCCGACGATGGCCGTGACGTCGAGATAGGACTTGATCGGCTCGCCCGGCGTCCCGATCTCGTAGGCTTGGTCCGCCTTGAACCGATGCAGCGCGTAGCGATCCTCGTGCGTGTACACAGCGACCGTGCCGATACCGAGCTCGTGTCCGGCGCGGAAGATACGGATAGCGATTTCGCCGCGGTTGGCGACGAGCAGCCGGCGGATCTCTTGCATTGAGGCGTTACCTTACGTCTGCGGGTGGCACGGTCAAGTTGTTGAAAGGTCAAGGCCGGGAGTCTCGCGGTCTGGACACCCGCTGCGCCGCTACGCGGCGGCGCAGCACACGGTCCTGCCGTCAGTTATTCACAGCACGCGGCAATACGAGAGCAATCTGGCGGAAGTGTTTCAGCAGCCGACTCGCTAGTGCGAGCGACACACACAAAGGTCTGAGTCCTCGCCTCATCGGCGGCGGAGCCTTGTCCGTTCAACATCAATTTGACCGTGCCGCATCGTCTAAGGCTTCACGTACTTCGTAACCCCGCCCCCGGCCGTTGGGCGCGAGCCCGGGCCTTCTGCCGCGTACACGTTGCCGTCGGCATCGACGGCCACGCCTTCGCCGGCAACCCCCTGCAGGATGCGGGTCTCGTGCGCGTGCGGTGGAATGAACCCGGTCAGCCGGTCCTCATTGGCCGGTCCGATCCGCACACCCGTCAGCCAGCCCGGATGGTTTCGCGCTTGCGACTCTGAGTCGATCGCGTACAGCGTGTCGTCCGCCGTGATGAACAGGCCGCTGATCCGGCTGTACTGGTGATACATCTCCAGGAGGTTCCCGTCTTGGTCGAAGATCTGGATGCGATGGTTTCCGCGGTCGGCGACGTACAGCCGGCCCTGGGAGTCGAACTCGAGCGCGTGCGGTGTGCGGAACTGCCCAGGTCTGAAGCCGATCTCGCCCCACTCCTTGATGAAGTTGCCCTCAGGGTCGAACTTGAGGATTCGCCCGGTTGCGCCCAGCGGCGGATCCGGGTTCTGGCCGCTGTGGCCGTCCGAGACGAAGATGTCGCCGTTCGGCGCGGTGATGACATCGCACGGCTCGTTGAGCTGGCCCGGACCGCTGCCCGGCTGGCCAGCCACCCCGAGCCGGAGAAGGACCTCACCGTCCGGGCTGAACTTGATCACCTGGTGGCCCTTGGTCCCGGCGTCGTTCCCCTGTGAGTCGGTCACCCAGACGTTCCCCTCGTCGTCGACGTGGAGCCCGTGCGGCAGCACGAACAGGCCGGCGCCGAAGGCGGCCAAGAGCTCGCCGGTGTTGCGGTCGTACTTCAGGATCGGATCGACGTCGGGGTTGGCTTCGCACCCGCCGTCCAGACCGTTGGCGCCGCAGCGGTCATACGTCCAGACGTGGCCGTCAGGACCGATGTCGATGCCGGCCGTCGATCCCCACGTCCGGTCGTCTGGAAGATCGGCCCATTGCGTAATGACCTCGGGAGCCGGATTGGGCAGGAGCCGCGACACAAAGTCGCTGGTGAGCTCCGCTTCCGTCTCCATGTCTGTGTCAGGGGCCACCGACTCCGCTCCGCCGCAGGCGACCATCGCCGCGAGCGCCAACGAAACGAGCGCCAAACGACCTCGCGTCATACCGAGCCCTCGACTGTCAGTCATGGTTGCCCTCCCTTCTCGAGGATCGGATGAATCCTAGTGTCTGGCCCAGAGATTCGCAACACCCGGCCCAGACGCCCCTGGCGCTGTGGTTCGGGTCAGCCGCCGTGGCGGTGGCCTTTGCTCGCAGACTTCCATCATGCCCGAACGTGTTGCCGCTGGGTGCTGTCAGCGACTGTTCAGAACCAGAGGCCGGAACGTATGATGCGAGAAAGGCCTGCTCATCCGTCAACGGAGGTTCTCATGCGTCGAATGCCTGTCGCGCTGGCCGTTGCCGTCATCTCTGGGTCGATCGTGACCGCGCAAACGCCGACCGTCGCTGATGAATTAGCTGAGCTCGAGCAGCAGATCGCACGAGCGTGGGTAGACGGGGACCGTGAGCCGATCGACCAGGTCTTCGCCACAGACTGGAGCGTGATCGACATTACGGGCCGTCTACGGACAAAGGCTGAGGTGATGGGGGAGATGTTCGCCACCGGAGATCCGCCAATCGAAGCCATGACCATTGACGCAATCAGGGTTCATTTCGTTGGTGAGGTCCGTGTGGTCACCGGGCGCACCACGGTAACAGGAAGCGATGGTTCATCGGTGGTGACTGCGCTTCACGGACGTCTTCGCCGAACGCGACGGGCGGTGGCAAGTCGTGGCCTCGCAGGGCATGCCGGTCATACAGTAACTCCCTTGAGCATGGTGTAATCCTCGGTCTAACACGATTAGGGGTAGGGACGAGGCGTTCGAGTGCGGAGAACCAGTTCTGGACCAACACCACGGGGCTTGTCGGCTCAGATCCGTCGGTTTCCGAGGGATCGGCTTCAGCAAGGCGTACGCGGCACGGTAAGTCGGGGAGCGCAGTGGCGATCAGAATCGAGGAGTAGGCGGTGAGGCGGTCTGTCATCGGGTCTGTGGCGAGGGCGTTGCGTTCGGCGGCGTGCCTGCTGGGCTGGTGTGCACTGCCGTTTGCGGTGAGCTCGAGCCCATGCCTGGCTCAAGTCTCCGATCGACCCAACATCGTGCTCATCATGGCCGACGACATGGGGTACGGTGATGTCTCCAGCTACAATTCGCATCTCTCTGCTGTGGCGACGCCGAACATCGACGCGTTGGCCGCTGCCGGGATGCGATTCACCAACGCGCACACGCCCTCGGCCGTTTGCAGCCCAACGCGGTATGGATTGTTGACCGGAAATCATAACTTCCGCATCGGCCGGCCCAGCGGCGTGCAGTTCGACTACGGCGACGTGTGGGTGGCACCGACCACGCGGACCGTCGCCCAGGTGCTCCGGGAATCGGGATACACGACGGGGTTTGTCGGAAAATGGCATCTCGGCTACAACGTCTACGATGCCGGTGGCCAGCGGATTACCGGAGATCCCGGAGATCGCGACATCGTCCCCGACTGGAGCCGGGGGATCAGCGATGGCCCCAGCGAGCGAGGATTCGATTATTCGTTCGGTCACGTCTCCTCGGCTGACATCTCTCCCTACAAGTATTTCGAGAACGGCGGGTGGGTGACGGAGCAGGCGGTTTGGACCCCGCGGGGTGGGGGCGATCAAATCGACCAGTACGATGATTCGCTTCGGCCGGGGTGGAGCGACCCCGACGGCGATTTCAACGCGATTCAACGCCGATTGCAGACCCAGGCGTTGCAATTCATCGACGACAACGCCGGCGGAGAGACACCAATATTTCTCTACATCGCACTCTCGGCGCCGCATACACCTGATTCACCCCATCCGGACTTTCAAGGAGCGACGGCGCATCTCTACACCGACTACGTCAAAGAGGTCGACAGCGTCGTGGGACATGTCGTGCGGGCCTTGGTGGACAAGGGCGAGCTGGACAGCACGCTGTTCATTTTCACCAGCGACAACGGCGCCAACCGAGCTCGATCCAACCATCGCGACCACCACGGCACCGGCGTGTTCCCCGATGGCACGTACCTTCGCGGCCAGAAGGCCGATACGTGGGAGGGCGGGCATCGGGTGCCCTTCGTCGCCCGTTGGGGTGACGGCACCGCGGCCGGCTCGACGATTCAGCCGGGGACGGTCAACAGCGAGCTGATCAATCTGCTCGACTTCACCCGCACCGCCGCGGCGATCGCCGGTGCGCCCCTGCGGCCGACCGAGGCGGTCGACAGTTGGAACATCCTCCCGGCGCTCCTGAGCGACGGCACCGACCAGCGTATTCGGGAAGCCCAATTCAGCGTGTCGTACGGCGGCCGATACGCCATTACCCAGAAGGATGACGCGGGCAACGAGTGGAAGCTGATCTTCAGCAGCGGCAGCGGCGGGGGATTCTCCAACCCGCAGGGTGTCGGGGTCGATCCCACCCGGGCGGACGTGACCGGCGACCTGGACAATCTCCAGCTGTACAACCTGGCGACCGACCCAGGTGAGACGAATAATATGCTGGGTGGAACCGTGTCACCCGATGCGATGACGAAACTGGTCGAGCTTCACGCGATCATGCGTGGCTACTTGCTCTCGGATCATAGCGCCCCGGTGGACATGGTGGAGGATCTCGGATTCCGCTGACCGGTGGACATGGTGGAGGATCTCGGATTCCGCTGACCTGGCGGGCGGCGGACCAGGTCCACGCACGAGCAGCGCGGCGGACCTGAAACGGAACTGTCACGTTGAAACGTCAACGTGACAACGCCGCCGCCGGTCGTCGTTGTCGTGACCGCTGCGAGCGGTCGCCAGCCCGAGGGAGTTGCCCGCTACTCGTCGCGCAACGCGTCCATCAGGTCGACCGTGGCGGCGCGCCTCGCCGGATAGAGGCCGGCGACAACCGCCGTGGAGCACAGCGCGAAAGCCGCGAGGGCGAACGTCATGGGGTCGAGCGGCGTCACGGCGTAGAGCATTCCCGCGAGGACCCGCGTGACCGCCTAGGAGACCAAGCGCGATGCCGGCCGCCGTCAGCGCCATACCTCGTTTGAGCACGAGCCCGACCAAGTCTCCCGGCAGAGCGCCGAGTGCGAGGCGGACGCCGTACTCTCGGGTTCGCTGGGCGGAGAGGCGACGTCCGCATTCTTCTCGCAAGCGGATTCAGCGAACACGAGGTCTCGGCACGGGTCGACGCTGGAAGCGTCTCCGACTTTATCCAGAAGCCTTATGGCATGGCGACCCTCAAGAGGAAGCTGCGAGGCGTGTTGGGGGTATCGTCAAGTTGACGGACACAGCGTGGGGCTCGTCCCGCGATTAGATTTGAAGGACAACCTGATGCTTTATTCGTGGATATTCCTGCTCTTACTCACCTCCTCTTCACTGACCCCACTTGCACGGTTCCCAAAACTCCCCCGAATATAGGTCAGAACTTCCGCAATTTGCTGATCTGTCAGGAACCTATGCTGCGGCATGACATTGTTATAGGTCTCGCCGTTCACCTCAATATCTCCTTCCATCCCGTTCAGCGTAAGTCCTATGAGGCGTTCTTTGTCACCGCTTACCCAATCGGTCTTGGCAATCGGCGGGAAGCGGGCACCATCTCCTTCGCCATTGGATTGATGGCAGGTATTGCAATAGAGATAATAGGTGAGCTCACCTCCGGTGAGATCGGTGGGTTGAAGATTGTCTCTAATGGGATCAGGGGTTCGGATATGGTTCAGCTGTTTGCGTGCTTCCATCGCCGCCAATTGGGTGTTCCCAAACGAAGCTTTGTCGCCTGTAAATCGAATCCGCCAGATGGCCCCATGCTCGGTTTCACCCACATACAGCGAGCCATCAGGTCCTAACGCAATGCTCATCGGGCGAAATACAGCATCCCCTACATCCACAATGGGGTCTACTCGGGCAAATCCATCAGCGAATATTTCTGTTGAACCACTGGGTCGCCCATCCTCAAAAGGAACGAAGCCGATGATATAGCCAGATTGGGGATAGGGCGCACGATTGGTGGAGCCGTGGAAAGCGATGAACGCACCATTTCGATAGCGTTCTGGAAATTGATCTCCCCGGTAGAAGACGAGGTCGTTGGGCGCCCAATGGCCTGGAAAACCTCGTATGGGTAAGTCGTATTCACTGCATCTGCCAACGATATACCCGTCACCTCCATATTCAGGTGCCAACACTTTCCTACCCTGCAGCTGGTCATAGTAGCAATAGGGCCAGCCAAAGTCCGCACCTTCGGTCACCCGGATAAACTCCTCTGCTGGTAACAAGGCACTCTTCCAACCATCAAAATGATTGGGAAACATGCGCACCAGGTCATCGCGCCCATGCATGACCGTGTAGAGGTTGCCATCCACAGGATTCCAATCCATACCTACCAGACTCCGGATCCCGGTGGCGAATTTGATGCCATCCGCCTGGCTTTGATTTGGCGTATCCGCATCAAATCGCCAGACCCCGCCGTAGGTTTCGAGCTGTGGACAGGGATCCACGCCAGGCTGGCCTGGGGTTCTTTTGGGATCCTGACAAGCATTGGAAGGCGCGCCGAAGGGAACAAATATATGCCCTTCATTGTCAAAAGCGATGGGCTTGCCTACATGTTCGCGTGCAGGTGGCTCATTGGGGTCGATGACGATTTCCTCCATTTCGCTTTCTGGCACCATCTTGCCGGGGCTTAGTTTCTGGCGGTAGACCGTCTTCTGCGAACTGAAATACAAATAGCCCTGATGGATCCGCATGGCCGTCCCATAGCGGCCATAGATAGGATATTTCCCGAAGTGTCTGACGTCATCAATTCGTCCATCTCCATCCGTATCGCGCAAGACAGCATTGCCATAGTCTTCATATGCTTCGCGTAGCTTGACATACACATCACCATTGTCGTTCACAGCTATATGCCGGACCTTGCCGTCAAGCTGGTTGATCAGGGCCTGGGCTTCAAAACCATCAGGCAGGAAAAGACCTCCATTTTCTTCCAGGTCAAGGCGGATTTCGTTTCCGGCGCATCCGCTCATGTTCAGCAGCAGGCTCAACAACAAACTCATCAAAAAGATCTTGCTACCGGGGAGATTCCCCCTACGTGTAAGGCGTGAAATCGAGTGGCTCTCTGTCATTTGTTTCAGGCTAAAGAGCTTGGAATAATGTGACATAACAGATGAAGAGGATGCTGACGACTATAATCTAATAAGCTGATGAACCTCGGCTCTACATTGGCGACGCATCACCACGCGGCCACGTGAACAACAAATGGCCGCTTCAGTTCGGCCGCCCACGTCCCCCAACTTGACGGTGCCCGGTAAACTAGAGAGGGAGAAAATGAAGAAATTCATTGGCGTTGTCAAGTTGCCGCCCACTCGCCTTCGCCGACGACCGAGAGCCCTGTGGCGTCGACGATGAGATGGAGGAACTCGTTGGTCGGGACGAGGTGGCACTCCACATCGAGGCGCTGACTACGCCGGGAGAGGGTTGTGTGGTCGGGCGCGTCGAGATCGACCCGCATCAGGGAAAGGACGCCAGCATGCTCATCGGCATGAGAAATAATAGACGCCTTGCAGGCGCGTGGGGCCGGACGGTCAGATTTTTCTATTGAACATTGAACATTGAACAATGAGCAATGAGCAAGCGGGACGGCACGATCCAACTGCTCGTGACCCCCTCACCCTAGCCCTCTCCCCTCCGGGGAGAGGGGATCGCGCAGGCGCGTCACGTGGCTCCCTCTCCCTCCGGGAGAGGGTCGGGGTGAGGGCGCCAAGCCTTGACGCTAGCTGCTAGGCGTGGCGCAGCGACCGCTTCACCAGATTCTGCATGAGCGGAATCTTGTAGTGGTTGTAGTTCAACGGCCGCGCGCCGTGCGCGGCCGCGGCGGCGGCCAGCTCGGCCGTCTCCTCGCTCTGGGCACGACCCCGGATGAGGGCCTCGACCTCGTGCAGGCGGCGCGGCGTGCACTGCACGGCGCCGCACGCAATCCGAACGTCCTCGATCGTACCGGCACCGTCGACGCGCATCGCGGTCGCGACACTCACCAGGGCGAAGTCCCACGAGTTCCGGTCGGCCACCTTCTCGAAATAGAAGCGGGCACCCGACCAGGTCTCGGGGATGCGGATCGCCGTCAAGATGTCGCCCGGCTCGAGGATGGTCATGCGCCGGATATCCACAGAGGGCGGCATGAAGAAGTCCTCGGCGTCGACGACGCGCTCGCCGCGTGAGTTGCGGATCACGATTGATGCGTCCAGCGCGACCAGGGCGGGCGCCGTGTCCGACGGCGTCACCGCCACGCAGCGGTCGGCCTCGAAGAGGCAGTGCTCCCGATTCATCGCGACCGGCGTGTCGGCGTAGCAGATGTTCCCCCCGGCCCGGTAGCAGTCGAGCCCGTAGCGGTAGTACCAGCACCGGGTGTCCTGGCAGAGGTTGCCGCCGAGCGTCCCGGTGTTCCGGATCTGCGGGGTCGCCACGCGACGGGCGGCCTCGGCGAGCAGGCCGAACCGTGCCCGCACCAGCGGGTCGCGCTCGACCTCGGTGAGTGTCGTCAGGGCTCCGATCTCCAGACCGTTGCCGACTTCGCGGACCCCTTTGAGCTCCGAAATACCCTCGAGGTCGATCACCGCGTCGGGCGTCCTGGCCCGATCCTTGAACCAGCCGAGGCTGTCGTGGCCGCCGGCCAGCGTCCACCCGCGGTCGCCCCAACGATCCAGCAGCTCGAACGCGGTCTCCAGATCCGCAGGCTGGAACAGCTCGAAATGCGGCATCATGTCGTTCGCCATGAGGTTCCTCAGTCGGTGTTGACTTGCAACGGCTTGTGGGACTGCGGTCGCTCGGACGCCGCGTTCACGATCATGTCCGGCAGCACCGGCGTCCGGTTGAAGTAGTGGCCGCCCAGCGCGTCGGAGATGGCGCACAGCAGGGCGGCGCCCGCGCAGCCCATCAACGGCTCGCCGATCCCCTTCGTGCCCATCGGGCTCTGCGGGTCGGGCTGGTCCACCGCATCCGCATCCATCGTACTCGGCACATCCAGATAGGTCGGCGGCTTGGCCTGGTGCAGGCCGACCGAGCACGGCAGGCCGTAGTGCGGATCGTAGACCTGGCGCTCGAGCGCGGCCAGGCCGAACCCCATCACGGCGCCGCTCCGGATCTGCGCCGCGAGCCCCTGCGGGTGCATGACCGTGCCGCAGTCGGCGACGCCCAGGTAGTCGAGGATCTCGAACTTGCCGGTCTCCAGGTCCAGCTCGATCCGGATGAAGCCGGCGGCGAGCGCCGGCACCATCCCCTGGCGCTCCAGCGTGTCCTTGGCGGCACCGATGAGCCCGGTGCCGGCCAGGCCGCGCACCGCCGCCTTCGTCATCGGGTTCAGATCCTCGGCCATCTCCTCGCCGCAGAACTTTCCGCCCAGCTGGATGGCGCGTTGGGCCGCCGCCGCGTAGGTGAGCCGGCGTGACGGGTTGCCCCGCCGGAACACCGTCTCGTTCCCGATGTCGTAGTCGTCGGGCGAGCCGCCCAAATCGTGCGCTGCGATCTCCTTGAGCTTTGCGACCGCGTCCATCGCTGCGGCGTAGTTCGTGCGCGTCATCGTGAACGACGTGTTGCTGCCGAACTGCCCGAGGTTCCAGGGCAGCCCGCGACTGGAGTCGCCCCGCTCGATGACGCAGTGCGCCCAGTCGCATTTCAGCACCTCGGCCGCCACGCGCGAGGTGGACGCATACGAGTAGGTGCCCAGGTTGCCGACGCCGGTGTGGATGTGCAGCGTGCCCTCCGGGCTCAGCCGCACCAGGCCATCGAAGCCGTTCGACCCGGCCGAATGGAACGCCTGGCCGATGCCGACGCCGATCACCTTCGAGCCGCGCCGCTCGCCGCTTTGGGCTCGCTTGCCTGTCCAGTCGAACCTCTCAGCCCCCTGGTCCAGCGCTTCCCGCATGTAGGCGCTCGTGATCGCCCCGCGATCGCCCCCGTATCTTGAATCGTGATCCGGCGCGTTGATCCGGCGGATCGCGAACGGGTCGATGCCGAGTTTCCGCGCCGCCTTGTCGAGCAGCGGTTCCACGGCAATGGCGATCTGGTTCTGCCCCGGACCGCGCTGGGCTCCGCGGGGCGGCGTGTTGGTCAGGACCGAGATGCCGCGGAATCGCATCGCCTCGGGCGTGTAGACGATCGACATGGCGCTGGCCGCGGCGTTCCAGTCGCCACCGCCGGAGTTCGAGCCGCTCTCCTGGACGATGTACAGGTCGCACGCGAGCAGGCGTCCGTCGTCGCGAAACCCCATCCTGATCCGGCCCTGGAAGCCGGGCCGGGCCGAGCCGATGGCGTACTCCTCGGCGCGACTGATCCGCATCATGACGGGCCGCCCGGTCTTCTTCGCCATCAGGGCGGGCACCGCCTGGATCGGGTAGGCGGAGCCCTTCGACCCGAACCCGCCGCCGCAGTTCTCGCCCACGAAGACCAGCTTGTCCGGCTCGATCTCGAGGTAGTTGGCCAAGCCCGGCACGACGAAGCTCTGGCTCTGGTTGGACCCATACAGATGGCAGGTGCCGTTCTCCCAGTAGGCCATGGCAGTCCGGGGTTCCATGGAGTGGTGGGAGGTGCTCGCCGTCACGAACGTCTCATCGAGGGTCACCGCCGATTTCGCAAAACCTGCCTCGAGGTCCCCGTAGGACCAGGTCGCGGTCGGCTCGCCCATCGGCAGCTCACCGTCGCCGGCCGCCGCGAAGTCCTCCGCCGTCCACTTGACTTCGCGTAGTCCCTCGCGCGGCACCACCGCATTGCCCTCCAGCCAGGCGTCGGGTCCGTCCGGCCGGAGGCTCTCGAGCGGATCCACGGTGAACGGCAGCAGCTCGAGGTCGACCTTGATCTTCGCGATCGCATCCTCGGCGGTCGTCTCGTCCACCGCGGCGACGGCCAGGATCGGCGCGCCCACGTAGTGCGGCTCGTTCGTCAGAATCGGATCGCGGGGCGCCTGGACCTCCGGCACCTCATCGGCGGTCAGGATGGCGACGACGCCCTGCATCGCGAGCGCCGCCGAGGCGTCGATGTCGCGGACCCGGGCATGCGGCATCGGGCTGGTCAGGAGCCGGCAGAAGAGCATCCCGTCGGCGCGGAAGTCCTCCGCGTACTTCGCGCGTCCGGTCACCTTGCCGCGGACGTCGGGCGGTGTGAAGTTCTTGCCAATCAGCACGTTCGCCATCTCAACTCTCCCTCGCCGCGCGCATGACCCCGTTCAAATAGTGGTCGTAGGCTCCGCACCGGCACAGATTCCCCGCCATCGCCTCGCGCGCTTCCTGCCGCGTGGGGTTCGGGTTGGCCGCGAGCAGCGCCACGGCCGACATGACCTGCCCCGGCGTGCAGAACCCGCACTGCGGCCCCAATTCGTCCATGAACGCCTGCTGCACCGGATGCAGCTCACCGGACGGGCTTTCCAGCCCTTCGACGGTCGTGATCTGGCGCCCGCGCACCCGGTGGGTCAGGGTCGAGCACGAGTAGTGGGTGACGCCGTCAATGATGACGGTGCACGCGCCGCACTCGGCGCGGTCGCACCCGAGCTTCGTGCCCGTGAGCCCGAGCTTGTAGCGCAGCGTCATCGCGAGGGTTTCGTTGGGCAGCACGTCGACGCGGCGGGTCTGTCCGTTCACGTTCAGCGACAGGAGACGCTCCACCGCGCCCGACCTGCTAGGCGCGGACTGCGCCCACGTCGTCGGCACATACGCCACGCTCGAGACCGCCACGCCGGACGCGATGACGCCCTTGATGAACTCGCGCCGCGACGGGGCGGGCTGGCTCTCGGGCAGGAAAAACTCGTGGTGATCGGTCATGACTCTTGACTCTCGGCTTCGTGGGATCATTCGCGACTACTGTCGTACTTCTACGACGCCAGCGTCCGGTACGTTTCTCCCTGTGGTGCCGTCGGGACGCACTGTAAAGTTGATGGCAAACCCCCTAAATTTGTCCACCACATGGCGGCTCCGCACACGACTCGTGAGCAATATCTTGGGGGTCGGTCAGCCGAATTTTCCTCAACTTGACAAGACCCACTCGAGGGCTAGTTGGTCAGCAGCAGTCGCTTACCGATCAGCTTGCTCGGATCGGCTCCCGGCTTCGGCAGGAACTTGTTCACCCACGCGCCATCGTAGCTGGCGATGTAGATCGCGCCGTTTTCGTCCATGTCGAGCTGGTGCGGACGAGACAGGCCGCCCTCCCAGGTGCCGGCGGTCTGGCCGTACGTGCCCCAGTGGTACTGGAGCTGGCCGGCCGTGCTGTACTTGAGCACCCGGTTCAGTCGGGCGGAGATTACCCAGACCCACCCGTCCTCATCGAGCCAGATGTTGACCGGATCGTAGATGTCGGGCCATTCCTCGATGAACTCCCCGTCCTCGGTGAAGACCTGGATCCGATCGTTCGTCCGGTCGCCAACGTAGATGCGGCCGTCCCGGTCGACCGCGAGGCCGTGGAGCAAGTCGAACTGGCCGGGACCGTCTCCGAGGCTTCCGAACTCGCTCACGAACTCGCCGGCCTCGGTGTACTTGATGATGCGGGAGTTCCAGTAGCCGTCCGCCAGCAGGAAGCTGCCGTCCGGGAGAAAGGCCAGCTTGGACGGCCATCCGTAGGTGTACGGCCCCGGATTCGGGTTCGCCCGGGCGTCGGCGCGGGTCGTCGCATGATCCTTATCGCCGAGCTGCATCATCAGCTCGCTGCCGTCGTTGTTGAACTTCAGGACCTGATGGTGGCCCTGGCCGCCGCCGCTGTCGATGACCCAGACGTGCCGCTCCGGGTCGTAGGGGCTGATGTAGGCCTGGTGCGGGAGGGTCAGGATGGAGTCCCACTGGCTCCACTGCTCCACGATGTTCCCGTGGCCGTCGGCCACGACGATGAAGTTGGTCCGGCGCAGCCGCCCTTGCCGCGGCTCGCGCCGGTTCGCCGGCCAGTCGCCCCGGGTCACGACGATGATCCGGTCGGCAGTGTCGACCGCGAGGCCGGCGACCTGCCCCCATCCCCACACGTCGTCATGGTTCGGCGCGGCTTTCCACCAGTTCTCGACGACGTCGTACTGACCGGTCCGGTCGTCCCCACCCTTGGTGATCGGCCCGCCCGACATCGCGGCGTCAGTTTCCGGCGCCGGCGCGGCCTGGTTCTCACCGGCACAGCCCGTGACGGCTACCGACGCGGCGAGAGCGAGCACGAACAAGATGGATCTCGACTTCATCGCTACTGCTTCTCCCGGGGTGTTCTGGTGGACTCGTGTCCGTCCGCGGCCGGCGGCGCCCAGACGTCGTTGACGCCGGCCCCTTCACAGACGTCCCCGGTATCGAGGAAGTGGGTGTTGAGGCACTCGAGCGTCGAGCCCAGACCCGTCAGCAGCTCCACCGTCTCCGGGTACGGCACGCGTGTGAAGAAGCCGGCTCGCCCGCCGCGTGCCATGTCGGCGGTCGACTGGCCCAGCCGGGTGAGCGTCGTGACGTCCGCCCCCTGCGACACGAGGTACTCGATCATCTCGTTGTCGCCGCGCGACGCCGCGTAATGGAGCGGCCGGTAGGCCCAGGAGTCGGACAGGTTCACGTCGGCGCCGTGCTCCTCGACCAGATACTTCACGGCGGGCAGGAACTGGTCCGGCCGGTTCCGCACGCTGAACGCGCCCAGCCCAAGGTAGCCGCCTCCGGCGGCCGCGTGGATCGGCGAGGCGCTCGGCGCTCCTTCGGGAATGTAGGGCAAGCCAGAATCCTCCTGCTGCCGCCCGTCCTGCTGCCGCCGCTCCCGCATGCCGACCTCCGGCCATCGGGTCGGAAGGTTCGGGTCCGCGCCGTGCGCCGCCAGCAGCTTCATGGCGTCGATGTCCTGCGCGAAGGCGGCGCGCCAGAACGGCGTCGCGCCGGTCAGGTCGATCCCCATTTTCGTGAGCCCGTACTCCCAGTACCAGAGGTGCGTATTCAGCCGGACGTTCGGGTCGGCACCGGCCTCGAGCAGAGCCTTCAGCACGTCCAGGTACTCCGCCTGCTGCTGGTCCTGCGCCCGGGGCTGCGGATAGTTGGACCTCGGCGCCCACTGGGTCTGGAGGACGGCAAACAGCGGCGAGACCGCTTCGGTGGACGAGGCCAGGTCCGGGTTGGCGCCGTGCTCGATGAGGACCAGCGCCAAATCGAACTGCCCGTTGAGCGCGGCTATCAGCAGCGGGCTGGTCTGGTCCCCGCCACTCACCTGGTTGACGTCCGCGTCCCACTCCAGCAGGGCCGCCGCCGCCTCGATGTGCCCCTCGCGCGCCGCGTGCAGCAGCGCCGTCATGCCGCCCGTCTTCCCGACGAGCACTTCCCGGTAGGGTGGACGGACGACGTCCGGGCCGCCCGGGTAGTCCGGCCGGAGACGCGCGAGCGAGCGCCCATCGACCTCGCCGACGTCATGGCCGGACTGCAGGAACTCCCGCTGGGCCTGGATGGCCGCCTGCACTTGGGTTGGGCTCACTTCCGCATCCGTACCCTCGGCTTCTTGCAACTCGGCAATTATCTCGCGGAAGCGTCTACTGGCTTCCCGGTCGAGCGCCAGGCTCGGGAGCACGTCGACAACCTTCGTGCTGACCCTGGGGTCCGCGCCGCCCCGCAGCAGTGCTGTGACGGCTGCATTGCGATTGGATGCAGAGGCGAACATCAGCGGGGTCTGCCCCGCCGACCATTCGCGGGTGTTCGCGTCCGCCCCGTGATTCAAGAGCGCTGTCACCGCACCAGCCCCGCCGATCGCCGCGGCCGCAAGGTGCAACGGCGTCACGCCACTGTTCGTGGTCACTGCACCGGAATCGCCGCCGGCGGCGAGCAGCCGGCTGACCACCGGACCGTGTCCGCCGCGGCTGGCGATGTGAAGCGGCGTGTAGCTGCCGATCCGCGTCGTCGCCTCCAGATCGGCGGAGGCCCAGATCAGCAACTCGGCGACCTCGGTGTGGCCGCGATCGGCAGCCCAGTGCAGCGCGGTCATGCCGTCGCCCTGCGCCGCGTTCACGTCGGCCCCGCGATCGAGGAGCGACCGGACGGCTGCCGCGTCTCCCACACGCGCGGCATCGATGAGCGAGGCGTCGGGGCCGGATTGGGCGGCCGCCGGGGCCGCCCCGGCGCCCAGGGTGATAACGAAGACCGCCGACGTCACAGCGACAGAGATCGCTCTCATGCGCTTCCTCCCTCTCGTTGCTCGAACCTCAGACGTTGCCGCGCTTGGTGACGGCGGGCCCGCGCGGGGCGTCCAGCGGGAACTGTCCCGTGCTGTCGCCGAACGCCTGCATCTCCGGGTGCCCGATCTTCTGCATCAGGCTCACGAACACGTTTGCCATCGGCGTGCCCCGCTCGGCGCGCAGATGCAAGCCGCCCTCGAGGGCACCGTTCGCGTGCCCCAGGAGCAGCAGGGGCGCCCGCCGGTGGTTGTGCAGGTTCGGGTCGGCCATCGGCGAACCCCAGACGATCGCCGTCTTGTCCAGTAACGACGCCTCGCCCTCGACCGTATCCCGCATTTGCTCGAGGAAGTAGGCGAGCTGGCTGAGGCGATACGTGTTGATCTTGTTGAAGTCCATGATGTCTGTGGGGACGTTGCCGTGGTGCGAGGCCCCGTGGATGGACTTCGTGGTTCCGCTCTGCGGGAAGGCGCGATTCGACTGATCGAACCCGGTCTTGAACGTGATGACCCGGGTGAGATCGCTCTGGAGCGCCAGCAACTGCAAGTCGAACATCAGCCGCATATGCTCCTCATACGAGTCGGGAACTCCCGAGGGGGCTTCCGGCATCGCTCGCTCCTCGCCGCTGCTGTTGCGCGCTTCGACCAACTGGATGCGCCGCTCGATCTCGCGGATGTGATCGACATACTCGTCCAGCGCGACGCGATCCACGGCGCCCAAGCTGCGCTTCAGCCGGGACACTTCGGTGGCGATCCAGTCGATCAGGCTGCGATCGGTCCGACGGCGGGCCGCCCGGTCCTCCGGCGTGTCGCCGGCGCCGAATAGCCGCTCGAACACGACACGCGGCTCGCGCATGGCCGGGAGCGGCTGGTCGGGAGAGGTCCAGGCCAGCGAAGTGGTGTACGCGCAGTGATAGTTGTAGGCACAGCCCCCGCCTCGGTCGATCCCCTCGATGCACAGCTCCAGTGACGGGAGCGCCGTCTCCCGCCCGATGCGTCGCGCGTGCAGCTGATCGATCGAGGTCCCCAGGAAGATGTCCGAGCCCTGGGTCTGCTTCGGATGGGCCTGCGTCAGGAACACCGCCGTCGACCGGTCGTGATCGCCGCCGATCTCCTCGGCGCGAAAGGCCTCTGCCGACCGGCAGTCGGTGTTGCTGACGATCGTCATGTGGTCCCGGAACTCCGCGAGCGGCGCCAGTTGGCTGTTCGCCCCGAACTCGAACTCGCGGCCGATCTGGGCCGGTGCGAACAGGTGCTGCGCGTCACCCCAGTCGCTGGAGCCGGCCGCCCCCATCGATTCCTCGATGCACACGAGGCGCGTGAAGCCAGCGGTCGGCGTGCCCTGCCACGACCGCCCGGCGGGCTCCATCGCGTCGAGGTACGGCAGCGCGACGCACGCGCCCAGACCCCGCAGGACCGTGCGGCGAGACAGGTGCTTTCCGGTGATGACTGCCATGGCTCTACTTTCCTTATTCAGCGGCCGCGGGAGATCGCGACATCTGGAAGGGATCGCTCTGCACGACCCCCAGGATGAACGAAGACAACCGGTACTCGTTCGCTTCGGCTTCCCGCACGATGGTTCGAATCTGGGGCTGGTCGAAGTACTCCACGCGGCGCCCGATCGCGTAGGCGAGCAGATTCTCGGTAAAGTTCCGCACCAGCGGGATCGGACGCTTCATGAGGACCTCGACAAGCTCGGCGGGCGTGCTCACGTCGGTGCCGTCGTAGAACGTGCCGCTGGTGTCGAGCGGCACGCCGTCCTCGCGGATCCGGAGACGGCCCGTCACGTCGTACCCGTCCAGGGCCAGACCGATCGGGTCCATGAATCGGTGGCAGGCGTTGCACGTCGGGTTGGCCCGGTGCACCTCGAGGCGCTGACGGGTGCTCAGGCGACGGCCGTCCGCGGCGCCCTCCGTCGCCTCGAACGCGGGCACGTTGGGCGGAGGCGGGGGCGGGGGCGTGCCCATCAGCACCTCCATCACCCACTTGCCCCGCAGCACGGGCGAGGTGCGCGCGGACATCGACGTCAGCAGCAGGACGCTCCCGTGGCCCAGCACGCCGCGCCGGGTATCGTCGGGGTAGCGGACCTGCCGGAACTCGTCGCCCGCCACGCCCGCGATTCCGTAGTGCGCCGCCACGCGCTCGTTGAGGAACGTGTAGTCCGCGGTGAACAGATCGAGCAGGCTCCGATCCGCGCGCACGAGGTGATCGAACAGGAGCTGCGTCTCCCGCACCAGGTCGTCGCGTAGCTGCCCGGTGAAGTCGGGATAGAGGTACGGGTCCGGCGAATTATCCTCGGCGTCCTGCAGGCGCAACCACTGGGAGGCGAAGCGGGTCGCCAGCGCCTCGGACCGCCGATCCGCCAGCATCCGGTCGACCTGCTGTGCCAGGACCGCGGGGTCCGATAGGCGGCCGTCCGCAGCCACCTGGAGCAGCTCGTCGTCCGGGTTCGCGGCCCAGAGGAACAACGCGAGGCGCGAGGCCAGATCGACGTCGCTCAGACGGTAGCTTGCACCCGGCTCGACACCAGCCGGCCGCGCTTCGAGACGGAAGATGAACAACGGGCTGGCCAGAACCGCCTGCAGCGCGGTCCGCACGCCGACCTCGAACCCGTCCTCGGCGGCGCCCGTGTCGTAGAAGGACATCGGGCCGGCCAGGTCTTCAGCCATGACCGGCCGCCGGTAGGCCTTGCGGGCCAGGCGGGAGACGATCGCCTCGGCGCACGCGCGCTCTTCGCTGGGCATGGCCGGACGGCAGGTAAAGATCTGCGCGCGGCTCGCCGTCTCCGAGAGCCCGACGACGCGCCGCGGGCCGGTGACGATCACGTCGGTGAGATGCGGCAGCGCGGTGATGCCGTAGTTGGCCCAGGCCCGCGAGTCCTCACCTCCGACGAACGACCACTGGTGCGGGCTCAGCCGATCATCGTAGGGACCCTCGATCTTGCGGACGAAGGCCGCGGAGACCTCGCGCTGGCCGGCGCGAACGAAGATGGGCTCGGTCTGGATCGGCACGCTCGATCCACCCGCGTGCTCCAGGCCGAGCAGGGCCACGCCCTCGCCGTCGATCGAGATGTCGACATCCTCGAAGCCAACGCCGTTCCCGAACAGCGTCTCGATCGTGAAGACGTAGTCGCCGTCGGCCGGGAAGTCATGCGTCACGACCATGCCCCCCCGCGTCCCGAACGGCGTCCCCTCGATCTGGTCCCACGCGTGCTGCGAGACCTCGATCGGGTTGGTGTACTTCGTCGAGCTCGGGACGGCGTTCGGATTACCAACCGCGAGTCGGCTCACGTCGCTCGCCGCCCGCAGGTAGGCCTCCAGCAGCGTGGTTGACAGCCCCTGCGCGTCCGACATGTTGTCGAAGTTGCCCAGATAGGTGTCGGCCGGCAGCCAGCGGCTGGCGTCGATCTCCAGGGCGAGCAGGTCGCGAATCACCCGCTCGTACTCCGGCCGGTTGATCCGCTGGAATCTTCGGGTCCCTGGATTGCTGTGGCCCGACGCCGCCGCGTCGACCACGGTCTCCAGGGTCTCGACGAGGGTCAGCAGCGAACCATCGGCCGGCCGCCTGACATCGGGCGGCGGCATCATGCCGGCCCGGAGCTTTGCGATCATCTTCTCCGCCGTCTCGGCCCGTTCATCGGCCGCCGCGACGTCGAAGGTCGCGAGCGAGAGGTTGCCCCGCAAGGTCCGTTCGTTGTGGCACCGGACGCAGTACTGTTGCACCACCGGGTTCAGGTCCGCGGGAGCTCCAAAGGAGGATGAGAATGCAGAGGGTCCGGCCGAGACGTGGCTGACGACCAGCCCGCCTCCAGCCGGCGAGTGGGTCGCACCACTACCG
Source organism: Vicinamibacterales bacterium (assembly GCA_963667915.2). Taxonomy (GTDB): domain Bacteria; phylum Acidobacteriota; class Vicinamibacteria; order Vicinamibacterales; family UBA823. The sequence continues at coordinate 62,804 of CAXXNN010000002.1, read as the reverse complement.
CCGACTTGACTCCCAGCCGCAAGCCAGATCCCGAGCAACGCCGTACCGGCAGCGAGTGTTTTCATGCGCCATCCGTTCGGGGAATGCATGCCGCGGCCGCAGGCCACGTGCCCCCGGGACATCATCGACCTCAGGCGGCCCAGGAGTTCGCAGCGCGACCGATCATGCCTGCAAACTCAACCGCAGCCGTCATCACAGAAAGATCCTGGTTACAGATACAGAAGATTACAGATATGGGAGAGCTGAAGCAAATCAAGACCCCCGTCGCTACGCTCACCCGAAGCCTTCCGGCCGCAGTCAGCGACTCCTTGCTGACCGCCGTTTTGACACTCGAACTGACACACTGCGGGGCGTTAATCGGCCACCAAAGCCGGCGTTGGTGCATGAACCCGAGAGCAGTGAACTCCCCCGCCCCGGCGATTTTCACGGCCCGACCGCGCACGAGGCCGGCCGACCAACCTCGGTCATCCGGTTCAGGATGTTGCACGCGATCACGGCTTCAGCTGCCTGTGCCTTCGAGTGCCGAGCACGAAGCCGGTCGCCAATGATCGACTTGTACCTGAAGAAAGTGTTCTCCATGCGGGCCTGCTGGTGGTAGCCCGACTCCTTCTTCCACCGGCGGCGTCCGATCTTCTTCATCCTCATGATTGTGCGATCGCGAGCGCTCGCGCGCGGTCTACGTCGCGATACGGATGCAGTCTTCGTCGGTGGAACGACGACCTTGGCGCCACGCGCATCCATAGCCTCGTAGATTGCAATCGTGTCGTAGGCACTATCGGCGGTGAAGCTTGAGATGTCGCCTCGCTGGACGAGGGCTCGCTCGTACTCCGGCCAATTCCCAACGCGGTATTTCGTCTTGTACTTCGGCTGCACTCTCGACTTCATGCCGAGATCGTGCTCCTTCGGCCGTCAGGATGGCCAAGATCTCGACGGTTGCTCGCCGGGAGTGTGGGATTCGTGCACCAACGCCAACGGGATGTGAAGATGCAGCTTGACGAATGCGCGAAGTGTGTTTACACTTCCTCGCTAATGGTCACGTGCAGCACGTCAGACGGCGGTAAGCGACGGGTTTACAAGCCCCTGTCCCAAGTTGGAGGGAGCTGGACGCTCGACCTGTAGCCAAGAACCACCACGAGCCTGGAACCCGCCGACCTGGTTAAACCAGTCGACGGGTTTTTTTTTGGAGAAACATGAGAATGGAAATCGAGAGGCAGCCTGACGTGAGGGCCTGCCGCTCGTCAGCCACCGAATGAGGAAGCCACACGTGCGGGTACTGCTCCTTGGACATGGTCGAATGGGAAGACTCGTCACGAGCCTCGGCGCAGGTGATGGATTCGAGATCGTCGCCTGCCTGGACAGCTCGAACAATGCCGACGGGAAGGGGATCGGCGAAGCGTGTGCGCTGGGCGCAGACGTGGCGATCGACTTCTCGACAGCCTCCGCATTCATTAGGAACCTACCCCTACTTGCGGCGGCCGGCCTGCCGGTAGTCGTCGGAACGACCGGATGGCACGCGGAAGAGGCGAGCCTGAAACGGATCGTCGCTGATGCCGGCATCGGGGTCGTCGCCGCCCCCAACTTCTCAATCGGTGTCACCCTCTTTTTGGCAATCGTCGAACGTGCGGCGGAACTGTTCGTGCAGCAGAACGACTACGAGGCCTGGCTGCATGAGTCGCACCATGCCGCCAAGCGGGATGCCCCGTCGGGCACGGCACTCGCCTTGAAGGCTGGCTTGGAGCGAGCCGGCTATGACGGCGCCATCGACGTGGCGTGCACGAGAGCGGGGTCCATCCCGGGCACGCACACGGTCGGCTTCGACAGTCTGTTCGACAGCCTCGAGCTGACCCATACCACACGCGACCGCACAACGTTCGCTCGCGGCGCGCTCGACGCCGCTCGGTGGATCCGTGGGAAGCAAGGCTGGTTCACGATGCGCGACGTCCTCGGTCTGGAGCAAACGTTGACACGGTAGGAAGCGGCAGTATCACTCGCACGTCGAGACAGGACGAGGAGGTTACCATGAGGAACACCTTGACCGGATGCGGAACAGCGTTGATCACGCCCTTTTCCGGAACTGGCGCTCTGGACGAAGCCTCTGTGCGTCGGCTCGCACGGCGGCAGATCGAGGCCGGCGTGCATTTTCTCGTGCCCTGTGGAACAACAGGCGAAGCTCCGACCCTCTCAAGCGATGAGCGCCTGCGAGTCGTGAAGTTGGTAGTCGAGGAAGCGGCAGGCGCAATACCGATCGTGGCCGGCGCCGGCGGCTACGACACGCGGGCGGTCATTCGGTTCGTCGCCGAGGTGGAACGGGTCGGCGCGAACGGTCTGCTCTCGGTCGCACCGTACTACAACAAGCCCACGCCGGAAGGCTTATATCAGCATTTTCGAGCCATCGCCGACAGCACGTCGCTTCCGATCGTCCTGTATAACGTGCCGAGCCGAACCGGCTGCAACATCGACGTCCCGACGTTGGTCCGCCTCGCCGAGATTCCGAACATCGTCGGGGTCAAGGAAGCATCTGGAAACATGCAGCAGGTATGCGAGGTCTGCCGCGCGGTGCCGGATGATTTTGTCGTCTTGGCTGGCGATGACGCGATGGCGCTCCCTCTGATGGTCATTGGTGGACATGGCGTGATCTCCGTCGCGGCCAACGAGGTCCCGGCGGAAATGGCCCAGCTCGTGGAAGCCGCCGAAAACGACGATGTTCGCTCGGCACGCGCGCTGCACACACGACTACTCCCGTTGATGCTCATCAACTTCGTCGAATCGAATCCCGGGCCAGTGAAGGCGGCTATGGCGTCGATGGGCTTGATCGAAGAAGTCTACCGCCTGCCGATGGTGTCCCCGCGTCCGGCATCACGAGAGCGGATCCTGCAAGTCCTGCAACAGCTCGGATTGGTGCGAGACGAACTACGAATCGCCATCTCGTGAGTGGAGGCCGGGGTGCGAGGAGCAGCATCGATTCGATGACGACGTCTGAGTTGGCGCTTGCCGATCGAGTGCGGCTGTTGTTCGAGCAAGGCGACGATGCGGACCGTGCTGTATCACGGTCGGTGGTTGCCGAGCTGCGCGAGGCGCTCTCGACAGGTCGCGCACGCGCGGCTGAAACAGACCCCTCGACGCCAACCGGCTGGCGCGTCAACGAATGGGTCAAGCGTGGAATCCTGCTTGCGTTCCGCTGTGGTGACGTCGTCGACGTGCCCAACGAGGGTAGCGCCCTCTTCTTCTCTGACAAGGATACGCTGCCGCTGAAGCGGCCTGATGTATCGCGGGGAACGCGTCTCGTCCCAGGCGGTTCCGCGATTCGCGACGGTGCCTACGTAGGCCGCGGCGTGATCTGCATGCCACCGATGTACATCAACATCGGCGCCTATGTTGGCGATGAGAGCCTGATCGACTCACACGCGCTCATCGGATCGTGCGCGCAGATCGGTTGTCGCGTGCACGTCAGCGCCGGCGCACAGATCGGAGGAGTGATTGAGCCGGTCGGCGCCCTGCCCGTCATCGTGGAGGACGACGTGCTCATCGGTGGCCAGGTGGGCGTGTATGAGGGAGCGGTCATCAAGGCGCGCGCTGTTCTCGGCGCCGGTACGATCGTAACCGGATCGACTCCAGTCTACGACCTCGTACGCAACCGTGTACTCAGACCTGAGCCAGGCTACCCGATCGTCATCCCTGAGCGCGCCGTAGTCGTACCAGGGGCCCGCGCCGTAACGAAGAACCCTGGACTGGAGTGGAGCCTGTCGATCGCCACGCCGGTCATCGTCAAATACCGAGACGACCGGACCGACGCCCGAACAGCGCTCGAGCCATGGATTCGTTAGACGTCGTCTCGCTGACACGGACGTTGATCGATATCGATTCCACAACCGGCCGCGAGACCGAGGTCGGCGCGTGGCTGGCAGATTACCTGCGAGGAGCCGGATACGACGTCAGCGAGCAACCGGTCGATGACCGTCGTTTCAATCTGATCGCGACGCTCGACGCTCCTCAGGTCGTCCTGTCGACTCACCTCGATTGCGTGCCGCCGTTTGCAAGCAGTCGCGAACACGAAGGCGTGATCTATGGACGTGGCGCCTGTGACGCCAAGGGTTGCCTGGCCGCGCAGATTGAGGCCACCAGGCAATTGCGACATATGGGCGAGCGGCGGGTCGGCTTGCTGTTCGTCGTCGGTGAGGAGCGAGGTAGTGACGGAGCCCGAGCGGCCAACTCCATCGCGCCGCGCTCACGCTATTTCGTCAATGGTGAACCGACCGACAACCGACTCGCGTTGGCCACGCAGGGCGTTTGGCGCGTCAGGCTGAAAGCTTCCGGACGCGCGGCCCATTCGGCCCTGCCTCATCTCGGCGATTCGGCGATCGAGAAGCTCGTCAACGCGATTCAGTCGCTTCGGACGATCACGCTTCCAGAGGATCCAGAGCTGGGCCAGACGACGTATAGTGTCGGCCTGATTTCCGGGGGCATCGCACCAAACGTTATTCCGGCAGAGGCCGAAGCCGAAGTGACGTTTCGCACTGTCGGCCTCGCTGAGCCACTGCGATCGGCGCTGGATGACTTCAACGGTCTGGTTCAGGTGGAAGAGGTTCTCGAAATTCCACCCGCCAGAATGATGATTCTGCCTGGCTTCGACACGCTGATATGTCCGTTCACGACGGACATCCCGTTGTTGTCCTCCTGGGGTCGGCCATTGCTACTCGGACCTGGATCGGCCGAGGTTGCGCACACCGACAACGAGCACGTCCGCATTGACGACCTGCATCGCGCAATCGATCAGTACATCCGAATTGCTACGACCCTGCTCGCCGACAACGGGGGACAGACCAAGAAGCTCTAACTCAAAAAGGGTACTGTCAAGTTGACGGACTCAGCGCGAGGCTCGTCCTTCGATCGACCACCTCACTCAGATCTTAGCAGGCACACGTCACCTCCTGCCAGACCAGCAGCGAGCGCGTCCGCAGTAAGCGGTAGTGAGCCGCCCGCAACAGGTGACGTCCCACACGAAAGAGATCCTGAACGACTCCGTGCACCGAAAGAAACCGTTGCGCATGCGCGGCGGATTTGAACCGGCGTATCTGCCGCTCGCGTTGTCGCGTCGGCTGGTGAGACACCTCGGCTCGATTGTTCTCGTACTGCCGGGTGCTGTGGACCACGGACGGCATCACGGTACGGTGCGCCGCTGCGTAGCTGCGCAGCTTGTCCGTGATCAGACGCCGAGGCTCTCGGCCTTGTCCTTTCAACAGCTTACGGAAGAACCGAGCGGCCGCCCGGCGATCGCGTCGCGACTGGACCAAGATGTCGATCACGTCACCGTCCTGGTCCACGGCGCGCCACAGATACTGTTGCCGGCCCTGGATCGTCACGAAGAGCTCGTCCAGATACCAGGTGTCGCCCATCCGGCCTCGTCGGCGCCGCAGCGTCCGCGCATACTCTGGGCCGAAGGTCCGACACCAGTGTCGGATCGCCTCGGAGGAGACGGTGATGCCTCGTTGGGCGAGCAGATCTTCCGTATCTCGAAAGCTCAAGCAGAAACGATAGTAGAGCCACACCGCGTAACTGATGATCTCGGGTGGGAACCGATAACCGTGGTAGCTGGCCGCGTGGCTGCTCATGGTCCTACACTGCCAGCTGCCGCCTCAACTTGACAATGCCCTTCCGATGCTACGGCTTGACGTATTTCGTTAATCCGCTTCCAGCAGTGGGACGTGAGCCCGGGCCTTCCGCCGCATACACGTTGCCATCGGCATCAACGGCCACACCCTCGCCTGCTACACCCTGAACTCGCTCCGCATTGTCATGCGGTGGAATGAACGCCGTGACCCTATCCTCCGTGGCGCTCCCGATCCGAACACCGGTCTTCCAGCCGGGGTGGTTCGCTTCGCGCGATTCTGAATCGATCGCATACAGCGTGTCGTCCGCGGTGATGAACAGGCCGCTGATGCGACTGAACTGGTGGTACGAGTCGATGTAGTTCCCATCCTGGTCGAAGATTTGGATGCGATGGTTGCCGCGGTCGGCGACGAAGAGGCGGCCTTGCGAGTCGAACGCCAGCGCGTGCGGGGTTCGGAAGTCACCCTGCCCCGTGCCGATCTTGCCCCACTCCGTGATGTATTCCCCGTCGGCGCTGAACTTCACGATTCGTCCGGTCGCACCCTCGGGAGGCGGAAGGGTCCCTTGGCCACTGTGTCCGTCCGACACGAAGATGTCGCCGTTCGATGCGGTGATCACGTCGCACGGCTGGTTGAGCTGGCCCGGGTCGCTCCCGGCCACCCCCGCCTCGCCGAGTCTCATCAACACCTCGCCCTCCGGGCTGAACTTGATCACCTGATGACCCTTGGTGCCGGCCTCGTTGCCCGCGAAGTCTGTCACCCACACGTTGCCCTCGCTGTCCACATGGAGGCCGTGTGGCGTCACAATCAACCCCGCGCCAAAGCTCGTCAGCACCTCCCCGGTGTCCTTATCGAACTTGAAGATCGGATCGAGTTCCGGGTTGGCGTCGCATCCGCCGTCCAGTCCGCCACCGCACCGGTCATACGCCCAGACGTGTCCGTCGGGGTCGATATCGACACCCGCCGTCGAGCCCCACTCCCGGCCGTCGGGGAGCGGTCCCCAATCGAGGATCACCTCTGGATTGGGATTGGGTAGGAGCTCATACAGCTTGTCACTCTGGAGAGCTGGCTCCGCCTCCATGTCCATGTCAGGCGCCGGGGCCTCCCCTCCGCCACACGCCACCATGACGGCCAGCGAAAGCAACACTACCGCCAGCCAGCCACGCTTCAGACCGATCAGTTGATTGTCGCGCATCTTTCACCTCTCGTATTCTGATGGCACCCAACCTATTTCACCTCGAAGACGTAGGCATGTTCCGTGTCACCGATCCCGTCATCGCTGTGCACGGTCCCGTGCGTGATGAACGACACGTGGGGTGTTAGCCCATCGAACCACACGAGCACGGCATCGTAGGCGTGACGGTGTGGCGACGCCGCCGCACCACCCGGCGGATTGTATTTCCAAGCGATGATCCGGTCGTTGTCACGGAGCTGCTCCCCGTGGCCGGCCGGAAACGCCGGCGGGGTCGTGGCCGTGTCGCGCTGTCCCGACGGTCCGTCCTCCTTCATCTCGAAGAAGACGGCGCGCAGCGGCGAGTCGCTGGTGCCTTCTTCGATGTGCGTGACACCAGCGCGCTGAAACGCGGTGCCCCACGCTTCTGTCGATATTTCTCGCCGCCGACCCTCGAGATTGGTGATCGCGCGATCGCCCGACGTGTAGTAGACCCCAGCCAGGGCGTACACGTGGCGATGTACCGGATACTCCTGCTTGATCCACCCGATGTCCCACACGACAACACGGTCGTTCTCGAACAGCTTCGTAGCGCCGGGCCGCGGGTACCCCGGCGGATACTGTGAGGTTTGCAGGAACACGGCGAGCGCCACCAACATCCATCGCATGGCGAGCTCCTTTCACGAAAGGCCGAGATTTCACGCTCATTATCGCGGCTGCGAAACCGGTGTCAAGGGAGGGGTGAGGTATAATTCCCTATCCGCTGACAGCGACGGAGCGCCACCGTGACAGGCCCTGAGCCCTTAGCGGGTACGAGTCTCCATGCCTCTAGCCCCGGGAACCCGATTCTACCTGTTCCTCATCATCTTCGCCTGCGGGTCGCCGCCTACCGTCCCGTCGGCACCCGCGCCTGGAGTTCGGTGAACCAGCCCCACTCAGGGGACCGGCACCCGCTCGAGCAGCTCCGCCGGGCCGGCATGAGCAAACGTCGGCCATGGTTTCGGTGAGGCCGGAAAGTTGTCGTCCGGGTCCGAAAGGCCTATATTGTGCCGGTCCCGCATGTGAGCCAGCTCAAAGGAGTGCGACCGATGCCAGAAGAACGGAACATCGACCCACGGGTCTTCGATCTCTATGACGAGTATTGCCACGGCCGTATCACCCGGCGCGAGTTTCTCAGCCGCGCAGCGGCCCTGACCATCGGTGGAGTGTCTGCTCTCTGGATGGCGCAGGCATTGCTGCCGCGTTACGTCGAAGCCCAGACGATCTCCTTCACCGACACGCGGCTGAAGGGTACCTACGTCGAGTACCCGTCGCCCGGTGGCACGTCGGGGACGATGCGCGGTTATCTCGTGCAACCGTTAGGCGACGGGCCGTTTCCCGCCGTACTGATCATCCACGAGAACCGCGGTCTGAATCCTCACATCGAAGATGTCGCGCGGCGCGCGGCCGTGGCCGGATTCCTGGCGCTGGCCCCGGACGGGTTGTCTCCGGTCGGTGGTTATCCTGGCAACGATGATGATGGCCGCGAACTGCAGCGGAGCCTCGACCCGGCGAAGCTCGATCAAGACATGATCAACAGCGCCCGGTACCTCAAGACCCATGCGCTCTCCAACGGCCGACTCGGTGCCACGGGATTCTGCTGGGGTGGTGGAATGACGAATCGCCTCGCGGTCACCCTGGGCAGCGACCTGGATGCCGGCGTGCCCTTCTACGGCGCTGCAGCCGCGAGCGAGGATGTCTCACGGATCGAGGCTGCCCTTTTGATTATTTATGCGGGCACCGATCGGCGCATCAATGGGATGTGGCCCGACTACGAAGTCGCGCTTCAGGCGAACAACGTGACCTACGAGATGCACATGTTCGAGGGTACGCTTCACGGCTTCCATAACAATTCGACGCCCCGTTACAACGAGGCGGCCGCAGCGCTTGCGTGGAATCGGACAGTCGGCTTCTTCCGGGAGCACCTGAGCGGGTAGGGAGTTCGGTCCAGGCCGGAGAGCGTTGGATAGGGGCGTCAGGCAGCCTCAGCGCGTGTTCAGGAACTTTCGGACGCTGCGCCCCCCTACCGTCCCGTCGGCACCCGCGCCTGGAGTTCCTGTAGACCCGGGGTAAGCCCTCCACGGGGTCCGGCTCGAGCTGCCCACGTCTGATGATTCTCAGGCGGCCTGGTTGCTCGGAGCCGAGGACGAGCGGCAAGGCTCACCTTCGCCGACCGGGGAGGCAGTGTCTTGGGACCCAGGGCGGCTAACTGAGGTATCGTGAGTCCATGTGGAACATCTCGTCTCCACTTCACCGGCCGTCGCGTGTGCTCGCCAGCCTGACCGTTCTCGCATGTCTGACTCCGGTCATCGTCTTGGGCGCTCAGTCAGAAGCCGACCGCTTCTGGCCGCAGTGGCGGGGTCCCCGGGGCACGGGGGTCGCGCCGCACGGCGACCCACCACTCACGTGGAGCGAGACCACCAACATTCGATGGAAGGTGGATATTCCCGGTAGAGGCTCCGCCTCACCGATTGTCTGGGGCGATCGCGTGTTCGTGCTGACGGCAATTCCGACCGGCGAGCAAGCAGCCTCGCGAGAGGGGTTATTCGGGCGCCTGGTAAGACGCTTCAGCGGCGGTGTCGCGCCCACGACCGTACAGCGATTCGTGATCCGCGCCCACGATCGTCGAGATGGCCGGCTGCTCTGGGAGCGGGTGGCTCGCGAAGAGCTACCGCATGAAGGCACCCACGCCACCGGCTCCTGGGCGTCGCCATCGGCCGTCACCGATGGCGAGGTCGTCTGTGCGTTCTTCGGATCTCGAGGGCTGTATTGCTACGACATGGAGGGCGACCTCCAGTGGGAGCACGATCTAGGCGACCTGCGCATCCGGATGGGCTTTGGCGAGGGCGCGTCCCCGGCGCTCCACCAGGACAGGATCATCGTCAACTGGGACCACCAGGGTGACTCCTTCATCACGGCGTTCGACAAGCAGACCGGCCGAGAGATCTGGAAGGTCGAGCGCGACGAGATCACGTCCTGGACGACGCCGCTGGTCGTCGAGCACGGTGATCGAGCCCAGGTGGTGACCAGCGCGACCAATCGAGTGCGAAGCTACGACGTCGAGACGGGCAGGCTGCTTTGGCAGAGCCAGGGCGTTACGATGAACGCCATTCCTTCACCGGTTGCAGCTGACGAGATGGTCTATGTGACGAGCGGTTTTCGCGGTAGCCGACTGATGGCCATCCGACTGGCGGCTGCGAGTGGTGACATCACCGACTCTGACGCGATCGTCTGGTCCCTGAATCGTGACACACCGTACGTGCCATCGCCGCTCTTGCACGACGGGACGTTGTACCTCCTGAAGAGTAACTCGGGGATCCTGTCCGCCTACGACGCCGCGACGGGCGCCAAGCACTACGGCCCTGAGCGGCTGCGCGGGATCCGTAGCGTCTATGCATCACCGGTTGCTGCCAAAGACCGCGTCTACATCACGGGTCGCGGGGGAGCCACACTGGTCATCAGACACGGTCCCTCGTTCGGAGTACTCTCGACCAACACGCTCGACGACGACTTCGACGCGTCGCCGGCCATTGTCGATGGTGAGATCTACCTTCGGGGGAGCCGGTATCTGTACTGCATCGCCGAGAGCTGAGGCGCTGGTGCATGATTCGAAGCTGACCGGCAGCGATCCCAACCCAGAGGTAACTCACCGACCAATACTGTACGACTCTGGCCGCCCAAGCTCGGTCATCTGATTCAGGACGTTACACGCGACCACGGTCTCGGCCACTCTTCCGCCTCGAGACCGGGCGCGAAGCCGATCCCCGACAATCGATTTGTACCGAAAGAACGCATTCTCCACGCGCGCCTGCCGATGGTAGCCGGCCTCCCTCTTCCATCGGCGTCGTCCGAGCGTCTTCACGTTCTTGATCGTCCGATCCCGAGCGCGCGACCGCGGCCGGCGCCGAGACACCTTCGCCGTCTTGGCCGGTGGGACCACCACGGTCGCGCCACGCCCTCCGGCGGCCTCGTAGCACGCGACCGTGTCGTAGGCAGCGTCAGCTGTCACACGTGCGATCTCATCGTCGACCACCTCGATCAAATCGATGCCAGTGGTTACGTCATCGACCGGCGGCTCGGTCAGCGCTCCAGCCACGATCACGCCTGCTCGATCTACGGCAAGATGGAGCTTCTTCCAGCCTCGCTGGCCGCGTCCGCCGTGTTTCACAGCCGCCCATTCGCCCTCGCCCACAATCGACAGTCCCGTGCTGTCGACGATGAGATGGATTGGCCCCCTTGATGGGATGCGGTGGAATTCAACAGCGAGGCGCTGACTTCGTCGCGAGAGCGTGGTGTGGTCGGGGGCTTCGAGATCGACGGCCCATCAACACCAGAACCGACCGCAAGAAGCCCTCCGCTTGGCGCAAGGGCAACCGGAAGACGAGGCGGAGCGTCAACGCCGTTTCGATCGCACAGTCCGAGAACTTCTTCGGCGCGCCTGGTCGACCGGACGGTGATGGGCGCCACGCGGCAGTGGCGTCGGCAGAGAGCCACAGCGTCACGTCACCTCGTTGGACCAAAGCCTGCTCGTACGCGGACCAATTCCCAACGCGATACTTCGTCTTGTACTTCGGATGGACCTTCGATCTCATGTCGAGATCGTGCACCTGCAAGGGTCAACGCGGCCAGAGAGCTCAAGCTGGCTCCTCGAAGCCGAAAGATTGTGCACCAACGCCCGACCTCGGTGGAGTTCCACCGAACCTCGAATCCGCCGCGGGCCGTGGGTACTTTCGGGTTTTGGGTCAGAATTCCCTGACGGCCGTCTCGCTCTCAGACGCACTCACCACGTCCTGAAAGTGAAAGCGGTGGTCGATTTGATCGAACGGCTGCCCGTCGACTTCCACGTACGGATAAATGAAGTAATTCAACGGCGGACCTTGCTGCGGAGGCTGAAGCGTGATGTCACGGCCGAGCGTGAACAGCACTCGATGCGCGTCATGGGCGCCGAAGAAGTACTCGCGTTGGTCGGGGTGCTTGTTCGCCTCCGACGTGTCGACCGGCACCCAGCCCACTCCGTCCAAGTAGAACTGGGCCCAGCAGTGGTACCCCTCAATCTGGCCGGCGGTCCGGTCGGGCGGAAGCGGAAACCCGATCTCGAAGGTCGCGGCGATGCCCACGGCCCGGTTCAAACCGATGAACAGTGCGTGGAAGTCGGTGCAGTTGCCGGTCTTGACGTCGCACGCCCAGTAGATGTCGCCGTTGCCCCATCCGGTGCCGCTCTTGTCGTACACCATGGTGTCGACCACGTAGTCGTAGATCGCCCGCGCCTTCTCCAGCGGGGTCTCCACCGTGGCCGTTACCTCGGCTGCGATGCCCCTGATCCGTTCGTCGAGCGGCACGAGTCGATCCGGCTGGAGCCACCGCTGGTTGGGCGGGACAGGAATCCCGGCGCCGGTCAGCAGCGGCTGCACGTGTTCTCGTCGCCTCACGCGGAAGCGCAAGGTGATCGGAATCGTGCGCACGTCGGTGTCTACGAGCCTGAGGTGCAGAATCTTGTTGCCATACTCCGGGTCGGTGTGGACGGTCCAGCCATACGGCGTGTCGACCCGCTGGGTGATGATCTCCTGGTAGGGGTCGTCCTGCGGAAGGGGTATCCAGACATCCACGCGGGCGGCGCCCGACGGGATGTTCTGCACCTCCGTCTCGTAGACGAAGTCGAACGTCCGCACATCTTGTCCCGAGATGGGGGGCGCCTGCGCGCCAGCGACGACCGGCCACGCGAGCCAGCCGATGATTCCGATCGCCACGTGTCGTCGCATCGTGTCCTTTCTCGGTAGGTGCCCAACGTCCCGACGGCACCACGGACGGCCTGGTGGAGCAGACGCCCGAGCCGTGTGCGGCATTTTACCCAAGTATCTCCACGGCACTGTCAAGTTGAGGGCAAACCCCCTAAATTTGTGCACCACATGCGGGCTCCGGACACCGCTCGATACCAGTATCTTGGGGGTCGGTCAGCCGCATTTTCCTCAACTTGACAATACCGCGGTCAGGCGTGTTCGCGGAGCAGCAGCAGCTGCCACGGCAGCAGCGTGTCCTTGCCGTCATCGCCGTTGACGGCGATGCGTTCGAGCGCCGCCCGCGGAGCGATCAGGTCTGCGTCGATGGTCAGCTCTACCGCGACCCGATCCCGCCGTTGCTTGAGCGAGGCGACGCGCTGCTCCTGGCCTCTCGTGAGGCGAGGGCGCGTCTTGGCCGGGACGCGGCTTGGCCAGTCGGATCGGTCGAGCCGCAGCGCGTCGTCCGCGGCGCGCCCGAAACGCGCGCCACGCGCGCTGGGCATGCCGCGGGAGACCGCCTCGCCCCGATCGAGACGCCGCGCGGCGTCGACGAGATCCTCGGTTGACGCGATCTGAAACGGGGGGCGGTCGACGGTGCGAGCCTCGTCCTCGCGCCAATGCCACAGCGCGCGCAGTACGGCGCCCGCGCGCCGCCCGAGCGTGTGGCTGCCGCGCACGCGCCACTCGGTCTGCGAGTCGCGCGCGCGAACGACACGCGCGGCGGCCACCGCGCGCTGGCACGATTGGTCCAGCCACGCGAGGCGCCCGAGCGCTTCGAGCCGCCGCTCGAGCAGCTCCGCGAGCGGTAATAGAAAGTGGGTATCGTTGCGCGCGTACTGGGTGATCGCGGGCGTCAGCGGTCGGCGAGCCCAGTTGGCCTTCTGCGAGCCCTTGGGCAGGGCGATGCCGAAGTGCTCGGCGACGAGCGCGGAGTAGCCGAACTTGGCGACGCCGGTGAGGCGCGCGGCGATCACCGTGTCGAAGAGCTTGCCCGGTGCGTCGAGACCGAGTCGATACAGCATGCGCAGGTCGAAGTCGGCGCCGTGCAAGACGATCTCGGTGCGCGACAGCGCGTCCAACAAGGGCGACAGATCGAGCCCGGCCAGCGGGTCGACCAGCTCATCGGCGCCGGGGAGGCCGACTTGAACCAGGCAGACCTTCTCGCGATAGCAGTGCAGGCTGTCGGCCTCGGTGTCGACGCCCAGGCGGGCCGTCCCGGCGATTCGCGCGACGAGCTCGGCCAGCGCTATCGAGGTCTCAATCACGGCTCGGCCTATCTGGCCGAGGACCGTCGGATGCTCGAGGTTGGCCGCTGCTCCAGATAGGAGTGGGCGCCAACGCCTGCTCGCGCGTCATGGCCCTCAAGTAGCCCCTAGCAGCCCGTGGTGGAAGGGCTCATTTGGAGATTGACGCTGGCGTACTCGGCCCGCGCGGTCGCTTCGCCGGCGACGGGTGAACGACGTGGATCAGGCGTCCAGAGGCGCGCCGGAACGGTCCAGAGCCGCCACACGAGCTCGATGAACGTGGTGATCACGGCCAGGCGGCCCTGCAGGCCCCGTGGCGTGCCGACGCCGATCAGCCGACGCATGAGCAGACCCAAGTTGAAGCCACCGGTGTGGACGAGCACGCGCTTCAGGATGTTGGTGTGCCCCCGCAGATGAACACGCCGCAGCGCGCCCGTCTCGTACAGATGCGCAAAGGGGCGTTCCAGCCGTTCACCGCGTTGGCGCAAGAGTCGTTGGCCCCGGGCCCCGCGGAGGCGTCGGCGGTTCCGATAGACCGCGTCGCGGGCCGTGGTCTTGCCGCGCCAGGTCCGCCGCCCGCGATCGGGTTCCGAAAGGTAGGCGCGCACGCCGACCGCCTCCAGGTCCACCAAGATCTGATTGCTGTGATACCCCTTGTCGCCGACCAGCTCGCGCACGGTGTCAGCCGCTGGTTGCACCGTCTCGATCTGCTCCGCGGCCGTGATGAGGGTCTCGACCAGGGTCGTCGTGTCCCCGGCATTTGCCGGCTGCACCGTCACCCCGACGATGGCCCCGGTGTCGAGATCCACCGCAGGCTCGGCTTTGTGGGCCAGGTGCGTCCGGCCATCTTTCATCTTGGTGATTTTCGCGTCGGGATCGTGCGGATGCGTCCAGTCGTCGTTCGAGCCCTTCTTGCGTCGCGTGCGATCCAGGCGCGCCAAGTCCGCGCGCGTCGGTGTCGCAATCCCCGAGGCCTGGGCGAGCTTCGTCAAGAACGCCTGATACGTGTCCCCCGTGTCGCGGCGCACGATACTCCGCAAGGCCGCGTTGGCTTCGAGCGTCGTCGCATCGATCCCGATCGTCTGTCCCGTGACCAAGCCGCCGTCGGCCAGCCGCTGCAGAATCCACGTGAACACCGCCGTGTGCATCTCCAGATCGATCAACCGCCGCGTGCGCGAGATCGTCGAGTGGTCGGGCGCGGGGTCGTGCAGCTCCAGATGCAAGAAGCTGCGCACGCTCAGCGAGTCCGCCGCCCGCCACGCCATCGCGCGCTCCGAATCGAGGCCTTCGAAGTAGCCGAGCAACAGCAGCCGGAAGTACCGCCCCGGCGCCAGACTCGGCCGGCCCAGGACCGGCGCGTAGAACGGGGCGCACTGCGCCTCGACAAACGCATCGAAGCCCGCGTCATCGAGGAGGCGATTCAACCGCCGATAAAACGGATGCGCCGAGCTGCGCGGCAGGTCGCTCGCCGGAATCCACATCGACGCTTGCCGTGCCAGGCGACGTCGTTTACCCATGGCCATGCGTGTCAGTGTAGTACGGGGGATCGATCGTGTCGATCCTTAATGCGGACTTTCACCACGGGCTGCTAGAGCGGCGTAGCGGAGGTCGATCGCAAGATCCACGAAACATTGCGGTAGCCTAGCGTTGCGGATGCCCTGAGCATACCCCAGTCACAGCTGTTGCTAACGATGCAGCCGGTCGGGCCCGAACGACCAGTGATTCGTGACGGCCGACCGGTCGTTTCGAACCGGGGAGATGTGGGGGATGTCGGCGATTCGACGGCGAAACTCGCGAGTTCCGGAAAGAAATGGCGCGCCCGGCAGGACTCGAACCTGCGACCCTCGGCTTAGAAGGCCCGATGTCGGATCGGTTATTACCAAGACGGTTATATTTCGACCATCCGTTTGCCTCTCGCCTGGCCAATCGAGCCCCAGTTTTAGGGCATGTTCTGGCGTTTCTCCGGTTATCAGTCGTCCAGGGTGATAACCGATCCTCGGCCAACGAAGCCGAGGGTCGACCGACGTCGGTGGAGTTCGACCGAACCACGAATCCATCGCCGACTCAAGCTGCCGCCGGTTCAAGTTTCGGGTTTCGGGTCGCGCGTCAGACGGCCCGACGCATGACCGTGGTGATCGCCCAAATGACCACCACCAATCCGAGGGTCTCGCCCGCGACCAGAGACCAGTATCCCTGTTTGGTGTCAGCGATCAGCCCCACGATCGTCCATGGAATATAGACCAGCCCCAGAACCACGAGCGGCCAACGACGACCGTCCCTCAGGCCGAACGACGCCGTCACCGTCCCGACCGCGCCGAGAGCCAGGAAGAGAGGAGCAAGCCAGCCGTAGCTTCGTGGTATCACCTGCGCCAATCGGAGGCCACCGATGATCAGACCGTTCAAGATGAAGAGCAGACCCATGCCGATCAGCACGCGCGTCGCGATCACGGATTGCCCGGTCGGCGTCTGGCTAGCCACTGGTCCGCTCAAGGGTCCTTTCCCAAGATCGCTCTTGAACCGAGCACGAGCCCCGTGGCCCCAAGGGCCAACAGGAGGAGCTCGAGCACCGAAGCTGGCCCCATCCAACCCACGAGAAAGTGGTCGATGAGCGTCATCGGGAACCCGTAGCAAAGGAGCGTTGCTAGCACGACCCACCACGCCCACGGTTCCCGCCGACGATAGGCGAACCAAGTGACGGCCGTACCAAGGAGAACAAGAGTGAGGTTCGCCAGTGCGAGCCCAACACCCCAGCGGCCTTCGCGCGTGTCTAGCGAGGGCGCCAGAAAACCTACGGCTGACACGCCTAGCAGGAGTACGTAGAACGTCAGAATCAGCTGCCAGCCAGGCGTCGATCTATCTTTCGCTTGTACCACGCAGAGCTCTTCTTCTGCTCCGTCCGGGACGTCTACCGGATAGTCGACTGAGCCAATATCAGAACGATGGCTGCAGTGTAACGCGCAGGCAGGCCAGATCCAATCTGGCTGGAGGGGGGACCAGCATCAGCACTTGGGAGAGGCTTGAAAGACAATATCGGGGGACACCTCATGCCCGGCTGACAGCTCGGTTGAACCGCGGCCTTAACTTGACAATGCCCATCCAGGTGTAAGAAATCGCGACCTTCTTGCACTCACTCTATAGGAGGGCGCAATCACGCTCCCTCACTATCAGGAGGCTGCTCTGATGAAGCGAAAGATCTCGAACCTGGCTTTGATGGCGGCACTGGTCGCGGCAACACTGGTGTCGCTACCGTCCGAGGCCCTTGCTCAATATGGGCACCACTATGGGCACTACTATGGGCATGGCTACGGCTACAGCCGTGGCTTCTATGGTTACGGGGGGTACGGCCCATATGGATACGGGACGTATCTCTCCAACTACGGGAGCGTCCGGATTGAGGTGGAGCCGAAGTTCCTCCGTGACGAAGCCCAAGTCTACGTGAACGAGGCGCACGTGGGCGACGTGGACGACTTCGACGGGTACTTCCAGAGGCTTAGTCTGTCCCCTGGGGAGTACGACATCGAAGTCAGGCTTGGAGATATAACCGAAAGTTGTGTTTGAGGTTTTGAACAGGCGGCGTACCCTGGGTGTTGCTAACGCACCCCCCTCACCCGAAGGGCAAGGAGGTACGCCACCATGCCGGAGCCTAACGAAAAGCTGGTCCAGTTCCCACAAGAATCGTCCCGAGATGTCCTGACCGAGGTGCTGCACCGCGGAGCGCAACAGATGTTGCTGACGGCGATCGAGGCCGAGGTGGACGACTACCTTGCGGCCCGGGCGGCGACGATGGACGCGGCCGGGCGCCGGCGCGTCGTTCGCAACGGCCACTTGCCCACTCGGGCGATTCAAACGCCGCTCGGGGACGTGCGCGTGCAGCAGCCCCGGGTCCGGGACCGTCGGCCCGTAGGCGAACGGGAGACGTTCCGGTCGGCGATCCTGCCGCCCTACCTGCGAAAGACGACCAGCTTGGAAGAACTGTACCCGTGGCTCTATCTCAAGGGCATCAGCACGGGAGACTTCAGCGAGGCCTTGCAGGCGCTGTTGGGGCCCGACGCGCGGGGGTTGTCGGCGACGACGATCACGCGGCTCAAGGCGGTGTGGGAGCAGGACTACCGCGGGTGGTCGCAGCGGTCCCTCGCCGGCCGGCGCTATGCCTATGTTTGGGCGGACGGGGTGTACTTCAACGTCCGCCTCGAGGACACGGACAACAAGCGGCAGTGCATTTTGGTGCTGATGGGCGCCACGCGGGAGGGGCAGAAGGAGCTGATCGCGATCACCGATGGCTACCGCGAGAGCGAGCAGTCGTGGCGCGAGCTGCTGCTGGACGTCCGGGCGCGCGGGCTCGCGATCGACCCGGAACTCGCCGTCGGCGACGGGGGCCTCGGATTCTGGGGCGCCGTGCGGAAAGTGTTCCCGAAGACCCGCGAACAGCGGTGTTGGGTGCACAAGACGATGAACGTGCTGAACAAGCTGCCGAAGGGCGTGCAGCCCAAGGCGAAGGCGATGCTGCACGACATCTGGATGGCGGAGACGACGTCCAGCGCCAACCAGGCGTTCGACTTGTTCGTGGCCACGTTTCACGCGAAGTTTCCGGCGGCGACCGCCTGCCTGGCGAAAGACCGGGACGTGCTGCTGACCTTTTACGAGTTCCCCGCCGAGCACTGGATTCACATCCGGACCACCAATCCGGTCGAGTCGACGTTCGCCACCGTCCGGCTCCGCACGCGCAAGACGAAGGGCGCGGGCAGCCGCCTGGCGTGCTTGACGATGGTGTTCAAGCTGGCGATGGCCGCACAGAAGACCTGGAGAGCGTTGAATGGGTGTCAACTGATCGCCGATGTCATCGACGGTGTGCCCTTCGTCGATGGCGTCCGAAAGGAAGCCGCCTGATCATGCCGCATACACAACATTTGGCAAGGCTTGACGGGGGGCTGGAGAGCGTTGAACACAGCGGTGTTGGGTGTCAACGTGAACTAATCTGCGTGCAGATGTCATCTGACGGTCCTCGGATGCCCTTCGTCGACCTGGCGTTTGACCTGTTCGTGACCACGTTTCACGCGAAGGCATTCCGCACTCGGGTCTGACGCGCCTGGAGCGCATACACAACATTTGGCAATATCCCTCAGGCTTGACGGCTATGAGACTCTGAAGACGCGAGTTTTCGTCCGCCGTGGCAGCACCTACAAGCTTCGCGCCTCACTGAGGCCTATCGTCATGAACTAATCTGAAGGGAACGACAGATCAGATGGAGCCGAGGACGACTGACGTGACGTCCTCGGCTTCGACGGCACTGTCAAGTTGATGTTGACCTGTGCTTACCTCCTCACACCTTTCGCCCCCAGGCATTCTCGCACTCGGGTCCGCACGCGATGGAGCATGACACCGAGGTGAGTGCTCGTGAGCCCAAGAATCTTACAGATCTCGTCGGTCGAGAAGTCCTCCACCTCCCGCAAGACAAAGGCTAGGCTCTGCCGGGGAGGCGCCGCGTCGAGGCAGGCGAAGATCTTGCGGCGGACCTCCTTATTCTGCAGGTCGGCGTCCACCGGCAGGGGCGGCGTGCTCCACTTGCCTGTGGCGTCGAAGCGGCGCTCGAAGACTTCGTCAATGTCGTCCAGCTGTCGGTCTCGATCGCGCGCACGCCGCGCCTCGGCGATCTTGTTGTAGAGGATACCGAAGAGCCACGTCCGGACGCTGGACCTCCCCTCGAAGCGCGGGGCCGCCTCGATAAAGGTGGTGAAGGTGGCCTGGGTGACGTCTTCCGCCCGGGACGCATCGAGGCCCGCACTCCGAGCCGCCCTGAGAATCTGGCCGAGGTAGGTCTCGACGACCGTCTGGATGGCGCTGCGATCGCCCGCCCGGATCCGCGCCGGCAGATCGGTGTCCTCGAGTGCCGGGAGCGCCGTGTTTCCAGGGGTGGCCGGCGGTTTCACAATAATTGCATTTACGCGCATTAGATATGGCTACGAAACATTCATGCCGCTCGCGCGAGGTCGTTCACGATGCGGCGGGACTCATGCTCCCGTTGACGTGTGTTCAGCTGGCTCCCGCAACGAGCGCGATATCATCAAACCAGGCCGTGGCATCGGTGTCGGTATTATCCGTATCCACCATCACGGCCACTGCCGTCACCGTCTCCGGGGGTTCCCCAAAGATTGTCCGAAAGTCTGTCACGAAGTCTCGCTGCTCGGTGATCCACTCACCGCTGCGTTCGTCCCCGCTTTCAACGACGATGGTGGCGACGCTGCTCGTGTACGGATTTGGATAGACGCTGCCGACCGCCTCGCGGCCAGCCCAGACGTAGCAGATGGCACGTGTCTTCCGACCGAACAGGTCCGGGCCGAACATCACGAACAGCCGCGCAGCATAATCATCGCCACGCTTGGTTGTCTCGTTGTCGTTGCTCGACAGGCTCCTCGCGACCTTCCAGCGCCAGGTAATGGTGCCTCGTTCTACCGGGTGTAGGCTCACCGTCCGCCATAACGCCGACCCAGAGCTCGCGCTTTCAGCCTGCAGCACCGCGTTGCCACGATCCTGCACGACCCGGTACCGGGTCGGTCGCCGGCTCAATCGTCGCTCCATCCAGCGATGGTCCCACCTGTCGCCAAAGTCTTCGACCAGACCGTCAGACGGTGGCTGCACGCCAACGGAACTGGCGGCGCTTACGGCCCCGTACACACCCAGGAGCAGGACGGCCCATAGTCTCCACACGTCTGAACAGCTCTCAATGGACTTCTATCGCCATCAGCGTCACGTCGTCGTGATCCAGGGACCCACTCGTATGTGAAAGCAGGTTGTCCACGACCGCCTGCTTCAGCTCGGGGAGGCCCTGGTCTCCCGCACGCTCGAGCACCGCTTGGAGGCGAACATCGCCGAAATGTGTCTCGTCACGGCTCGGAGCGTCGAGGAGGCCATCGGTGTACACGAGCAGTCGATCACCGGACTCGAGCCGGATCTGGTCCTGTTCGTACCCGCCCTCGGGAAAGAAGCCGAGCGGCAGATTCACCCGGCGCGTGGGGCGCCCTTGCAGCAGCGGTCGCCACGCCCGCTCACGGCGCCGTCTGACCCAGATCGGTGGGTGTCCAGCATACGAGAAACACAGGCTCCCGGTATCGGTCTGGAAGCTCAACACGGCGGCGGTGGCCCGGGTCATGTGCTGGCGCTCGGTCGCCGCGCGGTTGAGGTCGTGCAATATCAGGGAGCTATCCGGTTCGTTCATCCGGGCCACCAGTGCGTCGTACATCCACGCGCTCATCTCGCTGACACCGTCTCCGTGACCTTCCACGTCTGCCACGGCGATCCGGGTGATCGTGTCACTCTGGCAGACGGTGAAGTAGTAAATGTCACCGCCTTTACCCCCACTGGCTGACCGGGAGTACAGACTCGCCGTCACGCCGCTGGTTACCACATCGAGATCGGCGTTGCGGATGCCTCCCCAAATTTCCGAGCACACGATCTGCTTGCTATTGAGATCACACTGAATCATGTTGTGATGCTCCCTACGCTTTCAAGACTTCTCGAGCAAGACTCGGGTCCGGGTTCGTCTTCAGGACATCCGCAGCTCGAGCTGCAGGCGTCGTGGTCGTCGTGCACGTCCGAGCATCCAGCCGAGCGCTGAGACGCTCGTACACCATCCATCTCCCACGAGAAATACGGGACAGGACCGTCTCCACCGGGATATTCAGCGTCGCCGCGATCTCGGGGTACGACGCATCCTCGACGTCGTGCAGCCAGGTCACTTGTCGAAGCGGCGCGGGGAGCGATGTCAAGGCTTCCATGACCGCCTCGACGTCGAGTTGCTCGAACTGTCGAGCGTCGAGTGTCTGCCGTCTGAGCATGTCCGTCTCTTCCCCGGAGTCGATCAGCGACTCGCCGACGCTGCCTCGGCGGATGGGCTGCTCTCCGAATCTGTCGCCTGGCCTTCAATCTGCAGATCGTTTGTGACGGTCAGCACACCGAAGGTGTGCAGGGCGAGGTGCTTCGCCAGCTGCTTCTCGAGTGGCGAGTTGACCACGCCGGCCAGCCTGACATCGCCTTGGTGCACGATGATGCTGATCGGCGGCTTCGCATAAAACGTGTACTTCTGGAACTGCGGGTGGCCATAAATCTGGGCCGCGACGCGGGCGCGGACGCGATCGTCGCCGGCGGGCAGCACCTCGATCTGATCGTCGACCGCCGTGACACCTGGCACGCGCGACACGATCCGAACCAAATCCTTCCTTCCGACTCCCTCTCGCAGCTGGCCCGCGAGCGTCACCATACCGTGATCGACACTGACCGTGATGTTGTCGAAAATGGAGTAATAGACGTAGCGCCGAACGCGTTCGACCACTTCCTCCGCGATGTCCCGGTCGCTTTCGCGCGCTGCGATCATCAGCTCACTCACCACGGAGTGCACGTTGTCGACGGCCGCAGCCTGCGCGATCGCCTTGTCTTTGGCCCAGAGACTGGGCACGATGCCGCGCAAGGTCACCATCTGCCAGTGCACCATCACCCGTACACTGTGCAGCGCGTCATCCTCCGAGAGCTTGCGTTCAATCTGGCGCTTGATCTGTTGGTCGATCGGTGGCGACTGCATCTCGTGGGGCTCGGCTGACGCCGGGGGCGCCGTTTGCGCAACACTGACAGCGACAAGCGACGTCATGATCACGCCGGTGATCACGCTCACGATTCCGATTCGATGTGCGGTCATTGGACACTCTCCTTCTGATGGTCTGGGTCAGGCACTTCGGGAAAGTCGATCTCGGTTCGGGCAACGTGGTTGAAGTAATTCGTGAAGATGTTGAAGGCAACGTTCGCGACAAGCTCGGCGATCTCACCTTCGCTGTACCTCGCGCGCCGGATGCGCGCGACGTCGTCATCGCCGACGCAGCCTCGTTGCTGCACGACCTTGAGCGAGAACTGAAGGGCTGCCTGCGCTTTACTGTCGCAGGAGACGCCCAGGCGACTGTCTGTGAGATCGTCTTGGCTGAGGCCGACCACTCGGCCCACCGCCGTGTGGGCCGCGAGGCAGTAGTCGCAGCGGTTTGCTTCCGCCACCGTCAAGGCGATTTGTTGGCGCAGCCTCATGGGCAAGGCGCCCGTGCTCAGGGCCTTGCTAAAACTCAAGTAGGCCTCGAGCACGGCGGGGGCGGCGGCCATCGTGCGGATGAAGTTGGGGGTCATGCCCAGCGTGGCCTGCACTTCGTCCAGCAGTTCCCGAGTCTTCCCGGTTGCGGTTCGTGGGTCGACCGCTTGCAGTCGCGGCCTCTGCTCTTCCGGGACACTCATCCATTCCACCTCGATCGAAGCTGAGTAGCAGCATTGGTGCCAAGTCGGACGTTTCGGATAAGTCTCGTGTGCTCAATCTGTTCGGGGTCCCACGGCGATCACGTCACGGACACGAAAATTCCCGAGATCCCAAAAACTCGTGGGGAAATCTCCGGGTGAGAGCTCCACGTCAGGCCCAGCCGTCCGAGAAGGGTTGGAGCCTGGCATCGCGAGACACGGGACCACTCACAGTGACGCCGCCCCGGCGCCGAGTATCCGACGACCCGTCTGTTCCTGGATGAAGACGACGACCTTCAGGTGTTCGCGGTGCAGCCCGGCGATCTGGACGACAGGTTCGGCGGTGAACGCTTCGGATCCTCGGCGCTCGATGCTTCCGATGAGCTGCAGGCGGCGGACCACAGCGCTGTTGGCGAGCTTGCGGTTGCGATTTTCACCTCGTCGGACGTGCGTGATCAGGTTGTCCTCGGTGAGCGCCAACAGGACCTCGACCCGGTCACCAGCCGCAATCGGGGGGACGTGCTCGACGCGGATGCGAACGGTCACCCGGTCCTGCTCCGCAACGTCAGGTCCGCTCAGGGGCACGACCTCCACCACCGCCTTCGCAGCCCGTGCAGCGCTGGCGATGGCGCGACGGGCTTCGGCCTCGTTACTGCCAACGAACTCGTGTTGCCCATCGACGATCATCTGCGGTGTATAGATATTGCGAACGTGCAACGCTCGCGCGTAGGATCGCTGGCGGGCGGTGAATTCGGCGGCCGAAAACGGGTCCTGCCACCCGAGCCTGTTCCAGTAGTCCACGTGCTGCGCCAGGGCGATAATTTCCGATCCGCCAACCGGCTGCAGTGTTACAAGCCTGGCCAGTACGTCATCGGCGGGCGGACAGCTCGAACAGCCCTGGGACGTGAACAGCTCGACGATGACCGGATTCCTCGTGCCGTGGCGCGCCGTCACACGTCCATCCTGCGCGGCCACGGCAGGCGCGGCGTCACGATAGTGGTGCGTCACGAACGCACCCACGAGTCCAACCAGAAGTACCAGCACTCCGATCCCGCGCTTCATGCCGCAACCCTCCCTGTGAATCGATATCGGTCGATCTGATGATGAGCACGGTGCGTGCCAGATTTGTGAATTCCGAAGAAGCCTTTTCCACCCAACGACTTACGAAAGCTCTATCGACCGACGGCCGGGCACGAAACGTCCAGAAATCGGGAAAACTCGTTGGCCAGCGCTGAGCGTTCAGGCATATTAGATTGGAAATGAAGGTGCAGCCGAGCGAGCCGGACTCGACCGCGCGCACGCGCGCTGATCAGACTCTCGCTCGCTATGCCAAACGCCTGGAAATCCTGCAGGAAATCGACCGGGCGATTCTGGCGGCACGCTCACCAGAAGCGACGGCGCAGGCAGCCATGCGCCACATTCGGCAACTCGTGCCCTGCCTGCGCGCCAGCGTGAGCGTGTTCGACTTCGAGCACGGGGAGGCGGTGGTGTACGCCATCCAAGCGCGCGGCGAGACGGAACTGGGGATGGGCGCGCGGCTGCCGCAGGAAGCGTTCGGGAGCATGGATGCACTCCGGCAGGGCGAGGTGCGCACGGTTGAGGACGTGCGGTCCCTGCCCGATACGCCCTACGTCGACAGTTTGAGGGCCGCAGGACTCCGGTCCTGGATCAATGTGCCGCTCATCTCTCACGGCGAATTGATCGGCACCCTCAACATCGGTTCGGACAAGCCGGGCACGTTGGCTTCCGAGCACGTCACCATCGCACGGGAGGTCGCCGACACGTTGGCGATTGCGATCGACCAGGCCCATCTACATGAGACGGTCCAACGTTCTGAGGAGCGCCACCGGGTTCTCCTGGAGATCAATAACGCCATCATCGCAAACCTGGACAGAAAGTCCCTGTTTGACGCGATTACCGGGGCTCTGCGTCATGTGGTTCCCTTCGATCTCGCCGGCCTCACGCTCTACGATCGGGCAAAAGACACCCTCCAGATCTACGCCCTCGCCGGTATGTCGGTGTCGCACCAGTTTCTCCAGGTTGGGACGGAGTTCCCACGGCAGGGGAGTCACCTGGCGAGCGTCTTTGATTCGAAGCGGCCGCTGATTCGCCGAGATCTCGAGACAGCGCAACGCATCGGCGCAGAAGACGAGCTGCTCAAGGAGGGAGTCCGGTCGTACGTCGCCGTGCCGCTCATCGTGACGACCGGGGCGCCGGTCGGGAGTTTGAACATTGCCAGCCGTACACCTGATCGATACTCGGAGACGGATGCCGAGTTTCTCACAGACGTCGGGCGGCAAGTCGCGCTGGCCATCCAGAACATGCTGGCCTACGAGGAGATCACGGCCTTGAAGGTGCGCCTCGAACAGGAAAACGTCTACCTGCAAGAGGAAATCGACACACAGCACAACTTCACCGAGATCATCGGTGAGTCCTCAGCCATCCGCAATGTGCTCGAGACGATCGAGACGATCGCCGCCACCGACGTCAATGTGGTGATCACGGGCGAGACCGGCACGGGCAAGGAACTCGTCGCCCGCGCGGTGCATCACCTGAGCTCGAGGAAGCACACGACGCTGATCAAGGTCAATTGCGCCTCCATCCCGAGGGAACTGTTCGAGAGTGAGTTCTTTGGCCACGCGAAAGGCGCGTTCACGGGTGCCCTGCGCGACCGGGCCGGGCGCTTCCAGCTTGCCGACAACGGGACGCTGTTGTTGGACGAGGTGGCGGAGATTCCTGTGGACATGCAGGCCAAGCTCCTGCGCGTGCTACAGGAGGGAGAGTACGAACGGGTTGGTGAAGAGCGGACCCGCAAGGTCAATGTACGTATCATCGCCGCGACGAACCGTGATCTCAAACAAGAAGTCGACGCCGGCCGATTTCGTCAAGATCTTTACTACCGGCTCAATGTGTTTCCCATCGACGTGCCCCCACTCAGGCGCCGGCGAGAGGATATTCCGCCTCTGGCGTCGCATTTCTTGAAGCGGGCCGCCGCCAAGCTGAAACGGCCCCGGCCCGCGCTGACTCAGCGCGACGCGCTCCAGCTGCAGAATTACGACTGGCCGGGCAACGTGCGGGAGCTGCAGAACGTGATCGAACGGGCGATGGTGACAGCACGATCGGGCGTGCTTCAGTTCACGTCACTGCTTGGCGAACTCCACACCCGACTCCCTGACGCCTCGTCCGCACCGTCCGCGCTGGGCACTGACGTGGGTATCGTGCCGGAGGCGGAGATGCGGGCCCGGGAGCGTGCGAATATCCTCGCCGCCCTCCGTCGCGCGAACGGACGCATTTCTGGGCCCCAGGGTGCAGCCGAGCTTCTCGGCGTCAACCCCAGCACCCTCGCGTCGCGGATCAAGAAGCTGGGCCTCCCGTCCTCCTGATAGTTCGTGACGAGATTTCGTGACCTTCTCAAGAGCACGGTAGCCCGCCGTCACTGGCGCCCCCTCCTGCCAACCGCTGCGTCGTTACCCAAGTGGAGTGGCGAGCGCAACTTAGCGACGTGAGCTTCATCGCTCTTCCCTCTGGCATGGGACTTGTAGTGGACCCAGTCCATGCCCTCAACGACCAGACACACGACTCTGACAATCGTCGCGGCCGCTTGCTCGCTCGTGCTCGCAGCATCGACTGGGCTACCTGCTCAGCCGCGAGCCGCCCATCCGACCGCCCGAGTGGTCGCGATTGGCGACATCCATGGCGATGTCGAGGCCTTTGTGTCCATCATGCAGCGGGTCGGGCTCGTCGGCGACGGGAACCGGTGGATCGGTGGGGCAGCGACGCTGGTCCAGACTGGCGACTTCACCGACCGCGGCACCGGGGTACGACCCGTGATGAACCTCTTGATGGAGCTCGAAACGCACGCCGCGTCGGCGGGCGGGCGTGTGGTGGTGCTGCTGGGGAATCACGAGGTGATGAACCTCCTGAGAAATACCCGCGATGTCAACCCGAAGGTTTACGCCGGCTTCGTGGACAGCAAATCCGAATCTCGACGGACGTCGGCATATCGTGCGTACGTGACATTCCGCTTGGCACGCCTTTCCGCAGGCATCGCTTCGACCGGCCTTCAACAGACGAAAGAGGAATGGATGGCGGCACATCCGCTCGGGTTCCTTGAATATCAGGACGCCTTTGGGCCGAATGGGCGATACGGGCGCTGGCTGCGGGCGAAGCCCGTCGCCGTTCAGATCGGTGACAGCATCTTTCTGCATGCGGGCATCCCACCTGACCTCGCCAGGCTGAGTGTGGACGACATCAACGACCGCGTCCGGCGGGAACTCGAAGCGTTCGAGTCATACCGGCGCGTCTTGATCGAGCGAAAGCTCATCCTGCCGTCTTTCACTTTCGAGGAAATCCTCACAGCGGCGAAAATCGCAGTCCAGGCCGCGCGTACGATTGAGGCGTCAGGTGTCGGCGGGAATGACAACTGGGGCTGGGTCGATGACGGGGGGCAGCAGGTGGTTTCAGTGGCCGAGCGCCTTCTGCAGGTCGGCGGCTGGTTCACAGTACATCCTGATGGTCCATTGTGGTTCCGAGGGTACGCGACATGGACAGAAGAGGAGGGTGCCCCGCAGGTTGCCGCCTTGCTGGATCGTTACGCCGCCGAACGCTTCGTTGTCGGGCATACCGTTCAGACCAGCAAACGCATCACCCCCAAGTTCGGCGGCAAGGTGTTCCTGATCGATACAGGCATGCTGGCGAGTCATTACGGGGGCCGGGCGTCCGCGCTGGACATAAGGGGTGAACGCTTTACGGCTATTTATCCAGATGCGCGGGTGGTTTTGGAGGAACCGCGGGTCTCCTTGACCATTCCGTGATGAGTTTCACAGACGCCCACGAGCTTTCGAGCCAGATGTGTTGATGTCAACCAAGGGGGATACGGATAACGAAGCGGACTGTTGTCGCGGCTGTCGCTCTCGTGGGCACAGTCGCTGTCTGGTACGTGCTCCGGCCGGAGCGACTCTTTATCGATGAGGTCGTCGATGAGGCGTTTCGCAGCGTCCAAGCGACCGCAGTCGAACCCGTGAAGCCGATTCGGTCCGGTCAGTTTCACGATGTGGCCCACGAGACCCAGGGCCCGGCGGCGATCTATGAGAGTGCCAGCGGCGGGCGAATACTTCGACTCACGGGTTTCGAAACGTCGACCGGACCAGACCTCCACGTCTACCTGATCGCGGCCACCGACGCTGACGACCACGACACGGTGATGTAGGCCGGGTTCGTTTCTCTCGGCGGTCTCAAGGAAAATGTTGGGGATCAGAACTACGAGATCTCACCCGACGTGAATCTGTCCGAGTACGGCGCCGTCACGATCTGGTGCCGTCGCTTCGGCGTCAACTTCGGCACGGCGCCTTTGACCGGACCGGCTGCCACAAACTAAGGTCGCCAGCCCGGATGTCGGCGGCCGACCGCTGAGACCTAGACCGGTGGCGGTGTGAACATCCTGGCCGCCCTTCAGAAGACGCACTGGAAGATCGCCGGAAAAGGCGGTGCCGCGGTGCTCCTGGGTCGCAACCCTTCCTCGCGAATCAAGAAGCTGGGAATCGTCCGGGGCGACTAGCGACCGGGAGTCGTGACGTTTCGCAAAAACGTGACTTTTCGCGACGTCCACTCCACACCTCACGACAGCGACTCCACGTTTGTGTCACCCGTACCTGTTGTCGCTCTGCAACTTAGGAGCGAACGACCTGCTCCCGACCATTGTGGCACGGTTGGTGCTCTGACCGTTGGCACGAAGCCACCACGCAGACTCGGGTGGTGCAGGGAGCGGAGACGTATGTTGATCACACACAAGCGGGACATCCCATTCTCCGAGGTCACACCTCGGCACCTCTACGTCAATCGCCGCGAATTCCTGATGACTGGATCGGCCGTTACCCTCGGCGTATTCGCCGGCCACCTGGCCGGTGGAGATGTCAACGGAACCGGAGCGGAAGCGCGGAACGAACTGCTGTTCACGCGAAACGCGGCGTTCAGCACTGACGAGAAGGTGAATTCGCTCGACGACGTCACCAGCTACAACAACTTCTACGAGTTCGGACTGGGCAAGGGCGACCCTGCTCGCTACGCGCATGAAATGACGGTGAGGCCATGGACCGTCCGGGTCGAAGGGGAGATGCGGGCGCCGGCGGCGGAGTATGCCCTCGATGACATCCTCAAGCCACACGCCCTGGAAGAACGGATCTACCGCCTGCGATGCGTCGAAGCATGGTCGATGGTGGTGCCGTGGATTGGGTTTCCTCTCCGCGACCTCATCAAACGATTCGAGCCGACGTCCAATGCACGGTGGGTGAGGTTCACGACGCTGTACCGGCCAAACGAACTTCGCGGACAGCGCCGGACCACGCTGCGGTGGCCCTACGTCGAAGGGCTTCGGATGGACGAAGCGCTCCATCCGCTGACGCTCATCGCCGTCGGTCTTTATGGCGAGACACTGCCGAATCAAAACGGTGCCCCGCTCCGGCTGGTCGTCCCCTGGAAGTACGGGTTCAAGAGCATCAAGTCGATTGTGAAGATTGAGTTCGTCAAGACGCAGCCCAAGCCCACCTGGAATCTGTCCGCCCCGCGTGAGTACGGCTTCTACGCCAACGTGAATCCGCAGGTCGATCACCCGAGGTGGAGTCAGGCGTCCGAACGACGAATCGGACGATTCTTTCGGCAGAAGACTCGGATGTTCAACGGGTACGCAGATGAGGTGGGGCATCTGTACGCCGGCATGGATCTGACGAGGCAATTCTGACGCTGGAGTAGGTGGCGATGTCCGACGTTTGGAGGTCGAGGATGGGTTACTCGAAAGCACTACTGTGGATCGTCTGTCTGAGTCCGGCTGGATGGCTTGTTTGGGAAGCCGTAGCCGGCGGGCTGGGTGCCAATCCGATCGAGGCGATCACCCACGCGACGGGTGACTGGGCGCTTCGCTTGTTGTTCGTCACGCTCGCCGTCACGCCGTTGCGTCGCGTGACAGGCTGGAACCCGATCATTCGATATCGCCGCATGCTGGGGCTCTTCGCGTTTTTCTACGCCAGCCTGCATTTCCTTAGCTACGTGGTGCTCGATCATTTTTTCGCGTTCGGCTCGATCCTCGAGGACATCACCACTCGCCGGTATGTCACGGTGGGCTTTGCTGGCTTCGTGCTCCTGATTCCGTTGGCCATGACGTCGACCCGGGGGATGATCAGGCGCCTCGGCGGACGACGGTGGCAGGCCCTTCACCGTCTTGTGTACGTGAGCGCCATCGCCGGAGTGGTGCACTATCTGTGGCTCGTGAAGGTCGATGTTCGTCCTCCGGTGATCTACGCACTGATCCTGAGCCTGCTGCTGGGTGCCCGGCTCTGGCGTGGGCATCGCCAGCCCGCACGCAAGCCAGTGAAGCGAATACCCTCACTCCGTTTGAAGGGCGCGCGGACTTAAATGGCCCACATCATCGTCATACCGACTTTTGTTCGGAGGGTCGGTTGTCGGATTCAGTCCCAACCTCAATGGGGGTGCCCTGGATCAGTTGACCGTCTGCTGCACGTGCGGGGTCCAGTGTGGCACCGCGCATGCAGTGTGACGCGGGCACGCAAGCGGCTCGACAGGTTTAGCACAACGGGAGGCGACCATGATGCTCCGTGACATGACTTCGGTGGAATTATTTTTAACTCGTTCCGCTTCGGCAGCCGGTACGCAGAAGCGCTTCGGCACCTGCCGAAGGGCCGTCATCGCGCCGTGGGTGATGGCCTCCCTCCTCTGGACCGCCATCCCTGTAGCGGTCGCGGCCCAGGCGCGCGAAGAGGAGCAGGACTCCCAAGCGCCGACGCGCGCCGAATTGCTGGAGGCTGCGCGGGAGGCAAAGGGTTACGCCGTGGTAGCACCGACCAGGACCTCTGTGGAACGAGGACTACGACGCTTCCGAGATGTCACGCGCTTTGCGGGCAACCTGCGAAACGGCTGGAAAGGATTCCATTTCGCGACCGGCGATTTTCCCGCCGGGGCGGGATTCGCCTATGGACTGGCGTTCACGGATTTGGCGGTGGGTTCTTTCTACGCTGATCCAGACCTCCCCAACCGTGTCGACGTCAACGCGGTGGCCACCCGCAGTAACGCCGGTTATCAGCAGGCAGGTGGCGAACTCACGGTTCGGAACCTCGGCGGCGGACCGTTTGGCGTGGCTGTCCGTGGCCGATACTACGAATTCCCTCAGGAGGACTTCTTTGGTCTGGGCCCTTTCAGTCAGGAGGAAGACCGGACAAGTTTTCTCTTGGAGTCTACCGAGGTCGGCTCCGACCTCTGGTGGGAACCGACCGGCGGCCTTCGCGTGGGAGGCAGCTTGTCCTACCTGAATCCGAGAATCGGCTCAGGCACCGACACTCGATTTCTTTCCACTGAACAGGGTTTCGACGCGGCGACGCTCCCCGGATTTCAGGCCCAGCCGAATTTCCGGCGTCTCGACGGATGGGTGGACTACGACGGCCGTGACAACCCGTCACATCCCCGGGCCGGCGGCTTTTACCAGATACGGTTTTCGGAGTTCCAGGAACTGGATCTCAACGCGTTTGATTTCCAGCGGGTCGACGTAGACCTCCAGCACTATCTGCCATTTTCCCAAAAGTCTCGAGTTCTCGTTCTGCGTGCGAACGCCGTGCTGACGTATGCGGATGCAGGTCACGAAGTGCCCTTTTATTACCAGCCGACCTTGGGGGGTAAGCAGACACTGCGGGGCTTTCGCGAGTTTCGATTTCGTGACCGCAACAGCCTCCTGTTCACCGCTGAATACCGCTGGGAGGCGTGGTGGGCACTCGATCCGGCCCTGTTTGTTGATGCCGGAAAAGTCGCTTCGCGCCGGAGTGACTTGGACCTGCGCGATCTCGAGGTCTCGTACGGGGTTGGGCTGCGTTTCCACAGCACGAATACGTTCATCGTACGACTGGACCTTGCCAAGAGCCGCGAGGGCTTCATTCCTTTCCTGAGGTTTGACCATGTCTTCTAAACACCTTCGCCCCACGTTGTGCCGTCTGGGAACCCCTGTGAGTGTCCTGGGACTGCTGGTCCTCGCGGGGTCGCTCCTCGCGGCCCCGCCGGTTGTCCGCGCCCAACAGGCTGAAGAACAGACCGAACGCACTGGACGGCAGTTCTATCCGGATGACCCCCTCTGGCTCGATCCAGACACACGTGATATCCCGCCGGTCAAGGAGTTCGATCTGTTTCAGGACTACGACTTCGTGCAGAACACGTTCGGTGACCCGGGTGGACCCCAGGGTCCGTCCCTCGACAGTAACACCCTGGACGAGGTGCCGGATTCCAGCTGGTTCACGAACCGAATCGGACGCCGAGTGATGACGGTTGCCGAAGTGGTGCGTGGCCCTGACACAGGCAACGGCCCAGCTCCTGGAGTGTGGGAGGTCACCGGCAGACCTTCCGGGGGCATCACGCCCAAGTTCACCATCCGTGATGCCCGCGGCGACACCTACGTGATCAAGCTCGATCCGCCCGACTTTCCAGAGCTCGCCTCATCGGCCGAGGTCATTTCCACGAAGATCTTTCACGCCATCGGGTACCACGTGCCGGAGAACTACGTGGTGAACTTCGACCCACGGCGGCTCGAGATCGCGTCAGACGCGAGCTTCCACGCGCGTCCCATCCGGAGAGTCGATCTCGAGCATTGGTTCAAGGGCCAGGTCCGGAACGCCAACGGGACGATCCGGGCCCTTGCCAGCCGATACATCCGAGGCACGCCCGTCGGGCCGTATCGCTATTACGGAACTCGAACGGATGATCCGAATGACATTATCTCGCACGAGCGCCGCCGCCCGCTGCGAGCGCTGCGCGTGTTCGCGGCGTGGCTCAACCACGACGATTCCAAATCACTCAACACCTTCGATGCTTATGTCGAGGACGCGGGCCGTCGGTACGTTCGCCACTACCTCCTCGATTTTGGGGCGACGCTCGGCAGTGGGAGCACGCACGCCAAGCGACCCAGGGCCGGTTACGAGTACTACCTGGAGGCCGACAGCATTCTGAAGGGCATTTTCACGCTCGGCCTGTGGACGCGAGACTGGAGCAAGGTGGACTATCCTGACTACTCGTCGATCGGCCGCTACGAGGCGGATTTCTTCGAACCCTCGAAATGGAAGCCGAAGTATCCCAACCCCGCATTCGATCAGATGAATGCTGCGGATGCGTTCTGGGCCGCCCGCATCGTGTCTCGTTTCACCGACGAGTTGATCCGAGCAATCGTCGCGGAAGGCCAAATCAGCGACCCTGAAGCGGCAGCGTTCCTCGCCGAAGCCATGATCCGGCGCCGAGACAAGGTCGTACATTACTGGATCAGCCACACCAATCCACTGGATCGGCTCGCCGTCCGTCACACGGCTAATCCCGGGCATGAATTGACCTTTGATAATGCGGCGGTCCGAGTCGGGGCAGCCGGCCAGGCCGGTCGCTACGCGGTTCGCTGGTCAGCGCTGGATAACCTGACCGGTCAGACACGCCCAGCAGGTGAAGTCGTAGAACTGCAAGAAGCCCATGTCAGGATTCCGGAAGGCGCCTGGGGTCGTGCGGACGACGTAGGCGACCGCTATGCCGCTGCCGCGATTCAGACGCTGCATCCGGACTTCCCGCACTGGACCGAACCGGTCTTGGTGACGCTGCGGAATCGCCGGGACGAAGTGGATGTCGTGGGCATCCAGCGGCCGCGCACGCAACCGGACCTCCGCCGATGAACGTGTCTTATGAGGCGGGGGGTTGCCTCGTGGCCAGAACAGGCGAGGCGTAGGAGGCCGATGACAATTGGAAGTAGAACGGGCGCTCGCTGGTGCACAGCCCCAGCAGATGCCATGAGGGAGCGCAGGCCGATGACAACGCAAAGGAGGAACTCATGAAGGTTCAGGAACGGCGTGTCGGAGATGTCGTGGTGATCGAGCTCAGCGGCCAGCTGACGCTGGGTGACGGCCTTATTCGGCTGAAGGACAAGATTAACAGTGTCCTCCTCGAAGGGTTCCGCAACATCGTGCTCGATCTCGGCGACGTCAGGTACATCGATAGCGGTGGCCTGGGTGAGCTCGTCTCGAGCCTGACCAGCGTCACTCGGGAGAACGGCAGTCTCAAGTTGGTCAACGTGGGCAGGCGCTCACAGGACTTGCTGATCATGACCAAGCTCGTGACCGTGTTTGACACGTATGACACCGAGGACGAGGCCATAGCCAGCTTTCAAACTGAACCCGTTGTGGCCTAGCTGGGCAGACCGAATCACCACTGGAGAGGGAGAAGGATCATGACGCGCACACGCATCTCGGTCGCCGTCTTCATGGTGTCCATCGTTTACGCCACCGCAGCGGGTCCACCATCTGAAGCCGTCGCGGCGGCGACAGCTGAAGGGGCGCCGGCCACCGTCTATCACCGGACCATGGAGATCGACGGCCTCGACATCTTCTATCGTGAGGCCGGGGACCCGTCGAGGCCGACCGTTGTGCTGCTCCACGGTTTCCCCACGTCGTCACACATGTTCCGGAATCTGATCCCGGCGCTGGCCGACGAGTTTCACCTAATCGCGCCGGACTATCCCGGGTACGGGAACAGCTCGATGCCCAGTGTCGACGAGTTCGACTACACGTTCGATCACTTGGCCGATATCGTCGACACACTGATCGAGCGCCTCGGCGTCGACCGGTACACCCTGTAACCTGATGGACTACGGTGCCCCGGTCGGGTTTCGCCTCGCCGTACGGCACCCCGAACGTGTGCAGGCACTCGTCATACAGAACGGCAACGCGTACGACGAAGGCCTCGACAACGACTTCTGGGAGCCGATCAAGGCCTACTGGGAGAACCGAAATGCCGTCAACCAGGGCCTCGACAACGACTTCTGGAAGAACGTCAAAGCGGCCTACAACCAGCCGCAGATGTCGAACGATGATGCACTTCGATTTCTCGTGACCTTGGGTGCGACGCAGTGGCAATACACGAACGGCGTTCGCGACGCAGAAGTCATCAGCCCTGACAACTGGCACGTCACGCAGCGGCTGTTGGACCGACCGGGCAACGAGGCGATTCAACTACAGCTGTTCTATGACTACGGGAGCAACCCACCCTTGTATCCGTCGTGGCAGGAGTACCTGCGGACCGCGTCCACGGGCTTCGGCCGTGACACCGCAGAAACCTTGGCGCGCGCGGGCCACCATGTGTTCGCCTCAATGCGAGACCCAACGGTCAAGAACCGGGCGCATGCCGAGGCACTGCAGGCCCAAGGCATTGAAGTTGTCGAACTCGATGTAACCGACACGCAATCGGTAGATCGGGCAGTGACCGCGGTGGCTGTGAAAGCCGGCCGCATTGATGTTCTCATCAATAATGCCGGTGTCCTCTCTGCGGGCGTGTCGGAAGCGTTTACTGACCAGCAGGTGACCGCGCTGTTTGATGTCAACGTCATTGGTCTGCACCGGGTCACGCGCGCCGTGCTCCCGATCTTTCGCAGGCAGCACGACGGCTTGATCATCAACATCAGTACAATCCTCGGCCGTGTCACCTTTCCCTTCTTCGGGATCTATGGTGCGAGCAAGTTCGCGGTTGAGGCGTTGACTGATAGCCTCCGATACGAGGTCTCACAGCTCGGCGTCGATGTCACCCTGGTGCAGCCCAGCGCCTACCCCACGCCGCTGTATGCCAGCGCCACTCAGCCCGCCGATGCGGCGCGGGTGGCGGCGTACGGCGCCGTGGGGGAGATCCCCGGCGCCATGTTCCAGCAATTCGCCACCATGTTGTCAGCGCCTGACGCACCGGATCCTCACGATATCGCCGAAGCGGTCGCGAAGCTGATCGACACCCCCAAAGGCGACCGACCAGCGCGCACGGTCGTGGGCAACAGCTATGGCGCTGATACCGTGAACGACGCCACAGAACCAGTTCAGGCGAGCACGGTCGAGGCACTCGGCCTCGCCCATCTTGCGACGATACCGAGCGCGCTCCCAAGAAGCGCATGATCGCGCGCCGGGTCGGCGACACACACCGGCCCGGCGCATCCCGGCGTTTCAACCCAAGAGTAGAGAGGGTGGCATGCCTACTCCCGTTCACCGCTGAGGTCTTCAAACTCTTCAACTTGGTGCTGGCGCATCAGCGTGACAGATCCGTTGGCTGGGCGGCGCTCGATGCACCTGTTCTTATCCAAGTTGCGTGGGGTTGGTAAGCTCTACAATTGCCTTTTCGTCTAGCGAACTTGTTAAAGAGGACCTAAATATGTATGAGAAAAGGTGTGAACATTTAGCAGAAGGCGCTGCGCCTAAACCTAAATCCGAAGGATGTGAGGAGTGTCTTAGTTCTGCACAAAGATGGGTGGAACTACGTATTTGCCGAACTTGTGGCTATGTAGGATGTTGTGACAGCACTCCAGGTAGACATGCTTCAGCGCATTATCATGAAACTAAACATCCAACCATGCAATCATTCGAACCTGGAGCCGATTGGGGTTGGTGCTACGAGCACGAAAAGGGAATTGGTCCATTCCCACCAGCTAGATTGACGTGACGAGCCGGGCGCTCACGAACTTGTTGTTCAACGTGACGCCGAGCGATCCAGGAGATATAACCGAAAGTTGTGTTTGAGGTTTTGAACAGGCGGCGTACCCTGGGTGTTGCTAACGCACCCCCCTCACCCGAAGGGCAAGGAGGTACGCCACCATGCCGGAGCCTAACGAAAAGCTGGTCCAGTTCCCACAAGAATCGTCCCGAGACGTCCTGACCGAGGTGCTGCACCGCGGGGCGCAACAGATGTTGCTGACGGCGATCGAGGCCGAGGTGGACGACTACCTCGCGGCTCGGGCGGCGACCGTGGACGCGGCAGGGCGCCGGCGCGTCGTTCGCAACGGCCACTTGCCCACCCGGGCGATTCAAACGCCGCTCGGGGACGTGCGCGTGCAGCAGCCCCGGGTCCGGGACCGTCGGCCCGTAGGCGAACGGGAGACGTTCCGGTCGGCGATCCTACCGCCCTACCTGCGAAAGACGACCAGCTTGGAAGAACTGTACCCGTGGCTCTATCTCAAGGGCATCAGCACGGGAGACTTCAGCGAGGCCTTGCAGGCGCTGTTGGGGCCCGACGCGCGGGGGTTGTCGGCGACGACGATCACGCGGCTCAAGGCGGTGTGGGAGCAGGACTACCGCGGGTGGTCGCAGCGGTCCCTCGCCGGCCGGCGCTATGCCTATGTTTGGGCCGACGGTGTGTACTTCAACGTCCGCCTCGAGGACACGGACAACAAGCGGCAGTGCATTTTGGTGCTGATGGGTGCCACGCGGGAGGGGAAGAAGGAGCTGATCGCGATCACCGATGGCTACCGCGAGAGCGAACAGTCGTGGCGCGAGCTGCTGCTGGACGTGCGGGCGCGCGGCCTCGCGATCGACCCGGAACTCGCCGTCGGGGACGGGGGGCTCGGATTCTGGGGCGCCGTGCGGAAGGTGTTCCCGAAGACCCGCGAACAGCGGTGTTGGGTGCACAAGACGATGAACGTGCTGAACAAGCTGCCGAAGGGCGTGCAGCCCAAGGCGAAGGGGATGCTGCACGACATCTGGATGGCGGAGACGACGTCCAGCGCCGACCAGGCGTTTGACCTGTTCGTGACCACGTTTCACGCGAAGTTTCCGGCGGCGACCGCCTGTCTGGAGAAAGACCGAGACGTGCTGCTGACCTTCTACGACTTCCCGGCCGAGCACTGGATTCACATCCGGACCACGAACCCGGTCGAGTCGACGTTCGCCACCGTCCGGCTCCGCACGCGCAAGACGAAGGGCGCGGGCAGCCGCCTGGCGTGCTTGACGATGGTGTTCAAGCTGGCGATGGCCGCGCAGAAGACCTGGAGAGCGTTGAACGGATGTCAACTGATCGCCGATGTCATCGACGGTGTGCCCTTCGTCGATGGCGTCCGAAAGGAAGCCGCCTGATCATGCCGCATACACAACATTTGGCAATATCCCCAGCTGCCACGGCCAGCGTGTCGCCGGCCGTCCGATGCGTTCGAGCGCCGCCCGCGGAGCGATCAGCTGCGTCGATGGTCAGCTCACCGGACCCGATCCCGCCGTGCTTGAGCGAGGCGACGCGCTGCTCCTGGCGGAGGCGAGGGCGCGTCTTGGCCGGGACGCGGCTAGAACGGATCCGTCGACCGGCAGCGCGTCGTCCGCGGCTAAACGCGCTTTCGCGCTCCCGCGGGAGACGATCCGCCCCGATCGAGACGCCGCGCGGCGTCGGAGATCTATCGGTTGACGCGATCTGCCAGTCGAGGTGCGAGCCTCGTCCTCGACGAATGCCGACAGCGCGCGCAGTACATCCCCGCCGCCGCCCGAGCGTGTGGCTGCCGCGCACGCGCCACTCGGTCAGCGATGAACGACACGCGCGGCGGCCACCGCGGCTGGCACGATTGGTCCAGCCACGAGGCGCCCGAGCGCTTCGAGCCGCCGCTCGCCTCCGCGAGCGGTAATAGCTGGGTATCGTTGCGCCGTACGGGCGATCCGGGCGTCACGGTCGGCGAGCCCACCTGGAGCCCTTGGGCATCCGAAGTGCTCGGCGACGAGCGCGGAGTAGCCGAACTTGGCGACGCCGGTGCGCGATCACCGTGCCAGAGCTTGCGGCGTCGAGACCCCGAGTCGATACAGCATGTGGCGTCCGTGCAAGACCATCTCGGTGCGCGACAGCGCGTCCAACAAGGGCGACAGATCAGCCCGGCCAGCGGGTCGACAGCTCATCGGCGCCGGGGAGGCCGACTTGAACGGCAGACCTTCTCGCGATAGCAGTGCCGTCGGCCTCGGTGTCGACGCCCACGGGCCGTCCCGGCGATTCGCGCGAAGCTCGGCCAGCGCTATCGAGGTCTCAAGGCTCGGCCTAGGCCGAGGACCGTCGGATGCTCGCCGCTGCTCCAGATCAGGAGTGGGCGCCAACGCCTGCTCGCAGGCCCTCCACTCCCCTAGAGCGGCGTAGCGGAGGTCATCGCAAGATCCACGAAACATTGCACGTAGCCTAGTTGCGGATGCCCTGAGCATACCCCAGTCACAGCTGTTGCTAGATGCAGCCGGTCGGGCCCGAACCCCAGTCATTCGTGAGGCCGACCGGTCGTTTCGAACCGGGGAGATGTGGGGGATGTCGGCGATTCGAGGCGAAACTCGCAGAGTTCCGGAAAGAAATGGCGCCCCGGCAGGACCGAACCTGGGACCCTCGGCTTAGAAGGCCCGATGTCGGATCGGTTATACCAAGACGGTTATATCGGGGCCGTTGGTTTTGCCTCCCGACGGCCTGTCAAACCCCAGAGGGCTTTTGGGCTTTTCGATCAGCCGTCGAGGGTCTAACCGCCTCGGCCAACGACGCCGGGGGTACGACCGACCGGTGGAGTTCCGAACCACGAATCGGACTCAAGCTGCCGCCGGTTCAAGTTTCGGGTTTCGTCGCGCGTCAGACGGCCCGACGCATGACCGTGGTGATCCCCAAATGACCAGCACCAATCCGAGGGTCTCGCCCGAAGACACCAGACGTTTGGTGTCAGCGAAGCCCCACGATCGACCATGGAATATAGACCAGCCCCAAGAGCGGCCAACGACACCGTCTCAGGCCGAACGACGAACGCCACCGACCGCGCGCTGGTTCAAGCCAGCCGTAGCTTCATGGTATCACCTGCGCCAATGGAGCCACCGATGAGACCGTTCAAGATGAAGAGCGACCGCCGATCAGCACGCGCGTCGCGATCACGGATTGCCCGGTCGACGTCTGCTAGCCACTGGTCCGGAGGGTCGCTCCCAAGCCGATTCCGAGCACGAGCGCCGTGGCCGAGCCAACAGCTCGAGCACGAAGCTGTCCAACCCACGAGAAAGTGGTCTGAGAGTTCGGGAACCCGTCAGCCGTTGCTAGCACGACCCACCACGGTTCCCGCCGACGATAGGCGCCGTCGCGGCCGTCCAAGGAGAACAAGAGTGAGGTTCGCCAGTGCGAGCCCAACACCCCAGCGGCCTCGCGGTGTCTAGCGAGGGCGCCAGAAAACCTACGGCTGACACGCCTAGCAGGAGTACGTAGAACGTCAGAATCAGCTGCCAGCCAGGCGTCGATCTATCCGCTTGTAGAACGAGAGCTCCGCTCCGTCCGGGACGTCTACCGGATAGTCGACTGAGCCAATATCCTGATGGCTGCAGTGTAACGCGCAGGCAGGCCAGATCCAATCTGGCTGGAGCGGGGACCAGCATCAGACTTGGGAGAGGCTTGAAAGACCATATCGGGGGATCATGCCCGCTGACAGCCGGTTGAACCGCGGCCTTAACTTGACAATGCATCCAGGTGTACGCGCGACCTTCTTGCACTCACTCTATAGGAGGGCGCAATCACGCTCCCTCACTATCAGGAGGCTGCCTGATGAAGCGAAAGATCTCGAACCTGGCTTTGAGATGGTCGAACACTGGTGTCGCTACCGATCCGCCCTTGAATATGGGCACCACTATGGGCACTACTATGGGCATGGCTACACAGCCGTGGCTTCTATGGTTACGTATGAACGGGACGTATCTCGGCGTCCGGATTGAGGTGGAGCCGAAGTTCCTCCGTGACGAAGCGTCTACGTGAACGAGGCGCACGTTGGCGACGTGGACGACTTCGGGGTACTTCCAGAGGCTTAGCGTCCCCTGGGGAGTACGCCGAAGTCAGAGCGGACCGCTCTGAAGACGCGAGTTTTCACGCCGTGGCAGCCCTACAAGCTTCGCGCCTCACTGAGGCCTATCGTCATGAACTAATCGAGGGGAACGACAGATCCAGGGAGCCGAGGACGATCTGACGTGACGTCCTGGCTGTGCGGTATCCAAGTGATGTTGACCTGGAGATATAACCGATGGCGAGGTTTTGAACAGGCGGCGTACCTGGGTGTTGCCGCACCCCGTATGGTGCGAGAAAACGGCCGAGGCGGGCGAATCCCCGAGAGAAAGTCGGTGACGGCCGTGTTTGAGCCACGTAGCCTCAGGGAATGCCCGACGCTCTGCACTTCCTCGTGCTCACCGTCGCGGGTTGGGTGAACCGCCACCAAGAGGATCTGATCGACTATCTCCGGGAGGAGAATCGGGTCCTCCGGGAGCACCTGGGTCCTCGACCGCTTCGCCTGACCGACGCCCAGCGCCGTCGACTCGCTGTGCGAGGCAAGAAACTCGGCCGGCGGGTCTTGAGTCAGGTAGCAGGCATCGTCACGCCTGACACGATTCTCCGCTGGTACCGGAGATTGATCGCCCAGAAGTACGACGGCAACGCCCGCAGACGTCGAGGCCGGCCGAGGACGCCAAGGGAGGTCGCCGAGCTTGTGGTGAGGATGGCGGGTGAGAATCCGACCTGGGGTTACACGCGGATCCGCGGCGCGCTCTCCAACCTCGGCCACGGAATCGCCCGGAACACGGTGAAGCGGATCCTGCACGACCACGGAATCGACCCGGCTCCCGAGCGAACCCAGCGCACGCCCTGGAAGACGTTCCTGCGGGCGCACTGGGAAGGCCTGGCGGCCGCCGATCTGTTCACGGTCGAGGTGCTCACACTGGCCGGTCTTCGGCGGTACTTCGTCTTCTTTGTGATCGAGCTGAAGACCCGCCGGGTGCACATCGCCGGGATCCACCCGCAGCCCGACGGCACGTGGATGGAGCAGATGGCCCGCAATCTGACCGACCCGGTCGACGGCTTTCTGCGGACCGCGCGCCAGCTGATTCACGACCGCGATCCCCTCTACACCCGTGCGTTTGGCGACATCCTGAAGAGCGGCGGTGTTGGGCCGATCCGGCTGCCGCCGAAGAGTCCGAATCTCAACGCCTATGCCGAGCGGTTCGTCCGGTCGATCAAAGAGGAGTGTCTCAATCGCGTCGTCCCGCTCAGTGAGGGGCATCTACGCTTCATCGTCCACGAGTACGTCGAGCATTACCATCGCGAGAGAAACCATCAGGGACTCGACAACCAGCTCCTGCAACGAGCGCCACCTCCGGTCAACCCCAACGCCGACGTTCAGAGGCGTGAGCGCCTCGGCGGACTGCTCAGTTTCTACTATCGAGAGGCCGCATGAGGGGTCGGCCCATTAATCGCACCTTACGGGGTCCAGGTCGGCGGGCATTGCATCGTCGTCGCCCTGGGCCTCGATCAAACAGGCCGCAAACACGCGCTGGGCCTGTGGGAAGGCTCCACCGAGAACACGACGGTCTGTCAGGGCTTGCTGACCAACCTGCAGAGCCGCGGGCTGCGCACCGACGAGATATAACCGAAAGTTGTGTTTGAGGTTTTGAACAGGCGGCGTACCCTGGGTGTTGCTAACGCACCCCCCTCACCCGAAGGGCAAGGAGGTACGCCACCATGCCGGAGCCTAACGGGGTCCAGTTCCCACAAGAATCGTCCCGAGACGTCCTGACCGAGGTGCTGCACCGCGGGGCGCAACAGATGTTGCTGACGGCGATCGAGGCCGAGGTGGACGACTACCTCGCGGCTCGGGCGGCGACCGTGGACGCGGCAGGGCGCCGGCGCGTCGTTCGCAACGGCCACTTGCCCACCCGGGCGATTCAAACGCCGCTGGGGACGTGCGCGTGCAGCAGCCCGGG
Organism: Vicinamibacterales bacterium; assembly: GCA_963667915.2. GTDB lineage: Bacteria > Acidobacteriota > Vicinamibacteria > Vicinamibacterales > UBA823. Next base: position 20,162 of record CAXXNN010000002.1, on the reverse strand, counting down.
TCCGGGACCGTCGGCCCGTAGGCGAACGGGAGACGTTCCGGTCGGCGATCCTACCGCCCTACCTGCGAAAGACGACCAGCTTGGAAGAACTGTACCCGTGGCTCTATCTCAAGGGCATCAGCACGGGAGACTTCAGCGAGGCCTTGCAGGCGCTGTTGGGGCCCGACGCGCGGGGGTTGTCGGCGACGACGATCACGCGGCTCAAGGCGGTGTGGGAGCAGGACTACCGCGGGTGGTCGCAGCGGTCCCTCGCCGGCCGGCGCTATGCCTATGTTTGGGCCGACGGTGTGTACTTCAACGTCCGCCTCGAGGACACGGACAACAAGCGGCAGTGCATTTTGGTGCTGATGGGTGCCACGCGGGAGGGGAAGAAGGAGCTGATCGCGATCACCGATGGCTACCGCGAGAGCGAACAGTCGTGGCGCGAGCTGCTGCTGGACGTGCGGGCGCGCGGCCTCGCGATCGACCCGGAACTCGCCGTCGGGGACGGGGGGCTCGGATTCTGGGGCGCCGTGCGGAAGGTGTTCCCGAAGACCCGCGAACAGCGGTGTTGGGTGCACAAGACGATGAACGTGCTGAACAAGCTGCCGAAGGGCGTGCAGCCCAAGGCGAAGGGGATGCTGCACGACATCTGGATGGCGGAGACGACGTCCAGCGCCGACCAGGCGTTTGACCTGTTCGTGACCACGTTTCACGCGAAGTTTCCGGCGGCGACCGCCTGTCTGGAGAAAGACCGAGACGTGCTGCTGACCTTCTACGACTTCCCGGCCGAGCACTGGATTCACATCCGGACCACGAACCCGGTCGAGTCGACGTTCGCCACCGTCCGGCTCCGCACGCGCAAGACGAAGGGCGCGGGCAGCCGCCTGGCGTGCTTGACGATGGTGTTCAAGCTGGCGATGGCCGCGCAGAAGACCTGGAGAGCGTTGAACGGATGTCAACTGATCGCCGATGTCATCGACGGTGTGCCCTTCGTCGATGGCGTCCGAAAGGAAGCCGCCTGATCATCGATACACAACATTTGGCAATATCCCCGCACCGACCGCAGTCTGCTCGTGATCCTCGATGGGGCGAAGGCGCTCCACACGGCGGTGACGCAAACGTTCGGCCGCACCGCCCTGGTGCAGCGGTCCAGGTCCACAAGCGGCGCAACGTACTCGAGTATCAAGCTCAGCGCGTGTGGGTCAAGGCGATCCTCACCCGCGCCTATGCCAGCCGCGACGTCAAGGCCGCCCGGCGCCTGTTGCACGACCTGGCCCGCCGCTTGGACACGGACTACCCGGGTGCCGCCGCCAGCGTGCGGGAAGGGCTCGACGAGACGCTCACGGTCATCGGGTTAGAGCTCTCCGCGCGCCTTCAACGGTCGCTGGCCACGACGAATGCGGTCGAGAGTCTCCTCAGCCGCACGCGGCACGTGGAGCGCAACGTGAAGCGCTGGCGCGGGGGCTCGATGGTCCTCCGGTGGGTCGCCGCTGGCGTGCTGGAAGCCGCCAAAGGGTTTCGGCGGCTCAAGGGCTACACTGGTGTGCCGCAGCTCGTCGTGGCGCTTCGGGCGCGCGACGCCAAGCTCGGTCTCGGGGATTCGTCGCAGATGGTTGCGTAGTTGTGAACCGAGTCGCCGCTGAATTTTAACAGCGGACGGGGCAACCCCGGGGAGCGTCGGAACCCCCTTGGGCCACGGTAGCGGCAGATATAGCGCGATCCACTTCAGTCCTGTCCGACTCCACACGGAGCTGACTTCACCCACGGGCCGCTCACCAGTAGCCATCTGGAAACCGTCGGTCAGGTGACAGACCATCTGGCCAACTGTCATCTTGCCCCATTGCCGCGGGCTTTCGACGGACAAGCTCCGTGCGCGCTGTAAGGTCCCGGACACACACGCCGGCTCTCGAGAGGTCTTCAAGGGCATGGCCTACCGTCCCATCGGCACTCGTGCCTGGAGTGGCTCGAACCAGGGTCGAAAATCAGCTACCGCCCCCAGAGGGAGCGGTATGATGAAGGCCCCTCGAAGGGGCCTTCGGTTAGCCGAGTCCTAGCTGCTCTTGCTTCTTCTCCTCCGCTTCTTGAACGCGGATGTAGTCGCGGATGACCTGCTCGTCCAGGCCAATCGTACTGACGCAGTACCCGCGCGCCCAAAAATGGTACCCACTGAAGTTCCGGGTCCGACCGAGATACTCCCGGTGAATCCGAATCGCCGACTTCCCCTTCAGGAATCCCACCGTGTTCGCCACGCTGAACTTCGGAGGAACACTCAACAGCAGATGCACATGGTCCGGCAGCGCATGGCCCTCCACCAACTCCACGCCGTGCCGTCGACACAACTCCCGGAGGATCGTCCCAATCCCACGTCGGATCTGACCGAAGATCGCGCGTTTCCGGTACTTTGGTACCCACACCACGTGATATTTGCAATACCATCGGACGTGGGATTGGCTTTGCCATTCTCGCATGACGGTCTCCTTTCTGAACTGGGCAGTTCATGATTGGAGACCGTCGCATATGTTCCCGTGAACCCCTACAACGGTCGAACCTCGGCGCGTCGCACCGCCAGAGGCGGTGGCTTACCTCTTTGAGCCAGTACCACTCATGCTGGAGTAGTCAGTTTGCCCCAGAGCGCAGCCAACGCCACCGCATACGGGACCGCCGTAAGGAGAACGCTCACCGCAAGCATCAGTGCCGCCAGCCAGGCTAGATCGAGGGGGGCGCGGCTGGTGAATGTCTGTAGAGTGCCAACGGCGAGCAACCCCGCGTACCCGGCGGTTGCGACGAGGACAGCGCGGGTGCGCCGGCTCTCTTCCCAACCCGTGAACAGCAGGAGAAGCGCCAGCACGGGCAAAGCCTGGATAGCATGGAGAGCGAGGCCATGAGGGATCTTCATCATACCGGCTTGGCCGAAGAGCGATGCCGACTCGAGCGCTTCGCTGAGGAACTCACCCGTCTGCGGGTCCAGCACCTTCGCTATACCGTTTTGAATGATTAGAACACCGAAGACCTGGGCGGTAACCAGAGGTGGACCCCACATTTCGGACAACTTGCTAAGGTGGCTCTGAGCAGCAGAGGATAGGAGCAGGAGCCATGCAGAAACGACGAAGATTCGCGCCGGCGTTCAAGGCCAAGGTCGCACTGGAAGCGCTGGCCGGCGAGCACACACTGGCCGAGCTGGCCGCGAAGCACGACATCCACTCCAACCTGGTCCAGCAGTGGAAGCGGCACGCGCGGGAGAGCCTGCCCGATCTGTTCTCGGGACAAGCGGCCGCGTATCAGCATTCTCGGGAGGCTGAGATCAAGGTGTTACAGGCCAAGGTCGGGGAGCTGACCATCGAGAAGGATTTTTTGGCGAGAGCCTTCGGTCGCTGAGTCACGACCGGAGGATGGCGATGATCGATCCGACTCACCCACGACTCAGTCTCGTCCGCCAGTGCGCGCTGGTGGCGATCAGTCGCTCGTCCTTCTATTACGCGGGCACGGGCGAGACGGCCCTGAATCTCGCCCTGATGCGGCTGATCGACGCGCAGTTTCTGGAGACCCCGTACTACGGGTCTCGGCAGATGACCCGGCATCTCCGGCGGCAGGGCTACGGCCTGAGCCGTAAACGGATTCGGCGCTTGATGCGGACGATGGGCCTGACGCCGATCTACCAGACACCTCGGACGTCTACGCCGCATCCGGGCCATCGGATCTATCCGTATCTGCTGCGGGACGTGCCGATCCACCGTCCAGACCACGTGTGGTGCGCCGACGTCACCTACATCCCGATGCGCCGCGGGTTTCTCTACCTGGTCGCCATCATGGACTGGGCGAGCCGCCGGGTGCTGGCCTGGCGGCTGTCCAACTCGTTGGACGCGAGCTTCTGCGTGGAGGCGCTGGAAGACGCCCTGGGCCGCTTCGGGCCGCCGCAGATCTTCAACACCGATCAAGGCAGCCAATTCACCAGCCTTGACTTCACGCAGGTGCTGCAGGCCGCCGGCGTGCAGATCTCCATGGACGGCAAGGGCCGCTGGATGGACAACATCTTCATCGAGCGGCTCTGGCGAACCCTCAAGTACGAATGCATCTATCTGCACGCGTTCGAAACGGGCTCCGAGACCCGGCAGGGACTCAGCCGCTGGGTCAACCACTACAACCACGACCGACCGCACTCGTCGCTCGAGGACCGCACCCCCGACGAGGCGTATCGCGGCATCGATCCGTTCACCAGGACGGGGCAGCGCCCCGGTGCCCGAACCCACGAAACGGCGGCATGACGACACGACTCGGAGACCACCTTAGCGACGCCGCCAAACTGTCCAAGACTTGGGGTCCACCTCTACCAACAGGATCAAGCCAGCCCGGATGGCCACCGCAATGCTCGGAGGAGCGTCGAGGGAGACAAACGTCCACAGGGTGATGGCGACAATCACCACCCCGGTGAAGAAGATGAGACCGCCCCCACCGACGTTGAAGGCCGCCGCGTCAAATGCGGTCTCATAGTTGAAATGCGAAGGCACGCCACGCCACTGCTGCATCGAGACCCAGATGACTTCGCCGGAGTTTGCGAGTCCCAAAGTGCCGGCCAGCAACCAGCCGGGCAGCGCTCGTTTCGGGAGAAAGGTCATGATCCAAGCGAACGACACGCACGTCATGCCGAACGCTTCGCCGAAGAGGATGGGCTTGCGCCACGAGACGCTGCCCTGCCAGGAGCCCCCGGTGACAAGAAGCACGGCAAGGTGAAACACCGCGCTGGCCACCAGTAGGCCACCGATCACATACAGAAACTTCTGATAGCTTTCGGCGTGAGTCCAGTAGCCACGCAACGTCGCTACGATCGCTCTGGCGAGCCCTGCCCGGTCATTCATGCGTTTCTGCTCCCACGCGCCGCCTCACCCTGACCCTCTCACACCGACCCTCTCCCCCATGCCCCCGGCCCCGAGGGGGGACTCGATCTGATACGGGCCAAGCTTGGTGCCGCGTTCTAAGGCCATTGGCCTCTGCAAACTGTCGGAAACGGGTCAGGCCAGATTATATAGGGGGGTCAGGTTGATTCGACAGTGAATGGGTCAGCTAGCTGAGGAAGCTTCAGGGCGCGGTCGAGATCGGAGGCGTCGACGGCAATGACAGCCACCGGCTTTTGCGACCGGAGATGTGCTGTCGCATAAACGGCCTCGATGTTTATGCGAGCCCGCGGCTGCCATCAAAGACGGTACCCGTTGAAGGCTCAGAGCGCCTTCGTCATTCGATAGAACTTCAAGCCCGGGATAGGCACTCGCTTTGGCCATTGCGACTCGACGGTCATTCCGCGGCGCTCGTAGAATCGGCGAGCTCCCTCATTCTTGGCTGAGACGTCGAGGGATAGTCGAGTCGATCCCTCCGCGCGAGCCCACTCTTCAGCGGAGTCCATCAGGACGGAGCCGACACCAGCCCCGCGAAGTTCCTGGTCAACAGCGATGAATTGGACGTAGTAATCACCATCGGCGACTGAGTCCACAATCCGCATGACTGGAGCGAACAGGATTTCCACGATTCTCATTCGTAGACGGAGCCGTCCGGCAGCTCGCGTCAGGGGCAGGCGCGAGGAACGGCGGTGCTGCTCCGCGGTGTACCCCAGGAGCATTCCAACGATGACGTTGTCGCGCTCTGCGAACGTCACGCGTTGGTAGGAGAGGTCGTGGTCGGGCTGGGCAAACGCCGTGGCGAGTACTTGCCCGGCGCGGCGACCGAGCATCAAGCGAAAGAACCCCTCGGCTACTTCGTCAGCGTAGCGGGCAAACGCCAGGCCCTCATCGAACGTGGGGTTGGCGGCCCTTAGGACTATCGCATGCCGATCCATATGGTCCTTCTACGCCGAACGTTGTTTGTAAGACCCCTTTGCGGGGCTGACAAGGAACGACGCGAACTCCGGGCAGTAGCGAATGAGGTTGCGGTCGCGCGGTTAACCGCAGGGAGGGGAGCCGGGCACGCGGCCTGGCCAGCGAAGCGACGATAGTGAGTCCGCTTGAATTTCTCGCCCGCAGCGCGCGAAGCCATCCGGCGTGGTCGGCCGAATACGGACTTCTCAGAGAACCGGGCCTCGAGCCGACCGGTGCGAGCAGCTACCTGCAAGGTGCGTACGTGGACACCGAGCTCAGCGGCCAACTGACGCAAGGGCAAAAGCTCAGCCTGTTGAGCATGGTCAGGGAGAGTCTTTCTGGCCCGCTGGATCTCGGCGACCGGAATCGGGCGCCGTCCGCTATCCCAGGTTCTGAATGTTTCCACCGGTACGTTCAGAAGCTCGGCGCAGTCCTGTTGAGAGAGGCCGACGGAACGCCGAAGCTCGCGAATGTCGCCCATGCGATCGCGCGGTCACCATGCCATCGCAGGTACAAGCCGTCAAGCGATCCTCGGCATGTGTGGCCGATGACACCGCTATCCAGCTGACCTATTGACTTCTGTCACGATCTCGGAACTTGCAGAATTGCTAGAAGAATTGAATGCGCGACTTCTGGCGCAAACTTGCACGACCGGTCACTTTTTTCGCTCAACATTCGCCGAGCTTTTTTTCGCTGGGAGGGATCGGCGATTTCTTTAGGAAATGGCGCGCCCGGCAGGACTCGAACCTGCGACCCTCGGCTTAGAAGGCCCGATGTCGGATCGGTTATACCAAGACGGTTATATCGGGGCCGTTGGTTTGCCTCCCGAGCGGCCAGTCAAACCCCAGTTTTAGGGCGGTTTTGGGCTTTTCTTCGGTTATCAGCCGTCGAGGGTGATAACCGATCCTCGGCCAACGAAGCCGAGGATCGTCCGACCTCGGTGGAGTTCCACCGAACCTCGAATCCGCCGCGGGCCGCGGGTACTTTCGGGTTTTGGGTCAGAATCCCCTGACGGCCGTCTCGCTCTCAGACGCACTCACCACGTCCTGAAAGTGAAAGCGGTGGTCGATCTGATCGAACGGCTGCCCGTCGACTTCCACGTACGGATAGATGAAGTAATTCAACGGTGGACCTTGCTGCGGTGGCTGAAGCGTGATGTCACGGCCGAGCGTGAACAGCACTCGATGCGCGTCATGGGCGCCGAAGAAGTACTCGCGTTGGTCGGGGTGCTTGTTCGCCTCCGACGTGTCGACCGGCACCCAGCCCACTCCGTCCAAGTAGAACTGGGCCCAGCAGTGGTACCCCTCAATCTGGCCGGCGGTGCGGTCGGGCGGAAGCGGAAACCCGATCTCGAAGGTCGCGGCGATGCCCACGGCCCGGTTCAAACCGATGAACAGTGCGTGGAAGTCGGTGCAGTTGCCGGTCTTGACGTCGCACGCCCAGTAGATGTCGCCGTTGCCCCATCCGGTGCCGCTCTTGTCGTACACCATGGTATCGACCACGTAGTCGTAGATCGCCCGCGCCTTCTCCAGCGGGGTCTCCGCCGTGGCCGTTACCTCGGCTGCGATGCCCCTGATCCGTTCGTCGAGCGGCACGAGTCGATCCGGCTGGAGCCACCGCTGGTTGGGCGGGACAGGAATCCCGGCGCCGGTCAGCAGCGGCTGCACGTGTTCTCGTCGCCTCACGCGGAAGCCCAAGGTGATCGGAATCGTGCGCACGTCGGCGTCTACGAGACTAAGGTACAGAATCTTGTTGCCATACTCCGGGTCGGTGTGGACGGTCCAGCCATACGGTGTGTCGACCCGCTGGGTGATGATCTCCTGGTAGGGGTCGTCCTGCGGAAGGGGTATCCAAACATCCACGCGGGCCGCGCCCGACGGGATGTTCTGCACCTCAGTCTCGTAGACGAGGTCGAACGTCCGCACATCCCGCCCCGAGATGAGGGGCGCCTGCGCGCCAGCGACGACCGGCCACGCGAGCCAGCCGATGATCCCGATCGCCACGCGTCGTCGCATCGTGTCCGTACTCCTTAGCAGGCTGCTGAAGAATTCGGGTGAACGACAGATTCTGTAAGCGTCATGCGGACATTGACCGACCGCCGAAGGCGGCGCACTGGTGTCGGGTGGCCCCGACGGAGGACCGGCGACGTCCGCGGCCGGCGATCAGGGACACGTCGCCTCCAGATTCCGCAGCCGCACCAAGTTATACGCGGTGGCGGCAAAGGTGAGTTGCCAATCCACGAGCGCGACGCCGCGATGCCGGAGCTTACGCAAGCCACCGACAGTCTTCATCCACCCAAAGACCTGTTCCACGAGCTTCCGTTTCCGCTGACTGACGTGATAGCCCGCATGCCGCGTCGTCCGGTCGTCGATCGCACTCCAGCGGGCCTTCTGCGCCACGTGGGGCGTGACCTCCAGCACGCGAACGTCACCCACAAAGCGCGCCACATCGTAGCCTTTGTCCGCCCCGACCGTGCTGCCCGGGGGCGCGCTGGCCGCCAACAACAGCGCCGCCGCCTCGCGTTCGGCCCTCCCCGTCGCGTAGGTCGCACAGACGTTGGCGATGAGCCCATGCCGATTGTCCAGCAAGACGTGCCCCAGATACGCCAGCTTCGCTTCCTTCCCCGTGCCCTTCTTATGCAGCCTGGCCTCCGGGTCGGTCGTCGACTGGTGCGTGTCGTTACAGCGCCGCTCACCGTGGAAATTGACCGTGGGATTCCCGGGATCCTCGGGGGGCCCGCTCGGCTCGGCGTCTCGGCTCCGGAAGCTCTTCAGACTGGCCCAGGCTTCCAACTGCGTCCCGTCCACCGTAAAGTGTTCGTCCGACAGCAGGCCGGCCGCGCGGGCTTGGGCCCGTACGGCATCGAAGAATGCGGCGGCCACATCGCCCGCCAACAGCCGATCCCGATTCTTGGTAAACGTGGTGGGATGCCAGACCGGGTCGTCCATATTCAACCCGACGAACCACCGGAACAGAAGGTTGTAGTTGAGCTCCTCCATCAACAGCCGTTCGCTGCGAACCGTGTAGAGCACCTGCAGCATCAAGGCGCGCAGCAACTGCTCGGGCGGAATCGACGGACGACCTGTCTGGGCGTACAGGCTAGCGAACCGCCGCGACAACGTGCGCAGCGCCTGGTCCGTCAGCGTGCGGATCGCGCGGAGCGGATGGTCGGCCGGCACCCGCTGCTCCGGCGACAGGTAGCTGAACATGTGCTGGGTCTGCTCATCGTGTCCACGCATGAGGGCGCTCCCTTCAGAAGTGTTGGAAGCATGGTAGGACGCCGGGATCGATCTGTCGATCCCATTTCATGGACTTTTTCAGCAGCCTGTTAGGTGCCCAACCGCCCGACAACCACGGAACGGCCTGGTGGAACAGACGCTCGAGCCGTGTGCGGCATTTTACACAAAATGGGCACTGTCAAGTTGACGCTGAACGGACAGGCTCCGTCGCCGATGAGGCGGCGACTCAACCCTTCGATTGGGTCGTCAGATGGCTGGGCTGAGCTCGGCGGCCACGTTCCGTCGGCCTGGCCGATACGCTGGCGAGCATGCTGACGACCCTACGAAGCTACGCAGGGCCTCCTCTTCCGAGTCGAAGATCTCAAATACGGTCAGGAGTTTGCTGATAGCGAAGAGGTGCCGTGCGCGAGGTGTCGGGTTCAGGAGTGTGACCTTGCCTTTGTGGCGGCACAGGGTGGTGTAGGCTCCGATGATCTCGCTCAACCCGGTCGTGTCAAGATACGGCACGCCGCCGAGATCCAGCACCACCTGCCTCCGACCGCGTCGCACCAGGTCATCAACCTTCCTCTTCAACAGACCGTCACTTTCGCCTAAGACGATGCTGCCTGTCAGGGTGAGAATCGTGACACCGCTGACCGATCGTTCTTGAATCTCCATGTCGCCCTCCTTCACAGAGCGCACTCCGTACACATCCAAATTTTCGAGTGTGGGAAATACCCTCGCCAACCAAACCAGAACGCCGGATGCGCTACCACTCGCGTGAGGTGCCGCCCCTCAAGCGGTCCCTCGACGGCTAGGCCATCCGACAGCCGCCATACGGTACCGGTTTCCACGTCTCGCAGCGCAGCAGGCGTGCCATCAGTCAGGGTGAAGGTCAGCGCACGATCATTCACACGCCGGTCGTAAGCCGCGACAGGAAAGTCCTTTTCGGGAGCGGCCAGTACGACAGACAGCGATCCGATCTGCGCATGCACGATACGGACTTTGCGGACCTCGCCGAGTGGGAATACCGTCGCGACCGCATCGGCGCGAATGCCCAGGATCCGCTCCTTGCCTGGCAGCCTAGTATCTCGATTGCGCCGACCGAAGATACCAAGCCGGCTGGAGCTCCGATTGTAGGATTCATACGGGGACCGGAACCCACTGGGCTTTTTCAACACCTGGCTGTCTGGATACATCGTTTTCCACTGCTTCCATGTGGCGTGCACCGCCGCCACCGGCACCAGCGTCTGGCCGCCTAGTGGTCCCTTGATGGCTTGGCCGTCGACGTGGGTCCAGAGCGTGTCGGTCTCCCGATCGAACATGACCAACGCGTCACGAAACAACATGCCCGACACGCCGAACGTAAGGGTCCGGCTGTCGACTGTTCTGTCGTATACCACGCCAGTGCCGCAGAGCGGACACCAGGTGACCGCGATGGGTCGCCCTTCGAACACGTCGTTCACGATCTCGTAGCGATCGAGCTGCCAGGTTGAGTACGCGCGCTGCTCGCGCTCACCGACCAGACCAATCACGAGCTCTTCATTTGCCATGACGCGATCTGCCTGTTCAGCAGGCTCGAATTCTGGCGTGTCGATGGCACGAATGGCGTCGGAAGGCAGAACCCGGTACAGCCGGTTATCGTCGGACTGCACCGCCGGCACCGACGCCGCCGATGCCAGGATCGTAAGGAGCAGACTTGTTCCGATCCACGATTTCATGTCATTACCTGGACCCGCTGCCATCCCCTTCGCATCGAGTTGGCAAACCCATCGCAGCCGCAGCGACATCTCCTCTGCGTTTCATCGAGCTGGCGTTTCGTCTCATTTTCTCCCTCGGCAGCGTTTATTATCATGGAGCCACTGTGGGCTCGCGAGTTCTACTCCTGTTAGTGAGTACGCAGGACAGCCTGGATGAATACGTGCCGGATCCGATCTTCGGCCTGGCTTAGGCAAGAATCACGACCAAGATAGCGATCACCAACAGACTGCCCACTACCGCTTCCGCACTGCTTGAAAAGCTGAACTCCCACATCGTTCACCTCCAGTTTTGGTGTGTTCCTTCAGGCGCCTCCCAACGAGGGCCCGGTCCACCTGCATAGAGTGAGTGCTGCGAGGAACCGACTTCTTACACTTTTTGGTTGGCGGGAACCGCCGAAACCACTTCTGGTGTGCCGGTAATACCAAGACGGTTATATCGGGGCCTTTGGTTTGTCTCCCGAGCGGCCAGTCGAAGGACCTTGCCCCCTTAAATCGGTCCAGATCCAGAGAGAGGATTTCGGGCCAAGAGGGGGCCAGAGATGCCGAGAAAACGCTACACGCCGGAGCAAATCATCACCAAGTTACGCCAGGCCGAAGTTGAGCTTGCCCGAGGGCAGACCCGCGGCTGAGGTCTGTAGAAAGCTCGGCACGAGTGAGCAGACGTACTACCGGTGGCGCAAGGAATACGGGGGGCTCCGCGTGGATCACCTGAAGCGCCTGAAGGCCGTGGAGTTCGAAAACCGCCGCCTGCGGACGGTCATCGCCGATCAGGCCCTGGCGCTCGTGGTGGTGAAGGAGACCGCAGAACGGGCTGGCTGATGGGAGGGGAAATCTGACTCGATTTCTCTCATACTAAGTGGACCAATCAATGGGGGCAGGTCAGTCCTGCTTCGGTGGAATTGACGGAAGCGTTCGAAACACCTCACGAGGAAGGGGTTATTCGCATGGCCGACGGCAAGGAGCTCTCAGCGGCGTTCCCGTTCGAGTCGAAGTTCATCGAGGTGGAGGGATCGAAGATCCACTACGTCGAGGAAGGGACCGGCGACCCGATCCTTTTTCTCCACGGCAACCCGACATCGTCGTACCTCTGGCGAAATATTATCCCGTACGCAGCCGAAGTGGGCCGGGCGATCGCGCCGGACCTGATCGGTATGGGGAAGTCGGACAAGCCGGACATCGAGTACCGCTTCTTCGACCACGTGCGGTACATCGAAGGCTTCATCGAGCGGCTCGGCCTCCAGAACATCACGCTCGTCAGCCACGACTGGGGAACGGGCCTCGGCTTCCACTACGCGAGTCGACACGAGGGCGACACGAAGGGCGTCGCCTTCATGGAGGCGATCCTGCCGATGAGCTGGGACGCATTCCCGGAGGCAGGCCGCGACATGTTCAAGTCGTTTCGCACGAAGGGCGTCGGCGAGGACATGCTGATCAACAAGAACATGTTTGTCGAGAATGTGCTGCCCGGCTTTATCGTGCGGACGCTGACCGATGAGGAGATGGACCACTACCGAGAGCCCTACAAGGAAGTGGCCGCGCGCAAGCCCCTCTGGCGCTGGCCGAACGAGCTGCCGATCGACGGTGAGCCGTCCGACGTCTGGGAAGCGGCGGTGGCGTACCACGAATGGTTCCAGCGGACCGAGGTGCCGAAGATCCTGTTCCATGCCACGCCTGGCGCGCTGATGACGGCAGCGGTGGTGGAGTCGCTCACATCGACGCTGAAGAACCTGGAGACAGTGGACATTGGCCCAGGCCTGCACTTCGTGCAGGAGGACAACCCGCACAAGATCGGGGAGGAGCTGGCGAGATGGTTTCAGGGTCTCTGATGCGCGCTCGGCCAGGCGCGGGGACCAACCCTACGAGGACCGAAGATGGCAATGATGCGCGCGTTCGTGATCAAGGAGCCTGGAGGTCCGGAAAAGCTCGAGCTCCGAGACGTGCCTCGACCAACGCCCCGCGACGGGTGGGTCCTGATTCGGAACCGCGCATTCGGGCTCAACCGGTCTGAGTGGTTCACACGGCGTGGGGAGTCACCCTCGGTAGAATTTCCCCGTGTGCTCGGCATCGAATGCGTTGGAGAAATAGTCGCTGCACCAAGCAGCGACCTCTCCAGCGGGATGCGAGTCGCGGCAATGATGGGCGGGATGGGGCGACAGTTCGACGGTTCTTACGCGGAGTATGTCCTCGTTCCGCGACAACACGTATTTCCGCTGAAGACCAACCTGGACTGGAAGATCCTCGGAGCCCTGCCCGAGATGCTACAGACCGTCCATGGCTCGCTCCACACTGGCCTCGAGATCGAGCGGGCGGAAAACCTCCTCGTGCGAGGCGCAACATCGTCCATCGGGTTCGCGGCTATCGCCCTAGCGCGAGTGGCAGGTCTTGTCGTCACGGCGACCAGCCGAAGCACGACCAAGGCCGACGCACTGATGGCCGCTGGAGCGACCCATGTGCTCGTGGATGATGGATCCATAGCGCACAAAGCCCGAGCCATCTACCCAAAAGGCTTCGATCGCATCCTCGAGTTGGTCGGGGCCACAACATTGTTGGATTCGCTGCAGGCCGCGCGACGAGGCGGCATCGTGTGCATGACGAGCATCCTTGGGGGCAAGTGGGTTCTTCCGGAGTTCCGCCCCCTAGCAGCCCGTGGTGAAAGTCCGCATTAAGGATCGACACGATCGATCCCCCGTACTACACTGACACGCATGGCCATGGGTAAACGACGTCGCCTGGCACGGCAAGCGTCGATGTGGATTCCGGCGAGCGACCTGCCGCGCAGCTCGGCGCATCCGTTTTATCGGCGGTTGAATCGCCTCCTCGATGACGCGGGCTTCGATGCGTTTGTCGAGGCGCAGTGCGCCCCGTTCTACGCGCCGGTCCTGGGCCGGCCGAGTCTGGCGCCGGGGCGGTACTTCCGGCTGCTGTTGCTCGGCTACTTCGAAGGCCTCGATTCGGAGCGCGCGATGGCGTGGCGGGCGGCGGACTCGCTGAGCGTGCGCAGCTTCTTGCATCTGGAGCTGCACGACCCCGCGCCCGACCACTCGACGATCTCGCGCACGCGGCGGTTGATCGATCTGGAGATGCACACGGCGGTGTTCACGTGGATTCTGCAGCGGCTGGCCGACGGCGGCTTGGTCACGGGACAGACGATCGGGATCGATGCGACGACGCTCGAAGCCAACGCGGCCTTGCGGAGTATCGTGCGCCGCGACACGGGGGACACGTATCAGGCGTTCTTGACGAAGCTCGCCCAGGCCTCGGGGATTGCGACACCGACGCGCGCGGACTTGGCGCGCCTGGATCGCACGCGACGCAAGAAGGGCTCGAACGACGACTGGACGCATCCGCACGATCCCGACGCGAAAATCACCAAGATGAAAGATGGCCGGACGCACCTGGCCCACAAAGCCGAGCATGCGGTGGATCTCGACACCGGGGCCATCGTCGGGGTGACGGTGCAGCCGGCAAATGCCGGGGACACGACGACCCTGGTCGAGACCCTCATCACGGCCGCGGAGCAGATCGAGACGGTGCAACCAGCGGCTGACACCGTGCGCGAGCTGGTCGGCGACAAGGGGTATCACAGCAATCAGATCTTGGTGGACCTGGAGGCGGTCGGCGTGCGCGCCTACCTTTCGGAACCCGATCGCGGGCGGCGGACCTGGCGCGGCAAGACCACGGCCCGCGACGCGGTCTATCGGAACCGCCGACGCCTCCGCGGGGCCCGGGGCCAACGACTCTTGCGCCAACGCGGTGAACGGCTGGAACGCCCCTTTGCGCATCTGTACGAGACGGGCGCGCTGCGGCGTGTTCATCTGCGGGGGCACACCAACATCCTGAAGCGCGTGCTCGTCCACACCGGTGGCTTCAACTTGGGTCTGCTCATGCGTCGGCTGATCGGCGTCGGCACGCCACGGGGCCTGCAGGGCCGCCTGGCCGTGATCACCACGTTCATCGAGCTCGTGTGGCGGCTCTGGACCGTTCCGGCGCGCCTCTGGACGCCTGATCCACGTCGTTCACCCGTCGCCGGCGAAGCGACCGCGCGGGCCGAGTACGCCAGCGTCAATCTCCAAATGAGCCCTTCCACCACGGGCTGCTAGGCGACGTGCCGACTGGCGTCAAACTGACATCATACGCCGGTGAGTCGTCCGACATCTCGCGCGTGCAGCTTCAAGAATACGTTTCTCTCATTGAGTCCGGTGAGCTCACGCTCAAGCTCGGACCGAGTTTCCCGTTCGAGGGGCTCCAGGAAGCGCACACCATGATGGACGAGAGCCGGGCCGCCGGTAAGATCGTGATCGAAGTCGTCTAAAGGTGGTGTCACGCTTCAATAACTTGCGGAAGAAGCGGATGGCCCGCCGGTCGTTGGGGCACGGATAATAGATTGAGAAAGGAGAGAGACAGAATGACTGAGGAACAGACAACAGGGGGAGAGCCGGCTGACCTGACCACGCTACTCGATCGCAACCGGAGCTTTGCTGAGCAGTTCGAAGCAGGAGACCTCAAGATTTCGCCCCGTATGTCAACGATCCTCTTGACCTGCCTCGACGCCCGCGTCGATCCTGCACACCTCTTCGGGCTCGAACTCGGCGACGCACTCGTCATACGTAACGCAGGCGGCAGGATCACTCCCGCAGTGATACGAGATCTCGGCATTCTCGGCGTGCTGGCCGCCGCCGTCAGCCAGCCAGGAACCAGCCCTATGCGGCCGGCACTTGTCGTCATCCACCACACCGATTGTGGAATGTCTCGTCTCGCCAACCCGGCCATCCAGGGACAGGTGGCAAAACGGCTCGGCCTCAGTGTCGGCGAAGTATCGGCAATGGCGATCAGCGATCCTACGACGTCTGTGCAAGACGATGTCGAACGACTCCGTCACACCCCCGGAACGCCAGACCAACTGGTCGTCTCCGGCTTTGTCTACGACGTAAGCAACGGGACGATCAACCAAGTTGTGCCACCGGCCCCACTCCGCGCCTCCTGAACCCAAGGTTGAACCCGGATGGAAGCGTAGGAAAGATCGCTGTCGGTGCCGGCTTGGACATGACTGCTGCGGACATCGGCCGCCTGCTACTAGCGTGAACAGTTTCGCATTAGTGTTGACAGTCTCAGCGGCCTGACCGCAGAGACAAAGCGAGGGCCAGTTGGCCTATCCTTCCACGCGGTTTCTCTTGGCGGGGGAAACGCGAAAGGGAGGAAACCGTCCGCACCACGAGCTCGGCGACCTCGTATGGTGCGAAAAAGCGGCCGAGGCCCGGCGAATCGCCTAGGCAGGCTCGGTGCTGGCCACCTCTGCCAGCAGGTAGCCTCTGGCGATGCCGCATGCTCTGCAGTTCCTCGTGCTCACCGTCGCTGGCTGGGTGAACCGCCACCAAGAAGATCTGATCGACTATCTCCGGGAGGAGAATCGGGTCCTCCGGGAGCACCTTGGTCCTCGACCGCTTCGCTTGACCGATGCCCAGCGGACCGCCCAGCGTTGTTTCAAGTGCCCCTACCGCCTACAATCGGGGCTGTTTTCAGCGACAGCCCATGGCGCTCGAACCCGGCACCACCCTCGGCCCCTACGAAGTCCTCGCCGCTATCGGCGCGGGCGGCATGGGCGAGGTGTACAAGGCCCGTGACACCAAGCTCGACCGCGATGTCGCCCTGAAGATCCTCCCCGACGCCTTCGTGAACGACCCCGAGCGGCTGGCCAGGTTCACCCTGTTACCCCAAGGAGCTTGCCAGTGAGTACCCTTTCTTCCTTTTCGGAGGCAAGAGAAGAGTTCGACAAAGCCTGGCACAACCCGATCCACACGTTCATCGAACCCGACCCCGTCGATGTAAATGCTCTGTTGCGAACGTATTACTCCACGAGTGAACCGGTCCATCTTACGAAGACTATGTTGTGGGACGCCGAGACCAAGAAGGCTTGGGACCCCATGACATACATTCCCGGCGTCGTTCGTGAAGGCTCGTCGTGGGGCCGGAAGTCTTTGGAGAACGGGGAAGAATCTTTTCTAAGAGAGAGCCAGCAGCGTGCCTGGAGGACGGATAGCTACGGGGCAGGTTCTGGAAGAGGTCTACTTGAGTCCCAAGGAGCAAACGGCCCTGTTTCTCGGAAGAGCAGAGTTCTTGAGAGACGACGGCTCGCCCCTTCAGGCCGGCAGCCATCAGCCCTTGTTTCACGTTGAACACGCTGTCGGTGGCACCGACTCACACCCTGAGAACCTGTGGCGTATCTTGCACTTGACAACCGAAGGAGACGACACACTCCTTGAGCAACACGTGGCACAGACGGGTACTCCGGAGTGGCTCCGAACATTTGTCGCGAATCTACGCCGAGAAGGACCTCGGGATTAGGCTGACCCCTCGGTAGGTACGCGGTGCCGCACAGGCTCTGAGGCCGACGGGACGGTAGGCACACGCCCGCTGACCGCGTGAGCCTAGGGCGAAAGGGCAACGATGCTGAAGACGAAACGTGGACCGCAGGTGTGGTTGATTACCCAGCCGGCGCACGCGGAGCTAGCCGGGCAGATGGCGGGGTATTGTCAAGTTGAGGAAAATGCGGCTGACCGACCCCCAAGATATGGCTATCGAGTCGTGTCCTGAGCCCGCATGTTGCGCACAAATTTAGGGGATTTACCCTCAACTTGACAGTGCCCCATGAGCGCATCTGGTCGAAACGCTTGGAGGAGCGATGGAAACCGAAGTCGGCCAAGGCGATCGAACGCGAGGCGAACCCCAAGCCTGCAAAGCTCGCGGTCAAGCCGGTCGGCAAGAACCATTTCATTCCGCGCTGGTTCATCCGTGACCACTGGGCGACCGACCGTAAGGTCCTGCGGTGGCGACGAACACCCGACGGCTGGACATCGTCCAAACGCGGATTTGCGGGGTGGGGCTATCTTCACAAACTCTACAGCGATCCGCTCGAGGCCTATTTCAGCCTGCTCGAAGGTGACGCCAAGCGCCCGATCGAAATGCTGCTCAAGACGCACCCCGTAAGGTGCGTTTAATCGGTCGACCCCTCATGCGGCCTCTCGATTGTAGAAACTGAGTCATCCTCCGAGGCGTACCCGCCGCCGAACGTCGGCGTCCGGCCTTCGCGGAGGTGGTGGTCGTTGCAGGAGCTGGTTGTCGAGTCCCTGGTGGGTTCTCTCGCGATGGTAGTGTTCTAGGTACTCGTAGACGAGACGACGCAGATGCCCCTCGCCGAGCGGGACCACGCGTGTGAGACACTCCTCTTTGATCGACCTGACGAACCGCTCGGCAGAGGCGTTGAGATTGGGACTCTTCGGCGGCAGCCGAATCGGCTGAACACCGGCGCTCTCCAGGATCTCGCCAAAGACCCGCGTATAGAGGGGATCGCGGTCGTGAATCAGAGGGCGCGCCCTGCGCAAACAGCCATCGACCGGGTCGGTCAAATTGCGGGCCTGCTGCTCCATCCACGCGCCGCCCGGCTGCGGGTGGATCCCGGCGATGGTCACGCGGCGGGATCTCAGCTCGATCACGAAGAAGACGAGGTACCGCCTGAGCCCCGCCAGCGTCAACACCTCGACGGTGAACAGATCGCAGGCCGCCAGGCCCTCCCAGTGCGCCTGCAGGAACGTCTTCCAGGGCATGTGCCGGCTCCGCTCGGGCGCCGGGTCGACTCCGTGGTCGTGCAGGATCCGCTTCACCGTGGTCCGGGCGATAGTGTGGCCGAGGTTCGAGAGCGCGCCGCGGATCCGCGTGTAGCCCCACCGCGGATTGTCGACCGCCATCCTGACCACGAGCTCGGCGACGTCTTGTCGGGTCATTGGTCGACCTCGACGTCGGCGGGCGCTGCCATCGTATTTCTTGGCGATCAGTCTCCGGTACCAACGCAGGATCGTATCCGGGGTGACGATGCCCGCGACCTGCGTCAAGACCCGCCGGCCGAGTTTGTGACCGCGCACAGCGAGTCGACGACGCTGGGCGTCCGTCAGGCGAAGCGGCCGAGGGCCCAGGTGTTCTCGGAGGACCCGATTCTCCTGCCGGAGATAGTCGATCAGATCGTCTTGGTGACGGTTCACCCAGCCAGCGAACGTGAGGACGAGGAACTGCAGCGCAGGCGGCATAGCCTGAGACTACTTTGGGAGACTCGACCAGCACCGACCTAGCCTCGGCCGCTTTTTCGCACCATACGAGGTCCTGACGGCTCCCCAGAGTCCGTGGCAGAACCCGTATGTCGAACGGCTGATCGGATCGATGCGCCGAGAGTGCGTCGACCACGTGATCGTGCTCAATGAGCGATCACTCCACCGAATACTGCGATCGTACATCGACTACTACCATCTCTGGCGCACGCATCTCTCGTTGGGCAAGGATGCGCCCGTGAGCCGACGCGTCGAGCCTGCTGCACCGGGCGAGGTCATGGCGATGCCGCACGTGGGCGGCCTGCACCACAGCTACCATCGTCACGCGGCCTGACGACCGCCATGGACGGTCGCCGCCGGAAGACCGTGCACGCCGCGCGGCGGCCGGAGGAACGTCCGAAGGACGCCAGCCACTCGTCGACGTTCACGGAGTGCACGGCCGCGATGCTCACGTTGCCATCGTTCGCCGGCCCCACGTCCGCGCGATCGGTCACGCGAACCGTGCGTATGAGGTTTTCCGTAGGTACAAGCGTCGAGATGATCCGCCAGCTCAAGATCACACGGGATACCGCCATGAAAGCGCGCACCACGGCGATGAAACACGCTGAAGCAGATCATCGTGCAGGCCCCGCCCGTCCTGCGAGAAGCCCTCCACGATCTCACCGATCACGGCCTGCTCACGCGCTGCGCCGGACTCCGACCGGGCCCCATCGACACGCCCGTCGCGTCCGCCAAGCACACCCTCCGGTCGCTCGCCCGTCGGTGGATGGCTCTCGCCGAGGAAATCGCGCTGCACGACCAGCACCTCGCGCGTCTCACCACCGCGACATCACCGACCCTCTGCGAGGGCTTCGGTGTGGGCGCCCACACCGCGGCTGAGCTGTTGATCATCTTCGGCGATAACCCCGACCGGATTCGTTCGGAGGCCGCCTTCGCGAAGCTCTGCGGCGCCTGCCCGATCCCGGCCTCGTCTGGGATGACCACCGGGCGGCACCGCCTCAATCGAGGCGGCCACCGACACGCCAACGCGGCCCTCTATCGAGCCGTCATCGTCCGGATGCAATTCCACCAACCGACCCGCGACTACGTCGCCCGACGCATCGCCGCTGGCCGGACCAAACGCGACATCATCCGCTGCCTGAAACGCTTCCTCGCGCGAGAGATTTACCAGCGCGTCATGACCGACTTCCGCGCTCGTCAAGAGATCATCCAGGCCGCCTGAAGGAGTGTCTTGACATATAGGGGCGTCAGTGCCCCTCCGAC
>CAXXNN010000001.1:0-952123 GCA_963667915.2 Vicinamibacterales bacterium | reverse complement strand
CCTCCACTCAGCAGGCTCAGCCTGCGGACGACCCTCTTGTGCATCAGAACCACCATCCCACTCCGATGTTCAGCGAATTCGGCGCCTGGATCACGTTACTTTGGTTACGGAGCACCGTGTAGTCGAGCTTGACCGCAATGTCGGGATCCGGGAAGTACGTCACGCCGAAGACCCAGGCGTCGCGGTCGAACTCCTTGAGGGGCTGGAAACCAGCCGGCATGCGGTACTGCGTGTCGAAGTTCTCGTAGCGCAGGAACAGCGCCACCTCGCGTGGCGCCGGTTGGGGCACCACGAAATAGGAACCTTCCACATAGAGTCCGCGGATCTGCTCGGCGACGTTGGGGCTCACCCCCACCGTCCGCTGGATCACACGGTTCAACTCGTCCATCCCGTCGAGAAAGGCGTGTGCGTATTGACCTCGTACGTCGAACTCCCTGAACCGATACCGACCGTCGAACTCAATCATCGTGACGCTCGCGTCGATGCGAGGGAAGCTGAAACCGGTATCGCCACTCCAGAAGGAGGTCCCGAGGACGAGTCCGGGTGTGCCGACGTACTCGAGGCGTCCTGTTCCGGCGAGATGACGAGCGTTCGACTCCGCGCCCTTCTGTCGCCCGCCGCGCACACCTTCGGTCGGCGCTGAACCCGGCAGCGTCGAGCGGCGCCATCGCATAGGCACGATAACGGAACCCTTTTCCGAGCTCGCCATGTACACCCACCCCCTGCATCAGACCAGGTCGACGGCACGATGACCGTATCGACGAACGGGCGCTCGACGCCGTGGAACACCGGCGGCTCGTGGCGCTCGTTGATGATGCCAACCGGAGCGAGCACCATGCCGGCGCGCACGTTGAACGGGCGGCTGATGAGGAAATCCACGTAGGCCTGTTCGAGCTCGAGCTCGCCGTCGGTTTCATCCGACACGACGACGTGTTCGAGTTCGAGCTCGGCGACGAACCGAATCCGATCGGAAAAGCTGTGCGAGAACAGCAGGACGAACCGGTGGAAATCGAGGATGGGATCTTCGTTCTGCGGGTTGTTGTAATGGAAGTCCATGTACCCCGAGATCGGACCGGTTCGCGGCTCTGATCGTGCTACTGAGCTGGACTCTGCCTCCTGCTCCTGCGCGGCCACGTGTTCGCCCCCGGCGTCGGCCGTGAACACCGGCAGCTGGCCGCCCTCCACCGCTTGCGTGGTCAGGCACATTGTGAGGATGCCGATTGCGCATGTCTCGCTGACTGAAATCTGTGGTTTTGACGACTTCATATTTATGTTTTGATATACCAAACTTTACAACTCTTGTCCACATAGTCTTTAGGCTCAAGGGGGTGGCAGGGGCGGCAGTGAGTAGGGGCGCTGCCGTGGCAGTGATATGGCAGCGAGATGGCAGTGGCAGTCCCTGGAGAGCAGAGGGCGGGATCGGTCAGGGTGTCGGCACCCGCGCCTGGAGTTCGGAGAACCAATTGAGGACGGGAGCCGCTAGGGCACCATACCGAGCTGCTTGGCGAACGTCAGGGTGTCGGCATCGACCCACTCCTCGGCGACCTTGCCATCTACGAGACGGCTGATGATCATGGCCGTCCACCGGAGTTCCTTGCCGGTCGGCGCTGCGCCCATCAAGTCGCCGCTATGGTGTCCCCGGCCCGTAATGCGTGTGGCGACCTTGTCACCCTCCGCTACTTGGTCCTCGACCGTCTCCTCGAAGTCCGGGATGCCGTCGAGGATGCCCAGGAAAAACTCCTTGAATGCCGTTGGCCCCTGCCGCTCCCCAAAGACGGGGCCACCGTGATAGGCGTAGTCGTCGGTATACACGCCGTCGAGCTTGTCGGCGTTACCCGCCCTCATCGCCTGCTCACGGATCATGCGGATCACGTTCTTGTTCTGCTCGGACACGCTGACTTCCTTCCTAGCTCCGCAACCGCCGTCTCACCGTCCCGTCGGCACCCGCGCCTGGAGTTCGGTGAACCAGTTGAGGATGACGACAAGTTCTCTGGCGTTGGCCCCGTCCGCCTGGCCGCTTTCCTTGAGCATCAAGAACCGCTGGCCATCGGGCGAGATGTCGTAAGTGTGCCCGAATCCTATGACGTAGTTTTCCGTGAACAACGGCTCGGGGTTGCCAGGCCTGAAGCTGGGATCCGTTTCGACCGCCACCGCCATCACAGAGCCATTCAGGCCTCGATAGATCAATTCTCGCCCATCCGGCCCCCAAAGTGGTTGGAGGCCGCCACCCGCCGAAATCTGCCACTGCCCGCCCGCGTCCACATCGGGAAACGACCGCACGTATATCTCGGGCAGCCCCGAAGGGTCCGACTGATACGCCAGCCAATGTCCGTCCGGGAGATATAACCGAAAGTTGTGTTTGAGGTTTTGAACAGGCGGCGTACCCTGATCGTGTTGCTAACGCACCCCCCTCACCCGAAGGGCAAGGAGGTACGCCACCATGCCGGAGCCTAACGAAAAGCTGGTCCAGTTCCCACAAGAATCGTCCCGAGATGTCCTGACCGAGGTGCTGCACCGCGGAGCGCAACAGATGTTGCTGACGGCGATCGAGGCCGAGGTGGACGACTACCTTGCGGCCCGGGCGGCGACGATGGACGCGGCCGGGCGCCGGCGCGTCGTTCGCAACGGCCACTTGCCCACTCGGGCGATTCAAACGCCGCTCGGGGACGTGCGCGTGCAGCAGCCCCGGGTCCGGGACCGTCGGCCCGTAGGCGAACGGGAGACGTTCCGGTCGGCGATCCTGCCGCCCTACCTGCGAAAGACGACCAGCTTGGAAGAACTGTACCCGTGGCTCTATCTCAAGGGCATCAGCACGGGAGACTTCAGCGAGGCCTTGCAGGCGCTGTTGGGGCCCGACGCGCGGGGGTTGTCGGCGACGACGATCACGCGGCTCAAGGCGGTGTGGGAGCAGGACTACCGCGGGTGGTCGCAGCGGTCCCTCGCCGGCCGGCGCTATGCCTATGTTTGGGCGGACGGGGTGTACTTCAACGTCCGCCTCGAGGACACGGACAACAAGCGGCAGTGCATTTTGGTGCTGATGGGCGCCACGCGGGAGGGGCAGAAGGAGCTGATCGCGATCACCGATGGCTACCGCGAGAGCGAGCAGTCGTGGCGCGAGCTGCTGCTGGACGTCCGGGCGCGCGGGCTCGCGATCGACCCGGAACTCGCCGTCGGCGACGGGGGCCTCGGATTCTGGGGCGCCGTGCGGAAAGTGTTCCCGAAGACCCGCGAACAGCGGTGTTGGGTGCACAAGACGATGAACGTGCTGAACAAGCTGCCGAAGGGCGTGCAGCCCAAGGCGAAGGCGATGCTGCACGACATCTGGATGGCGGAGACGACGTCCAGCGCCAACCAGGCGTTCGACTTGTTCGTGGCCACGTTTCACGCGAAGTTTCCGGCGGCGACCGCCTGCCTGGCGAAAGACCGGGACGTGCTGCTGACCTTTTACGAGTTCCCCGCCGAGCACTGGATTCACATCCGGACCACCAATCCGGTCGAGTCGACGTTCGCCACCGTCCGGCTCCGCACGCGCAAGACGAAGGGCGCGGGCAGCCGCCTGGCGTGCTTGACGATGGTGTTCAAGCTGGCGATGGCCGCACAGAAGACCTGGAGAGCGTTGAATGGGTGTCAACTGATCGCCGATGTCATCGACGGTGTGCCCTTCGTCGATGGCGTCCGAAAGGAAGCCGCCTGATCATGCCGCATACACAACATTTGGCAATATCCCTCCGTCCGGGGAGAGTGCCGCATTATACTCAGCGAATTCAGTGGTCAGCAGTGGCTCCGACGAGCGCTCGCCGTCCATCGCCAGCGTCATCAGATCGAGGCCTGTGTCAGAACTATCAGCGTCCTCCCGGAACACGAGGTGGCGGCCATCGGGTGTGAACCCGTATGGAAATTGAGTGTTTGAACTCTCGGTCAACCGTTCCACCGTGCCGGTGCCGTCCGCGGCCTTCCAGTAGAGATTCGCGAGTCCGTCTCGGGGCGAACTGAACGCCACTCGCTGTCCGTCCGGTGTCCAAACGGGGTAGGCATCACCTTCAGGCGCAAAGGTCAGGCGCGTCAGCGTCTCACGGGACAGATCCCAGATCCAGATGTTGTTCTCCTCATCCCGAAGGTCGAGAGCCACCCGCGTCCCATCGGGCGAAATCCGGAAATACTGATACGCTCGTGCTTCGGCGGCCAGCGGTTCCTCGGTGCCCTCCCGATCCACCCACACGAGTGTTCGCTGAGTCCCGCCTGCCCCAGCTACACCGGGGAGATACACCAGCGTTCCGTCCGAGGCGAAACTGGCGTGCACCGCACTACGTTCGGTGGCCGCCACGCCCTCCAGCACCGGCACGGGATCTCCTGTGACCATCAGACTGCCGAGATCGAATGGCACGGCTCTAAGCGTTCCGTCCACCGCGAACACAAGATGTCCGGTTGGGGCATAACGAGGATAGCTACCACCCGAGACCAGCAGGCTGCGGGGATATTGCCAAATGTTGTGTATGCGGCATGATCAGGCGGCTTCCTTTCGGACGCCATCGACGAAGGGCACACCGTCGATGACATCGGCGATCAGTTGACACCCATTCAACGCTCTCCAGGTCTTCTGTGCGGCCATCGCCAGCTTGAACACCATCGTCAAGCACGCCAGGCGGCTGCCCGCGCCCTTCGTCTTGCGCGTGCGGAGCCGGACGGTGGCGAACGTCGACTCGACCGGATTGGTGGTCCGGATGTGAATCCAGTGCTCGGCGGGGAACTCGTAAAAGGTCAGCAGCACGTCCCGGTCTTTCGCCAGGCAGGCGGTCGCCGCCGGAAACTTCGCGTGAAACGTGGCCACGAACAAGTCGAACGCCTGGTTGGCGCTGGACGTCGTCTCCGCCATCCAGATGTCGTGCAGCATCGCCTTCGCCTTGGGCTGCACGCCCTTCGGCAGCTTGTTCAGCACGTTCATCGTCTTGTGCACCCAACACCGCTGTTCGCGGGTCTTCGGGAACACTTTCCGCACGGCGCCCCAGAATCCGAGGCCCCCGTCGCCGACGGCGAGTTCCGGGTCGATCGCGAGCCCGCGCGCCCGGACGTCCAGCAGCAGCTCGCGCCACGACTGCTCGCTCTCGCGGTAGCCATCGGTGATCGCGATCAGCTCCTTCTGCCCCTCCCGCGTGGCGCCCATCAGCACCAAAATGCACTGCCGCTTGTTGTCCGTGTCCTCGAGGCGGACGTTGAAGTACACCCCGTCCGCCCAAACATAGGCATAGCGCCGGCCGGCGAGGGACCGCTGCGACCACCCGCGGTAGTCCTGCTCCCACACCGCCTTGAGCCGCGTGATCGTCGTCGCCGACAACCCCCGCGCGTCGGGCCCCAACAGCGCCTGCAAGGCCTCGCTGAAGTCTCCCGTGCTGATGCCCTTGAGATAGAGCCACGGGTACAGTTCTTCCAAGCTGGTCGTCTTTCGCAGGTAGGGCGGCAGGATCGCCGACCGGAACGTCTCCCGTTCGCCTACGGGCCGACGGTCCCGGACCCGGGGCTGCTGCACGCGCACGTCCCCGAGCGGCGTTTGAATCGCCCGAGTGGGCAAGTGGCCGTTGCGAACGACGCGCCGGCGCCCGGCCGCGTCCATCGTCGCCGCCCGGGCCGCAAGGTAGTCGTCCACCTCGGCCTCGATCGCCGTCAGCAACATCTGTTGCGCTCCGCGGTGCAGCACCTCGGTCAGGACATCTCGGGACGATTCTTGTGGGAACTGGACCAGCTTTTCGTTAGGCTCCGGCATGGTGGCGTACCTCCTTGCCCTTCGGGTGAGGGGGGTGCGTTAGCAACACCCAGGGTACGCCGCCTGTTCAAAACCTCAAACACAACTTTCGGTTATATCTCCAGGCTGCGTTCGCCAGTGTCCAAACGCAGCACTTCGATCTGCATACTCGCTGAGCCCGCGCCCTTCACAACCGTGAACACCACCGCCTCTCCGCCGGGAAGGATCTCGGGCCAAATATGGTTGGTCTCGCCTTCTTCGAGGCTCGTTACCGGTTCCCGGTCACCCCCGGCCGCCGGGATGCGGAACAGGCCACCCGCTCTGACTTCAGAGAAAATGATCGTGTCGTCTGGTCCCCAGCTTGCCCCCAGGATGCCTGCAGTCGGACCGAGGGTCACGGCTGGTCCCCCGTCAATCGATACCTTCATCAGTTGGCTGTTGCTCATGAATCCGACCCACCGCCCGTCTGGCGAGAAGAACGGGTTGAGGGCATCCTCCGCTCCTCGCAGCAGGACCGAGTCGAGTCGATCCAGGTCGCGCACGTAGAGTTGTCGTTGGGGGCCGGTGTTGTAGACGAACCGGCGACCATCGGGCGAGAAGGCCAGCATCGAGGTGCCACCAAGGCCGCCAGAACCCGGTGTCGGAGAGGGGGTGATGGCGAACCGATCTAAAGGTGACGGCGTTGGCCGGGTCAGGCTCCAGACGGCAAGGCCTGAAACCGCACCCACGACGAGGGAGGCTGCGAGAGCCATCGCCGCTGGATGCTGCCAGAAAGTGGGTTGAGCGACTGGCGGCATTGCACCTACCGCTGAAACGTCGGGCGCGGCATCCGCCTCGTCGAGATCCAGCCTCACATCACCGATGTCCCGCGAACGATGTGAGCGGTCCTTCTGAAGGCAACGTCTGATGACACGCCGCAAGCTTCGCGGCACGTCAGCGGGAAGCGTCTGGAAATCCAGGTCGGTCTTGAGGACCGCGGCCAGCGTCAGCGAGATGTCCGTCCCGCCGAACGCTTGCCGGCCGGTGAGCATCTCGAAGAGCACCACCCCGAACGCCCAGATGTCCGCGCGCCTGTCCACCGTCTTCCCGCGTGCCTGTTCCGGCGACATATACGCCGCCGTCCCCATGATGACGCCCATCTTTGTGGCAGCGGCGGTCATCGTCATCGTCGGCGAGTTCGCCGCATCGAGGTCGGACAGTTCAGGTTGGAGCGCCTTCGCCAGGCCAAAGTCCAGCACCTTCACCGTGCCGTCGTCCTTGACCTTGACGTTGGCCGGCTTGAGATCCCGGTGGATGATCCCTTGCTCGTGCGCGGCTTCGAGGGCCTCGGCGATCTGCCGGGCGATGGGCAGGGCTTCGTCGAGGGGGATCGGCCCTTTGGCAATGCGGTCCTGGAGCGTTGGGCCTTCGACCAACTCCAGCACCAACGCCCGCGTATCGCCGCTCTGCTCCAGCCCGTGGATCGCTGCGATGTTGGGGTGGTTCAGTGACGCCAGAACTTTGGCTTCCCGCTCGAACCGGGCGAGTCGCTCCGGGTCGGAGGCAAAGGCGTCGGGCAGGACTTTCAGGGCCACGTCCCGATTGAGCGTTGTATCCGTCGCCCGATAGACGACGCCCATGCCGCCTTCCCCGAGACGGCCCGTGACCTCGAAGACGCCGAGGCGACTGCCTACGTCCAATGCCATGTTGAGGGGAAAGTATATCCGGGGCAGTAGGCAGGGACGAGAAGGGGCCGTAGAAACCCGACGTTCAGGTTATCTGGGGCGATCTAAAGATGAGGTAGGGCAGGGGGCGTCATCACCAGTTGTTCACGCTACCGTCCCGTCGACACCCGCGCTTGGGCTACGCGCCGTCCGAGATAGCGGCGCTGCGCGCCGCCGGTGTGGTGTAGGCTGGCCACGACACTCGGCCGGCAGGTGCCGGCTAGCCTACAGCCATGACCAGACAGCGGCTCCTGTGGCTTCCCCTCCTCATGCTCGTCGGCGCGTGCGCCGGCGGCGCGGACGACTCCGAGACCGCCACGCCGGTCGACACGATGGCAACAGGTCCGCTGAGCGTGGCCGACACCCCGACCCGCGCTCGGGCAGCCGACGGTCGGTACATCTCCTGGAAGGAACACATCATCGACGATGAGGCGACCGGCGGTGTTGCCATCGCCGGCAGCGACGGGCTGTCGATCGCCGACCTCGACAAGGACGGCTACATGGACATCGTCTCGGTGCACGAGTCCGACACCACGTACGACGGGGTGGCTGACGGACACGTGCGGATCGCCTTCGGGTCGGCCGATCCCGATGTGTGGCAGCTCACGACTTTGGGCGAGGGCGAGGAGGTGGGCGCCGCCGAGGATGCGGCGATCGCCGACATGAACGGTGACGGGTATCCGGACATCGTGGTGGCCTGCGAGCTGGCGCATCTGATCTACTTCCAGAACCCGGGCCCCGACGCGCGCACAGCGCGATGGGAGCGGGTCATCCCGTCCGTCACGCTGGACCGCGGGTCGTTCATCCGCGTGTGGACAGCCGACTTCGACGGTGACGGGCGGCCCGAGGTCGTCACGCCAAACAAAGGTGCGCAGAACCCCGAACGGGGCACCACGGTGAAGAACACCATCTCATACTTCACCCTGCCGCCCGACCCGCTGGAGGGGGACGGGTGGGTCGAGCACGAGCTCACGCAGGTCGTCATCCCGATCAACTCGCAGCCGATCGACCTCGATGGCGACGGCGACCTGGACGTCATGGGCGGGTCGCGGGGCGAGGCACGGGTGTTCTGGTTCGAGAACACCAGCGATGGGGCCATCACCTTCGATGAGCACCGCGTCGAGATTACCGGCGGTGGCGACCAGCCGCCCCGTGTCACCGGGTTCAACCTCGACGACGCGGACCTCAACGGCGACGGCCGGCTCGATGTCGTTCTACGGGACGGACGCAACGGCGTGGTCTGGCTGGCACAGCCGGAGGACGCGGCGGCAGCCTGGACACGTCACGTGATTGGCGACATCTCGCCCGAGGTACTCGTCGGATTTGCCCTGGCCGACATCGACAACGACGGCGACAGCGATCTGGTGGTGGGCGCTTACAGCCAGGGCGATCGTGCCCGGGACAGCGAGACCGGGCCGGAGGCCGCGGGCGGACGACTGGCGTGGTTCGAGAACCCGGGTGACGCGACGGCCTCCTGGACCCGCCACGACTTCTCGCGCCGCGCGCGCGGGATGTTCGACAAGTTCATCCCCCGCGACATGGATGGTGACGGCGACATCGACTTCATCGGCACACGCGGCAACAGCGTGCCCTACGACGGCGTCTTCTGGCTCGAACAGGTCCGCACCGCCGAGCCGGTCGCCGCGTTCGAGCCGGCGAGGGGCGTCGAGAGCGTCCAGCGGCCGTTGCCTTGATAGTCCCGCTGGCGAAGCGACGCCTACTTTGAGGCGCAGTTCAACCCGAGGACGAAGGAACTTCAAGCCGCCGCGGAAAACCGGTTCAGGAAGGAGTCGCGTCGGTTAATGGCGTGGCCTACCGTCCCGTCGGCACCCGCGCCTGGAGTTCCTCGAAGCAGTGCTGGACGACGGCCCCGACAGTCCGCGTCACGGCTTGTCGCCCGGCCTGAGCAGCCGTCTGAATATCAGGAAGTGCGTCACCAGAAGTAGAGGTACGAGCATGGTCGGGACGTACCAAGCTGCCCCGAAGCCCGGCGCGACGTTCACGTGACGCAGGGCATTGAGCAGATCGACCGTGCCGACAACGTTGAAGAGCCAGACCAGCGCCAGCGCGATCGACCATCTGAAACCCAAGGCGAAGA
The DNA here is from genome assembly GCA_963667915.2 of Vicinamibacterales bacterium. GTDB lineage: Bacteria > Acidobacteriota > Vicinamibacteria > Vicinamibacterales > UBA823. The sequence continues at coordinate 942,585 of CAXXNN010000001.1, read as the reverse complement.
CCGCGACCAGTGCGATGACACCCGTGGCGAGGTCTCCGTAGGCAGCCGGACCGGCAAACGCCGTTGGCAACGGTTGGTCAACCACGCCGGGCACCAGGAAGACCATTCCAATATGGCGAAACGCGTGCGGCAGGCTCAGCCATAGAAGAGCCTCCCGTTGGGGGAGTCGGGCCAGCCAGGGGCTCAACAAGAACCGGGCGGTCACGCCCCACGCGACGAGGCTCAACAAGAATTGAAGTCCGAAGATGGCCTGGACATCCATGCGAAGGCTCCTTCAGGAAACGCTCCCGCTATGCGAAGGCTCCTTCAGGAAACGCTCCCCTACCGTCCCGTCGGCACCCGCGCCTGGAGTTCGGTGAACCACCTACGGAACCGGCACCCGCTCGAGCAGCTCCAGGTGCCAGTTGAGGACGACGTGGATCTGCGGAGGCGGCGCGTCACTCTCTTCTTAGTCCGGCCAAGATCCTGGTAGGACTGGTACTGAAGCTGCTGCTGGTCCCGATGCCGCACGGGACGTTGTGCCTCATACACGCTTCCGCCACCGTCTTGATAGCAGCTTCGACTTCCGGCGCGCCAGGGTTCGCGGCGGGCGTGCCAACACCGAGCGCAAGACTGAGATCAGCCGACCCGATCATCACAGCGCCGAGGCCTGGCACCTGGAGAATCTCGTCAATGTTCTCCACACATTCGCGCGTTTCACACATGATGATCGCCAAGAGCTCACCCTCCGGGTTGAGCGGCCACACGTCGGCCTTGCGCGCGTACTCGTCGGCCGACAGGTTCCAGACCCGGGTCGCGGCGGTGGGACCCCATCCGCGCCGACCTCGTGGCTCGGGATACTGTGCCCCATGCTGCGGCGGATACCGCATCGCGCGGACCAGTTTGGTGACCTCCGCCGGGCTGCGGACCTGCGGGAGGACGATCCCGAAGGCGCCGGCGTCGAGGATCTGCTTGACCGCATGATGGAAATCCTGGTCCGCCTCGTGATGGATGCGCACAATCGGGGTCAGCCGCGGCCGCCCGGCACCTTCCGCCTCGATCTCGTTGAGGAACGCCTCGAGGTCGTCGACCATAAATGGGTTATGCTCGAGCGAGATGGTCCGCCAGTGTTCGTTGCCAAGCGCCGCCTCACCCTTCTCAAACTGCTCGATGATCTTGTTCAGCCGCGCGCTCGGTCCTTCCTGCGCCGCGGGCCACGACGTCAGCGCCGCCCACACGGTCACCGTAAGACCGATCGCCCACACGATGTGTCGTGCGGAAGTGGTTGTATTGGGGTCTGACGGAAGTACCCTGTTTCCGGTGATCGTGCCAGTCTCTTCAGAGATCAGTTTTTCCAACATCGCTACACCTCCCTGGAACGTCGCAGTTATAGTGCCTGTGAGTTAGCGGCCTATACTGGATCAGAATCCACTCGAATGCGACCCTTTGATTGACTGTGACGACGCACCGGCTTCGAGAAGGCAAGCGGCCTACCGTCCCGTCGGCACCCGCGCCTGGAGTTCGGAGAACCCGATGAGGATCACGCTAATCTCGTCAAGCTCCGCGCTGGGTTTCGTGATCATGACGAAGCAGCCGTCGAGAGGTTCGACCACGTACAGGTCAGGCGCTCCACGGCGCCAGTGCCGTCCGCGGCTTTCCAGAAGAGGTCGAAGACTCCCTCCCGCGATCAATCTAGACGTTTGCCTGGTAATCCCAGGCGCCGGTCTTGAACATCCCGTCCGGATCGTGCTTCGCCTTGAGATTCTGGAGGCGTTTGATCGTCTCTTCGGGAAAAACCCTGCGCATTTCGTCGGCGCTGACTGGCATGGCGTTATTCAGGTACGTAGTGACGTGGAAGGGGCTCAGCGCCGCGATCGTATCATCGCACCACTTCTTGCTCGCGGCTCGTTGGGCGTCGTCGTCGTCGGGCCACCCGATGAGCGCAGTCGCCCACAATCGTCCGCCGCGCGCCGAGAACGAGGTGGCCGCCGGGTCGCCCTTCGCCACCGCACCGTTGACCTCAAACAAGAGAATGAATGTCGACAACTTCGAGGCGAAGGCGGGTTTATCGACCCAGGCCTTGACCACCGTGTCGATGATCTCGTTGACCGCGTCCTCGTTGTTCGGATCCCAGTCGATGAAGACGCCCTTGTCCCAGTTGTTCGTGTTGTACGGAAAGCAATCGTCGAGCGCGGCCTGCATGGCTGTGTAGGGCATCTGCGTGTCTTGCCGCACCAGGGCCCCGCCAGCGTACGCCGCGACTTCGTCGCAGGTGCCTTTGGCGGCCTCTTCAGTTTCCCCCACGATTAGCGGCACCACACCGCAAACCGGGTGACCATCGGGCGAGTGCAAGAAGGCAAACTGGAGCGTTTCAGTATCCTTGCGGTCGGGTCGAGCGATCCGCTTCATCCACGACGACATGACCTCCGGCGCGTTGGCGTCGGGCCATAGGATCGGGGCGCTTCGAATGATCCCGTCGTTGGGCATGTCGTGCAGCTTCAGGACAAACTCAGTAACGATGCCGAAGCTGGCTCCGTTCCCGCGCATGCCCCAGAACAGCTCAGGGTTCTTCTCCGCATCGACCCGGATGACTTCACCCTTCGCGGTCACCATTTCGTAGCCGACGATGCTATCGACCACCGGACCCAGCCAGCGGCTGAGGTGGCCGATGCCACCGCCGAGCGCAACGCCGGCGAATCCAGTGTGGGAGACCGAGCCCGTGATGCAAATGAGCTTGTGCAGGGCGGTCTCGTGGTCGATATCGCCCCCGTCGGCGCCGGCTTGGATGAACGCGAGCTTCTTGTCGGGGTCCACGCGAACGGCCGTCATGTGCATCAGGTCAATCACAACCGCGTCATTGGCCATGCCGTACGGCGAATGGGCTCCCTTGCTGCGCACCGAGAGCTCGAGGTTGTTCTCGCGGCAGTAGTTCACCGTGGTTAGGACGTCGCGGACGCCCGAAGCGACGACGAAACCGAGGGGGTTCGAGCGTCGGCTGAGATCACGGTTCCACCCGCGGAAGCGGGCGGACGCAAATGCTTCTTCGTTGTTGCGGGTGATTAGCTCACCGCGAAGCGCTCCCTGGAGCCCTGAAAGAGGATTGTCTGTCATTGTCGTGAGCTCCTTAATGTGATCGAGAACGGCGTGGGACGAAAGAAGACACTACAGCAATATGAACGGCATTGTCAGGTCAACTGTCCGCGCGGCACAATGCCGAGATGCACCCTCGTCGATCCCCCGACCTGAGGCATCGCTTTCCGTAAGGCAGGTAGCGTAGGTCGCTTAAATGTGCCGTACGGGGCGTTATCGCCTGCGATCGCCCTCTACCGTCCCGTCGGCACCCGCGCCTGGAGTTCGGAGAACAACGGTAACGAGAATCATTCGCTTGAAGAATCTAAAAGTCATAGTGATCTCCTTGAACGTAAGCGAGCGTAGTAGTGCAGATCGGGCGAGAACATGAGAGTCGCTTCGCCCCTTGGAGTCGTACGCAACTCGCCTTCCTACCTCTCGCCTCGTCCACCGGATCTGTTTCCCCAGACTTCGGGTGGCCTGAACGGCACGTACCTCACCAGCCGCCGGCGGCTGACTTCCCCGGCGTAGATGTTGCCGTCGAAATCCACGCCGAGGAACTCGATTCCAGCTCCGACGTCCTCCTCATGGTGGGGAATGAAGTGCGTCACCCAAGCCTGTTCGGTCTTGAGGTCTCCGATCCGGATACCCTTCTCCCACCCCAAGTTGCTCCGCCACGGGTCGGGGGGGCCGGTGCGCAACGACCCCGACAGGCCATCACCCGCGTAGAGGATATCGTTGCGGTCGATGAATAGCCCACTCGGCTTGCCATAGTGCGTCCAGATGTAGAGGAGCGTGCCCTCCTGGTCGAAAACCTGGATCCGGCTGTTGCCGCGATCCGCGACGAAGACCCGACCCCGGCTATCCATCTTGATGTCGTGTGGATCGCTGAAGCGAGCGGGCTGTTTGCTTTCGGAACCGACACCGCCTCCCACTTCCAGGAGAAAGGTGCCGTCGCTCGAGAACTTGACAATGCGGTTATTGCCGCCCCGATGCCCATCCGACACCCAGATGTCCCCGTTGGGAGCGACCACCACCCCCGAGGGTCCGTTGAAGCGGTTGCGGCCATTCCCCCAGACCCCGGCCTCTCCCAGCCTCATCACCACCTCGCCTTGCGGGTTGAGCTTCAGGACCTGGTGCCCTATGCCCATGCTCTCGCCCAGCGTCGCTCGGCTGTCCCCGTGCGATCCGCCCTCGGTCACCCACAGGAATCCCTCGGGATCCAGGAAGAAGCCGTGCGGAAACGCGAAGAGCCCCGCACCAAAGCTGTCTACCAGGTTCCCATCAAGGTCGAACTTCATGATTGGCTCCAGGTCGGTTCCGGCGCATTGGTTCGCCCCACAGCGGTCCAGGATCCACAAGTGCTGTCCATCCGGATCGGGAAAGACTCCGCTCACCGTTCCCATCTCTCTTCCTTCAGGGAGGTTCTCCCAGCCGAAGCTGGCGCGATACGGGTTGGTCGTGGACGACTGGCCGTTCAACTCCTCGCCCAACATTACGGACAACACAACAACGCCGACTGCGAGCGCCGAGCCAACTCGAAGGGCACGTGGCATCTAGAACTCCTTCCTAAACTGCTTCCTGATTCGGCCCTGCGGCCGAACCCATCGATACAACACCAGTCGAATCATAACCACCCTAGTCCCCGCTTTGTATCGTCATGCCGCCGTGCTGTGGATTCGGGCACCGGGGCGAAGCCCCGTCCCGGTGAGTGGGTCGATGCCGCGATACGCCTCGTCGGGGGTGCGGTCCTCGAGCGACGAGTGCGGTCGGTCGTGGTTGTAGTGGTTGACCCAGCGGCTGAGGCCCCGCCGGGTGTCTGAGCCCGTTTCGAACGCGTGCAGATAGATGCATTCGTACTTGAGGGTGCGCCAGAGCCGCTCGATGAAGATGTTGTCCATCCAGCGGCCCTGGCCGTCCATCGAGATCTGCACCCCGGCGGCTCGCCCAGTCCATGATGGCGACCAGGTAGAGAAATCCGCGGCGCATCGGGATGTAGATGATGTCGGCGCACCACACGTGGTCCGGACGGTCGATCGACACGTCCCGCAGCAGATACGGATAGATTCGATGGCCCGGATGCGGCGCCGACGTCCGAGGTGTCTGGTAGATGGGCGTCAGGCCCATCGTCCGCATCCAGCGCCGAATCCGTTTACGGCTCAGGCCGTAGCCCTGCCGCCGGAGATGCCGGGTCATCTGTCGAGACCCGTAGTACGGGGTCTCCAGACACTGCGCGTCGATCAGACGCATGAGCTCGAGATTCAGGGCCGTCTCGCCCGTGCCCGCGTAGTAGAAAGACGAGCGACTGACCGCCACCAGCGCGCACTGGCGGACGAGACTGAGTCGTGGATGAGTCGGATCGATCATCGCCATCCTCCGGTCGTGACTCAGCGACCGAAGGCGTTCGCCAAAAAATTCTTCTCGATGGTCAGCTCCCCGACCTTGGCCTGTAACACCTTGATCTCAGCTTCTCGAGAATGCTCATGCGCTGTGGCGTGCCTGTCTGCATGGCTCCTGCTCCTATCCTCTGCTGCGCGGAGCCACCTTAGCAAGGTGTCCGGAATTTGGGGTCCACCTCTGTTAGAGCCATCGTTGGGAACGGCCAAGTTTACCGCAAGGGGGGACGGGGCGTCAGGAGGGCACGGTCGGCCCACAGAGTGCCGCCAGAAAGCCGACGTTCGGGTTTATTGGCGGCGATCTTCGGTTACACGGGCCTGGGGAGGTCACGAGCTGCCCGAAACGCTCTCAGGACGCTAAAACGGTCCAGGAAGCGCACGCTCGGGCTGGACGGTGATCGCGTGCACCTGTGACGTGATGGTCCACTCCGGCCTGCCCGTTACCGCAGAACCCACTGCACCCCAGCGACAACGGTTACGGCATTCACGCCGAGATTCTCGCCCGCGGTACCCGCGTTCGAGATGTGGTGATTGCGAAATTCAACGATCCAACCTGGCCCGCGTTGCGGTACCAGCCGGAGACCCAGGCCATAGATCAACTGAAAATTGAAGGTTCGGTCCAGTTCAGGGATGTCGAGGGTGGTCCAGATCAGTCCGGCGATCCCGACGACATAGGGAGTCCATCCCCGGTCGTTCCAGACGTGGTAGCGCCCGCCAATACCGGCCAACCCCGCGCTGACTGCAACACTCGGTTGGTAGTAGACGAGCAGCGTGCCCTCGCCATAGAGTTCCAGATGGTCAGTAACGAACCGCCCGAGCTGGGGATGAAAGGCGACGAATTGCACATCGCTTTCGGTCTTGCCGTAGCCGGGTGTCCACGAGTGCCCCCAGCCGCCAGCCAGTCCACGAGTCCAGTTGCCTGAGGCCAAGCGACTCTGCTGGGCGGCGGCTCCCACAGGTGTGAGAGCAAGCAGAAGCAGGAGGATGAGCCCTGCCGTTCGCCGAAGGCGGCCGTGAGAGGGCTTCACGGCCCGCAATCATATGGTGTTTCGAGTCGCGAGGCGAGGTCCGACGTCGACTCCGCTCACCCTGGATCATCCGGGAGTACCCGATCGAGCAGCGCCCACAGAGTGCCGCCAGAAAGCCGACGTTCGCTTGTGCGGGGCGTTCTGGACTCGCGGGCAGGGCAGAGCCGGTCGTTATCGCCTACGGTCGCCCCCTGCCGGTCAATGGGCCTGCACCGCCTCGATGATGCTGACCGGGCTCCGTGTCGGGCGCACCGCCACCAGCTCGAGCCCAGCCGAGGCGAACAACGCGGCGAACTCCGCTTTCGTGCGCTCTGTCCCACCCTCGGTCATCGCCAGCATGTTGAGGTCCATGAACTTGGCCGGGTGCGGCTCCGGGCCATCTGGCATCAGCAGTTCGATGACGAGCACGCTGCCTGTTGGGACCATGGCCCTTGCGATGTTGTGGAGAATCGCGCGGCAGCGCTCATCGTCCCAGTCGTGGATGATGTGCTTCAGCGTGTAGCAGTCACCCCCCTGCGGAACCGCCTCGAAGAAATCGCCGCCCACGCATTCGAGCCGCTCGCCGAGCGCCTCCCGGTCGGTACCTTCGATTGCGCCCGGTAGGTCGAAGAGCACGCCACGCGCCGCCGGCGCCTTCGCCAGGATGGTCTTCAGCAGGAAGCCGTGGCCACCGCCGATGTCCACGACCTTCGTGAATCGGCTGAAGTCGTAGGTCTCGGCCACCGCCAGACTCGTGCCGGACGAGAAGCTCGTCATCGCGGCGTTGAAGAGGTCCCACTCGTCCTGGTTCTCGCTGCGCTGAAACCAGGAGAAGACGTCGGTGCCGAAGGCGTGTTGCGGACCGGACTCGCCGGTTCTCAGCGTGTCGGCGAACTGTCCCCATGGTTGCCAGTGCGACGTCGCGGTGAGCACAATCGCCAGGTCGCGCATCGAGGTCGGTGCATCGGATCGGAGCAGCTCCGACACAGGGGTCAGGGCGTAGGTGCCCGGTTCGGGCTCGGCGAACAGGCCGGTCGACACGAGCGTGCGCATCACGCGGTGCAGCGAGCGCTCGTGGGCGCCGACCGCCTGCGCCAGGTCCGCGATGGACCGCGGGCCGTCCTTGAGCGCGTCGGGCACATTCAGCTCAGCCACGGCCGAGACACTGCGGGTGACCATGAACCCGAAGAGCATCTGGAGCAACTGCGCCTGCGGCGGTGGCTGATCGAGTATCGACATGATCTCTCCTGAAGTCTGAAGCCTGAAGCGTAAGGAGCCTCCGGACTGACGTCTCGAGGCCGTGGATCGCCCGCGATGTTCGGATGGTTGAGCGACGCCAGCACCTTCGCTTCCCGCTGGAACCGGGCCAGCCGCTCGGGGTCGTTCACGAAGGCGTCGGGCAGGATCTTCAGCGCGACATCGCGGTCGAGCTTGGTGTCCCGCGCCCTGTACACCTCCCCCATGCCCCCTGCCCCGATGGCGGAGATGACTTCGTAGACGCCGAGCGTGGTGCCAACTTCCAAAGGCATGTTCGGAACGGCCAAGTTTACCGCAGGGGGGGGACGGGGCGTACGGTCGGCCCGCAGAGTGCCGCTAGAAAGCCGACGTTCAGGTTATGTGGGGCGATCTGGAGTTCAAGAATGCCGAAGGTCGCTGGCGGCTGTTAGCGTCGCTACCGTCCCGTCGGCACCCGCGCCTGGAGTTCCTCGAGCCAATTGAGGACGCCCGGTGAACTGGCGCAGACAGACGAGTTCTAGTCTTCCGTATCGCAAGTTCTTGGGCCGCGTTGACGCCCTTCTGACCGGGGCGTAACATGCCGCCATGTCCCGCCTTCTAGTCCTTGCGTTGGCGCCAATTATCGGCCTGTTTCTTTGCGAGCAGGCGGATGCACGCCAAGAGTCGGGGCGCCAGCCACGTCAGCAGCAACCAGCAGCGCAGGATGCAGAAGCCCTTCGCCTCGCAGCGGATCAAGGAGACGCGGGCGCGCAGTTCACCCTCGGCGTATCGTATGCCAACGGTGAGGGCGTGCCGCAAGACCTTGTGGAAGCTTTGAGGTGGTATCGTCTCTCGGCTGAGCAAGGGTACGGCAAGGCACAGTGCCCTCCCTGCCAAGATAGATGAGACACTTCACCCAGCGGAAATTAGTGTTGAGGGTGGGGAGGTGTCAGGATCTTGATGGACATGATCTGGAGGATGGGGGTAGACCAGTCGCCCGGGGGAGAGCCGGAGCGGAGGGGCGACGAGCGAAGCGAGGCGCCCCGGAGCGGAGGGTCTCCCCCGGGCGATCGCGAGGTCGCGCCCGTCACACCGCCCGACCCCGAGGTGGTGGCGCCACGTCCGCCGACGATTCACGACCGCCTACAAGCTCGAGATCCTGCGGAAAGCGGACGCGTGTGCGCGTCCCGGCGAGCTCGGGGCCTTGTTGCGACGCGAAGGGCTTTACTCGTCGCACTGGTGACGTGGCGCCGGCAGCGCGAGCACGGCTTGGCGCCGACGTGGCGGAAGCCGACGTCCGGGGATCCGCGCGTGAAGAAGTTAGAGCGGGAGAAGGCCGCCCTGGCAACGGACAAACGGCGGCTCGAGCGCCGCCTGCAGCGGGCGGAGACGATCATCACCTTCCAAAAAAAAGTTGCCGAGCTCCTGGGGATGAAACCGTTGAGGCGACGAGATCGAGTGATGAGGCCCGCGGCGGCGAGCCCCACGATGGGGACAGCGGCAGCGTGCGACGCCTTGGGCGTCCCGCGCGCGTCCGTGTATCGACGGCGGCAGCCGGCGCGACCGAGCTGCGCGGCCGGCGCCGCCGCGCGCGCTGGATTCCCGTGAGCGTCAGACCGTGCTCGACACCCTCCACAGTGAGCGCTTCATCGACCAGGCTCCCGCGCAGGTGCATGCCACGCTGCTCGACGAGGGGACCTATCTCTGCGCGCCGCGCACGATGTACCGGCTCTTGGACACGGCCGGCGAGGTCAAGGGCGGCGCGACTCAGGTCAGGCGTCCCCACTACACCGCGCCGGAGCTGCTCGCCACGCGGCCCAACGAAGTCTGGAGCTGGGACATCACGAAGTTGCTGGGCCCGGCGAAGTGGACGTACTTTTACCTCTACGTGATCCTCGACATCTTCAGCCGCTATGTCGTCGGCTGGATGCTCGCCCCGCAGGAGAGCGCTGCCCTCGCCGAGCGGTTGAGCGCGAAGCACGAGATTCAACCGGGGCAACTCACGATCCACGCGGACCGGGGCGCCAGTGCGCAGCAAGCCAGTCGCGCTGCTCCTGGCCGATCTCGGCGTGACGAAAACCCACAGCCGCCCGCATGTTTCCAACGATAACCCCTTCTCGGAAGCGCACTTCAAGACGCTCAAGTACTGTCCCCAGTTTCCCGAGCGATTCGGCTCGATCGAGGATGGCCGTGCGTTCGGGCAGGACGCTTCCCCTGGTACAACGAACATCGTCATAGCGCGATCGGCTTCCTGACGCCCGCCGTCGTCCACGTCGGCCAAGCGGCCACCGTTGCGCAGCGGCAACACGTCCTGGACGCCGCCTACACGCGGCATCCCGAGTTCGTCAAGGGTCGACCTCAGCCGGCGCGATCTGCCGACCGCGGTCTGGATCGCCGGCGACGAAATCGAGCGCAGGATGCAGCGACGATCGGCACCTCGGACGACCTCCGCCGACGGACACGCTGCCGTCATGATGATCGACCGCCGCGCGACTCTAACCTCGGGTGTCGTCATTGACAGCTTCCGGTGCAACCTCGGCGGGATGATGTCTGTGCCGGGTCCAGGTCGGTCGCTCACAGAACGATGTAGAAGCCCACATGTGGTTCAGTCTTTCGGATGCACGATTGACTGGCGAGGATCGTAGCCGGTGCGAGAGTGAGCGGCTTGCCGTTGCGGCGAGAATGACCCGCGAACAGCTAGTCAACGTGAGAGACCCCCCGGCTTTGCCGGGGCGGCACCCAGAGTTTGACAGTTCCGGGATAAGAATGAGGCACTCCCCCCGTGAGCCGCAACGCATCACGAAAGAGGAGTCCCCATGACGAACTATCGCAGTCTAAATCACTCGAAGTGGGCATGTCAGTATCACGTGGCTTTCATCCCGAAATACCGGAAGAAGGCGATGTACGGGGCGCTGCGCCGGCATGCATCTGGGGGGGGCTGCGGCGGTTGGCGGGGCAGCGGGAGAGCGCGGTGGAAGAAGGGCATCTGCTGGCCGACCACGCCCACAAGATGATGTCGATTCCGCCGAAGTACTCGGTGGGACAGGTGATCGGGTACACCAAGGGGAAGAGCGCGATCTACATCGCCCGGGAGTTTGCCGGGCGGTCGCGCAGCTTTGTCGGGCAGCGCTTTTGGGCGCGGGGCTACTTCGTGTCCACGCTGGATCGGGATGAGCGAGCGATCCGCGCTTATATCCGGAGGCAGGAACTGGAAGATCGTCGGCAAGAACAGCTCCGGCTGGATGAACGCAGCCACCCGTAGGGTGGCCCAAGTGGACGCGTAGCGGCCACGTCAGGCCGCTTTGAGCGGCTCACAACTAAAGCCCCCGGCTTTGCCGGGGGATACTTACTTGAAGCGTTCCTCCTCGTACGCGAATGGAAGCCAGGGGCGGGGGGCGCCTCACAAGACGACGCGGAGGCGGTGCGAAGGTATCGCCTCGCGGCGGATCAAGGACATGCCAGCGCGCAGTACAGCCTCGGGTTCATGTATGCGACCGGCCGGGGCGTCCCGCAGGACGGCGCCGAGGCGGTTCGGTGGTTTCGCCTCGCGGCCGATCAGGGGCTCGCCGACGGACAGTTCAACCTCGGGGCCATGTATGCGACCGGCCAGGGCGTCCCGCAGGACGACGCCGAGGCGGTTCAGTGGTATCGCCTCGCGGCCGATCAAGGGCTCGCCGACGGACAGTTCAACCTCGGGTTCATGTATGCGACCGGCCAGGGCGTCCCGGAGGACGACGCCGAGGCGGTCCGGTGGTATCGCCTCGCGGCCGACCAGGGCGACGCCGACGCGCAGGCCAACCTCGGGGCCATGTATGCGACCGGCCAGGGCGTCCCGCAGGACTACGCCGAGGCGGTTCGGTGGTTTCGCCTCGCGGCCGACCAGGGGTTCGCCGACGCGCAGGCCAACCTCGGGTTCATGTATGCGACCGGCCAGGGCGTCCCGCAGGACGACGTGGAAGCCCACATGTGGTACATCCTCGCCGCCGCGCGGTCCTCCGGTGAGATTCGCGACGTGTCCGTGAAGGCCCGAAATGACGTTGCAGAGCGCATGACCTCTGAGCAAATCACCGAAGCCCAACGCCTCGCACGGGAATGGAAGCCGAGGACCGAACGCTGAGAAAGTGACCCTGTACAGCGAGGAATTATTCCCCGGCTGACGCCTACCGTCCCGTCGGCACCCGCGCCTGGAGTTCCAGGCGAGGACCTGACGGCCGCCCTGCACGACCACGCCACCCCCCAAAGGGGGTGGCAGTGGTGGCCGTGTCAGAGGACGTTGCCGTGGCAGTGCGCGCGCCTACAACTGGCCCAGCTGCTGCATCAAGCTCAGCATGTCGAAGTAGTGCCGACTCTGCTTGAGCTTCCCCCCGTCGAAGTCGAGCACCCACCCCGAGCGGGTCGTCTGCTGCTTCCCGGTGGCCGCGATGGTGCCGGTCGGCCCTTGCAGCGGTCCCGTGTGGGTGCCGGTCCAGCTGACCTCGAGGATGGCGGTGTTTCCGGTGGACATCGCGTTCCCGATAGTCCCCTTCACGTCCGGGAAGGCTTCCTTCCAGCCCTTGAGCGCCTCGACGACCGCCTCGACGCCCTCCAGTTTTCGGGACGTCGCGACCTCATCGTAGACGCTGTCGGCGGTCAGGTTCCGCCGATAGGCGTCCCAATCGTTATTGTTGAACGCGGTGACGAGCGCGGTTGCGAGTTGGGCTGGATTCTGGTCTGCCATGAGTACCTCTTGTGCATGAATGACGAACGTGGCTGACTGGTTCGAGACGTGATGTGGAACAGGAAGGCTGGAGTATATCCGACGAAGCGCCGTCGGCCGAAACGAAGCGGCCTACCGTCCCGTCGGCACCCGCGCCTGGAGTTCGGAGAACCAGTCGAGGACGACGACAAACTGACTGACCGATGCGACATCGTCACCAGCACTGACCGGCTTGACCATCAGGAATCGTTCGCCGTCTGGCGCAACGTCGTAGAGTCGTCGGGAGGGGGTTCCCAAGCGGTATCGACCCTGAAACAGGATTCGTGGCGTGCCAGGCCGAAGCGTGGGCTCGACACTGATGGGGGTTGCCAGCATGGCGTCACCCGATCGATAGAACAGCTCGCGACCGTCCGGGCTCCACACGGGTGCCCTGCCGCCCGCCGTCGAGATCTTCTCGCGGCCACCCTCAACATCCGGGAACGGGCGGACGTAGATCTCCATCTGGCCCGATTCGTCCGAGCCGTAGGCGAGCCAGCGACCATCGGGGGACAACTGCGGGCTGGTCTCGCTCGCGACCGTATCCAGCAGGGACGTGCTCGCGCCGGGCTCCTCCAGCGAGATGAGAAGCACGTCCCTTCCCGTCTCCGGGCGGAGCTCCGACACCAGCAGTGACGCGCCGTCCGGCGAGATCGACGACGGATCGACGTTCCAGCTGCTTGGTCCGTCGGCTGTTCTGACGGTCACTACCTCCCCTGTCCCGTCGGCGGCGCGTGAAAAGATGCCGCCTATCTCTCTGGCAGACGAAAAGAACACGCGGCGACCGTCCTCGGACCAGACCCCCTGCAGATCGACGCCAGGGTGGAAGGTCAACCGTTCGAACGTCTCACGTTCGAGGTGGAACAGGTGCAAATCGAGGTTTCTGTCCGCCCCCTCGAAACTTGTCAGCACGCGGCTACCGTCAGGGGAGAGCCGCAGGGTCTGGTACTCACGGGGCTCTGCCTCGATCGGTGTCTCCTGACCCTGACGATTCACCCACACAAGCGAGCCAGACAGGGCCCCTCCGGGGACATACGCGAGCGTCCCATCGTTCGCGACACTGAATTCGGCGCCACCTCCCCAGTTTTGCTGAACGTTATCGACGACCGAAATCGGCGTCCCCGTGACCTCGACCGTCGCGAGATCGAACGGCACCGCCAGCAGGCCGCCACTTCGTGCAAAGACGATATGGCCTGTGGGCACGAATCGCGGAAACATGCCGCCGTCCACCAGCAGTTTCCGCTCGCCCGTAGTCAGCGACTGCACGACGATCTGAGCGTCACCCCACGCGCTGCCATCCGGCAAGACATTGAACAGCAGCCACTCGTCTCCGGGCAGCAACTGCGGGTAGTCATGATCGACTTCGCCTTCCCCGAGGACGGTGAGCGGCTCCGCGGCACCGCCTTCGGAGGACATCTCCCAGAGTGGGGACGACCCGAATCGGCCGAAGATGATCCGGCCCGCGGCAGTCCATGTGGGCGCCAGACCACCAGAGAGGTTCGCGACAGTCCTCGGCGCACCGCCGCTCAGGGCGACCACCTTCAGCTGCGTGGCGGTGAGGAATCCGAGGCGTGCTCCGTCTGGCGAGAAGAACGGGTCCCTACCGCCCTCGGAATCCGGAATCGGTGTCGCTTCGAGTTCCTCCAGGTTGCGCAGGTGCAGTCCGCCCTCCGTCGCGTACACGAACCTCGATCCATCCGGCGAGAGTCTCGCTGACAAAGTATTCAGAACATAACCGACACCTGACGGGACGACGACCGCGAAGCGGCGCGGTGTCGGCCGGGGCGTCGAGGTGTTCCCCAGGAAGGCCCCGATCGCCATCGCGGCCAGCGCTGCGCCAGTGACGAATGCCGCTGCCCAGGGGAGGGCTCGCCGCCAGCCCACCGCCGGTGGGATAGCAGGGCGGACGACCTCATCCGTCGCTGGCGCCGTCAGGGCTTCTCTGATTTCGACGCGCGCATCCCCGACATGCTGCAAACGCTCACGGGGATTCCGGTCGAGACTGCGGCGCAGGAGTCGGCGAACCGGTGTAGGCGTGGTGGAGGGAAGCGCCGCCCAGTCCGGGTCGGTCTTTAGGACCGACGCCAGTACGTGTGAAAGCGTCTCGCCGGTGAAGAGCGGACAGCCAGTCAACATCTCCCACAGAACGACACCGAAGGCCCAGATGTCAGCCCGGCGGTCAACCTGTTTCCCGGCTGCTTGCTCCGGACTCATATACGCTGCCGTCCCCATGATCACGCCCATCTTCGTGGCCGCGGCCGTCATGGTCATCGTGGGGGAGTTGGCGGCGTCGAGGTCGGACAGTTCTGGCCCGAGCGCCTTCGCCAACCCGAAGTCCAGCACCTTCACGGTGCCGTCGTCCTTCACCTTCACGTTGGCCGGTTTCAGGTCGCGGTGGATGATGCCCTGCTCGTGGGCGGCTTCGAGCGCCTCGGCGATCTGTCGCGCGATGGGCAGGGCTTCGTCGAGCGGGATCGGGCCTTTGGCGATCCGGTCTTGCAGCGTCGGGCCTTCGACTAGTTCCAGGACCAGCGCCCGCGTGTCCCCGCTTTGTTCCAGTCCGTGGATCTGCGCGATGTTGGGATGGTTCAGACTGGCGAGAACCTTGGCCTCCCGCTCAAACCGGGCCAGGCGTTCGGGGTCGTTGGCAAAAGCGTCCGGCAAGACTTTCAGGGCCACGTCTCGATTGAGCGTCGTATCGGTCGCCCGATAGACCACGCCCATCCCGCCTTCACCCAGACGGCCCGTGACCTCGAACACCCCGAGGCGGCTGCCTACCTCTAATGCCATGTGGAGAGAAAAGTATATCCCGGGGGCGGTGTGCAGGGGCGAGAAGTGCCCGTCGAAACCCGACGTTTGGGTTGTTCGGGGCGATCTATAGATGAGGCAGGGTAAGGTCGCTCAGGCGTGCCGTCGCCGCGTCTACCGGCCTTTCAGGTGTGAGGATCGCAGGGACGCGTGCCTTCAGAAGGAGGCAAGACTGTTGCGGCGTCCGGTTTCACTCAGGCCGTAGGATCAGGGAGTCGTGACGGGCGTGCCAAGACGGATCGTGTGGTTGCTTCGATCAGCGATGTAGAGGCGCCCGTCGCTCCCCACCGCGATCCCCTTGGGATTGTAGAACTGCGCAGCCGTACCGACGCCATCCGTCGACCCGGCGACTCCTCCGCCCACCGTTGTGACCACACCGGCCGGGGTGATCTGCCGGACAGACTGGTTATCGGTATCCACCACGAACACGTCACCATCGCTGTCAACCGCAAGATCCCCGGGATACTTGAACCGCGCCGCCGAACCGGTGGCGTCGACCTTGCCCAGCCTCCCGGCGGTGCCCGCGAGCGTTGTCACGACGCCGGCGGCCGTGACCTTTCGGACCGTGTGATTGCCATGATCCACCACGTACACAGCGCCGCTCGAGTCAACCCCGATGCCGTAAGGCACCCTGAATCGCGCCGCCGTTCCCGTCCCGTCCGCACTGCCGGGGTTTCCCGAGCTGCCCGCCAGCGTCGTCACGACGCCAGCGGGCGTAATCTTGCGAATGGTCATCAGGCTCGCGTCTGACACGTAGACGTTGTCGCCGGAATCGACCGCGATGCCGAACGGCTGGGAGAACCTGGCGGCCGCTCCCGAGCCGTCGGCGCTGCCGCTCTGCAGCGCGGTTCCGGCGAGTGTCGTCACGGCGCCGTCTGGTGAGATTTTGCGGACGGTGCTGTTCCGCGAATCAGCCACGTACACGAACCCGGCGCTGTCGGTGGCCACGCCGAACGGAGAGTAGAGACGGGCGGCGGCCCCGACGCCGTCGGCTGATCCGAAGCGGCCCGGTGATCCGGCAAACGTCGTCACGACAGCGGCGGGGCTGATCTTGCGGATAACGTGCGCCGCGCTGTCGGCGACATAGACGTTGCCGCTCAGATCCACGGCCGTCGCAAAGGGATCTTCGAAGCGTGCGTCAGCTCCCACCCCATCGACGCTGCTCGTCCGGCCAGCCTTGCCGGCCAGCGTCGTGACGACGCCGCCGGGCGCGACGACCCGGACGGTGTCGTTCTCGGCGTCGGTCACGTACACCGTGCCGCTCGTGTCGAGCGAGACGCCGGATGGATACTGGAACAATGCCGCGCTGCCGGTGCCGTCAGCTATGCCGGGCGTCCCAATCTGCCCCGTCAGGGTAGATACCGTGCCCGTCGGCGTTATCGTACGAACCGTATGCGACCTGAAATCGCCGACGAAGATCGTGCCGGTGGCGTCCACGGCAAGGCCCCGCGGTTCAGCGAGGGGCGGGCCGGAAATCGTGAGCGTCGTCACTTTGCCGTTGGCGCCGATCTTGCGAATGGCGCGGTTCCCCGTATCGGCGACATACACGGTGCCGGTCGCATCTAACGCGATACCCGTGGGCGCGCGAAAGCGCGCGGCCCTGCCGACGCCATCTTTGCTCCCCGCCTTACCCGCGCGGCCGGCGAGCGTCGTGACGACTCCGGCCGACGTGATCTTTCTGATGAGGTGATTGAAGTAGTCGGCAACGTAGATCGTGCCATTGGTATCGACGGCCACGTCACGCGGCTCGGAAAACTTCGCCGCCGTACCCGTGCCATTGGTGCTGCCTTTCCCGTTGCCGCCGGCAAAGGTCGTTACCGCCCCGTCGGGAGCGATCCGGCGGATGGCGTGATTCAATAGGTCTGCAACGTAGACGTTGCCGCTCGGACCAACCGCGAGGCCGTAGGGCTCGTGGAAGCGGGCGACGGCGCCCCTGCCACCCGTGAAACCACTCTGACCGGCCGTTCCGGCGAACGTCGTGACGACCCCACGAGGCGTGATCTTGCGTATCGTGTTGTTTCCGGTGTCCGCGACGTAGGCATTACCCGCGCTATCGACGGCGACGTCTCGCGGCAGATCGAACTGCGCCGCGCGGCCCTTCCCATCCGCGCTGTTGACCACAGTGCCCGTCGCACCAGCCAGCGTCGAAAACCTGTACGCGGTCGCGCTGACTTGCCCGGATGCCTGTCCGCTGGCGAGCGCCAGAAGGATTCCCACCACCGACAATCGTCCTGAGCGCATGCCGAAACCGTATCACGATCGCTCGAGGAGCTTGAAGCCTGTCGACGCGCCGTGAAATTCTGAGAAACCAGCTGACTCGGGTCTTTTGCCTGGCAACGACGTCTACTTCGTGTCGGTGAGCAACTGGCGAAGCGGCCAATTGCCTGTGTTGGGGCCGCTGAGAAGGGCGCGTTATGTTGCCTGCAGGAGAAGCCTGCAGGAGACACGACGCGTTGCAACGTCGCGAATGCTTCCTATCGTCATAAGATGGCCGACCACGGGTTGCTCGACTGCCAAATCCACGAGCACATGCCGCCGCCTAGCCCATAGACCTGCTTTCACGCTTTTTGGAAAGTCGCCGTCAGGTGAGACGCACACAAACGGCATCTTCGAATCGGTTCTTGAGTTTCGGCCGTCTCGCAGAGTGCCGCTAGAAAGCCGACGTTCAGGTTATGTGGGGCGATCTGGACTCGGTGGGCAGGGAGGGGGAGGGGCTTCGTCGGCTACGGGTCGCCGGCCTACCGTCCCGTCGGCACCCGCGCCTGGAGTTTCGTTCTGCGGCAGACTACACCCACCCGAGGTCTTTCATAGCTAATCCGGCGTGCCAAATCTTCGTCAGGTGCCGGATCTTGTCACCGTCGAATTCCATCACGTAGACGTAGTCCGTCTTCATGCTCTTGCCGGTAGGCGGGCAAGGACCACCCTCGCCCGTATGCGTCGCTGAATAGACCCCGTAAGCACAGACGTTGTTCCGCTTCTCATCGGTAGCGAGTGATCGCAGATCATAGTGCGCGTCAGACATGAACGTTCCCAAGGTCTTCATCCAGTCCGCGTACTGCTGCACTGTGTTCAGGTCAGCCAACGGTTCAGCTTGGGCAGAGAAGGTTGCAGTCGCCTTGCAGTACGCCTTGCACCCATCCCACCCTTCTCCTTCATCGCAAGCCTTGAAGAACTTCTCAGCGATTCCTGCAATTGACGTCATAGATCTCACTCCTTGTGTAGGGATATGAACGCACAGCGCGCCGCAGGCCTTACCGTCCCGTCGGCACCCGCGCCTGGAGTTCGGTGAACCAGTTGAGGCGCGTGACCACCTTCTGTACGGCTACCGGCCAACATACAGCCGCCAGGGCTGCCACTTTAGGTACGTCACACTTCGCCACAGCCATTCGACGGGACCAAACCGAGCATATCTCAGCCACCATCCACTGAGCGCAATCTGCACGGCGAAAATAGCCACCGTGGCGGCGCTCCCGACCGCTGGCCCGACCATCCCATATAGACCAAAACCGTACGGATGAAATAAAAAACTGCAGCTGACCGACTGCAGGAGATAGTTGGTGAGCGCCATGCGACCGACGAACGCTAGAGGCGCGAATCGAGGCCTCCATATCCGCGACTGGGTCGCCAGCGCCACGATGGAGGCGTAGGCGGTCGACAGCGCGACGGCACCCAGGAAGAACAGCCGGTCCTGGACAGGGGCTCCGAGGCCGAACGGCAGTCCATTGAACGCAATCTCTGACGACGTGCTCGCCCAGGTGAGGGTCGCTCCCGTCATGAAGAGCCATGGCAGTGCAGCGCGGACCTTCGGTATGTTGGCCGGTAGCCGCTCGAACAGCCGTCGCCGGCCGACGTAGAGCCCGGTCAGGAACATCACAAACTCGGTTCCCAACAGACTGACGTACCAGCTGGGAGTCGAGTACACGCGCTTCCAGAAGGTGAGACGGCCCGCCACGATGGCCGCATAGTCACCGTCGCGGTGAACGTCTCGCTCTGCCTGCTTCGTGACCAGCGGCGTGGCGAGCCGGCCAAGGACGCTGTCATCGCCACCTGCCGAACCCGCCATGGCCACGAGGAGCGGCAACAGCAGGCACCCAAGCGCAACGCGGAGGATCGCTCGATTCGAGAGCCAGGCGCAAAGCACCAGCAGGGCTCCTAGGACCGCGTATCCTCCAAGAGTGTCCACCCACGAGATGAGCACACCATGTCCGACGCCGATCAGAAGGAGACTCGCAAGTCGCCGACCGTACCTCGCACCGAACCCACGGGCATTTCGTCCCCGCGTCAGCTGGAGCGAAAACCCGACGCCGAACAGGAACGAAAACAGATTGAGAAACTTGCCTGCCGCGGTCCACTCAATGATCCGAAAGGACATCTGGTCGAGCGTCCCCTGAAACGAGTCGGTCAGCCATGCCGAGCCGCTGAAGACCCACATGTTGACCAGCAATATGCCGAAGATCGCAAAGCCCCGCAGGACGTCAAGAATCTCGATCCGGTCCTGCGGTGCAGTTGGTGCCGAAGCAGCTGATGTCATAGTCGACCCGGACGACGCGGCTCGCTCACGCGGCTACGCCCACTTCGTGTACCGCCAACCTCCCCCCGCTGAGGCGGGAACGGATCTCGTCGTGAGCAATGCGCTGGCCGTCGATGATTTCTCCCCGACGCCAGCCCCCTACCCTCCCGTCGGCACCCGCGCCTGGAGTTCCCCTACTCGTCGATGGCGAGCCGCTTCGACATCATCCGGTACGGCGCGTCGGCGAACCCCGTTCCAATGTACGCGCGAATTGCTGGCGCATTCCGCTCGTGCACATGGAGGCGTAGATCGACCGCGCCCGCGGCCCGGGCCTCTGTTTCGATCACCTCGAGCAACCGCCGCGCGAGCCGCTGGCCGCGAAACTCCGGTCTGATGAACATGCTCTGCACCCACCAGTAGTTCGCGGCGTTCCAGTTGCTCCACTCGCACGTTACCGACGTGCTGCCGGCGATCTCGCCAGAGGCCGCCTCCACGACAACCCAGTACGTGGCGACCGACGGATCCTCGAGGCCGGCCAGCACGCCACGACGGAGGGTGTCCGCCGCCGGAGCCCGGCCCTCGGTCTCGGCTGCCTCCGCGGCGGTGAAGCCGGCGAGGATCTCCAGGTCGTCCATCGTAGCTCGACGAACCGCGAACGACACGTCGGAGGTCTCACTCACGGCCGAGCTCCCGCGTCAGGCATCAGTCATGAACCCGGAACGCGCCGGCTCAATCGACGGGCACCAGGTCACCACCGGCGATCTGCCGCGCGATGGGCAGTGCCTCGTCCAGCGGGATCGGGCCTTGACTGATCCGATCCTGGAGCGTTGGGCCGGGGACGTATTCGAGGACGAGCGCGGGGGAGTCGCCAGATTCCTCCAGCCCATGAATCGCCGCGATGTTCGGATGATTGAGCGAGGCCAGCACCTTCGCTTCCCGCTGGAAGCGGGCCAGCCGCTCGGGGTCGTTCACGAAGGCGTCGGGGAGGATCTTCAGGGCGACATCACGGTCGAGCTTGGGTCACGGGCCTTGTACACCTCGCCCATGCCGCCTGCGCCGATAGCGGAGAGGACTTCGTAGACGCCGAGGGTGGTGCCGGGTGTGAGGGTCACGTGAAGCGACCAAGGTCAGTCATATTGCGGACCCGTCCAGTCGAACGGGATGTGCTTGCTTGACTTACCTGCCCAGTTCCACTGGAACCCGTACGCGTCTACTCGATGCTCGGTCGCTTGGCCCCAGGTGGCAACCTGGCCGGGACCCACCTCAGACCCCGGTGGGTTGTGGAGCTGCACCCGAGCACCAGCAGGTGTGGTTGGACCGGACAACGCTTCAGCGACTGCCGCCAGCCTGCCTGGGATCTCAGCCCGCCAGAACGCGAGATCGTTGGCGAGCTCGAACGAGATCGGCACGACCTCGACGCCACGGACGTCTCCGATCAGCTTGGCAAACTCCGCCTG
This sequence comes from Vicinamibacterales bacterium, assembly GCA_963667915.2. Lineage (GTDB taxonomy): Bacteria > Acidobacteriota > Vicinamibacteria > Vicinamibacterales > UBA823. The sequence continues at coordinate 921,412 of CAXXNN010000001.1, read as the reverse complement.
CCAGCCACCGGCCTGACCAGAAAACACGGTTTGCAGTACCTCCCGCTGGCGCTCGTCCGCACTCTCGTCGATAAAGAGGCCTAGCGAGACAATCCCTTCGCTGTCTTTACCGGCCCAGATATTGCCCTCAAACTCTGCGACGCTGATGACGTTCAGACCGTCGAGCCGGACGTCGCCGTACGCCCCCTCTCGAACATGATAGGCGAGAATGGCCTGACACTTATTGTTGGTCGGTGGCTGTGCGAACTCGCACGGACAGGCTACGTTGCACGAACAGACGTCAAACCAGTCGCCCTTCAGCCACCAATTCGGGATGTCAGCCATTCGTCAAACTCCTTCGAGGCTACGCGGCCTGCGGTGCGGAGACCGTGGATAAGACCTTCAGCGCCACGTCCCGGTCGAGCTTCAGATCAATCCATCCTGATTGAAGTGGTGAAAACAATAATGCGCCCATGAATCCTCGAACGCCATCTCTATACCACCCGTCACTGATGTCGTGCCTAGTCCGATTTCCGCGTAGGTAAACTCGAAACTGCCACTCGGGCGTGCCAGCGCAATGTGGAACGGTTGACCATTGAACTCGTTGATTATCGGTCTGCCGCGACTCTTCATGACGCCCGGTATGTCGACCCTTGCGGTTCTGAGTTCAAAGTTCGCCTCGAGATCGATCGGCAGGAACAGTGTCTCGCAAAATTCCGAGCAGCAGGACCCGAAAACGGAGAAATGATTGCTGAGGGGGGCGCATGCCTCGCCTGAGATAATTGTTTCAAGCGCAATCCGTTGAGCCTCATCGGCACGCTCGTCGATAACGATCTGGCGCTGGCCGTTTCCCTCCGCGATTTCGCCGGGCCACTTGTAAAGCCCCGCCCAATTCAGGCCTGCGAGCGGCGTATCGTTGAAATGGCCTTCAACGATGTTGCCGACGAAGGCCGACTGACAATAGCCGTAGGTGCTCGGTAATTGGAACTGGCAACCGCAATTCACAGCGCAGTTGCAGTTGTCGTAGGTTTCGCTCTTGAATACCCATTGATCCGTCATGCTGGCGATCGTCCTTTACGCAGCTAAAAACAGGTGTCCCTGTTTGGTCTCAAGCACCAGAACCTGTGTCACTGGTGTGAGATTGACGTCAAGCAATACCGACCGGGTCTGCGTGTACGCCTTCAGACGGGTAAATGCGGAGCATCAGATTGCCTCAAGCGAAACGACGATACCGCATAGGATCAATAGAACGCCAACGCCGTAGCTGAACCAATGACCTGCCGGAATGGTTTTCTCCATCAGGACAAAGACGGCAAGGCCGATGATCCAGTAAAGGTTCATCACTCCGCCGAAAAACAATAGCCCCATCAGGAACCAACAGCAGCCAACACAATAGGCGCCGTGTTCGACACCCATACGGAAAGCGCCATCGCTGCCCCTGCGCCAGCGGGTCATCATAAACTGCAGCGGCGAGCGGCAATGTTTAAGACAGGCCTGCTTCATGGGCGTGAGTTGATAGATGCCCGCGCCTAGCAGCAGACCGCCACCAAAGACGACACTCTCGCTGATCAACATCGGTGAAAGCAAGGCTAACGCTTCCAAGCCCCACTGCAGAGCGACCGCGACAACACTGAAGCCAGCCCAAACGACCAAGTAGGCCGATGCAAAGTGCGCCGTCGCCACATACGGATTGCCCTCTTGCTTTTGTTTGCGGTTCACCGCCGCGAACAACAGAACCATCGGCGTTGCTGAAGGCAACATCATGGCGATCATCATGACCCACCACATGATGAACATCACACCGGCGTAGCCAATATCCCAAACCGCCGGCACCATCATTGCCATGCCACCCTTGCCGGCACTCATCCGGATCATCTCGAACGCCGACATGCTCATACCCGCGCCGGCAAGAACATAGACCCACGACAGCGCGACCACGGCGATCAACGCGGCGAGAACAATCGTCCTGTCGTGTTTGACCACGCGTTCAATAGCATTGTCGAGGGACATCTTGATCGCCACGTCGCGGTCCAGGGTCGTATCGTGGGCGCGGTAGACCTCGCCCATTCCACCCGCACCGATCTTGGCGGTGACCTCGTAGACGCCGAGCTTGCTGCCTGGACCGAGAGCCATGTTGGTGAACGGCCAAGTTTACCGCAGGGGGGGACGGGGCGTACAGTCGGCCCGCAGAGTGCCGCTAGAAAGCCGTATCTGGACTCCTTTTGCAAGCCGCTTCGCCTGATGTCGTCTAGGCTCCTTTCGCAAGCCGCTTCGCGTGATGTCGGGATCGCATGGTGATCGGACTGCAGACGTATCTTCGGCCTCGGTGTGGAGCGTGCAGGGCTCCGGGCCAGTATGGAAATTCGCGCGTGGGGTACCAATCGACGTTGAACGGCCTTGATGGCCAGGCTTTCTATCGGTGTGTCCCCACGCCGGTCCGACCGGTGTGCCATTGCTCGAGTGTGCTCGCGGCAGTCCTCCAGGGGTGAACGATGGTGTCACGCCGCGCGTTACGCGGCGCCAGGGCGCTCGCGGAAGGGGCGGTCGCTCTGCCAGATGCGCCAGATCATGCGGGCCAGCTTGTTGGCGACCGCCACGGCCGCTTTGTTGTGCCCGCGGCGGCGCTCGACAGCGAGCGCCCAGGTGCGGAAGGCATCGGGGGTCGGCTGGCTCTTGGCGCGCCACAGGACGGACCGCGCGCCGTGGATCAACAGCGTGCGCAGGTACCGATCGCCTTGCTTGCTGATGGCCCCGAGCCGTCGACGCGACCCGCTGGAGTGTTCCTTCGGGGTGAGCCCGAGGTAGCTGGCGAAGTAGCGGCCGGAGGGGAACCGGCGCACCTCGCCGACGCACGCGACCAGCGCCGTGGCCGTGAGCAAGCCCACGCCGGGGATCGTGCGCAGGTGCGCCACCAGCGGGAGCTGCTTGGCGAGGGCCGCGAGCTGCCGTTCGAGGTCGTTGATCTGGTCCTCCAGCCGGCGGATCTCGTCGCACAAGACGGCCAGGCTCGGGCGAACGCTCATGGGCACGGGCGCCTCCGGGTCTTCGAGGAGCGCGCGGACGCGCGGCACGACGTGGTGCGCCCCAGCCGGGATCGTCACGCCAAACTCGCGGAGCAGGCCTCGCAGGCTGTTCAGCCGCATGATCCGGGTGGCCTGCCACGTGGAGCGAATCCGATGGAGCGTGGTGAGGGCTTGTTGGCTGACGGTTTTGACGGGGACCGGATGAATCTCGTCGTTCCGCGCCGCCTCGAGCAACGCTTTCGCGTCCGCGCGGTCGGTCTTGCTGCGGCGGACGTAGCGGTGCACATCGTACGGGGGGAGTAACTGCACGGTGTGGCCCAGGCGCTCGAGCTCCCGGCCCCAATAATGCGCCGACCCGCAGGCTTCGAGCAGGACCGTGGCGGCGGGCCGCTCGGCGAAGAAGCGCAGGACCCGCGCGCGGGTCAGCCGATGCTCTTCATCGACTCGGCCCGGGCGGTGGGACACGGCCACCTGAAAGACCGACTTGGCGAGATCAACAGCGATCGTCGTATGCTCCATCTGGACTCCTCCTGGCTGTGGCCCGCTAGCAGCCCGTGGTGAAAGTCCGCATTAAGGATCGACACGATCGATCCCCCGTACTACACTGACACGCATGGCCATGGGTAAACGACGTCGCCTGGCACGGCAAGCGTCGATGTGGATTCCGGCGAGCGACCTGCCGCGCAGCTCGGCGCATCCGTTTTATCGGCGGTTGAATCGCATCCTCGATGACGCGGGCTTCGATGCGTTTGTCGAGGCGCAGTGCGCCCCGTTCTACGCGCCGGTCCTGGGCCGGCCGAGTCTGGCGCCGGGGCGGTACTTCCGGCTGCTGTTGCTCGGCTACTTCGAAGGCCTCGATTCGGAGCGCGCGATGGCGTGGCGGGCGGCGGACTCGCTGAGCGTGCGCAGCTTCTTGCATCTGGAGCTGCACGACCCCGCGCCCGACCACTCGACGATCTCGCGCACGCGGCGGTTGATCGATCTGGAGATGCACACGGCGGTGTTCACGTGGATTCTGCAGCGGCTGGCCGACGGCGGCTTGGTCACGGGACAGACGATCGGGATCGATGCGACGACGCTCGAAGCCAACGCGGCCTTGCGGAGTATCGTGCGCCGCGACACGGGGGACACGTATCAGGCGTTCTTGACGAAGCTCGCCCAGGCCTCGGGGATTGCGACACCGACGCGCGCGGACTTGGCGCGCCTGGATCGCACGCGACGCAAGAAGGGCTCGAACGACGACTGGACGCATCCGCACGATCCCGACGCGAAAATCACCAAGATGAAAGATGGCCGGACGCACCTGGCCCACAAAGCCGAGCCTGCGGTGGATCTCGACACCGGGGCCATCGTCGGGGTGACGGTGCAGCCGGCAAATGCCGGGGACACGACGACCCTGGTCGAGACCCTCATCACGGCCGCGGAGCAGATCGAGACGGTGCAACCAGCGGCTGACACCGTGCGCGAGCTGGTCGGCGACAAGGGGTATCACAGCAATCAGATCTTGGTGGACCTGGAGGCGGTCGGCGTGCGCGCCTACCTTTCGGAACCCGATCGCGGGCGGCGGACCTGGCGCGGCAAGACCACGGCCCGCGACGCGGTCTATCGGAACCGCCGACGCCTCCGCGGGGCCCGGGGCCAACGACTCTTGCGCCAACGCGGTGAACGGCTGGAACGCCCCTTTGCGCATCTGTACGAGACGGGCGCGCTGCGGCGTGTTCATCTGCGGGGGCACACCAACATCCTGAAGCGCGTGCTCGTCCACACCGGTGGCTTCAACTTGGGTCTGCTCATGCGTCGGCTGATCGGCGTCGGCACGCCACGGGGCCTGCAGGGCCGCCTGGCCGTGATCACCACGTTCATCGAGCTCGTGTGGCGGCTCTGGACCGTTCCGGCGCGCCTCTGGACGCCTGATCCACGTCGTTCACCCGTCGCCGGCGAAGCGACCGCGCGGGCCGAGTACGCCAGCGTCAATCTCCAAATGAGCCCTTCCACCACGGGCTGCTAGAGGCCGTTGCGTGTTTGGCACGATGATGCCGTACCAGCGGGAGGAGTCCATCCCATCAACGTTCGGGTAATGCGTGGCTTTCTCGCTGTGAGGCAGGGATGGGACCGTTGTCGCGTGCGGTCGCCGCCTGCCGCCCCGTCGGCAACTCCGATTCGAGTGCGGATTGCCCCCGCGGGGCGAGTCGAGCAATTTTCGCTTTGGCGGCCGGAGAGGACGCGATCCCAGCGCCGGCACAGGGCGGTTTACCGACTGATAAACTCCTGGATACGTGGAGAAGCTCTGATTCAGATCACCGGCACCATTGCGCTCAACGAGCGCGAGATCGACGAGCGGTTCGTGCGTGCGTCCGGCCCCGGCGGGCAGAACGTGAACAAGGTGGCGACGGCCGTCGAGTTGCGCTTCGACGTCGGTGTCTCGTCGCTCCCCCCAGACGTGAAAGCCCGCTTGACAGTGCTTGCCGGCAGTCGCATGACCACCGATGGCGTGCTTGTAATCGACAGCCGGGAGCACCGCACGCAGGGACAGAACCGGGAGGCTGCTCGGGCACGTCTCGTTGCGCTGATTCAGAAGGCCGCCATCCGGCCAAGAAAGCGCAGGCCCACGAAGCCGGGCCGGGCCGCGAAGGAGCGACGACTGGCCGCGAAGAAACGGCGAGCCGATGTGAAGGGTATGCGGGGCCGGCCCCGCGTCAACGAAGACTAAGTCTTTCGTCTCCAGGCCGGCGCCCTCGCCTGGAGGTCCTCGAACCAGTTGGAATCTGCCACTAATCCGGAAGGCGCGAAAGCGTCAGATGAATTTGCCCGCTAGAGCCCTTTGCCCACGGGTGCTGGACTCCGTCAAACGAGTATTCGTCCAGCAACGTCAATATGAGATTCCCGTCCCTCCATGTGTACTCGGAAAGAAAGTACCCGCCGATGAACTCAGGATCACGGGCAACGAGCGGAAAGGTCTTAATCTGAGATCCTTCGATTTCGTACGTGCCTGCGTTCACTGTGACCTCGCCAAAACGCTGTGTCTTTTCGTCATCAGTCGCAGACCATCTTTCGGCATACGGTTGCATGCTTTCGTCGCCGAGTATCCAGATGATGCTGTAGTGCTGTGCCGTAAAGATAATCAGACTCGGTTCGGGGTCGCGGTTGGGTTCTTGTCTGAAATCTTGATCAATCCGGCTAACGCGCCACACTCCTTCAATTGCTTCTTGAGCGTGGACGACTATGCCAAACAGCAGCGCCATGTATAGAAGAAGAACATAGGTCGCAATGTGCAGCAGCTTGGTCATCGTATCCTCGTCATTGGGAAGACTCGTCCATCGCTACCGTCCCGTCGGCACCCGCGCCTGGAGTTCGGAGAACCAGGAAGATTTACGTTGGGAGCCGAATGTCGGCGTTCGCGTGCTTGGCATCTGTCTAACCTTCGTGCCAAGGCTCGCAAGAGTCTGAGCAATGATGTCCGCTCGCCTCCCTGACGTCTGCATCTGAGGCAGCTCGCGCGAGTTCAGCGGTCGCGTGCTCACTCCCTGGTCTAGTCAACGTGAGAGACCCCCCGGCTTTGCCGGGGCGGCACCCAGAGTTTGACAGTTCCGGGATAAGAATGAGGCACTCCCCCCGTGAGCCGCAACGCATCACGAAAGAGGAGTCCCCATGACGAACTATCGCAGTCTAAATCACTCGAAGTGGGCATGTCAGTATCACGTGGCTTTCATCCCGAAATACCGGAAGAAGGCGATGTACGGGGCGCTGCGCCGGCATGCATCTGGGGGGGGCTGCGGCGGTTGGCGGGGCAGCGGGAGAGCGCGGTGGAAGAAGGGCATCTGCTGGCCGACCACGCCCACAAGATGATGTCGATTCCGCCGAAGTACTCGGTGGGACAGGTGATCGGGTACACCAAGGGGAAGAGCGCGATCTACATCGCCCGGGAGTTTGCCGGGCGGTCGCGCAGCTTTGTCGGGCAGCGCTTTTGGGCGCGGGGCTACTTCGTGTCCACGCTGGATCGGGATGAGCGAGCGATCCGCGCTTATATCCGGAGGCAGGAACTGGAAGATCGTCGGCAAGAACAGCTCCGGCTGGATGAACGCAGCCACCCGTAGGGTGGCCCAAGTGGACGCGTAGCGGCCACGTCAGGCCGCTTTGAGCGGCTCACAACTAAAGCCCCCGGCTTTGCCGGGGGATACTTACTTGTTCCCGCCGGTGCGGCCGACGCGACGTAACGTACCGGGACTCCCAGTTCTGGTACGCTCTTCACCCAGCCGATCCACCCATTGCTATGGGTGCGTGTCCAGCTCTCGTCAGCTTGTGGCATCTGTAAATCACCTCCGCCTTGCCGTTTTTCTTACACGAGACTGTCGTGATCGTACCCGGACGAACGCCCGCATCCGACCGAGGGTAACCTGACCGATTTCCGAGACTCCAATGTAGGTCATCGTTGCCGGCCGGTCCATCAATCGTGGGTGAGTTCAACCGGTCAATGCAACAGTGTGTTCGCCAGTCTATCAGCAGGCGTGGCATAGCCCAGTGTCTTGCGCGGTCGTGAGTTAAGACGTTGGGCCACGGTGTCGAGATCAGCCTGTCTGTAGGTTGCCAGGTCGGTGCCATGTGGGAAGTACTGTCGAAGCAAGCCGTTGGTGTTCTCGTTCGTGCCCCGCTGCCAGGGACTTTGCGGGTCGCAGAAGTAGACCTGGACCTGGGTGGCAACGGTAAGCTTCTTGTGCGCCGCCAGTTCGTGACCGCGGTCCCATGTCAGGGACACCAGGAGGCCCTCGGGCAATGCCCGGATCGCCTGCGAGAGCGCCTGGACGACACGGGTCGTGTCCTTCCCGGACAGACGCACTAAGAGCACGAAGCGGGACTGTCGCTCGACCAGCGTCGCGATGTGCGAGTTCCGGGCGCCCGACAGCAAGTCGCCCTCCCAGTGACCGGGCACGGCGCGGTCCTCCGCCTCGGCCGGGCGCTCGCGAATCGAGACCGCATCGATGATGCGGCCACGCTGCTGTCCAGCGGTGCTGGCTAGTTTGGAGCGGCGCATGCGTCGACACCGCCGCAGGTGGGCGATCAGCGCCTGCTTCAGCACGCCGCGCGTCTGGACGAAGAGGCTCAGGTAGATCGTCTCGTGCGACACGTGGAGCCGAGGATCCCCCGGAAAGGTCCGTGTGAGCCACCCAGAAATCTGCTGCGGCGACCAATCGGCAGCGAGCTTCTCGGCCACGAGGCGGCGCAGCGCGGGTTCGGTTGCCAACCGGCACCGCTTGGGGCGCCGAGCTCGATCCCACGCCCGGACATCGGCCGTCGATGCCCGGTAGCGCGTCCGGCCCCCGTGTCGTCGCACTTCCCGGCTGACGGTCGACGGGGCTCGCCCAAGCAGGCCGGCGATTCGCCTCAACGAGCAGTCGTTGGCCAGCCCTCGTGAGATCTCCTCGCGGTCGGCCACCGTCAGCGCGCACCGTGATCGCGTGCGCGCTCGTGGGGGGATGCCGCCGTGCGCGGCGACGACACGGTGGACCGATTTGCGGATTCGCCCCAAGGCACGACCGATGTCACTGACTGACTCGCCTCGCTTCCACCGTCTCCAGACCTCGGCCTTCTCGGCGGTCGACATGCTCGGGCGACGAACGCGTTCCATGAGCCCTCCTTGAGGTGATCATTCATCGCGTTGCATCGATCCCTTGAATTCACCGGTTATATCAGGGTCTTAAGGCTGGTGCCGAGGGGCAGAATCGAACTGCCGACACCATGATTTTCAGTCATGTGCTCTACCGACTGAGCTACCTCGGCCCTTGGGGAACGCGCGCGGCAGGATCGCGACTATACCATACGGTTCCGCCGACGCTGAGGGCGGCGCAGCCTGCTCCGACGAGCGCGCCGGCGACTACATCGAGCGGGTAGTGGAGGCCGAGATACACGCGTGAGGCAGCGATGAGGAGCGCCAGCAGCCAGAACGCCTGGCGGGCGCGCGGCAGAAATCCGGCGAGTGCATACGCGCCGGCAACAGCCGTCGCAGCATGGCCCGAGGGGAACGACGCGGTCGTGGGCGGCTCGGTCAAGACCAGAGCGGTCAGTTCAGGATTGGCGCGTGACGGACGCTGGCGGCCGACCATCGGCTTCAGCGCCGCGTCCACGACGAGAGTGGCGAGAACGATCGACAGGACGACCTGCCAGTAGGCCTTCCAGGGCAGCCGTCCCCAGGCGGCCAGGATCGCCCCGACGGTCAGCCAGATGGCGGCCTGCTGGCCGAACGCACTCACGCCGACCATGAGGCGGTCGAGCCAGCCGGGATGGGGGAGTGAGAGAACCCAGCCCAGCGCTCGAGCGTCGAGTGCCGCTAGCGCATCCATGGTGAGGTGATGCCGTGCAGTCGGCAGTGGCTAGGAGCCGATCCCGCCCCGGCGCCGGGTCAGGCCGTGGCGATTTCCGCTTCGGTCGGTGCCACCAGACCGAGCTCGGCGCGCACCTTGTCCTCGATCGCCTGCGCGGTGTCCGGATGCGACCGCAGGAAGCTCTTGGCGTTCTCCCGGCCCTGCCCCAGTCGGTCGCCGCCGTACGAGAACCAGGTGCCGCTCTTCTCGACGATTTTGCGATCGACCGCGAGGTCGAGCAGATCGCCTTCACGCGAGATTCCCAGGCCGTACATGATGTCGAACTCGGCCTGCCGGAAGGGGGGCGCCACCTTGTTCTTGACGATCTTGACGCGGGTGCGTCCGCCGACGACGATGTCGCCGTCCTTGATGGCGCCGATTCGCCGGATGTCGATGCGGACCGAGGCGTAGAATTTCAGCGCCCGGCCGCCGGTGGTCGTTTCCGGATTGCCGAACATGACGCCGATCTTCATGCGCAGCTGGTTGATGAAGATCAGGCAGGTGTTCGACTTCGAGACGACAGCGGTCAGCTTCCGGAGCGCCTGCGACATGAGCCGGGCCTGGAGACCGATCTGAGCGTCGCCCATCTCGCCGTCGATCTCGGCGCGCGGGACGAGCGCGGCGACCGAGTCCACGACGATGACATCGACACCGCCCGAGCGGACCAGGACCTCGACGATCTCGAGCGCCTGCTCGCCGTTGTCCGGCTGCGACACCAGCAGGTCGTCGAGATTCACGCCCAGTGCCGCGGTGTAGGTCGAGTCGAGCGCGTGCTCCGCGTCGACGAAGGCCGCCATCCCGCCTGCCTTCTGCGCGTTGGCGATCACCTGCAAGGCGAGCGTCGTCTTGCCGGAGGCTTCCGGTCCGAAGATCTCGACGACCCGTCCCCGCGGCACGCCGCCGATGCCGAGCGCGTAGTCGATGCTGACGGCACCGGTCGAGATGCACGGCAACTGGGCACCGACGCCCTGCTGGCCCAGGCGCATGATGGAGCCCTTGCCAAACTGCTTTTCAATCTGTCCAACGGCGAGGTCAATCGCCTTCGTGCGTTCGCGGTCGGTACGGTCTTCGGCCATGACACTCCTTCGGGTCGATGTCGGTGGCCCGCGCGGGGGATTGCACGCCACTGCACGAACGTGCACTTCGGTTCCGGGCCGTTCGTCTGGTGACCTATTCTAGGAGCGTGCCGGGCGTAAGTCAAGCGAAAACAGAATTCATAATCTGTGTATCACGTTGCCTGTCTATCTGTTACGGATAGTCTGACTTTCGCCCTAGCGTTGGGTGATAGCAGGAAGTGAACGGATTCTTCGTGATCGGGCTGCGGAATTTGCGGCCACCGCGGAGGGTAGGATAGATTCCCTTCACATGAGCCTTCGCCGCGCGGTCGCGGTGGGCGGACTGGTCGCCGCGGTGGTGGCCGGATTGCCGGCTGCCGGTGCGCAGGACACGGGGCTGGTGAGCCGGTGCCTGCCGCGGACGGGCGCGCGCAACGTGTCGCTCCCGCGGCTGGACTGTTTCCAGTTGTATCCAACCGAGGCGTTCGCTGATGCGACCGGGCAGGTCGAGTTGGGGCGGGTCGCCGGGCCGTTCGGGATCGCGGTGACGGCCGACGGGCACATCCGTCACGCGTTGACCTTCGACATCGAGGGCCTGCCGCCCGCCGGGTCGACTGGGGAGGGATCGGCCTACATCGCCTGGGTCACGACGCCGACGTTCGATCCGATCGTCAAGCTGGGCCAGGTGGGCAACGGGCGCGTCCGGCTGGGCGAGGCGCGCTTCAACAAGTTCACCGTTCTCGTGACGCTGGAAGCGTCGGTCGACGTCAGCGCGCGAGCCGGACCGCTGGTGTTGCGCGGGCGGTCGCCCAGCAGCTTGATGGAGACGCACGACCTGCTGGCCCAAGCCCCGTCGGCGTTCGACGGCGCCGAGGCGTCGATGCCCGAGCCGATGGCGCACGAAGCCGGGGCGGCGGCCGACGCGTGGACGATGCCGCCGATGCATCCGGCCGTGCCGCTGCTACCGGGCATGGCCAGGCTGACGCCGCGCGGCGTGCCGTTTCTGCCGTCCGTCGATCTCGAGTCGATTCCCGAGGCGCGTCCGCGGCAACTCGTCCGCCTGGGCAACGGCGGGACGCTCGATCTCGAGGCGGCGCCGGTGCGCCGGACCATCAACGGCCGGACGCTGGTGATGTACGGCTTCAATGGCCAGATTCCCGGACCGCTCATCCGCGTGCCGGCGCGGACGACGATCTTCGTCAACTTCTCGAATCGGACGGAGCTGCCGACGACGATCCACTGGCACGGCGTGCGGCTCGACAATCGGTTCGACGGCGTGCCGGGGGTGACCCAGGACCCGGTGCCGCCGGGCGGGTCGTTCCGCTACGAGGTCTTCTTCCGGGATGCCGGCCTCTACTGGTATCACCCGCATCATCGTGAGGATATCCAGCAGGAGCTCGGCCTCGCCGGCAACATGCTGGTCGATCCATTGCCGGCGCACGCGTTTGCCGACGTGAACCGGGAGGAAGTGCTGGTGCTCGACGATTTGCTGCTCGATGACGCGGGGGTGGTCGCCTTTGGCGGCACGTCGGCCAACTATGCCTTGATGGGCCGGTTCGGCAACGTCCTGCTGGTGAACGGCGAGCCGGACTACACCTTGGCGGTCGATCGCGACGAGGTCGTCCGTTTTTTCCTGACGAACGCGTCGAACACGCGAACCTTCAACCTGTCGTTTGGTGACGCCCCGACCAAGGTCATCGGGTCCGACATCGGGAAGTTCGAGGCGGAGGTCTGGGTCGACTCGATCGTCATCGCGCCGGCCGAGCGCTACATCGTGGAGGTGCGGTTCGACACGCCCGGCCGGGTCGAGGTCGCCAACCGGGTGCAGGGCATCAATCACCGGTACGGCGGATTCCTGGAGGAGCACACGGTCCTGGGGTGGGTCGAGGTCGGCGACCGGCGGACCGAGCGGGATCTGACGGCGAGCTTCGTGGAGCTGCATCGCCACGACGAGGTCGTGGCCGACATCGACCGCTACCGCGCGCAGTTCGACCGGCCGGTCGATCTCGAGCTGACGCTCACGCTGGAGACGACGGATTTGCCGCGGCCCATCGAGGAGGTCATGCGGTTCGAGGGTGTCTACTTCAACCCGGTGGAGTGGACCGGCACGATGCCGATGATGAACTGGCTGACCGATACCGGGCAGGTGCGCTGGATCCTGCGCGAGCCGTCTACGGGGCGCGAGAACGACGACATCGCGTGGCGCTTCGCGCTCGGCGACGTCGTGAAGATCCGGCTACACAACGACCGGTTCGCGTTCCACGCCATGCAGCACCCGCTGCATATCCACGGCCAGCGGTTTCTCGTCGTCGCGCAGGACGGTGTTCCGAATCCGCACCTGGTGTGGAAGGATACGGTGTTGCTGCCGGTCGGATCGGTCACCGACATCCTCCTGGAGATTTCGAATCCGGGACGGTGGATGGTGCACTGTCATATTGCGGAGCATCTGGAGTCGGGGATGAAATTCGTGTTCGAGGTGGAAGATGCAGAGTAGACAGATGCGTTGCACAGGCTGGCTCGTCGTCGCAGCGATTCTGACCACCGGGTCCTGGGCGAGCGCGCAGTCGCGCGACGCGCTGTCGGAACGGACGCGTGAGTTTGTGTCGGTCGACGCGCCGGTCGTCGCGCTGACCGACGTCATCGTCATCGACGGCACCGGCAGCGGGCGGCGGGCCGGACAGACGATCGTCATCCGCGGCGACCGGATCGCGGCGGTCGGACCGTCCGGGCAGGTCGAGGTTCCGGACGACGCCGAGGTGCTGGAGTTGCCGGGGCACACCGTCGTGCCAGGCCTTATCGGCATGCACAACCACAGCTACTACACGGCGGCCGGCGGCCGCGCGGCCCAGCTGGACTTCTCGGGGCCTCGGATGTACCTGGCCTCCGGCCTCACGACGATCCGGACGACCGGCAGCCGGGCGACCTACGGCGAGCTCAATCTGAAGCGCGCCATCGACGCCGGAGAGATGCCGGGCCCGACCATCATCGTCACCGGCCCGTACCTGACGGGCGGCAGCGGACCGAGCCAGATGAACCGGGTCGGCGATCCGGAGGCCGCCCGGCGCGTGGTGCGGTACTGGGCCGAGGAGGGGGTCACCTGGTTCAAGGCCTACACGGAGATCGGCCGCGCGGAGCTGGCCGCGGCGATCGACGAAGCGCACAAGCACGGCGTCAAGGTGACGGCGCACCTCTGCTCGGTGACCTACCGCGAGGCGGTGGCGCTGGGCATCGACAACCTCGAGCACGGGCTGTTCGCCAACACCGACTATGTGCCCGACAAGGCGCCGGACGTCTGTCCGCCCGGCTTTCGCCGGAACTACTACGACCTCGACATCGACGGGCCGGAGGTGCAGGCGACGTTTCGGGCGATGATCGACAACAACGTGCCGATGTCGTCCACCCTGGCCGTCTACGAGATGTCGGTGCCGGGGCGTCCGCCAATCGACCAGCGGTCGCTCGACGTGCTGGCGCCCGAGGTGGCCGAGGACGTGCTGGCGGAGAACAAGCGCTACACCGAGCGCGATCCGGACGACTACGGGACGTCGCCGGCGGTCTTCAGGAAGGCAATGGAGTACGAGCTGGCGTTCTACCGCGCCGGGGGGCTGCTCGGGGCGGGCGTCGATCCGACCGGCTACGGCGCGGCGCTGCCCGGCTTCGGCGACCAGCGCAACTACGAGCTGTTGATCGAGGCGGGGTTCGCGCCGGGGGAGGCCATTCAGGTGATGAGCGCGAACGGCGCGAAGATCCTCGACATGGACGACCGGCTCGGCACCATCGAGGTGGGGAAGATTGCCGACCTCGTGGTCATCGACGCCGATCTCGCGGCCGATTCGGCCAACATCAAGAAGGTCGTCACGGTGTTCAAGAACGGCATCGGGTTCGACTCGGCGAAGCTGATCGACTCGGTGACGGGGTTCGTGGGCGTGCGGTAGGTCCGGCAGCCCCGCGACATGTTGGCATCGAGCGTCGCGAGCCAATGCCATCCCCGGTCGGTCATTTTCTGGGCGGCGTGATTGCCGGGCTGGCGATCGCGCCGCCGCCCGGCGCCCGCGGGTCGATTCAGCGCGCGGTCGTCCGCTTCGGCCTGCTCGGCGTAGCGCCCGACGTGGACTTCCTGTTCGGGGCGCACAGCACCTACAGTCACAGCGTCGGCGCGGCGGCGATCGTCGGGGCGATGGCGTGGGCGTGGGGCCGGCCGCGGTGGTGGGCCGCGGCCGCGTGCGCCGCGGCCTGGGGATCCCACGTCGCGCTTGACTGGCTGGGGACCGACTCGGGGGCGCCCGTCGGCATCATGGCGCTCTGGCCGTTCGATAGCGCCCACCACCTGTCGCCGCTGCATTGGTTTCTGCCGATCCACAGGGCCATCGGCGAGCTGTCGACCTGGACCCACAACCTCCGGGCGATCCTCCGCGAGCTGCTGTTGCTGGGACCGCTGGCGTTGGGGGTCCTCTGGGTCCGCCGCCGCCAGTCGTCCTGACAGCGTCTTGCTCGCCGCGCTGGGCCTACAGTACAGTTCCTCTCTCTTCTGAGATTCATTTCGATGGAGCCCCACTGGACGTCGATTGTCCCGCCCCTCATCGCGGTCGCGCTTGCCTTCATCACGCGTGAGGCGGTCTTCAGCTTGGTGATCGCGAGTCTGGCCGGCGTGCTCCTGCTCGGCCAGGGGATCCAAGGATTTCCCGGCCTGGTGACCCGGTCGCTCGGGAACGAGGGGTTCATCCGCATTTGCACGATCGAGCTGTGCATCGGCGTCCTGGTCGCGTTCTTTCAGCAGTCCGGCGCCATCGACCTGTTCCGTCAGCGCGTGTCGCGATGGGTCACCACCCGGAAGCAGGTCGCCGGCCTCGGCTGCGGGCTGGGGGTGGCCGTCTTCTTCAGCGACTACTTCAGTCCGCTCTTCGTCGGCGCGGTCATGCGCAATTTGACCGATCGCTATCGAATCTCGCGCGAAAAGCTCGCCTACATTTGCGATTCCACCTCGGCCTCGATCCTGGTGCTCGTGCCGATTTCGGGGTGGGCGGTGTACCTGACCGGGATCACCATGGGCGTGCCGGGCATCGCGGACCAGGCCACCGCGATGAGCCTCTTCATCCGCAGCGTGCCGTACAACTTCTACGGCTATTTGACCGTCCTGATGGTGGTTCTGATTTCGATTGAGGTCCTGCCTGATTTCGGTCCCATGCGCACGGCGGAGGTGCGGGCCCGCGACACCGGGAAGGTGCTGCGGGACGGCGCCGTGCCGATGATGGGGAAGGAGCTCACCGATCTCCAGGTCACGAGCTCGCCGCACACGAACATCCTGTTGAACTTCATCGTGCCCGTCGTCCTCATCGTCGGGACGAACGTCGGCACGTTCATCGTGCGGGGCACGGCCAGCGTCATGGAAAGCTTCATGCTGGCGAGCGCGACGCTCGGGCTGATCATGTGGCTGCAGCGTGTCGACACCATTCGCGGCCTCATGCAAACCGCGATGGCCGGCATGAAGGGCGTGATGGCGGCCGTGGCCATCCTGGCCCTCGCGTACTGCATCAACACCGTGAGCCGGGAGCTCCAGACCGCCGCCTACGTGGTCGGCCTGACGGAAGGCTGGATGTCGCCCGCCCTGATCCCCTTCCTCGCGTTCTTCCTCAGCGGGTTCATCAGCTTCGCGACCGGCACGTCGTGGGGCACCTACGCAATCATGATTCCAATTGCCGTGCCGATGGCGATTCAATTCAGCGGCGGCAACGTCCTGGACCCGCTCGTCGCCGTGTCGTTCGCCGCGGTCGCCGGCGGCGGGGTGTTCGGCGACCATTGCTCGCCGCTGTCCGACACCACCGTCCTCTCATCGCTGGGTGCGGCCTCCGACCATATCGACCATACCCGCACGCAGTTGCCCTACGCGCTGGTGGTCGCCGGTGTCGTCGCGGTCCTGTACCTGGCGCTGGGATATGCTGTCGCTCGCTGAGCGACCCTCGGTCGCGCACCGCATGTTCTGATGCCGCCGGAATCGCCGCACCAGTACGCCGTCCTCGGCGCCGGCCTCATGGGTCGGGTCGTCGCGAAGGACCTCCTGCAGGTGGAACCCGACGCGCGGGTGACGCTGGTCGACCGCAGCCCGGCGCTGTTGACCGACGCGGCCAGCTTCATTGCCGACCGACGGCTCCGCGCCCATCAGCTCGATGTCACCGACGCCGAGCCGGCCGCCTCGGTCTTGGCCGGACACGTTGCGGTCGTGAACGCGCTGCCGCATCGATACAGTCTGGCCGGCATCGACGCGGCGATCGCGGCGGCGGTGTCGATTGTCGATCTGGTCGGCGCCGAGCCGGAGCGGCGACGTGCGCTGGACGGGCGGGCACGCGAGGCCGGCATCCTCGTCTTGCCCGGCTGCGGGGTGGCGCCCGGCCTCAGCAACATCCTGGTCGCCCGGGGCGTGGCGCGGCTCGACGACACCGATGAGGCCGTCATCTATGTAGGCGGGATTCCGAGGACGAAGGCGCCGCCGCTGGAGTATCAGACCGTGTACTCGCTGACGAGCGTGCTCTCGGCCTACGTCCGGCCGGCGCGGATTGTCGTGGACGGCCAGGACACGTCAGTCCCTCCGCTGTCGGGCGTCGAGCAGCTGGAGTTCCCGCCGCCGCTCGGCACGCTCGAGGCGTTCTACACCGACGGCCTCGGTTCGCTGCGCCTGACGATGAAGGGTCGCGTGCGCCGGCTGCTCGCGGAGAAAACTATCCGCTACTGCGGGCACGCCGCGCGGATGCAGCTCCTCAAGGACTGCGGCCTGCTCGACGCGACGCCGGTCCGCGTCGGCAACGTCGAGGTCGTGCCCGTGGAGCTGCTCATCGAATGTCTGACGCCGGCCCTGCGCCTCGGCCCCGAGGGGGACATCCTGGTCATGCGCGTCGTCGTGCGGGGCGTGAAGGATGGCGCCCCTCACACGCACACCTTCGATCTGGTCGACTACTTCGATCCCGAGACCGGGTACACTGCCATGGCGCGCACGACGGGGCTGCCAGCCGCGCACGCCGCGCGAAAGATCGCTGACGGGACGATCCAGGACATCGGTGTTCATTTTCCGGAACAGGTCTTCGTGGGCGCGCTGGGGGACGAGCTTCTGGCCGCTCTCGAGGCCTGTGGAATGTCAATGCGTTACAGTGAATCAGAGAGGAGCCTGCCGTGAGTCTTGCTCGAATCGGTGTCCGTGGGCTGTTAGTGTGCGCGGCGGTCTGGCTGGTAGGGACGGGGCAGTGGGTCCTGGCCCAGTCCGCCGGCATCCAGTCAAGCGACGACGTCTCGCCCTTCGACACGCTGCACTTCCGCCAGATCGGTCCGGCCACGATGGCCGGCCGGATCGACGACTTTGCCGTGCTGGAGAGCGACCCGGCCACCTTTTATGTGGCGGCGGCGACGGGTGGTCTCTGGAAGACGACCAACAACGGGACCACCTTCGAGACGGTGTTCGACGACGAGTCCACCTCGTCGATCGGCGACGTCGCGATTGCGCCGAACGATGCGAACCTGGTCTGGGTCGGCACGGGCGAGAACAACAACCGTCAGAGCTCGTCGTGGGGTGAGGGGGTCTTCAAGTCGACCGACGGCGGGAAGAGCTGGGCGAACATGGGGCTCGTCGACTCCCACCACATCGCGCGCGTCGTCATCGACCCGGTGGATCACGACGTCGTCTACGTGGCGGCGCTGGGCAGCCTGTGGGCGGCCGGCGGCGAGCGCGGCGTGTACGGGACGACCGACGGCGGTGCGACCTGGGACCGCTTGCTGGAGGTGGACGCGGACACCGGCGCCACCGACCTCCTCATGGACCCGACGAACAACAAGGTCCTGTACGCGGCGACCTACCAGCGGCGGCGCGCGCCGTGGGGCTTCAACGGCGGCGGGCCGGGCAGCGCCATCTACAAGTCGACCGACGCCGGCGAGAGCTGGACGGAGCTGACCGCGGGCTTGCCCGAGGGTCCGACGGGACGGATCGGGCTCGACATCTACCGCAAGAACCCGAACGTCCTCTACGCGCGGATCGAGCACCCGGATGACGGCGGCATCTACCGGACCGACGACGGGGGCGCGACGTGGGAGCAGATGAGCGACACGAACCCGCGGCCGATGTACTTCAGCCAGATCCGGATCGACCCGCAGGACGATCACCGGATCTACGTCCTGGGCGTGCAGCTGTTCGTGTCGGACGACGCCGGCCGCACGTTTCGGACCACCGGTGCGCCGCGCATTCACGTGGACTTCCACGCGATGTGGATCGACCCGGCGGACTCGCGGCACCTGATACTCGGCGGGGACGGCGGCGTGGGCATCTCCTACGACCGCAGCGAGACCTACGTCTTCCTGAACAACATGCCGCTGGCGCAGTTCTACCACGCGAGCTTCGACATGCAGACGCCCTACACGGTGTGCGGCGGCCTGCAGGACAACAACACCTGGTGCGGGCCGAGCGCCACGCGCAGTTCACGCGGCATCGTCAACGACGACTGGTTCATCGTGGGCGGCGGCGACGGCTTCGTGGCGCTCATCGACCCGACCGACCCGAACGTCCTGTACGCCGAGTCGCAGGGCGGCCGGATGAACCGCGTCGACCGGGTGACGAACGAGCGCAAGGCGATCCGGCCGGAGCCGGTACCCGACGCGACGGAGTACCGCTGGAACTGGGACGCGCCGATGGTGATGTCGCCGCACGATCCGTCGACGATCTACGTCGCGGCGAACCGCGTCTTCAAGACGACCGACCGCGGCCATGTCTGGGAGGCGATCAGCCCCGATTTGACCACCGCTACCGACCGCGATGAGCTCGAGCTGATGGGCGTCATGGGAAGCGACATCACGATTGCGCGCAACGACGGTGTGGGCGCCTACGGGACGCTGACGACCTTCGCCGAGTCGGCGCGGGTCGAGGGGCTGTACTACGCGGGCTCCGACGACGGGCAGGTACAGGTGTCGCGCGACGGCGGCGCGAGCTGGACGAACGTGACGCCAAACGTCTCCGGCGTGCCGGCCAACACCTACGTGTCGCGCGTCGAGCCGTCGAAGTTCGCCGACGGCACCGTCTACGTGACGTTCGACGGGCACCGCGCGAGCGATTTCCACGCCTACGTGTACGGCAGCCTGAACTACGGCCAGTCGTGGGAGGCGATGGGCGGCGGTCTGCCGGAGGGTGAGACGGTCCGGACGATCACCGAGGACACCAGGAATCCGGACGTCCTGTATCTGGGCACGGAACGCGGGCTGTTCGTGACGACCGATCGTGGCGGGAGCTGGACGCGTGTGAAGGCGAACCTGCCGACCGTGCCGATTTACGAGATCGCGGTGCACCCGCGCGACAACGATCTGATCCTGGCGACCCACGGCCGGTCGATCTGGATTCTCGACGACCTGACGCCGGTCCAGGAGTTCGAGCGCACGCGGCGGTCGGCGTCGCACTTCTTCCAGGTGCCGGCCGCGACGCAGTTCAATGTGGCGGGCAACCGCACCAACTCGACCGGCGACCGCTGGTTCGCGGGCGCGAATCCGACCCCGGGCGCGCCGCTGACCTACTACCTCGCCGACGGGGCCAAGACGGTCACGATGACCGTGCGGGACCGGACCGGCGTGGTGGTGAGGACCCTCGAGAGCGGTGACGCCGCTGGCGACGACGATGACAGTGATGACGACGACGCGCAGACCGAAGTCGGGCCGGGCATTCACGTCGTACACTGGGACCTGCGCGTGCAGCCCCTGCCCGATCTGGGGCTGGGCGGCGGGTTCGGGACGACCCGCGACGGTCCGTTCGTCCCGCCCGGCGAGTACCGGGTGACGCTGAACGTGGACGGGCGCGACGTCGGCACGCAGACCGCGCAGGTGATGGGCGACCCGGCCATCGAGATTGCCGATGCGGATCGGCGCGCGCAGTTCGAGGCGTCGATGGCGTTGCACGCGCTGCACGAGCGGGCGGACGAGGCGATGCGCGCGGTGACGGCCGCCTACGACCAGATGAGCGCCCTGCGTGAGGGCCTCGAGTCGGACGCGGCGGAGGAGGTGCCGGCCGCCGTGACGAGCCGGCTCGACGAGCTCGACGAAGCCCTGGAGCCGGTGCGCCGCCGGTTCGGCGTGGACGTCGCCCGCGGGTTCCGGCAGCAGAACGTGCGGAGCCAGGTGACGCGGCTCAAGCGCGCGGTCATGAGCTCCACGTCGCGGCCGACCGAGACGCAGGCCCGGCGGATCGGTGAGTCGCGCACGGCGCTGGGCGAGGCGATTGACGAGGCCAACGCCGCGATCGGCGACGTGCGGAGCTTCTACGGCGAGCTGGTCGAGCAGGGGCTGTATCCGGTCGACCTCAAGCAGATTTCTCCGATCACGTCGAGAACGCGGGACTGAGCGAAAGACTGGCCACGACCGGACACCCGGCCGCGCGGCACGCTGATGCGTCTGATCGCGTGGGGGGTCCAGATTCGCGCGGGCGAGCGACAGAGGAGGGCATGACCGACGGTGCGAAGGTGATGATCGAGGCGAAGGGCCTGAGCAAGTACTACGGGCCGTTCGTGGCGGTCCGGGACATCTCGTTTACGATTCCGGAAGGGCAGATCGTGGCCTTCCTGGGCCCGAACGGCGCGGGCAAGACGACGACGATGAAGCTGCTGACCGGCTACCTGGCGCCGAGCGGCGGCCACGCGTCGATCGCGGGTCATGACATCCAGGAGGACCGGATCGCGGCCTCCCGCCACCTGGGATATCTGCCCGAGAACGGACCGCTGTATCTGGAGATGACCCCGCTGGAGCTGCTGGGGTTCTTCGGCGAGGTGCGCCAGATCGAGCCGGCGCGGCTCAAGCGCCGGCTCGGCGTGGTCATCGAGTTGTGCGCGCTGCGGCTCGTCCTGGAGAAGCCAATCGGCAAGCTTTCGCGCGGGCTCCGCCAGCGCGTCGGTCTGGCGCAGGCGCTGCTGCACGATCCGGATGTCCTCATCATGGACGAGCCGACGGCCGGCCTCGACCCGAACCAGATCCGGGAGTTCCGGACGAACATCCGGGAGCTGGGGCGGACCAAGACGATTCTCATCTCGACGCACATCCTTCAGGAGGTGAATGCGATCGCCGACCGCGTGCTGTTCGTGCACGACGGGCAGATGGTCTTCGACGGCACGCCGGACGAGCTGCGCGAGGACGGGTCGCTGGAGCGTCCGTTCCACCGGCTGACCGAGCAGCCGCCGTCCCCGCTGCCCCGGGCGGCCGCGGTGGTCCCGCCTGCGGAGGTGTCGTCCTGATGGGCGCCTATCTGACCGTGCCGATCGTGCGGGCGATCGTCCGGCGGGACTTGCGGATGTACTTCAGCAACCCGTCCGGCTACGTCTTCACCACGCTGTTCATCTTCTTGAGCGCGGCGGCTGCGTTCTGGCAGGACCAGTTCTTCCTGAACAACCTGGCCAACCTCGACCAGCTCAGCCGGCTGTTCCCGTACTTGCTGATGTTCTTCGTGCCGGCGCTGACGATGGCGGTCTGGGCGGAGGAGCGAAATCAGGGGACCGACGAGCTGCTCCTCACGCTGCCGGCACGCGACGTCGAGGTGGTGCTCGGCAAGTATCTGGCGGCGGTCGGGGTCTACACCGCCGCCCTCGTCCTGTCGCTCAGCCACGTGCTCGTGCTGATGTTGCTCGGGCGCCCCGACCTCGGGCTCATGGTCGGCGATTATCTGGGCTACTGGCTGCTGGGCGCCGCGCTGATCGCCGTGGGAATGTTGGGCTCGCTGCTGACGGCGAACGCCACGATTGCGTTCATCCTGGGCGCGCTGTTCTGCGGCGCGCTGGTGAGCGTCGAGCAGGCCGCCGGACTGTTCAGTGAGGGCCTGGCGCGGTGGGTGGCGCCGCTCGGCGTCCTGGGGCACTTCGGTGATTTCACGCGCGGCGTCGTCAGCTTCAGCGGCCTCTTCTACTTCCTGGCCGTCATCGGCGTGTTTCTGTATCTGAACGTCATGCTGATCGGACGGCGACACTGGCCGAGCGTGTCGGATGTGATGCCGATGTGGGGACACCAGGCGGTGCGCGCGGTCGCGATCGTGGTGGGGGTCGTGAGCGTCGGCGCCATCATGGCACGGGCGAGCGTGCGGCTCGACGTGACCGCCGAGCGGCTGCACTCGCTGAGCGCCGAGACCCGAGCGCTGCTCGATGAGCTGCCCGAGGATCGAACGGTCTTCATCCAGGCCTACGTCAGTCCGACCGTGCCCGAGCAGTTCGTGCAGACGCGCGAGACGCTGCTCGGGCTGCTGCAGGAGATCGACGCGGCGGCCGGTCCCCGCGTGCAGCTGCGGATCGAGGTGACCGAGCCGTTCACCGAGGCGGCACGCGACGCGCGCGAGACGTTCGGGATCACGCCGCAGCGCATTCCCGATCTGGCGGGTGGACGGGCGGGGTTCAACGATGTCTTCCTGGGACTCGCGTTCACCTCCGGCGCCGAGGAGCAGGTTATCCCGTTCTTTGACCGCGGCCTGCCGGCCGAGTACGAGATCGCGCGCAGCATCCGGGTGGTCGCGCGGAGCGAGCGGCGGCGAATCGGCGTCGTGAACACGGCCATCAGGCTGTTCGGTGGGCTCGACTTCCAGACGATGCAGAGCACGCCGCCCTGGTCGGTCGTCGAAGAGCTGCGGAAACAGTACGAGGTCGTGGAGATCACGCCGAGCGGTCCCATCACGGAGGAGCTCGACGGCGTCGTCGTCGTCCTGCCGTCGTCGCTGAGCCAGGAGGAGATGGACCACGTCCAGGACTACGTCCTCCAGGGGCATCCCACGCTGCTGCTGGTGGACCCGATGCCGACCGTGGACCTGGCCAGCGCGCCGGCCGAGGAGCCGGGCGCCAACCGGAACCCGTTCATGCAGCAAGGGCAGCCGCCGCCGACGCCGAAGGGGAACATCCGGGCGATGCTCTCGCGGATGGGCGTCGGCTGGAATTCGGCCGAGATCGTCTGGGACGCCTACAACCCGCACCCGGATCTGGCGCAGCTTCCGCCCGAGGTCGTCTTCGTCGGCGAGGGGAACGAGAGCGAATCGGCGTTCAACCGGGAGCATCCGGCCACCGCCGAATTGCAGGAGTTCGTGGCGCTCTACCCGGGGCATCTGCGGCCAGCGGTGGGGAGCGGCTACGACTTCCAGCCGCTGGTCAGCTCGGGCCGCGTCTCGGGCGCCTTCCAGTATTTCCAGATGGTGCAGCGCGGGTTCTTCGGCGCGCAGATCAACCAGAACCTGCCGCACCAGCCAGACCCGAGCGAGTACGTGCTCGCCGCGCACGTGCGGTCGGGGAATGCCGGGGCCACGGACGACGCGGACGCCGACGCGGAAGATGACGACGCCGAGGACGACGACGTTGACGCGGACGCCGACGCGGAGGATGACGACGGCGAAGAAGAAGAAGACGACGCGGATGCCGACGCGGAGGATGACGAAGAAGACGACGACGCCGACGCGGGCGATCAGGATGCTGACGCAGACCAGGACGCGGACGCCGAGGACACCCCCGATTCGGTCAACGTCATCGTCATCGCCGACGTGGATTTCATCTCGGAGCAGTTTTTCCAGATTCGCCGGATCGGCGCCGGCAACCTCAACTTCGACAACGTCAGCTTCTTCCTGAACGCCATCGACGTGCTCGTCGGCGACGAGTCATTCGTGGCGCTCCGGAACCGGCGGGTCCAGCACCGGACCTTGGCGCGAGTGGAGGCCCAGACCCGGTCGTTCATCGAGCAGAGGGCGGTCGAGGAGGCGCAGGCCGAGAGCGAGGCGGAGCTGGCGCTCACCGAGGCGCAGAGCCGGCTCGACGCACGGGTCGCCGAGGTGCAGGAGCGCGAGGATCTGGACGCTCGGGCGAAGGAGATCATGGCGCGGAACCTCCAGGAAGTGGAGAACCGACGGTTCGAGGTGCTGAGGACGAACATCGAGGCCGAGAAGGAGGCGAAGATTCAGGCCAGCCTGGAGACGATGGAATCGCAGATCCGGCAGATCCAGAGCTCCATCCGGACGCTCGCGGTGCTCCTGCCGCCGATTCCGGTCTTCGTGATGGGCGTCATGATTTTCGCGAAACGGCGGCGCCGTGAGAAAGAAGGCGCCGCGGCGGCGCACAGGATGAGGGCGTGACCATGACGAGCGAGACGAAGAAGACCGTCGTGCTGGGGGCCGGCGCCCTGCTGCTGGCCGGCCTGGCGTTCGCGACGGCGCCGCGGCCGGCCACGCCGGACGCGTTCACGGATCGGGGCGAGCCGTTCTTTCCGGAGTTCACCGATCCGAACATCGCCCGGACCCTGGAAGTGGTCGCGTTCGACGAGGAGACGGCAACGGCGCGTCCCTTCCGGGTGACGAACCAGGATGGCATCTGGACCATTCCGTCGCATCACGACTATCCGGCGGACGGCGCCGATCGTTTGGCGCGCACGGCGGCCGGTGTAATGGGCATCACGCGCGACGACTTCCGATCGGATAACGTGGCGGATCACGAGGCGCTCGGCGTCCTCGATCCGCTGGACGACGCGGCGACGGCGCTTGGCGGCCGCGGCACGCGGGTCACGCTGCGGGGCGACAACGACGTGGCGCTGGCCGACTTCATCATCGGCAATGAGCTGGAGGACCGGTCCGGGTTCCGTTTCGTCCGGCTGCCGGACCAGAAGCGGGTCTACGCGGCGCGCATGCAGATCGATCTGTCGACCAGCTTCGCCGACTGGATCGAAAAGGATCTGCTGCTGGTGGACCGCGCCGGCGTCGATCAGCTGGTGCTGTACGACTACGCCATTGACGAGCGGACGCTGTCGATCAACGACCGCGACACGGTGACGATCGACAAGGTGGAGGGTACCTGGACCGGCGACGCCGATACGCCGGCCGATCGCGAGATTGACTCGACGAAGGTGACTGGTCTGCTGTCGGCGATCGACGGACTGTCCATCGTCGGCGTCCGGCCCAAGCCCGAGGGCCTGGCGGCCAGCCTGCGGAGCCTGGCGGAGAACGGCATCACGCGGTCCGACCTGTCCTCGCTCCAGAGTCGGGGCTACTACCTGTCGCGCGACGGCGAGCTACGGTCGAACGAGGGCGAGCTGCGCGTGCGGACGAGCGAGGGCATTCTGTACACGCTCCGGTTCGGCGAGGTCCTCTACGGGGCGGGTGATGCAATCACCATGGGTGCCGAGTCGAATGCCGACGAGGCGAGCGGGCCGGGCGAGAACCGGTATCTCTTCATCACGGCCGAGTTCGAGCGCGACCGGTTCCCCGAGCCGCCGGCGCCGGACAACATGGAGTTCGAGGGCAAGACGGAGGACGATCTGAGCGCGGAAGACCGGACGAACAAGTCGCGCCATGAGGCGCACGAGGCCTGGACCGAGCAGATCGAGGCGGGCGAGGCGCGGCTCGCCGGGCTCGAAACCCGCTTTGCGCCCTGGTACTACGTGATTTCCTCGGAGAGCTTCGAGAAGCTGCGCCTGACTCGAGCGGACGTGACGAAGGAGAAGGATCCGGAAACCGAAAGCTCGTAGAGCTGGTCCCCTCTCCCCCCGGGAGCGGGTCAGGGTCTGGTCCCCTCTCCCTATGGGAGAGGGTCAGGGTGAGGGGTCGATCAATCGGTGGTCGCCAGGCCGATCGTGATCGGGGCGGCGATCATCGAGGCCTTCATTCACCCGCCGGCCGGTGCCCGCCGGCCGGTGCGGAGGTTCAGCGCCTCGACGAACACCGAGAAGATGAGGGCGAAATAGATGTAGCCCCTGGGCACGTGATGGTGGAAGCCGTCGGCAATGAGGACCGTGCCGATGAGCAGCAGGAAGCTGAGGGCGAGCATCTTGACGGTCGGATGCGCCGACACGAAGCGCGCCAGGGGTTCGGCCAGCGCCATCATCGCCACGATGGCGATCACGATCGCTAGAATCATCACCTCGACCCGTTCGGCCATGCCGATCGCCGTGATCACCGAGTCGAGCGAAAACACGAGATCCAGTATCCCGATCTGGGCGAGCACCCAGCCGAAGGTCGCCGCCGGACCGGCGGGGTGGTGACGCCCGGGGCCTTCCGTCGTGGCGTGAATCTCGTGCGTCCCCTTCGCCACCAGGAACAGCCCGCCACCGATCAGGATCAAATCGCGGCCGGAGAACTCGGTCGCCCAGAGCTCGAAGAGCGGCGCGTTGAGCCCCAGCAGCCAGGTCAGCGAGAGCAGCAGCAAGATGCGGAGCGCCAGCGCCAGGAGGAGCCCGACGCGGCGAGCGCGAATCTGCTGCGCCGCCGGCAGACGGCCGGTCAGCACGATGAGCATCACGATGTTGTCGACGCCCAGCACCACCTCGAGCGTCGCCAATGTGGCGAGGGCGAACCAGGCTTCGGGCTCCGCCATCCAGGCCATCAGGTCCCTTTCGGATAGGTGTAGAAACCCCGTCCGGACTTCCGCCCGAGCTGTCCGGCGGCCACCATCCGGCGGAGCAGCGGACAGGGACGATACTTGTCATCCCCAAGGCCGGCGTGCAGGACCTCCATGATGGCCAGGCAGACGTCGAGACCGATGAAATCGGCGAGCGTCAACGGTCCCATCGGATGGCGCATGCCAAGCGTCATGACGGTGTCGATCGCCTCGGTCGTGCCGACTCCTTCCATGACGGCGGAGATCGCTTCGTTGATCATCGGCATGAGAATTCGATTGGCGATGAATCCGGGGGAGTCGGTGGCCTCGACCGGTGTCTTACCCAGCCGCTCGCACAGCGCGGTCGCCGTCGCCAGGGAGTCGGACGAGGTCGCGTGGCCCCGGATCAGCTCGACGAGCGGCATCAACGGCACCGGGTTCATGAAGTGCATGCCGAGCACCCGGTCCGGGCGCGCCGTGGCGGCCCCGAGCGTCGCGATCGAGATGGATGAGGTGTTCGACGCCAGGATGACCGCCGGGCCGAGCATCTTGTCGAGTGTCGAAAACAGTCGACGCTTGGCGTCGGCATCTTCGACGATCGCCTCGACCACGTAGTCCGCCTCCGCCAGCACGTCGAGATCGGTGCCGGTCGAGAGCCGTCCGCGCGTCGCGTCGGCCGCTTCAGCGGTCAGCGTGCCTTTCTTGGCGAGCGTGTCCAGGCTGCGTCGGATGCCGGCCGTCGCTCGATCGAGCGCGGCCGCGGCGGCATCCTGCAGCCGCACGTCGAAGCCGGCCTGCGCGAAGACCTGGGCGATGCCGTGCCCCATCGTTCCCGCGCCGACGACGCCGATCGTCTGGATGCTCGCCACGGCTTCTCAGCCTATCGCATACCGTGTCGAAGCCAGGCGCCGATCGTTCACGCGCCCGGTCATGCCAGGTGGACAGGCTGAGGAATTCGGACAGCGGAGGCTGACGGCTGTAATTGGTTCGAAGGAGAGGGCCTCATAGAGCCTGTCCGGCTCTCCCTCACCCCGGCCCTCTCCCGGAGGGAGAGGGAGTAATAGAGGACGCCTACCCCCGCTCCACCGCCAACGCCACACCGTTTCCGCCACCCAGACAGAGCGACGCGATGCCGCGTTTGGCGTCGCGCCGCCGCAGGGCATGGAGCAGGGTCGTGAGAATGCGGGCGCCGCTCGCGCCGATCGGGTGGCCGAGCGCCACGGCGCCGCCCTGGACGTTGACACGCGCGGGGTCGAGGCCCAGCTCGCGAATGACCGCGACACCCTGGACGGCGAATGCTTCGTTCAGCTCGACGAGGTCGACGTCGTCGAGCGCCCACCCCGCCTTGTCGGCGACCTTCCGCACGGCGTCCACCGGCGTCATCATCACCTGCATTGGCGGCATGCCGCTGGTGGCTTGGGCGACGATGCGGGCGAGCGGCGTGAGGCCGAGCGCCGCGGCACGCGCCGCCGACATGACGACGACGGCGGCTGCGCCGTCGTTCACGCCCGGCGCGTTGCCGGCGGTGACCGTGCCGTTCTTGGTGAACGCCGGCTTGAGAGCGGCGAGCGCGTCGGCCGAGGCGTCCGGCCGGACCGACTCGTCGGCCTCGAAGCGGCGCGGGTCGCCCTTTCGCTGCGGGACGTCGACCGGCAGGATCTCGTCGTCGAACCAGCCGGCGGCCGCGGCGGCAGCAGCCTTCCGATGGCTCTCGAGGGCGTAGGCGTCCTGCTCCTCGCGCGTGACGCCGTAGCGGGTCGCGACCTCCTCACCGGTCATACCCATGTGGCAGTCTTCGAGGGCGCACCACAGGCCGTCATGGACCATCGTGTCCAGGAGCGTGCCGTTGCCGAGGCGTAGGCCCTCACGCATCCGCTCGATGACGTAGGGCGCGCGGCTCATCGACTCCATCCCACCCGCGACCGCAACGTCGATGTCACCGGTGGCGATTCCCTGCGCGGCGAGCATCACCGCCTTGAGCCCCGATCCGCACACCTTGTTGATCGTCATCGCCGCGACCGCGTCGGACAGACCGCCGCGCAGTGCCGCCTGCCGCGCGGGATTCTGTCCCAGGCCGGCCGAGATGACGTTGCCCAGGATGCACTCGTCCACGAGCGGTGCCTCGATGCCGGAGCGGCGCACGGCTTCGCGGACGACCCGCGCGCCGAGCTCCGGCGCCGGAAGGTGCTTGAGCGAACCGAGGAACTTGCCGGTGGGGAGGCGCACGGCCGAGACGATGACGGCGTGCCGGGCGCCCTCGGTCATGACGGCTCCTCGACGGGGCCGGGCTTCGGCTCGCCGCGGCGGCGGCGGCGGGGTCGGGTCTCCGCGGGCGCGCGCACCGTGAGGCGGGCCACGCGGCCGGCGCCCAGCATGGCACGCAAGCGCCCGAGGACCATCGGCGCCGAGCGCTTGATCTCTCGCCGCCAGTGCTGGGTGGTCGTCTGCACTTCGAGGGTGCCGGTCGAGGTCAGCGTGACCGTGGTCGTCCGGTCGATTGCTTCACCGACGGCGGCGCGCCACGCGAACGCCACCTTGGCGGGCGAGTGCGGCTGACGGCTCAACAGATTGGCGAGGACCGCCGGCACGCAGGCCTGCAGAGGATCCATGGGCCGCATCGTATCATCCTGTCGTGCGCATCCTGCTGGCGTCGGCGTCACCGCGGCGGGCGGAACTCCTGGCCTCCGACGGGTATCGCTTCGACGTCATGCCAGCCGACGTGAACGAGTCGCCGGTCGTCGGCGAGTCACCCGCGGACTACGTCGCGCGCCTGGCGGCGGCGAAGGCGGAGGCGGTCGCGGGCGGCGCACGCGGCCGCGTGGTACTCGGGGCGGATACGGCAGTGGTGTTCGAGAATCGTGTCTTTGGCAAACCGACAGATGACACCGAGGCCGCAGCGATGCTCCGACAGCTGTCAGCGCGGGCGCATGAGGTGCTGACCGGGGTGGCGCTCCGGCGGGGCGATTGGTCGGCCGACGGGGTAGAACGGACACGGGTGCACTTCGTGGAGCTCTCCGGCGACCAGATTGCGGCGTACGTGGCGTCGGGAGAGTCGCGCGACAAGGCGGGTGCCTACGCCATTCAGGGCGGGGCGTCAGCGTTCGTCGACCGGATCGAGGGATCGCGTTCGAACGTCGTGGGCTTGCCGCTGGAGCTCGTCCGGCGGCTGCTGTCTGGGCTGCCGGGCGGGACGGGTCCGGAGGGGCCCGACCGGACGTGACCAGGGTCTCGGGGCCTCGGCGGATCACATTGACGGGTGGGCTGGTTGGGGCTATTCTGAGCCGGGAGGAGTGTTGACGAGAAGCCCTTCGCCATGAGTCATAAAGCTGTTCGCGTCGGCATCACGTCGGTCGTGCTCGCCCTGGCCTTCTCCGGCCTGCTCTGGTCCACGCTCAGCGAGGGGACCGAGTATTACAAGCACGTGGACGAGGTCACGGCGGATCCCGCAGCCTGGCAGGGCAAGAATCTCCAGGTGCACGGATTCATCGTGGAGAAGTCCATCCTTCGGAGGCCGGACAGCCTCGACTGGCGCTTCGAGATCGAGAACAACGGGGAGATCCTGCGGGCGGAATACACCGGCATCGTGCCCGACACCTTCACGGACGGGGCCGAGGTCGTGGTCAGGGGCCGGCTCGGCGCCAACGGGATCGAGGTCGTGCCAAACGGCGTGATGGCCAAGTGTCCGTCGAAGTACGAGCCGAAGGCCGGCGTCTCGGCTGACGCGGCGTATTCGGGCGGCCAGTAGATCTCGTCGTCTGACCTACGGCGCCGCGTTCGGTTCGCCGAACACGCCGCCTGTCCCGCTGACTCGACTGCCACGGATCATCCTATGGCTGCTCTCGGTTCCTTCATCTTGCTTGCGGCGTTCGTCGTCTGCGCCTACGCGGCCGTCGCGTCCTTCGTGGGCGGCCGGCGGCGGTCGCTCCGTCTGGTCGAGAGCGGCGTCGGCGCGTTCTATCTCGTGACGGCGCTCATGACGGCGGCCTCCGCCATCATCGTGCACGCCTTCGTCACCGAGAACTACGCCATCAAGTACGTCGATCGCTACTCCGATTCGGTGCAGCCGCTCTTCTACAAGCTGACGTCGTACTGGGGCGGGCTCGACGGCTCGATCATGTTCTGGGTGTTCCTGCTGTCCGTGTTCGGGTCGCTCGCCGTTGCGGTGAACCGAGAGCGGCAGCGCGAGCTCATTCCCTACGTCGTGACCGTCATCTCCGTGGTCCAGTTGTTCTTCCTGCTGCTGATGGTGCTCAACAAGGACCCGTTCGCCACCTACCTGACGCAGGCGCCGGCCGACGGGCAGGGATTGAATCCGCTGCTGCAGAACGCCTACATGGTGATTCATCCGCCGTCGCTCTACATCGGGTTCGTGGGCATGACGATCCCGTTCGCCTTCGGCATGGCGGCGCTCATTTCAGGCCATCTGGACGACTCCTGGCTGCACGCCGTGCGCCGGTGGACGATGTTTGCCTGGATCTTCCTGTCGTTCGGGCTGGTGCTCGGCATGCTCTGGGCCTACGAGGAGCTCGGCTGGGGCGGCTACTGGGGCTGGGATCCGGTGGAGAATGCGGGGCTGTTGCCCTGGTTCACGGCGACGGCGTTTCTCCACTCGGTGATGGTGCAGGAGCGGCGCAGCATGCTGCGCGTCTGGAACGTGACGCTCGTCATCGTCACCTTCTTCCTGACGATCTTCGGCACGTTCATGACGCGGTCCGGCATCGTGCAGTCGGTGCACGCGTTCGGTGAAGACCGGGACCTCGCCTGGATGTTCACCGCCTTCATGGCGCTGATTCTGGTCGTCAGCTTTGGGCTGGTCGCCTACCGGATGCCGCTGCTGCGCGCGCGACACGAGCTGGACTCGTGGGTCTCACGCGAGGCCGCATTCTTGCTGAACAACTGGATCCTGCTCTTCTGCGCCGTCTTCGTGCTGTTCGCCACGATGTTCCCGACGCTGAGCGAGGCGCTCACCGGCGAGCGGCTCACCGTCGGACCGCCGTTCTTCAACAAGTGGATGTTGCCGATCGGCTTGGCGCTGCTGTTCCTGACGGGCATCGGGCCGCTGCTGGCCTGGCGGCGGTCCACGCTGGCCAATCTGCGTGAGCAGTTCACGTGGCCGGTGGGCGTGGCGCTGGTGACTGGTATCACGCTGTACGCCCTGGGGTTCCGGGTGTGGACGAGCGGCTTGTGTTTCATGTTGTGCGGCTTCGTGATTGGGACGCTCGGGCAGGAGTTCTGGCGGGGTACCCGCGTGCGCCAGCGGGCGACCGGCACGGACGCGCTCAGCGCGACGATTGGGCTGGTGGCCCGGTCGCAGCGCCGCTACGGCGGGTACATCGTCCATCTGGGCATCGTCCTCATGTTCCTGGGGTTCGCGGGCGAGGGCTACAAGCTCGAGGAGCAGGTGCTCCTGCGGCCGGGGCAGCAGGTCGAGGTCGGGCAGTTCGTCGTGCGGCATGAGGGGATCACGGTGCACGACGACGGCCAGAAACAGATGATCACCGGGCGCTTGCGGGTGTTCGGGGGTGGCCGTGAGCTCGGCATGATGTATCCGGCGCGGTGGTTCTTTCACAAGCACGAGGAAGAGCCGACGACGGAGGTCGCGCTGCGACGAACGGTGTCGGAGGATCTCTACATCGTGATGGCGGCCTTCGACCTACAGGATCAGTCGGCCAGCTTCCAGGTCACGGTCAACCCGCTGGTGAACTGGATCTGGTTCGGGTTCGGCATCATGGCACTGGGCACCGGGATCGCGCTGCTGCCGGAGCGCGCGTTCGCGTTCGCCGCGTCGCGGATCCCCGAGGGCGCCGCAACGACCTCGCTGCTGCTGCTCGTGCTGGCCCTGGCGTCCGCCCCGGTGCACGCGCAGCACGTCGAGTCGGCGCAGACCGTGCCGACGGTGCCGCGCAGCCAGGCCGAGCGGGAACTGTATGGGGAAATCGTCTGCATGTGCGGCACCTGTGGACGGAAGCTCGTGGGCTCGTGCACCTGCGGGACGGCGGCGATGATGCGCGACGAGATTGCGACGCTCGTCGACGCCGGCAAGTCGAAGGACGAGGTGTACCAGTATTTTATCGCCAAATACGGCAGCCAGGAGCCGCTGGCGATGCCGATCGACGAGGGGTTCAATCGTCTCGCCTGGCTCTTCCCGTATCTGCTCGGCGCGTCCGGGGCCGTGCTGGTCGGCGCGTTTGCGTTGCGGTGGTCGGCGCGCGAAGCGGCGGCGATGCCGCTGACGGCGAGCGGTCCGAGCGACGAGGATGCGCGGCTGCTGGCGCGTCTGGACGATGAGCTCCGAGACCTCGACTGACGACCGGTCCACGTTTCGTCCCTGGCACTTCTTCGTCCTCGGTGCGCTGCTGGCGGCGACCGCTGGCGTCCTGCTGTCCTCCAACACCACGCCGGCGGCGGTCATTCTGACGAGTGTGGCGATCGGCGCGGCCGCGCTCGTCGGCTTGGGTGTGCTGCGGACCTTGTGGCCGCTGGTCGCGGAGGACTTCGAAGAGACCGAGGTCGTCAGCCGGCGTACCCGCGAGGCGATGGAGCGCGAAAAGGCGCTGGTGTTGCGGACCATCAAGGAGTTGGAATTCGACCGCGCGATGGGAAAGGTGTCGGCCGAGGATTTCCAGGACATGGCGTCCCGGCTGCGGGCCCGGGCGATTGGCTTCATGCGTCAGCTCGACACGGACCCGTCCGGGTATCGCGATCTGATCGAGCGCGAGCTTCGAACGCGACTCGCGGCGCAGCCATCGGGCGCGGCGGTGGAGGGGAGCGGACTCGTGTGCCGTGCGTGCGAGACGACGAACGACCCCGACGCCAGGTTCTGCAAGCAGTGCGGAGCGTCCTTGAAATGAGTCGGTCGATCTGCAGGCACGACGCCGCCGCACCGCTGTCGCTATTGCTCGTGATGACGCTGGTGATGGCGCTGGCCGTGGGCGCGACCGCGGCGTCGGCGCAAATTGCGATGCCCGCCCCCTCGGAGATGTCCGGCATTCCCTTGCCCTCCGGCGATCTCCCAAATGGCTCGGTGAGCGTGCGACTGATCCGTGAAGTGCTCGGGAACAACCTCACCAACCATCCGGTGGAGCTGCGGGTGGCCGGGGAGACGCGGACCGTGTCGACCGACGAGAACGGTCGGGCGCTGTTCGAGGGGATTCCCAGCAGCCGGGTGTCGGTGTCGGCGACGGTGGACGGAGAGGCGCTCGGGTCCCAGGAGTTCACCGTGCCGGTACGGGGCGGCGTCCGCATCATGCTCGTCGCCGGCGTCGGTGCCGGATCGGCCACCGGGGGCGCGGTGGAATCGGCGCCGCCGGCCCCGGCACGGCCGGGCACGGTCTTCTTCGGGGGCGACACCCGCTGGATTGTCGAGATGTCGGATGAGGCGGTGGAGGTGTACTACCTGCTGGAGGCGGTGAACAACGCCAGCGGCCCGGTCACGCCTCCGGAGCCGGTGGGATTCGACCTGCCAGCGGGGGCGCAAGGCGCGA
Source organism: Vicinamibacterales bacterium (assembly GCA_963667915.2). Taxonomy (GTDB): domain Bacteria; phylum Acidobacteriota; class Vicinamibacteria; order Vicinamibacterales; family UBA823. The sequence goes on along the minus strand of CAXXNN010000001.1, from coordinate 887,190 downwards.
CGCTGCTGGCGGGGAGCTCGCCGCAGGTGCGCCTGGACGGGTTGCGGGTGTCAGTCGAGGACCCGTTTCCTCCGGGGCGGACGCAAGTCAGCGTCGCGTTCGTGCTGCCGTACTCGAGCGGGGAGTTGGCGATCGAGCAACGCGTTCCGGTGGCGGTGGAGCAGGTGGCGATCGTGGTGGAGAAGTGGGGCGACATGCAGCTCCGGTCGCCCCAGATTACGCAGGAGCGTGAAATGACGACGGGCACGGGCACGTTTCTCGTCGGCGGCGGTCCCGGGATGGACGCGGGTGGCATCCTGTCGATCCAGCTCACCGGGTTGCCGTTCCACAGCGGTGTGCCGCGAACCACCGCCTTTGCGCTGGTCGGACTGATCGTGGCCTGGGGCGCGTGGGCGTCCCGGGGTCGGCAGCGGGCCACGGCGGCCGCGCGGCAACGGCAGCAGTTGGAGGGGAGGCGAGAGCGGCTGTACGGCGACCTCGTCCGCGTGGAGACGGCGCACCGCGCGGGATCGTTGGCGGCTGCCGCCTATCGGAAGCGGCGTGAAGAGCTGATCGCGCAGCTCGATCGCCTCTGTCAGCGTCTGGAGCCGACGACGACGGTGCTGTCCAGCGGCGCCGGGCTGTCCGGATGAGCGGCGCGATTCATGTCCTCCGCGGGTCCGTCGACGGCCACCCTCCACGACGCAGCGATTGATTTCGATCAGCTCGAGTTGTCCGAGGTCTCGAAGTACTTCGGGCGCCGCCGCGCGCTGGCGCGTGTCACGTTCGCATGCCGCGCCGGCGAAGTGGTTGCCCTGCTCGGGCCAAACGGCGCGGGCAAGTCCACCGTCCTGGGCCTCGCGGCCACCATCATCCAGCCATCCGCCGGTGAGATCCGTTACGGCGATCACCTCGCCGCGCAGGCCGGCGCGCCGCTCCGATCGCAGATCGGCATGCTGGCCCACGAGCTACAGCTGTACCCCGAGTTGACGGCGCGGGAGAACCTGGAGTTTTTCGCGGCGCTCAGCGGCCTGGACGAGGCGCGGGCGCGGGCCGCGGCCGCGCTCGATTGGGCCGGGCTGGGTGACCGGGCCGACGATCTCGTGGGCGGCTTTTCCCGCGGGATGCGCCAGCGCGTGGCGATGGAGCGCGCGCTCTTGCACGACCCGCGCCTGCTGCTGCTCGACGAGCCATTCACCGGCCTGGACGAGCGGTCGTCCGCGGCGCTGGCCGAGCGGCTGAGCGGGCTCAGGGCACGGGATCGGATCATCCTGCTGACCACGCACGACTTCGACGCGGCCGAGGCGATCGTGGACCGTGCGGTGTTGCTGCGGGGCGGGCGGATCGCGGGCATGGCGACATCGGGCGGCTCGCTGCGCGAGCGCTATCGGGCGTCGCTGCGCGACGAGGTGGAGGGCGCACGATGAGACGGTTCGTGACGGTGGCCTGGCTCATCATGCGGAAGGATCTCACGGTCGAAGCGCGTAGCCGCGAGCTGCTCTTCACGACACTGTTCTTCGCCATGTCGATCGTCCTGGTCTTCGCGTTCGGATTTGTGCGTGACGGGCGTCCGGTCGAGAACGCCGCCGCCGGCATCTTGTGGATCGCGATCGCGTTCGCCGGCACGCTCGCGCTGGGGCGGACCTTCGAGCGGGAACGGTATCACGACGTATTGCACGCGTTGCTCCTGGCGCCGGTGGATCGCCCGGCGATCTATGTCGGCAAGTTGCTCGGGATCCTTGCGCTCCTGGCGACGGTCGAAGCGATCGTGGTGCCGCTGATCGCGCTGATGTTTCAGGCGCCGCTCTTCCGGCATCCACTGCTGATCGTCGCGCTGCTGGCGCTCGGGACGACGGGGTTTGCTGCGGTCGGCACGCTGTTCGCCGCCATGCTGGTCCGCGCGCGCAGCCGTGACGTGCTCTTGCCGGTGCTGTTGTATCCGATTACGATTCCGGTCATCATTGCCGGCGTTCGCGGCACGGCCGCATTGCTGCAGCCCGAAGCCGATCCGGCGATGGCGCGCATGTGGATCGGGATGCTGGGGTTCTTCGACGTCGTGTTTATCACGCTTTCGTTATGGACGTTCGAGCCGGTCATGACAGAATGACGCAGTCCGCACCCATGTCCCAGCGACTGTTTCTCCCGCTCGTGGCCGTTGCGGCGATCATGTTCGCCGCCGCCCCGGTGTTCATTGCGTGGGCGCCGTATGAGTCCACGATGGGGCTCGTCCAGAAGATCTTCTACTTCCACGTGCCCTCGTGGATCGCCATGTTCCTGTCGGCCTTCGTCTGCGGCGTCGCGAGCGTGGTGTTTCTCTTCAAGGGCCGGGCGCAGGCAGATCGCGTGGCGGTGGGGGCCGCCGAGCTCGTGGTGGTGTTCGGCTTCATCGGACTGATGACCGGTCCGCTCTGGGCGCGCAAGGCCTGGGGCGTCTGGTGGCAGTGGGACGCGCGGCTGACCATGGCGCTGGTCATGTGGATGATCTTCATCGCGTACCTGTTGCTGCGGGAGTATGGCGGGCCGGGGTCGGAAAAGCTGGCGGCAGGTGTGGCGCTGTTCGGGATGGCGAACGTGCCGTTCGTGTACTGGTCCGTCAACGTCTGGCGCACGATTCACCCGACGACGACCGTGGTGCCGACGCTGGCGCCGGGGATGCGCGGTGCCTTCTGGTGGTGCGCCGTCGCGTTTCTGCTGCTGTACACCGCGATGCTCATGGCACGCGTCAGGCTCGAGACGCAGCGCGGCGAGCTGGATCGTTTGTATCGGGAGCTCGACGATTGACGGTGGACGGTCGCGCGGCGACCCTTGACCCTCTCTCCTTTTTGGAGAAGATTGCAGGGCGGCCGCGAGGCGGTGGGCCCCGCCTCGACCCCCTCTCCCTCTGGGAGAGGGTCGGGGTGAGGGCGGAGCTGGCGGTGGCGGATCCTTCTCGACCCCCTCTCCCTCTGGGAGAGGGTCGGGGTGAGGGCGGAGCTGGCGGTGGCGGATCCTTCTCGACCCCCTCTCCCTCTGGGAGAGGGTTGGGGTGAGGGCGGGGCTGGCGGTGGCGGATCCTTCTCGACCCCCTCTCCCTCTGGGAGAGGGTCGGGGTGAGGGCGGAGATGGCGGTGGCGGATCCTTCTCGACCCCCTCTCCCTCTGGGAGAGGGTTGGGGTGAGGGCGGAGATGGCGGTGGCGGAACGTAAACAGGGGAGCAGGTGAAGATGATCGGACGGCGAAGCGTGGTCGTGCTCGCGGGCTGCCTCGCGCTGAGCGCCATGGCGGGCGTGGCCGCGGCGGCCGACGCGGCGTTCGTCTCGGTGGCGCGGCAGCCGGCGCAGCAGGAAGAGTTCGTGCCGATTGACGAGCTGCCGCCGGAGGATCAGCTGCCGGCGGCCCCGCTGCTTGTGGCGGCCTACGCGGTGGCCTGGGTCGCTGTCTTCGGCTACCTGTGGTCGATCTGGCGCCGGCTGGACCGCGTCGAGCGGGAACTCGCCGATGTGGCGAGGCGGACGGCGAATCGCTAGTGGTCCGTCTCAGCAATACGGCGAGGCATCGAGGACGCCGAGGCGCCCGCCCCGCAAGGCGCGAAGAGGGAGAATACGGGGAGTATTTGACCGACGAGCAACGCCGCGGGGCGGGATGCATCGGCGGCCGAATGCCGCCGTATTGCTGAGACGGACCACTAGCAGCCCACCATGGGCGACATGACGGCCGGGCATTTTCTCTTCATCCCCGCGATTCTGGTCGTGGGGATCGTGATCGGCTGGATCCTCGGGTCCCGCGCGGCGTACGACGCGTTCGCCGCGGAGTTGCGGCGGCGCGAGGAGCGCGCGGCGCGTAAGGCGGCGCAGTAGGTAGCAGCCCTCATCTGACAACCAGCGGTATAGCGAGTCGAGGCCGGTCGCCTAGAAGCCTCGGGTCCTGTCAAAGGCTGCTAGCGTCCGAGGGCGAGGCGATGCGCCAGGCTTTCGGGCAGTCCCGCCTGGATGATCTTCTGTTGCGCCACGTCAATGGGGTAGACGGCGCGCCGAAGGACCAGCTCGGCGGTCTCTGAATCGAACGTGGCGTAGGCGGCGCGCGGGTCGCCGTCACGCGGTTGGCCGACCGACCCGGGATTCACGAGATAGCGGCAACGCGGCTCGATGGGGACCGCGAGGGCGTCGTCAAGGTCGGGCATGGTCACGCCGAGGCGGTCGCCATCACGCACGTAGGCGACCGGGACGTGCGTGTGACCGAACAGGCACAGCGGGCGCGTCGCGGCTTCGAGCGCCTGGACGGCATCCTCGATTTCAAAAACGTAGGCATCTTCGTCGAACGGCGTGCCATGGCAGACTTCGATCTGGTCGTCGACCGGCAGTGGTCCTGCCGGGAGCTCGGCCACCCGGGCGCGGTTGTCCGGGGTGAGGGCGTTGTGGGTCCAGTGCGCGGCGTGCGCTGCCAGGTAGTTGAAGGAGTCGGTGTCCTCGAGGCCGGCAGCCACCTTGTCGTGGTTGCCGCGAATGAGCACGTCCGGCGAAAGCGCCAGGACGCGGTCGACCACCTCGTTGGGATTCGCGCCGTATCCGACGAGGTCTCCCAGGATCAAGAGCCGGTCGTAGGAGGCCGGCGGTGCGGCGGCCAGGACCGCTTCCAGCGCCTCGAGGTTGGCGTGAATGTCGCTGAGAATGAGGGATCGCATCGGATCAGGACCCCAGCCAGTCCAGCAGGCGCTCGACCAGCTCACCGAGCGGCGCGCGTGACGCGTCGAGCCGCAGGTGGGCCTGTCCGTAGGCGGTCCGCCGGACGGCATAGAGCCGTTCGAGCTGCGCCAGGTCTGCGGACAGCGGCCGGCGGTTGTCGGGCGGCAGTCGCGAGATGACCGTCGCGAGCGGCGCGTCGAGCCAGACCGATGCGCCGTTGCTGTTAATCAGCGCTCGATTGTCGGGATCGACGAACGTGCCGCCCCCTGTGGCGACGACGGCAGGACGAAGCGGCAGCAGCTCGGTCAGCACCTGGCGTTCGACCGATCGGAAATACGGTTCGCCGCGCGTCCTGAAGATGTCGGTGATGGCCATGTGCTCGCGGGCTTCGATCCGCGCGTCGATATCTTCGGTCGGCCACTCGAGGCGGTCGCCGAGCGCCTTGGCCAGGCTCGATTTCCCGGCCGCCATGAAGCCCACGAGGTAGACCTTGTCTGCTCGCACGGGTCGCGATCGCTGTCGGCGTCGAACCGTCCGGGACCGACCCCTGAGGACCCTTACTCCGGGGACCGCACCGCGGTCAGCATGTCGAAGAAACCAGGATACGACACGGCGACCACGTCGGCGCCGATGATGGTCGAGGGGCCGGTGGCGCCGAGCGCCGCCACGGCGAACGCCATGGCTAGTCGATGATCACCGGCGGCGTCGGCCGTGCCGCCCGCCAGCGGCCGGTCGCCGGTCACCGAGAATCCGTCTGGGCGCTCTTCCGTATTGGCCCCGAGCGCCCGCAGACCGTCGACGAGCGCCGTGATGCGGTCACTCTCCTTCGCTCTGAGCTCGGCGGCGCCGGTGACCGTGATGCCACACCCGGCGCAGGTGCCGAGCGCGGCCAGCATCGGGAGCTCGTCGATGAGGCTGGGCACCTCGTCGGGAGTGATCGTCACCGGGCGGAGCTCGCGATGGGCCACGCGCAGACAGCCGACCGGCTCTCCTGCCGTCAGCGGGCCGGCGTCGGCTGCGATCACCGCTCCCGCGCGGCGCAGGACGGCCAGCAGCGCCGTCCGCGTCGGGTTCAGTCCCACGCCGTCGATCTCGATCGCGGATCCAGGCCGGGCGGCGGCGGCCACCGCCCAGGCGGCGGCCGCCGAGAAATCGCCGGGCACGCTGAGGCTGGCGGCGCGCAGGGCGGCGCCGCCCTGGACCGCGACGGTGAGTCCGTCGCACACGACGTCTACCCCGAACGCCGCGAGCGCCCGCTCAGTGTGATCGCGCGTCGCGGTAGGTTCGTGCACGGTCGTGCGTCCGGCGGCGTGCAGGCCAGCGAGCAGGACAGCGCTCTTCACCTGGGCGCTCGGCACCGGGCAGGTCCACTCGATGGACCGCAGCGCGCCTCCCGTGATGGTCAGCGGCAGATGGTCGGCGCGGGCGGTCACGCGTGCGCCCATGGCCGTGAGCGGATCGATGATCCGGCGCATGGGCCGGCGGCGGAGTGAGGCGTCGCCGGTCACCGTGGTGGTGAACGGCTGCGCGGCCAGGATCCCGGAAAGCAGGCGGACCGTCGTGCCAGAGTTGCCGGCGTCCAGTGGACCCTGTGGCGCACAGAGCCCGCCAAGCCCACGCCCTTGAATCTCGACCGCCAGGCCGCCGTCCGGGTCCAGGTCCGGTCCGACGTCGACGCGGACGCCGAGACGGCGCAGGCAGGCGAGCGTTGACCGGCAGTCGGCGCCCGACGCGTAGTGTGCGATCGTGGTGCGGCCGGTGGCCAGCGCCGCGAGCAGCGCGTACCGATGAGAGATCGATTTGTCGCCGGGGCACCGGACGCGACCACTGATGCGAGCGGCGGGCTGAACCGTGACGTCGGCCGCCACCGGTGCGCTCATGCGGGCACTATACACTAGCCGCCCGTGGTGAAAGTCCCGTCGCCGTCGACCGCCGATGTCGGGCCGCGGGTGATCGACACAGCGCGCGGTCAACGCGCCTGGAGCCATTGCGAGAGACGGTGAATGTCGTCCGCATAGAACGCGGGCGGCGCGGAACGGACGAAGCGTTCCAGGTACGGGCGGGCGGCAGCCGGACGACCAGCATTGATCAGCTCGGCACCAAGGTTATACAGCGCATCGTAGTTTTGGGGGTCGAGCTCGACGGCCCGCGTCCAGCTCGCGATGGCGGGGTCGCGGTTCCCTTGCCGCAACCACACGACGCCCAGTCCGGCGTGCGCGCGGGAGGAGGTCGGAGCGATCGCCACGGCGCGCTGAAACGCGATCCGCGCGTCGTCGAGGTCGCCGCGCTCGAGGTGCGCGGCCCCGATGTTCTCGAACCCCATGGCGTTGTCCGGGTCCTGCCCGACCAGTGCCTGGAAGGTCGCGAGCGCTCGCTCCGGGTTGCCCGCGCGCGCATAGGCAATGCCCAGTGCGTTCAAGAGGTGGATGGGCGCCTGCGAGCCCCGTGCGGCGGCGAGCGGCTCGAGCTGCCGGACGGCGTCCCCGGCCCGCCCGGTTTCCGCCAGGTAGACGCCGAGCTGCGTCTGCAGCTCGAGGGTGGGGCGACCCGCCGTGAGCGCGTGCTCTAGCGTGGCAACCGCCGCGTCGACCTGTCCGAGCATCCAGTGCAGGAACGCCAGATGCCGATGCGCGATCAGCATACTTGGCCGGGTCTCGATCACGGTGCGGTAGAGGTCGATCGCCTCTTCCGGCCGTCCCCGCTGATACAGGTCGATCCCCTGGTGAATCGCCCGGTCGAGTCCGATGAGCCGCTTCGGGTCGTCGTCCGCCGTATAGCCTGGCCGGGCCGCGGCACGTCCCACGACGTAGCCCAGCGACCGCAACCGGTCGGCGACGTCCGGGCTGACCGGATCCGGCGGGGCCGGGGCTGATGCGCGAAGGGCGTCCAGACGGCGCGCCATGGCCTGAACACGCGCCGCGTCGTCGGCTCGGTTCGCGGTTTCGTCAGGATCGTCGGCGAGGTCGTAGAGCTCGGGCAGCGGCAGCTGAATGTATTTCTGCCCGTCGGCGATCACGCCGCTCAGGGGCGCCCAACCGCGGTTGAGCGACGCCGACATCGCTTCGAAGTATGACGGCCGAGGCATGCCGGCACGAACGCCGTCGGCATCCGGCAGCAGCGAGACTCCGGGGAGGGCAGGGTCGGGCGCGAGGGCGAGTGCGTCGAGGACCGTTGGGAGGAGGTCGATATGTCGGGCGGGCAGGCGCAATCCGCCAGGCCGGCCCATGGCCTGCGTGCCCGGGCCCAGTTGCGCCACGATGAGCGGAACGCGGAGGGTCGGTTCGTAGGCCAGCACGCCGTGCGTCAGCTCGCCGTGGTCGCCGAGGCCCTCGCCGTGATCGGCCGTCACGATGACGAGCGTCGGACGCGGCGCTCGGCGGACGGCGTCGAAGAGGGGCCCGAGCGTCCAATCGGTGTAGGCGACCTCACCGAGGTACGGGGCGTCCGCATATTGGCGGTCGAAGGGCGCCGGTGGTACATAGGCGGCGTGTGGGTCGAACAGATGCACCCAGGCGAACCACGGATCCGTGCGGTCGCCGAGCCACTGCAGGGCCGCGTGGACGACCGCCTCGGCAGGGCGCTCGGCGATGAGAAAGTCGCTGGACTGGCCGCTGCCGCCCACCCTGTCGTCGTAGACGATGAATCCGGCGTCGAGGCCGAATCGGCTGTCGAGTGGGAACGCGCCGACGAACGCACCGGCCTCATGGCCAGCGGCGCCCAGGCGGGTCGCCATCGTCGGGACCTCGGCCGCGAGTCGGTAACCGGCATTGTCGCGGACGCCGTGTTGGAAGGGCAGCAGCCCGGTCAGGATGCTGGCATGCGAGGGGAGCGTGACGACCGCGTGAGCGTGAGCGAAATCGAAGCGGAGCCCTTCCCGGGCCAACCGGTCGAGATTGGGAGTGGCGGCCCGGCCGCCGTAGGACCCGAGCGCGTCGGCGCGCAAGGTGTCTATCGAGACGAGCAGGATGTTCTGGTCGATCGTTCGCAGGATGGCCGGCGTGGAACTCGACGGCCAGAAGAGTAGCAGCAGGAGGGCGACGGCGCTCGCGGCGGCGGCCAGCGCCGCCCGGCGGGTGATCCGCACAGCGAGGGATCGGGGGGCGTGCGCCCGAGTGCGGGTCTGGCGGAGCGACCGGTTCGTTCGGCTCACGGGTTCGTGTCGGGATGTCGCCACCGTGGGAGCATTAGCCCCAGAGCTCACTTGAGTTGATAGCGCCTGGCTTGTCCTGAGCGGCGAGGGCGGCGTTGCTCCTCAGTCGTGTGGGCCCACCACACTCCTTCGTCGCGCCTGGCCCTCGGCGTCCAGTCCGTCGCCAGCCACTGTCAACTCAAGTGAGCTCTGGGGCTAGACGTCGCCCGCCGCCGCGCCAGCGGGCTCATTGTGGCACGGTCCCTCCTGTCCGTCGAGCGCGCGCGTCGACCGCGACGGTCGAGGCGGGAACGATGAGGGCAGCCATGGTCGTGCGGCCCCAGTCGCTTGACCGACATTGGTGAGTGTGTAACGCTCTCGCCTGCACGTGATCCAGAACGGCAGCAGCGTTCGTCTCGAGCTCTATAGCGTGTTCGAGGCGCTCGAGTTCGTGCAGGTCGTCGCCGACCGCATGGGCGAAATGGCGGGGTTCGACGAGGACGCAGTGCACTGGGTCGGCGTCTCGGTGCGCGAGTGCGTCATCAACGCGATCAAGCACGGCAACCACGAGGATCCATCCAAGCGAGTCTTCGTCGAGCTCGGTTTTACGCCGCGGTCCGATCCCGCCGAAATGTTCGTCAACGTGCTCGACCAAGGTGAGGGGTTCGATCCGGTCGACGTGGATGATCCACTGGCGCCCGAGAACATCCTGAAGTCGAGCGGCCGAGGCATCTTCTTCATGCGCAGCTTCATGGACAGCGTGACCATCCGTCAGGCGCCGGGGGGTGGCATGGAGGTCCATATGGTGAAGAAACTGCCCGGCCATGGCGATGCCTCGGCGGGCGAGTCGTCCTGACGGCGTCCATCGTGTCGCCCCTTCCGCGATTGCGCTGACACTGGATGCGAGCCGGTGCCCGGGCGCCAGGTCATGGCACATCCTCCGCTCTTTCTGGCCACGGCAATCGAAGCAGTCCTGCGCGCCGGCGAGTTGCAGCTGGCGTACTTCCGGAGGGGTGTGCGTGTCGAGAAGAAGGGGACGATCGACCTCGTGACGGATGCCGACGTAGCGGTCGAGCGCATGTTTCGAGACCTGGTGCGGGATCGCTTTCCCGACCATGCCGTGCTGGCTGAGGAACTGAGTGACACCGGGGAAGCCTCGGCGCGCCATCGCTGGGTGTTCGACCCGATCGACGGCACGACCAACTTCGCGCACGGGCTGCCAATCTTCTGTGCGTCGCTGGCGCTGGAGATCGAGGGTCGGGTCGAAGTGGCGGCCGTCTTCGATCCGAATCGGCAGGAGTTGTTCACGGCTGAACGCGGCGCCGGGGCGTTCCTCAACGGCGCGCCGTTGCGGGTATCGAACGCCGAAGACCTCATCGACGCCGTCGTGTGTACCGGCTTTCCCTACGACGTACACGAGACCCTGGATGACGTCGTGGGGCTGTTTGGGCGCTTCGTGGGACAGGCTCGGGCGGTGCGGCGGCTGGGGTCTGCGGCGATTGATTTATGTTACGTGGCGGCCGGTCGGATGGACGGCTTCTGGGAGCAGCGGCTGCGGGCCTGGGACATCGCGGCCGGCGCGCTGCTGGTCGAAGAGGCGGGTGGGCGTGTGTCGTCGCTCGCCGGCGACCCGTTCGATCCGCATGGGGGAGAGGTGTTGGCGTCCAACGCGCGCCTCCACGGCGCGATGCTTGACGTCATTCGTGCCCATGGCGCGTCGCGCGAGGGAGCCCGACACTGATGGAGGGGTTCGTCGAGTGGGTGCAGGGCTTTGCGATGTCGCTCGGCGGGCCCGGCCTGTTCTTCGTTGCGTTTCTCGACTCCTCGTTCTTGTCCCTTCCGGAAATCAACGACATCCTGGTGATCTGGATGGTCACGCAGCGGAAAGAGCTCATGCTGTACTACGTCGCCATGGCGACGTGTGGCTCGATGACGGGTTGTCTGACGCTGTATGCGGTCGGCCGGAAGGGAGGCGAGGCGTTGTTGCGGCGCCGGTTCTCCAAGGCGGGGCTCGATCGGGCCTTCGCCCGCTTCAATCGCTACGGGATATTCGCACTGCTGGTGCCCGCGTTACTGCCGCCGCCCGCGCCCTTCAAGGTCTTCGTCCTGATGGGCGGCGTCGCGCGTATGCCGCTGACCAGCTTCGTGCTGGCCATCGGCCTCGGCCGCGGCGCACGGTATCTGATCGAAGGAGTCCTTGCGGTGCGCTACGGCGACCAAGCGATCGAATTCGTGCGGGAGCATGGCAGGCCTATCTCGCTGATCCTGGTGCTGATCGTGCTGGTGGCCGGTGGGACCTACGTCTTCTGGCAGCGCCGCCGCCGTTCGGCGGCGGGACGTGACCACTAACCCTAATGATGACAATCACTTGGGTTGACCGTGGCGATCGCCGGCCCTATAATCGGCGGCGACTCCGATGACCCGAGACCTGTCGATCGTCGTTCCGCTGCTGGACGAGGCTCCGAACCTCGAGCAGCTCTACCGCGAGCTGACCGAGACGCTGGTCGAGTTCGGTCGGGACTACGAGCTGCTGTTCATCGACGACGGGAGCACCGATGCCACTTTCGAGCTGCTGGCGAGGTTTCAGGCGAGCGACGCCCGCGTCCGGGTCATCCGCTTCCGGCGCAACTTCGGTCAGACTGCCGCGTTTTCGGCCGGGTTCGCGCACGCGCGAGGCCAGACCATCGTGACGATAGACGGCGACCTACAGAACGACCCGCGGGACATCCCGGCGTTGGTGGGCCGGCTAGAGCAGGGGTACGACATCGTGTGTGGATGGCGGCGGCGTCGGCACGATGCGTGGCTGACGCGGCGTCTGCCGTCGACGATCGCCAACTGGATCATTTCGCAGTCCACGGGGGTCCACCTGCACGACTACGGATGCTCGTTGAAGGCGTTCCGGGCGGAGGTTGTCAAGCCGCTCAAGCTGTACGGCGAGATGCACCGGTTCATTCCGGCGCTGGCCAGCGAAATCGGCGTCCGGGTGGACGAAATGGTCGTGAACCATCGCGCGCGCACTCGCGGTCGCTCGAAATACGGGCTGTCGCGAACTCTGCGCGTGATCCTGGATTTGATGACCGTGAAGTTCCTGTTGAGCTATTCCACGCGGCCGCTGCAGATGTTCGGCCTGATGGGGTTGCTGATGGGAGGGGTCGGGCTCGCGGTGACCGGCTGGCTGGCCTACGTGCGCTTGTTCGGGAACCAACCGATCGGCGACCGGCCGCTGCTGCTGTTCGGTATCCTGCTGATCTTCACCGGCGTCCAGCTCGGGACGCTCGGTCTGCTGGCCGAGATGCAGGCCCGCACCTACCACGAGTCCCAGAACAAGCCCACCTACGTCATCCGCGACATCCTGGAGTGAGCGGAGCGCCCCGTCCCGGCGACCAGCCAGGGAGCACTCGCACCATGTTTGAGGCTACCAGCCTCAAGGCCAGACGAAGCGCACGACGTTGGACCGTTCGTTCTTCGGTCCTTCGGGGCCGAAGCGGGCCGGCTTGCTCACCATGAAGCCGACGACTTCACCCGTTCGGGGGCGCCAGGAGTCGAGCGGGGCGACCTTGATATGTCCCGCCATGTCGCCGGCGTCGAGGCTCTTGCACGTCTGGCCGGGGCGGAGCCATTCGTAGGTGGCGGCGTACCACTGGCCGCTGATCTGCACGAACACCCAGGGATTGCCCTCGACGACCGTGCCGCCGTCGTCGAGGGCCGGCCACGCGCCGGCTTTCGTGTGCTCGATGCAGATCGGTGGATCGCCGTGCGTGATGCGGGTGATGGTCGAGGTTTGTGCCCAGCCGCTGACGTCGTGATGCAGCCAGATCACGGTGCTCAGATCGATCTCGTCGGGTCCGCCTGGCGGCGGCGGTGGGTCCACTGGCTGGACGACGACCGTCACCGAGGCCCGGGCCGTCGTGCCGTCGGGTGCGGTGAACTGCACCTCGGCCGTGAAGGAGCCAGCGGCCGCGTAGGCGTGGGTCATCGTCGCCGTGCCGTTGATCGGTTGCTGGTGCGTGCTGCCGTCGCCGTAGGCGATGCGGACCTGGCCGTTCGGCCGCCCGCCGTCGCTCTGGGTGGTGGTGACCGTGAACGTCACCAGGTCGCCCGCCTGCGGCTGGACTGGACGGCTGGAGACGACCACTGCGAACGTGACCGGAACTGGCACGACGACGACTGTGGCGGTGGTGTTCGCCGTGTCGCCGCTGTCGGCCACGAACTCAATCTCGGCGGTATAGGCGCCGGCGGAAGAGTAGACGTGCCTAATCGTGGTCCGGCGCTCGAGTCGCTGCTGGAACCGCTTGCCGTCGCCGTAGCTCACCTTCAGCCGGCCGGTCGGCGTCGTACCGCCGCCCTGGCGCGCCGTGACGGTGAAGGTCACCGCGTCGCCCACCTGTGGCTCCGCCGGACGGCTGGTCACGCTGACCGAGAGGACGCCCCGGACGGCCAAGAAGTGCTCGGCGCCGGGGCCGCCTTCGACCGTGGCCTGGACGGTTGCCGGCTCGACCGTCTCGATCGCGACGGCCGCCTTGCCGGCACTGTCCGACACGACCGATGTGGCGTTGAGGGTTCCGCTGGTGGCCGTGAACAGCACGGTGGCGCCGATGACCGGCGCACCGGTTGCGTCCACCAGGACGGCGGTAATCGTCGAGGTGCCGCCGCCGGCCGGCAGGGTTTCCGGCCTCGCCGATAGTTGGACCTCAGCGGCGGCCGCCGAGGCGACCCGAACACTCAACTCGGCCAGGGCGCCACCGGCGCTGGCGGAGACCAGGTCGAGCCCGCTCACAGACGGGGCGGTGTAGGTGACGCTGGCCTGCCCGCCCTGCGTGCGGAGCTTGTGCTGGGAGAGGGTCCCTTTGGCGGCGGTCACCGCCACCTCGGTGCCGTCCGCGACGGGAGCGCCGCTGCCCTGGCTGGCCGTCACGACGATTGTCGTGACCTCGTTGACCACCGTCGCCGGATTGAGGATCCGGAGCGCCAGGATTGCCCCGCTGGGCGCGAAGGGGGCACCTCTGTCGGAGCTGCACCCGAGCGCTGCCAGCATGATGCCGGTGAGGGTGAGCAGGCCGAACCGCCGTTGGGGCATGGTCATCGTCGACGCGGAAACATGAGGCGGGCCAGCCGACTCTCGCGCAGTGATATCGGTTGGCCGATCGTGCGACTGTAGGGCTTCCGGCCCACATGGACGGCGACGAGCCGTGCGGGCGGGGTCGGCGCGCGTGATATGATTCGCGCGGTTTGTTCGTGCCCGCGTCTCGACGCTCGGATCGCCCGAGCGGGACCGACCGGTTGGCCGGGCGCTCGCTCCCGCCTCGCCGGCTTCCTTTCGCATGTCGATCGCTAGGCTTGAGGTGAAGTCGGCGAAGCTACGCGCTGGAGCGTTCACGAGTCCCGTCACCATCGATGCAGACGCTCGTCACTGGCGGCACCGGGTTCACGGGTAGTCACCTCGTCCGGCGTCTACTCGCGCGCGGGCATGCGGTCCGTGTGCTCGACGACGTGCCAGGCCTGTTTACCGACGAGCTTCGTGGGCTCGGCGCCGACCTGACCCTCGGCAGCGTCACCGACGCGAGCTTGGTCGACGGCCTGATGCGTGGGGTCGAGCAGGTATTCCATGTGGCGGCGGTGTTCAGGAAGATCAACCTGCCGCGGCACGTGTACCACGACGTCAACGCCGAGGGCACGCGGATCGTGGGAGACGCCGCCCTGCGCCACGGCGTGACGACGTTCGTCAACTGCTCCACGCAGGGGGTGCACGGCGACATCAAGTCGCCGCCCGGCGATGAGGATTCGCCGATCCGGCCGGAGGATTACTACCAGCAGACGAAGTACGAGGGGGAGCAGGCGCTTGCGCCGCTCGTGGACCGGGGACTGCCAGTGACGACCTTGCGGCCGATGGCGATCTACGGACCGGGCGATCCGGCGCGGTTCCTCTTTCTCTTCCGGGCGGTCAAGCGCGGCCGTTTCCTGATGTTCGGCGATGGCCAGACGCTGTACCATCCGCTCTACATCGACAATTTGGTTGACGCCTTCGAGCTGGCGGCGAGCCGTCCAGGCCGCGGCGAGGCCTATCTGATTGGCGACGCGCAGTACTATGCCCTCAACGATCTGGTCGAGGCGGTGGCCACCGCGATGGGGCAGTCCATCCGGATCACACACCTGCCGTTCGCGCCGCTGTGGGTGGCGTCGGCGATCTGCGAGGCGGTCTGCATGCCGCTGGGGATCGAGCCGCCGCTATTCCGCCGTCGAGCAGATTGGTTTCGCCAGAACCGGGCGTTTCGGATCGAGCGGGCACGGCGAGCGCTGGGATACGAGCCGAAGGTGGACTTGCCGACCGGGCTGGCCCGGACGGCCGTGTGGTACCGGGATCACGGATATCTCTAAGGCCTAGAGCGGAAAAGGCAGGGAGTCGCAGGCAGACGCATGTGTGGAATCGCAGGGTTGTTCGATACACGGGCTGAAGGGCGGGCGGACGGCGAAACGCTCTCACGGATGCTCGACACGATCGTGCACCGTGGGCCGGACGACGTCGGCAGCCATGTAGGTGGTCCGATGGCGTTCGGTACCCGCCGGCTGAAGATCATCGATCTGGACGGGGGTCATCAGCCGATGGCCAACGAGGAGGGTACGCTGTGGGTGGCCTACAACGGTGAAATCTACAACCACGCCACGCTGCGGCGCGAACTGGAGCAGGCAGGCCATCGCTTCCGTACCCGATGCGACACCGAGGTCATCGTGCACGCGTGGGAGGAGTTCGGGCCCGCCGCCGCCGATCGCTTCGAGGGCCAGTTCGCCTTTGCCGTCTGGGACGCTGCGGCCCAGTCGTTGACGCTGGTCCGTGATCGGCTCGGGATCAAGCCAGTCTACTATCACTGGGACGGGACCCGGCTGGTCTTCGGGTCGGAGATCAAGGCCATCCTCGCGTCAGACCTGGTGCCTCGCGAGGTCGACCTCGAGTCGCTCTATTTCTACGTCGGGTACGAGTTCGTGCCGGCGCCGGCCACCATGTTTCGGGGTGTCCGAAAGCTGCCGGCCGGACATCGGCTCACGCTGGCGGCGGGCGGCGAGCCGGTCGTGGAGTCCTACTGGGACGTGCGGTTCGAGTCCGCGGAACTGTCCGAAGAGGACTACGTCCGAGGGATTCGCCGCTTACTCGGCGAGGCCGTGGAGAAGCGCTTGATGTCGGACGTCCGCCTGGGCGTGTTTCTCTCTGGCGGCCTTGATTCGACGGCGGTGCTGGCCTACGCGAAGCAGGCGACTGATGAGAAGCTACCGACTTTCACGATCGGCTACCGGGACGACACATTCAGCGAGTGGGACTACGCACGCCGCGCGGCCGCGTACTATGGAACCGAGCACCACGAAATCGTCATCGAACCGCTCACACCCGAGTTGATCGAGAAGAGCGTCTGGCATCTCGACGAACCGATGACCGATTTGTCGTCGATGCCGTTTCACGTGCTCTGCCGCCATGCCCGGGAGGAAGTGACGGTCTGTCTCTCGGGCGAGGGTGGCGACGAGGTCTTCGTTGGCTACGACCGGTTTATCGCGTCGAAGATCGACCGGTTGTGGTACTCGAGGTTGCCGGCGCCGCTACGTCGGCACGTCGTCGAGCCCGCCGTGCGTTGGCTGCCGGACCAGCCTCAGAAGAAGGGCACCGTCAACCTGCTGAAGCGCTTCATCGAAGGGGCGGCGCTGCCGATCGAGGCGGAGCACATGCGGTGGCAGTACTTCTCGTCGGCCGCTCAGGACCGCCGCCTCTTCACGCCGACCTTTCTCGAGCGAGTGGTGCCGGATCCCTTTGCGCCGATCAGGGATCACGCCGGCCGTGCCGGCGACGTCGATCGGCTGGCCCGAGAGTGCTACGTGGACCTCCGGTTGACGATGCCCGACTCGGTGCTGATGAAGGTCGACAAGATGTCGATGGCCACGAGCCTCGAAGTGCGTGTGCCGTTCCTCGACCATGCGCTGGTGGAGTTCGCGGCGCGCATTCCCTCCGACCTGAAATTTCCGGGATTGCGGACCAAGTCGATCTATCGCAAGGCAATGGTGGGGGTGTTACCCCCGTTCGTCCTGGACCGGGGCAAACAGGGCTACAGCCTGCCCATCAAGAACTGGCTGCGCGGGGACCTGCGCGGCTACATGACGGGGTTGCTCCGCGGCTCGCCGCTACTGCGCGAGCATCTGCAGATGGGCCATGTCGACACGCTGATCGACGAGCATCTGCGCCGCGTGCGCAACCACAACCACGTGCTGTGGGGCCTGATGAACCTCGCCATCTGGCACCGACGCTTCATCGAGGGACAGGCCGTTCAGGCGGCCTGAGGTCTCGAACGCTTACAAAAATGACGAAGAGGGGCGGCCTGTTTCCGCTCGCCGCCAGGCTCGCGGTCACCGTAGGACTGCTGGGCGTGCTGGTGTTCGTGGTGGCCGAGCCAACCGAGTTACTCGCCCTGCTGCGCGGCAGTCGCCTCATGCCGCTCCTGGCGGCCGTGGCGCTCAGCGCGCTCGATCGCTTCGTGATGGCCTACAAGTGGTCGTTGTTGCTCGCGGCGCGTGGCGTCGCGGTCGGTCTCTGGACGGCGGTGCGCGCCTATTTTGCGTCGTCGCTGGTCGGCCTGGTCCTGCCGGTCACGGTCGGAGCGGACGCGATGCGGGTCATCGCGCTGCGTCGGGTCGGCATGCTCGAGGTGACCGCGTCCATCGTCATCGAGCGGCTGCTGGGCGTCATGGCGATGGCGTCGGTCGCGCTCCTGAGTTGCCTCATCTTGGCGAACGCGTTGGCCGATCTCGGTGTCGAGTCACTCTTCGTCTGGCTGCTGGCGGCGGTCGTGATTGGCACGGTCGCGTTCGTGGGCTCGCTGCTGGCGGCCGAGCGCTGGGCCAGCCGCGCCGCGGGGTCGTCATCGCGGCTGCGGCGGGCGGCGGAAGCCTACGGCCGGTACCGGCAGCATCCCGGTGTGCTGGCGGTGTTCTACGTGCTCTCGGTCTTCGAGGGCCTGCTCTCGGCGGCGATTGCCTATGTCGCCGCGATTGGACTGGGTGTCGACGTGCCGCCGCTGATCCTGGTCGCGACCGTTCCGTTGGCGATGGCGTCGGCGCGCCTGCCCATCTCGCTGGGCGGCTTCGGCGTCCAGGAGGCGGCGTTCGTGTATCTGGCCGGCGTGGTCGGCGTCGGGGGCACCGACGCGCTGTCGATCATGCTCGTCTCGGACATCGCGATGCTTGTGGCGCTGGCACCGGCGGTGCTCGATACCGAAATGTTCGGGCTCCGTCGAGAGGCGGCTACCGCCCGGATGCTATAATTGCGCTGGTGGATCGAAAACTCGACGACGTTCCGCGCGAAATTTTCGACGCCTCTCGGAGCACGCGGAAGAAATATCAGGACATCGTCGTGGGCCGCGACGGGTGGGGTGCGCTGCTCCAGTACGAAGCGACCATGGTGATCGCCCGAAACGTGCCGGGCGCGCTGGGGCTGCTCCTGCGATCCTGGCTCTATCCCCGCCTGCTCGGGAGTTGCGGCCGCAACGTGTTCTTCGGTGCCGGCATCACGCTCCGGCATCCGCACAAGATTCGAATTGGCGACGACGTCGTGGTCGATGAAGGATGCGTCCTCGACGCAAAGGGTGTGTCGAATGACGGGATTACAATCGGGAACGGCGTGTTCATCGGGCGGCATTCGAGCGTCAACACGAAGGACGGCGACATCGTGCTCGAGGACGGCGTGAACATCAGCGCGTTTTGCACGGTGTTCTCCGCGAGTCACGTGCGTTGCGGTGCGCACACCTTGATCGCCGGATACGCCTACATCGTGGGCGGCGGCCATGATCTGGCCCGCACCGACGTCGCTATCATCGATCAGGCCAGGCCGTCGCGCGGGATCACGATCGGGCCGAACTGCTGGATTGGCGCCGGGGTGACGGTTCTCGACGGCGTGACGGTCGGGCGGGACGTCGTCGTCGGAGCGAACTCGGTGGTGACCAAGGATCTGACGGACTTTGCGATTGCGGCCGGGTCACCGGCCACGGTGCTGCGCGTCCGGGAGCCGGCGGCCGCGTCTGGCTGATCGATGGCCGCGCACGTAGGCGCCCTGCGTCGATGGCGTCCCTGGCTCGTGTCGCTGGCCCTGACGGTCGGAATCTTCGCGTATCTGCTTTCACAGATCGATTCGGCAGAGCTCGTGCGCACCGCGCGCGGCCTGCGTCGGGACTACCTGGCCGGCTTTGTGACGGTGCTCCTGATGGGTGTGGGCTTCCGCGCCGTACGCTTCTGGGTGCTCCTCGGGCGGTCGGCGAAGCTGGGGACGCTGGTCGCGATCACGCTGGCGCGCAACCTGTTTGTGGACCTGCTGCCGGCCCGGTTGGGCGAGCTGTCGTACGTGTATCTGCTGGCTCGGCGGGCGGGACGCACGGTCGAGGACGGTCTGGCCAGTCTGGTGCTCGCCGTCTTGTTCGACGTCGTCGCCTTGACTCCGCTCCTCGTCCTGGCGGTCGCTGTGGTGGGGGGTGGCGGTGGCGTGCCGGCGGGGTGGTTGGCGGCGCTCAGCGTTGGGCTGGCGGCGGTCGCCTATGCGGCCATGCGTGTCGCCGCGCCGGTCGCCCTCTTCGTTGCGGACCGTGTGGATACCTCCGCCGGCGGATGGCGCGCGCGCATGTCGGGCTGGCTCCGCGGGACGGCTCGCGCGCTGCGGGCGGCCTGGGCCCGGCGGATCTTTGGGACCGTTCTGTTGCTCTCGCTGGGCGTTCGCCTCTGCAAGTTCGGCAGCTACTATTTGCTGGTCCTCTCGATCATGGCGCCGCTGGGCTACACGGCGGCCGGCGTGGGATTCTTCAGGGTGTTTCTCGGTGTGGTGAGCGCCGAGCTGGCCAGCGCGCTCCCGATTCACGGCATCGCCGGCTTCGGCACCTACGAAGCGGCCTGGGCCCTCAGCTTCTCGCAGCTGGGCTTCACCACCGAGCACGCGATCGTGACGGGCATCCTCGCGCATGCCGTATCGCAGCTCGTCGAGTACACCCTGGGCGGCACCGCGCTGGCGTACGTGATGCGGCCGCAGGCCTTGAGGCCTTGAGGCACTGAGGCACTGAGGCACTGACGCGTGGCGCGACCTCTTGAGTCTCAGAGAACGGCGCTGGCCTCCGCGGCTGGCCGTGGGCATGTTGCCGCCGGCGCTGTCGTCGTGGGCGCAACCTTGGCGGTCGGTGTGGCGGTCTGGGTGGCACCGGCGTCGCTGCACATCGTGGCGTGGCCGGAGAGCGGCCTGCGACTCGTCGGGTTCGTGCCGCCCCTCGAGTGGCTCTGGCGGGCGCTCGCGGCGGCGCTCGTCATCGGAATCGCGCTCGCCATGTGCTGCGAGCGCCTGTGGCGCCTGCCGCTCACGGCGCTTGCCTGGCGGATGGCGCCGCTGCTGCTCTTGACGCTCTGGGCGGTGCCGTACCTCCCGGGTGCGGGGCGTCTGGCGCCTCTGCTCCTGCTCCTGGCGGGACCGGCCAAATGGGTGATGGCCGCGCTGGCTGGGATCGGCCTGCTCTGGCCGTGGCTCCGCACGGCGGCCGGACGCGTGGCCGCGACGGCGCTGCCCCGGCCGGTCCTCTTCGCGGCGGCGCTGGCCCTGTTCCTGACCGGGGGTGTGTCGACGATCCGAACCATGGGGCCGGGGGGCGATGAGCCGCACTATCTGGTGATCGCCCATAGCTTGGTCCAGGACGGCGACCTGCAGATCGAGAACAACCACGCGCAGCGCGACTACGACAGCTTCTTCGAAGGCGTGCTCCCGATGGATTTCTTGGCCCGGGGCGTCGGCGGCGTCGTCTATTCGCTCCACGCCCCGGGGCTGCCAACCGTCGTGGCGCCGGCCTACGCCATGGCCGGCTATCCGGGTGTCGTGGTCATGATGTCGCTGCTGTCCGCCTTGTTGACACTGGCCATCTACGATCTGGCGTGCCGCGTGGCGGGGGACCGGGCGGCTCGGCTGACCTGGCTGGTGACGACGATATCCGTTCCGGTGGTGCCACTGGCCTGGATGATCTATCCGGAGGTCGCGGCAGCGCTGGTCATGGCATGGGCGGCACGATGGATCGTCGAGCCCGTGTCCGGCGATCTCGCGCGGTGGGTGCGTCGGGGCGCAGTGCTCGCGCTGCTGCCCTGGTTGCACACAAAGTTCGCGGTCCTGCTCGGCCTGCGTGGGGGTCGGGCTCGCGGTGCGGCTATGGCCGCGCGTACGGCTCCTGGCGGCGCTTGGCGCATCGGTCGCGATCTCCCTGGCCGCATGGCTCGGCGCCGCCTACGTGATGTACGGACGGGTCGATCCGATGGCGGCCTACGGGGGCGGTGCCGGCGCCGGCCTGTCCCTGAGCAATGTGCCGCGCGGTCTCCTCGGCCTCGCGCTGGACCAGGAGTTCGGCCTCCTGCTGTTCGCACCGGTCTACACGCTGGCGGCGGCGGGCACGTGGCTGCTCTGGCGCCGGTCGCCGCATCGGTGGTTCGTGGTGTGGAGTCTGGCAACGGTCGGTCTGTTCGGCGGCGCCGTGACCCAGGCCTACATGTGGTGGGGCGGGACGAGCCCGCCGGCGAGATTCCTGCTGCCGCTGGTGCCGGTCGTGGCGCCGCTGCTCGCCGCTGCGGCCGCCGGTGTCCGTCGGCCGGTGCTGGCGGGGGCGTGGTGGGTGACCGGGGCATGGGGCCTGGCGGTCGTCGTTGCCGGCTGGACCTCCGATCGGTTGGAGCTACTGATCGAGGATCGTGACGGCGTCAGCCGCTTGATTCGCGAGTTGGCGGGGCCGGCGCCGCTGAATGCCGCGCTTGGCAGCTTCATTCGCGAGGACTGGGTGGCGCCCCTCGTCGAGGTGGCGCCCTGGATCGTGGCGGTGGCCGCCGCGCTCTGGCTGGCGCGCCTCGCGGCGCGCGCGGCGTCGGCTGCGGGAGAGGCTGCCTACTGGGCAGGCGTTGCCCTGGTCGTCGGGACCCTCGCGGGTGGTGCCGTGCTGGCCGGGCCGAGGCTGACCGCCACCGAGCGGTCTGCAATCGAGCGTCAGGGGCGGGGTGACTTGCTCTCAAGATTCGGTGTCGAGGGTCTCAGAGCGGTTCAGTACGATCCGCCGGCCTGGGTGTCACACGAGCAGTTGCTGGCCGAGACGGTGCCGGCGGCCGGCGCGGACACGCGGAGAGTGCTGGAGCAAGGCCCCTCGACGATGTTGGGGCCGTTCAATCTTCCGGCTGGTCGGTACGAGCTGCGCCTGTTCCAGACCGACGCGCGAGACGTGATGCCGGTCTCGGTCGTGTACTACCTGCGACGGCTGCGGGGCACGATCGCTGCGGAGACGAATGGGACGGGCAGCCCCATCGTCGTGCCCTTCGAGCTGCCCGTGGGTCTCGACGGTGTGTGGGCCAGGGTGCCCGGAGATGGCGGGACGGTCTCGCGGGTCGAGGTCGTACCGCGCGACCTCGTGCCCCGGCAGGCGCGGCTCGATCGCGGAGACGGCGTGCGGGCCTTGCGACGGCTGCCGGGGCCACGAGGCGGCGTGGTGTACTTCATCGACGATGTCGTAGAGCCGGATGACGATCATTTCTGGATCGGCCGTCAGCAGACCGGCGTCGTGGTCGTGGCGGTCCCCGACGGGTATCAGCCCGTCGTGGTCGTGACGAACACGGGCACGGCGCCCGACGACGTTCGTATCGCGTCTGGAGAATGGGCCGAGTCGCGCCGGCTGGCGCCCGGCGGTCGCGCGGAGGTGCTCGTGCCGGTCATGCCCGGCCGGCGGGCGGCTGAGTTGGCCGTGACGACCACGCTGTCGCGTGAGGACAGCCCGCGCCAGCGCGTGGACTGCCGCGTCAGCATCAGGATGGTGCGACTCCCATGAACACGCACTGGGTGGGCAGACTGACGCGTCCTGGCCTTATGGCCGCGGGCTTCTTCCTGCTGCTCGCGATCGTGCATACCTGGCCGCTGGCTTCCGATCTGGGCGGACTGTCCCGCAACGACAACGCGGACACGATGCTGAACACCTGGATCGTGGCGTGGGTCAGCCGCACGCTGCCGGTCGACCCGCTCGGCGTGTTCGACGCCAATATCTTCCATCCGCATCCCGACACGCTGACCTACTCGGAGCCGCTCATCGTGCCGGGCGTCATGGCGATTCCGTTCGCGCGGCTGGGGGTGTCGGCTGTCCCGACCTACAACGTGCTGCTGCTCATCGGCTATACGCTGACGGCGTTGGCGATGTACGCCCTCGTGAAGGCCTGGACCGGCGACCCGTGGGCCGGACTCCTGGCCGGTGCGCTGATGGCCTTCAATGCCCATTCGATGACGCGGCTCCCCCACCTGCAGGCGGTGCACGTCCAATGGCTGCCCCTGGCCATCTGGTCGCTGGACCGGGTGCTGACGGGGCAGCGCACGCGGGACGCGCTGTGGCTGGGGCTCTGGATCGTGCTGGCGGCGCTCACCTCCGGCTACCTGGCGGTCTTCGTCGGCTTTGCCGCAGCCGCGGGTGCGGCAGCCCGGATCCCTGAGTGGTGGGGCCGGCGGGGGAGGCCGGCGCTCATCCGGCTGGCCGCGGCAGCGAGCGCGGCATTTCTCCTCGCGACTGTGCTGCTCTGGCCCTACCGCCAAATCCGTGTCGAAGGGGGCGTCCGGCGGTCGCTCGACTCGGTCGCGGTGTACTCCGCGTCGCTCTGGAGCTATCTCTCGACGACGGCCTGGCCTCACTTCGACGTGTGGAGCCACCGCGTCTACGGAGAATTCACCCAGGAAGCGTTGTTCCCCGGGGTGCTGGCGCTCGGTCTGACCGTGGCGGCGCTGGCCTCGGGGAATCCCTCCTGGGCCGCGAGACGGCGGATGTGTCTGGCCATCGCGGCCGTGGGGTTCGTGCTCTCCCTGGGCACCTCGACGCCGATCTACGGCTGGGCCTACCAGCTGATTCCCCCGATGCAGGGGATGCGCGCCGCCGCGCGCTTCGGCATCCTGGTGCTCTTCGCGGTGGCGGCGCTAGCCGGCATGGGACTCGCGGATCTGCGGCGGCGCCTGCCAGCGCGGGCGGGATTGGTGGCGGGAGTGGTTGCGCTGGCCCTCGTGACCGGTGAAGCGCTGCACGCCCCGCTCAGGCTCGAGCCGTACAACGGTCTTCCGGAGATCTACGTCCAGATTGCCGAGGATCCGGACCCGGGCGCGGTGCTGGAGCTTCCGATTTTTCGGGGCACGACTTTTCACCGGAACGCTCACTACGTGCTCGCGACGACGGCGCACTGGAAACCGCTGGTCAACGGCTACAGCGGCCGGCGGCCGGATGGGTTCGACGCCGACGCGGCGTTGTTGAACCGGCTTCCCGCTCGCGCGGCGATCGTCCGATTAGGCGAACTGGGCGTCCGCTACGTGCTCGTGCACCTCGATCTATACCGCAATCAGCTACGTGGACGCGAGCTCGTCCGTCGCCTCGACCGGCACGGGAGGTTCGTTCCCGTCGGGCGCGAAGGGACGATGCGACTCTATCGTGTGCGCGACCCGGCGGGACGGCGTTAGCCACTAGCCGCCCGTGGTTGCGGGATCACGCCGCGCGCTTGCGGGCCACGACGATCATCGCCATCGACCACCACGGGACGAAGCGGCCGAGCGGGAAGAGCTTCCGCATCAGTGGGACACGCTTTCGTTGATTGCCTTCCCGCTGCAGGAAGTCCTGGACGCGCCGGCCGTTGAACAGGTTCTGCAGCCAGAGCTCGAGGTAGAGACAGGACTGTTCGGCGAAGTCGAAGCCGGCGGCCGGCAGCAGCTGTCGGGTCAGTTCGCGGTAGGAAAGCTCGCGTAGATGATCGCGGCTGTAGGGGCACTCCAGGCGGTCCGCCACGGCGACCAGACGCTCCTTGTTTGGCGTCGTGATGATCGCGACCCCGCCCGGCTTGAGGACACGCCACCATTCGCGTAACGTCGCCTCCGTATTCGTGACGTGCTCGATCACCTCACCGGCGAACAGCGCGTCGAACTGCTCGTCGGCGAACGGCACCGCGGCGGCGTCGAAGACGGCCCACGACTGCTGCGGCACGGCGATCGCGCGCGCGTGCACTGATTCGTAGTTCAGATCGCCGGCGTAGACCGTGAATGGGAACGTCGCGTCGATTTCGGTGAACAGCGAGCGGCCGCAGCCGACGTCGATGGCCCGTCCGCCGTCCGGGATGTGCCGGTCGAAGAGCTCGCGTAGCCGGCCCAGTTTGTAGTCGTGTAGCTCGTGCAGGAACGGCGCATCGGTGCGTGCGGTGTAGCCTTCCGACGCGTACTGCCGAACGTAGAACTCACGGAGAATGTCGCGATCGGTGAACTTCAGGAGCACCGGCTCCATCCGCTGGATTTCACCCGAGCCCGTGCGGAGCACCAGCTGCAGATCGCCAAGCGGGTCGAACGCGTAGTCCGGGTTGTGCCACTGATCCAGCGCTGGCACAGGCGTGCCGCCTACCCGCAGCGTCATCGATTCCGCGCGGATCGGGTCGAAATCCATCTCGACCGACGCCTGACCGGCGCCACGCGGCAGCTCGAAGCGCCACCACCCCAGATGGCGCTCTGGATGGGCGTTGTCCATGTAGGCGTAGATGTCGATCGTGAAAATGTAGTCGGCGGGATCGCCCACGGAGTAGCGGAGGCCGAAGCGGCCGCAGCGCTGCTGCATGATGACGCTGCGCTGCTGCGGAAACACCCGCGCGCGGCGGCCGGCGAGGGTGTCCCAGATGCTCATGGCTGATCGGCCGCCGGTCCCTCCGGGCGGCGCGTCACGACCTCCGAGCGTTTCTGGCGTCCGACCAGTTGGGACGCTGCTAGTCGAGCGTGAACGTCTGCCGCCAGTCCTCACTCTCCTCGAATGCCGGCTGCGCCACCTTGTCCAGCACGCAGTCCTCGAGGACGAGCGCGTCCATCTCGGTCCGCATGAAACAGCGGTAGGCGTCCTCCGGCGTGCAGACGATCGGCTCGCCCCGGACGTTGAACGACGTATTCACGATGACCGGGCAGCCGGTGAGCTGCCGGAACGCCTCGAGGATGCTCCAGTAGACCGGCGCCACGTCGCGCCGGACGGTCTGGACGCGAGCCGAGTAGTCGACGTGCGTGACCGCCGGGATCTCGGAGCGTGGGACGTTCAGCCTGTCGATGCCCCAGAGGCGCGACTCGTCTTCGCGCGCGGCGCGCCGGCGCCGGGCCTGCACGTCGGCGACGAGCAGCATGTAGGGCGAGTCGGTGTCGAGCTCGAACCAATCGGCGGCGTATTCGCGTAGCACGCTCGGCGCGAACGGACGGAAACTCTCGCGATACTTGATCTTCAGGTTCATGATCGACTGCATGCGCGGCGAGCGCGGGTCGCCGAGGATGCTCCGGCCCCCCAGCGCGCGGGGGCCGAATTCCATGCGTCCCTGATGCAGTCCGACGATTTTTTCGGCGGCCAGCAGGCCGGCCACGGTGTCTGGCAGCTCGTCGAGTGCGACGCGACGGTAGGGGAGACGGCGCGCGTCGAGCCAGGCGCGAATCGAGTCGCTGGAAAACCGCGGGCCGAGGCACGCGCCCTTCATGCCGTCGGCGTACGGCGGCAGCTCGGCGACTGCTTCCATGGCGCCGACCGACCGCGCGGCCAGGCCCGCCTGGGCGCCGCGCCAGGCCCGCGTCGCGACCCAGGCGCCCAGACGTTCGGCGGACTGGCGTGGGCGCTCGAGATACCGGTGCCAGATCGCCAGCGCGACGCCGAGAGCGCCGCCGGCGTCACCGGCCGCGGGCTGGATCCAGATTTCCTCGAACGGCCCCTCTCGCAGGATGCGCCCGTTGGCCACGCAGTTGAGCGCCACGCCGCCAGCCAGGCACAGATGGGGCAGTCCGGTTTCGCGCTGGGCGAACCGGGCGACCTTGAGCATGACCTCCTCGGTGATCTCCTGAATCGATCGCGCAAGGTCCATCTCACGCTGCGTGAGGCGCGACTCGGGCCGTCTGGGCGGCCCGCCGATCAGCCGCTCGAACGCCTTGCCCGTCATCCGGAGCCCCTTGGCGTACGTGAAGTACTCGTGGTTCATCCGGATCGATCCATCGTCCCGGATGTCCAGCAGCTTGTCCTTGATGAGGGGCACGTAGGTGGGCTCGCCATACGGCGCAAGTCCCATGATCTTGTATTCGCCGCTGTTCACCTTGAAGCCTGTGAAATAGGTAAAGGCGGAATACAGGAGGCCGAGCGAGTCCGGGAAGCGCAACTCGTGCAGCAGGGTGAGCTCGTGCCCGCGCCCGTAGCCGACCGACGCCGTGGCCCACTCGCCGACGCCGTCCACCGTGATGATGGCCGCCTCCTCGAAGGGCGACGGATAGAAGGCCGACGCGGCGTGGGATTCGTGATGATCGCCGAAGCAGAGCCGCCAGCGAAACGCCTTGGCCCGTCGCTTGATGTCCTTGGGGTCGTCGAGTCCCTCGAGCTCCGCAAACTGCCGCCGGATGAGGTCCGGCAACCAGAGCTTTTCCTTCATCCAGAGCGGCATGGCCTTCAGGAACGACGGAAACCCCGCCGGGGCGTAGTCCAGATAGGTTTCCAGCAGGCGCTCGAATTTCACGAGCGGCTTGTCGTAGAAGCCGACATAGTCGACGTCGTCCGGAGAGAGTCCCGCCTCCGCGAGGCAGTAGCCGATGGCCCGCGTCGGGAAGTCGTGGTCGTGCTTCTTTCGCGTGAAGCGCTCTTCCTGCGCCGCGGCGACGATGTCGCCGTCGACGACGAGGCACGCCGCCGAATCGTGGTAGTACGCCGAGATGCCGAGGATGGCCGTCATCTCATCTTTAGAACAACGTGTAGATGAAGGGTGCCACCGCCGAGCCTTGTGCCAGTACGATCAGCAAGCCGGCCAGCACCAGCACGATGACGATCGGCAACAGCCAGTACTTCTTGTTGTATCGTAGGAATTCCCAGAATTCGGCGAGCACTTGGGCCTTGCCCATGGCGATCCTCCAGGCGGCGATCAGAACATCTTCTCGAAATGCTTCGGATTGCGGTTCCGCTCGGGGTAGGGCGACCAGTATGTGGGCTGCTCCGCGCGTCGCCGGCCCAGGGGATCCCAGCCGGTCATTCGCTTGATGACACCGATCGGCGTCATCACGCCGAAGAACACCAGCCCGAGTACGACGCGCGTGCCGACGAACGACAGCGCTTCGGCGAGACGCATCCACCAGCGGTTCGGCCAGCGCAGGGCCCGCGGAACCAGCACGCCTGTGACGACCAGGACGACGCCGACGCTGAGGAGCGTGCGAGCTGCCAGGGTATCGCCGTGCCGGAACAGCATCCAGCCGCCGATGGCGGCCAGGATGCCGCCGACCGTCTGCCCGAACTGGCGTTCTACACGATAGGGGTCACGCATGATCGATGATCTTGCTCGCTGCTCGCTGATCAATGACCAATGATCAACGTCGCAGGTCCTCACGCCCGCCGGTCTCGGTGCAACGCGGGGCTTTCACGACGGGGGCTGCTAGGCGCGATCTTATCCGAGCCGCTGGCGAGGGGCAATTGGCGTCAGGCGCCGGCCGGTCGCCGTTGCCCGAGCAACTCGCGGTAGACCGCTTCGAGCCGAGCGGCGAGGGCGGGCCAGCCGAACCCCTGCTCCGCCCGGCGGCGCAGCGAGGCGCCCCGCGCGCGGGTCAGTCCGGGCTGTCGGAGCAATTCGATGATGCGGTCCGCCAGGCCGGTCGCGTCGCCAACGGGAGCATAGGTGCCCGCCTCACCGAGCAGTTCACGGTTGACCGGCGTATCGCTGGCCACGACGGCGCGGCCACAGGCCATGTAGTTGAGCAGCTTTCCATTGGCCTCGGACAGCGACCGCTTGGGCGACACGGCAACCTCGCCGAGGCAGATCCACCGAGCGGCCTCGGCGTAATCGATCCGACCGGGCAGGCTCACCGATGCGGCGAGTCCGCTCGCCTGCACACGCGCACGATAGCGGTCCTCGTTGGGGTAGCCCATGATGAGGAAGTGCACGTCACCGACGGCACGGACGACACGCGGTACCGCATCGAGCAGCAGGTCGACGCCCTGGTAGCTCGTGAGCACGCCGAGGAAGACGACGACGCGCTTGCCCGTCAATCCCAGCCGGGTGACCAGCTCCGGGTCGGGCGGGCGCGGACGGAATGCGTCGAGGTCGACGCCGTCAGGAAAAGGCGTGATCGTCTCGGGCGGGACACCTTGGGCGGTCAGGAGCGACACGACGTGGGCCGAGCTGGTGAGGATCCGATCGGGTCGGCGCACGAGCCAGGCCTCGAGGCGTCGGGCGGTGCTGGTCAGGAGGCCTCGCTCGCGCAGGAACGCGTGGTCGACGAGCTCGGCTGTGAGGCTGCCTTGCAGGTCGGCGAGCAGCGGAAGACCGAGGCGGCGGCGGGCCCACGCGCCGATCAGAATCCCTTCGTGCAGGTGCGCGTGCAGCAGATCCGGTTGGAACCGTCTGGCGGCCCGCCGGACGGCGCGCCAGAGCATCGCGTCGAGCACCGGCCTGGCCAGACTGGGACCCAACGCGGCGGCTTGGACGCCGGGCAGTGCTTGCGCCCGCTCGATCGCCACATCTGGGAGGTTCCGCCCCGTCGGATAGGTCACGACGAGGGATTCCACACCCCGCCGAGCCAGCGCGCGCACCTCCTCGTAGATTCGGATATGACAGCCTCGATCGCCGAAGAACGGCGTCGGGGCGATCACGAGTGTCTTGAGCGGGGCCATGCTCTCAGCGTGGGCCGGTCGCGCCGGTGAGCTTCGCGTCCGTGCGACGGACTTCCTCGTCGATGACCGCCGCCGTCCAACGCAACGCGCGTCCCATGAGCTCGGCACACCGACGCAGGCAGGCCTGTCCCGGGTGGCCGATCGTGCCAAGCCCGGTGCGCCTGAACACCACATCGTCGAGGCGCCGCGCCATCTCGTGCTCGACGGCATACACGATCTCGGCGACCACCGACTCGCGTGCGGGCGTGAGGCGCTGGGCGGCGTCTAGGCCGTCGACCGACGTCATGACGGCGTCGAGCTCGGTGCCGTAGTGATGTACCAAATGCTCGACGGTGGCTCGATCCAGGCGGCTTGCGTGGTGGGCGACCGCCGCGTCGGTGAAGGCGGTGAGATCTGGAATCTGACCGCCCACCAACGGCGTGTCGTGAGTTCGGCACGGCCCGGCGGGTCGGCCGAGCCGCGCCGTGAGGCGCGTCGTCGCGAGCTCGGCGAGCCGGCGGGCCGTCGTGAACTTCGCGCCGAGTACCGAGACGACGCCACCCGGTTCGCCGCGCACCCCATGGTCCACGATTTGAAAGTCCCCGGACCCTTGATAGACCGTGGGCCGGAGTTGCCGGGCCGTCAGTGGGTAGATGCCCGCGAAGGCATAGGTCACGTCACGCCGGCTGAGCGCCGCCCCGGGGAGGGCGTCGTTCACGTCGGCCAGAAGGTCGTCGACGTCCCGATCGGTGGCCGCCACCTGATCGAGGTCACCGTCGTACGGATGATCGGTCGTGCCGATCAGGGAGTGTCCGCGCCACGGGATGACGAAGATATGCCGGCCGCCGCGGTGGACCATCGCCTGGGTGCGCCGGTTGGTGGAGAGCGCCAGCGCCAGCCGGTCGACGACCTGTCGCGTAATGATGTGGGCGCCCTTGGAGAAGCCGGTCACCGGTCGTCGCAGGGCGCCGATCTCGAACCGAGTATCGAGCGACCCGATCCACGGACCGGTGACGTTGGCTACAATCCGGGTCCGGATGTCGAACGTGTCCCCGGTCTCCTCGTCGCATACGGTCAGCGCCGTCACGCGGTCGCCGGCGCGGAGTACGCGCTGCGCGGTCACGTAGTTCGCGACGGTGGCGCCGTTCCGGACGGCCGTCTTGAGGAAGGCCAGCGTCATGCGCTCGGAGCTGTGCAGGTGCGACTCGTACACGATCTGAGCCCCGGTCAGGTCGTTGCGACCCGCGATCGCTGGCACGCGTGCGGTCAGTTCGTCTGGCTCGTAGAACTCGCCGGACGGCGTGCGCTTGGCCGGATCGGACACGAGGCGATCCGCGCTGTACGTGAGGAGGTTGTACACCGCTAGGGCGGCGCGGAGCGCCGTGCGGCCCCGCAGCAGCCCGGTGTGCGTGGGAATGGCAAACGGGACCCAGCGAGTCAGGTGAGGCGCGATCCGCTGAAAGCAGGCCCGCTCGTACGCCGACTCACGGACCTTGTCGAGACGAGCGTGCTGCAGATAGCGAAGACCGCCGTGCAGCAGCTTGGACGACGCGGCCGACGTCGCGCCGCCGAAATCCGCGCGCTCGACGAGCGCGACGTCGAGGCCGCGCTGGGCGGCGTCATGCGCCAGGCAGGCGCCCGAGATCCCCCCGCCGACGATTGCCAGGTCGAACACCCGGTGGTGGAGCGAGTTGAGATCGCGTTGCATGCCGCGTTGCTGGGGAGGAAGCTATTGAAGAAGGCGGCTGCGCGGTCAGCAGGTAGCGGGTAACGGGAACAGTCTGCGGCGGCGCAGCGGTCTCGATCGCCTGGTCGGAGCGCCGCGGATCGCTAGTATATAGTATGCGCGTGGGCCCCCTGGCATCGCCGCACGAGCCTGGCGATCACCGCGTATCGACCCGGGAGACCACGCGTGATCCCATCCTGCCCTTCGTGCTGATCGCCGCTGGCCTGCTGCTCACGGCGGCGCTCTCGCTGGACGTGGTCCGCACGGCGTACGGTGTCAAGGGCGACGAAGCGTCGTATGTCAGCATGGCGCTGAGTGTCGCCCATGACGGCGACCTGGCCTTCGAGCGACGGGACCTGCTGCGCTTCTGGCGAGTGTACGGTCGTGGGCCCGACGGCATTTTTCTGAAGCGCAGCGCCGGCCGCGAACTGTCGGTCGACCGGCGGTGGCCGTTCGTGCATGTCAGTCGGACCTCGGTCAGCGATCCCGACAGGCTGTACTTCGGCAAGGCGTTCATCTACTCGCTGGCCGCGGCACCGTTCGTGAAGCTCTTCGGGCTGAACGGTCTCTGGGTGTTCCACGTGCTCCTGCTGGTCGGGGTCGTCGTGGCTGGTGCCACGTTCGCGGCGACCCGGATGTCCCGGCCGGCGGCCTGGCTCGTCGCCTGCGGATTCGTCGGCGGGTCCATCGTTCCGCTCTACAGCATCTGGCTCACGTCGGAGATCTTCAACTTTTCGCTCGTCTTCTTCGGCTATTTCGTCTGGCTATACAAGGAGGTGCGGGCGGCGCCTAGCCACGGCGCGGCCGGCCTGCTCCGCGGCTCGCGCAGCGACCTGGCGGCGGCAGCGCTGCTGGGCCTGGCAACGTTCTCCAAACCGAGCAACGTCCTGCTCGTGTTGCCGCTGATTGGTCTGGCCT
This sequence comes from Vicinamibacterales bacterium, assembly GCA_963667915.2. Taxonomy (GTDB): domain Bacteria; phylum Acidobacteriota; class Vicinamibacteria; order Vicinamibacterales; family UBA823. The sequence continues at coordinate 855,117 of CAXXNN010000001.1, read as the reverse complement.
TGTGGCGCAAGCGGATGTTGGACGGGCTGGGCGTTGGGGTCGTCTTCGTCGCGGTCGTCGTGGGTGGGTTCGGTGCCAATGCGATCGTCTCCGGGGAGTGGAACTATCAGGGTGGCGACCGGAAGACGTTCTCCGGACGGTTTCCGTTCGAAGCGGAGCGCGCCAATTTCGACGAGCTGGGCGTCGGCGTGAGCACCAACGAGATCGCGGCGCGCGCGCCGTCGCGCACCTACCTGACGCAGTTTGGGCACAACGTTGTCTACCTCTTCGTGGGCCGGCACTTCGGCCTCCTCCCGTACTTCTTCCCCGGCATGTTCATCGCGGCGTGGGCCTTTTGGCGGCGCCGGACGCTGGCGGTCTGGCACGCCATGATTGCGGTCGCTACGGCGGCGACTGCGTTCGGCCTGCTCGTCATGCTTCCGAACACGTGGTCCGGGGGGGGCGGGCCAGCCGGCAATCGGTATTTCTTGAGCGCCTATCCGACGCTGTTCTTCCTGGTGCCGGCCGCCCGCTCGATGGCGCCGGGCATTGTCGCCTGGCTCGGTGGACTGCTGTTCGTCGCCCATATTCTCGTCGACCCATTCGTGGGCGTGAAGCGGCCCTGGCTCAACGCCGATCGGGGGCTGCTCCGTGCCCTGCCGGTCGAGCTGACGATGGTCAACGACCTGCCGGTCATGCTCGATCAGGGTCGGTCCCGCATCCGCTACGGCCGCGATCCCGAGCTCCTGCTCTATTTTCTGGACGACCGGGCGGCGCGGCCCAATGCGTCGGGCATCTGGGTGTCCGGGCAGTCGCACGCCGAACTGATCGTGCGCAGCGCCGACCGGCTGGCGGCGCTGGAGGTCGAGCTCCGGTCGCCGGTCGGCGACCGAGTGACCCTGGCGGCTGGCGGCGCCAGCCGTACGGTGGATCTGGACCCAGGACGCCCGGTCTCCATCCAGCTGCCGGTGCGCAGCGTCTACGCCCGGTCGGGCTATGGCTTCGTGCTGTCGGTGATCACCCGCAACGGATTCGTGCCCCGTTTGCGAGATTCGACCAACGACGATGGCCGGTATCTCGGCGTCGCCTTGCAGATGACCGGAGTGCCGGCCGACGGGGTGGGGGCTCGGTGAGGCGATCGGGGCGAGGTCCGGTGCGCGCGCGAGGGTGAGCGGTGCGGGCGGTAGTCCAACGGGTGCGCTCGGCGCGCGTCACGGTGGGCGAACGGGTCGCCGGGGAGATTGCCGGCGGTCTACTCGTGTTGGTCGGGGTCACGGGCACGGACCGCGACGCAGACGTGGACTATCTGGCCCGGAAGATTCTCGGACTCCGGATTTTCGAGGATGCGGACGGGAAGATGAACAACGCGTTGGCCGACGGGGCGGGGAGCGTGCTGGTCGTCTCCCAGTTCACGCTGTTCGGCGATTGCCGGCGCGGGCGACGGCCGTCGTTCGACGCGGCCGCGGCGCCAGATCAGGCGCAGACGCTCTACGAGGCGTTGGTGGCGCGGCTGCGCGCGGCGGGGGCGATGGTGGCCACCGGCGAATTCCGCGCCAAGATGCAGGTCGCGTCGGTCAACGACGGACCGGTGACGCTGCTGCTCGACAGCGAGAAGCGCTTCTGAAATGAGTCGCGGCATGTCACCGACGCAGTTCCTCCGGCGACGGCGACGAGGAGTGATGAGGAGGATTCGCAGAATGTTCTCCACGGGCTGCTGGGCGGCTGTCTTGATCATGACCGCCTGGCCGGGGACCGTGGCGGCTCAACAGCGGCCGCTGCTGACCGAGGATCCGGAGACGGTTGGTGCAGGCGTCGTCCTCGTGGAGGCCGGCTTCGACTACCTGCGCGACCAACGGTTCACCGTGTCCGGCCTCGAAGGGAACTTGTGGCGCGTGCCGACCATCGGCGTCAGCATCGGCCTGAGCTCGATTGCGGAGATTCAGTTTGACGGCGGGTTCAATCGCTTGACGATTCAGGACCGCTTCGATGCGCCGCTGGACGATGTGCTCGACGTGGCCGGCGAGAGGACGAGCAGTGTCGACGATCTCGTCATCGCCACGAAGATCAGACTGGCTGGGGAAACGACCGGGCGGCCGGCGTTCGGCGTTCGGTTGGCCACCAAGCTGCCGAATGCCAGCAACGAGAAGGGTCTCGGCCTGGACACGACCGACTTTTTCGTCTCATTACTGGTCGGCAAGACCGTGCAATCGATCCGCGTCGTCGGCAACGTCGGTCTCGGTATTCTGTCGGACCTGACGCGGGGCGACCGGCAGAATGACGTCTTGACGTATGGGATATCGCTGGCCCGAGCCGTTGCGCAGGGGTTGGAGGTGGTCGGGGAAATCACCGGGCGACACGACACGCGGGCGGGCACGCCGCCGCCGGGGACCGAGAGCCGCGCGACGATGCGCTTCGGCGCCCGCTACACCCGCGGATCGGCGCGCGTCGATGCCGCCGTCATCGTCGGCGCCACCAGCCGTGATCCGAGCGTGGGAATGACGGCCGGGTTCACCTATGTGTTCCAGGCGTTCCAGATCCCCTGACAGCGTTTTCATACGGGCTCATGATCGGCCGGCGTGTGTCACACCGGGACGTGATGTCGTGATCGACCTCATCAAGGCGCATGCCTACGGGAACGATTTTCTATTCACGCCGGCCGAGCCAATGGCGGTGGACCGGCGCGCCGCCTGGGCCAGGCGCGTGTGCGACCGACATCAGGGCGTCGGCGCGGACGGCCTAATTTTCTACGCGTCGACGTCGGACGGCGCGTCCATGCAGCTGGTCAACGCCGACGGCAGCGATTCCGAGGTATCGGGAAACGGCGTGCGCTGCCTGGCCGCGCTCATCGTTTCCGGCATGCTGGGTCCCCGCGGCGGGGCCTCGGCGGCGCCCGCGGGCACACGCATCGTGATTCAGACCGACGCCGGCCCGAAGCGCGTGACCTGTCTCGGCCAGGAGGGTGGCCGTCTGACCTTCGAGGCCGCAATGGGGCACCCGCAGGAGATCGAGCCGATCGCCGTGACGGTGGTCGGCGAGGCGCTCGAGGCCGTGCGGCTGCGCGTGGGTAACCCGCAGTGCGTCGTGTTGATGCCGTTGCCGGCGCGCGAACGGTTTCTCGCGCTCGGGGCGGCGTTGTCGCGGCACGAGGCATTTCGCGATGGGACGAACGTGGAGCTCGCGGAGGTCGTGTCGCCTGATCGTGTTCGTATTCTGATTTGGGAACGCGGCGTCGGGCCCACGCTGGCGTCGGGGACCGGCGCATGCGCTGCGGCAGTGGTGGCGGCGACCTACGGCGGTGCCGGGCGCGATCTCGAAGTCGAGGCACCGGGCGGGACACAACGGGTCAGGTGGGACGATCGTGGACTGCAGCTCACCGGGTGGGCGGAGATCGTCTGGTCGGGTCGATGGAGGGGAGACGCACCGCGCGCCTAGGCGCCCGTGGTGAAGGTCCCGCGGTCGAATGCAGCGATTAGTCCGAATGCGTCCACAGGTCGTTGTAAATTTCGCGTACCTGGGCGCGGTCGCGGTGTCGCCTAGCAGCGCATGGGTTGCTGCTTGGCGATCGCGGCGTCGAGCTGGGCAATCGCTTCGCGCAGCTGTTCGGCGAGCCCGCGCGTGGCGTCGCGGGCCGTCAGGTAATTCTCGCTGACCACGGCTGAGCGCGATTCTTGCACGGCCTCCTCGGCAGCATGCAGCGTGAGCCTTGCTCGCTCCAAGATGTCGCTGCCCGCGCGCGCCGCCGGGGCGGCGCGCAGCGTGGCGTCGAGCTGTCGAATGGTGGCCTCGACGGTGGCCAGAGAGTGCTCCGCTTCGCTCCGGACCACGGCCCGCTGGTCGGCCGCCATGCGGGCTGCCTCCTGGGCCCGTTCGTGGGCGTCGAGTGCGTGATTGAGCGCCTGGCGGTAGTCGCGCTCCGACACCGCCTGGCGACTGCGCTCGAGCGCCGTCACGGCCGCGTCGTATTCCTCGGTGGCGTAGATGTTGGCACCGGCCGCGCGCGCGGCGTCGATGGCGCCCTGGGCCGCATGGATCTCCGGATCCGGAGGCGCCCCGCACGCGGCGACCGCCACGATCGCTAATGCCGCCACCAGCGCCGGCCGATGGGCTGCTAGCTCAGTCACACGACGAGTATATGCGAACCAACGCTGATGGCACGCCCCTCCTGGGCAGCGTGTAGTACGATGACAGGTCTTGCTGCACACGATCGCCCGCGAGAGCGGCTCGATCGCCTGGGGTGGATGCGCTCGGGGATCGGGAACTGGTGGCCATCGTGCTGGGGCACGGCGCGGCCCGTCGGAGCGCTCTGGCGATCGCTCAGCTCATCCTTGCGTCGACCAACGGCGTTCATGGATTGACCCGTGCCGGCGTGGCCGAGTTGGTGCGGGTGCCCGGGGTGGGCCGGGCCAAGGCGGCCCAGGTGCTGGCGGCGGTCGAGCTGGGGCGCCGGACGCTGACGTGCGCCCCGGCGGTGAAGGTCCAGTTCGGCTGTCCGCGAGACGTGGCCGCCTACCTGACGCCGAGGTTCGGCGGCGGGGCGGTCGAGCGGTTCGGAGTCGTGCTACTCGATACGAAGCACCGGGTCGTCAAGGCGACGGTGCTGTCGGTCGGAACGCTCGATGCCAGCCTGGCGCACCCGCGCGAAGTATTTCGCGAGGCGACGACGGCTGGGGCGGCGGCGGTGGTGGTGTTTCACAACCATCCGTCGGGCGATCCGACGCCGAGCCGGGACGACATCGCGCTGACGAGCCGGCTCGTCGAGGCGGGCGAGTTGATGGGAATTGCGGTGCTCGATCACGTCGTGCTCGGCGAGTCGAGATATTTCAGTTTCAAAGAATCGGGACGGCTATAACCCGTCAGGCAACCGCGAACAGCTGATGGCGAAGATCGTTTACCTCGACTGCTTCTCCGGCGCGTCAGGCGACATGTTGCTCGGCGCGCTGCTGGATGCGGGACTGCCGCTCGACGACCTGCGCGAAGCGCTAGGCAGCCTGGCCGTGGACGGCTGGACCATCGACGCCGCGCGGGTCGATCGCGCCGGGGTGGCGGCGACGAAGTTCCGGCTGCACGAGGGCGGCGGCGGCAATGGCGGGGCGCCGGCCTCCGGCGCCCGCGATCACCAGGGACCGCCCCATCAGCGTCACAGTCACAGCCACAGCCACAGCCACAGCCACGACCACAGCCATGACCATGACGATGTCCATGGCAATGACCAGCACCATCCCCATCGGAGTCTCGAGGAAATCAGGGTGCTCATCGACCGCTCCGGGCTGTCCGGTACGGCCAAGGCCAGGGCGTGCGCCCTGTTTGGGCGGCTGGCGGAGGCGGAGGCGGCCATCCACCAGATGCCGGTCGAAGAGGTACATCTGCACGAGGTGGGCGCGCTCGATTCGATCATCGACATCGTCGGCGCGGTGTACGGTCTCGAGTGGCTCCGGGCCGACACGATCGTGTCGTCACCGTTGAACGTCGGGTCGGGCACGGTGCGCTGTGCGCACGGTGACTTCCCGGTGCCGGCGCCGGCGACCGCGCGACTGCTCGACGGGGTGCCGATCTATTCGAGTGGCATGCAGGCCGAGCTGGTCACCCCGACGGGCGCCCTGCTCATCACCGAGTTCGCCTCTGCGTACGGCCCCTTGCCCGCGATGCGGGTCGGGTGCATCGGGTACGGAGCGGGGGACCGCGACCTCGCCGGGGCGCCCAACGTGCTGCGGATACTGATCGGGGAGGCTGGGGGCGAGGCGCCGGGAGCGCGGGTCGTCGTCCTGGAGTGCGAGATCGACGACATGAGCCCGGAGCTGTTCGGCGTGCTCATGGACCGGCTGTATGCCGGCGGTGCGCTCGAGGTCTTCTACGTGCCGGTGCAGATGAAGAAGAACCGACCCGGGACGCTGGTGACGATTATCGGGTCACCCGACCGGCGGGAGGCCCTGAGCGAGATTCTCTTTCGGGAGAGCACGACAATCGGGCTGCGGTTTCACGAGATGACGCGCGAGTGTCTGGAGCGGTCGTCGGTGACGGTCCAGACCGGCGTCGGGCCGGTGCGGGTCAAGGTCGCGCGGCGCGCCGGTCGGGTGGTCAACGCCGCGCCGGAGTTCGACGACTGCCTGCGCCTCGCCTCCGAGGGGAACCTCTCCGTGAAGGAAGTGCAGGCGCTCGCCCAGCGGGCCTATCTCGACTCGGTCGCACGCGACTGACCGTTCGGCCGCTCATGTCACGTTTCTACCTCACCACCGCCATTGACTACGTCAACAGCCGGCCCCATCTGGGCACGGCCTACGAGAAGGTGGCGGCCGACGTCATCGCCCGGTACCAACGGCTGCGGGGCGTGGACACGCACTTCGTCATGGGCAACGACGAGCATGCCCAGAACGTCCACAAGCGCGCCCAGGAATTGGGGCTCGATCCGCTGACGTACTGCGACCAGATGGCGCAGGAGTTCCGAGCCGTGTGGGCCGGGTTGAGCGTGTCGTTCGACGATTTCATCCGGACGACCGAGTCCCGGCACAAGACGGCGGTCAGGCGGATGGTGCAGCGCATCGCGGAGCGGGGCGATCTGTACGAGGGGTTCTACGAGGGTTGGTACTGCGTATCGTGCGAAGCGTTCAAGCAGGACAAGGACCTGGTGGACGGGCAGTGTGCGGTCCATCGGACGGTGCCCGACTGGATCCGCGAGAAGAACCACTTCTTCAGGCTCTCACGGCACCGCGACGCGCTGCTCAGGCACTTCGAGGAGCACCCGGAGTTTCTGCAGCCCGACATCCGGCGCAACGAGATCCTGCGCCTCCTAGAGGGCGGCCTGGAGGATATTTCGGTCAGCCGCACGGGCCAGGCGTGGGGCATCCCGATGCCGGCCGACCCGGACAGCGTGGTCTACGTGTGGTTCGACGCCCTCATCAACTACATGTCGGCGGTCGGATACGGCACGGACGACCAGTTGCACGCGCGATGGTGGCCGGCCGATCTGCACGTGGTCGGGAAGGACATCACGCGGTTTCACAGCGTCGTGTGGCCGGCGATGCTGATGAGCGCCGGCGAGCCGCTGCCGCGCCAAGTCTTCGGTCACGGGTGGGTGCACCTGAAGGGCGAGCGGATGAGCAAGTCGCTCGGCACGTCACTCGATCCGCTGGAGGCGGTCGAGCGCTTCGGCGTGGATCCGCTGCGCCTGTATCTCGTGAAGGAGATTCCGTTCGGTCAGGACGGCGACTTTTCGTGGGAGCGGTTCGAGGAACGCTACAACGTGGACCTGGCGAACAACCTTGGCAACCTCGTGAGTCGCGTGGTCGCGATGGCCGACAAGTACCGCGGGTGCCGGTTGCGGCCGCCGGCCTCGCCGGCGGCGCCGGACCGATTGGTGACGCTGGCGAGCGCTGCCGTCGCCCGCTACGTGCGCGCGATGGATCGGCTGGCCCTGCACGAGGCGGCGGCGGCCGCGTACACCATCATCGATGGCACGAACGAATTCATCGCCGAGTCGGAGCCCTGGGCGCTGGCCCGTGAACCCGGATCCGCCGACCGTCTGAGCCAGGTGCTGTACGCTGCTGCCGAGGCCGTGCGAATCGCCGCGGTCTTGCTCTCGCCGGTCATGCCTGGGGGGGCGGACGCGGTGCTCGAGCGGGTCGGCGCTCGGACGTTGGCGGCAAATCGGCGATGGGACGATGAGGTCGCGTGGCGGACGACCGGCGAGCGTGTGCTGATCACAGGGCCTGTGCTCTGGCCGCGGGCGGAGGCCGGCCGTCCAGCCAGGTCGAGTACTGACCGAGGAGAGATTCGAATCATGACACCCGACGAAACACGACCAGATCCGAAGCCCGCACCGGTGGTGGACGAGCAAGATTCCCGCATCACGATCGAGGCGTTCATGGGGATCGACTTGCGGGTGGCCACGGTCCTGGCGGCCGAGCGCGTGGAGAAATCGAAGAAGCTCGTCAGGCTCGAAGTCGACCTGGGCACCGAGCGCCGCACGGTGGTCGCCGGGATCGCCGAGGTCTACGAGGCAGACGACCTGGTGGGGCGAACGGTCGTCGTGGTCGCCAACCTGAAGCCAGCCACGCTGATGGGAGTCGAGTCGAACGGGATGGTGCTGGCGGCCAGCCTGGAGGGCGGCAGACCGTCGCTCGTGCGGTTCGACGATCCACCGCCGCCGCCGGGAACGCGCGTGCGCTGATGCTCGATTCGCACTGCCACCTCGCGGATGACGCATTTGCGGAAGATCTGCCCGCGGTCGTCGAGCGGGCCCGAGCGGCCGGACTCGGTCGGGTGCTCTGCATCCTGGCGGCCGGGAACGCCGACGAGCACGGCCGGGCCGGGCACCTGCGAGCGATCTGGCCGGAGGCTCGCTTCGCGTGCGGCGTGCATCCGCATCAAGCCGGTGACTGGGCGGGTCGTGAGCGTGAGGTCGCGGCGTTGGTGCGGGATGAGGTCGAGGGCGACGAGGCGACGCGTGTCGTGGGCGAGATCGGCCTCGACTACCACTATGACTTCGCGCCACGGGACGTCCAGCGCCGGGTGTTCGCGGCGCAGGTCGAACTGGCGCTCTCCTTGGAGCTGCCGATTGCTGTGCACACGCGCGGCGCCGACTCCGACACCTGGGCGATTCTCCGCGAGGTTGGCGGACCGCACCTACGGGGAATCATGCACTGCTTCACCGGCGATCGGGCGGCGGCCGAAGCGGCTCTCACACTGGGCTTGCATATTTCGTTCTCAGGCATTGTCACCTATCCCCGCGCGGACACGCTTCGAGCGGTCGCCGCGCTCGTGCCGGGGGACCGCCTGCTGGTGGAGACCGACGCGCCGTATCTGGCACCGGTGCCGCACCGCGGTCGGCGCAACGAGCCGGCGTGGGTCGTTGGGGTGCTCGAGACGGTGGCCGAGGCGCGTCGGGCGCCTGCGGTCGACGTGGCGCGTGCCGTCGTGGGGAACTTCTCCGCTCTGGTGGATGGGTGACAAGGCCGCGGGGCGGCCGGCCTGACTCCGTTGACACCCCGCGCGCGAGTATGGTCAGATCCCGAACTGGCGAGTCCCGTTGCGGGTGTCTGGCCGTGTAACACCGTGCCCAACACTGAATCTTCCATCGATCTCGCGGAGATTTTCGAGCCGATTCGAGAAGACCTCGACAAGGTCGAGCGAGAGTACGCGCGCCAGATCACGTCGCGCGTCGAGGTGATTCCGCAGATCGGAAAGTACCTGCAGAACAGCGGGGGCAAACGGATCCGACCGGCGCTGCTACTGATGGCGGCGCGCCTGGCCGCGTATCGTGGCGATCATGCCGTGCTGTTCGCGTCGGTCGTCGAGTTCATTCACACGGCGACCCTGGTGCACGACGACATCATCGACGACTCGGAGCTGCGGCGTGGGCGAGCCGCCGTGCATGCGCGGTGGGGCAACGAGATCACGGTGCTGCTCGGCGACTACCTCTACATCAAGTCGATGGGCATGGCCTTGACCCACGACTCGCTCGACGTGATCCGTCAGCTGTGTGACGTGACGCTCCGGATGATCGAGGGCGAGCTGTATCAGCTCACCAAGACGGGTGACGTCGATATCACCGAGGCGGAGCATCTCGATATCATCCGCCGGAAGACGGCGTACCTCTTCGGCGGCTGCGCGCAGATTGGGGGCATGCTCGGCGGCGTGCCAGAGGCGCAGGCCGAGGCGCTGCGGGAGTATGGCTTCAATCTGGGCATGGCCTTCCAATTGATCGACGATCTGCTCGATTACACGGCAGCCGAGTCCGAGCTCGGGAAGCCAATCGGCAGCGATCTGCGCGAAGGGAAGGTGACGCTCCCTATCATCTATCTACTCCAGCGGGACGGGAAGCTGAGCGGGGAGCTCGTGCGCGACATCGTGCGCACAGGCAGCGTCACCCCGGACGCGTGGCGAGAGCTGACCGGCCTCTTGACGCAGCACCGTGCGATCGACAGCGCGTACGACAAGGCTCGCGAATGCGCGGAGCGGGCCCGACGTCACCTGCACGTGTTCCCGCCGTCGCGCGAGCGCGAAGCGTTGATGGCGCTGCCCGACTACGTGCTGTCGCGCGAGCGCTGACCCTCAACACCTCAACCGTGTCGAAGAGCGCGGCGAGGCGGATCGACGACCTCCGGGCGCGCATCCGTCACCACGAACAACGGTACTACGTCTTCCACGATCCCGAGATTAGCGACGCCGAGTTCGACCGGCTCCTAACGCAGCTCCAGGCGGCCGAGCGTGAGCACCCGACGCTCGTGCGCCCGGACTCGCCGACCCAGCGGGTGGGCGGCCGCCCGGTCGAAGGCTTCGAGACGGCGAGTCACGCGGCACCCTTGCTCAGCCTGGACAATGCGTACGACGAAGATGAGCTGCAGGCGTTCGACGAACGGGTGCGCAAGGGGCTCGCCGACGGGGAGGCGCCGGACTATGTAGCCGAGCTGAAAATTGACGGCCTCAGCATTGCGCTGACCTACGAGGACGGGGTGTTGCAGCGCGGCGTGACGCGCGGCGATGGCACCCGCGGCGAGGATGTCACCTCGAACGTTCGCGTCATTCGGGCGATCCCGCTCAGCCTGCGCGAGGGACCCTCGGGCCGTATCGAAGTGCGCGGTGAGATCTATCTTCCGCGGCGGGCGTTCGACCGCCTGAACGCCGATCGATCGGAACGGGAGGAGGCCCTCTTCGCCAACCCGCGGAACGCGGCGGCCGGCACGATGCGGAACCTTGATCCGGCGCTCGTCGCGGCCCGGGGGCTCGGGGCCTATGTCTATCAGGTGCTGGATGCGGGAGGCGCGACCGGCATACGCCGGCTGGCCGGCCACGGCGAGACGCTCGAGGCCTTGGCGGCCTGGGACCTGCCGGTGGAGCCGCACTGGGAGCGCTGCGCGAATTTGGCCAACCTGCTCGAGTTCTGCCGGACGTGGAGCGTGCGGCGTCACGAACTGGCCTTCGACATCGACGGCGTCGTGGTCAAGGTGGACGACGAGGCGCAGCGCGATCGACTCGGCGCGACGGCGAAATTTCCGCGGTGGGCCGTCGCGTTCAAGTTCCCCCCGGGGCAGGCGACCACCCGGCTCGTCCGCATCGAGGTGAACGTTGGCCGCACCGGCGCGGTAACGCCCTACGCGGTGTTGGAGCCGGTGCGGCTGGGTGGCTCGACCATTTCCCGGGCGACGCTGCACAACGAGCAGGAGATCGCCCGGAAAGACCTGCGCGCGGGTGACATGGTGATCATTGAAAAAGGCGGCGATGTCATTCCGAAAATCGTGAAGGCGATCCCGAGGCGGCGACGCCGAGGCCAGGCGGCGCCGAAGCCGTTCGTGATGCCGGCACGGTGTCCGCAGTGCGACAGCCCGCTGGACCGGCTGGACGACGAAGTGGTCTGGCGGTGTGTGAACAGTTCGTGTCCGGCCAAACTGCGGCGCGGCCTGCTGCACTTCGCGTCGCGCCGCGCGATGAACATCGAGGGGCTCGGCGAGTCACTGGTGGAGCAGCTGGTGGAGGCCGGACTGGTCACAGATTTCGCCGACCTGTACGCCCTGAAGGCGCCGGCACTGGAGGGGCTGGAGCGCATGGGTGCCAAGTCGGCGAAGAAGGTGCTGGCAGAGATCGAGAAGAGCAAGGTGTCGGACGTCTGGCGACTCATGTATGGCGTTGGCATTCGCCACGTCGGGGAGGGTGTCGCCCGGGCGCTGGCGCGGGGGTTCGGATCAGTCGCGGCGCTGAAGGCGGCCCCGGTGGAGCGGCTGGAGGCCGTGCCTGAGGTCGGGCCGGTCGTCGCGCAAGCGGTGCGCGCCTTTTTCGACGAGCCGCGCAACCAGATGCTGATGGAGCGGCTTCGGGAGGCCGGCGTCACGGTCGAGGGGCCGGTCGTGGAACTGGCCGCGGTACGACCGCTCGCGGGCCAGACCTTCGTCCTGACCGGCACCCTGGAAAGCATGTCCCGCGATGTGGCGAAGGCCGCCGTCGAGCGGCTGGGGGGCCGGGTATCGTCGTCGGTGAGCAAGAAGACCAGCTACGTCGTCGTGGGCGCCGATGCGGGCAGCAAGCTGGAGAAGGCGCGCGGTCTTGGCGTGCGCACGCTGGATGAAGCCGCGTTCAGCAAGCTTATAATCGAGTGACGATGAAGAAGGCACGGGTGCTGGTCATCGACGACGAGTCGGCGATTCGTGAATCGCTGAAGAGGATCCTCGAGTACGAGGGCTACGAGTGTCTGCAGGCGCCCACGGGGCGGGAGGGCGTGGAGCTGGCCGGGCGCGAGGCGCCGGATCTCGTCCTTCTCGATATCAAGATGCCGGGCATGGATGGTCTAGAGGTGCTCCGGCAGCTCACGGCCAAGGATGTCGACCTGCCAGTGGCGATCATCTCCGGGCACGGGACGCCGGCCACGGGATTCGAGGCGCGGGAGCTCGGCGCGTTCACCTTCCTCGAGAAGCCCCTGACGGAAGGACACGTCCTCGTGGCGGTGCGGAGTGCGCTGGAGCAGCGGCGACTCAAGGCGGAGAACGCCGTGCTCCGGAAGGAAGTCGCGCTACGACACGAGCTGGTCGGATCGAGCGCCACGCTGTCCCGCGTGACCGACGCGGTCCGGAAGGCGGCGCCGACCAGTGCGACCATCTTGATCATCGGCGAAAGCGGTGTGGGCAAGGAGCTCGTGGCGCGGGCGATTCACCGGAACAGCACTCGCAGCCGCGAGCCCTTCGTCCAGGTCAACTGTGCAGCCATTCCGGATGACCTGCTCGAATCGGAGTTGTTTGGACACGAGAAAGGCTCGTTTACCGGCGCCACCGACAGGCAGGTTGGGAAGTTCGAGCAGGCCGACGGCGGAACGATCTTCCTGGACGAGGTCGGGGACATGAGCCTTCGCAGCCAGGCCAAGGTGCTGCGGGCGCTCGAGGAAGGGGAGATCGAGCGCGTCGGCTCGACTCGCGTCCTGAAAGTGGACGTGCGCATCATCGCGGCGACGAACAAGCAGCTCGAGCGGGAGATCGCGCAGGGGACGTTCCGCGAGGACCTGTACTTTCGGTTGAGCGTGGTGCCGATCGCGGTGCCGCCACTGCGCGATCATGCCGAGGATATTCCAGCGCTGGTCGATCATTTCGTCGGGGCGTTCGCACGCGAAAACAATTTCAAGCGGCGGCGGTTCACGGATGCCGCGCTCGAGTTGCTGGGGCGGCACCGGTGGCGTGGCAACGTCCGCGAGCTGCGCAACGCCGTCGAGCGTCTCATGATCATGGCACCGCGCGAAGCGATCGACGTGGACGACGTCCGCGCGTGCGTCCAGGTTGACGCTCGTCCGGGCGGAGCCGATAATACACTGGAGCGGCCGGGCACGCTGCGCGAGTTCAAGGAAGTGGCCGAGCGCGAGTTCATCGTCGAGAAGCTGCGCGCGCACGGCTGGAACATTTCGAAGACGGCCGAGCTCATCGATACGCCGCGCAGCAACCTGTACAAGAAGCTCGAGCAGTACCAGATCAGCCAGGAGCAGGACGGCTAGTAGCGCGTGGTGACAGTCACGCGTGGTCGCGTGAGTTCTTTGACAATCCGTCGCAGACCGCTAGACGACCGCCGCGGCGGCGCGATCGCTCGCGTCGCCGGGGAGGAAAGTCCGAACTCCACAGGGCAATGCGCCGGGTAACCCCCGGTCGGGGCGACCTGAAGGAAAGTGGCACAGAAAATATACCGCCGCGATGCCGCAGCCCTCACGGGCGCGCGTCGCGGTAAGGGTGAAAAGGTGCGGTAAGAGCGCACCGCGTTCGCCGTGAGGCGGATGGCAGGCTAAACCCCGCATGGAGCAAGACCAAATAGGGAGGCGCTATCAGGACGGCCCGTCCGAAGCCTCCGGGTAGGTCGCTTGATCCCGTCAGCAATGGCGGGGCTAGAGGAATGGTCGTCACCTGGCGTGGTCGCGTTCGCGCGATAGCGTTGGGCACAGAATTCGGCTTATGGCGCGCCTGCGGCGGTCCTTTCGTTCCGGTCGTGGGTCGCCCCTCGACAAGATCAAGAGTCTCGTGATCCGTGAGTTGACATGCCGTATCTCGTGACCGGAGGTGCCGGGTTCATCGGATCGCACCTCGTCGAGCATCTGGTGCGGCGCGGCGAGTCGGTGCGCGTCGCCGACAGCCTGGTGACGGGTCACCGCAAGAATCTGTCCAGCGTCGAGGGGGTGGAGTTTCTCGAAGGCGACCTCGCCGATCCGGCGACGGCCCGCCGGGCGGTGGAGGGGATGACCTACGTCCTGCATCAGGCGGCGATCCCATCGGTCACGCGCTCGGTCGACGATCCGGTGACCACCCATCGCGCCAACGTGGACGGGGCGCTGCAGGTCCTGCTGGCGGCCCGAGACGCCGGCGTGCGCCGGGTCGTCTATGCGGGATCCTCGTCGGCGTACGGCGATACGCCCACCTTGCCGAAGGTCGAGACGATGCCGCCCGCGCCGCGGTCCCCCTACGCGCTGCAGAAGCTGATCGGCGAGGAGTACGCGCGACTCTTTACGAGCCTGTACGGTCTGGAGACGGTGACGATTCGCTACTTCAACGTGTTCGGTCCGCGCCAGGACCCGGCCTCGCCGTACTCCGGCGTCATCTCACGCTTCATCACGGCGCTGCTGGACGGCCAGCGGCCGGTCATCTACGGCGACGGCGAGCAGACCCGCGACTTCACCTACGTGGACAACGTGGTGGATGGCGTGCTGAGGGCCTGCACCGCCGAGCGGGCGCGTGGGACCGTCGTGAATGTCGCGGTCGGCGAGCGAGTGTCGCTGCGCGACCTGCTGCGGCGCCTGTGCGCGATCGTCGGCGTGGAGGCGGAGCCTGTTTTCGAGCCGGCGCGGGCTGGGGACGTCCGCGACTCGCTGGCCGACATCACGAGGGCCCGCGAACTGCTGGGCTACGTGCCGACGGTGACGCTGGACGAAGGGCTGCGCCGGACCGTCGAGTGGTACCGTCAGGCCTCAGGCGGCCGGTAGACCGTCAGCGTGAGGTGCCTGGCGGCCTTCACGATGATCACATCGTCGTGACCGGTCGGCGCTTGGCCGTCGAGCAGTTCCGCCCGCCATAGCTCACCCGCACCCGGACGAGACCGCTCTGGCGAAGCCGCGGACGACCCGGGCGCTCGCCGACCAGACGCTCGTGGGCCGTGTCGGCCGGTTCGTAGACGCGACGTACGACGGGGTAGAGGGCGGCGTTCGTCGCTATCCAGAGAAAAAAGCAGGTCGGCCAACCACAGGGGGAGGCCGACCCGTTCGTTGAACCGGGTGAGGACGATCGCGGCGATGACGACGCCCGGATCTGGAACGCCGCGTAGCAGACCAGCGTCCGGCGAGCCTGGGGTGTAGCGGGCACCCCACTATTTCTCGAGTTAGCAGTTGGCGCCGCTGCTAAACGTATCGTCGACAAACATGCTGCACGTTCCGCTGCTCTGCTTGAAGGTCGTGATGACCAGTTGGCCATCGAAATTCGCGGTGAGTGTCCCGTTGAAGTCAGTCGCGCCGCGAACGACTTTCTTCTGGATTTTGGCGCTGTTCTTATCTCCGAAGTGGGCCATGACCATCTTGAGCTTGCAGCCGGATGTGACAATGATGCGCCTGTTGACACACTCCCCCTTGAGGAGCCTGCCGACGTTCGAGACAACCGGGGTCAAGCTAGCAACACTCAGAGACCCACCGAACGACGTGACGTCGGGCAGGGCCAGCATCTGGCCGGCTTCGCCCGCGAGCGGGGCGTCGGGGGCGGAAGTTTCCTGTGCGGGCATGGACGCGGCGAGATATAACCGAAAGTTGTGTTTGAGGTTTTGAACAGGCGGCGTACCCTGGGTGTTGCTAACGCACCCCCCTCACCCGAAGGGCAAGGAGGTACGCCACCATGCCGGAGCCTAACGAAAAGCTGGTCCAGTTCCCACAAGAATCGTCCCGAGATGTCCTGACCGAGGTGCTGCACCGCGGAGCGCAACAGATGTTGCTGACGGCGATCGAGGCCGAGGTGGACGACTACCTTGCGGCCCGGGCGGCGACGATGGACGCGGCCGGGCGCCGGCGCGTCGTTCGCAACGGCCACTTGCCCACTCGGGCGATTCAAACGCCGCTCGGGGACGTGCGCGTGCAGCAGCCCCGGGTCCGGGACCGTCGGCCCGTAGGCGAACGGGAGACGTTCCGGTCGGCGATCCTGCCGCCCTACCTGCGAAAGACGACCAGCTTGGAAGAACTGTACCCGTGGCTCTATCTCAAGGGCATCAGCACGGGAGACTTCAGCGAGGCCTTGCAGGCGCTGTTGGGGCCCGACGCGCGGGGGTTGTCGGCGACGACGATCACGCGGCTCAAGGCGGTGTGGGAGCAGGACTACCGCGGGTGGTCGCAGCGGTCCCTCGCCGGCCGGCGCTATGCCTATGTTTGGGCGGACGGGGTGTACTTCAACGTCCGCCTCGAGGACACGGACAACAAGCGGCAGTGCATTTTGGTGCTGATGGGCGCCACGCGGGAGGGGCAGAAGGAGCTGATCGCGATCACCGATGGCTACCGCGAGAGCGAGCAGTCGTGGCGCGAGCTGCTGCTGGACGTCCGGGCGCGCGGGCTCGCGATCGACCCGGAACTCGCCGTCGGCGACGGGGGCCTCGGATTCTGGGGCGCCGTGCGGAAAGTGTTCCCGAAGACCCGCGAACAGCGGTGTTGGGTGCACAAGACGATGAACGTGCTGAACAAGCTGCCGAAGGGCGTGCAGCCCAAGGCGAAGGCGATGCTGCACGACATCTGGATGGCGGAGACGACGTCCAGCGCCAACCAGGCGTTCGACTTGTTCGTGGCCACGTTTCACGCGAAGTTTCCGGCGGCGACCGCCTGCCTGGCGAAAGACCGGGACGTGCTGCTGACCTTTTACGAGTTCCCCGCCGAGCACTGGATTCACATCCGGACCACCAATCCGGTCGAGTCGACGTTCGCCACCGTCCGGCTCCGCACGCGCAAGACGAAGGGCGCGGGCAGCCGCCTGGCGTGCTTGACGATGGTGTTCAAGCTGGCGATGGCCGCACAGAAGACCTGGAGAGCGTTGAATGGGTGTCAACTGATCGCCGATGTCATCGACGGTGTGCCCTTCGTCGATGGCGTCCGAAAGGAAGCCGCCTGATCATGCCGCATACACAACATTTGGCAATATCCCGGACGCGGCGAAGGTGATGGCGAGCGCGAGCGCGAGACCGAGTCTACGCATGGTTGAGCTCCTTTCAGCGACGAGGTGACAACGGCGGGAAGAGGACGGTCGTGTATGGCACGGTCCGCTCTGTGGTCCCGCTCCACAGCAGCGAGCGTTAGCATAGCCAGACGGCGACTGGAGTGTCAATCGAGCGGCGTGGTCTCAGGCGCCCAGGGTTGCCCCTCAGGAAGCGGCGAATGTCCGGTTTCGGAAGATCGAGCAGGTCGAAGTGCCCGACTGGACGTTGACGATGGAAATGACCACACCGTCGAAGTTGGCCAGGGTGAAGATCGTCACGTTGCCAGTCCCACGCGCCACCTTCTTCTGCACGCGGCCGCCGTTGCCCGCCTCGACGTTGACGTGCGTGACTTTCAGCAGGCATCCAGCCTGGGTGCGGATTCGCTCGGTGACGCGGGTTCCGGCGGCGAGCCGACCGATGGTTTCGACGCCGGCCCAGGTGGCGCTCACGAGCGTGGACCCGCCAAACGTCGAGATATCGGAGGGCGCCAGGGTCTGCCCGGCTTTGCCGGCCAGCGGCAACGCTGGCGCCTGGGATGTCTGAGCCAGCACGGTGGCGGCGAGCGTGGCGGCGAATACAGTGCCAAGAACGATTCTGATCACGGACGTGCTCCTTTCGACGACGGACCGCGCCGCGCGGGACTTTCACCAGAGCGTGTGCCGAGTGCTGACGGACCGGTCGCGATCAGTGGGTACGGTAGCGCTCGCAGAACGCCGCGATCCGATCGGCGTCGGCGTCCATGAACGCCACGCCGAGCCGATACCCTGGACCGCGCGAGCCGGACGCCGGCTCGAAGGCGGCCCAGGCGACCATCCCGATCAGCTTGATCGCGTCATCCTTGTTCGGCGCCAGCGAGAGGCGCACGCGCTGTCCGGGCCGCATGGCGGCGGCCGAGACGAGCTGGGCGCCGGTGGGCGAGATGTCGATTAGCCGGGACTGGTCGCCTTCCACCCGCACCTCGACCTCGCGATCGATCGTCATGCGGTCGGCGCTGCGCGTGCCGCGGTAGTTGTCCGGCAGCGGGTCGCCCGGCATCGCCGAGTTCGCCGCCAGCTTCTTCTTCGTGCGGCGCAGCACCAGGCTGATGTAGTCCGACGACTGATTGACCACGCGGATCTTGGGCCTCGAGAGATTCGGGTCGGTGCGGAGCTGGTTGATGATGGCGGCGCCGCGCGACAGCTCGAGGAAGCTGCGATGCACGACGACCATAATCGGCTTCCGGGCGGCGATTGCCTCGAGCGCCTTCAGCGAGTCGGTGTATCCGAAGACCCGGATGTCGCGGTCGAAACCCGGCTGGGACTTCAACGTGGCCACGTCCTCGGACGGAGCGATGTAGACGACGACCGAATCGAGGGGAACGTCAATGCCCACGCTGGCTACCGGGGAGTCTCTCGGCCACGGCGGTTCTGTCGGCCGTTCGGCAATCGGTCTTCATGCGGCTCAGACGTGACGGCACCCGGGATCGGCCCGGAGAATTGCACCACGCGTCGCGCGGCAGCCCCGGCCGAACGGGCGGTACATTATACCCGTGTACCCTTGGCAGGGGCCTGGAGCCCTGACGAGCGTCTCCGAGGACCACGGGGGAGGATGAGAGCCGCATGATGCCACCACTTGCCGTCTTGGCCGGGCGCCTCGCCGGGCTGCTGTCGCTGGCCGCCTTCGTGCCCTACATCATCGCTATTCTCAGAGGGCACACGCGGCCGAATCGGGCCACCTGGTGGATCTGGACGGTGAACGGCCTGGTCCTGGGGGCCAGCTACTACTCCTCCGGCGCGGAGAACACCATCTGGGTGCCGGTCAGCTATGCCGTCGGCCCGCTCGTCACGGCGCTTCTGGCGATTCGCCACGGCGAGGGTGGCTGGACGACGCTCGACCGGACCTGTCTGCTGGGCGCGGGCAGCGGCCTGCTGCTCTGGTGGCTGTTCAACTCTCCGCTGGTCGCGTTGGTCATGACCCTCGGCGTCGATTTCTCGGGCGCCCTGCCGACCATCCGGAAGGCCTACCGCGCGCCGGAGACGGAGGATCGGTTGGCCTGGGCGCTGTTCATCGCGGGGAACACCGTGAATCTGGTGGCGGTCGAGTCGTGGCAGTTCGCCATCGGCGTGTATCCGGTCTACATGTTCCTGGCCAGCGGGACGATCGCGGGGCTGGTCCTGCGGCCTCGGGCTAGCAGCTAGACGGGCTTGACCTTCAACGCGCCGGTCTTCATGAGCGCGGCGGCGAAATCGTAGAAGAAGCACAGGCCGGCGATACCGGTCCCCTCGAAGCGCACGGCGGTGAGGACGTCGAAGGTCACCCGCTTGCCCGTGCCGGGCATGCCGAACAGCTCGCCCCGATGTGTGGCCGTGAACGTCGAGACCACCACCGCCCGGTGGCCGTCCTGCAGGCGACGTTTCTGCTGGAGCTGCAAGTCCGGGAAGGCATCGAACCAGGCCCGGTAGAACGCTTCGATGGCCGGCTTGCCCTTCAGGTGCCCGCCCGCCGGACTCTCGTAGGTGCACTTGTCGATGAGCACCGCCATCATGGCGTCCACATCGCGCGCCCGCATCCCTGCGAGGAACCGGTCGAGCAGGACGGCCATTTCGTCGCGGGTCATTTCTTCCCCGGCGCCCCGACGATCTTCAGCGCGCCCGTCTTGATCAGCACGCCCGAGAAGTCGTAGAACGGTTGGAGGTGCGCGAAGGCGCCATCCGACATCCGGTAGAGGATCGCCATTCGTTCGTCGATGCGCCTGCCCGAGCTCTCCAGACCGAAGAACGGCCCTTCCTGCCGGCCGCGCATTCGCCAGAAGCCGGTGGCCCAGTCGCCGTCGATCAGCATCTCCTCCAGGTCCAGGGTCAAGTCGGGAAACGCCTCGAACCAGTAGCGGTAGTTGCGCTCGATGGCGGCACGGCCCACGACTTTGCCGGCGGCCGGACTGATCCACACGCCATCTTCGGCGTGCAGGGCGGCCTGCGCCTTCGGGTTGTGTGAGGCGAACACCGCCTCGTACTGCAGAATCAGATCAGCGATCGCTCGACGTTCCATGACGACACATCGGCCCGCGCCTTCGGTTTCCAAGAGCCAGGCCGCCCGGCGTTGGGAACGAACCCGCCGCCAAGCGGTCCCCGGGTCGAAGGCCCGAATTATAGCGTAAGAAGCAACTGGGGTTGCCGACAGGATTTCCGCCGTATTTTAGGCAGTTTTCGCCCGTGAGCCTCCTGGCCGCAACGGGTGTTGACACTCTTCTGGAGCATCCGTCGGCGGTGGCCAGGCTCGCCCGCACACGGGCGAGAGAAGTGCAAGCCGGGCACCGAGTTATGGCGATGGGGTCATCCTTCGGGAATTGGCCCGCCGCTTGCGATACACGGGGTGGCCCCGGATGGTGTCGCGCGGAGACCCCAACCTCGAGCGCCGTGTCGATCGCTTGAAGGGGCCGCTTCTTCTTTTCCTAAAGGAGGGAAATGGTATGACTCGACGCTATCTGGTTGCTGTCGTCGCGGTGGCGATGTTCTTCATCACCGCACCCGGGGGTTACGTCTTCGGTGAGGCGTCCGTACCGAACCAAGAGACTGAGAGTTCGGTCTCGCAGGTCGATCTGAATACCGCGACGGGGCCTGAACTCGAGGCCTTGCCCGGGGTGGGACCGGCGATCGCGGCGCGCATCATCGAGTATCGGGAGGCCAATGGTGGCTTCAAGAAGCTTGAAGACCTCATGAACGTCCGGGGCATCGGAGAGCGGACGTTCCTCAGGTTGCGCCCGTTGCTCAGCGTGACTGCGGCCGGCGCCGAAGGTGGAGCCGGATCGTAGAGAGAGTCGGCCCCCGGCCTTTTGGCCGGGGGCCGACGTGTCGGTGTCCGGGGGTCCGAAGGAGCCGTCCATGCGACGAAAAGATCCGAGCGGGGCATCACTCATCGAGGTGATGTTCGTCGTCTCGATTCTGGTGACCCTCACTGGAATCGCCGTGCCCGGCATGCTGACCGGATTGGATGACTCGCGGGCTCGAGCCGCGGCAAAGTACCTCGCCGGTCAGTTTGGGTTGGCTAGGATGCAGGCGGTGAGCCGGTCGACATACGTTGCCGTGAAATTCGATTTCGACGGAACGACCCATCGATATGCCTTCTATGAGGACGGGAATAGCAACGGTGTGCGAAGCCGAGACATCCGGCGCGGAATCGACCGGAGAACGACCCCCGTGGAAGCCATCGGCGACCGATTTCCAGGCGTCACGTTCGGGGTGGCGGCGGGAGTCACAGACATCAGCAGCGGGAAGAAGCTTGTGGGCGACCCGGTTCACATGGGACGCAGCGACATCGTGTCCTTCGGACCGGCAGGCACTGCCACGAGTGGGACTGTGTATGTGCGGTCCAGGTCGGGCCGGCAGTATGCGGTCCGAGTGCTCGGGGCGACCGGCCGCGTTCGGGTACTAGGGTTCAACGTCGAGATGGGGAAGTGGCTACCCGAGTGACGGTGACGGGTAGTCATGACCGACGAAAGTGCCGGCGGCTTCGGGCCTGCGATCTTCCGGTAGGCGAAGAATTGCTCATGAGACCAGGGCATTTGGCCACTCTTGTCGATCTGTCGCCATGCGGTATGGGGCTTCTTGTGGCTACTCGGTTGCAGCCCGGTGCGTCGATCGAGGTCATTTTTCGTAGCTCATCGGGTCGAGTGGAAGCGAGAGGTCGGGTTGTTCGTTGTGAAGTGTTCTCGATCAAACGAGGGCGGCCGGTTCGGTACCGAGCAGCGGCGGTGTTTGATCGGACGTTGGAATTGGGCAATGCCGGCGAGTAGCCCAGATCGGTATCTGGGGTCGGGCAGAAACTACCCTGGGCTGATGCCGCGAGCGGCCAGTCGGGGTCGGGGGCGTCCGGATAGTGGGAATGTTCGACATCCAGCGGTTGGCATCAAGTTTGATAATGAGACCCGCAAGCAGACGAACTCTTGCGGAGGCTTGTTCATGTCAGTGAATTCTCTTCGGTCTGGATTGGTCGTCTTTTCAAAGGAACCGTCGAGGGCGCGGCGGGCACACTCGGGTATCGAAGAATTACTGAAACAGATCATGACGGAGCGCGGTCCGGCAGTGACATCGCCGGTGATCTTGAGAGCTCGGTTCGAGGACGCGTTGCGATCGCTCGTCTCGGTTCCAGTCCGACTCTGCGATGCGCCGCGTGGCGGGGTCGCTCGTGACGACAGTGCAGTGACCGAGCGCATGCGGGTCACCGTCCCGGTTCCGCCGGGTCGCCCGCCAGTGGCGTTGGAACTGGCACCGCAGGACGGAGCACGCCTGGGTGAACGCGAAGTGCGTTTTCTCGAACTAGCAGCGCTCGTGGCTGGCTTGATCCTCGCCGGCGGATCCGAGGCTGCTGGCCACCAGGGGTTACCGCCGGTCGGGGAGACCCAGCTCATTGGCAGCAGTTCGGCCATGGGCGATGTGCGGAGAAGAATCGATCAGGTGGCAAATGCCAATATTGCTGTCCTCATCGAAGGTGAGACCGGGACCGGAAAGGAACTCATCGCGAGGCGCCTTCACGAGCGGAGTGCACGTCGTCGAGGCCCGTTCGTGGCCGTCAATTGCGCGGCGCTCGTGGAGACGCTCGTGGAGGTCGAACTGTTCGGGATCGAAGATCGTACGGCGACTGGGGTGCGAGGACGACAGGGGAAGTTCGAGCACGCGGAAGGTGGAACGCTGTTTCTGGACGAGGTAGGGGATTTGTCTCCAGCGGCACAGGCCAAGCTGCTCCGGGCAGTGCAGGACACCAGTGTCGAACGAGTCGGAGGTCGTCACGTGCAGCGGGTTGACACTCGAATTATTGCAGCCACCAATCGTCGTCTCACTGATCTGGTCACGATGGGAGCGTTCCGGGCCGACCTGTTCTATCGATTAAATGGTGTCGAGATTCAGGTGCCGCCTTTGCGTGCTCGCCTGACCGATGTCGTGGAGTTGGCGCAGTGTTTTCTCAGGCAGCGCTGCGGAGGGTGCTTCTATTTGACGAATGCCGCGCTGGAGGCGATGCAGGCTTATCACTGGCCTGGCAACGTTCGAGAGCTCGAGCAGGCCATCGTGCGCGCGGCCGCACTCGCGACAAGCAACGAGATTGGGGTCGACGAACTGCCTCCGTGCGTTAGACGACTCTATGTCGAAGTGCTGCGCCCCTCCGTGGATGCGGGCGACTCGATGCGAACATGGGGCAGTCGGTATGCGAAGGTGGTACTGGAGCGGTGCGGCAACAACAAGCGGAAGACGTGTGAGCGCCTTGCGATCAGCTACCACACGCTGCAAGCCTATCTGAGATACGAGACCAGTGACGAGACGTCTGTTGTGGCTCAGTGAGGTGCGGTGCGAGGCCCCCGTGTGTAGGGTTGACGGTGCCGAGTCCACTCGGCGATAGAAGAGCACCGGTGGAAGGGGGAGCAAGCTCCTCGAGGTTGCGTGTGTGCTCGGGACAGCAGGAGCGCAGTACGCGCGGAACATCGGAGGAGTGGGATGCTAACCAAGGGAATGTGCGTGGGCGCGGCGGTGGTGGCCTTGCTGGGGACGAGCCCGGCAACCGTGGAGGCGGGCTGCTTCGGGGGTTTGAGCGTCTGTTTTCGCCAGACCACGACGCTGTACGGTTTTTGGGACCGGTTCTTCGCAGCACTCGATTGCGAATTGGATTTCACTGAGTGCGTTCGGATCAAGGTGTTCGGTCTATGACGACACGGCACAGGGCCCTGGGCGGTGGCGGGTGCCGAGGCGCCGCCGCTCGCCCGAGGGCCCGTGGCTCCGTGATGGTGCTGCTGTGTCTGGGATTGATAGCCGCGACCTGTGGTCGGGATGGATCGTTGGAAGGTCCCGCTGTGTCTGAGCCAGTCGTTCGAGAGACGGAGGTCGTCATCGGCCGGGCGGCGCGTGAAGAATCCGTCGTCTTGCTGACCGATGGGCACGTCCTCATCACGATTGATCCCCAGACGCGCCGAAGTGACCGTCACTCGGTGCCGCACGATCGGACTGACTCACTCTGGGGCTTGGCCTGGAGTGAGGGTGCGTTGTGGACGCTGGCCAACCGTACCCGAATGCGTAGGGTCGCCGGCACACGAGGCCGGGTCGACGAGAAGTCGTTGACCGAGCCCGCACTGGGTTTGTTCGGATGGCGGGGGCGCGTGATCCTCCAACCTGCCAGGCCACAGGTCGGGACGGTGGCGCTGGAGTGGAGCGCCGCCGGACGTGACCCGGAGCCGTTCGGCGGGCTCCAGCTGCGCGCCTACGGTACGACGCGTGCGGAGATGCTGGCGTTCAATCTGGTGATGTGCGGGCTCAGTCACGGGACATGGCTGCCGTGCTGGTTTCGTGACGAGAAGCGGGTCGATCAGGCCAGGGTGGATGCAACAGGCGAGTGGCTCGAACTGCCGTCTCTCGTGTCGCCTCCGCGGGGTGCCAGCCTGCCCCTGGAGGACGCCCACCGGGCGGTCCATGACGCGTATGTGTCGGCCGACGACGATCTCTGGATCTTGGGATGGACTCGGGGCGCCAGCGACGCCGCGCGGTCATCCTTGCGACGTCTACTTCGATTCGATGAGCAGGGTACCCAGACGGGAGACTATCTCCTGCCCCGGCCGGCTCGCTTGTTGCTGGGGGTGTACGGCCAGCGGTTGTATTTTCTGGGCGCGGATGGGCGCATCGACGCGCAGAGGCTTTGATGAAGATCTCGGTCGTGAGGTTCTTCTGGGCGACGACGCCACCACCACGGACGTTGGTCTTGTTGTGGACGGCGCTGACCGGCGGCGGCGTGTGGTGGATGCTGAGCGGAGCGTCCGACAGTACAGGACTTTTCGCCGTATGTCTCTATCTGCAGATGTTCGCGGTGTCCTCCGGATTCATGCCCAGTGCCCGCGCGGGGCACTTCGATCCGCTGCTGGGCGGACTCACGAGTCGTGTGAGGTCGACAGCGGCGCATTGGCTGCTGTCCAGCGTTCCGGGTGTGACCGCCTGGGTGATCCTGGGTAGCGTCGAGTGGCTCATCTCGGAGCGGGGTGCCGCCGTCGCGTTCCGGACCAGCAGCCTGGCTGCGGTAGCCTTGGTCTCAACCGTCGCGTGGCTCCTGACCCTTCCGTTTTCCCGCTGGGCTGGAGCCGTCATGTGGACCGCCAGCCTGGTTACCGTTGCGAGTACCCAGTCGGGCGGTGAGTTGCTCCAGGTCGCCAGTGTCGTGCCGCAGGCCGGTACGGAGCCAGAAGGACTCGCCACATTAGGCACCGTCGTGTTTTGTCCGTTCTTGCTGCTGACGTCGCTCGACCAGGCCCCGGCGAGGGCCGACGTCGTGGCGCTCGGCGTTCTCGCCGTGGCCGCGACGGCCCTGCTATCGGGGGTGTGTCTCGTTGCCTGGCGGGATTATCCGCTCGACGGATAGACCTGAAGGCAATGGAACTCGAACTGTGCCGAGTCGGCAAGTCCTACGGGCGCCAGCGGGTCTTTCAGGATGTCTCGTTCCTTCTCCAGGCGGGCGAAGTCTTGGGTCTCGTCGGGCCCAACGGGTCTGGCAAGACGACACTACTGAGAATTATTGCCGGCCTCGTGTGGCCGGATACCGGAGCAGTCAAGTGGCTGGGAAGCCCTTTACGGACGCGAGAACGCATCGTGTACTTCGCGGGTGGCGAAACGCTGTCTCCTTCGCTGACAGGGAAACGTTGGGCCGCGCTATTTGATGTCACCGAGCGCGTGGCGCTGTGTGACGGGCGCAGGGTCAGCCGAATGTCGAGGGGGAACCGCCAGCGACTGGGGCTGGCTGTTGCCTGTGCGCGTGACCCGTCGGCGCTTCTGCTGCTCGACGAACCTTGGGAGGGGCTGGATCCGGTGTGCGGCGGATGGCTGACGGACTCGCTGCGCGCACGGGTCCAGGGCCAGCGCGGGTCGGTGATTGTCGCATCTCACCGTCTTCACGATCTGGCCATGGTCGTTGACCGCTACGCCCTGTTTGCGGACGGCTCCGTCGTCATCTGGGTTCCGCCCAAGGAGGCAGCGATGGCGGACACGGTGAACGCGCTGCGGCACTTGATGATGAGTTCGAGGGGGGCCGCATGACGCGAAGTAGGCAGGCTGGGGCGGCTCTCGTGTGCTTCATCACGCTGTGCGGGGGCGACGTGCGCGCCCTGGGTGCGACGCCGGACCTCCACCGCCTGCTGCTAGCTGAGCCGCCTCGTCACCGGCTCCGTCGAGTCACGAGTCGCTTGGCGCTCTGGGGCGTTCCTCCAGCATGCGCGACGCTTGAAGTCATACGGTACAGGTTCGACCCCGGCGTCGACAGCGGCTGGATCGAGGTGCACGTCGGAAACTTCACCGTGCGCGAAGGAACGATCAGCCTGCACGGGGAGGTGGGCCATCGTACGTTGCTGATTGCGGCCTGTCCGAGCGGGACTGGATACTTCATGCACGGCCCGTTCCGATGGCCTGCGCGACCGAGCCGGGTCGAAATCGATTCCACGCCCAGGCGTTCGGTCGTGGCACTGGCGCCGTCAGAATTCGATCCGGCAGCCCAACCGCACTGGTTGACGTCGGGTCCCCGGCCGGGGGCGGCGCCAGAAGTTGTCTGCAGGCGATTGGCCGGCTGGGTGGAGTGCCTTGGCGTTGCGGTCTCGGAGGCGGGCGTCGTCCTGGTGTCAGGGGGGCGTCGGTCGTTCTCCGCCGTCGTGCTCGGGGGCGAGACGCCAGGCCGTGCGCCGATCGTCCAGTTACGGCCGCATGGGTGGGGGCGGCTCCTGGTAACGAGTCGTCCTGTGGCGGCCGCGATGGGCCCAGAGCCGACCCCGGTTGGGATCGTACGGCGGCGACCAGGACGCCGTGGTGTGATCGTGCGCCGAGTATCGTTCGAGGCGTATCCGGGGGCGCACGCCGTCGCCCTGGCGCCAGCCGTGTTCTGGGTGACCGGTGACGACACTACATCTGGGCAGCACCTCCAGGTCGCCGAGCCCGGTCGAGCCGTGCTGCGAATCGCGGCCGACGGGTGGATCGGCGGTCCGCCAGAGATTCCGGCATTTGTGGATCTGCTGCCGGGCCGTGTGCTGGAAGGCCGCATCGTGTCGTCCACAGGCCTCCCCGTGGCGGAGGCCTTCGTGTCGGTGTCCGAAGTGGGCTCTCCGAACACGCTGGAGGCTACGGGGGAGGCGTCCGTGCCCACGCTCTGGACGGTCGCCGAACTCCGTAGCGACGAAGACGGAAGGTTCCATCTCGCGGGGCTAGGACCCGCGGAGTACGAGGTCTTCGCGCTGCATGCGTCTCACGGTCGGGTTCGCGAGCGTTTGGTGGCGTCCGGGGAGGTGCAGACGCTGCGACTGAGAGGCACGCGTAGGGTCAAAGGGCGAGTGTTCAGTCAGGGACGTCCGATGGCCGGACTCCCGGTTGGGCTGTTCCCAGCGCTGGAGCAGATGGTCGACGCACCCGATCCGTTCGACTATGTCGCCCGGGCGACGTGGACCGATGACAGCGGCCGCTTCGAAGTCGCGTTGCCACCCCGGGGGCGTGTCAGCCTGCGAATCGGGGAATCGAGGCGCGGGGTGACGAGGATCTCCTTGACGTCGTCGGGGACAGAGACTGGCGTACTGGATCTCGGGGATATCGAGCTGCCGCCGCCGGTGAAGCTGGTGGTGACGCTGGCGCCAGAGTTGAGGTGTCCGGTCAGCGTCGTTGGGCCGGTCGGGGCGTCCGGAATGTCGATCGTGGAACCCGTCGGAGAGAGCCAAGGCACGCTCGTCTTCGAGTTGCCCGAGGCCGGACGATGGATGCTGTGGGCGCAGTGTGGAGACCGAGAGCTGTCCGTCGTCCCGGCCTTCGTCGACGTGGCGGATGACGGTTCGCTCGCTCCGATCTATCTGCAACCACTCGAAGCCGTCAGATAGGGGTGCTCGCTCGCAGGTGCATCCCCGCTCACACCGGATGAATCATCCGATAGACTGGGCTGATGACGCCTTCGCGCAGCCGGTCGATCGACCTCATCTGCGACATCCATGCTGCGCGGCAATCTGGGGACCGGCCGGTCATCTCCTTCGAATTCTTCACGCCGAAGACGGAGCCGGGCGACCGGCGACTGCTGGACGAGACGCTGCCGGCGCTGCTGACCCTGGCGCCGGACTACGTATCGGTCACCTATGGCGCCGGCGGCAGCACGCGGACGAAGACGCTGACGTTGGTGGACGCGATCCAGAAGCGGTACGGTCTGACGGCGATGGCGCATCTGACCTGCGTCGGGCACACGCAGGAGGACATTGCCGGCATTCTGGACGAGGCGCAGGCGCTCGGCATCCGGAACATCCTGGCGTTGCGGGGTGACCCGCCGGGAGGTGAGACGGAGTTCGTCAAGCCGGAGGGGGGGTTCGAGTATTCCTACCAGCTCGTGCAGTTCATCCGGGCGCACGGAGATTTCTGTGTCGGGACGGCCGGCTTCCCGGAGGGCCACATGGCCTGCGGGGGCGGCAAGCAGACCGACTGGGGGTATTTGAAACAGAAGGTGGACGCCGGCGCTGACTTTGTCTTGACCCAGCTCTTCTTCGACAACGCCGACTTCCTGGAGTTCCGCGACCACATGGTGAAGGCGCTCGGCGTGACGGTGCCGATCTGCCCGGGCGTGCTCCCGATTCTCTCGTCCCGCCAGATTGCGCGCTTCACGCAGCTGTGCGGCGCGAAGATTCCGGCACCGCTGCAGGCGAAGCTGGAGGCGCTGGCGGGGGACGACGCCGGGGCGACCGCGTTCGGCATCGACTATGCGACGGCGCAGTGCGAGGCGCTGGTCCGCGAAGGCGTGCCGGGGCTGCACTTCTACTGCTTGAACAAGGCACACTCGGCCGGCGAAATCATCAGGAACCTCGGCCTGGCCAGTCGTTAGCGCGGCTCGGCCCACCCGTCGAGGAGGCCCCGCACCAGGGGCATGGTGAATGCGGGCGCGCCCACCTCAATCTGCATCATTCCGTTGTCGCCCAGGTCGACGAACACGCCCTCGGCCGCGTAGCGCACGCCGAGCCAGTCGGCGGCAGCGGCGTAGGCATTGGGCGTTGCGCCCTGGCCGACGGTTGCGCAGGCCGTGGCCGCGCGCGCGGCGCCGAGGTCCTGGGCCCACCAGGCCACCCGCAGCGACACGGTGAAGTCGCCTGGCGGTGACGCCGAGAGGGTCGCGCGTGGCACGGGCAGGCCGTCGCACGCCCAGGGGGCGCCGCGCTCGGCCGGCCAGCCAGCGGGCAGCGTTACCTGCGGCGCCCCGGGGGACGCCAGCGGCGTGGCCACCCACTCGAGCGCCGGCGCCTGACGGAGCGGCGCGGTCCGAAGCGCCGCGGCGTCGAGGCCGGCGAGCGACTCGAGCAGGACGGCGCGATTGTAGGCGATGGTCTCGAGCGGGCCGAGGTAGCGGGCGACGATCCGCTCGTGGTCCAGACCAATAATGGCATAGGCGAGGCCCAGCTCCGCCCGGGTGACCGGCTCCCGGCCAGTGGCGCTGCCGACCAACCGTGGGCGGCCGCTCGGGCCGGGTGCGGCGAGGGTGCTGGTCGCGAGAAACTGTTCGAGCGTGCGCGACTGCAGCAGCGTGTCGCGCAGCTGCTCCAGGGTGAGCGGCGTGGCGACACGATCGATGCGCAGCGCGACGTCGCCGTCGCCCGCGGCGGCGTCGACCCGCAGGCGGGTGGCCCCGGCGTCCTCGAAGCCGACCGGCATCGCCAGGCGCAGGCCTTTGCCGGACAGTGTCTGCGGCGGGGCCAGCTGTAGGCTTCGGGTGGGCAGCAGGCTTTCGAGGCCGTGGGTGTGGAGCATGACCTTGAGCGTGTTCACGGGAATGCCGAAGCCGATGCGGCGTCCCCGCGTCAGCACCATGCGCACGATGCCCACGACGAAGCCGCTGGCGTCGAGCAGCGGGCCGCCGCTGTTGCCGGGGTTCAGCGCGGCGCTGGTCTGCAGGTAGCCGGTCTGGCCGTCCACGTCGGCCCGGAGGGCCGAGATTTCGCCCCGGCTCACGTTGACCTGCGGGACCACGTCGGGCACGCCGGCGCGGGCCACCTCCACCATGCGGCCGAACGGAAAGCCGAGCGCCGTAACCTCGGCGCCCGGGGCGATCGCGTCGGAGTCGCCCAGCGCCAGATAGGGGAAGCCGCCGCCGGCGATGAGCAGCACGGCGAGGTCGCGCTCGGTGTCCACGGCATAGACCGAGGCGTCGAGGCGTGGCGCGGACTCGGGCTGGCCGGGCAACCCGGTCGGAAAGATCACCTCGAGGCGCCGGGGCGTCAAGGTGAACCGCACCCCGACGCCCCGCACCTGGCGCACGACAGTACGCTCGGCGATGACGTGGTGGTTCGTGACGACGTAGCCGAGCGGCGAGACGACGAAGCCGCTGCCGGTGCCGAGTTGCACGTCGTGCTCCACGGCGGTCTGCTGCCGGACGTCGCCGACCAGTGCCCGGCGCTCGCCGACGGCACGGATGAAGACCGTCGCATCAGCCGCGTTCGCGGCGCGCTGGGCCTGGGCCGTCTGCGGCAGCAGCCCGGCGAACGCCAGGACACCGGCGAGCCGGATCACGATGCTCCGGCGCGTGTGGCCGGCGGGGCTGCGGGCTACGAGGTTGGGGCCTGGACGCACGTCGGGGTATCGTAGCGCGGGAGACGAGCATGGCAAGCGTGAAATGGCCGGTGATGACGTTGGCGGCGGGGCCGGTGGAGGTGGCGCCGGCGGTGCTGCGCGCGCAGTCCCGCGAGGTCCTTTACCACTACGATCCGGCGTTCATCGACCTGTACGGGCAGGTGTGCGGCCTCGTGCAGCAGGTCTTCCGGACGAAGTACGACGTCGTCCTGATGCAGGGCGAGGCGATTCTGGCACTGGAGGCCGCCGCCGCCAGCCTGATCGAGCCGGGTGACAAGGTGCTCAACCTGGTCTCGGGCATCTTCGGCAAGGGCTACGAGCAGTTCATCGAGAAGTATGGCGGGCAGACGATCGAGCTGGCCGTACCCTATAACGACGCGATCGATCCGGAGCAGGTGCGGGCGGCGCTGCGCGAGCATCCGGACATCAAGCTTCTGTCGGTCGTGCACTCCGAGACGCCGTCGGCCACGGTGAATCCGGTCGAGGCGATCGGTGCGATCGCTCGCGAGCATGGGGTCTTGACGATCGTGGACACGGTGTCCGGCCTCGGGAGTGAGGTGCTGAGTCCCGAGGGCTGGGGGATCGACATCGCGATCGCCGGTCCACACAAGTGTCTGGGCGCACCGCCCGGGCTGGCGTTGCTGACGGTGAGCCCGGAAGCGTGGGAGGCGATGGAGCGGCGGAGCCGGCCGCTGCGGGGGAGCTATCTCTCCATCCTGGACTGGAAGGACACCTGGCTGGCCCGCAAGGTGTTTCCGTATACGCCGTCGGTCAGCACGGTGTACGCGCTCGACGCCGCGCTGCAGGCGGTGCTGGACGAGGGCATCGTCCGGTACGCCGCACGCCACGCGGCGGTGGCGCGGGCGTGTCGACGGGGGGTCGAGGCGCTTGGCCTCAAGCTGTGGGCCGCGCGCGAGGCGATTGCCGGCGCGGCGGTCACCGGCGTGGTGATGCCGGACGGCGTGGATGACAAGGTGCTGCGCGGGCACATGCGCGAGCGCTATGGCGTCATGATCTCCGGCGGGTACGGCGAACTGGCTGGCAAGCTCTTCCGACTGGGGCACATGGGGCGGGCCGCACACCCGGCCTACCTGGCGGCGCAACTCGCGATCCTGGAGCGCTCCCTGGCGGACCTCGGCGTCCCGATCGAGTTGGGTGCCGGGGTCGGCGCCGCCATGCGGGCGTTCGGGAAGTAGCGGTCCGTGTGATTTCGGCCGGACCGTCGCGCGGCGCCTGGGTCACGCGCTGGGGTTTCATCCTGGCCGCGGCCGGCTCGGCCGTCGGGTTAGGGAACATCTGGCGCTTTCCGTATGTCGTCGGCGAGAACGGCGGCGGCGCGTTCATCCTCGTCTACCTGGGCTGCATCGGCTTCATCGGCCTACCGGTCCTCGTGGCCGAGCTTGGCATCGGCCGGGCCGTGCAGCGGACACCGGTCGGCGCGTTCCGCCACCTAGCCGGGGCGCGCAGCCCCTGGGTGGCGCTAGGGTGGCTCGGGGTCGGCGTCGGCTTCGTGCTGCTGTCGTTCTATTCGGTCGTGGCTGGCTGGATGCTGCGCTACGCCTACTATGCGGTCACCGGCGCCTTCTCCGGTGCGAGCGTCGAGCAGATCCAGGAGACCTTCGGGCGGGTGTACGCGGACGGGCCGGGCGGCATCGCCGGGGCGCTCGTCTTCATCGCGCTCAACATGGCGGTGGTGGGCAGCGGCGTCCAGCGCGGGCTGGAGCGGTGGTCGCGCATCCTCATGCCGGCGCTGTTCGTCCTGCTGCTCGGGCTGGTCGCCTATGCGGCGACGCTGGAGGGGTTCGGCCAGGCCGTGCGTTTTCTGTTCCGGTTCGACGCGTCGCGGTTGGATCGCGGTGGCGTGCTCGAGGCGCTCGGCCACGCGTTCTTCACGCTCAGCGTCGGCTTGGGCGGCATGCTGACCTACGCGAGCTATCTGCCGGCCCGGAGCGGCGTGGTCAAGAGCGCGGTGGCCATCGTCGTCCTGGATACGGCGGCCGCCCTGCTGTCCTGTCTGCTGCTGTTTCCGATCGCATTCACGTTCGGCCTGCCGCCCAGCGAAGGTCCCGGCCTGGTGTTCGTCAGCCTGCCGATGGCGTTTGCGTCGATGCCGGGGGGCGGCCTCGTGGCCACGGTGTTCTTCGCCCTGTTGATCTGTGCGGCGCTCACCAGCGGGCTGAGCATGCTGGAGCTGGCCGCCTCGTACTTCATCGACGAGCGGGGCTGGAGCCGCCGCCAGGCGGTCTGGCGGACCGGACTCGTCATCGCCGTGCTCGCGGTGCCGAGCGCGCTGACCGGCAGCTCCCAGCTGTTCGGGCCCGGGTTCGAGGCGGTCGTGGGGAAGAACTGGTTCGATTTCATCGTGGACACGGTGACCAACTGGCTGACCCCGCTGGGCGGACTGGGCTTCGCCGTTTTCGTGGGCTGGCGCTTGAGTCCGACGGTGCGCCGACGCCAGTTCGACGCCGGCGCCAGCGAGGGGCTGTATCAAGGCTGGCTCGCCGTCCTGAGGTTCCTGGTGGCGCCCGCCATCGTCCTGATCTTCCTGCGTGGGATTGGTGTCCTGTAGTGACGGCCGGTTGACCGGCGTTCTGACCAGTAGTACGGTTATCCGGTTTGGCCGGCGGCCAAGGCCCCGCGCGGGGTCGGCGCGCGCCGCGGCCACGGTCCCCGTTCGCGTGGAACGTCCTGCGCCGGCCGGGCTCGCCGAGATCGCCAGAGAACCATGACCGACGCGACCGTTCCAGCCCTGAAAAAGACCGCCTTGCACGCGCGTCATGTGGCGCTCGGCGCGCGCATGGTGCCGTTCGGAGGCTGGGAGATGCCGCTCGAGTACGGCGGGCTGTCGAGCGAGCACATGGCGGTGCGGACCGCCGCCGGGTTGTTCGACGTCAGCCACATGGGGGAAATCGAGGTGGCCGGGGCGGACGCGCTCGCGGCCATCCAGCGGATTAGCTGCAACGACGCCTCGAAGCTGCAGATCGGGCAGGCGCAGTACTCGGCGTTGACGACGGCCGAGGGCACGATCGTGGACGACCTGCTCGTCTATCGTCTGGCCGACGACCATTTCCTGCTGGTCGTGAACGCCGCGAACATCGCGAAGGACTACCGGTGGATCGCCGACGCGGTGGGGACGGTCGGCGATGCGGTCGCCGTGAACGCCAGCTCGCGCTACGCGCTGCTGGCGGTCCAGGGGCCGGCGACGGTCGAGGTGGTGCAGCCGTTGACCGGTGTCGAGCTGTCCGAGCTGAAGTATTACTGGTTCGCGACCGGTGAGGTCGCGGGTCAGCGGGTGACGCTGTCGCGCACGGGTTACACGGGCGAGGATGGCGTGGAAATTTTTGTCGCACCGCAGGTCGCCGATGTAGTCTGGCAGGCGCTGACCGAGAGCGGTGCGTCGCTGGGTCTGGTGCCGGCCGGACTGGGCGCCCGCGACACGCTGCGGCTCGAGGCGGCGATGCGGCTGTACGGCAACGACATGGACGAGCGGACGACTGTCCTGGAAGCGGGCCTGGGCTGGATTGTCGGGTGGGACAAGGCGGACTTCATCGGGCGCGACGCGCTGCGTCGCCAGAAGGCGGACGGGGTGGCGCGGAAGATCGTCGGGTTCGAAATGATCGACAAGGGTATCGGCCGTGCCGGCTACGAGACGTTCGTGGGTGGCAAAGCGGTAGGCCGTGTGACGAGCGGCACGCAGACGCCCTTCCTGAAGAAGGCGATTGGCATGGCGCTGATGCCGATCGCGCACGCCACGCCCGAGACGGAGTTCGAAGTGGAGATTCGCGGTCGGCGCGCGCGCGCGCGCGTCGTCCCGATGCCGTTCTACAAGCGGCGGAGGAGCTGAGTCGGATGTATCCGGACGATCGCAAGTACACGAAGGACCACGAGTGGGTTCTCATTGCTGGCGACGAAGCGAAAATTGGCATCACCGATTACGCGCAGGCGCAGCTGGGCGAGGTGGTGTACGTCGAGCTGCCCGAGGTGGGACGGACGCTGAAGCAGGGAGAGATCTTCGGCACGATCGAGTCAGTCAAGGCGGTCTCCGAACTGTTCTGTCCGGTATCGGGCGAGGTAACGGCGGTCAACACCGCGCTGGCGGATCAGCCCGAGACGGTCAACACGGCGCCGCACGACACGTGGATCGTCACTCTGAAGGTCTCGGAGGCATCCGAGGGCGCCGGGCTGCTCGACGGCGCGGCGTACACGGCGCTGCTCGGCTGAGGCGCATGAGTTCGGCCGGCCTGGACCAGTTTGCACGGCGGCACATCGGACCCCGTCCGGCGGACCTGGAGCAGATGCTGCAGGCGGTCGGCGCCGAGTCGCTGGACGCGCTGGTGGGCGAGGTGGTGCCGTCGAGCATCCGCCTGACCCGCCCGCTGGATCTGCCGGAGGCCGAGACCGAGCACGAGTGCCTCGAACGACTGCGGGCGATCGCGGCCAAGAATCGCCCGGTCCGTTCCTTTCTCGGGATGGGCTACTACGGCTGCATCACGCCGACCGTCATTCTCCGCAACGTTCTGGAGAACCCTTCCTGGTACACGCCCTACACTCCGTATCAGGCAGAGATCGCCCAGGGTCGTCTGGAAGCACTCCTGAATTTCCAGACGATGGTCAGCAACCTGACCGGGATGGAGGTGGCGAACGCGTCGCTGCTCGACGAGGCGACGGCGGCCGCCGAGGCGATGGCGATGCTGCACCGCATTAGTTCGCGGCGGGGCAATCGCTTCCTGGTCTCGGAACGCTGCTTTCCGCAGACCCTCGCCGTGGTGCAGGGACGCGCCGAGCCGCTCGGGATGACGGTCGAGATTGGCGACGTTGCGACGGCGGACCTGCCGGATGACCTGTTCGGCCTGCTCGTGCAGTATCCGGACGATTCAGGTGAAGTGATCGATCTGGCGCCGATGATTGCGCGTGCCCACGCGGCCGGCGTCACGGTCGCGGTGGCGACCGACCTGCTGGCGCTGACCCTGCTCACGCCGCCGGGCGAGATGGGGGCCGATGTCGTCGTCGGAAATTCCCAGCGGTTCGGCGTGCCGCCCGGCTACGGTGGGCCGCACGCGGCGTTCCTTTCCACCCGTCAGGCCCACGTGCGGCAGATGCCCGGCCGGATCATCGGCGTGTCGGTCGACGCCCACGGCACGCCGGCCTATCGGATGGCGCTGCAGACTCGCGAGCAGCACATTCGCCGCGAGAGGGCCACCTCGAACATCTGCACGGCGCAGGCGTTGCTGGCCAACATGGCCAGCTTCTACGCGGTCTACCACGGTCCCGACGGCCTGACGGCGATTGCCCGGCGGGTGCATCGCCTGACTCGGGCGGTGGCCAGGGTGCTGACGGCTGTCGGCTGCCAGGTGCGGCACGAGGCGTTCTTCGACACGTTGCGGTTCGGCGTGGGTGGCACGGCGCGCGCAGCCAGGGTGGAGGCGCGGGCGCTCGAGGCGGGACTGAACTTCAGGTATTTCGACGACGGCGATGTCGGGCTGTCGCTCGACGAAACGGTGACGCCGGAGATCTGTGGTGCCATTGTCGGCGCTGTCGCGGCCGGACTCGACGTCGCGTCGCCGGCGTTCGACGCCGGAGCGGTCGGCGAGGCCCCCGCCTATCCCGAGGCGCTGGCGCGGCGCGGACCGCTGCTCGCGCACGCGGTCTTCCGGATCCATCATTCCGAAACGGAGATGATGCGGTATCTGAAGCGGCTCGAGCGACGCGACATCGGGCTCGATACCTCGATGATTCCGCTCGGGTCGTGCACGATGAAGCTGAACCCTGCGACGACGATGGTGCCGGTCACCTGGCCAGAGTTTGGCGGTCTTCACCCATTCGCGCCGCCGGACCAGGCGGCGGGCTATGCGCAGGTCTTCGAGGAGCTCGAGGCGGCGCTCTGCACGATCACCGGCCTCGACGCGATCTCACTCCAGCCGAATTCCGGCGCGCAGGGGGAGTTCGCAGGGCTGTTGGTGATTCGCGCCTACCACCGCAGTCGCGGCGATCGGGGCCGGAACGTCGTGTTGATTCCGTCGTCGGCCCACGGCACGAACCCGGCCTCGGCGGCGATGGCCGGCCTGCGCGTGGTCGTGGTGGCCTGCGACGATCGGGGGAACGTGGATGTGGGTGATGTGCGCGCGAAGGCGGCCGAGCACGGGGCGGCCCTGGCCGCCTTGATGATCACCTATCCGTCCACGCATGGCGTCTTCGAAGAGGCGATCCAGGAGATTTGCGCCATCGTGCACCAGCAGGGGGGGCAGGTCTACATGGACGGGGCCAACATGAATGCGCAGGTCGGCGTCACCAGTCCGGCGGCGATCGGCGTCGACGTCTGCCACCTCAACCTGCACAAAACGTTTGCCATCCCGCACGGTGGGGGCGGCCCAGGGATGGGCCCGATTGCGGTGGCGGCGCATCTGGCGCCGTATCTGCCCGGGCATCCGGTGACGGGCCGGTCGGCGGGCGAGGCCATTCCGGCGGTGGCCGCCGCGCCGTGGGGCAGTGCGAGCATTCTGCTCATCTCGCACGCCTACATCAGAATGCTCGGCGCGACTGGGCTCACCGAGGCGACCGCCTACGCGATGCTCAACGCCAACTATCTCAAGGCGAGGCTCCAAGGGCATTACGACGTGCTCTACACGCGGCCCAACGGCCGCGTGGCCCACGAGCTCATCTTCGATCTGCGGCCGTTCCGTGTCTCGGCCGGAATCGATGAGCAGGACGTGGCCAAACGGCTGATCGACTACGGCTTTCACGCGCCGACGGTGTCGTTTCCGGTGGCCGGTACGATGATGGTCGAGCCGACGGAGAGCGAGCCGCTCGAGGAACTGGACCGTTTCTGCGACGCGCTGGTCTCGATTCGAGCCGAGATCCAGGCGATTGCCGACGGCCGCGCCGATCGCGAGGACAACGTCCTCAAGCATGCGCCGCACACGGCGGCCGCCGTGGCGGCCGACACCTGGACCCATCCCTATTCTCGCGAAACGGCGGCGTTTCCGCTGGCGTTCGTCCGGCGGCACAAGTTCTGGCCGACCGTGGGCCGCATCGACAATGCGTACGGGGACCGTCATCTGACCTGCAGTTGCCCGCCGATGGCGGACGAGGAGGCGTAGCCGCTAGCCGACCTCTGATCGATGTCCGAAGAGGTCAGGTCCGCGTGAGCCGGACGGCTTTGGCGCGCACGCCGTCGAGGAGCTGCCGCGTGATCGGCCCGGGCGCGCCGTCGCCGATGACCGTCTGGCCGACCTTGACGATCGGCACCAGGTCACGGGTCGTGCTCGTCAGGAACGCTTCGTCGGCCAGTTCGAGATCGGCGTCGCGCAGCACGGCTTCGTGCACCGGCACGCCGAGTTCGGCACCAACCTCGAATACGAAATTTCGGGTGATGCCCTCCAGGAGGCCGGCGTCGAGCGGCGGTGTCAGCGCCGCACGGTCCCGCACGATGAAGAAGTTCGCCCCCGAGCACTCGACGAGATCGCCCCGGTAGTTCCGCATCAGCGCCTCGTAGGCACCTTCCTTCAGCGCCTGCTGCATGGCGAGGGCGTTGTTCAGCAGGTTGTTCGACTTGATGGCCGGGTTCACCGAGCCTGGATGGTTGCGCACGACGGACACCAGCGAGACGGCGACGCCGTGCGCGAGCGTCTCCTGCGGCACAGCCACGAACGGCTTCACGATGATGACGAGGCTCGGGTCGGGACAGGCCCGCGGGTCGTAGGTGATGTCGCCGACGCCCCGGGTGAGGAGCATGCGGATGTAGGCGTCGCCGGAGGGGAGGCCAGCCTGCATGGTCGCCTCGATCCGGGCGCGACAGTCCGCGTCGCTCAGTGGGCACTCGAGGTCGATGCGCGCGGCGGAGGCCCGCAGCCGGCGCATGTGGCGATCGAACAGGAACGGCTGGCGATTGCAGGTCCGGATCGTTTCGTAGACGCCCTCGCCGAACAGAAACCCATGATCGAAGACCGAGACGGTCGCGTGTCGAGCATCGCTGATGGTGCCGTTCACGTTGACGATTGCAGACATTCCGCCTCCCGAACGAATGCGGCGCACGTGCGCGACGGGGAGAGCTGACGTCATTTGGCGCACTTCCGCAGGCACCGTTTCACCATATCGCTTGTGCTAGACTGCGTGCAAATGACCTCGAGCGGCCGCGCGGTCGTTCTGCTCGCGGTCGTCCCAGGTGGCCAGCAATGCGAGTGTTGAATACGGCGCAGATGCGCGAAGCGGACCGCCGTACGATCGACGAGATCGGATTGCCGTCGATCGTGTTGATGGAAAATGCGGGCCGTCAGGTCGTGGCGGCGCTCGAGGCGAAATTCGAACACCTCGCCGACCAGGGCGTGGCGCTCCTGTGCGGACAGGGCAACAACGGCGGCGATGGATTTGTGATCGCCCGCACGTTGAAGCAGCGCAACATCGACACGGCGGTGTTCGTCATCGGATCGGTTGCCGACGTGCAGGGTGACGCGCGCCGCAACCTGGACGTCCTGGGGCAGATCGGGATGACGGTGGTCGAGATTCCGGACGAGCAGGCGTGGGAGTTGCACTACTCGGAGATCTCCGACTACGACCTGATCGTGGACGCCATCCTGGGGACCGGGATTCGCGTGCCGCTGGTGGGCCTGCTGCAGACCCTGGTGGCCGACGTCAACAGCCTGGACATTCCGGTCGTCTCAGTCGACCTGCCGACCGGCTTGTCCGCCGACTCGCACGAGGTGGTCGGCGAAGCGATCCAGGCGGTCTTGACGGTGACGATGGGCGCGCCGAAGATTCCGCTCGTGCTGCCGCCGGCCGAGGCGCATGCGGGCGACCTGATCGTCGCCGATGTCGGCATTCCCGCCCAAGTGATTGACGCACTGGACGGTGCGCGGCTCGAGCTGATGACCCGGGAGGGTATCCGCGACCTGATCGGCGCCCGGCAAGCCGAGTCGCACAAGGGGGATTTCGGGCACGTCCTGCTGGTGGCGGGCTCCAGGGGCAAGAGTGGCGCCGCCGGGCTCGCTGCGATGGGGGCCCTGAAGAGCGGAGCTGGACGGGTGACGGTGGCGACCCCCCGCTCATGCCAGCCGATTGTGGCGGCGCTGGCGCCGGACTACATGACCGAGGCGTTGGACGAGACGCCGGATGGGTGCGTGGATTTGCCGGCGCTCGACCAGGTGCTCGAGATGCCGGCCGACCTGATCGCCGCGGGTCCGGGGCTTGGGCGTGGTCCGTCCGTGACCGCGTTCGTGCACGGCCTGCTGGCACGGAGCGGGGCCCCTCTGGTGCTCGATGCCGACGCGCTGAACGCGTGCGAGAGCGGCGACGAACGGTTGCACGGGCGCGACGGGCTGGACGTGATCATCACGCCGCATCCGGGTGAGATGGCGCGGCTGGCGGGGACATCGGTCGAGGACGTGCAGGCCAACCGAATTGAGGCGGCCCGCGCCTTTGCGACCGGACACCAGGTGTACGTCGTGTTGAAGGGGCATCGGACGGTCGTCGCCTGTCCGGATGGGCAGACGTTCATCAATCTCACGGGCAATCCTGGGATGGCGACCGGCGGCACCGGCGATGTGCTGACCGGTGCGATCGCCGCGTGGTCGGCTCAGTTGCTGGATGCCGAGGCGGCGTGCAAGGTGGCCGTGTACCTGCACGGTCTGGCGGGCGATCTCGCCGAGGCGGACGAGGGCGAAGTGGCGATGCGCGCGTCGGACCTGGCGGCCCACCTGGGCGCCGCCGCCCTCGATCTCACCGGCCGGCGGCTACCCCGCCGCGCCGACTCCGCCTGACACGGCGCCCGGCGCCGACGCATGGCTGCTAGATACCTGACCGATTCAGAATCTGAAACCGAGCGCGTTGGTACCGAGGTGGCCGGGCAGTTGGCGCCTGGTGCCGTGGTCCTGTTGTATGGCGAGCTGGGTGCCGGCAAGACGGCGTTCGTGCGCGGCATGGCGGTGGCGCTGGGGATCGACTCCCGCGAGGTGAGCAGCCCGACGTTCACATTGATCCAGGAGTACCGCGGCCGGCTACGCCTTGAGCACGTCGATCTGTATCGGGTGTCGGGGCGCGAACTCGAGGACCTCGGCCTAGAGGAATTGGTCGCCGAGGACGCGATCGTCGTCATCGAATGGGCGGATCGACTGGCGGCGCCGATCGGCGCCGCGCGCACGGTACGGATCGTCGATCGCGGGGGCGACCGGCGAGAGATTCTCGTGGATGAGGGTCACTCGGCGCGGTAGTTCGGTGCTTCCTTCGTGATCACGACGTCGTGAACGTGGCTCTCGCGCACGCCCGCCGGCGTGACGCGGATCAACTGGGCCCGGCGCTGGAGATCGGCAATCGTGCCACAACCGCAATATCCCATGCCGGCGCGCAAGCCGCCGACGAGTTGATGGAGTAGCGCTGCGAGGCTGCCCTTGTGGGGCACGCGGCCCTCGATCCCTTCAGGAACCAGCTTCGGGCCGTCTTCCGGTGCGCCCTCCAGTTCGAATTCGTCCTGGAAGTACCGATCTCGACTGCCGCGGCGCATTGCGCCGATCGACCCCATGCCGCGGTACTCCTTGAAGCTGCGGCCCTGGTAGAAAATCAGCTCGCCCGGACTTTCATCGGTGCCGGCGAGCAGGCTGCCAATCATCGTTACGTTGGCGCCGACGGCGATCGCCTTGGTGATATCGCCGGAGTAGCGGATCCCGCCGTCGGCGATGATCGGAATACCGTGTGGCGCGGCGACGTTCGCGCAGTCCCGGATCGAAGATATCATCGGCATGCCGATGCCGGCGATGATCCGGGTGGTGCAGATTGATCCCGATCCGATTCCTACCTTGACCGCGTCCACGCCGAGGTCGATGAGGGCCCGCGTGGCCTCGCCCGTGGCCACGTTGCCAGCGATCAAGTCGACCTTCGGAAATGCCGCCCGCAGTTGCGCCACCATCTTCATGACGCCGACCGAGTGACCGTGTGCGGTATCGACGACCAGGACATCGGCGTGGACGGCGACCAACGCGTCGGCCCGCTCCATGGTGTCTTTGGCGATCCCGACGGCGCCACCGACGCGCAAGCGGCCCAGATCGTCCTTGCAGGCCTGGGGGTAATTGATCACCTTCTGGATGTCCTTGACGGTGATCAGTCCCTTGAGCATGTAGTCTGAGTCCACGACGAGCAGCTTCTCGACCTTGTGCCGGTGCAAGATGTCCTTGGCCTGGTCGAGCGTCGTTCCGACCGGCACGGTGATGAGGTTGTCGCGGGTCATCAACTCGGCAATCGGGCGGGTCGTGTCGCCCTCGAACCGGAGGTCGCGGTTGGTCAGGATGCCGACCAGGCGACCTGCCTTGTGGCCGTCCTTGGTGATCGGGACTCCGGAAATCCGGTACTTCGTCATGAGCGCCAGCGCCTCGTGAATCCGGTGCTCGGGTGAGAGGGTGATCGGGTTGACGATCATGCCGCTTTCAGAGCGCTTCACCAGATCCACTTCCGACGCTTGGTCCTCGATAGAGAGATTCTTGTGGATGACGCCCAGCCCGCCGTGCTGGGCCATGGCGATGGCCAGCGCAGATTCGGTCACGGTGTCCATCGCCGCGCTGACGACGGGTACGTTGAGCCGGATGTTGCGCGTCAACCCGGTGCCGACGTCGACTTGGCTGGGCAATACCGCGGAGTGCTGCGGCACGAGCAGCACGTCGTCGAACGTCAAGGCCGTGGCGAGGCCGACGTCTAGCCCGGGGGAGGTGGACGGTTCAGTTGTTAGCGGCATCGGCGGCGTTCAGGCTCCATGACATTTTTTGTATTTCTTGCCGCTACCGCACGGGCACGGCGAGTTCCGGCCCACCTTCGGCGAGTCGCGGCGGATGGTGCGCACAACGGCGTCGTCGCCGCCCGTACGGGCGGGACGGCGCGCCGGGCCGCCCGCCGCCACGGCCACGGCGCCGGCAAACGCTGGCACGGCGTCGCCCGGGTCGTTGAACGTCAGCGCTCCGGAGCGCTGGCCGGCAGGGCGTCGGGCGGGCGCCGCGTCGGGGTCCGGCACGATCGGCCGGATCCGCCACAGGTACTTGACCGTCTCTTCGTCGATCCGCTCCTTCATGGCCTGAAAGAGATCGAAGCTCTCTCGCTTGTACTCCACGAGCGGGTCTTTCTGGCCGTAGCCCCGCAGGCCGATGCCTTCCTTCAGATGGTCGAGGCTGTAGAGGTGGTCCTTCCACTGCGCGTCAACGATTTGCAGCATGACGTCGCGTTCGATGAGGCGGACGGTGTCGGCGCCGATCGACGCCTCCTTGTCCTCGTATCTCGTACGGGCCAGCGCCCACAGCGCGTCGTGAATGGCGTCGCGTCCCGAGCCGTCGAAGTCCACCGCGGCCATGTCCTCGGGGGTGAGATCGAAGAGATCGCGGGCTGACTGCCTCACCCCGTCAAGGTCCCACTCTTCGGGCTCGACGTTGTCGCCGCACGCCGCGGTGACGCGGGCGTCGAGGGCTTCCTCGCCGAGCGTCAGCAGGTACTGGTGGGTGTCG
The DNA here is from genome assembly GCA_963667915.2 of Vicinamibacterales bacterium. Classification (GTDB taxonomy): domain Bacteria; phylum Acidobacteriota; class Vicinamibacteria; order Vicinamibacterales; family UBA823. Next base: position 811,934 of record CAXXNN010000001.1, on the reverse strand, counting down.
ACACGGTCATTCTCGGACAAGCGCACGTTGCCGTCGAGCAGTTCGCGGCGCAGCGAGTAGACGCTCTCGCGCTGCTTGTTCATGACGTCGTCGTACTCGAGCAGGTGCTTGCGAACCGAGAAGTTTTGCGCCTCGACTTGCCGCTGGGCGCGCTCGATGGCCTTGGTGACCATGTTGTGTTCGATTGGGACGCCCTCCTCCATGCCGAGTCGCTGCATCAGACCCGAGATCCGGTCGGACCCGAAGATGCGCATGAGGTCGTCTTCCAGTGATAGATAGAAGCGGGAGGATCCGGGATCGCCCTGCCGGCCGGCGCGGCCGCGCAGCTGGTTGTCGATGCGCCGCGCCTCGTGGCGCTCGGTAGCGAGAATGTGCAGCCCGCCCGCCTTGACGACGTCGTCGTGCTTGACGAGGGCCTCCTGCTGCAGGGGCTCGAAGCGACGCGTCCACTCCGTGCGCGGTACGCGATAGAAACCGTCGAGATGATGGAAGTGGACGAACTCGTCGTCGTCGACCTGTCGCGCGTCGCCCTGAGGCAGGCGCTCCGCGACATCGTCAGCGAGGCACCGCTGGCGCGCGGTGAATTCGGGATTGCCGCCCAGGAGAATGTCGGTGCCGCGGCCCGCCATGTTCGTGGCGATGGTGACCGTGCCCTGCTGTCCCGCCTGGGCGACGATCTCCGCCTCCTTCGCGTGGTACTTGGCGTTGAGGACGACATGGGTGACACCGCGCCGTTTCAGCAAGGCGGAGAGTCGCTCGGATTTTTCAATGGAGACGGTGCCGACGAGGATCGGGCGTCCGGCCGCCTGCTTCTCGATGATGTCGTCGACGATGGCGTCGTATTTCTCGTGCTCGGTGCGGTAGATGGTGTCCGGCTCCTCATGGCGCAGGAGCGGCCGGTTGGTGGGGATGACGGCGACGTCGAGCTTGTAGATTTTGCCGAACTCCACCGCTTCGGTGTCGGCCGTGCCTGTCATGCCGGACAGCTTGGCGTACTTCCGGAAGTAGTTCTGGAACGTGACCGTTGCCAGCGTCTGGTTCTCGCGTTCGATCTTGACCTTTTCCTTCGCTTCGACGGCCTGATGCAGCCCGTCGCTCCAGCGCCGACCCGGCATGAGCCGGCCGGTGAACTCGTCGACGATGACGACGTGGTCATCCTTCAGCATGTAGTCGACGTCCCGCTTGAAGAGCGAGTGGGCGCGCAGCGCTTGGTTGATGTGGTGCAGCAGCGGCATGTTGGCCGGGTCGTAGAGGCCGCCTGGGTTGAGTTTGGCCGCGAGCAACTTCTCGGCCCTGGCCATGCCGCTCTCGGTCAGCGTGACGGTCTTGTGCTTCTCGTCGATGAGGAAGTCGCCGGTCTCCTCGAGCGCCTCGCGGTCCTCCGCCTTGACGTCGCCCTGCGTGACGGCACCCGGCTTCAGCCGAGGAATGATCCGGTCGACCTCGTAGTAGAGCTGATTCGACTGTTCGGCCGGTCCAGAGATGATGAGGGGTGTGCGCGCTTCGTCGATGAGGATGCTGTCCACCTCGTCGACAATGGCGAAGTGGTGGCCGTGCTGCACGTACCGTGACAGATCGAACTTCATGTTGTCGCGCAGGTAATCGAAGCCGAACTCGTTGTTGGTGCCGTACGTGACGTCGCAGCGGTAGGCGGCCTGGCGCTCGGCGTCGCGCAGGTCGTGCTGGATCACGCCGACGGTCAACCCGAGGAAGCGGTAGATTCGACCCATCCACTCAGAGTCGCGCTGCGCAAGGTAGTCGTTGACCGTCACGATGTGAACACCGTTGGCCCCCAGCGCGTTCAGGTAGGCTGGGAGCGTAGCGACCAGCGTCTTGCCTTCGCCGGTCTTCATTTCGGCGATCGTGCCGCGATGCAGCATGATGCCGCCGATAAGCTGGACATCGAAATGACGCATCTGGAGGGTGCGCCGGCCGGCCTCGCGGACGACCGCGAAGGCCTCCGGCAACAGATCGTCGAGCGTCTCGCCGCCCGCCAGTCGTTCGCGGAACGTGCCGGTCTTCTCGCGTAGCTGGGCGTCGGTGAGCGAGCTGACCGTGGGCTCGTACTCGTTGATGGCCGCGACGATCGGCCGCACGCGCTTCAGTTCTCGTTCGTTCTTGGTTCCGAAGATTTTTGCGAGGAAGGCGTCGAACATGCGGGATTCGAAACGGGTATAGGAAACGGGCGTTCCGATCTGGATATTCGATCGATTGTAGGAGAGGCGCCCAAATCCGTCAAGAAAGATGGGGCCACTTCACGGATCGCGCCCCGTGCGGTCTCGAGGGGTGGCGGCCGCGCCAGATGTCAGTTGGTCGCGAGGGGTTCCGAGGGCGAGAGGAACCGATACGGGTTGATCGGACGGCCGTCCGCCCAAATCTCGTAGTGCACGTGCGCGCCGGTCGCGCGACCGGTGGCGCCAACGTACCCGATCACGTCACCGCGCTCGACGCGCTGGCCAGCCCGGACGGCGAAGCGCGAGAGGTGACCGTATCGCGTTTGCAGGCCGTAGCCATGCTCGATCACGACCAAGTTGCCGAGATTGCCGCTACGGCGTGCGGATTCGACGCGCCCCGCCGCCGTCGCGAAGACCGGCCCGCCACGGTTGGCGGAGACGTCGAGGGCACGGTGGAACGTGCGGACGCCGGTGAACGGATCCTGGCGATAACCGTAAACGCCGGTCAGCCAGCCTCGGGTCGGCCAGATGGCCGGGGTGGCGGCGGCCAGTGCTCGGCGGCGCTCGACGCCGTACCGGATACCCTGGAGTCGGGAGCCAAGGTCGGCGAGCAGGTCGCCGAGCAGTGTGAAGGTGCTGCGCGGGGAGGTGAGTGCCACGGTATATAGCGGATTCGGGGCCACGGCCTCGGCGCCGCCGCCAATGGCGCGGGCTTTGAGTGCTGGTGGCAGCTGATTCATCGCCTCGAGGGAGACCGGGTCGAGGACGGCGCGATCGTCGAGATCGGTGACGACGGTCTGCAACGACGCGATCCCGGCGGCGAGCTGTTTCGAGGCGGTGCGATAGCTGGCGTTTTCGACCTCGAGTGCGGCCACGCCCATCCGCAGACGGTCGATTTCCGTGGAGGCCGTCCAGCGGAAGCCCAAACCGAGCACGATAGGCGTGCCCAGGAGCACCACGACCAGTCCGACGGCCGAGCGTAGATTGACGGTGAATCGGCGGACGACTCCGCTGGAGCGATCGGCGATGACGACGGAGTAGCGGTTTCGGAGCATCGTACGCCGCAAAATCTTGAGCGAAACCGGCCGAATGGTCCGGCGGCGGCTCGAGAAAAACCAACCAACGCTACCACAGTCCGACCGTATCGAGAAACGCGGAGAATTGAGGTCGAACATGTGGGAAATACCTCTGTCACGTGGCGGCGACTACACTCGTCTGCCCGGTTCTGCGCACCGTATCGCCACTCCAGCCCAGAAACTGTAGAGTTTTGGTCGGATGGGGCGCGATCGGTCGGTTCGGTGCCGGCGAGGTGGGCAATGGTCCGGGCGATCTTGAGGAGTCGGCGCTCGGCACGATCGGCGCGCCGGTTTGGAGCGGACGTGACAAGACTACAAGAACATTCGGCGACCGGGTACCGTCGGCATCGACGGTCTGTTCCACGGAGCGCGTCTCCATGACGTTGGAGAAGCTCAGGCAGGAGTTGGCGGCCCTGGACCGCCGTATTCTGACGCTGGTCGCTGAGCGCCAGCGGATGGCCATGGCGATTGGCACCGCGACGCGAGAAGCCGGGATTCCGCCGCGCGACTACGAACAGGAGAAAGAGGTGATCGACCGCGCACGTGCGATCGCGCAGGAATGCCGTTTCTCTCCCGAATTGGCCGAATGCTTGATGCTGGCGCTGATTCAATCGTCGCTGACCATCCAGGAACGCGAGCACGTGGCCGCGCGGGCCGGTGGCGGTGGGCGCCGCGCGCTCGTGATCGGTGGACGCGGGAAGATGGGGCAGTGGTTCGTACGGTTTCTGGCCTCTCAGGCGTTTCAGGTCGAGGTGGCCGACCCGGCGGGGGCGCTGGAAGGTCATCGGCACTACCCCGACTGGCAGGATGCCGACCTGGGTCAGGATATCGTCGTCGTGGCCGCGCCGCTGCGCGAGTCGAACGCCATCCTCCAGAAACTGGCGCAGCGATCGCTGCCTGGCGTGGTCTTCGACATCGGATCGCTGAAGGGCCCGGTCCGCCAGGGCTTGTTGGCACTGGCGCAGTCCGGCGCACGCGTGACGTCGATTCATCCGATGTTCGGTCCTGACACGGAACTGTTGTCGGGACGCCACGTGATCTTCGTCGATGTGGGTGTGCCCGACGCCACCACCGCGGTGCGAGACCTGTTCAGCCCAACCATGGTCGGGCAGGTGCACATGGACCTCGACAGCCATGACCGCTTGATCGCGTGGGTGCTCGGGCTGTCGCACGCGCTCAACATCGCGTTCTTGCACGCGCTGGCCGACAGTGGGGAGGCCGCGCCGAAGCTGGCCGAGCTTTCGAGCACGACCTTCGACGAGCAGCTCGGTCTGGCGGGCCGGGTCGTCCACGACAGCCCACAGCTCTATTTCGAGATCCAGTCGCTGAACGACTACGGTACCGAGTCCTTGAGCGCGCTGCTGCGCGCCGTCGAGCACCTGCGCGGTGTCGTGCGGTCCGGAGACGAGGCCCAGTTCGCGCGCTTGATGGAACGTGGGCGCCGGTACGTGGACGGGCGCCGCACGCCAGGGCGATGAGCCCCACGAACGTCACTCCCGTCCCCGAAACTGTAGCGCTTCGGCCACGTGGGTGCGGTCGATCGGGTCGGCGCCGGCGAGGTCGGCGATGGTCCGGGCGACCTTGAGCAGCCGGGCCTGGGCCCGCGCCGACAGCCCCAGCCGGGCGGTGGCCTCTTCGAGCAGGTGAGCCGGGTCGGGGCCGAGGTGGCAGTGCTGCCGCAGCTGCTCGTCCGCGAGGTCGGCGTTGCACCCGGCGCCGGTGCCCCGCACGCGCGCGGCCTGAATGTCCCGGGCGCGTGAGACCCGGTCGCGCAGGGTGGCGGACGGTGGCCCCGCCGGTCGCTGGAGCAGGCCTGAGGCGGGCAGTGGCGGCACGTCGACGATCAGGTCGATACGGTCCAGCAGCGGGCTGGAGAGTCGGTTTCGATACCGTTCGCGTTCCCCGGGCGTACACCGACACGGCCGGACAGGATGGCCGTGCAGGCCGCACGGGCAGGGGTTCATGGTGGCGAGCAGAATGAATCGGGCGGGGAAGACTGCGCTGTGGGCGGCGCGCGCGATGCGGACCGAGCCCTCCTCGAGGGGCTGCCGGAGGGCCTCCAGCGTCCGACGGGAGAACTCAGGCAGTTCGTCGAGAAAGAGGACGCCGTTGTGCGCCAAGCTGATCTCGCCGGGGCGCGGGATCGAGCCGCCGCCGACGAGGGCCACATGCGAGATGGTGTGATGCGGCGCGCGAAAAGGCCGGCGGCCGAGCAGACCGCCACCGGCGGGCATCAGGCCGGCTACCGAGTGGATGGCCGTCGTTTCTAGGGCTTCGTCGAGCGTCGGCGGGGGCAGAATGCCCGGCAGCCGCTTGGCCATCATCGTCTTCCCGGTGCCCGGCGGCCCGACGAACAGACTGTGATGCCCGCCCGCCGCGGCAATCTCGAGCGCGCGCTTGGCCAGCAGCTGGCCGTGGACGTCGAGGAAGTCAGGCCCCAGCGTGTCAGTCGGGATCGACCGTTGAGCCCGCGCGGGCGGTGGGCCCGAGGGCGGGTGCGCGAGCGCGTCGAGCGCCTCCCCCAGGCTCTGCACGGGCGTCAGATGCAGACCGCCAACCAAGGCGGCCTCTTCGATGTTGTGGTGCGGCAGCAGGAGCTCGCGGAACCGGCGGCGTCGGGCCGTCAGCGCCACCGGGAGCACGCCGGCGGCCGGTTGGACCGACCCGTCGAGCGACAGTTCTCCGAGCAGCAGCAGGTCGTCGTGGTAACGGCCGGCGGCGTGGCCGGCGGCCGCCAGGATGCCGACGGCGATCGGCAGATCGAAGAGGGTGCCGGTCTTGCGCAGGTCGGCGGGCGCGAGGTTGACGATGATGCGATGCCGTGGGAACTCGAAGCCGGAGTTGCGGATCGCCGCCCGCACGCGGTCCCGGCTCTCGCGAATGGCGACGTCCGGCAGACCGACCATCGTGAACGACGGCAGGCCGAACGAGACGTCCACCTCGACGTCGACCAGCGACGCCTCGATGCCGATCACCGTGGCGGTGCGGAGGCGGGCCAGCATGCCTAGTCGCCCGTGGTGCAAGTCCCGCGGGGCACCGAGACCCCGCTAGGGTCAAGCCAAGGCCGCGCTCGGCCCGAGGTAGCCGCGAGGCGGGAGCATGCCGGGAGTATTCGACCCATCGTGGACGGCGCCCGGCGCCGCCCATGGCGGGATGGATCGGCGGTCGGATGCAACGGGACTTTCACCACGGGTTGCTAGGGGCGCCTGGGACGGGCGCCGGTCGACGTCACTGCAAGTCCTGGACCAGACCTGAACCAGACCTGGACCAGACGTCGGCCCCATGACGCCAGCCAAGCGGCGTCGGGCCAGGTGCCGCTCGTGCGGAGACTGCCCGAGCGGTGGCGCCCGGGGCGTGCGAAAAATGCGATCGGGGACAGCCGGCTCGACAGCCCGTGGACCTCCGGCGAGGCACCGAGACCCTGCTGACTGAAGCCGCGGTCGGCCCTGGCGAGGCGCGACGAGGGCTAGTAGCGGCTGTCTGTGACCGAGGGGTAACGCCGCCAGGCGGGATGCAGCGCCGGTCGAATGCCGCGGGACTCTCACCACCGGCTGTTAGTCGCGCCAGCCGGTGTGAATGAAGAGGTCGTGCGCGTCGCCGTAATCGCGGGCCGACGGCGTGACGATGGTGCGCTCGTCGATCTGAATGCGGCGGCCGGCCTGGTGTGCCAGACGAACGTCCTGTTCGGAGACGAACGGCACGGGCGCGTCAGCCGGCGGGGCGATCGCTGGTGCGGGTTGGGGCGGTATCGGGGATCCGATGCGCGTCGCGGCCTGGTAGCCGCGCGTGGCCAGGAACTCGTCGATGCGACGGGTGAGGGCCGCCGCCGTCAGGCCACTTCGCGCGCGGGGCGTTGGAGCGCGGGGCAGATCGGTCGTCGCGGCGGCGGGGACCCGGTCCTCCCGGCGCGGGGCCGGTGTGAGCTCCCAGGCCAGGCGTTTGAGGTTCAAGAGGTGGAGCGGCGAGATGTTGTCCGACGTGATGTTGCCACCGTAGCCGCCGCAGCCGAGCGTCATCGCCGGATCGAGGCCGGTGGTGAGGCCGATCGACCCGAACGTCGTCGGCGTGTTGACGACGATCCGGTAGGCTGGTTTCTTGAGCCCGAATTCCAGGATCACGTCCTGGTTGTTCGAATGGATGGACATGGTGTGTCCCATGCCGCCGTATCCGAGGATTTGCTTGCAGCGTTCGCACGCCTCCCGCCAGTCCTTGACCACGTAGAACGAGAGTACCGGACAGAGCTTTTCGATCGAGAGTGGGTAGTCCCGGCCGACGCCGTTCAATTCGGCGATCAGCACGCGGGTGGACGACGGCAGGTCCAGGCCGGCGGCCTTGGCGACCTCCGGCGCGCTCTTCCCGACCAGCGCTGGGTTGAGGAGCCGCTGCGGCGAAACGAGGACGCGGCCCACGGCGTCGATCTCTTCCGGGGTCAGGAAGTGCGCCCCCTGCGAGATGAACTCCTGTCGCACGTGCGTGACGATCGCGTCATCGGCGACGACGGAGTTTTCCGACGAGCAGAGCACGCCGTTGTCGAAAGTCTTGCCGGTGACGATGTCGCGGACGGCCTTCGGGACGTCGGCGGACCGTTCGATGTAGGCAGGTGCGTTGCCCGGGCCGACGCCGTAGGCCGGTTTGCCGGAACTGTAGGCCGAGCGCACGAGGCCCATGCCGCCGGTGGCCAGAATGACGGCGACGTCGCGATGTCGCATCAACTCCTGGGTGCCTTCGAGTGTCACGGTCTGCATGACCGAAATCGCGCCATCGGGGGCGCCGGCCTGTGTCGCCGCCTCGATGAGCACGCGGGCCATGTCGGTGATGCAGCGCACAGCGGAGGGGTGCGGGCTGAGGACGATGGCGCAGCGGGCTTTGATCGCGATCAGCGCCTTGTAGATGGTCGTGGACGTCGGATTGGTGGACGGGACGACCGCGGCGACGACCCCGAACGGTTCGGCGATCTCGACGATCTGACGCGCCTCATCACGCCGGACGACACCAACGGTCTTCAGCGGCCGGATGAAGCGATGGACCGTCTGGGAGGCAAAGAGGTTCTTCTGGACCTTGTCGGCGACGACGCCGAAGCCCGTCTCCTCGACGGCGGCGCGGGCCGAGGCTTCGGCGTGCCGGGTGGCGGCCGCCGCTATCGCGTCCACGATGCCGTCGATTTGCTCCTGCGAGTATTCGGCCAGGATGGACTGCGCCTGCTTCGCCCGGCGCGCCAGCGTTCGGGCTTCGTGGATCGACGCGAGGTCGCGATCCGATGCGGCAGCGTCGGCCATCAGGGAGTCCTTCGCCTCACGCGTGGTCCGTCACGCACGACGGACCCTGGCGGCCGCCGGCGGGTGACGGTGACCCAGCCCGCTACTTGGAAGAAGTCTTGGGAAGAAATTTTTCGACTTCGCTGTGTGGACGTGGAATAACGTGCACCGACACCAGTTCGCCCACCCGGCGCGCCGCGGCCGCCCCAGCGTCGGTGGCGGCCTTGACCGCGCCCACGTCGCCGCGGACCATCACCGTCACGTACCCGGCGCCGATATACTCCTTGCCGATGAGCACCACGTTGGCAGCCTTGACCATGGTGTCCGCCGCCTCGATCGATCCGACAAGCCCTTTGGTCTCGATCATGCCGAGCGCTTCGAGAGACATCCGGTACCTCCAGCTAGCCGTTCAGGCTGCAGCGGGCGCGGTGGCGAGCGCGCGACGCGCCGGAAATGTAACATACCGCGGCATATGCGACAACCGCTTGTGTTATGATGCAAGCCGCTTCGGGCGGTTGACGTCGAAGCGTCTCGGCTGCTCGACGCGGCCATTCAGATCACATTCCGAAGGAGGGGAGCATGCGACAGCGGCTGGCGGTGGCACTGACACTGACCGTGGCGCTTGCGGGTTGTGCCGGGCCGGCGCCGGACCCGGTGGCCACTGTGGCGGTGGCGATGAATCGCGCCGAGGCGCCGCTGGGTAGCCCGGTGGAGATGTCATACCAGTTCTCGGTCTTCGAGGACGCCGCGCCGCTCACGGAGGACTACCGCGTGTTCGTCCATTTCGTCGATCTCGACGGCGAGATCATGTGGGACGACGATCATGACCCGGACCCGCCGAGCTCGAGCTGGAAGTCTGGGCAGACGATCTCGTACGACCGGACGCTGTTTTTGCCGCTGTATCCGTACCTGGGTGAGGCGTCGATCGTGGTCGGTCTGTACCCGACAGATGGCGGCGAGCGGGTGGTGCTGCTGGCCGAAGACGACGGTGTACGCGGGTATCGCGTAGGCACGCTGCAGATCCTGCCGCAGTCGGAGAACGTGTTCCTGATCTTCCAGGATGGCTGGCACGCGACCGAGGTGGCGCGGGACGACCCTGACGTCGATTGGCGTTGGACGCAGGCCAACGCGGCGGTCACGTTCCGAAATCCAGGTGCAGACGTCCTGGTGTACCTGCGGGTGTCCGGCCGCCCCGACCTGGTGGGGGGCACGCAGGGCGTATCGCTGCACATTGGCGAGCAGGAAGTCGCGCAGTTCTTGCTGGAGACGACGCAGGTGGAGTTGCAACGGCTGCCGATCACGCAAGCGCAGCTCGGCACCGAGGAGATGGTCGAACTCAATATCGAAGTCGACGGGGCGTTCGTGCCGTCGGAACGATCGGCGACGAACGCCGGCGACACGCGCGAACTGGGTATTCGTGTGTTCGACATCTTCGTGGCGAAGCAGGAGTGGTGATCCGGTGAGACGACCGTTCACGTGCCGAGTGATCGGACGGGTGGCGGTTGGAGTCATCCTGGCCGCTGGCGTTGCGCGGTCGGCTGAGGCAGAGCTGGTGTATTTGACCAGCGGTCGGATCATGTCGGTCGAACGCGTCGACGAAGTCGGGAATGGGCGCGTGCGCTTGACGTTGCGTCGCGGCGGCCAGATCGTGTGCGCGCGTGCGCTCATCGCGCGCGTGGTCGCGGACGAACTGCCGTCGCCGCCGACGAGGCTTACCGTAGCGCCGGGGGTGCCGCGCAGCGGACTGGAAGGGATCATCGCGGCGGCCTCGGCCCGCTACGGCGTCGATCCGGCGCTGGTGTGGGCCATCATCGCCGTGGAATCGGCGTTCACGCCCGATGCCCGGTCACCCAAGGGGGCGATGGGCCTGATGCAGTTGATGCCGGCGACTGCTGCGCAGTACGCCGTGGGCGATCCGTTCGACCCGGCGCAAAATATCGAGGCCGGCACGCGCCATCTACGATCCCTGCTCGACCGATTCGATACGACGATGGCCCTGGCGGCTTACAACGCCGGGGTGGGCGCCGTCGCCAGGTTTGGCGGCATCCCACCCTACCGGGAGACCCGCGAGTACGTGGCGCGGGTGCTTCGTCTCCTGCACTAGCCGAGTCCTCTCGGGGGTCCAACGCCGCCGCAACAGGTCGCCACCGGCCAACGCTCCCGGTCACCGGTCTAACACCACGGGCTGCTAGGTGCCGGTTCGGCCCGGCGTGCGGACCCGACCCGACCAGCTCTGGTATACTTTCGAGTGTGGCGGAAGCGGTAATGTCCACTCTTTCAACACGTTGCGACCGTCGGCGCCCTGTGGATGCCGGGCGGAGGGCTTGACGGCCATGGAGTTCCACTGCCGGCTGGGCACGGCGACCGGGCAGATCCTCGAGGGCACCTATGTGGCCGAGAACGAGGTGCGGCTGCGCCGCGACCTCGAGCAGCGTGGTCTGCACGTCCTCTCCCTGAAGCCGCGCGGGTGGCTCGCCTGGGCGCTGCCGTTCCGGATCCGGCGGCGCCGAATCAGCGGCGCGGAGTTCTTGGTCTTCAATCAGGAACTGGCGACGCTGTTGCGCGCTGGCCTTCCGCTCGTCGAGTCGCTCAACATTCTCAAAACCCGGATCAGCGATTCGGTCCTCAAGCCGGTCCTCGACGACATCCACGAGCGCGTGCGCGCCGGCGGCGCGCTGTCCGAGGCGTTCGAGGCACAGGGCGACCTGTTCCCGGGCGTCTACACGGCGTCGTTGCAGGCTGGCGAGAAAAGCGGTGGCCTCGAGGAGGTTATTCGCCGCTACGTCGCCTATCAGAAGCTGGTCAGCGGGGTGCGCCGGAGGACGATCTCGGCTTTGGTGTACCCGGTCATCTTGCTGGCGGTGTCGCTGGTGGTGGTGGCGATCATCGTGTTGCGCGTTGTCCCGGAATTCGCCGGGTTCTACGCCGGGTTCGGCGCGACGCTACCGCTCGGCACGCGAGTGATCGTCGGGGTGTCGGCCGTGGCGCGGCAATACTTTTTGCTTGGCGTGCTCATCGCCGCGGCGGTCGGCGGCGGCGGCTGGGCCTGGTTGCGAAGCGGCGATCGACGTGCCTTGCTGGATCGGTGGCTGCTGCGGGTGCCCGGCCTCGGACCGATTGCTTGGAAATTCGCCACGTCGCAGATGGCACGGACGCTGGCAACGCTGCTCAGCGGGGGGATCACTCTCGTGGTGGGGCTCGACGTGGCGGCGCGCGCGATGAGTAATCGGTATCTGGCCCTCGAACTGGACGTCGTGGCGCAGCGGGTGCGCGAGGGTGAGGGGCTGGCGGCTTCGCTGCAGGCGCGTGGCGTTTTTCCGGACGTGGCAATCCGGATGGTCGAGGTGGGGGAGTCCACCGGGGCGCTGGCCGAGATGCTGAACAGTCTGGCTGACTTCTTCGATGAGGAGGTCGAGACGAACCTCGTGCGCTTCATCACGATGATCGAGCCGGCGCTTCTGGTGACGATGGGGATCGTGATCGCCGCGCTCTTACTCTCGCTCTATATGCCGCTGATGCAGCTGTCCTCGGTGCTCGGATAATGACGGACGCTCGCACGCCACCTCCGTCGGTGCCCGCCGCGTCGGACGAGCCGGCGGCGATGGCCGATCTCTACGCCGGCGCGGCCGAGGGCGTGGCACCGGACCGGGAGGCCGAGGCCTCCCGGGCGCGGCAGCTGGCCGAGCGCTATCGCCTCGACTTCGTGGATCTGACCGAGTTCCACATCGATCACGAGCTGTTCCGGTCGATCCCGGCCGACTTGATGCTGCGGTATGGGTTCGTGCCGTACCGGCGAGAGGGCGAGTCGCTGGTGGTCGTCGTCTCCGACCCGACCGACCTGCCGATGCTCGATGAGTTGGCGCTGCTCCTGGAGGCGCCGGTGAAGGTGACCGTCGGCGCGCCGTCCGCCATTCAGTCCATTCTGCAAAAGAGCGAGAGCTCGCAGCGGGTGCTGGAGGAAGCGACCGAAGGTTTCCAGCTGCAACTGCTGCACGAAGACGACGGCGGGGAGGAGAGCCTGACGGTCGAGCGGCTCACGAGCGACATCAGCCCGATCATCCGGCTGGTGGACTCGACGATCTACACGGCGATTCAGCGTCGTGCGAGTGACATCCACATCGAAACGCAAGACGACGCCGTGCACGTGAAGTACCGCATCGATGGCGTGCTCCAGGAGGCGATGCGGCCGATCGACAAACGCTTCCACGCCTCGATCATCTCGCGCGTGAAGGTCATGGCCGAGCTCGACATCGCCGAGAAACGCGTGCCGCAGGACGGTCGCTTCAAGCTGAGATTGGCGACCAAGGCGATCGATTTCCGCGTATCGATCATGCCGAGCGTCCACGGCGAGGACGCCGTGATCCGGATTCTCGACAAGGAGTCGATCAGCGAGCAGTTCAAGGAGCTCAGACTCGACATCTTGGGATTCCCGGAAGCGGAGTTGCAGCGCTTCCGTAAGTACATCGCGGAGCCCTACGGCATGGTTCTCGTGACGGGCCCGACCGGCAGCGGCAAGACGACGACGCTGTATGGAGCCCTGTCCGAGATCAAGTCTTCGGAGGACAAGATCATCACAATCGAGGATCCAGTCGAATACCAGCTGGCCGGGATCACACAGATTCCGATCAATGAGCGCAAGGGCTTGACGTTCGCCCGGGGCCTTCGGTCGATCCTGCGGCACGACCCGGACAAAATCATGGTCGGGGAGATCCGCGATCCGGAAACGGCGCAGATCGCGATTCAATCGGCGCTGACCGGGCACCTGGTCTTCACGACGGTGCACGCGAACAACGTCGTCGACGTGCTCGGGAGGTTCCTGAACATGGGCGTCGAGTCGTATCAGTTCGTGTCCGCCTTGAACTGCGTCCTGGCGCAGCGGCTGGTGCGTCTCATCTGCGAGCACTGCAAGCGGCCGGGCCGGGCGGACCGTGCACTCCTGGAAGAATCCGGGCTCGACCTGGAGGAATTCGGTGACCGCATCTTCTACGAGGGGACGGGCTGCATCGAGTGCGGCGGCACCGGCTTCAAGGGGCGCACCGCGATCTGTGAGCTCCTCGACCTGACCGATCGGATCCGGGAGATGATCCTCGACAAGAAACCGACGTCGGAGATTAAGCGGGCGGCGGGCGAGGAGGGGATGCGGTTCTTGCGCGACTGTGCGGTGGAACGGGCGGTCACGGGCCTGACGACGCTGCGCGAAATCAACAAGGTGACCTTCGTCGAATGAGCGTGCTGCGATCCCTGGTGTCGACACCGGCGCCGAACGTGGCGATCGAGATCGCGTCGGACAGGGTCACGGTGGTGAGGCTCGGTCACGGCGGGCCGGGCGCTGTGGTGAGGGCGCACGCGACGGAAGCGCTGGCGCCTGGGGCGGTCGTACCGGCCGTCAACGAGAAGAACGTGCAGGAGCCGGCGATCGTGACCGCGGCGCTGGAGCGCGCACTCGAGCGGCTGGGCCGCCGCCCCCGACGCGCGGCGCTCGTCGTGCCCGATGCGGTGGCCAAGGTGTCGATCGTCCGGTTCGACGAGGTGCCGGCGCGGGCGCACGATCTGGATGAGCTGGTGCGCTGGCAGGTCCGCAAGACGGCGCCGTTTCGAATTGAGGATGCGCAGGTCGCCTACACACCCGGGGTCGTCGACCCCGGCGGCGCCGCCGACTTCGTGGTGGCGTTGACGCGGCGCAGTATCGTCGAGGAATACGAGCAGATCTGTCAGGCGGCCGGCGTGCATGCCGGCCTCGTCGATCTGTCGAGCTTCAACCTGGTGAACACAATCGTCGCGGGCAGTTCGGTGTCCGGGGACTGGTTGTTGGTGCACATTGCCCTGGAGAGCAGCACGATCGTCATTGTGCGGGGCGAGCATCTCATCCTGTTTCGGAATCGGCCGACCGCTGGGATCGGGCAGTTGGCGGATTTGGTGCATCAGACCGCGATGTATTACGAGGATCGGCTCGGCGGAACCGGTTTCGAACGGGTCTATTTGGTTGGCGCGGCTGCGGGGACGACCGATGCCGTGAGGCATGACCTGGAGGAGCGGCTCGAGGCCAGCGTGGACGCGGTGGACCCGAGACACCTGGTCGTCCTGGCCGATCGGATCGTGGCGTCGCCGGAGTTGCTCGATCACCTGGCCGCGCCGATCGGCGTGCTGATGCGCGAGCGAGCGTCCTAGGACGAGGATGCTGCGGACGAACCTCGCGACCCGGCCGTTCTACAACGAGCGCGCCGTACACGTCGCCCTGGTGTTGGTGGGCGTGGTGGTGGTCGCCGTGACCGTCTCCAACGTGACGCGGATTGTCGCGTTGTCCGGGCGTCACACGGATCTCGGTCTGCAGGTTTCGCGCGACGAGGGGGCGGCACGTGAGATGTCCAGTCAGACCGACGCCGTGCAGCAGGAGATCGACGGCGCGGAGCTGCAGGCGATAAGCGACGCCGTCAGTGAGGCCAACGCGCTGATCGGTCTGCGCATGTTTTCCTGGACCGAGCTGTTCAACCGGATCGAGACGACGCTGCCGCCAGACGTGATGATGACGTCGGTGCGGCCAGAGGTCGTGGGCGAGCGAGTGTCCGTGTCGATGGTCGTCGTGGGCCGGCGCGTCGACGCGATCGACCAGTTCATCGAGGCGCTGGAAGCGACCGGCTCGTTCGAGGGACTGCTGGCCCGCCAGGAGGAGGCGACGGTGGACGGCATGTACCGGACGATGTTGCGCGGGCGATATCTCGGACCGGTGACGCCGGACGGCGATTCGACGCCGGAGGAAGGGCTGTGACTCCGCTTCATCGCATCGTCCAAGAGAAGCGGCTGTTCCTGCTGCCGCTGGCGGTGGCGCTGGCCGTGAATGCTGCGCTGTACACGCTGGCGGTCTATCCGCTGACTGTCCGGGTAGCGAGCGCCGAGCGGCGTGCGGCGGTGGCCGCGGAGGTGCTGGCCGCCGCGGAGGCGGCGCACGCGCAGGCGGTGGCGACGCGCGACGGGAAGGCCCGAGCCGACAGCGATCTGCGTACCTTCTACCGGGAGGTGCTGCCGGACGATCTGGCCGGCGCCCGGCGGATCACCTACGCTCGCCTGGCAGCGCTGGCGGAGGCGGCGAACCTGCGGTACGAGCGGCGCAGCAGCGTCAACGAGCAGGACCGGGAGAGCTCACTGGTCCGGCTGCGGACGACGATGGTGCTGGCCGGCGAGTATGCGGATGTTCGGCAGTTCATCTATGCGCTCGAGACGGCCGAGGAATTCGTCGTCATCGAGGACGTCAGTCTGGTGCAGCGCGACCAGGACCTGTCGGCGCTCATCCTCACGCTGGAGGTGTCGACGTACTACTGGGCGGGACCAACGGATGCGTGACGCCGGGAGGCTGACGCTGGGCGCCGGGTTCGCGGTACTGGTCGCGGCCGGATGCGCGGATGTGAGCCTCGACGGCGGACGGGCCGCGACGCCGGCGGGCGACGGGCCGGGGCCGTCGGGGGTGTCTGCACAGGTCGTGTCGATGCCGTCGGTCTGGCTGAACGGGCTACGGGAAGGCAGGCCGGAGACCGACGCGGGTGGTCGGGATCCGTTCCGTTTCGGAGCCGTGGGCCGGCCGGCGGGTGGGGATGCGCCAGCGGCCCTGCTGCCCGGCGCGCCGCTGACTTCAGAGCCCGGCCGTTCGGCCGGTTCCGGTCCGGATGGCGCGCGGTCTGAGGCCGGGGTGACGCTGAAGTTCATCGGCACGCTGGAAGGCGGCCGCGTCGGTCGGGTGGCGGTGCTGAGCGATGGGCGCTTCGTGTACCACGGGCGTAGCGGGGAGATCGTGGACGGCCGCTACCGAATCCTGCGAATTGGCGTGGAATCGATCGAGTTGGAGGTGCTGGACGGCGGTCGGCGCCAGACAATCCGATTGACCGGGTCTTGAGTGCGAGATGGGGACTGAACGAGCGAGCGCGGGCGGTGCGGCGGGGCGGACACGCCGGCGGCAGTGCAGGGCGATGTGCCTGCTGGCCGTGACGCTGGCGCTCGTGGTGTCCGGTTGCGCGGCCGGGCGGGCGTTCCGGCAGGGCGAGTCGGCGGCGTACGCGGGTGATTGGGACACCGCGGTCGCGTTCTATACGCGCGCCCTGCAGGAGAATCCGGATCGGGTCGACTACAAGATCGCCCTGGAGCGGGCGATGCTGAACGCGTCGCGTGGGCACCTGGCGCGAGCTCAGGAGTTCGAGGCGCGGGACCAACTGTCGGCCGCACTGCTCGAGTACCGCGAGGGCAGCGAGCTGGACCCCACGAATCGGCAGGCCGCGGAGAAGGTGGCCAACCTGGAGCGGCTCATCCGCGATCGGATCGAAGCGTCACGGCCGCGGCCGGCGATCGAGGAGATGCGGGAGCAGGCCCGGTTGGCGATGGCGCCGCCGCTGCTCAATCCGGCGTCCCGGGACCTGATGCAGATGCAGTTCGTGGACGCCAACCTGAAGGACATCATCGACTTCATCGGCGATTCGACCGGCATCAACGTCACCTACGACCAGCAATTCCAGGATCGGGAGTACACGGTTCGGTTGGCAGGCGTCACCATCGAGGACGCGCTGAACCAGATCCTGTCGGCAAACCAGAGCTTCTACAAGGTCCTGAACGAGCGGACGATCATCATCATTCCGGATACGCCCCAGAAGCGGGCCCAGTACGAAGAGCAGGTCATCCGGACATTCTACGTGTCGCACGGCGACGTGACCGAGCTGTCGCAGCTGATTTCGACCATCATCCGCGTGCCCCAGATGGCCGTGCAGCCGATGGTGGCGGTCAACTCGACGAACAACTCGATCACGGTGCGGGCGACCGTCGCGGTGGCCGGCGTCATCGAGCGGATCCTGGCGGCGAACGATAAGCCGCTGGCCGAGATTATCGTGGACGTCGAAATTCTGGAGGTCAACCGGGAGCGCGTGAAGCAGTTCGGGTTGAACCTGACGCAGTACGCCCTGGGCGGCATCTTCTCGCCGGAGGTGCCGCCGCCGAACGAGTCCACGGCGCCAACCGGCGTGACGTCGCCGCCGCCGTTCAACCTGAACACCCTGTCGCGCGGGGTCAGCACCGCCGACTTCTTCGCCGCCGTGCCGGCGGCCTTCGTCCGATTCCTGGAGTCGGACGGGCAGACGCGCTTCATCGCGCGGCCGCAGCTGCGCGGGCAGGAAGGGCAGCAGCTGACCTTGAATCTGGGCGAGGAGATTCCGGTGCCGACGACGGCGTTCACGCCGATCGCGGGCGGCGGCGCGGCGGTCAATCCGCTGACGTCGTTCAACTACCGACCGGTCGGGGTCATTCTGGAGATCACGCCGCGGGTGACCTACGAGGACGAGATCATCCTGGATGTGATGATCGAGAACAGCACGCTCGGGGCAAACATCGAGGTGGCCGGCACGTCGCTCCCCACGTTCCAGTCGCGCCGCGTCATTACCCGGCTGCGGCTGCGCGACGGCGAGTCGAACCTGCTGGCCGGGTTGTTCCGGGAGGAGGAGCGCAAGACGCTCCGAGGCTTTCCCGGGTTACTGCGGATTCCGATCCTGCGTTCGCTGTTCTCGAGCACGGATGAGCAGATCAGGCAGACCGACATCATCATGATCTTGACGCCACGAATCGTGCGGACCCACGGTCTGACGCAGGAGGACCTCAATCCGATCCACATCGGCACGCAGCAGAACATCGGCCTCAGTGGGCCGCCGGCGTTGATCGCGGCGCCGCCGCTGGAGCCGGCGGCGCCGGACGCGTCGGCCGAGCCGTTCACCGTGCCGCTCGGCACGCAGCCGATGCCGACTGTGTCACCGGGGACGGCGCCGCTGCCGGGGATGGCGACGCCAGTGGTTACACCCGCGCCCCCGGTCGCTCCCCTGCCCGCGGCGGAGGTCGATCCGGCCGCATCACCGACCGACAGCCCGGCGGACAGCCGGGGCGAGCGGGCGCAGGTGCTCGTGACGCTGCCCGGCACGGATTTTCGAATCGGAGGCGGTCCCTACACGGTTCCGATTTCTGTGACTGGCGTGTCGCGGCTGTCCACCGTGACGCTGTCGCTGACCTACGATCCCAACACGTTGCGTGTCCGCGCCGTCCAGGAAGGCAGCTTCATGCGGCAGGGCGGGTTGGCGGTCACGTTCACGCAAAGCGTGGACGGCGCGGTCGGTCGGGTCGATTTGACCCTGGTCCGGACGGCCGATCCCACGGGTGCGTCCGGGTCGGGCCTGCTGGCCGCGGTGCTCTTCGACGCGGTGGCGGCCGGGTCGGCCCCGCTCACGCTGAGCGGCGTCGGGACGTCCCCGGGGGGCGACACCGTGGCGCTGGCCTTCACGCCGGTCACGGTGTCGGTGCGATGAGGGCGTTTCGGTTCGGTCTGCGACGGCGTCGCCGGTCCTGGCGCGGGTCGTGCGGCTACTCGTTTGTCGAGCTGCTCGTCGTCAGCACGATCCTCCTCATCCTGGCGTCGGCCGTCATGCCGCTCGCGCAGGTGACGATGCAGCGGCAGCGGGAAGTCGAGCTCCGGCGCGCGCTGCGTGAGATGCGGACGGCGATCGACCGCTACAAGGACGCCGTCGACCTGGCGGCCATCAGCCCGCTCGAGGTCGAGGCGGGCAACGAAGGCTATCCGCCCAGCCTGCAGACGCTCGTCGAGGGCGTGCCGATGGCGAACGACGCGTCGGGGCGTCTGCTGAAATTCCTGCGCCGGATTCCGATCGACCCGCTCACCAAGAGCCGGGAGTGGGGCCTTCGATCGTATCAAGACGATGCCGATTCGCGCTCCTGGGGCGGCCAGAACGTCTACGATGTCTACACGACGAGCCGCGGCACCGGGCTCGACGGCACCGCCTATCGGGATTGGTAGCCGGCGGATGCTGAAGGCGGCGATGGTCGGGGGCCCGGGGAGCGTGCGGGCACGATGGCGGACGGCCCGTGGCTGGACACTGGTTGAGCTGCTCATCGTCATCTCGCTGATCATCGTCCTGGCCGGCATCTCGCTCGCGAGCTACCGGACGGCGGTAACGCGATCGCGCGAGGCGGTCCTGAAGGAAGACCTCTTCCGCATGCGCGACGCGATCGACCAGTACTTCGCCGACAGGGATGAGTACCCGCCCACGCTGGACGCGCTGGTGTCCGACGGCTACCTGCGGGCGATTCCCGAGGATCCCTTCACCTTCTCGACGACCACCTGGCGGACCGTGCTCGCCGAGCCGGACTTCGACAACCCGACCGTGACGCTGGGCGTCTTCGACGTGCAGAGCGGCTACGAGGGGACCGCGATCGACGGCACGCCGTACGCCGAGTGGTGATCGGGCCAGGCGACGCCGGGCAGCCCGTGCTGGAAGTTCCGCTGCATTCGACCGCCGATGCATTCCGCCGTGGGCGGCGCTGAGCGCTGTCCACGACGGGCCACATGCTCCCGGCTTTCTCCCTCCGCGCGCCTGGGTATGGGCGACCGCGGCTTCGATTCGGTGGGGCCTCGGGACGACACGAGACCGCCACCACGGGCCGCTAGTTAGGACGGAATAATGATCTGAATCTGGGTGGTCGCCGTACGGCCGTCCGCCGCGACGGCCGTGACCGTCACGGTCACCGTGCCGGACGCAGTGTAGACGTGGCTCGTCGTGTTGCCGCTGGTGGAGAGCGACGTGCCGTCGCCGAAGGTCCAGTCGTAGCGCTCGATGACGGTCGAATCCGACGCTGTGGCCGTGAAGAGGACGGAGATCGGTGGAGTGGACAGCGTCGTGCTCGTGGAGAGCGTGACGCCGAGCGGCGTCGCCTCGGGGATCACGATCTGGATCTGCGCCGTGGCGGTCCGGCCGTCGACGGCGACCGCCGTGACCTTGACGGTCTGCGCGCCGGATGAGGTGTAGACGTGACTCGTCGAGGCGCCGCTGGTGGAGAGCGACGTGCCGTCGCCGAAGGTCCAGTCGTAGCGGCTGATCGCGACGTCGGTCGGAGAGACCGTGACGGTAAAGCTGACGGAAGCCGGCGGCCCGCCGGTGGGGACGGTGGTCGAGTTGAACGTGACGCTGAGCGGCGCCTGCGCGGCGACGACGACCGGGGTCGTGATCGTCGTCCGCTCGCCGGCGATGTCGGTCGCCGTCAGGGTGACGAGGAATGTGCCAGCGCGCCGGTAGACGTGCGACACGCTCGTTGCGCCGTCGCCCAGGGCGCCCAGCGACTGGGCCGAGCCGTCGCCGAACTGGATGCGCACTGTGCGGATCGAGTTCGACCCGGCCGTGACGTTCACGGTGAAGACGGTTGCCTCGCCCGCGGTCGGATCGGCGCTCACGCTCAGCGTCAGCAGCGGGCCATCGGTCACGGTCACGTCGACGCTGACGCTCTGGCCGCCGGCGCTGGCGGTCACGGTCGCATCCTGGGTCGTCGTCAACGTCACGCGCGCTTCGCCCGACAGGTTGGTGGGGACGACGGTGTTGGCCAGGCGGCCGGCGTCGGTCGTGAAGGTGACCGGGACGCCGGCGATCCGGTTGCCGTTCTCGTCGGTCACCAGCGCGACGATCTGGGCCGTGCCGCCGGTCGAGCGGACGGCGCTCGGGTTGGCGGTGAGGACCAGATTGGCCACGGCGGCACCGCCAATCTGGACGGCGTCATCGAGCGTCGTCACCGCGTTGCCGGAGATGGCGCTGATCGTCGCGACGCCGGACTGGCTGCCGGCGTTCAGGCGGACCCTGACGATGCCGTTCGACGTCCGGGCCTCACGCGGGTCGATGGTGCCGAGCGTCGTCGTGAAAATGACGAGCGTGCCGTTCTGGACCGCCGTGCCACCCTGCTCGATGACGGTGGCGATGATCTCGGCCGTGCCGTTGAGCGGGAGGACGACCGGGTTGATCGCCAGGGTGATCGCGGAGTCGGTCGGAGCGAGGAGTGGCGTCGTGTGGCATCCCGCGGCCGGCAAGAGCGCCGCCACGGCAACCGCGGCCGCAAGCGACGCGCGGCGCAGGTGTGAGGGCAGCGCGCTTGATTTCATCGGGTCCGCACACGATGATATCGGCATGGTTTTTGGCGGTCAAGCGGGCCGGCTGCGGAACGCGCGCGGATATGCGATGGCGGCGCTGCTCGTCGCGATCGGTGTGATGAGCGTGATGCTGACGGTGGCCCTGCCGGCATGGCGGCAGGCCAACCAGCGTGGGAAGGAAGCCGAGCTGATCTTCCGCGGCGAGCAGTACGCCCGGGCGGTGGTGCTGTTTCAGCGGAAGTTCGCCGGCGGGTTTCCTCCGAGTCTCGATCTGCTCGTGGAGCAGAAGTTTCTCCGCAAGAAGTACCTGGATCCGATGGTCGAGGACGGCGAGTTCCAGGTCCTGTATCAGACGTCGGCCGCGGCGATGCCAGGCGCCGGGGCGGTGGGCGTCAGCGCGACACCCGGGCAGATCGTGCCGTCGGGCGGGACACCGGCCACCGGGACGGGACAGCCAGGACAGCCGGGGACGGGCAGTGCCGGCGGGTCGGCGTTCGACACCGGAGAAGGCGGCGTGCGAGGCGGGGTGGTCGGCGTCGTGAGCAAGAGCGAGGAGACGTCGCTCCGGCTGTACAACGGCCGGTCTCGATACAACGAGTGGCAGTTTCTCTATACCGCGCCGGGGGCCGCGGGCGGCGCGGCAGGCGTCCTGCCCGGGGCGCAGCTGCCGGGCGTGGGCGGTCCGGGCGGCGGCCGCCCCGGTGCGGGTCAGATCACCGGCGGGATTTTCGGCGGGACGCCGGACGGCGGACGCGGCGGGTCACCCGGAGATGGTTTCGGCCGTCCGCCGACTCGGCCTCCCGGGGGTGGTGGCCGTGGGCGACCGCCGCGCTGAGACGCCACATTGCGGCCATCCGAAGGAGGGCTGCTAGTCCGTCACCGACCTCCAGCCCCGTTGCGTCAGGTCATGGTGGAGGAGCAGGCCCGCGGCGATGGCGCACACCGCGTACGGGACGGCCGCCAGCGGCGAGCGCAGGAGGAACGCGCCGATGCCGAAGAGCGTGCTGTACACGAGCACACAGCCGGCAACCCAGTCGATGACCAAGGTGCCGATCCGTTCGGGCGCCGGCTCGCCGGCGGCGCGCGCGACGTGCATCCAGCCCGGACCGCCAGGGCGAACCCGTCGATAGAAACGGATCAGGTGCTCCATCGGCTCGGGCGGCGTGAGGAAGGTGACCAGGAGCCACCAGACCGTGGTCCACGTCACGAGATAGAACAGCGTCGAAGGAAACGCAACGTCGGTGAAGAGCTTCAAATAGGCGAAGCCGACGGCGGGGGCCACCAATGCCGCGACCTCCGACCAGGCGTTCACCCGCCACCAGTACCACCGGAGGATGAGGACGAGGCCGACCCCGGCGCCCGATTCGAGAATGAACTCCCAGGCCTGCCGGATGCTGTCGAGGTAAAAGGTCGTCACACCACCCAGGACCATCAGGACGAGTGTGGCGATTCGTGACGCGGCGATGTAGTGCCGTTCTGTGGCGTCCGGCCGGAGGAAGCGGCGATAGAAGTCGTTGATCACGTACGAGCAGCCCCAGTTGAGCTGCGTACCGATTGTGGACATGTAGGCGGCGAAGAAGCCGGCGAGCAGGAGTCCGCGCCAGCCGGCCGGCAGGTGGTCGCGCAGGACCATGACGTAGGCCGCTTCACGATCGGCGACCGTTGGATAAAGGAGCAGAGAAGCCAGGCCGACGAGAATCCACGGCCAGGGCCGGAGACAGTAGTGGGCAAGGGTGAACCAGAGCGTCGCCAGCAGCGAGTGACGCTCGTCCTTCGCCGACATCATTCGTTGCGCGACATAGCCGCCGCCGCTCGCCTCCTGTCCCGGGTACCAGCTGGCCCACCACTGGACCCCGACGAACGCGATGAAGGCGGCGACCGGCAGCGCCAGGGCCTGTCCGGCGTCTGAGGCCTGCGCGCCCACGGTGGGCAGAAACTGAAAGGTGGACTCGGGCAGGCGATCCCTCAGGCCCTCGATGCCGCCGACCTCCGGCAAGCGGAGGGCAAACCAGGCCAGGGCGATCGTGCCGCCCATGGCGAGGGTGAACTGCACGAAGTCGCCGATGACAACGCCCCACAGACCGGAGATCGATGAATAGATGCCGGTAAACGCCAGGCTGACCAGCACCGCCGTCAAGCGGCTCCAGCCCATCGTGACGAGCAGAATCTTGGCCATCGCGAGGTTGACCCAGCCCATGATGAGGAAGTTGATCGGCAGGCCCAGATAGAGTGCGCGGAATCCGCGGAGGAACGCCGCCGGTCGCCCCGTGTAGCGCAGCTCCACGAATTCGACGTCGGTGAGGATCCCCGCGCGGCGCCACAGGCGGGCGAAGAAGAAGACGGCCAGCGTGCTGCCCAGGGCGGCGTTCCACCAGATCCAGTTGCCCGCAATGCCATTGTTTGCGACGAGTCCCGCGACGGCCAGCGGGGTGTCGGCGGCGAACGTGGTCGCCACCATCGAGGTGCCGGCGATCCACCAGGGCAACGAGCGGCCGGAGAGGAAGTAGTGGTCGACGCTCGTGCCGGCGCGCCGGGAGTAGGCGAGGCCGATCGTGAGGATGACCGCGAAGTAGGCGGCGATGATGACCCAGTCGAGCGTCGTGAGTGCCATGACCGGTTAGCAGTCCGTGCTGAAAGTTTCGCGTGGCACCGAGAGCGTCCAGGCGCCCGCCCCGCCAGGCGCGAGGAGAGAGCATACCGGGAGTATGTGACCCGTCGTGGACACCGTCCAGCGCCGCCCATGCCGGGATGCATCGGCGGTCGAATGCAGCGAGACTTTCAGCACGGGCTGCTAGATCGCGTCCACGATCGCGTCGTGCACAGCGGGCCGGACCGTCTGGATGGCGTCGCCTCCCTCCGACGGGTGGACGCGATTCGTCAGCAGCACGACATACAGGTCGCGCGCGGGGTCGATCCACAGCGAGGTGCCGGTGAACCCCGTGTGCCCGATCGCCGACGCGGAAAGTCGGTGTCCGCACGACGACGTCGTCAGCATCGTATCCCATCCCCTCGCGCGTGAGGTGCCACGGACCGTCGAGCGCTGTACGAACGCCGCGAGGGTGGATGGGTGGGCGAGGCCGCAATCGTCGCCCGTCAAGGTGCGCAGCACGAGTCGGGCGAAGCGGCCGACAGCTTCGACGGATCCGAAGAGCCCGGTATGGCCGGCGGCGCCGCCGAGCGCCCACGCGTTCTCGTCGTGGACCTCTCCGACGAGCAGGCGGCCCCGCCACGCGCTGTGCTCCGTGGGTGCGGTGCGCGGGCGCCACGTCTGGGGCGGTAGGAAGCGCAGGTCGCCCAGCCGAAGGTCTTCCGCGAGTCGGTCGAACTGGATCGCCAGCGCCTCCTGGGCGGCGTCTTCGAGCATGAAGCCGAGCAGGATGAATCCGAGGTCGCTGTAGATCGACGACGTCCGGGGCAGGTACTCGAGCGGCCGTTCGCAGATGCCAGCCTGAAACTCGGCCCGTCCCGCGTGATCGCGGAAGAGCGCGAGGTGCGCCGTCAGGCCGGACGCGTGCTCCAGGAGGTCGGCCAGGGTCGCCGGCGCACGGTCTGCCCCGCGCCAGTCGGGGATTCGGTCGGCGACGCGATCGGTCAGCGCAAGTGCGACCTGCTCGACGTGCCGTACCGCGAGCGACGTCGTGGCGATGACCTTCGTGAGCGACGCGAGGTCAAAAATCGTATCGAGGCCGGCCGGCGCGGCGTTGGCGTCGTAGGTGAGCCGGCCGATGGCTTCCTGCCAGATCGCGCCATCGGCGTGGCCGACCTCGACGGCGGCGGCCGGGAAGGTCTGCGCCGCCGTGGCCTGAGTCAGAATCCGGCGGACGGCGTCGAAGCGGCTCATGCAGGACTCCCGGCGAGCGGCGGATCGCGGAGGACGAGGCTCGCGATCCAGGCGGCCCCAAACGTCGTGGCCGACCCGATCAGCACGTACCACTGCCAGGAGATCGGCGTGAAGCTGCGGACGGCGAGCATGACGAGCACGCCGGTGACCATGCCGGTGAACGCGGCCCGCTGGCGGACACGCACCGTGAACGTTCCGAGCAGGAAGGTGCCGAGCAGGATGCCGTTCGTGAAGGAGGCGATGCTGAGCACCTCGTCCACCACCCGGCTGGACAGCTCGATCGCGGCGATCGCGACGCCGACCTGGATCAGTCCCCAGCCGACCGTCGCCCACCGAGACACGGCCAGGTAGTGCGCGTCGGATCGGGCGTGCCGCGTAAGTGGCATGTAGAAATCGACGAGGAGCGCTGCCGAGGACGAATTGAGCGAGGACGACAGCGTGGACATCGCGGCGGCGAAGATCGCGGCGAGGACGAGGCCCACGACTCCGACGGGGAACTGCGTGACGATGAAGTAGGGAAGGATCCGGTCGGTCTGGATCTGACCGTCCACGGTGAAGGCTGAGATGTCGCCGGGCGCGTAGGTCGTGTAAAAGACCCAGAGCATCACGCCGATGAGCAGGAACAGCACGAACTGGACGAACACGACGACGCCGCTCACGAGCAGCGCCGCGTTGGCCTGACGCGGAGTGCGGCTGCAGAGATACCGCTGGACCATCAACTGGTCCGTGCCGTGCGTCGCCGTCGTCAAAAAGGCACCGCCGATGACACCGGACCAGAACGTGTAGTCGCGCGACAGGCTCAAGGTGAAGTCGAGTAGTCGGAATTTGCCGGCCTGGGTGGCCGCCTGGGAGACCTCGGGCCAGCCTCCGGGGATCCGATCAAGCAGGATTATTGCGGCCAGCACCGAGCCGGCCAGGTACACCGCCAGCTGGATGACGTCGGTCCAGATGACGGCCGACATGCCGCCCAGGAACGTGTAGGCGATCGTGACCGCCGCGATCGCGATCATCGAAACCGCTAGCACGACCGTGGTTGACTCGAGGCCGGGCGCCCAGGCGGCCGCGGCAGTTTCGATGCCCGGCATGACCAGGAGGAGGGCGGCGAGGACGAGTCCGGTGGCAAACAGACGGAAGCCGTCAGCGACGCTCCGCGTCACGAGGAAGAGCCCAGACGCCAGGCGGCGCACGCCGTCGCCGAATCGCTGGCCGAGGAGCTCGTAGACGGTCAACAGATTGCCCCGGAAATACGCCGGGATGAATAGCAGCGTGATGGCGATGCGTCCCAACATGTAGCCGATGACGAGCTGCAAAAACGTCAGGTCGGCTCCGTAGGCGAATCCTGGCACGCTGATGAGGCTGACGGTGCTCGTTTCGGTGGCGACGATCGATCCCATGATCGCCCACCAGGGGATCCGGCGGCCGGTGATGAAGTAGTCGCGGACGTTGTGCTGGGTGCGGGAGAAGTAGGCGCCGAGGAGGAGGGTGCCGAGGAGGTAGCCCGCCAGGATGATGAGATCCAGTGCGCGCATCGCGAATCGTGCGAGGCGCCGCCGGGGCGCCGTGTGTGATCGTCCCGGTCGAGTCTACCGCGATCCGGCGGGGGTCGCCTGCCGGCCGAACGCCGCTGCCGCGACTTGTGCGAGGTAGTCGATCGGGTGCTGCGCCGGATCGGTCAGGCTGTCGTACGAGAAGAGCGCGATGCCGTCCGTCTGTAGGCGACGCGCCGTGCGAATGTTGTCGATCGTCTGGGCCGCCGACAGACGATAGGCGCCGATCCCGGCCCAGACGTGGGTAGAGGCGGCGATGTCTCGGATGGTGGCGATCTGCGATTCGAAGATCCGGGCATCCTGCGTATAGGCCATCGGGCACACGACGTCCAGCAGGCGCCCCTCGAGCCAGGTGCGCCAATCCTGGAACCGCACGGTGCGTGCGTCGGTCTCGTCCGGCACGATCGTCGCGCTGAAGAGCGCGTCAGGGCGATGGCGCTTGACGACCGTACGCAACCGCATCACGAGCGACGTGAGGCGCGACCGTCGGAGTGCCGACCAGCGCTCCGGATAGCGGTCCGCATAGCTCGTCGGCCGCACTCGGAGGCGCGCGTCCATTTGAAGTCGCTCGACTGGCCGAAGATCCGGGCTAACGTCGGCCCGAATCTCCTCCATCGCGGAGCGACTGTAGTCGAACGCGTCGCTTGGGTACCGCACGTAGTCCAGGTGTACGCCGTCGACGGGATAGCGCGCCACGAGGTCGGCCAGCACCTCCGCCGTATAGGCGGCGGCGCCTTGCGTGAGAGGCGACAGGTACAGTCCCTCGACCGCGTCGATGTGATCACGCGTCCATCGGGATAGCGTGCCGAGGTAGGCGGGACTGTCCGGCGCGATCGCCGCCATCTGCCCGGCGATGTCCCGGGGCACCATCAGCCACTCGGGATGACGGTAGATGATGTGGTCACGCGATGCAGGAAGATTGCTGGCGCTGGCCACCAGATTGACGTTGACCCAGGCGTGCACCCGCAGCCCCGCGTCATGCGCCGAGGCGAGGATGGCCAGCAGGGGATCGAACTGCGGCGGTTGTAACGCGAGACGCGTCGCCCGGGGCTCGACCCCGTTGTTGAAATAGGCGTCGCCACGGCCCCGCACCTGAACCAGCAGCGTATTGAAGCCGTGTTCACTCGCCGTTCGCACGACCGCCTCGACCGATCGAGGCGTCGTCAACGACGTGCGCACCACCCAGAGCGCCCGGACCTCGTCGCCAGCCTGCGCGGCGACGGTTCCGCTGAACCCGGCTGACGACGCGAGCGCCGCCGTCACCAGGGCGACGCGCCCGACACGCGTGAAAGAGCCGACGGAAAGCCTGAACAGCCCGTGGTGAAAGTCCCACGCCGCACCGAGACGCCGCTGAACCACAGCCGCGCTCGCCCAGGGCAAGGCGCGAGGAGGGACAATACCGGGAGTATTTGACCCATCGCGGACAACGCCCAGCGCCGCCCATGACGGGATGCATCGGCCGTCGAATGCCGTGGGACTTTCACCACGGGCTGTTAGCAAGCGCATGGAAGCGATCGACTCTACAGCGGGGTGTCGAGAGTGTCAACGCGGGCGGTTAACCGACGTTCAGCGCGCGACGCAGTCGTGGCTCCGCGTCCTCACCGATGGCCACGCGGACTGACCCGCCGGCCCGTTTCAATCGGATCGTCGCTTTACCGTAGGTGTCGCCCGTTTTCTGCATGACGATGGCCGCCTTGATGTTCCAGCGCGCCGAGCACAAGAGCGTGTCGGCCTCGTCGTATTCCAGGCCGGTGACGAGGCCGACAATGCGGCGGGCGCGGTCACGGTGTTTCTGGGACTGGGCCTGGACGTCCACCATCAAGTTGCCGTAGGTCCTGCCCAGACGAACCATGGGAATGGTCGTCAGCATGTTGAGGATCATCTTGGTGGCGCTTCCCGCCTTGAGACGCGTCGATCCGGCGATGACTTCAGCGCCCACCTCGGGTGCGATCGTGACATCCGCAAAGGTCTGCAACTCCGTGCCCGGCCAGCAGGTGACGAAGACGGTCTTGGCATTTGCCTTCCGGGCGCGTGTGAGACCGCCCCGGACGAACGGAGTCATCCCGCTCGCTGAGATACCGACGAGGATGTCCCGCTTCGTCGGCCGGATCCTGGCCACGGCCCGAACGCCGCCTTCGTAGCTGTCGTCCTGCGCCTCCTTGGATTGGAAGAACGCTTCTCGTCCGCCGGCCATGACCGCCTGCACCAGTTTCGACGACGTGCCGAACGTGGGCAACATCTCGGCCGCTTCGAGAACGCCGAGCCGGCCGCTCGTGCCGGCGCCGGCGAAGACGAGTCGGCCGCCCCCCCGGAGCGCCTCGGTGACCAGATCGACCGCGACGGCGATCCGCGCGCGCTCGCGGTGGACCGCGCTTACGACTTTTCGATCCTCCGCATTCATGAGATCCACGATGTCCCAGGTGGACGCCTTGTCGATGGCCAAGCTGGCGGGGTTGATGGCCTCGGTCGGTAGGCCTTGCCACTTCGAGGCAGTACGCGAGGGAGCTGTCGTGCGCCGACGGGGTCGGCGGGCGTTATCGGAGGCCATGGCGCGCGGGCCACCTCTTCGGAAGCCGGTCGAGCGGGCGCCGCGTGGGGTTGTTCGGCACGCGTGTTACGCTGAGGCCGCCCGGAAAGCCGTTCCCGGCGGGCCAGGTTCGTCCCTGGAAGATTACTCGAACTTGGCGGTCGTCGAGAAGCGCGGGGTCGTGGTGCCGGCGTCCGGGCCGGTCAGCGACACGGGGCGTCAGGAGGAGGGCGATGCACGGCAGGGGAGATCTCGTCGGGCGGAGCGGGCGTTGGTGCTGGCTCGGTCTGGCGTGCGCGGCGCTCGGGGCGGCGGTGGGCTGCGGCGTTGCCGAGCCGCCTGAGGCGCGTGACACCTTGGTGTTCGCGCCGCCGGCCGACGCCACCGTCCTCGATCCGCACAACACGACCGATAGCCAGTCGGACCAGGTCATCCTGATGCTCTTCGACACGCTCATTACGTTCGACGTGGAGATGCACATCACCGGGAGCCTGGCCGAGACCTGGGAAGTCGCTGAGGATCGGGTGACCTGGACGTTTTACCTGCGCCGGGGCGTGACGTTCCACGATGGCAGCGCGTTCGATGCCGAAGCGGTCCGCGCGAACTTCGAGCGCGTCCTCGATCCCGAGCAGAATCACAAGCGGCTGCCGCTGTTCGAGATGATCGACCGCGTCGAGGTGGTAGACGACTACACGGTCAACATCATCACGGCCTATCCGTTCGGTGCGTTCGAGCCCACCATGGCGCACGTGTCGGCGGCTATTGTCAGTCCAGCCGTGGCGACGGCGCACGGTCGGACGTTCGGCCGTTCGGCCGAGGCGACGTCCGGGACGGGCCCGTATCGGGTCGTACGCTGGACGAAGGATCTCGAGATCGTTCTGGAGCGCTTCGACGGCTACTGGGGCGAGGCGCCGCCGATTCGCCGTGTGGAGTACCGGCCGATTCCGGAGGCGGTGTCCCGCGTCATCGCACTCGAGGCGGGAGACGTGGACGTGATCACCCACATTCCGCCGACGGATCTGGCGCGTCTGCAGGCGGAGCCGGGGATCGACATCTACAAGGCCGTGAGTATTGGTGCCCAGCAGTTCCGGTTCAATCACGCGAAGGAGCCATTCGACGATCCGCGCGTCGTGCAGGCCATTTCCTACGCGATCGACCGGCGGGCGATCGTCGAGAACCTCATGCCGGGGCTGGTCGAGGTCTCGACGGGCGCGCTGACGCCGATCATGCGCGGGTACGCCGACCTGGGCGAGATCGAGCAGGACCAGGCGAAGGCGCGGCAGTTGTTGGCCGAGGCAGGGTATCCGGACGGCTTTTCCACGACTATTTCGACGACGCCCCGGTATCTGATGGGGGTCGAGTTGGCCGAGGTCTTGGCGGCGCAGCTCGGCCAGGTCGGCATCCGGGCGGAGATCGACGTCCTGGACTGGGGATCGATGGTGGCGTTCTGGGAGGGCCTGCTGCCGGAGAACAACCCGCAGGAGATCTTCATCATGGGGGCCGGCGCCTCGACCGCGGATGCCGACTGGGGGTTGCGTCCGATCTTCATGACGCATCCGACGAATGAGAACAACTACGGCTACTACTCGAACGCGGAGTTCGATCGCGTCATTCAGGAGGCGATGCGTGAGACGGACGCCGAGGCCCGGCAGGCGCTGTATCGGCGCGCGCAAGAGATCGTGTATCTGGAGGATCCGGGCGCAATCTGGCTCTACGACAACTACTTCATCATCGGCGCCCGGGCCGACGTCACCAACATCACCCAGTCGCCGCTCGGGGTCGCGACCTTCGAGCGGGCCGCATTCCGAGAGTGACCGGCTCCCTCGGCGCGTTCGGTCGTCACGTGGGCCGCGCGGTGATTCAGGTGGTGCCGGTGCTCTTCGGCATCTCACTTCTCGTCTTTCTCATCGTCCACGTCATTCCTGGCGACCCGGCGGTGATCGCCGCCGGCCTCGAGTCCAGTCCTGAGGTCATCGAGCGCATTCGGTCCGAGCTCGGCCTCGATCTGCCGCTGCCTCAGCAGTTCTGGCGCTTCTTGAGTCACGCGCTGCAGGGGGACCTGGGGGATTCGATCCGGACCGGGCGGCCGGTCGCCCAGGAGATCGCCGAGCGGTTTCCCTACACGCTCCGGATCGCCCTCGGGGGCATCGTCCTGGCGACGCTCCTCGGCCTGGTCGTGGGCGTCACGGCCGCCGTCTACCACAACCGGATCTGGGACAACCTCATCATGGTGCTCACACTGGTCGCGGTGTCGACGCCGTCGTACTGGCTGGCGTTGATGTTGATGTTGGTGTTTTCGCTCGGGCTGGGCCTCGTTCCGTCGATCGGCGTCGGGACACCGCTGCACTACGTGTTGCCGATCGTCACGCTGGGCACGCAGTCGGCTGGCCTCATCGCCAGGATGACGCGCTCCACGATGCTCGAGGTCCTGCGACAAGACTACGTCCGCACCGCCCGGGCGAAGGGGCTGGTCGAGCGCAGCGTCATCTACAAGCACGCGCTGCGGAACACGTTGATTCCAATTGTCAGCCTGATAGGTCTGCGGTTTGGGGGGTTGCTGGCCGGGACCGTGCTCGTCGAAAGCGTGTTCGCCGTGCCCGGCATGGGGCGAATGATCGTCGAGGCTGTGCTCAACCGCGACTTTCCGATGATTCAGGGGGCCGTCTTGGTGGTGGCGACGGTCTTCGTGCTGACGAACCTCATGGTCGACCTGGTGTACGGCATCATCGATCCTCGGCTGCGAGCGACGTGAGGCTGGGGCCAGAGGATGCTGAAGCGATTTTTAGCCAACCGGGCGGCGGCGGGCGGCGCGCTCGTGATTGTGGCGTTCGTGTCGATCGCGCTGATCGGGCCGTCCTTGGCGCCCCACGATCCGCTCGCGCAGGACCTCCCGTCGAACTACGAGTCGTCGAGTTGGGCGCACCCGCTGGGCACCGACCACCTCGGCCGGGACACCCTCAGCCGGATGATCTACGGCGCCCGCGTGTCGCTCACGATCAGCCTGACGAGTGTCACGCTCGGCCTGAGCATCGGCATGGTGCTGGGCCTGGTCGCCGCCTATAGCCGCGGCGTGGTCGATACGCTGATCATGCGCGGTGTCGACATCCTGCTGGCGTTTCCGGACATCCTGCTGGCGATCGCGATCATCGCCGTCCTGGGCGCGGGGATCGGGAACACGATCATCGCGGTGGTCGTGTATTCGGTGCCCATCTTCGCCCGAATCGTCCGTGGCGCGGCGCTGGCCGTCATCGAGCTTGACTTCGTGAGTGCCGGCCGCGCGTTGGGCGCGTCGCACGCGCGCCTCATCGTCCGGCACATCCTGCCGAACTGCCTCTCGCCGATCGTCGTCCAGGCGACGATCATGCTCGGGACGGCGATCCTGATCGCGTCCGGCCTGTCGTTCCTCGGCCTTGGCGTCCAGCCGCCCGACCCCGAATGGGGCGCGATGCTGTCGAAGGGCCGCGAGTTGCTCCGGACCACGCCGGTTGCCGCCGTCGCGCCCGGCGTGGCCATCACGCTCGTCGTCCTCAGCTTCAGCATTGTCGGCGACGGACTTCGAGACGCGCTGGACCCGAAGTTGAAAGAGTAAGAAGTGAGGAGCAAGGAGTTAGAAGTTAGAAGAACCGGAGGGCGGCCCGCAGGGCCGCCAACCCAGACTCCTGACTTCTAAATCATGAGACCGCACATCGGATGGTGTTTCCTCGGGGTGGTCCTGGTGAGTGCGGCGTGTGCCGAGCCGCAGCCGGCAGACGAGCCCGCCGGCATGGACGTCGACGCGCCGCCACCGAACGTGATTTACATTCTGGCCGACGACCTCGGTTACGGCGACCTGGGCGTCTACGGTCAGGCGCTGATCGACACACCCAATCTCGACCGACTGGCCGCCGAAGGGATGGTCTTCACGCAACACTATGCCGGGTCGACCGTCTGTGCGCCGTCACGAGCGTCGCTGATGGCGGGGCTACATACGGGCCACACCCTGATTCGTGACAACAAAGCGGTGCCGCCAGAAGGGGAGCATCCCATTCCCGACAGTCGCATGACGCTCGCCGAGCGCCTGCAGGCGGTGGGCTACCAGACGGCGGCCATCGGAAAATGGGGGCTCGGGGCGCCCGAAACCGAGGGGGTGCCCACCCGGCAGGGCTTCGGCCACTTCTTCGGCTACAACGGCCAGCGGGAGGCGCATTCGTACTATCCGGATCACCTGTGGCGCAACGAGGATCGGGTCGAGCTGGAGGCCAATCGTGACGGCGGACGCGGCGCGTACAGTCACGATCTGCTGGCCGACGACGTGCTTCGGTTCATCCGGGAGGCCACGGACGTCCCGTTCTTCCTATATGTGCCGTTCACGATCCCGCACGCCGGCCTCGACGTGCCGGAAGACTCGATGGCGCCGTATCGCGGACGGTTCGAGGAAACTCCGTCGGAAGCGGCGGGCCGGTATATCGCGCAGGCGACGCCGCGCGCGGCATTTGCCGGGATGGTGTCGAGGCTGGATTGGGACGTGGGGCGGATCGTCGATCTCGTCGATGCGCTCGGCTTGCGCGAGCGAACGCTGGTGATCTTCACGAGCGACAACGGGCCGCATGCGGAGGGCGGAGCGGATCCCGAGTTTTTCGGCAGCAATGGCGGGCTGCGGGGCATCAAGCGCGACCTGTACGAGGGCGGCATCCGGGTGCCGATGATCGCGCGTTGGCCCGGGCAAGTGGCGGCCGGGTCGCGAACGGATCACGTGTCGGCGTTCTGGGACGTCACACCGACGCTGCTGGAGTTGGCGGGCGCGCCGCCACCCCAAGACATTGACGGTCTGTCGTTTGCACCGACGCTGCGCGGTGAGCCTCAGCAGACGCACGAGTACCTCTACTGGGAGTTTCATGAACAGGGCGGGAAGCAGGCCGTCCGGATGGGCGACTGGAAGGGTGTGCGTCTGGAGGTCTGGCAGGATCCGGCAGGACCGATCGAGCTGTACGACCTGGCTGGCGATCCGGCGGAAACCCGCGACGTTGCCGGCGATCATCCCGATGTCGTGGCCCGCATGGCTCAGCTGATGCGTGAGGCGCATACACCGTCGGAGGTGTTCCCGTTTCCCGGAGACGTGCCGTGATCCGACTGAAGACGAGTCGGAGGACGTTTCTCAAGGGGGTCGCGGGCGGTGTGGCGGTGCCGGTATTGGTGGGTGGAAGCGTCCGCGGCGGTGGGACACTCGGGCAGCCGGGCGGCGACCCGGTGGAGGTCCGCTGGGCGCCGGTCGTGTTGCTGCGCCAGGGGCTGACGCGCCCCTGGCTCGGGCCGGCGCTCTGGGCGAACCGGCTTCAGGACTGGCGGCTGCATGACGGGCGGATTGAGTGTCTGGCGGGCGGGGCGGCGGACGCCGGTCGAACGGTGGCGCTGCTCACGTGCGAGGTCGCTCCGGGCGACGGGTCGGGGCATTTCAGCGTGCGGACCGGTGCGATCGAGTTGAGCGGAGCCGGCGGCTTCGGCGGATTCCTCGTGGGGGTCGGCGGCGGGACGCTCGACTACCGTGCGGCGGCGCTGGCGCAGAAGGCATCGGGGGAGGGCGGCGGCTTTTGGTGCGGTTTCGAGTCGGACGGCCGAGTCCGGTTTCGCGAGCACACGAGCGAATCCGACCCGCTCGCCTACGCGCCACTCGAGGCGGAAGCGGTCGGCACCGCGGAGCCGGTCCCGCGCCACCTGGGTGAAGACGTCGAGCTCCGGCTCGTTATCGAGCCGGACGGCGGGGGACGGTTTGCGGTCCGGTTGACGGCGCATGATGCCGCCACGGGCATGCTTCTGGCCGGCGGGGTGCGGCGGGGCGTCGAGGAGCGGGAGGTGCTCGGCGGCGTCGCACTCGTGTCGTCCCCGCTGCCGCGCGGGCGGGCCAGGTTCTGGTTTGCGGATCTCCGAAGCGGCGGCGACAAGGTCGCCGTGCGGCCGGAACGGGCTGTCGGTCCGATTCTCGGCACGATGTACTCCCTGAACGGCGAGACGCTGAAGATCTCTGCGCAGCTCATGCCGCTCGGCGACGCCGAGCCCCGGGGGCTTAGGCTGGAGGTGCGAGGCGAGGGCGACGCCTGGCGTGAGATGGCCACCGGCGTCTGGCGCGACGGCTACACGGTGCTGCTCCGCGCGGACGGCTGGGATGCGTCGCGCGCCTGGGACTATCGAGTCCGATACCGCGACGAGGCCGGCGTCGACCATGAGTACGGCGGCGTCGTGCAGAGGGATCCGAAGGACGACGACGGATTCACGATCGCGCATCTCAGTTGCGTGATGCCGACGGCGCGCGGCCTCGAGCAGGGTACGGGCGAGGCGGAGCTCCCGGCCGCGGAGCGACTGGGACGTTACACCGCGGGGAACATCCACTTTCCGCACATCGATCTGGTCGCCCACATGGCGAGCCACGAGCCGGATCTGCTGGTGTGCGCGGGCGATCAGATCTACGAAGGCAATCCGACGCGGGCGGGTGCGCCCGACACGCCAACACTCGACTAC
Organism: Vicinamibacterales bacterium; assembly: GCA_963667915.2. Classification (GTDB taxonomy): domain Bacteria; phylum Acidobacteriota; class Vicinamibacteria; order Vicinamibacterales; family UBA823. Next base: position 776,079 of record CAXXNN010000001.1, on the reverse strand, counting down.
CTGTACAAGTGGTACCTGTGGGTCTGGTCGTTCCGCGGCCTGACGCGGTCGACACCGACCGTCGTCCAGACCGACGATCACGACGTCTATCACGGCAATCTGTGGGGGAATGGCGGCCGCGCGGCGCCCGCGAAAATCGTCGACGTGGACGGCCGGGCGGTCAGCGTGCGCGATCAGAATCGCGGTGGGTATCAGAATCGCGGTGGGTACGTGTACAGTGCCGAGTTCGTCAACATGGTTCAGCGGACTCAGTGCGGGCACAACCCGGATCCGTACGATTCGACGCCGGTGGACCAAGGGATCGGCGTCTACTACACCGCGTTCAAGTACGGCGGGATCAGCTTCGCGCTCCTCGAAGACCGCAAGTTCAAAACCGCGCCGATCCAAGGTGCGGACCTCGACGTGCACGAGAGCGAGTTGCTCGGGCCGCGGCAAGAGGCGTTTCTCGAGGCCTGGGGTCGTGACGACGATGGGGTCGACGGCCGCATCTGTCTCACGCAGACGATGTTCGCGTGTCTGCAGACGAGCCCGGCCGGCCGGGCGCTCCTCGACTGGGACGCCAACGGCCACCCGAAGCTGCAGCGGGACCGGGCGATTGCGCTGCTGCGCGAGGCCGGCGCGCTCGTGCTCGCGGGCGATCAGCATCTGGCCTCGGTGGTGCGGCACGGCATCGATTCGCATACCGACGGGGTCGTCCAGTACACGGGGCCGGCCGGCGTGTCGTTCTGGCAGCGTTGGTTCGAGCCGAGCCCGGCGCTGGCGAATGCCGGCTCCGCGCCGCACACCGGTGATTTCACCGACGCCTTCGGGAACAAGCTGCGGGTGCACGCCGTCGCCAACCCGAAGATCACGTTCGGCGACTACCGGGCGTTCAAACCCGGTCGAAGTCAGGCGCTGGGGGACGCCCGGCTCAAGAGCGAGGGCTACGGCATCATCCGGGTGCGCCGCGCCGCGCGGGAGTACGTGATCGAGTGCTGGCCCCGCGCGGTGGACCCGACCCGGCCGGGGGCGCGGCAGTTTCCGGGCTGGCCCTTCCGGCTCGGCTTCGACGAATGCGACGGCCGGGCGTTGGGATCGGCGCGGGCCTGATGGGGCGCCCGGGGTCGCCTGCGCAGCTCGGGTTTGGGTGGGTCGCGTGGGGACTGCTCAGGCCGGGCCGGTCGACGACATCTGCTCCAGCGCCAGCATGAGCGCGTGCGTGCCCCGCTGGCCGTAGCCCTGCGCCTGGACCGCTAGGTAGAGCTGGTGGACGAGCGCCAGGCCGGGCAGCGCGATGCCCATCGCCTTCGCCTCGTCGAGCGCGATGCCCATGTCCTTGATGAAGTGCTCGACGAAGAAGCCGGGGTCGAAGTTGCGCTTAAGGATGCGTGGGGCCAAGTTGTCGAGCGTCCAGCAGGCGGCGGCGCCGCCCCGGATGGCCCCGAGCATCGTCTCGAGATCGAGGCCGGCCTTGTAGGCGTAGAGCAGGCTCTCGCAGACGCCTATCATCGTGCCGGCGATGACGATCTGGTTGCACATCTTCGCGTGCTGTCCATTGCCCGCCTCACCTTGGTAGACGATCTGCTTGCCAAGCGTGTCGAACAGCGGCATCACCGCATCGACCGCCGTGCGCGGACCGCCGACCATGATCGACAGGGTGGCGTTCTTGGCGCCCACGTCGCCGCCCGACACCGGCGCATCGACCGTGGTGACGTGCACCCGGCGGCCCGCCTCGGCGATCTCCCGGGCCAGGCTCGGCTGGGTCGTGGTCATGTCCACGAAGATCGAGCCGGCCTTGGCGCCGGCGAAGAGCCCTGATTCACCCAGGTAGACCTGGCGCACGTCGGGCGGAAAACCGACGATGGTCACGACCACGTCCGTCGCGGCGGCGACCGCCTGCGGCGAGTCGGCCCAGCGCGCACCCTGGTCGAGCAACGGTTGTGCCTTCGATTTCGTGCGCGAGTACACCGTGACGGGATAGCCCTTCGCGAGGACGTGGCCGCACATCGAGACGCCCATCACGCCGGTGCCGACCCAGCCGATGCGGGTCGAGGCGGAGACTGGGGCGAGCGTCGGTGTCTGATTCGCTGGCATGCGGTACAGGAGAGTCGATGGCCAGAAGGTTGTCAAGTCGGACCGCCCACGCGGCGGCCGGGTTGACTTGGTCGGTGTGGCAGTTCACAATTAGGGATTCGGCGGCCGGCCGCGCCGGTCGCCAAGGCTGTGACCACGATGCAGGCGAGAATCACAAACGGAACGCCGACGCCGGCGTCGATAACGATGAGGATGCCCGGTCTGGGGATCATGCTGATGGACCCGACCACGTGGATGATCGGCATCACGACCCGCATGCGAGTGCGGACGTTCCGGATGGTGTAGCCAACCCGAGCAGCGAAAGACGTGAGGCCATCATCCGGAAGCGGGTGATGGCCTTTTTTTTGTGGGCCGAAGGTGACGATGACCAGGAGCGTCGGCGGTGCGGTGCGGGACCCGCTACGGGTGGCCATTCTCGGATTTGGGACGGTCGGGCGCTCGGTGGCGAGGATGCTCGTCGACGGGCAGCCCGGGCTGCGGCTCGCCTGCGTCTTCAACCGCGACGTCGAACGCAAACGGGTCGAGTGGGTGCCCGAAGGCGTCCGGTGGACCGATGCGATCGACGACGCGCTGGCGGCGGAGGTGGACGTCGTGGTCGAGCTCGTCGGGGGTGTAGAGCCGGCCGCCACCTGGATGCGCCAGGCGCTGGCGGCGGGGAAGTCGGTCGTCACCGCCAACAAGCAAGCGATCGCGCACCGCGGACCGGAGCTGTTCGAGCTGGCGAGAGCCAGGGGCCTCAGGCTCGGGTTCGAGGCGTCGGTCGCGGGCGGCATCCCAGCCATTCGCGGCATTCAGGAGGGTCTGGCCGGCGACGAGTTGACCCGCGTTCAGGGTATTCTGAACGGCACCTGCAATTTCATTCTGACCCGGATGGAATCGGCGCCCGTGGCCTTCGCGGCGGTGGTGGCCGAGGCCCAGGCGAAGGGCTATGCTGAGGCCGATCCGTCGCTCGATCTGGACGGCTTCGACGCGCAAGCGAAGCTGGCCATCCTGTCGGCGGTCGGGCTGCGCCGGCGGGTCGATCCGGCGGGAATTCCGTGCCGTTCGATTCGGGGGCTGGAGGCACCCGACTTCCGGGCGGCCGGAACGCTCGGCCGCGTCATCCGGCAGGTGTCGGTGGTGGAGCGGGTCGCGAACGGGTCCGGCGTACGCGCGTCGGTCGGGCCGGCGCTGGTGCTGCGGACATCCCGGTTGGCGCAGGTCATGGGTAGCGAAAATGTCGTCGTCGTGGACGGCGTGCGAGGCGGGCAGACGACCTTCATCGGTCAAGGCGCCGGCGGTGGCCCGACGGCGGTGGCGGTCGTGTCAGATCTGCGATCGATCCTGGCGGGAGACGGCCACGCGGGCACTGAGTTGTTTCCCGCCTCCGAGCCGGCGCACGACGTGGCACCGGCGGCCGATCGAGCGCACTACCTGCGTATCGATGAGGCGGGGATTGCCGACGAGCGGTGGTCGGCTCACGGGATTGCCGTGGCGCGGCGCCTCGACGACGGCCAGGGAGCGACAGCGGTCGTGACGGCGCCATGTGCGCCGGCCGCCGTCGAGGCCATGATGACGGACGCGCGTGGGGCGAGCGCGATGGGGGTTGCCCTGCCGCTGATTGACTGACCGACGAGGACGGAATCGAGACATGCGTGGCAGCTTCTTCGAAGGACTTCGGTGCCATCTTTGCGGAACGGCGTTTCCCGGCGAGGCGTTGTTCGTCTGCGACCAGTGTCTGGGGCCGCTCGAGGCGACGTACGACTACGACGGCATCAAACGGTCGCTGACGCGCGAGCTGATCGCGAGTCGGCCGGAGAACGTCTGGCGGTACCGGGAGCTGCTGCCGATCGACGGACCACCGCGCACCGGCCTCGACTCCGGATTCACGCCGCTGGTGAAGGCGGATCGACTGGCCCGGGAAGTCGGCCTCGACCGCCTGTACGTGAAAGATGACTCGGTCAACCACCCGACGCTGTCCTACAAGGACCGCGTGGTTTCGATTGCGGCGACCCGCGCCGTCGAGCTGGGGTTCGGCGTCTTCGCGTGCGCCTCGACCGGCAACCTAGGCAACAGCGTCTCGGCGCACGCGGCCCGGCTGGGGCTCGAGTGCTACGTGTTCATCCCGAACACCCTCGAGCCGGGCAAGGTGCTGGGCACGGCCATCGCGAATGCGCACGTGATCGCGATTGACGGCACCTACGACGACGTGAACCGGCTGTGCACACAGATGGCCGATCGCAACGGCTGGGCGTTCGCGAACATCAACTTGCGCAGCTACTATGCCGAGGGCGCCAAGACGATGGCGTTCGAGGTCGCCGAGCAGCTCGGCTGGCAGTTCCCGCAACATTTCGTGTCGCCCGTGGCTGGCGGAACCCTGTTGCCGCGCATCGGGCGTGGTTTCCGCGAACTGCGCGACCTCGGACTGGTCGAGGGCGAACTCCCGAAGATCCACGCGGCGCAAGCCGCCGGCTGCGCCCCGGTCGTGCGTGCGCTCGAGGCGGGGCTGGAGTTTCCCGAGCCGGTCAAGCCGGACACGATCGCCAAGTCGATCGCCATCGGGAACCCGGCCGACGGGTTCCAGGTGCTGCAGACGGTCCGCGACACCGGTGGATCGGGGGCGATGGTCAGCGACGAGCAAATCATCGACGCGATCAGGCTGCTGGCGCGGACCGAGGGCATCTTCACCGAGCCGGCGGGCGGTACGACGCTGGCCGCCACGCTGGCGCTGGTCGAGCAGGGCGTCATCCCGCGCGACGAGACGGTGGTGGTGGCGATTACCGGGAACGGCTACAAGACGACCGACGCGGTCGCCAACCGCGTGACGGCGCCGGTGCAGCTGGGGCGCTCACTGAAGGAGTTCGAGGCGTATCTGGCCTCCCGGCCGACCGAGGCGGTGCGCCGTGCGCCCGCGCTGGACGGGGTGTAATTGACGCATGGCTGAGCAAGACGACCACTCCGAGGTCATTGAAGCGGAAGGTCACCTGATCGACTCCAACCTGCTCAACGTCATCTTCGACAAGGTGATCGAACGGGCCGGCGCGTTCGAGGTTCAGAGCTTCACGATCGGCCGCACGAACGAGGACGCGTCGCGACTACGGCTCAAGGTAACAGCGGACAGTGAGACGGCGCTTCAGCATCTGCTGGAGGATCTCGTGCCGTTGGGCTGTCATCCGCTGCCCGAGCGCGACGCGGTTCTGCGGCCGGCGCTGTCGGACGGGTGCGTGGCGAGCGATTTCTACTCGACGACGAATCAGCGGACGAGGATTCGGCATCAGGAACACTGGATCGATGTGGAGGCCCAGCGGATGGATGCGGTCATCGTCGTGGACCGCGGCCGAGCGGTCTGCCGGAAGCTGCGCGACGTGCGCGAGGGGGAGCTGGTGGTGAGCGGGGCCGACGGCGTGCGGGTGGTGCCGGAGTTTCGCGACCGTGACCGGCAGGGCTTCGCATTCATGACGCACGACGTCTCGTCGGAGCGCCGGGTCGAGGTGAGCGTCATGAAGGTCGCGACCATGATGCGCGAGGTGCGTGAGAGCGGCGGCCGCATCGTCTTCGTTGCGGGGCCGCTCATCGTGCATACAGGCGGCGTCGGCTACTTGAGCGAGATCATCCGGTTGGGCTACGTCGACGCCGTGCTGGCCGGGAACGCGCTGGCGGTGCACGACGCGGAGCTCGCGCTCTTCGGGACGTCGCTCGGCGTAGACCTGGAGTCTGGCGCCACGGTGGAGGACGGGCACCGGAACCACATGCGCGCGATCAACGCCGTGAACTCCGCAGGCGGGCTGGCGCCGGCGGTCGCCAAAGGCGTGCTGGCCTCCGGCGTCATGTACGAGTGCGTGCGGAACGATGTCGCGTTCGTCCTGGCGGGCAGCATCCGCGACGACGGTCCGCTCGTGGACACGGTGATGGATCTCGTGGCGGCGCAGGAGCGCTATGCCGAGCAGCTGGCCGACGTGTCGATGGTGGTCATGCTCGCGTCGATGCTGCACAGCATCGGTGTGGGCAACATGCTGCCGGCCTGGGTGCGTGTCGTGTGCGTGGACATCAATCCCGCCGTGGTGACGAAGCTCGCCGACCGCGGGTCGTCCCAGACGGCCGGCATCGTGACCGACGTGGGCCTGTTCCTGTCTCAGCTGGCGCGGAGGCTCCGGGAGCAGGCGAGTGGCGGGATAGGAGACGAAAGCTCGAGATGAGCGGGGTGGACGGGATCGTCGTTCAGAAGTACGGGGGCACGTCGGTCGGCACGCCTGACAGGGTCGTGGCGGTTGCCGACCGCATCAAGCGCCGTGTCGCGGAGTCCCCGCGCCTGGTCGTGGTCGTCTCGGCGATGGGCCGCACGACCGACGAGCTGATCGCGCTGGCGCACAAGGTGTCGCGGCGGCCGCAGGGACGCGAGCTGGACCTGTTGCTGGCCTCCGGCGAGCAGATCGCCGTGTCGGCCCTCGGCCTGGCGCTGCAGGATCGGGGTGTACCGGCCGTGTCACTGACGGCAGCCCAGTGCGGCATCCGCACGGACGGCGTCTTCAACCTGGCGCGCATTCAATCGATCGACACGAAGCGAATCCTCGGTGAGCTCGGTGCCGGCCGGGTGGTGATCATCACCGGATTCCAGGGGATCACCGACACGCAGGAGATCACCACCCTGGGACGGGGTGGCAGCGACGTCACCGGCGCGGCGGTGGCGGCGGCGCTGGGCGCGATCGTCTGCGAGATCTGCACCGACGTGGATGGGGTGCTGTCGGGCGATCCGCGGTTGGTGTCCGGCACCCGGATGTGGCCGGAGATCTCGTACGAGGAAGCAATCGAGCTGGCCTCGAGCGGTGCGAAGGTGTTGCACCCGCGGGCGGCGGAAATCTGCATGTCCCGCGGCATTCCGATACACGTGTGCTCGAGTTTCACGGACGCACCGGGGACCTGGATTCGATCGGGAGAGACGGTCATGGAGCAAGCCGAAGTCGTCGGGGTCACGAGCGATAGCAAGGTCACCAAGATCACGCTGTTGAACGTCCCGGACCGGCCGGGCATCGCGGCGCAGGTGTTCGAGGAACTGGCGGTGAAGGAGATCAGCATCCGCTTGATCATCCAGAGCGCGAGTGCCGAACGGCGGGCGCGCATCACCTTCATCCTCGACGAGGAGTACACGGACAGCGCCGTAGCCGTCCTGAGCCGCTGGAAGGACGAACAGCTCGCAAGCGACGTCGTCGTCGAGCGCGACGTGGCCAAGATCTCCATCGTCGGGTCGCGGCTGGGGTCGACGCCTGGGCTGGCGGCGCGGATGTTCAAGGTGCTGGCGCGCGAGGGCATCAACATCGACTGCATCAGCTCCTCTGAAATGAAGGTGGCGTGCGTGATCGCCTCGCGCCACCTCGATCGGGCGGTCAAGGCAGTTCACGAGGAGTTCTTCAAGACCCAGCCGGCGCCGGTGGTGGGCTAATCAACCTTAGAGCGAGCGGACGGACGGATGGGGAAGCGGATCGACGTCGGCGTGCTGGGAGCGACCGGGATGGTCGGGCAGCAGTTCGTGCGAGGACTGCATGGACACCCGTGGTTTAGATTGGTGTGGCTGGGCGCGAGCGAGCGTTCGGCCGGCAAGGCCTACCGGGACGCCGCGCCGTGGCGGCTGCCGGGGCCGATTCCGGACGACATCGCCGGGTTGACGGTCGAAACCTCGACGCCGGCCAACGCGCCGCCGCTCGTCTTCTCGGGCCTAGACGCATCGGTGGCCGGCGAGATCGAGTCGGCGTTCGCGGAGTCGGGGCGCACCGTGATCAGCAACGCGCGCAACCACCGGATGGATGACGCCGTGCCGCTGTTGGTGCCGGAGATCAATGCCGACCACCTGTCCCTCCTCTCGGCGCAGCGAGCGGCGACAGGTTGGGGCGGAGCGATTGTCACGAACCCGAACTGCTCGACCGTCGTCTTGACGCTGGGACTGGCGCCACTGGTCGAGTTCGGGCTGCGGTCGGTGATCGTCACGACGGCCCAGGCCGTGTCCGGGGCCGGCTACCCTGGCGTCGCGTCGCTGGATGTCATTGGGAACGTCATCCCCGAGGTGCCGGATGAAGAGCGGAAAATGGAGACCGAGACGAAGAAGGTCCTCGGTTCCCTGCGCGACGGGCGGGTCGAGCCGCATCCTGTCGTCGTCAGCGCGGCGACGACCCGCGTGCCGGTCGTCGATGGTCACACAGAGATGGTCTCGGTCCAGTTCGACGCGACGCCGTCCGAGGCGGATCTGCGTGCCGCGTTCGACCGTTTCCGCGGACGGCCGCAGGCGGCGAACCTGCCGAGCGCGCCGCCACGGCCGGTCGTGTACATCGCGGCCCCGCTACGACCGCAGCCGCGGCTCGACGCGGATCGTGATGGGGGCATGACGGTCACGGTCGGGCGGTTGCGGCCCTGTGGGGTCCTGGACTACAAGTTCGTGGCGCTGGGACACAACACGGTACGGGGCGCTGCGGGCGGGGCGATCCTGAACGCCGAGATGATGCATGCCGATGGATTGCTCGATTGAGCTACAGCGGCGAATCTTCTGGCGATGACCGATTACGGCGTTCTGTCTATCCTTCCGCCAGTGCTCGCGCTCGGTCTGGCCATCAAGACCCGCCAGGTCTACGTCTCGCTTTTCTTGGCATTTGGCTCGGCTGGACGATCATGCTGGGCTGGAATCCGACCGCGGGCCTGACGGTCTCGGTGCGAGGCGGGACTTTCGCCGCGGGCTGCTAACCCACGCTAGACCTGTGGGTCATCCTTGAGATGGCCGCATCGCGGGACGGCCACTCGGGTAACGCTTGGGGCCACGCAGTGGTCAGTTTCAGGGACGTGGCACGTCTCGCGCTACACTCGTTTCATCGGAGCGTATCGTGCCCAGGAGACAGCGAGTCCCGTCCCGCCCCTTCCGCATCCACTTCCAGAGTAATCCACAGGCGCCCGGGGTCTTTCAGGTGACCCGGGCGCGGTACGATGCGGCTGCCGCTCGGCACCCGGAGGTGGCGCGGCAGGTGCAAGCGACGATCGGGACCGATTGGGGCGCCTTCGACGAGGCGATGCTCGAGGCGGACGCGCTGGCCGGCTTCTACTTCCCGCACGATCGATTCGCGGAGCGGGCGCCTCGCGTGAAGTGGATCCACATCTGGGGGGCCGGCGTGGAACACCTGAGGCCATTCGACTGGGTGCCGAAGGGCGTGAGTCTCATCAACAACAGCGGCGTGCACGCCCAGAAGGCGGGCGAGTTCGCCATGATGGCCATTCTCATGCTGAACAACGCCATGCCCACCGTGATGCGGAATCAGCGAGAGAAACTCTGGGACGAGCTGTTCAGCAGCTCGGTTGCCGGGAAGACGCTGGCGATTGTCGGCGTCGGGGCGATGGGCCTGGCGGCGGCCACACGCGCCCGGCAGTTCGATATGCGGGTGATCGGCGTGCGGCGCAGCGGTCGGCCGCGGCGCAACGTCGAGGAGATGTACGATCTCGCGTCGCTCGACCGCGTCCTGACGCGTGCGGACTTCCTGCTGCTGACGATTCCGCTGACGCCGGAGACCGAAGGGCTGATCGGCCAGCGGGAGCTCGATTTGCTGAAGCCGGACGCCTGTCTCATCAACATGAGCCGGGCGCGCGTCGTGGATTACGGGGCGCTGGTGGAGAAACTGACGCGGGGTGAACTGAAGGGGGCGCTGCTGGACGTCTTCGATCCGGAACCGCTGCCGGCGCGGTCGCTGCTCTGGCGCACGCCGAACCTCGTCGTGACACCGCACGTCGGGTCGGATGACAACGACCGCTACATTCCGAAGACGCTGGATCTGATTTTCAGCAACATTGACCGGCACCTGCGTGGCCGGCCGCTGCGCAACCGCGTGCGGCTGAGCCGGGGATATTGATCGCGGCTGACAGCAGTCAGCGCACCCGCTCCCAGCTGCCGGTGAGACCGGCCGCCTCGCCACCCGGCGCCCAGATCACGAGAACCCGCGTTGGACCCGCGTCCTCGCTCACCTTGTGCGTGACGCGATCGGGTGCGCGCACCCAGCCGATCATGCCCGGATCGAGGATGTAGCTCTTGCCGTTCACGATGTGCTCGAGCTGACCTTCCAGGACGTAGAAGATCTCGGTGGACTGGTGGACGTGCGCCACCGATTCGGAGCCGGGTTGGAACGTCAGGATGGCCACCTCGACCTCGGCGCCGCCGAGGTTCGACTCGTCCAGCAGCATCTCGAGCATCGTACCTGTCGCGCTCTCGTAGACCTCGTCACGATCGACGGCTTGCGCGGCCGCCAGGGTAGGAAGCGCGAGGAGGACGACCGGGATGAGGACGAGCGAGCGGCGTGTGATGGGGAAAGAGCGTGCAAGCATGCGTGCGTGCCTCCAAGCGTCTGAGTCGTGTGCCATGAATGTCAGCGATCCGCGCGGTGGACCGAGGTGATACGGATGGGCGGGTCGAGGCGCTGGGCGCCAGCCGGCTGGCCCTGGATGTTCCGGACGACGTCGCCGCCGCTGATGATCCGCCCGAACGCTGCGAAGCCCTGCCCGTCCGCATTGCGGGCACCGCCGAAGTCGAGTGTCGGCTGGTCGCCGATGCAGAAGAAGAAACTCGACGTCGCGCTATCCGGCGTACCGCGTGCCATCGAGATGACGCCGCCGAGGTGGGCGAGCCCCGTGTCCGTCGTGCGCTCCAGCGGAATCGGCCCGAAGCCATCGTCGGCGTGGTCGGCGTTGACGCTGGCCTGGATGACCTCGATCTTGACGTCGTTGTCCGGCTGGTTCTGCATAGTGACCGTCCGATGGAACTGACCGCCGTCGTAGTGGCCGGCATCGACGTACCGCAGAAAGTTCGCCGCCGTGCCAGGCGCTCGCGCGGCGTCGACATCGATCTCGATGTCGCCGAGCTCGGTGGCGATAACGACCCGCACATAGTCGGCGTTCTGCGCCAAGGCCGACGCCGCGACGGCGGCGACGAGCGCCAAGGTAAGCGCCGTGCCCAGGACGAACACGTGCCGCGTCTGTTTCACTGCTAGCCCGTGGGTCCGGACCTGTCCGGACCTATCCGGCGATGATAGGCCAGGCACCGATTCCGGGCAAGCGGCCCAGTTGGGTCAGTCCGCCATGAGGTAGATGGCGGTGGTGGCCAGGCACATGCCGGCCAGTTGGGCGCCGGAGGGGATCCGCGCGTACAGCCCGAGTGAGAGCACGATGGTGATGACGGGCGCGAGCGCGGTCATGGGCACGACGATGATCGCCTGTCCGTCGCGCAAGGCGTAGACGAGACAGAGCGCGCCGACCGCGTTCAGGAGATGAATGACGGCGGCCAAGTAGGGACCGTCGAGTCCCCAGTTGATCGGCGCCGTGAAATCGGTCATGAGCACGGCGACCGGGATCAGGAGGACGCCGGTCAACATCATGTAGAAGAAGATGCTCTCCGACGTCATGCGGGTGTTGGCGAGCTTCATGACATACGCCTGGACGCCCCACATCACGAACACGCCCATCGCCAGCAACAGCCAGCCGTAGCCGAGAATCAGCGTCTCGTCCGGTTTGACGTACGAGAGCAGGGCGATGGCCGGCAGCGCCAGGCCGATGCCGAGCCAGTGCCGTCGGGACGCCCGCTCGGTCAGAAGCCAGACCGACATGACGATCGTGATGGCCGGATAGAGCGAGACGACCGGAAACACGATGAACGCCGGGCCGTCGCGCAGCGCTTCGAAGAGCATCAGCTGGCCGCCGGCGCCGAGCAGTCCGACGAGCGATCCCAACACCCACGCCTGGCGGTGGCGCGCCAGCCGCCACCCGTCGAGACCGAGCGCGGCGAGCGCACACGGGATCATCGTGAGGGCCCACACCGAGTAGCCAAGGGTGGCGGGAAAGCCGCGGTGCTCCGGGATCTCGATTAACGCGCCCCAGACGCCCCAGGTCAGCGTCGTGATGACGGCGTACACGAGCCAGCGACGCGTTGACGGACTGTTTTCCGTTCCAGTAGGCTGCATGCGCGTACGCTTATAGTCGCACCCGCCCGTGAAGATCAACGTGACTGAGATGTTGACGGTGTGGTCGGAGAGCTCTCCGTCGCTCGCCCGACTCGTGGACGGCGTGCCACGCGACGAGCAGATCGCGCGCGGCTACGGCCGGACGGTGGCGGAGATCTGCCGGCAGCCCGAGACGTGGCGGACCACCGCGGCGGCGCTGCACGACGAGGCGGGGCGCTATGGGCTGGCGCAGGCCCCGGTCGTGCTGACCGGGTCCGGGAGCTCCGAGTTCATCTGCGCCGCGCTGGCGCCGACGCTGCAGTCGAGGCTGGGGCAACCGGTGCGTGCCGTTGCCTGTGGCGAGCTGCTGCTGTCGCCCGAGTCGTTCCTGCAGGCGGATGAGCCGGCGACGCTCGTCTCGTTCGGGCGGTCGGGGGACAGTCCCGAAAGCGTGGCCGTCATCGATCTGGTCCTCCAGCGATATCCGAGTTGTTCGCAGATCGCCGTGACGTGCAATCCGGACGGACGCTTGGCCACGGCGTACGACGATGAGCCGCGCGTGCGAACCATGCTCCTGGGCCGCGGTGTCGACGATGCGAGCCTCGTGATGACGAGCAGCTTCACGAACATGTGGTTGGCCGGTCGCACCTTGGACCTCGATGCCGACGAACCGGCGGCGCTCGGGCGGCTGGCCGGGGAGTTGGCGCGCCTGGGCGATCGGTTGCTGGCGCGGCAACTGGAGCCGCTGGCGGAGATGGCTGGCCGTTCGTTCCAGAGAGCGCTCTTCCTGGGCACCGGCGCGCGACTTGGGGCGGCGCGCGAGGCCGAGTTGAAGATGCTCGAAATGGGCGGTGGTCGCGTGGCGACCCGGAGTGAGACGTTTCTAGGCCTTCGGCACGGACCGCTGGCCGGTGTGGACACGCAGACGCTCGTCGTCGCGTTCCTTTCATCGGAAGCCCGGAGACGGTCGTTCGAGCTCGATCTGCTGGTCGAACTGCGGCAGAAGAGGTTGGGGCACTCGTTCGTGCTGTGCGGCGTCGGCGTGCCGGCCGGCGTGGCCGCGCAGGGGGATCTGCTGGTCGATTACGGGCCGGCCGCGGACCTCGCCGACGGGGATCTGGTCCCGTTGCACGTCGTCGTCGGCCAGGTGCTGGCCTTTTTTCGCTGTCTGCATGTTGGTCTGCGTCCGGATGCGCCGTCGGCCGACGGCGTCATCACGCGCGTCGTCCGGCCGTTCACGATGCATCGGTCCTGAGTCCCGAGCGATGTCGAGCGGCGCTGCCACACCGATCGTCTTGATTCCGGGCGAGATCAACGCTGACGTCATCCTGAGTGGATTCGATCGGTTCCCGGCGCTGGGCCAGGAGGTGCTCGTCGACGACGTCCTGGTGACCCTCGGCAGCGCTTCGGCGATCACGGCCGTCGGGCTGTCGAAGCTCGGCATCACGGTCCGGTTCGTCGGCGTCGTTGGCACCGACGACTGGGGCGATCGGTGCCTCGGGACGATGACGGCTGCGGGGGTGGACGTCTCGGGCGTGCGACGGGTGGCTGACCTTCGCACCGGGGTCACGGTGTCGATTTCCTCGATCGAAGACCGTGCGCTCGTGACCTTTCCCGGCGCGACCGCCTCCTTGACGGGCGACGCGGTATCGGAGGAGGCGTGGCGGGACGTCAATCACCTGCACGTGTCGTCGTTTTTTCTCCAGCGCGACCTCAGGGCCTCGGTGCCGGATCTGTTTCGTGCGGCCCGGGCGCGGGGCGCGACGGTGTCGCTCGATTCGGGAGGCGACCCGTCTGATGTGTGGGAGGATGGCATTCGGGAAGCGATTGCCCAGGCCGACCTGTTCCTGCCGAACGAGGCCGAGCTGAAGGGCATCAGTCGCGTCGCCGACGTCCGTCAGGCGCTGGCCGCGCTCGATTCGGGCCAGGAGCATCGTCGGACGACGACGGTCGTCAAGCGCGGCGCGAACGGCTGCATGGCGATAGACGGTGGGCGTCTCACGAGCGTACCGGCGCCGGAGGCAGCGGTCGTGGACACGACCGGCGCAGGCGATTCGTTCAACGCCGGTTTCCTGGCGGCCTGGTTGCGCCGGGCGCCGCTGGTCGACTGCATGCGAGACGGCGTGTGCTGCGGTTCGCTCGCGACCCGGCAGCTCGGCGGGACGACGGCGCAGCCGACGCCAGAAGAGCTGGGAGTCTATCGGCGGGTGCACTTTGGCTAGGTTTTGACGGCATGATCACCATCGCTGGCTTCAATACGTCGATTGACGCCTGGCTGGAGGTGGACACGCTCGTGCCGGGCGACGTCGTGCGCGTGCGCGAGGTGGGCCGCCTGCCGGGCGGCAAGGGCCTCCACGTCGCGGTGACGTGTGCCACGCTCGGCGAGGCGGTGCGATTGGTCGGCATCGTGGACCGCGTGCGCGAGGGGTTCCTCGGCGAATTCCTGAAGGACGCCGGGGTCATCTTTCAGGCCGTCGGGATCGCGGGGGAGGTGCGCGGGTGCATCGCCGTGCATGAGCGATCGGGCCGCACGACCGAACTGCTCGAGCCGGGACCGGAGATCGCTCCGGCGGACGTGGCGACGCTCGAGTCGGCGGTGCTGGGTGGGCTAGGCGCCGGCGATCTGGTGGTGTTCTCCGGCAGCCTGCCGAAGGGCTATCCCGCCGCAGACTACCGGGCGTTGATCGCGCGGGCCAAGGCGGCCGGCGCGCGGACGATGTTGGACGCCAGTGGCGAGGTGTTGCGCGCAGGGATGGGGGCGCGGCCCGACGTCGTGAAGGTGAACCGGGAGGAGGCGGCCGCGCTCAGCGGGCTGGCGGTGAGCGACCGCGATGACGCGAAGCGCGCCGCGCGGGCACTGGTCGAGCGGGGCGCCGGGTCCGCCTTGATCACGCTCGGTGTGGATGGAGCGGTCATGGCCACAGCATCTGGCGGCTGGACCGTGCGGGTTCCCGCGACAGGCGTCAGGAGCGCGGTGGGGGCGGGTGACTGCCTGCTGGGCGGTCTCGCGGTTGGCCTGGCACGCAAGCTGCCGCAGGAAGATCGGCTCCGGCTGGGCGGCGCCTGCGGCGCCGCGAAGACGCTGCGGGTCGAGAGCGGCATGCTGCACTTGACGGATGTCGAAGCGCTCCAGGACTCGGTGCAGGTGGAGGCCTGGGACACATGACCCTACGGAAGACGATGACCACGCCGTTGCTGTTGTTGATGATGATGACGACGGCAGCGTGCAACGCCAGCTCGAGCCGGTCGGAACCGTCCTGGCCGTCGCGCCCGATCACGATGCTGGTGGCGTTCGGTGCCGGCGGTGGTACCGACGCCAACGCGCGCATCGTCTCGGGACTGCTCGAGCGTGAGCTCGGACAGCCGGTCAACGTCGTCAACCGGACGGGTGGGAGCGGCGTGGTCGGCCACACGGCGATCGCGAACGCGTCACCCGACGGCTACACCCTCGGCTACATCGTGGCGGAGGTCGGCATGATGCACTGGGCCGGGCTGACGGATTTGACCTACGAGGCGTTCACGCCGCTGGCGATGCTGACCGGCACGGCGGGCGCCCTGTTCGTCCGTGAGGACTCGCCCTACGAGACGGTCGAGGAACTCCTGGCGGCGGTCGAGTCGGGAGCGGAGAGGCTGCAGGCCTCCGGTTCCGGGCAGGGCGGCATCTGGCACGTGACGCTCGCCGGCGTCATGGCATCGCTCGATCTCGATCCGGCGGCGGTCACCTGGGTGCCACAGCAGGGGGCGGCGCCGGCGCTCGCCGATTTGGCGGCGGGAGGGATCGATTTTGTCGTTTGCGCCCCGGCTGAAGCCAGGGGACTGGTCGATGCGGGACGGATTCGTCCGCTCGCCGTCATCGATGTGGAGCGGCATCGGTTGTGGCCGGAGGTGCCCACGCTGCGTGAGGCGACCGGCTCGGACTGGCAGGCCCTGGCCTGGGGCGGCGTGGCCGGGCCGCGCGGGCTGCCCAACGAGGTGGTCGAGACGTTGACCGGGACGCTCGAGCGGATCGCGGCAATGGACGAGTTCAGGGATCTCCTCGAGCGGCGTGGGACCGGTGCGGTGTACCGCGATGCCGCCGGCTTCGGCGCCTACATGGCGGAGAGCGACGCGAGCTTCGGTGAGGCGATGCGCGCGGTGGGCCTGGTGCCGTAGGCCACATGCGAGTGCATGATAGCCTCACCGGCGCGGTGATGCTGCTGCTCGGCATCGGGCTGCTGGTCGGGTCGTCCGGGTTCCGCGTGCCGATCGGGCAGCCGTACGGCCCCGGTCTGTTTCCCTCGGTGCTCGGCGTCGGCCTGGGCGTCTGCGGCATCGTGCTCATCATCGCCGGTCGGCGGCACGGCCTGCCGCGGCGTGCGGTCGTCCTCGCCCCGTGGACGCGCTCTCGCCGGGCGCGACGGCGCGCGCTGCTCGTCCCGATCGGGATCCTCTGCTACGTGGCGGTGGCGCCGACGTTCGGCTTCGTCCTCACGGCGACCGCGATCCTCAGCACGCTCATGGTGGCGCTCGATCGGCGGCTGCTGCCGTCTCTGCTCGTGGCCCTAGTCTCGGCCGCGGCGATCCAACTGTTTTTCGGCGGCCTGCTGCGTGTGCCTTTGCCGCCGGGCGTCTTCTTTCCCGGGTGGTAGGGCCCGGGTGGTAGGGGTGGAAGCGCTGGCGGCGGCGTTCGGCCTCATCCTCCAGCCCGATGTCCTGCTGGGCGTCGTCTTGGCCGCGATCTTCGGCCTGTTCGTCGGCGCCATTCCGGGGCTGACCGCGACGATGGCGGTGGCGCTGCTCGTGCCGCTCACCATCTTCATGGAGCCGGTGCCGGCTGTGGCGGTCGTCGTGACGGTGGTTGCGACCGCCATCTTCGCCGGAGACATCCCGGGTGCGCTGCTGCGCATCCCAGGGACGCCGGCGTCGGCCGCCTATACGGACGACGCCTTCGCGATGGCCAAGGCCGGACAGGTGGAGTTGGCACTGGGGGTCAGCCTGATCTACTCGGCCCTGGGCGGCCTCGTTGGCGCGGTCGTCCTGTTTGCCGCGGCGCCGCTTCTCGCGGAGTTCGCGCTCCAGTTCAGCTCCTACGAGTATTTCTGGCTGGCCACGCTCGGCCTGACCTGCGCCGTCTTCATGTCGGCCCAGTCGCGAGTCAAGTCGGTAGCATCGCTGCTGCTGGGCCTGACCGTCGCGTCGATCGGTCTGGACGTCGTGTCGGGGCAGCCGCGCTTCACCTTCGGCTCGACCGAACTGCTCGGCGGCATTCATTTCATCCCGGCGCTGATCGGGATGTTCGCCATCTCGGAAGTGCTCCGGCACATGACGGCCACGTCGCCGTCGGTGCGCGTCGCGCCTCGGCAGATCGGCAACGTCTTTCGCGGCGTGGCGGCCGTCGGCCGGCGCCACTGGCGGAGTGTCATCAGAGGGAACGCGGTGGGGGTCGGCATCGGCGTCCTGCCGGGCGCCGGCGGGGACATCGCCGCCTGGATCGCCTACGCCGTCAGCAAGCGGTGCTCGCGGGAGCCGGAGCGGTACGGAAAGGGGCACGTGGAAGGAATCGTCGAGAGCGCATCGGCGAACAACGCGGCGCTGGCCAGCGCCTGGATTCCCACGCTTGTGTTCGGCATTCCGGGTGACTCGACGACGGCGATCGTCATCGGCGTGCTCTACATGCAGGGGCTGAACCCGGGGCCGACCGTGTTTCTGGAGCGGCCCGAGCTGGTCTACGCCGTGTTCCTCACGTTTTTCCTGGCCAACCTGGTGATGATTCCCCTCGGCCTGCTGGCGATCAAATCGGCGACGCTGCTGCTGCGCGTGCCGCGCGATTTGCTGATGCCGATCATCCTGCTTTTCTGCATCGTCGGGGCCTTCGCGGTCACCAACTCGATGTTCGGCGTGTTGACGATGCTAGTCTTCGGCATGGTCGGGTACTTGATGGAGGAGAACGCCTTTCCGATTACGCCGGCCATTCTCGGAATGGTCCTGGGGCGGATGGTCGAGGAGCAGTTCATGGTGTCGATGATCAAAGCTGAGGGGAGCGCCATGGCGTTTGTGGACCGGCCGATAGCCGCCCTGCTTGGCCTCCTGACGATCGTCGTGTGGGGCTGGCCGGTGGCGCAGACGCTCCGCGGCCGGATTGCCAGCCTTCGGGCCGTGGGGTAGAGTGCACTCCGGTGTTCGTGAGCGGTCAGTGATTCAGTGATTCATTGATTCGCCAATTCATTGCCGAGGGAGCGAGCGATATGTCGAGCCGAATCAATCGTCGGGAGTTCGTCAGCCTCAGCGTCAGCGTCGGCACCGGAGCGGCAGCCGCGGGGCTGGCCGGCACGCGCGAGGCGTTCGGCGAGGCGCCGGCCGTCCGCACGCAGTCGGTGGCCCCGGTCGTCATCTCCGATCGTAGCGGCGTCACGTTCAGGAATGGCGGCACGCAGAGCTGCATCGAGCGGGCGTTCGACGGGATCACGCGCGGCGAGGACGTGCTCGACGCGATCCTGGCGGGGGTCAACATCGTCGAGAACGATCCAGAAGAATCCGGCGTCGGCTTCGGTGGCACGCCGAACGCCGATGGCGTCGTGCAACTCGACTCCTGCTGCATGCACGGCCCGCGGAAGCAGGCGGGCGGCGTGGCGGCAATCGAAGGCGTGCGGACGCCGTCGCTCGTGGCCAAGGCGGTGATGGAGGTCACCGACCACCATCTGCTGGTCGGGCAGGGCGCGCAGGACTTCGCGCGCAACATGGGTTTCACGATAGAGGACGACCTGAACACGCCCCGGACGCGCGAGCGCTGGCTGGAGTGGAAGCGCCGGATCGACCCGGGTCACTACCTGGACCCGGAGCGGCGCGCGCGCCAGGGCTACGACGTGGCGCTCGAGATGCTGGCCGAAGGATTGGTGGATGAGAGCCACTTCTGGGGCACGGTGAACTGCGACGCGATCGGGCCGAACGGCGACATCTGCGGGGTGACTTCGACGAGCGGCCTGGCGTGGAAGATTCCGGGGCGGACCGGGGACTCGCCGATCCTGGGCGCCGGGCTTTACGTGGACGGCGGCGTCGGCGCGTGCGGTTCGACCGGACGCGGCGAGGCGAACCTGTACAACCTGACGTCGTACCTGATCGTAGAGCAGATGCGCCGCGGCATGCACCCGAAGGACGCAGGGCTGGCCGGACTGCAGCGGATCAAGGAGAACACGGTCGAGCGGCGCCTGCTGAAGGCAAACGGCGACCCGGCGTTCAATATCCGGTTCTTCGCGCTGAACGCGAGGGGGCAGCACGCCGGCGTGTCGATGTACGCCGCGGGCGAGACGGCCTACGGGGTGTGCACGGAGCACGGCGCGGAAGAAGCGGCGCTGGAGCCGCTGCTCGGCGGCTCGCCGAGCGACTAGACAATGATCTCCTCTCCCCTGGGGAGAGGGCTAGCAGCCCGTGGTGAAAGTCCCACGAGGCACCGAGAGCGTCGAGGCGCTCGCCTCGCAAGGCGCGAGGAGGGAACATACCGGGAGTATGTGACCGACGAGCAACGCCGCGGGGCGGGATGCCTCGGCGGTCGAATGCAGCGGGACTTCCACCACGGGTTGCTAAGGTGAGGGGGCATGACACGCATCGGCATGGGACTCGTCGGCGCCGGCCTCGTCGGGCCGCAGCATGTCGAAGCGGTGCGGCGGCTGGGCTTCGTGGACGTGGTCGCCGTTGCCGGAAGCTCGGAGGCCTCGGCACAGGCCAAGGCCGAGGCGATGGGTATCCCGAAGGCGTACGGCGGCTACCAGGCGCTCATCGACGACCCGGCTGTCCAGGTGGTGCATAACTGTACGCCGAACTATCTCCACCTGCCGGTCAACCTGGCCGTTATCGAGAAGCAGAAGCACATCGTGTCGGACAAGCCGCTGGCGATGAACGCCGGCGAGGCGAAGCAGCTGCTCGACGCGGTAACGCAGGCCGGCGTCGTGCATGCGGTGACCTTCAACTACCGCGGCAACCCCCAGGTGCAGCAGGCGCGTGCGATGATCGCGAAAGGCGAAATCGGCCGCGTGCACTTCATCCACGGCCACTATTTGCAGGATTGGTTGATCAAGGAGACGGACTTCTCGTGGCGGATCGAGCCGGAGAAGGGCGGGCCGACCTCCGCGATGGGGGACATCGGCTCGCACTGGTGCGATCTCGTGCAGCACGTGAGCGGCCTGCGCATCGAAGCGGTTCTGGCCGACCTGACCACCGTCATCAAGACGCGGAAGAAGCCGGCCGCGGCCCGGGAGACCTTCACGGCCGCGCAGGACGACGCGGGGGAGCCGGGGCAGTCATTCAGCGTGAAAGTGGAGGACCTCGGCTCCGTGCTGGTCCGCTTCGAGAACGGCTGCAAGGGGGTGTTCACGGCGGGCCAGGTGTGCGCCGGGCACAAGAACGACCTGGTCTTCGAGGTCGACGGTCTGGGCGGGTCGCTTCGGTGGCATCAGGAGCGCCAGAACGAGCTGTGGCTGGGCCGGCGTGACGGCGGGAACATAGAGATGGCCAAAGACCCCGGCGCGATGGACGCGTCGGCGAAGGGCTACGCGCACCTTCCGGGCGGGCACCAGGAGGGTTGGGCAACCGCGTTTCACAACGTCATGCGCGACATCTACACCTTCATCGCGGACGGCAAGGGTCCGACCGATCCGCACCCGCCCGCATTCGCGACGTTCGAGGACGGCTACCGGGCGAACTGCATCGTCGACGCCATCCTGGCCAGCTCGGCCGCCCGCGGCGTCTGGACCAAGGTCGCGTACTGACGATCCCCCAGGTTCCCTCTCTCCCCTGGGGGAGAGGGTCAGGGTGAGGGGAACGGCGAGGGTATCCTCATGAAACTCGGCGTATTCACCGTCCTGTTCGCGCAACTGCCGTTCGACAAGGCGCTGAAGGAGGTCAAGGCGGCCGGCCTCGACGCCGTCGAGATCGGCACGGGCGCCTATCCGGGTGACAGCCACATCGACGTCGACGGGCTGCTGGCCGATCCGTCCAAGGCGAAAGACTACCGGAAGAAGATCGATGACCACGGCCTGACGATCAGCGCACTGTCCTGCCACGGCAACCCGCTACACCCGAAGTCGTCGATCGCCATGGAACACGACGAGATCTTCCGGAAGACGGTGCGGCTGGCCGAACAGTTGGAGGTGCCGGTCGTCGTGACCTTCTCCGGCTGCCCGGGCGACTCCGATACGGCCAGCTATCCCAACTGGGTGACCTGCCCCTGGCCGACGGATTTCCAGGAGGTCCTCAGCTGGCAGTGGGAGGAGAAGGCGATCCCCTACTGGAAGGAGGCCGCGAAGTTCGCCGCCGACCATGGCGTGAAGGTCGCGCTCGAGCCGCATCCCGGTTTCCTCGTCTACAACCCCGAGACGGCGCTGAAACTGCGCGCCGCAGTGGGCGAGAACCTCGGCGTCAACTTCGACCCGAGCCATTTCTTCTGGCAGGGGGTGGACGTCCCGGCCGCGATCCGCGCGTGCGGCAAGGCGATCTTTCATTTCCACGCCAAGGACTCGGCGCTCGACCCGCAGAACGTCGCGCGCAACGGCGTCATCGACGCCAAGCCGTACACCGAGATGGCCGACCGGGCCTGGCTGTTCCGGACCGTCGGGTGGGGGCACGACCTGCTCGTCTGGAAGCAGATCGTGAGCGCGCTGCGCCTCACCGGCTACGACTACGTCATGAGCATCGAGCACGAGGACGCGCTCGCGTCGATCGACGAGGGCCTCCTGGGCGCTGTGGATATCCTCAAGCGCGCGATCCTTAGAGACCCGCCCGTTGACGCTTGGTGGACGTGACGAGACCATGCGATTGAATGCCCATCAAGACGCCCGGCCGGCGCTGCGCTCACGGGACGCGTTGACGGTCGTGATCGCGCTGCTCGTCACGCTGCCGGGCGTGACACGTTCCGACGCCTCGGCGCAGTCACTCGAACGGCAGATGTACGTCAGCGTGCTCGACGCCGACGGCGCACCGGTGGTCGACCTGACTGTCGATGACTTCACGGTGCGGGAGGACGGCGTGCTCCGGGAAGTCCTCCGCGTGAGCCCCGCCACCGATTCGATGCAGGTGGCCCTGCTGGTGGACAACAGCGTCGCGATGTGGCCGTACCTGCGTGACCTGCGTGACCTGCGTGACGGGCTCGGCGTCTTCGTCGAGCGCCTCGGCGGCGATCACGAGGTGGCCGTCATCACGTTCGCTGGACGGCCGACCATCGTGGAGGATTATTCGCGCAGCGTCAGCGAGCTGCGACAGGCCATCGGGCGGATCGTGCCGCGTCCCGGCGGCGACGCCCCGCTCCTGGATGCGATCTACAGCGCCGGAGAGGGCATGCAACGCCGCGAGGCCGCACGGCCGGTGTTGATTGCGGTGACGGCCGACAGTACCGAATACCGCAACCGGCCGTACGAGCGTGTGCTCGGGATGATCGAAGCGACGGGCGCGACGTTCCATGCCGTGGTGCTGACCGCGGGCGGTTCCGTGTTCGGCGGCGGTCCCGATTCCGAGACATCGTCCTCGAGCGAGGGACCGTGCAGGCCGGAGGCCGACGGATCGACTTGCTGCGAGGTCAGCGGTTTCGCGAGACCATGGAAGCGATCGCCGAGGAGCTACTCTCCCAGTACCTGCTCGTCTACGCCCGCCCGGAGATGCTGGTAGCACCTGAGCGAACCGAGCTGGGGACGCCGCGCGAAGCGCTCACGGTGAGAGGCCGCGCCGTGCGGGAGGTGCGGTGACGGATCGCGTCGCTCGGCGGGCCCGCGCCGCCATTGTCAGCTAGAACTTGTCCAACCCCTCCGTCAGCTCGATGTAGGTGCCGAACGGGTCGGTGAAGAACGCGATCGCGATGCCGAGCGACTCGACCTCGGTGTACGGCCGGTCGAACTCGATTCCCTGCGCTTCGAGGGTCTCACAGAACGCCTCGAGGCCATCCACCTCGAACCCGATGTGGTCGAGGCTCCGGCCCCGTGTGCCTTCCAGCGGCTCGGCCGACGGGGAATAGGTCAGGTTGACGCCCGGCAGGTCGGCCGCCTGGAAGGCGCCCCGCATCCCCGGAATCGCGCCGAATGTCTCCACGTACCAGGCCTTCATTTCGTCGACCTGCTGCGCGGCGAAGTGAATGTGGTGCAGCGCAATCGGCACGCTCTGCGTTCGGTTCTCGACGAACTCGACCTTCACGTCGTCGGGCCCCATCGTGTAGGCGATGTAGGTATCCTGGTCGGCGATGTAGGCCAGGTCGTCCTCGACGTCAATCGTCGGGGGCAGCTCGGCCCTGGTGACGATGGGATAGCCGGCCGCCTGCACCCGGTCGACGATCTCTCGGACGCTCGGCACCCAGAATCCGATGTGGTTGACCGTCGTGCCCTTGGTGCCGCCGGTCGGGGGCCGCTCCGTTAGGAATACCAGCACGTTGGAAAACTTGATGATCTCCCGGGTGCCGACCGTGACGATCGTTCCGCCGAGCGTGTCCACCCAGAACGCCTTGTGCGCGTCGGTGCTGGTGACGTTGAAATGGTGGTGCCCGTAGACGACGGGGCCGTCCTGGGCGGCGGTGAGCTGCGCCGAGGCGACGAACGGTGTTGCCAAGACGCAGAGCACGGCCAGCGACGCTGCGATGCTGACGTTCATCATCTGACTCCCTTCAGTCCATCTCCGAATGCCGCCTCGAGCCTCGACGCCGGGCCGGCGCAAGGGTCGGGAACGACCGGATTATATGGCCAAAGCTCGTGGAGCGCTGGCAGCGCCGCCTCGAGCCCGAAACTTTCCCGGTCGCCCCTGAAGTTGGCGATAATCCTCGGAAGCGAAGCCGCCTGAACTCGACGCAAGCCGAGAAGGTGCCGGACCGGGCGGCGGTGGAGGCGTGTACAGCCGCGTGCACGGTAACAGGACTCGGGAGGAGATCATGAACGTTCGACTCATTGCCAGAATCGCGCTTGTTGGTCTCGTGGCCTGTCTGCAGACGGGCGCGGACGCCTGGGCCCAGGACGACCGCTTACTGACGCATGAGACCTTCATGGAGATGGAGACGATCCGCAGTCCGGCGATCGCGCCCGACGGCAGCCAAATCGTCTTCTCTCGCGAGTGGGTCGATCAGGAAACCGATCGGTTCCGGAGCGATCTGTGGATCGTCGATGTGGACGGGTCCCGCGTGCGCGAGCTGACGCACGGCGACTGGTCGGACAGCGCGCCGGTCTGGTCGCCCGATGGGGAGCGGATCGCCTTTCTCTCCGACCGCGACGAGACGGACCAAATTCTCGTGATGTGGGTGGACACGCGGGAGGTCGCGCAACTCACGCATCTGGAGCGCGTCCCCTCGAACGTGCGCTGGTCGCCCGACGGCACGCAAATCGCTTTCTCGATGTTCGTGCCGGACGAGCGGCCGATCCTGGCGGTGAAGCTGCCGAAGGCGCCGCGCGGCGCCGCGCGGGCCGAGGCGGCTGTCCTCGTGGACCGGTTGAGCTGGGCGCGCGACGGGCGCGGGCCGGTGGAGCCGGGGTTCACGCACGCCTACGTCATCGATTCGGTCCTGGGCGGGACGCCGCGGCAGATCACCAGCGGCGACTACAACCACCGTTCGCCCGAATGGTCGGCGGACGGGCGGACGCTCTACGTGTCGGCGATCAGGAAGCCGGAGGCGGAGTACCTCCGGGGCAACACCGAGATCTACGCCTTCGATCTCGAGACGCTCGACGCGATCCAACTCACCGACCGGAACGGGCCGGATACCGCACCGCTCGTCTCGCCCGACGGGCAGTGGATCGCGTTCACCGGCTACGACGATCAGAACTTTACGAGCACGCTCAGGTCGCTCTACGTCATGCGTCCCGACGGCACCGATCGGCGGGCGTGGGCGTCCGATTTGGCCAACTCGCCAGGCAGCATCCGCTGGGCGGCGGACAGCTCCGGCGTGTACTACACCGTCGGCGAGCGGGGCGTCACGAACGTCTACTTCTCGCCGGTCGACGGTGAGCCCGGCCGGATGGTGGGCGGCGTCCACACGCTGGCCGGGCTCAGCGTCTCCGACACCGGCCGCGCGGCGGCCGTTCGATCGTCCTTCACGCAGCCGGGCGAGCTGGTCACGTTCATGCTCGACGGCGGCACCGATCCGGAGATCCGGTCGCTCGTGGACGTGAACGCAGACGTCCTGTCGCAGGTGACGCTGAGCGACGCCGAGGAGCTGTGGTACGAGTCGAGCGACGGGTTCCAGGTGCAGGGCTGGCTCATCAAGCCGGCGAACTTCGATCCGAGCAAGAAGTACCCGCTGCTGCTCTGGATTCACGGCGGGCCCTGGTCGATGTACTCGGTTCGGTTCAACTGGGCGTTCCAGAACTTCGCGGCCAACGGTTACGCGGTGCTCTACACGAATCCGCGCGGTAGCACCGGCTACGGCCAGGAGTTCGTGAACGGGATCCAGTTCAGCTACCCGGGCAAGGATCTCGACGATCTGCTCGCGGGTGTCGACGCGGCGGTCGAGACCGGCTGGATCGACGAGGCCAACCTGTTCGTCTGCGGCGGGAGCGGCGGCGGCGTGCTGACCGCCTGGATCGTCGGCCACGACACCCGCTTCGCCGCGGCCGTGTCGATGCGACCGGTCATCAACTGGCACTCCTTCGTTGGGACGACCGATGGCTCGGGTTGGTACCGCCAGTTCGAAGAGTATCCGTGGGAAGACCCGATGGCCTACGCGGTGCGCTCGCCGCTGCACTACGTGGCAAACGTCACGACGCCCACCATGGTGATGACCGGCGAGGCGGACCTGCGGACGCCGATGTCGCAGAGTGAGGAGTACTACCGGGCGCTGAAGATGCTCAAGAAGGAGACCCTGCTCGTCCGGATGCCGGACGAGTTCCACGGCTGGCGCCGTCCGTCGCACCGGTTGCTGCAGCAGCTCTACCTGCAGGCCTGGTTCGAGAAGTACACGCGAGGAGAGATCGAGACAACGGAACAGCCGCAGTAGCGGGACTGCCCCTGGCTGACGCTCGGGGGCCGCACTGTGTTCGACTCTTGGCGAGGTGATCAAGGCCCGCGCTACATCTACAGGCGGCTGGCGCGGAACTCCTCGACGAGATACTCACACGCGCGGGTGGCGAGTGCCATGAACGTGATGGTCGGGTTCTGGCACGCCGACGAGGCGTAGCCCGACCCGTCCATGACGAACAGGTTGTCGATGTCGTGCGCCTGCTCGAAGCCGTTCAGGACCGACGTGGTCGGGTCGTCGCCCATGCGCGCCGTGCCCACCTCGTGGATGGCTAGACCCGGAATGGAGATCGCCCGGCGTACGGCGATATCCTCGGCGCCGGCGGCGCGGAGCATCTCCTCGGCGGCGTCCGCCATGTCGTCCACCATCTTCTGCTCGTTCTCGCCGTAGGCCGCGCTGATGTGCAGGATCGGGATGCCCCAGGCGTCCACGCGATTCTTGTCGAGCTCGCAGAAGTTCTCATAGCGCGGCAGGTGCTCGCCGAAGCCGCCGAGCGAGATCTGCCACGGCCGGGTCTCGCGGACCTCCTGCTTGAACGTCGCGCCGAAGCCCGCGATGCTCCCAGCGTGCCCCCACTTCACCAGGCGGGCGCCACCCTGGTAGCCGTAGCCGCGGAGAAAGTTGGGCTGCCGGTCTTCGAGGTTGCGGAACCGGGGGATGTAGATGCCGTTGGGCCGGTTGCCGCGCGTGTCCGGGACGCCCTTGAGCACCGGCAGCACGCCGGAGGCGCCGCCGCCGGTCACGTGGTCCATCAGGTAGTGGCCGAGGACACCGCTCGAGTTCGCGATGCCAGTCGGATACCGATCGGACGTCGAGTTCAGCATGATGCGCGTCGACTCGAGCGTGGCAGCGCACAGGACAACCGCCTTGCCGAACACTTCGCGCTGGCGCCGGGTGATCCGGTCCACGTAGTAGACGCTCCGGCACTTTCCGGCGTCGTCCACCTCGATATGGCTGGCGACCGCGTTCGGGATGAGCGTCAGACGGCCGGTGGCTTCGGCCGCCGGCAGACTCGAGGACACGCTGCTGTAGTACGACCCGGTTCGGCAGCCGCGTGAGCAGGGGCCGCAGTAGTGGCACTTCGGTCGGCCGTTCAGATCCTCGGTCAGGATGGCGCAGCGCCCGATCGTCAGGGTGCGGCCGAACTCCTGTCGGATCGCCGTCTTGAGAATCTCCTCGCCGCACGTGAGCGCCATCGGCGGCAGGAACTGGCCGTCCGGGAGCTGCGGCAAGCCTTCGGCCTGGCCGCTGACGCCGATGTAGCGCTCGACGATGTCGTAGTAGGGGGCGAGCGTCGCGTAGTCGAGCGGCCAGTCGACGCCGAACCCGTCGTGCGAGGCGGCCTTCAGGTCGTAGTCGCTCAGGCGGTAGGTCTGGCGCGCCCACATGATGGACCGGCCGCCGACGTGTTTACCGCGGATCCAGTGGAACGGGCGGTCGGCCGGCGTCGTGTAGGGGTGCTCGGTGTCGTCGACGAACAGGTGGTTCGTGTACTCGTCGCACTGGTAACAGAGCGACTGCACGGGCTGGCGCGCCTGGCGCGCCTCGGTGCCGAGCCGGCGCCCCCGGAACGGCATGTCGAACGGGCGCTTGTGCTCGGTGTAGTCCACCTCGGGGTCGAGCTTGCGGCCCGCCTCGAGGACGGCGACGGTGAGACCCGCCTCGGTGAGCTGCTTCGCGGCCCAGCCACCCGTGGCGCCCGAACCGACGATGACGACGTCGTACTGCTGATCCTGTGCGGCCATAAGACCTCGTAGTCGTGCTCAAGACGCGCGCAGCGCATCCGACAGATTCTGACTCCCAACTCCTAACTTCTAAGCTCGATGCTCCGGATGCGCGCATCCGAGCTTCTCGTCGAACATCACCGCGCCGTTGTCGTCCAGCTCCTGCAGCATCCCGATGCGCGACGTGTAGTAGCCGGTCACGGTCAACGACTTCATCGCCTGAAAGAACTCGACGCCGGTGCGGTCGGCCGGCGTGTGGTTTTCGGGCGAGGCGAGGAGGGTCAGCAGCGCGGTCTGCTGTTCGGGCGAGGCGGCGGCAAAGGTGGCGCCGAATAGGCCGCCGCTGCGCTCGTCGAGCCACTGCAGGCCGTCGAGGAACCGGTCCCGTTCGGGCCCCGGCGCGTCGGACAGGATGGCATCGATGAAGTCCACCACCCGGGCCTGGCGGCCCCCGGCCGTGTCGGTCTCGGGAATGATCAGCTCGCTGAGCAGATCGACCGTGTCGTGCTGCGCCTGCGTGAAGACCGACTCCGTGATGGCGGACTGCGCGGCGCTGGTTGGGGCGCTGGTTGCGGCGCGCGCCTGCGCCACCTCCACGAGCGTCGTGACCCACAGTGGCAGGGTCGCCGCGCCCGCGCCTGCGACGGAGAGCGTCTTGAGCGCGTCGCGTCGGGTGATCTGGCCTGAAGGCTCTGAATTCATGGGTGGCTCTCGGCGGCGGCGGCCCGGCCGCCGCGAAATGTCGGTCGGTCGCCTGAATGTTAATGCAAAATCGCGGCGGCGCGCAGTAAGATGCGGTTTTCGACGGGCGGGGCCCCGGAGCGGCCCCGGGGAGTATCCAGATGAAATCGACAGGTACCTCGCGACGCGAGTTTCTGAAGATGGCGGCCGCGACCGGCGTGGCGGCGGGGTCGAGCGGCGCGGTTGTGGGCGCCGCGGCGGACGGGGGCGGTACGCAAGTCTCGCCGAACGACCGGATCCAGATCGCGCTGATCGGCGCGGGCGGTCAGGGGCAGGGCGACACCCGGTCGGCGTTGAAAGTTCCGGGCGTCGAACTGGTCGCGGCGGCCGACGTCTACGACGGCCGGCTGGCGCACGTGAAGGAGCGGTTCGGCGCGCACGTGGACACGACTCGCGATTATCTGGAGATCCTGGCGCGTGACGACGTGGACGCGGTCATCATCGGCACGCCGGACCACTGGCATCGGACGATCGCGATCGACGCGATGAATGCCGGCAAGGATGTCTACCTCGAGAAGCCGATGGTCCAGAACGTGGAGCAGGGCACGCAGCTCGTCGCGGCGCAGACACGCACCGGGCAGATCCTGCAGGTCGGGAGCCAGCGGGTCAGCTCGGTGCTCTACGAGCACGCGAAGCAGATCTACGAGAGCGGCCGGCTGGGCGAGCTGAACATGATCGAGGCCTGGTGGGATCGCAATTCGGCGATCGGTGCCTGGCAATACACCATCCCGCCCGATGCGTCGCCGGAGACGGTCGACTGGCCGCGGTTCATCGGCGAGGCACCCAACCGGCCGTTCGATGCGAAACGGATGTTCCGGTGGCGCAACTATCAGGACTACGGCACCGGTGTGGCGGGCGATCTGTTCGTGCACCTGTTCTCCGGGTTGCACTTCATCGTGGGGGCGATCGGGCCGACGCGGGTCCACGCGACCGGCGGGCTCCGTTACTGGACGGACGGACGGGACGTGCCGGACGTCATGCTGGGCCTCTACGACTACCCGGCGACCGATTCGCATCCGGAGTTCACGCTGGCCTTGCGCGTGAACTTCGCCGACGGCGCGGCGGGCGGGTCCGGCTTCCGGTTCGTCGGATCGGAGGCGGTCATGAACGTCGGCGGAACGGTCGGCGTGACGCGGCGCGCGCGGCGCGAGTCGCCGGGCTATTCGATCGACACGTTCCCGGAAGCGATGCAGTCGGAGTTCCTCGAGCGCTACAAGGATCAGTATCCGGGCGCCGAGCGCGAGCTGACGCCGGAGGAGACCGAGGTGTTCCGTGCGCCGAACGGCTACAGCGACACGATCGATCACTTTCGGACCTTCTTTGCCTCGGTGCGCAGCCGCCGGCCGCTCATCGAGGATGCGGTCTTCGGCCTGCGCGCGGCCGGCCCGGCGGTGCTGTCGAACGTCAGCTACTTCGAGGAGAAGTCGGTTCACTGGGATCCGGAGCGGATGGTGGTGACGGGATGACGGCAGGAGGCGGGAGCCAGGACTCGGGAGACAAGAGCCAGACAGCGGGCGAGGGCAGCGCCGGGTATGGCTGGGTGCGCAGGGTCCTTGTTACCGCCGTCGGGTTGGGGTTGATCGCAGGCCAGCTCGATGCCCAGGATCGCCCCCGGGTGTTGTACCTGACCCAATCCGCGGCGTTCGTGCACGAGATGCTGCCGGTGGCCGAAGAGGTGATGCGGGAGCTCGGCGCGCAGCCCGGCGCGTTCGACGTGACGGTGATCCGAACCGCCGAGGTGATCACGGCGGACCGTCTGGACGGCTACGACGTCGTGATGTTCAACACGACGGGCGAGCTGCCGATGGACGCCGAGCAGAAGGCCGCGCTGCTGGCGTTCATCCGGAACGGCGGCGGCTTCGTCGGTGTTCACAGCGCGTCGGACACCTTCTACGAGTGGCCGGAGTACGGCGCGATGCTCGGAGGGTACTTCGACGGCCATCCGTGGCACCAGGAGGTCACCCTGGCGGTCGAGGACCGGGACCATCCGTCGACGCGGCATCTCGGCGGGTCGATCCGACTGTCCGACGAGATCTACCAGGTCAGGGACTGGGCGCGCGACGACGTTCACGTGCTGCTGAGCGTCGATACCGAGTCGGTGGACATGACGGCGGACGGCATCAACCGGGCCGACGGTGACTTCGCCGTGTCGTGGACGCGGGCGTATGGAGAGGGCCGGGTGTTCTACACGGCGCTCGGTCACGAACCGGACCTCTGGCGCGACGCGCGGTTCAGGCAGCATCTGGTGGGCGGTATCCGCTGGGCGGCAGGAGTTGAGGACTGACTGTCACGACGACGTGTAGCGCAGGGCTTTAGCCCTGCGAGGGCGAGCCGCAGGCGACGCCCGGATATCCTTGAAGTGCGCTGCAAGACGGAGGGCTGAGGCAATGACACGAGCGATCTGCGGCATCGGTGTGCTAGGGCTCATGCTCGGAGGATCAGCACTGCAGGCCGGACAGGCGCCGGCGAACACGTTGACGGCGGCCGAGAAGGCCGACGGTTGGACACTGCTGTTCGACGGCGAGACGACGAACGGCTGGCGCGAATTTCGGCAGGACTCGATGCCGGACGGCTGGCAGGCGGTGGACGGCGCGCTGGCCCGCGTGGGGGAGGGCGGCGACATCATCACCGCGGCGCAGTTCGAGAACTTCGACCTGCGCCTGGAGTGGAAGATCGAGGCCGGCGGCAATAGCGGCATCTTCTTCCACGTCACAGAGGACGCCGAGGAGGTCTGGCACTCGGCGGCGGAGATGCAGGTGCTCGACGACGACGCGCACCCGGACGGGCGGTCCTCGATGACGTCGGCCGGCAGCGACTACGCGCTCTACGGCCGGTCGCGGGACGTGGTGAAGCCAGTCGGCGAGTGGAATGCCGTCAGGATCCTGGTGGACGGCAGCCAGGTCGAGTACTGGATGAACGGTGTGCGGATCGTGGAGTACGAGCTGTGGAGCGAAGACTGGCAGGCGCGCGTCGCGGCGAGCAAGTTCTCGGAATTCCCACAGTTCGGCCGCGCCCGGAAAGGGCACTTCGCGCTGCAGAATCACGGGGATCCGGTGTTCTTCCGGAACATGAAGGTCCGTGAGCTGCCTAGCCGTCGATCGACGTCGGCCGGCGTCCGGTAGCGATGCCGGCGGCGGTTCGCGGCAAGCTTTTCGTCATGATGTTCCTCCAGTACTTCGTCTGGGGGGCGTGGTACGTGACGCTGGGCACCTACCTCGGCGAGACGCTCGCCTTCCAGGGCCAGCAGATTGGCCTCGCGGTCGGCACGACGGCGGTGGCGGCGATGATCTCGCCGTTCTTCGTCGGCATGGTGGCGGACCGGTACTTCGCGACCGAGCGAATCCTGGCGGCGCTGCACCTCCTGGGCGGGCTGGTCCTGTTCGCGGCCTCCACGTTCGACACCTTCGGCCCGTTCTACGCCGTGTTGCTCGGCTACACGCTGCTCTACATGCCGACCCTGGCGCTGACGAACTCGCTCTCGTTCCACCAGATGCGGGACCCCGGCAAGGAGTTCCCGGCGGTGCGCGTGCTGGGCACGATCGGCTGGATCGTCGCCGGCCTCAGCATCGGGTTCCTGAGGCTGGAGAGTACGGCCGTGCCGATGCGGATCGCGGCCGCGTCGTCGCTGGGGCTCGGGATGTTCTGTTTCGTCCTGCCGCATACGCCGCCGACGCGGATGGCCAAGCGCGTGACGGCGCGCGACGTGCTGGGGCTCGACGCGCTGCAGTTGCTGCGCGACCGGTCGTTCGCGATCTTCGTGATCGGGTCGTTCCTGGTGTCGATTCCGTTGCAGTTCTACTACGCCTTCGCCAACCTGTTTCTGAACGAGATCGGCATGGAGAACGCCGCTGGAAAAATGACCTTGGGGCAGATGTCCGAGATCGGCTTCATGCTGGTGATGCCCTGGTTCTTCGTTCGGCTGGGCGTGAAGCGGATGCTGCTGCTGGGGATGCTGGCGTGGGCGGCGCGCTACGCGCTGTTCGCCTACGGCGACAATGGCGGGCGGGTCGCGATGCTGTATCTGGGCATCCTGCTGCACGGGATCTGTTACGACTTCTTCTTCGTGACGGGACAGATCTACGTCGATCGGAAAGCGCCGCGGCACCTGCGCGCGGCGGCGCAAGGGTTGATCGCCTTCGTGACGCTCGGCGTCGGGATGCTGATCGGGTCCTGGCTGTCGGGCGTGGTGGTCGATCGCTATAGCGTGACCGCCGGCGCCGAGGTCGTGCACGCCTGGTCGCGAATCTGGCTCATTCCGGCGTTCGGTGCGGGCGCCGTCCTGGCGCTGTTCGCAATGTTCTTTACGCACGAGGACGATCCGGGCGCAGCGAACGGAACCGCCCCGGAACTGGCCGAAGCCGGCGGCTGACCTGGCGCCGGATGCCGTGACCGTGGACACCTCCGCGATCAACTGGGGCGCGGTGGCCGGCATCGCAGCGCTCTACCTGTGCCTCTACATTCTGGGATTGCGCGCGCCGCGCCGCGCCGGGCGGGCGGGATTCGCCGGCATGGTGTTGGCGGGCCGCGGTCTGCCGCTCGGGATCGGCGTCTTGACGATGACGGCCACCTGGGTGGGCGGCGGGTATCGGCCGGGCGGCCGACTGGGGCGCGCTGGGCGTCGATGCGTCGGATGCGGCGATGATCCTGCCGCTGGTGCTGCGGCACCTGACGCCGCCGCTGGTCGCGATTGCCGGCCTCGGCGCCCTGTCGGCCGCGGTGATGTCGTCGGTGGATTCGTCGATCCTCTCGGCCTCGTCCATGGCCGCCTGGAACGTCTACCGGCCGCTGGTCCGCCCGCACGCGACCTCCGACGAGCTGACGGTGGTCGTCCGGCGCGTCATCGTGGTGGTGGGTGTGGTGGCCACGCTGGTGGCGCTCAACGTGCGAAGTGTCTACGCGCTCTGGTTTCTGTGCAGTGACTTCGTCTACTGCATCTTGTTTCCGCAGCTGGTGTGCGTGCTGTACGACCGGAAAGCGACTCGGTGCGGGTCGCTGGCAGGGTATGCGGTGTCGCTGACCCTGAGGCTGGCGGCGGGGGAGCCACTGCTCGGGCTGCCCGGCCTCATTTCCGGCGCCGTCCTGGTGCCGTTCCGGACGCTGTCGATGTTGGCCGGCCTGGTGACGATTATCGTCGTGTCACGCCTTGTGGTTTCACCCGTCAGCGTCAGGCGTTAAACACTAGACGTCATCCTTCATCCGTCATCTTTCATCCGTCATAGCGGACGCCGAGCTTGTGCAGCGCCGCCTCGGGACAACCGGTCCATTCGACCAGGTAGTCGTTGCCCTGGTACTGCAGATCGTCGATCCCGAGACGGCTGGTCCAGAACCCGGAGGCGGTCAGGTTCCGGAAATTCGAGAAGAACTCCGCGCCCTCACTGAACCGGCCCGGTGTGCGGTCCGGCCAGGCGATGTCGTCGAGGACGGCGCCGCGCTCGGCTTCCATGCAGTCGACGAAGCGCCGAGCGAACCGGTGCCGGCACTCCACGTCGAGCCAGGCGAGCCCGCCGCGCATGGCCACCTGGCGGACCGGCTGGTCGACCATCATGAAGTCGATGAACTCGGGAACGCCGGCTTCAGCGGCGCCACTGGAGCGGTCGTCGGCC
Organism: Vicinamibacterales bacterium; assembly: GCA_963667915.2. GTDB lineage: Bacteria > Acidobacteriota > Vicinamibacteria > Vicinamibacterales > UBA823. The sequence goes on along the minus strand of CAXXNN010000001.1, from coordinate 742,055 downwards.
GGCAGGATCATGTCGGCCAGCAGCGACGTGGTGGCGAACTCGTGGGCGGTGAAGAACTGCGGTTGGTAGGGCGTCTGATGCGCGGCGGTGGCCAGATGTGCGGCATCCGCCCGGACCCGTGCGGTCCGGGCTTCGGCGGCGGTCCAGGCGAGCCCGGCGGCCAGCGGCGCGGCGGCCAGCCGTTTGAGCGCGTCGCGTCGCGGAATGTCGGTCATTAGCTTAGAGGCTTACAGCTCACCTCGGGTGCGGGCCTCGGCGATGTACTCGCTGGTCCGCATGGCCAGCGCCATGATCGTCCACGTGAGGTTCTTGTCGGCCTGCGAGACGAAGGGGCCGCCGTCGGCGACGAACAGATTGCGGACGTCGTGTGCCTGGCAGTGCGCGTTGAGCACCGAGGTCTCCGGTGCATGGCCCATGCGGGTTGCGCCCGCTTCGTGGATGATGCGACCCCCCGGTTCGAGGCCGTAGTCGCCGGCGGCGTCGGGCTCCGGCGTCAGCGGCGTGCCCCCCATCTCGTCGATGATCCGGCGGAACGTCTCGTGCATGTGCCGCGCCTGGAGGCGCTCGTGATCGCTCCAGCGGAAACGGAAGCGGAGCACCGGGATGCCCCAACGGTCGACGACGTTCGGGTCGATCTCACAATAGCTGTTGGCGTTCGGAATCATCTCACCGCGTCCGGAGAAGCCGACGACCGCGCCGTAGTATCTCCGGTAATCTTCCTTGAGCGACCGGCCCCAGCCGCCGCCTGAGGGGTAGCGCTCGATGCCGCCCATGACGCCGAAGCTCGGCATGCGGCGGCCGCCCCAGGGCTCGATGTGGTAGCCGCGTGGAAAGTCCAGGCCGGTGTTGTCGAGCCACCAGGGCATGAAGACATGCATGCCGCCGGCGCCATCTTCGTTGTGCGGGACGCCGTCCACGAGCGACGGGATGAAGCCGGCCACGGACGCGCCGGTCGAATCGGTCAGGTATCGGCCGACGGTCCCGCTCGAGTTCGCTAGGCCGTCGGGAAAGCGGCCGGACGTCGAATTCAGGAGCAGGCGCGCCGATTCGCAGGCGCTGGCGGCGAGGACGACGACGCGGGCGCTCACCTGCCGCTCGCGGCCGTCCGTCGTGTCGACGTACGACACGCCGGTCGCCAGCCCATCGGCGCCGGTCGTCACCTCGCGCGCCATCGCGTCGGTTACCAGCGTCAGCCGCCCGGTGGCCAGGGCGGGCGGGAGCAGCACCGTGGGCGACGAGAAGTTGGAGGCCGTCTTGCAGCCGCGGCCGCATTGCCCGCAGTAGTGACAGGCGGCCCGGCCGTTGTGCGGCTGGGTGAGGATCGACATGCGCGACGGGATGCAGGTGATCCCGAGCCGACGGCACGACCGCTGGATCAGCAGCTCGTAGCAGCGCGGGCGGGGCGGTGGCTGGAAGATGCCGTTCGGCTCGTTCGGCAGGGCCTCGGCGGATCCGAACAGCCCGACGAGGCGGTCGACCTTGTCGTAGTACGGCTTCAGGTCGTCGTAGTCGATCGGCCAGTCGTCACCGAGTCCGTCGAGGCTGCGGCGCCTGAAATCATCAGGTCCGTAGCGCAGCGAGATGCGGCCCCAGTGATTCGTGCGGCCGCCGACCATGCGCGCGCGAAACCAGTCGAACCGCTCCCCCTCGCCGACGGTGTACGGCTCGCCGTCGAGCTCCCAGCCGCCCAGACAGGCGTCGAACTCGCCGAACGGGCGCTCGGTGCCGGCGCCGCGCCGCGGCGAGTCGTAAGGCCAGGCCAGCATGCGGGAGTCGCGCTGGGTGTCCCACATCGGCCCCGCTTCGAGCATGACGACGTCGGCGCCCGCTTCGGTCAGCACCTTCGCCGCCATGCCGCCGCCAGCGCCCGAGCCGACCACGCACACGTCGAACACGCGCGGAGAGCGGATGACTTGCATGTGCCGGGTCATCCTAACGGCCGCGTCGAGGCGTGTCCAGTGGGCGCACCTCGAACTACTCGGACGGACGGTTAGCGCCAGGGCAGGGCGTCCAGTTCGGCCTGCGTCAATGGCGGCAGCAGCGCCGCCCCCTCCTCGACGCGGTGTCCTCGGGCGTCGTGGACGGCGAACCCGAGTCGGCGGAGCGCGCCGCAGCCGTAGCGCCCCTGCTTGTCGAGTGCGACGAACTTCAGGTTGAACATCGGCCGGCCGTTGTGCCGTTCCATGACCCGTCGGCAGACCGCCTCGCAGGCCGCCTGCGGTGACAGCCCTTCGCGCATCTTCTCGACGACCAAGAAGCTGCCGCAATTCTTGACGCACTCCGCGCCGTGGCCCGTGGCGCCGGCTGCGCCGACGGCGTTGTCGACGTAGAGCCCGGCGCCGATGATCGGCGAGTCGCCGACGCGCCCGATGAGCTTGAAATGGTGGCCGACCGTGCTCGTGACGCCGGCCATGTCGCCGTTACGGTCGAGGGTCAGGACGTTGATCGTGCCGCCGATCGGCTCGGACGAATCGCGCGGGGGGAAGTAGTAGTCCCGGTTGCTCAGGTTCTCTTTCCAGTCGAGCCAGTGCTGACGGGCTTCGTCCGTGAGGAGGTCTTCTTCCTTGAAGCCGTGCATCTTGGCGAAGCGCAGCGCGCCGCGACCGACGAGCATCCAGTGATCGGTCCGGTCCATGACCAGCCGGGCGATCGAAGACGGGGTCTTGATGTTCTCGAGTGCCGCGACGGCGCCGATGTTGTTCCCGTCCGCGCCGTTCATGACGGCCGCGTCCAGCTGTAGGAAGCCGTCTTCGTTCGGGTCGCCGCCGTACCCGACGGTCGCGTCGCGCGGATCGCGCTCGGAGACGTTCGTCGCGCGCTCGGCCGCATCCATCGCGGACCCGCCGCGCTGCATCAGGTCCCAGGCGGTCGTCGTGATCTCCTCCCGGACGAACGGGTTGGTCTTGCTGGTGACCACGAGCGGCCGATTCGGCGTAGTCTGGGCGGCGGCGGCAGGTGCCCGGGCCGCGATGGGCAGTGCGACCCCCGCGCCCACGAATCCAGAAAGAAACCCTCGACGGCTGAGCGATGTGGCTCGCATGAATCCTCCTATCGACTAGCTAAGTGACACGGCGGACTGTTAGACGACCGTCGCTTCGATTTCGCTCGTACCCCGCACAAAGCGGGAGAGCGCGAAGTGGGCGAGGTCGATATCGGGCTCGCGTCCGACGATCAGATCGGCGATGAGGCGTCCGGCGGCAGGCGAGTGCTGGAAGCCATGGCCGCTGAACCCGTTGATCAGATAGAAGCCCTCGACGCTTTCGGCGGGGCCGATGATGGCGTTGGCGTCCGGACTCATGGCGTAGAGTCCGGCCCAGGCGTGCGAGACAGTGCCGTCGGCCAGCACCGGCAGGCGGGTGACGGCCACCCGAACGACGGCGTCGAGAAAATCCCAACGCACCGTCATATCGAATCCGGGCGCCTCGTCCTGGTCGCACATGCCGAACAGGATGTTCGTCCCTTCGCGGTGGCAATAGAAGGTGGTCGCGAAGTCGATGGTCATGATGTGACTGTCTGGATAGTCGGTGCCCGCCGTCGCGGTGGCGGGGGGTTGGCCGATGAAGATGTGGCGCCGCACCGGATCGACTGGCACGTCGACCCCGGCCATCGTTCCCACCTGGCGCGCGTAGGGCCCGGCGGCGTTGACGACGACCGGCGTGGCGATGAGGCCGGCGCCGGTCTCGACCCCGGTGACGCGTCCGGCGGAGACGGCGATTCCGGTGACCTCGGACGCGCGCTCGATCCGGACGCCGGCCGCTCGCGCCGCCTGCGCGAAGCCCATCGTGACGCCGTTCGGGTCGGCGATGCCGTCGCGAGCACAGTAGCTCGCCGCGAGGATGCCGTCGACATCGAGCCCCGGGACCAGCCGGGCGGCGTCGTCCGGGGCGAGGAGCTCGACATCGACGCCCAGCCGTCGCTGCATCTCGATGTTGGCCTTGAACAACTCGACCGACTCGGGCGTGGAGAGCAGAAACAAGTAGCCGTCCTGATGCAGGTCGAGCGGGTAGCCGACCTCGTCGGCGAAGCGCTCCATGAGTTGGATCGACTCGATGGACAGTTGCACGTTCTGTTTCGTGGAGAACTGATGGCGCACGCCGCCGGCGTTGCGCCCAGTGGAGCCTGTGGCGAGTTGCGCTTCACGCTCGAGGAGGATGACATTCGTCACGCCGCGTGCGGCGAGATGGTAGGCGGTGCTCGCACCCATGCACCCACCACCGATGATGACGACGTCGGCTGTTCGACTCATCCGACCCGCACGTGAAGCCCTCGCGTGTCTCCTTTTGCCCACGTTAGCACAGCACGCGCGGGGCGGACGAGCGGCTCGGTTGATCCTCGCGCGACGAGTCCCTATCATCGAAGAGGTGTTTCGATCCAGCTATCGTTCACCGTAGCGACACTTCGAGGGCGACATGGCTTCAGATCGCAGCGGCTCGCGGCCAGATGCAGGTGGTGGTGTGACGCCGGTGGCGCTGGACGAGATTGTTCGGCAGATTCTAACAAGCCGTGTCTACGATGTAGCCAGGGAGACGCCGCTGGACCCCGCGGTGAAGCTCTCGGCCCGGCTGGCAAATCAGGTCATCCTCAAACGGGAGGACCTGCAACCGATTTTCAGCTTCAAGGTCCGGGGAGCCTACAACAAGATCGCGCATCTGAGTGACGCGGCGCGCGCGAAGGGGATTATCACGGCCAGCGCCGGCAATCACGCGCAGGGCGTGGCCTACGCGGCGCACCGGCTCGGCATTCGATCGGTGATCGTCATGCCCGAGACGACGCCGGCCATCAAGTTGGATGCGGTATCGGCGATGGGGGCCGAAGTCATTCTCGAGGGTGACACCTTCGGCGAGGCGAAGGCCAGGTGCGAGGCGCTTGTGGCGGAGACCGGGCTGACGTTCGTGCACCCGTTCGACGATCCCCTCGTCGTGGCGGGCCAGGGTACGATCGGTGACGAGATCCTGCGGCAGAGCCGGGTCGTGCCGGACGCGATCTTCGTCCCGATCGGAGGCGGCGGACTGATGGCCGGGATTGCGGCCTATGTCAAGACGCTCCGGCCGAAGATCCGGCTGATTGGCGTGGAGCCGTTCGAGGCCGACGCGATGTTCCAGTCGCTCGCCGTCGGCCACCGGGTCACCCTGGACTCGGTCGGAATCTTCGCGGACGGCGTTGCCGTGCGTGAGGTCGGCGCGTACACGATGTCGATCGTGCAAGCGACGGTGCACGAGGTGGTCCGCGTCAGCAACGACGAGATTTGCGCCGCGCTCAAGGATATTTTCGACGACACCCGAAGCGTGACTGAGCCGGCGGGCGCGCTCGGGGTCGCCGGGCTGAAGGCCTACGTGGAGCGTGATGGGGTACGCGACCAGACGTTGGTGGCCGTCGTGAGCGGCGCGAACATGAACTTCGACCGCCTGCGCTTCGTCGCCGAACGCGCCGAGCTAGTTATCGTGAGAGACCCCCCGGCTTTGCCGGGGCGGCCCCCAGCGTTTGACAGTTCCGGGATTGAAATGAGGAACTCCCCCACGTGAGCCGCCAAAGCATCACGAAAGGGAGTCCCCATGACGAACTATCGCAGTCTAAATCACTCGAAGTGGGCATGTCAGTATCATGTGGTTTTCATCCCGAAATACCGGAAGAAGGCGATGTACGGGGCGCTGCGCCGGCATTTGGGGGAGGTGCTGCGGCGGTTGGCGCGGCAGCGGGAGAGCGAGGTGGAAGATCGTCGGCAAGAACAGCTCCAGTTGGATGAACGCAGCCACCCGTAGGGTGGCCCAAGTGGACGCGTAGCGGCCACGTCAGGCCGCTTTGAGCGGCTCACAACTAAAGCCCCCGGCTTTGCCGGGGGATACTTACGTGAGGCGCGCGAGGCGGTCCTCGCCGTGACGATTCCGGAACGGCCGGGGGCGTTTCGTGACTTTTGCGCGGTGATCGGCCGTCGGGTCATCACAGAATTCAACTACCGCCTGAGCAGCCGCGACCAGGCGCGGATCTTCGTCGGTGTGAGTACGCGGTCGAAGGCTGACGCGCGCGAGTTGGCCGATCGATTGACCGCGGAGGGCTACCGCACGATCGATCTGTCGGACAACGAGGTCGCCAAGGTGGGCTGCACGAGGTGGACGACTGCGGGCCACTTGCACATGGCGAAAGACGACCAGCTTGGAAGAACTGTACCCGTGGGGGCGGACGCGCGCCGGACGTACGCCACGAATGGCTCTGCCGGTTCGAGTTTCCCGAGCGCGCGGGCGCCTTGATGCAGTTTCTGGACCGGCTCGGCGGACGGTGGAACATCAGCTTGTTTCATTACCGGAATCACGGCGCCGACTTCGGCCGGGTGCTGGCCGGCTTCGAAGTGCCGGAGACGGAGCGCCGTGCATTCCGCGAATTCCTCGACGGCCTCGGGTACCCTTATCACCCCGAGCCGGACAACGCCGCCTATACCCTCTTCCTCTCGTGAACGCACGGGCTGTCAAGGCCGGATCACGATACGGGGCGCAGGGAGCGTTGGTCTGCCGCGCGGTCGATCGCGGAGCAGACGGCGTCGTAGTCGTTGGGCAGCTCGATCGGCGCGCGCGCGTACGTGGGATGCACCTGGTCCAGTGCGTCGGCGTGATAGGCTCGCTTGAAGTCGGTGAACTTGAGGGCGTTGGCGGTCGAGATGACGACGACGCGATCGCCGGCGGCGATTTGATCGCGCGCGCGCAGCTTCAGGAGCGCGGAGAGCGCCACGCCCGTGTGGGGACAGTTGAACATGCCGGTCAGGTCGGCGCGCGCGGCCGCATCCGCCAGCTCGACCTCGCTGGCCTGCTCGACGATCCCGTCGTAGCGCTGGAGCGTACGGATCGCCTTCTTGATCGAGATCGGATTCCCGATCTGGATCGCCGACGCCTGGGTCGGCCCGGCGTGTATCGGCTGAAACCGCCAGTCGTGCTTGTAGGCTTGGTACAACGGGTTGGCCGCCTCGGCCTGGGCGACGACGATGCGCGGACGCTTTCGCGTCAAGCCCAAGGCCTCCATCATGTCCAGTCCGGCGCCGAGGGCACTGACGTTGCCCAGATTGCCGCCGGGGATGATGAGGACGTCGGGTACCTCCCAGTCGAACTGTTGCACAATCTCGATGCCGACCGTCTTCTGCCCTTCGAGGCGAAGGCTGTTCATGGAGTTGGCGAGGTAGATTCGCTCTTCCTCGGCCAGCCTCTGGACGATGGCCATGCATCCGTCGAAGTCGGTGTCGAGCGCGAGGACCGTGGCGCCGTTGGCGAGCGGCTGCAGGAGTTGAGCGGCCGAGATCTTGCCGCGCGGCAAGAGCACCAGCGCCGGGATGCCCGCGGCGGCGGCGTAGGCGGCGAGCGCCGCGGACGTGTCGCCGGTCGAGGCGCAGGCAACAGCCTGAATGGTTCGCCCCTCTTCGATGATCTGCTTGACGACCGAGACGAGCACGGTCATGCCGAGGTCCTTGAAGGACCCAGTATGCGAGTTGCCGCACAGCTTGATCCACAGATCGGCGACCCCGATCTCTCGACCGAACCGCTCGGCCCAGAGCAGGTTCGTGCCGCCCTCGTCCATCGAGACGATGTTGCCGTCGCGCAGGCCGGGACAGACCCACTCCTTCTTGCCCCAGACCGACGAGCCGTACGGCCAGGTGGTTCGCTTGTAGCGCTGGTCGAATAGCTGGATCCAGGCGGCGGCCGACCGATGGCGCAGCGCGTCGAGGTCGTGGACGACTTCGAGCAGGTCGCCGCAGGTCGGACAGCGGTAGATTGGCTGGGTGAGGCGATGCTCGCCGGGACAGCCAGCGATGCAGCGAAAGACGGCGCGATAACCCATGCGCGTCTAGGGCGCGGCGCCCAGATCCTCCATGACGACGAACGAGAGGCTGTCGACGATGGTCTCGTCGGCCAAGTTGTCGATGACGCGAATCTCGAGTCGGTAAGACTCCTCGGTGAAGCTCGCCATCGGCACCGCCAGTGAGACCGGGAACTGGCCGCCGAAGGTCTCGAGGTCGAACGCCTCGGGGAGCGTCTCGGGGTTGAATTCCTGAGGTGCGGTCGCGCGGAAGAACGTGCTGTCGCTCGCCGACTGCTCGAAGAATCGGTAGCGAATCGTCACGTTCGGTTTGCCGTCGGCGTCGGTCAGCAGGTTGTAGACGAAGAAGACGAGTAACAGGTTCTCCGACGGCGAGAAGATCGTGTCGCGCGCGGGCACGATCTCGGTGGCACCGAGCGCGTAGGGTCGCAGGAGGTTTTCGTCGGGCGAGAGGGGAGCTGGCAGCGTTTCGACCGTGTCGGCCACGATGATGCTGCTGATCTGAAGGCGGGTCGTGCCGAAGCGCGGCACGATGAGCCGGCGCTTCAAGATGGCGGACTTGGCTGCCGGGATGCCCTCCCCTTCAGGCGTGGCCTCCCGGATGGCGATGTACACGTCGTAGTCGCCCGGCGGCACCGTGAGGGCGCGCTGGACGACGAACGGTCCCACGGCGTCCGCCCCGGTGAAGTCGACGAAGTGCACGTCCTCGAAGGGGTACGTTGCTTCGTACAGGTCCTCGGGGTGCGCCAGGCGGAGCATGGCGGAATGCTCAGCGGCGGTTGGTGTGCCCTGGGGCGCAAAACTGCGCTCGGGTATGTTGACCAGGACCTCTCCGGCCTGGAACCCGACGTAGCTCGTGCGCCGCATGCGCTCGCGGCCCGCACTCGACTCCTCGCCGTGGTTGGCGACCCGCACGTAAAGACTCAGCGACTGGAAGGCGCCTGGCGCCTCGTCGATGACGACGCTGAACGGGACGTACACCTTGCCATCCTCTCCACGGAGGCGATGATGGCTCCACTTGAGCCAGGCGTCGCCGCCGGTGAGGGCTCCGTCGGCAATCGCGTCGGTCATGTTCGAGAGTCGTTCCGCTTCGTCTCGCTGCGCCCGCGTCAGCCGTTTCTGCGCAGTGGCCGGAGCCACCGTCGCGAGGATGACAAGCCAGGCCGCGAGGGTCACAACGAGCCGACTGCCGTGTCGTTCGGACATGCGGTGGAAGCTCCTAGATTTGGGTACCGCAAAGCCCCATTCTACCCTTCGTGGAGGTGGTGCGCCGGCCCAATTCAGATAGGATGGGCGGAGGGTGGCCCGAACCCCCACGGTCGGCCCTGGCGTCGAAAGGGTCGAACGGAAGGACCGGCGCGCGCGGGCGTCGAGAGTACCACATGGGCCAAGTCACCACGACGAAACGCGAGCGGTTCGAGGCGGAGCACCCGGGCGCCTTCTTTCTCGACGAACGGGATCTGGCCGGCCTGCAACGTCGGCTGGTGCGGTTAGGCTGGCTGGAGCCTGGTGAAGCGGTGCAGTCGGCCGTGAAGCCGGGCGACGGCAACATGAACTACACGCTGCGCGTCACGACCTCCCGGCGCAGCCTGATCGTCAAGCAAGCTCGTCCCTGGGTCGAGAAATACGACCACATCGCGGCGCCGACGGAGCGAGCGGTGGTCGAGGGCAGGTTCTACGAGCTGGTCGCCCAGTATCCGGAGCTGCGCGACCGGATGCCGCGATTGATCGGCATGGATGCAGAGTGTCGACTCCTCGGCCTCGAGGATCTCGGGACGGGCGCCGACTACACCGCCCTCTATCAGGGCGCGACGCTTGCGCCTGTGGAGGCCGACGAGCTGGCGGCCTTCCTGGCGGCGTTGCACCGCGAGTTTCACGGGTTCCAGGACGACGGCCTGTTCACGAATCGGGCAATGCGGGAGCTGAATCACCTCCACATCTTCCGGTTTCCGCTGGAACCGGACAACGGCCTCGATCTCGATGCGGTCACACCGGGCTTGGGCCGGGCTGCGGCGCGCCTGCAGGCGGATTCGGCGTACGTCGCGGCGGTGGCGGCGGTGGGCGACGTGTACCTCCGGGACGGTGGGTCGTTGGCCCACGGCGACTTCTTTCCGGGCAGTTGGCTTCAGACGCCGAACGGGCCGCGCGTGATCGATCCGGAGTTCTGCTTCCTGGGACCCCCGGAGTTCGATCTTGGGGTGATGGTGGGCCATCTGCACTTGGCCGGGCAGTCCGGGGCGCTCGTCGACCGCGTCCTGGCGAGATACGACGCCGAGCGAGGCGTCGGGCCGAGTCATGAAAGCCGTGATCTCGTCGCGCGCTTCGCCGGCGCGGAGATCATGCGCCGACTGATTGGCGTGGCGCAGCTGCCGCTCGCGGCCGATCTGGCTCGCAAGGAAGTGCTGCTGGCCAGGTCGCAGGCGTTGATCCTGGCGCCGGCTGCGACGTCGCTGTCGTCGTGAGCGCCGAATCGAGCAAGCGGAAGGCGGGACGAGGATGATGATGACAATGGGGAAGATCGGGACCACGGTCGTCCTGGTGGCCGGCGTGGCGTGCGGGACGGACGATTCGGGCCGGGCGCCTGCGGCCGGGTCGTCTGATCCGGTGGTCGAGGTGAGCGGCATGGTGTCGTTGGCCGCGGCCGACGCGGACAGCGGCAAGCGGTTCGTCATTCGGTATCCACGGGATGGCGTGGCGTGGAATGGACGGCTGGTCGTGGCGGCACACGGCGGGACCGGCGGCCCGGCGCTGGCTGCCGATGGGACGCAGGTGGGCACCAGTGAAACGTCGCTCGATGACCTCGTCGGCGACTATGCGATCGCGCAGGGGTTCGCGTACGCTTGTGTCGATCGGGATGGCATCGGCGGGACGCTGCAGGGCCTGGCGGTGGTGAGCGAATTCGCCGGCATTGCCAGGGCGCGCGTGGCCGAGGCGTTGGGCCGCGACCCGGAGCAGATGTACCTCGTCGGCCTCTCGATGGGCGGCGGTATCGCCCGGCTGGCGGCTGAGGCCCCGGCGGCGCCGTTCGACGGAATCGTCATCATCGCAGGCGCGCTGGGCGACACGGCGCGCGGCCTGGATCGGCTGGCGCGCCGCGCGGCGCTGTGGCCGCAGGTTGACCCGCGGGAGCATCCTGAGTTGACCGACGACGACCCGCAGATTGCCGCCTACGCGGCTGAGGGAGCCGGGACGCCGGTCGAGGCGCGAGCGCTCTGGCCGTTCATCGGTGCCGGCTCTTCGACCGGGGGCTTGCGGCGTTCGCTCGAGCGCTACGGACTCGACGACCTGACCGAGGAGGAACTGACGGGCTTCAGTGTCGCGCGGTATGCCGAGCGGGATGGTTTTCTCGATCGGCTCCGGGCCGGCGATACGACCGGCACCGTGGCGGTGCCGACGATCGAGGTGGTGGGGACGTTCGACGACTTCGTGTTGTCGGAGATTCTGGGCTACAAGAAGAAGGTCGCGGCGGCGCCGGAGACGGCGACCCTGCACCGACTGTATCAGGTCCGGCGCGCGTGGCACATCTCGCGCGAGGACGACGCCCTGGAGGGTTTCAGGTACCGGATGTCGCAGATGGGGCTCGGGCCTGCCGTGCAGCGGGCGGCGGGGGAGTTCGGGTCGTATGTGCCGGCGGTGCAGCGAGCGCTCGACCTGATCGATCGCTGGGTCACCGAGGGCGTCGCGGCCCCGCCGGATCAGACGGTGGACGACGGCGGTGTCCCGGCTGACCTAGATGGGCCGTCGGTGTCCTGACACCCGGCACACTGTTCAACGCCGTCGTGGCAGCGGCGGGTGGATGAGCGCGACGCGTTCGACCGAGGAGTGGTCAGAGAGTCCGGGAAACTGGAGCAGCGGAACGTAGGCTTCTATCAGGTCGGACCGAACGTTGGCCGGCCCGACGTCGTGGCACCTCAGAAACGCGAGTAAGGGTGCCGCGTCGCCGTCGACGTGGATCGTGACGGCGACAGCGCTGCCCTCCGACAGCGGCGCCCGTTCGGCCAGCTCGGACGCCCGGTCCGGATCGCCAACAGCCTGTTCGACCAGATCGCTCAGCTGAGACACGAGCTTCGGGTACGCGAGCGTCTTGGATGGCGCGCCTTCGGGCGGCTGCTGCGCCTGGATCGGGCAGGCCAGGAGCAGTGCGAGGGCTCCGACGAGCCGGACGGACGGGACACGCGGGCGCGTCCTGAGGCTATCGGCGTCGTGCCGCGTGGCGTAGGCGACGACGTCAGTTGATCAGCGAGCCTTTCAGGGCAACTCATCCGGCGCCGCTTCGGTAACCGGCGCACCGGAAGCGACAAGATCCAGCAGAAAGCGCACCGGCGGCTCGGCGCTCGACGGCGGTTCGGCGAACAGCGCCTGAACCTCGAGCCGGGTGCCGCTCGACAGCGCGAGCGGCGACTGGAGCCAGTACCTGGTGCGCCACTCCGGACGCGGGCTGGCCAGGCGAATGATCGGTGCACGCCGCCCGTCGGCGCCGACGGCCAGGATCTGGACGACCAGGGCGCCGGGCGCGATGTCCGGGACGAGCGCCAGGAGCTCGACATCCCGGGTCAGATCGTGGGTGAAACGGAGATTCCCGGCGGCGTCGGGTACGACGCCGGCTGATGGCTGGAGCGTCATTGCTTCGATCGTCGGAACGGTCTGCTCCCACACGTGGAGCCCCAGCGCGGTGCGATCCTCCACGGCCAGGCCCTCGTAGGTCCAGGTCTTCTTGTACGCGATGCGCAGGATAAGGTCGGCGCCGGCCGGTACGTGGAAGGCTGCGGCGTCGAGGGCGACGGCCTGCTGTCCGGGGACCCAGGCCGCCAGGATTTGCTCGGTGGCGAACCCGGCCGGCGCTTCGAAACCCGGTTCGGGGTCTTCGGCGTCGAGCGCGGCGGCCGCGCCCGTCGAGTCGACGTACACGATCACCGACCGAACGATAGCCGACGCGCCCGGGCGCACGTCCACGGCGCGGATCGGAGTGTCTCGTGCGAAGCCGGACGGAATCACGAAATAGCGCGTCGCGCCCAGGGTATCCGCGGCCAAGGTGTAGGCGGCCGGCATCGTGAGGACGACCGACGGCGGGCCGAGGATCCACGCCGCACTCTCGTCGTCATCGCCGTCGGCATGGGATGGCGGTCGATCGACCGGCTCCCCCTCGGGTGTACCACCGTTCGACCACTCGACCACGATGTCGAGCTCCTTCGCCGTGAGCGAGCCACCATGTTTGAAAGCACCGAAGCCGCTTTCCGCTTGCCAGGGCGGCATGCTCAGATTCACGAGCTCTTCCTTGATCGATTGCGCCCACGGATACGCGTCCTCGTAGGTGAGGAGCGACATGGGCGCGACGGCATCGGGCGCATGGCAGCCGCTGCACTTCGCTTCGAACACGGGAAACACATCCTGATGGTACGTGTACTTCGACGTGATCGGCTTGTGGGCGACGGTGGCCGGCGCGAGTGCGATCACGAGCGCGAGCGTCGCGGCGACGAGAACGATCGTTCGATGCATGCCGTCCTTCGAGGGGTCAAGGCACGTCGTACGCGCCGGCGATGTCGGTGGCCGCGCGACCGAAGATCGCGTAGGCCGACTCGACCCGCTGTCGGTTGCCGAGGTCCCCGTACCAGTCGAGCAGCCAGGCTGCCCGGACGAGCTCCTTGACGGCCACGTGTACCTGGATCCGACGGTCGACGGCCAGTCGGCCGATGTGCGGCGTGAGCGCCAAGGCCAGGTCCTTGGCCTCGAGCGCGGGAATCCAGACCTCGGTGAATGCACCGTCGCGGATGAGCCCTTCGACGTGAGCGTTGCGAGCGGCGATCTCCGCTGCGATCTCCCCAGGCAGATTGGGGATGCTCAGCGAGAGGGTGCCGCTCGCGGCGGACGCCGCCCCGGGTGTGGTCACCGGGACGTCGCGCCGGTCCGCCGGCGCTTCGGGCGTCGGCGTGAGTAGAGTCGGCGCGTCTTCCGTCGTGAGACCGGCAAACCGGAAGTCGAACCGCTCCTCGGGGCCGTCGGGCTCGAAGCGAACCTTCGCGGCAATCTCGGTCGGCAGGTCCTGAGTCCCGATGTAGGCTTCGAGGTAGCGGCGGTCGCGAGACGCCAACAGCGGATACGCGACCAATTCCAGCAGCTGGTCCGTGGCAACGTCGTAGGTTTCCTCGAGGACGGCGCGGCCGCTGATCGTCGCCGGCGCCATGGGCTTGGAGTAGTTGTCGTACACGTGGAGGACGAACCGGCCCGGCTCCGGATACGTGCCTTCGAGATGGTGCCAGTTGTCGGGCGCCATGAAGAACGTGCCGCCGTGCTTCGGCGTGTGGTCTTCGTGCGGGAGCGCGGCGAGGCGCTGCACGAGTCGCTGCTCCCCGTCGATCGGGCACAGGCCGGGCTGGAGCGAGCTGACGCCGAGGTGGTCGGGGCAGGTCCAGGTCAGTTGCAGGCGTATCGGAATGAGCTCTCGACCACCGATCGGGCAGATGCCGCCTTCGGCCTCGAGGATGACGGAGTGGACCGGGCAGGTCCACGCCTCGGCCCGACGGGTCTCGACCAGATCCATCCTGCAGATCGCGCAGAAGCCTCCCGCGTGGGTCTCGTGAATCTCGGGGTGCATCGGGCAGGTCCAGCCCAGCGGAGGCAGCTCGCTCTCGTCGACGAGCGGATCGGCGAGGGCGCGCACCACAGCGGGAGCCGCACCCACGGTCGCCATACCCTCCATCGAGGTTGCATCGACTTCTGGGACCTGAGCGAGCACCGGCCCGGGGCGGCTCGCCACGACGAGACAGGCCAGCGCGGCGACGGCGAGTAGGCGATTCATGGACAGCACGTAGGTGTCGACCTGCGCATCGAGGAGCCGCCTGGTGGGCGGGCGACTATGGTGATTGTAAGTCAAAATTGTACCCCGATGCGTCAACAGGCGGCATCGGGGCCGAGGGCGGGCGCGCCTCGGTCGCCGACGTCCGGAAGGGCCCTGAAATTGACAACTGCCGGGCGCTCGGGGACAATCGGCGATTGGTAGAGAGTCGGGATCGACTCTCGTGGGATTCCTCGTCGACGAGCGCGCAGGCGAGCGAGTCTGGAGGGCATTGAGGATGGCACGAAAGATTAATCGTCGTGATTTCGTCTTGACGGGCGCCGCGGCAGCCGGGCTGGCGGCGACGGGACGTGCGAAGGTATTCGGCCGTGCGGCGGCGGTGCAAATGTCGAGCGCACGCCCCGTCATCATCGCGTCCGGCAACGGACATCGCTCCCGCAATGAGAGCAACGAGACCTGCGTGGAGCTGGCGTTCAAAAAGATGATGGCCGGAGAGGACGTCCTCGATTCTCTGATCGCCGGGGTCAACATCGTGGAGCTCGATCCGAACGACGCCAGCGTCGGGTACGGCGGCCGGCCAAACGCCGATGGCGTCGTGCAGCTCGACTCGTGCTGCATGCACGGACCCAAGCGGCAGGCCGGCGGCGTCGGAGCCCTGGAGGGCGTCCGGGCGCCGTCGCTCGTCGCGAAGGCGGTCATGGAGCACACGGACCATCACCTGCTCGTGGGTGCCGGCGCGCAGGAGTTCGCGCGAAACATGGGGTTCACGATCGAGGACGATCTCAACACGAAGAACTCGCGGGAGCAGTATCTCGACTGGAAGCGCCGCACGGACCCGGGACACTACTTGAGTCCGGAGGATCGGATCCAGGCGGGCCTCCAGGCCGGGCTCGACATGGTCGCCGAGGGAATCATTCCGGAAGATGAGTTCTGGGGCACGATCAACTGTGATGGCGTCAACGCGCGCGGGGAGGTGTGCGGCGTGACGACGACCAGCGGTCTGTCGTGGAAGATTCCGGGCCGGGTGGGGGACTCGCCGATCTTGGGCGCCGGGCTCTACGTGGACGGCGTGTACGGCGCGGCGGGCTCGACGGGTCGCGGTGAGGCGAACCTGTACAATCTGACCTGCTATTTGATTGTGGAGAATCTCCGCCGCGGCCTGAGCCCGAAGGACGCCGGCATGGAAGGGTTGAAGCGGATCCGGGAGAACACGGTCGAGAAGCGCCTCCTGAACGAAGAGGGGAACCCGGCATTCGGGATCAACTTCTACATCCTCAACGCCAAGGGGGACTACGCCGGGGTGTCGATGTACACGAGCGAGCGGAGACGCTTCGCGGTGTGCACCGAGAACGGCGCTGAACTCGTCTCGGTGGAGGGTCTGCTCACCAGGCCCAATGCCTAGCTGCTAGGCCGTCCGTGGTGGTCTCAGCGGCCCGGTCGGGGCGATGCCCAGGCCGGGCCGCGTTCACGTACGGCGCGGACGGAACGAGTATAATTCGACATCCAGCGGACGGGGCCTCGCTCGCCGCTGGCGGCAGCGGTCATAGCCGGGAGGACAGGCATGAGCACGAAATTGAATCGTCGTGATTTCATCATCACGGGAGCAGCGGCCACCGGGCTGGCAGCGGCGTCGCCAAGAAGCGCCTTCGGTCGCGCACCGGCCGTTCAGACGGGGAGCGTCGCACCGGTCGTCATCGCGTCGGGGAACGGCCATCGTATTCGAAACGGTGGCACGGAAACCGGCGTTGAAACCGCCTTCCGCATGATGACGGAAGGGACGGATGTCCTCGATGCGTTGATCGCGGGCGTCAATCTGAACGAGCTCGACCCGGCGGATGGCGGTGTCGGGTACGGCGGGTCGCCCAACGCCGACGGCATCGTGCAGCTCGATTCGTGTTGCATGCATGGTCCGACGAAGCGGGCGGGCGGCGTCGCGGCCATCGAGGGCATCAAGACCCCATCGCTGGTGGCGCACGCCGTGATGCAGCACACCGATCATCATCTGCTCGTGGGGCAGGACGCGCAGGACTTCGGCCGCAACATGGGCTTCACGGTCCACGACGACTTGAACACGGAGCGCTCGCGCGAGCGCTGGCTCGAATGGAAGCGGCGCATCGACCCCGGCCACTACCTCGATCCCAGTCAGCGTGCCCGCGCCGGATACGAGGCCGGCCTCGCGATGATGGCCGAGGGTCTGATCGACGAGCACGACTTCTTCGGGACGATCAACTGCGACGGCATCAACGCGCGAGGGGAGATCTGCGGCGTCACGACGACCAGCGGGCTGGCCTGGAAGATCCCGGGACGGGTCGGCGATTCGCCGATTCTCGGCGCGGGGCTGTACGTGGATGGCACGGTCGGCGCGGCCGGGTCGACCGGCCGGGGGGAGGCCAACCTCTTCAATCTGACCTCCTACCTGATCGTGGAAAACATGCGCCGAGGCATGCACCCCAAAGACGCCGGCCTCGAAGGGTTGAGGCGGATCAAGGAGAACACGGTCGAGAAGCGGCTGTTGAACAGCCGCGACGAGCCGGCGTTCGGGATCAGCTTCTACGCGCTGAATGCCCAGGGCGAGTACGCCGGCGTGTCGATGTACGCGAGTGAGCGCAGCCGTTACGCCGTGTGCACCGAGAACGGCGCTGAGCTCGTGGCGCTCGAGCCGCTCCTGGCCAACACGGCGACTGATTGACGACCGACCCGAACCGGCGTACGCCAGCGGCGACCCAGGGCAGGCCCGGAGTTGCCGCCGGCGCGCGGCGGGGCGAGCTGCTAATCTAAGCCCCCTGCCATGAAGATCGTCGACCCCGCCGGCTTCCCGTGTGAGGAGGCGGATGGCGCGCACTTCACAGGGCGTGCCACGCTCACGCGGATGACCGGCGTGAGCGAACAGCCACAGATCAACGCGTACCGGGTCACCTTCGAACCGGGAAGTCGCACCGCGTGGCACACGCACAGCGGCATCCAGATTCTCCTCGTGACCGGCGGGCGCTGCCGGCTGCAGAAGTCGGGTGAGCGGGTACGTCTCATCCCCACGGGCGGGCTCGCCTGCATTCTGCCGGAGGAGAAGCACTGGCACGGCGCCGAACCCGACGCGGCGATGACCCACGTCGCCCTCAACATTGACGCGACGACAACGTGGCTGGACAAGGTCACGGAGTCCGAGTATTCGAGCTGACGTGAGCGGGTGACTGGGCGCCCGGCGCGGGACAGGCCTCACCGGGTCAGAATCGGTGGGTGAAGACGAATTTCGCCGCGGCGCGGCGGTCCTGCGTCGTGAACCGGTCGAGCTCGAGGCTGTCGATCCAATTCTGGGTGTAAACGATGAACAAGTCGTTGCCAGGGGTCAGGATCCAGCGGAGGCGTGACTGCCAGCCGATGACGTCGCTGACGGAGTCGTACTGCACGTTGTTGACGAGATAGATCCACGGATTGAACTGGGTGTCGGCGACGACGCGAAACAATCGCGTCTCGAAGCGGCCTTCGGCGAGCGACACACGATTCCACTCCTGCTCCAGGTTGATCGTGACGCCGGGCCGAGGTCGAACGCCCAGGGTCAGCGTGATCTCCTCCCGGTCGCCGGAGAAAAAACTGCCGACCTCCACGCGACTCTGAAGCGCCAGGACACGTCGGTTGGCCGTTTGGAAGGCCACCCTCACTCGGGTGAAGTCGTATTCCGCCCCCGCGGGCAGGACGATCCCGGAACTGATGTCGAAGTCGTTTTCGAGGCGTTCGTACGTTGGCACGACGCTGATCTCGACGTTGTCCTGTGAATGCAGTTCCATTCGCAGCAGGGTGAAGTCCAACCGCCGTGTCAGGAACCGGTTCTCCACGTCGGTGCGCAGATCGGCATCGAGACCGAACGCCATTTGCCGGAGCCACGGGTGCCGATCCGGGCGCGGCGCGAAGCGCAGGCGAGGACCGTAACCCCGGAACCCGGTACGCGGGGTGAAGCCAATCGCCGGCGCGTGGTGTGCCTGAACCTCCGTGAATGACATCCGTGCTTCCCAGCGGTCGTTCGGATAGTCGATCCGCAGACCGTAGGCGAGATTGTCGCCGGTGGTCTGCACGGGATTGGTGTTCCAGAGGAAGAAGCCGTTGAACTCCAAATTGTCGGTGCCGCGGAAGGTGGCGGTGGCGAGACGAAAATCGAGACCCGCCGTCTGGAAGTCGGTCGTGTTCGCGCCGCGCGCGTGGCGACGGCTGTAGAACGCGCCGACCGTTGACTGTCTCAAGATCCGTCGCTTCACGCGGGCCACGGTAAAGTCCTCGCCGATGGCGTCACCCTCGCTCCCTGTGCGGACGTGGAGAAACCCGATATCTTGTTGGCCGGTCTGGCCGGTCAACTTCGTCCCGAAATCGATCTTCTGTGGAAGGCCGGCCTCGTCGAGGCCAATCCGCCGGCTGAAGAAGGGCTGGACGGCGATATTGGGTTCCTGCCTGGAGCGCCCGAGATAAAAATTGAAGAACGTCGCGCCATCGAGAAAAAAATCCCGCTTCTCTGGGAAGAACAGAGGGAAGCGTGTCAGGTTCACGAGACGCTGATCGACTTCGGTCTGCGCGAAGTCGGTGTTGACGGTCAAGTTGGCGCGCAGCCCGGGCGTGACGTTGTAGAAGAGGTCGGCGCCGACGTCGGCGGTGCTGGTGAGCGGCACGGGTGTCTCGCGGCCGGGAGAATCAGAGCCGGTGGCGGCCAGATACGGCTTGACGTCGAGGCCCAGGCCCTGGCTGACGTCGGACAGGTCGAGCAGGAGCAGACCCGTATTCGACAGGCGACGGAGCCCCTGATTGCGGAGGTGTCCGGTCCAGACGTTCTCCTCATTCTTCCGGCGGATCGTTCGTTGAAAGTTGACGCCCCAGGCGGTACCGTTCGGGTCGAAGTTGACCGTGCGAAACGGCAGGCTGAGCTCGATCGTCCATCCCAACTCGCTCCGGAGCACCGTGGCATCCCAGATCCCATCCCACTCCCGATTCCCCCCGCCGGGCGCCATGAGGGAGTCGGCCATGAGGCCGGACGGATTCATCTCAAAGAAGTACCCGGTTTGCTGGTCGAGAAAGGTGTCCATGACCCACATGAAGCGATCGTCAGCGCGCAGGAACTCATCGCGCTTCATCGTGTTGCCGAGCATGCGGTCCGGTTCGGAATCGAAATTGAAGACGCCCATGTACAGATTGTCGCGGTCGAAGGCGAAGCGCACCTGGGTGCGCTCGGTGGGCGAGCCACCGAGAATCGGGTCCTGCTGGATGAAGTCGGTCCCGGGCACGGCCCGGAGCCAGAACGGCTCGTCGAGCAGGCCGTCCAGCACGAGGGTCTCGCCATCGAGCAGGCGCTCGGCGGTGATCGTGCGGCGGCTCGCGTCGTCGTCCTGGATCTGTGCGGACGGATCAGCGTCGGCGAGCCGGACGAGCAGAAGAAGCACGGCGACGAGCGTACGAATGTGGGGCATGGGTGTGCGTGCGCCGCGTGGACTCAATGCCTACTGTGAAAGACGCGTGGGACGGCCCGCCCGTTTACCATCACGTTCGGGACGCCGGTCGGTGACCGGCCGGACCCGAGCAAGGTTGTGTGCTCCCGGCGCCCCCGATATGATGCCCAGCTGCGGATGCCAACCGCAAGGATGATGCCATGGGGTGCCTCAGGTTAGGTCGCGCGGCCATCGCGCTGGTCGCCCTGCTGCTGGCCGTGCCTAACGCCGGCGCGGGACAGACACCGGCGACAGAGCAGCCGTTGGCGTCTGCAGCCGACCTGGCGGCCGGTGAAAAAATGTTTCGATCGCACTGCACCCTCTGCCATGGGCGGAGTGGCCGTGGCGACCGCGGTCCCGATTTGACGCGCGGGACGTTTCGGCGCGCGCCGAGTGACGCCGCGCTCTTCAGGGTGCTTCGACGCGGCGTGCCGGGCACGGACATGCCCGGTCTCTATCAGGGGGAGCGCGCGATCTGGCAGCTGGTCGCCTTCGTTCGCTCGCTCAGCGCCACGGGGTCGACCGACGAGGTTCCCGGCGATTCCGAGGCGGGGCGACGAATCTTCCACGAGCAAGAGGACTGCGCGGCGTGTCACGGCGTCGATGGGCAAGGCGGTCGCGGCGTGCCGGACTTGACCGAGATCGGGTGGCGGCGCGCGCCGAGCCACCTGCGCGCGTCGGTGGTCGATCCCAACGCGGAAGTGGACCCGCGCTGGTGGGGTGTGCGCCTGACCGATCGCAACGGAGACATGGTGACGGGCTGGCGCCTGAATGAAGATCGGTACTCCGTACGGTTGCTGGATCGGGATGACCATCTGCGGTCGTTTCAGAAGAAGGATCTTCGCGAGTTCGAGCGGTTGGAGACGTCTCCGATGGCGAGCTACGAGGACGTGTTGAGCGACCAGGAGCTCGACGACCTAGTGGCGTACCTGCATTCACTGCAAGGGAGCGTGCGATGACCCGGACACGATGTGGAGTCGCGGTGCTGATTGGGCTGGGCCTCCTGACGCACGCAACGTACTCCCAGGAGCGCGCGGCGTCGGCGTCGGGGCCGGTCACCTACGAGCGGTTGCTGCGGGCAGAGGCAGCGCCGGAGCACTGGTTGATGTATTCGGGACAGTACAACAGCCAGCGGCACAGCCGGCTGACGCAGATCGACCGGGCGAATGTGGCGGGTCTCGAGGTGAAGTGGGCGTACCAGCTCCGGACGTTGGCCGATGTCGAGACGTCGCCACTCGTGGTGGACGGTGTCATGTATCTCACGCAATCACCCAGCAACGTCATCGCGCTCGATGCGGCGACGGGACGCCCGTTCTGGACCTACGAGCATGAGCTGCCGGAGAAGGTGAGCGTGTGTTGTGGCCTCCAGAATCGAGGCGTGGCCATTCTCGGTGACACGCTGTTCCTCGGCACCGTGGACGCGCGTCTGATTGCGCTGGACGCGAAGACCGGGACGATCGTGTGGGACGTGCAAACCGCGGATCCGGCCGAGGGGTACAGCAAGACGGCGGCGCCGTTGGTCGTCAAGGACAAGGTGATCAGCGGCATCGCCGGGGGGGAGTACGGCATCCGAGGCTTCCTGGACGCCTACGACGCCAAGACCGGTGAGCGTGTCTGGCGGTTCGACACGATCCCGGGAGCCGGGGAACCGGGCAACGAGAGCTGGGAAGGGGAGTCCTGGAGGATCGGCGGGGCGCCGACGTGGGTGACCGGCTCCTACGACCCGGAGCTGAACCTGGTGTACTGGGGCACCGGCAATCCCGGACCGGACTGGAACGGCGAGGCACGCGAGGGCGACAACCTTTATTCTGACAGCGTCGTGGCGCTGGATGCCGACACGGGCGAGCTCGCGTGGCATTTCCAGTTCACACCGCACGACGTCCACGACTGGGACGCGACCCAGACGCCGATCTTGGTGGACATCGAGTTCGACGGGCGGCCGCGGAAGTTGATGCTGTGGCCGAATCGGAACGCGTTCTTCTACGTGCTGGACCGGGAGAGCGGTGAGTTCCTCCGCGGCACGCCGTTCGCGAAGCAGACCTGGGCGGAAGGGATCGACGAAAGCGGCCGGCCGATCCGGATTCCGGGGATGTTGCCGAATGCTGAGGGCGTGCTGGTGTTTCCCTCCGTCAACGGCGCCGCGAACTGGTGGTCGACGACCTTCAGTCCCCGCACCGAGCTGATGTACGTCGTTACCTACGACGGCGCGGACACGTACTATATCGGCGAGGACGAATACGTCCCGGGCGACTTGTTTGTGGGCGGTGGGGCGGAACGCTACGTGCCCCAGGAGAAATACGCGAGCATGGTCCGGGCGCTCGACCCGCGGACCGGCGAGACCGTCTGGGAGTATCAACTGCAGCCGAAGACGATGTCGGGCCTGATGTCGACGGCCAGCGATCTGGTGTTTGGCGGCAGCGTCGACGGATATTTTTATGCGCTGGATGCGGAAGATGGAAACGAGCTCTGGCGGATGAACATCGGTGGACGCGTCAAGGCGGCGCCGATCACGTACATGGCCGGAGGCGAGCAGTTAGTGTCGATCGCGGCCGGGAATGCCATCTTCACGTTCGGCCTGCGGTGACGCGGAGAAGGCAGCAAGACTCAGCGCCTAGCCGCTGGCGAGCCCTCCCGCGGTCTCACCGCCGTCGATGACGAGGCACTGACCGGTCATGTAGGCCGCCTCATCCGACGCGAGGAAGGCGAACAGCGCGGCGACTTCCTCCGGTTCCGCGCAGCGGCGAAGCGGAATCTTCTGGACGAACGCCTCGATCCGCTCGGGTGTATATTCGGCCCGCTGCATCGGGGTGAGGACGAACCCGGGACAGACGGCGTTGACCCGAATCGTCGGCCCAAGCTCCAGCGCCATGGTGCGTGTCAACTCGACGACGCCGGCCTTGGATGCGTTGTAGTCGGCGTAGCCCGGGACGCCGATCAGGGCGTTCGTCGAGCCCATGTTGAGGATGACGCCCCCGCCGCCCGCCAGCATGCGGCGCGCGGCCTCACGGGCGACGAAGAAGAGCCCGTTCAGGTTGACGTCGATCACGCGCCGCCAGTCCTGGGGCGTGATGTCGACGAAGGCGTGGGCCAGGCTGATGCCCGCGTTGTTGACGAGGACGTCGAGGCCGCCCCAGGCCTCGTCGAGCTGCTGGAAGGCGGCAGCGACGGCGTCCGGCTCGGTCACGTCGGCCGCCAGCGTGAACGTCAGACCTGGCAGCTCGCCCAGCAGGCGTCGGGACGCGGCGGCGTCACGGTCCAGGACGCCCACGCGGCAACCCTCGTCGAGGAAACGGCCCACCGTTGCCGCCCCGATGCCGCTGGCGCCGCCGGTGACGAGCACGCGCTTGCCGGTGAGCCCCTTCACGACGAGCCCGCCAGTCCGCCGCCGTCCACCACGAGCGTCGTGCCGGTGACGAACGCCGACGCGTCCGAGGCCAGGTAGAGGACGGCCCGGGCGACGTCCTCCGGCGTCCCGATTCGGCCGAGCGGGCGCGTGGCAGCCGCTTCGAAGAAGTGTCCGGCGTCGGCCCCCAACTGTTGCGCTTCACTGGCGAGGAGCGGGGTGTCGGTGTCGCCCGGACAGACGCAATTGACTCGGATTCGCTGGGGGCCGTGGTCGATCGCCATCGCGCGGGTCAACTGCACCACGGCTCCCTTGGATGCGCAGTACGCGGCGGCCTTTGGGCCGCCGACGAGCCCCCACCCCGATCCGGCGTTGACGATCGATCCGCCCTCGGTCATCGCCGGGATCGCGTGCTTCGACATCAGGAATACGCCTTTGACGTTGATCGCCATCACACGATCCCACTCGGCGTCGCTGGTGTCCAGCACCGAGGCGCGTCGAATGACGCCGGCGCTGTTGAACAGGACGTCGAGCCGGCCGAACGTTGCGACGGTGCGCTCGACGGCCCGCCGACAGGCGGCGTTCTGGCTGACGTCCGCTTCGACGGCAATCGCCTGGCCGCCGCTGTCGACAATCGCGCGCGCGACTTGCTGACCAGTGGCCCCGTCGAGGTCCGTCACGGTGACGCACGCCCCTTCGGCGGCGAACGCGATCGCCGTGGCGCGGCCAATCCCGGACGCGCCGCCCGTCACGATGGCGACCTTGCAGGCCAGGGCGCCGCGGTGGTCAGCTGAGCTCATCGCTGAGATCGTTGCTCAGTGCTGAGCACGTTACGGGCCGCGGTCAGTGTCGCCTCGACGTCCTCCGGCGTGTGGATGAGGACTGCGACCGAATGCAGGGCGGCGGACGGCGTCATGTAGATGCCGTGGCTGAAGAGCGAGTGCACGAAGCGGCGATAACGATCGCGGTCCACGAACTCGCAGAACTCCCGGTAGTCGTGGATGTGCGGACGGTCCGTAAACATGATCTGGAACATCGGCCCGACGTTCTGCACAATCGCAGCGGTGCTGGTCTCCTCGAACACCCTCCGGAGTCCCGTCGCAAGCGCTTCTCCGATCCGCCAGGTGTGACGAAACGCCGCCGCGTCCCCGGCGGCCAGCATGTGCAGGTTGGCCCGGGCCGCGAAGAGGCCGATACGTGAAGCGTTCTGCGTGCCGTAGTGCAACACGCGGCCCCACGCCAGCGCGTCCATGATGTCCGCTCGTCCGACAAACGCGGCGACCGGCAATCCGGCGCCGAGCGCCTTGCCGAAGGTGGAGATGTCGGGATCGAGACTGTAGTGCTGTTGGCAGCCGCCGGCCGCGATGCGGAATCCGGTGACTGTTTCGTCCAGGATAAAGAGAATGTCGTTGGCCCGAGCCAGTTCGCGCAAGCCCTCCAGGTAGCCGGGCCTCGGAGGGATGACGCCCATGTTGGCCATGATCCCCTCGGTGATGACCGCCGCGATCTGTCCGCGGTAGGTCTCGACAGCTCGTTCGACGGCCGATAGGTCGTTCCAGGGCACGACGATCGTGTCGTCGAGGGCTCCGCGATTGAGCCCAGAGCTGTCCGCGATCTTCACGGGGTCTCGCCGATGGCCGAGCGAGGCGATCGGATGCGGATGCGCGTTGACGAGGAAATCGTCATACCACCCGTGATAGTGCCCTTCGAATTTGATGAATTTCGGCCGGCCCGTGTAGCCGCGGGCCAGCCGGATGGCGGCCATCGTCGCTTCGGTTCCCGTGTTCGCGAAGCGAACGCGCTCCGCCGATGGGACCATGCGCTGGATGAGCTCGGCGACCTCCACCTCGATCTCGGTTGCCGCCGCGACCAGCGCGCCACTAGCCGCCGCCTGTGAGACGGCGTCGACGATCCGCGGGTGCGCGTGGCCGAGCGGCAACGCCCCGTAGGCCATCATCCAGTCCAGGTACTGGTTGCCGTCGGCGTCGAAGACATGGGCGCCGCGGCCGCGCGCGATGAACAGCGGATAGTCGCCATAGTTCGCGGGCCCGCGGGAGGGCGAGCTCCCACCTTCGACCATCACCTGCACGGCGCGGTCGAAGAGCGCTTTGGACTTCGCCGTGGAGTACGACATGCGATCAGGATATCAGGAAGCCCGCGGGCGCATCGAGCGCGGACCGCGTCAACGGCTACCGTGGCGCGCGGCGTACGCCCGGAATCGCTCCACGAGCTCGTCGGCTCGGGCGTCGATGTCGGCAGGTGGCAGCCGGTCACAGTCGTAACCCAGCTCGCCGCGCAGCACGTCCGAGAACTCGGGACAGTACACGACGGTGCCGTCAGGCTCGATCCGGTCGATTCCGTCGAACGGATGCGAGCGCTCGTTGATCTCGACGGCGGCGCGGCGGGACAGGCCCGGGATCGGCGCTACCCGCACGCCGGCGGCGCTCGCCACCACCGGGTAGCCGCCGGGGAGCCCCTCGGGGCCTGGCGCGTGCAGCCGATGCTCGGTCTCGGACGCCAGCGCCCGGAGCAGCCGGACGGCCGACCCGGCGGTCAAAAAATGCGACGCGGATCCGGCCGTGATGGGGTAGGGGCTCAGCAAGAGCGCTTCGGCGCCGGCGGCGACTGTCACGTCGCGGTCCCCGTGGCGAATCCGCAGGTAGTGCGGTGGTACCGGGCCGGCGGGGCGATCGCAGGTGAAGGCGACACGCTCAAGGGCGTGATGCGCGACCAGGGTGATCTCCAGCTCGTGCGCCGGCAAGCCGAGACGCGCGGCGGCGAGTGATTCGAGCTTGGGCACGATCTCATCCAGATTCCCAACGCCGGAGGTTGGCGCCAGGCCGATCCGCGCAAGCACGCAGTTGGCGACGTCCGGAAAGGGAGCAATCGCGACGTGGGCGTGATGATCGGCGCGGGCGAGCGCCCGCATGAGCTTGACCGACAGGACGAGGTGAACCGGAAGCCAGACGCCGAAGCCCGCACGGGCCAGCGCGGCGCGTGGCGCGTCGGGCAGCTGCGCCGGCAGCCGCCAGCTCTGCCGCGTTGCCGTGCAGAGGATGATGTCTGGGGCGATCGCCCGGAGGCGGTCGGCCGTGTCTGCCACGTCGTCGAGATCGAGGCGCACCGCCTCGAGATCCGGCCGGCATCCCTGGGCCTGCGCGCCGAGCCGCGCAAGGTTGACCCGGGCGGTCGTCCGCGACGCGTGTCGGCCGCCTGCGAGGATACGACCGGGCCATGGCTCACGGGCCAGGAGCTCGAGCACGACCGCTCCCAAGTCGCCAAGGCCGGCAATCAGGATCGTAGGGCGCATGCGATCAGCCCGCGCGGGTTCCGTCGCAGGGGGCATCGTGTTGTACTCCCGATGGTCGAGGGATGCAGGTCGCGGACCGCGGCCGCCGCGCCGAGTTGTGGTGTACCCTACACGGACCTGGCCGCGGCGCACAAATGCGCATGGCCCCCGGCGCGACGGCATCGCGCCGAACCGCATGACCACAATGCGTGCCGCCGTGATGACGGCTCCCCGTGCGCGTGTCCGTCAGAATGGAATGAGCGCGTGACGCCGCCGGCCAAACGGAGCCCCGCGCGGCGGCGACGCTCGAGTCGGCGGTCCGACCAGACGGCCGAGCTCATCGACGCCTATCTCGACCATCTCCGGGTAGCGCGGCGGTTGGCCGACCACACACTGGAAAGCTACAGCCGCGACCTCGTGTGGCTGGCCACGTTCTCGGCGCGGGAAGGGCGTCCGGTGGATCGGCTGGATCGCGGCCAGCTCGAGGCGTTCGTGCGCGAGCTGATGGCGGCGGGGTTCGCGCCGCGATCGGTCGCCCGCATGGTGGCGTGCGTGCGCGGGCTGTATCGCTTTCTCCTTTTGGATCGTCGTCTGGACACCAGCCCCGCTGACGATCTGCGCGCCCCGAAGGCGTTTCCGGCGCTGCCGAAGTACCTGTCGCTCGAAGACGTCGACCGGCTGCTGGAACAGCCAGACACGACGACGCCGCGGGGAGTTCGCGATCGCGCGTTGCTGGAGTTGCTCTACGCCACCGGCATGCGGGTGTCCGAGCTCGTGACGTTGAAGCCGGTCGACGTGAACCTGGACGCCGGCTATCTGACGTGCATGGGCAAGGGGGCGAAGGAGCGCATCGTGCCGATCGGGCGGCACGCGGTCACCTGGGTGCAGCGCTACCTCGCGGGGGCTCGCGACTCGCTGCTGGGTAGCCGGCGGTCGCCCCGGCTGTTCGTCAATGCCAGGGGGGGTGGATCGCTCAGCCGGGTGGGCTTCTGGAAAATCATGAAGACGTACGGCAAGGCGGCCGGGCTCGCGCAGGGACTCAGCCCGCACGTGCTCCGCCATTCGTTCGCGACGCACCTGCTGGACCGCGGCGCCGACCTACGAACCATTCAAGCGATGCTGGGCCACGCCGATTTGTCCACGACGCAGATCTACACGCACATCTTGGACTCCCGTCTCAAGGCGATCTACGACGAATTCCATCCGAGGCATTGAGCATGGAGCATTGAGCCGCGAGCCATGCCTGATGGACTGATGACTGATGAACGACGAGTCGCGGATAGATCCGGTCGTTCGGTTGACCGACGTTCCGGGCGTCTGCTACCGTTAGCGGATCGCACACGGGCCGAGCGGCTCAGCCGAGCGCTGTCCGCCCCGTCCTGGTTGGACCACCGAATTGACGCGCGCGGCCGATGCGCCGGCCCGCGCGGGCGAGGGAGCTGGCTGCATGAGCCGTACGGGTCGATACTTGTTCACGTCCGAGTCGGTCACTGAAGGCCATCCTGACAAGATTGCCGATCAGATCTCCGATGCGATTCTGGACGCCATTCTCGCCGAGGATCCGACGGGCCGCGTCGCCTGCGAGACGCTGGTGACGACCGGCTTGGCCATCATCGCGGGCGAGATCACGACCGATTGCTACGTGGACTTTCAGAAGATTGTCCGCGACACCATCCGGGACGTGGGCTATACGCGCGCGAAGTACGGGTTCGACTGCGACACCTGCGCCGTGCTGTCCTCGATCCACGGCCAGTCACCGGACATCGCGCTGGGGGTGGACCCAGGTGGGGCAGGGGACCAGGGGCTCATGTTCGGCTATGCCTGCCGCGAGAGCGACGTGCTGATGCCGCTGCCCATCCAGTTGGCGCATCAGTTGTGTCGTGGGCTCTCGCAGGCTCGGCGCAAGGGGGTACTCGACTATCTGCGGCCCGATGGCAAGTCGCAGATCACGATCGAATACGACGGAGCCACGCCGGTGCGAGTAGACTCGGTGGTCGTGTCGAGCCAGCATGAGGCGACGGTGAGTGCCGACACCATGCGGGACGACGTCATCACGCACGTCATCAAGCCGGTGATTCCCGACGCGATGCTCGACCGGACCACGAAGATCTACGTGAATCCCACGGGCCGATTCGTCGTCGGCGGTCCGCATGGCGACGCCGGTGTGACTGGACGGAAGATCATCGTCGATACCTACGGCGGGTCGGCGCCGCACGGCGGTGGAGCGTTCTCCGGCAAGGATCCGACCAAGGTCGACCGGTCGGCCTCGTATATGGCGCGGTACATCGCCAAGAACTGTGTGGCGGCGGGCCTCGCGGATCGTGTGCAGGTCCAGTTGGCCTACGTCATCGGCATCGCCGATCCGGTGTCGGTCCTCATCGACACGTTCGGCACGGGCCGGGTCGGTGACGACGCGATGAGCGACCTGGTGCGATCGCACTTCGCGCTCACTCCGAGAAAAATCATCGAGTCGCTCGACCTGCGGCGACCGATCTACAAGCAGACCGCCGCGTTCGGCCACTTTGGCCGGACCGAGCCCGACTTCACCTGGGAGCGGACTGACAGGGCGGACGCGCTGCGAACGGACGCAGGTCTCTAGGCGGCGTCCGTTCATTCCAAGGTGCGGAATCCGGGGTCGTCCCTCGGCACGGCATGTCCCGACGCGCAGTGCTCGTGACGCGATGGGCCATCGTGGCGGCCCTGCTCGCCGGCGTGGCCGGCGCGACGCTGCCGGAGCGGCCGCGACCGCTCGATTCGGCCTTGCAACCCGGCGACACCCCGATGCCTCCGGTGATTGCGGGGGCCTTCCACGTGCACACCGACCGCTCCGATGGGCGCGGCTCCGTGTCGGAAGTCGCAGCGGCCGCCGCGCGCGCCGGGCTGTCGTTCGTGGTCGTGACCGACCACGGCGACGGCACGCGGGTGCCCGATCCCCCGACGTACCACGACAATGTCCTGGTTCTGGACGGCGTCGAGATTCGAACCACGCAGGGACATTACCTGTCGGTGGGCCAGGAACAGGCGTCGTATCCACTCGGCGGCGAGCCGAGGGATGTCACAGAAGACGTCCGGCGACTCGGCGGTTTTGGCGTGGCCGCGCATCCCGGGTCCCCGAAGGACGGGTTGCGGTGGCAGGCCTGGTCCACGGCGATCGACGGCCTGGAATGGCTGAACGGCGACAGCACGTGGCGCGACGAAGCGTGGTACCGGCTCGGGCTGGCCTTGCTGCAGTATCCGATGCGGGCGCCGGCGGCGATGGCGGCGCTGTTCGAGCGTCCGGTAGAGACGTTGCTGCGGTGGGATGGCCTGACGCAGCGTCGCCGCGTCGTGGCCCTGGCCGGGTCGGATGCCCACGGCGCGGCGGCGCTGCCGGGAGCTGAGGATTGGCGGGTGCCGCCGCTGGCGTGGCCATCCTACGAGCAGGTGTTCCGGACCTTCGCGATTCGCGTACAACTGGACGAAGTCTGGTCGGGCGATGCGACAGCAGATGCAGCGGCGCTCCTCGAGGGCTTGCGGGAGGGCAGGGTCTATACGGTGATCGACGCCTTGGCCATCCCGGGCCGATTTCATTTCAGTGCGGCAGGTGAGACGCGGGTGGCGCAAGCCGGCGGCGTCCTGTCGGCCGGTGCGCCCGTCCGGGTGACGGTGCGTGCGGGCCTGCCAACCGGTGCAGAGATCCGGCTGTATGAGAATGGCGCCCTGGTGCACCGGACACGTAGTCCGGAGTTGCACTATGTCTCGGACGGCGGGCGGAGCGTGTTTCGCGCGGAAGTGGTGCTGCCCTGGGCGCCGGGAACACCCAGCGTGCCCTGGGTGGTGAGCAACCCGATTTACATCGGGCTACCGCCGGAGCCACGGCTGTCGGTCAGCGCCGCTGCAGCTCTCGGGTCGGTCATCCTCTTCACCGACGAGGTCGATCCGGCCGGCTGGACAGTCGAGCACGAGGGCGAGTCCTTGGCGGCCGTCGAGAGCACGGCCTCGATCGACGGTCAGGAGCTGGCGCTGCGCTACGCCCTCTCAGGAGGTAGTTCGGGAAGTCCGTTCGCCGCGCTGGTTCGCTCGGATGCCGGTATGCTGGCCCACTTCGATCGCATCCGCTTCACCGTGCGCGGCGACAGGGCGCAGCGCATCTCCGTGCAGCTCCGGACGGGCGGGCCGGAAGCGGAGGTGCGGTGGCGCCGATCGGTCTACGTCGATACGGACCCGCGCAGGGTGACAATTCGTCTCCAGGACATGCGGCCCGTCCCGTCAGGCGCCGTGGCGTCGCCGCGGGTGGACGAGGGGACAGCCCTCCTGTTCGTCGTGGATTCGGTGAATACCCCGCCAGCCACCTCAGGCGTGATCTGGCTGGACGACGTGAGCCTGGAGTCGTCCGAGCGTTCGCCCAACCAGTCTCAGCAGCGTCCCAACTAGACGGGCTGCTAACTCCAGAACTCACGTGTGTTGCCAACGGCTGGCACCGGGCTGGACGGTGAGGGCAAGGCGCGACGACGGAGTGTGGTGGGGGGGGGGGGGGGGGGGCACATGACTGAGGAGCAACGCCGCTCTCGCCGGGCAGAACACGCCAGACGTGGCAACACAAGTGAGTTCTGGGGTCAGGTTCGCACGGTCAGCAGGAGGTAGCTGGCACCAGCGCTGAAGAGGATATTCGGTGCCCAGGCGGCGAGCGTCGGCGCCAGTAGGCCGGCACTGCCGACGGCGCCGAAGACACTGATCGTAATCCAGTAGGTGATGGCCAGCGCCATGCCGACGCCGATGGCATACATGGCGCCTCGCCGGCCGGTCATCACGGCAAAGGGGACCGCGATGAGCGTCATGACGACGGTGACGAACGGAAACGACAGCTTGCGTTGCAGCGCCACCGCCAGCTGGACGACGCTGAATCCGCTGGCCCGTAGCTGGTCGATGTAGCGCTGGAGCTGGCGGTAGCTCATGCGTTCTGCATCCGGGCGCTCGGTGACGAAGAACTCCAGCGGCTCCATCGTGAGTTCAGCGTCTCCTATGAATTCATAGGGTATTTCCCCTAAATCATTATTGAAGGTCCTGACCCAGACCCCCTCGGCCTGCCACCGATCCCGATAGGTCGCTTTGGTGGCAAACGATCGGCGCCGCAGACCCCATTGGGCCTCGTCGAACTCGTAGACCGAAAAGCCATGGAGCTCCTGACGCGCCGGGTCCAGGTACGTGTAGTGGTAGATCGCCCCCTCCGGCGCCACGATCCACTTTCGGTTCAGCACGTCAAAGGTTTGGGGCGACCCGCCCCGGATGACGTGCCGAATCGCTTCGGCGCGGCGATTCGAGGCGGCCAGAATAGTCTCGCCAAGACCGAAGAGCACGGCGCTCCAGACGAGTCCGAACAAGACCAGCGGAACGGCCGCGCGATAGAGACTGATGCCGCACGCCTTCATGACGGTGAGCTCAGACGTTTTCGTGAGCAGCCCGATCGTGACCAGTGTGGCGACGAGTGCCGAGATCGGCAGGACGTAGTAGATGTATTGCGGTGTCGCGAACCAGAAATATTCCAGCAGGACGCTTCCCGTGGTCTCGCCCTTGAACAGCTTGTCGGACAGGTCGATGAAGGTCGCAATGTAGAAGATGCCGATCATGCCGACGAACGTCAGGCCGACGATCCGGAGATACTGCTTGAGGACGTAGCGGTCCAGGATGTTCAACCTCGGAATCCAGAAGTGGGGCACTCGGATGACGATCATAGTGCGCGTGCCGTCCGGCCGGCGGAGACCTCGGGCGACGGGGATGGGCGCTCCCTGGGCGTCGGCTGACTGTCTGGCGAAGACGAACGGTAGCGACAGGAGGAGGGGACGGGCGGCCGATGCCGAGCGCCGCCAGACGAGCCAGACGCCGGGCACGCCCAACGCCAGGTTCGGCAGCCACATCGCCAGATGCGGCGACACCAGGCCGCCTTTGGCCGCCGCTTCGGACATGTACATCGTTACGTAGTAGGCGAAGATGACGCCGATGCCGATGACGAAACTGGCCAGCTTTCCATCCTTCCGGTTGTTGATGCCGAGCGCCAAGCCCAGCAGCGCGAAGATGAAGCAGGCGGCGGGAATGGAGAACTTCCTGTGGATCTCCATGATCGGACGGTGCGGCGGGAGCCCAGCTGCGATGAGGCGGTCCGTTTCCTCCTGAAGCTCGGGAATGGTGAGCTCCGGGTAGCCGCGTTGCGGGCCGGCCCCGGGAAAGACCGTCTCGGGGTCGAGGCTCATCACCATCCGGTCGAACTCGTGCACCTCGTACTCTTCCGGGTGTTCGGGCGCTACCTGGTGGCGGGTGCCGTTCTCGAGCAGAATCGCCACGCGCCGCTCGTCGCGGTTGAGCAGCATCCGACCGCGCTCGGAAACAAATATTTCCGGGCTGGCCGGGTTGCGGGTGTCGGCGAGAAAAACGTCGCTCCATTCCGATGACTCCGGCGGGGCGTCGCGGACGTAGACGATGACGTTAGGGAAGTCCTCGTAGAAGACCCGGGGCTTGATCTCGTCCTGGGCCCGTGAGGCGATGACTGAATAGGTCAGTTCGCGGAAGGTCTGGTTGGCGTCCGGAAGGGACACGATCAGGATGTAGGCGGTCGCCGCCGCCGCCATCCCCGCCAGCGCGAACGTGGGACGCAGCAGGCGCGCCAGACTGACGCCGCACGCCTGCAGCGCGACCACCTCCCGGTCGGCGGACAGGCGGCCCAGCCCAATCAGCAGCCCAATCAGGAAGGCCATCGGAATCGTGACGCCGAGCGCCTGCGGCACCAGGGTGGCCATGATCTGAACGATGATCGTGGGCGGGACCCCTTTGGCGATCAGCCCCTCGGCGACGTCCATGAGGGGCGGAATCATCAAGACGAACGTGAAGACTAGGAGTCCGAGCAGGAACGGCGGCAGGACCACGCGGATGACGTAGCGGTCGATCAGCCGGAACATCGCTAAAGACGATAGCACAAGGCCGCAGGCCAGCCTGCGGGTCGGGCAGGGGCCTTCAATTGCCCGGGCTTTGAGGCCAGAGCCATCGGATATTCAGGGTCTGATAATGAATGTTATGTTAACTTACCGAATTCACATATCCCATGAATTCGAGCTTGCTCGCTAGCGACAGACGTTACTTTGGAAATCGTGCCCGGGCGGCGGGGCAACCGGCGGGTGCCCTGTCGGTCGGTCGCGGGCCGTCTGGCATCCGTGCGGAGCGGTGGAGGCGGTCTATCGCTTCGATTTCTTGAGTTCCCGAAGAATCGCCTCGAGCGCTTCGATGATCTCGCGACGGTCGACACGGGACTTTCTGAAGTTCAAGCGCAGGTTGAAGTCTTTGGTCGGCGCCCGGTACTGGAAGACGTACGCCTTCGGCCGCCCAGCCTTCCTCGGCTTTCTGACTTCCTCGCGAAGCTGTGCTCTCGTCGTTGTGCCATCTCGGGTGATGCGCTCGACCAACTCCGTCATTTTCTCGATATTAGATTGCCTAACTATCTGTAGGAGCAAGGACTTGGATGTAATGTCGGCCAGCCGACAAAGGTTCTTGACCTCTTCCGGCATGCCGTTGAGCGTCAGCGACTCGGTGATCGACGTGCGCGACTTCCCCAGCCGTTTCGCCAGTTGCTCGTGAGTGTGTCCGTGCTTCTCCGAGAGCATCGAGAGCGCTTCGGCTTCTTCGAACGCCGTCAGATCCTTCCGCTGGAGGTTCTCGATGAGCGCGATTTCGATGATCTCTGCGTCGTCGCCATCCCGGATGACAACTGGCACTTCTTGCAGCCCCACCTGGATCGCCGCCTGGTACCTCCGCTCGCCCGCCATGATCTGGAATCGCGGTCCGCGCTGCCGAACGATGAGCGGCTCGATGATTCCCTTTTCCGCAATCGACGCCATCAACTCGGAGAGATCGCCCATGACCTGCCGTGGCTGGTTCGGATTCGGGTCGACCTGCTGGATTGACACCAATCGGCCGATCGGCAGACCACTCGAGGCAGCCAGCGCTTCGACGTAGTGTTCGTCGTGGCGCATCCGAATGGACTCGGGAAGCCCTCTCCTAGGCACGATCCATCACCTCCTCGCACAGCCGGTAGTACTCGCTGGCCCCTGACGACTCAGGCGCGAAACTGAAAATTGACTCCTTGTACGCGGGGCTCTCCTCGAGGCGAATACTTTTCGAGATCACCGTGCTGAACACCTTATCGCCGAAGACCTTGTTGATCTGCCCCCGGATGTCACGCCCCAGCGAGGTTCGGCGGTCGTGCATCGTGATGACCACGCCAAGGATTTTCAGGTTGGGATTGGCTCTGGTTCTGACCTTTTCGATCGTCTCGAGCAGGTCGTCTGTTCCCTCCAGCGCGAAGTATGACGACTGGATCGGAATCAGCAGATGCGTGGCAGCGACGAGGGCGTTGACCGTGAGGAGGCCCAGGGCTGGCGGGCAGTCGATCACGATGTCCGAGTAGTCCTTCAACACCGGCTCCAGTCGGTCCTTGAGGCGGAAGTGCGAGTCGATCTCCCCCACCAGCTTTCCTTCGAGCTTGGCCAACGAAATACGCGAAGGCGCGACCGAGAGGTTCGGCTGTGTCGACTCGACGATCGTGTCGGCCAGCGTGCACGAGCTGTCTTCGATGGCGTCGTAGATGGACCGGGTCACCGTCTGCATGTCGACGAATGACAAAGTGCTGTTCGCCTGAGGATCCAGATCGATGAGAAGCGTTCGCCGCCCGCGCAGCGCGAGCGCGGCGGAGAGGTTGATGGCTGTGGTGGTCTTGCCGACGCCGCCCTTCTGGTTGGCGATGGCGACAATCATCGACATGTTGTGGCCGAGGCGCCCCCCCTCACCGGGTGGCGGCTCAATGGTCGCAGAAAGCTGCCGGTATTCTAGGGAGCGGTGAACGGAGCTGTCAAGCGTAGGCGCCCTGTCGTCCGAGTATTTTGCCTCGTCGGCGCGCCGCACAACTAGCCGCACGGCGTTCGCAACGCGGCCTACGCAAATACTCGGAGGGGCAAGGGGCGCGGTCGAACGCTTACATCTTGTATTTTCCGAGCTGCTCAGGGTCGAGACTTTCCAACCACTGCTGGAGTTGCTCGGGATCGCCCTTGCCCTTCACGAGGTCGGAAGTCTTGGCGTTCTCGATGACGCTTTCCTCGACGAAAATCGGTGCCTTGACGCGCAGCGCCAGGGCGATGGCGTCGCTCGGACGTGAGTCCACGGCGACCACTTCCCCGTTCACGGCGAGGTAGATCAATGCGTAGAAGGTGTTGTCCTTGAGATCGCAGACGACAATCTTCTGAATGTCGCCCTTCAGATCGTGGATGACGTTCCTGAGTAGATCGTGAGTCATCGGGCGCGGGGTCGGGACGTTCTCTATTTGGAGCGCGATGGCGTTCGCCTCGAAACTGCCAACCCAGATCGGCAGGACCCGATGACCGTCCTTGTCGCGCAGGATGACGATAGGCATGTTGGTGACAGGGTCCACCATGAGCCCCTTGATGGTCATTTCAATCTGCATCGTTCGTCCCGCCTCGCAATCCTCGTGCGGTGTCTCAAGCCTGGCAGCCCGCGGTGAGAGTCCAGCGGCATTCGACCGGCGCTGCATCCCGCCAATGGCGGCGCTAGGCATCGTCCACCATGGGTCACATACAGCCGATATTTTCCCTCGTCGCGCCTGGCTCGGGCCGACCGCGGCTTTGGTCAGCCGGGGTCCCGGTGCCTCGCTGGACTTGCATCACGGGCTGCCCGGCCGGGCCCGGCTCGCCCCAAAGGCTGTGGGGGCCCGCCCTTCGTATGGTGATGTCGACCAGGTGTCCCAGCCAGCCAGGCCTTCCTGGAAAGTTCACCACTGTGTTTCCAGAGGTTCTTCCAGAGAGTTCCTCCGGTCTGCGCCGCGACGTGGCGTCGACGAGCACTTCGAGCGTTGCACCGACGGCTCGCGCGTTGAGTGACAGTTGAATCGTCCGCTGGATCGACTGTAGCGCGACGATTCGTCGCGTTTTTTCCTCTTCGGGCACGCTGTCCGGCATCCGCTGCGCGGCGAGCGTTGAAGGCCGCTCGGAGTACTTGAACGAGAACATGCTGTGATACCTCACCATCTGCACGAGAGAAAGCGTCTCCTCGAACTCGGCTTCGGTCTCTCCCGGAAACCCGACAATCATATCGGTCGAAAGCGCGATGTCCGGGATGGCTGCACGGATTTGCGCGACGAGATCCAGGTACTGGTCCCGGGTATGCCGGCGGCGCATCGATCTTAGCACGCGGCTCGAACCTGATTGCACCGGGAGGTGAAGGTGTTTGCAGACGCTCTGGAGGTCCCGCATCGCCTCGATCATTCGGGGGCTGACGTGCCGGGGGTGCGGGCTGGCGAAACGAATTCGTTTGATGCCGCCCACGGCATCGATCTTGGCGAGCAGGCCGGCGAAGTCGCACCCGGGCTCGTCGGGCGCTTGGTAATGGTTGACGATCTGTCCGAGCAAGTGGATTTCCGGTCGGCCCGCGTCCACGGCCTGCCGCGCTTCGGCCACGATTTCCGCCGCCGGACGCATGCGCTCGTGTCCTCTCGTATAGGGCACGACACAGAAGGCGCAGTGATCGTTGCAGCCCTCGACGATCGTCACGTAGGCTTTCACGGCGTCCTCTCGGACGGTGACCCCGAGTGGGAACGAGACATCCTCGTAGGGGTTGATATCGATCTGACGTCGACCTTCATGTGTCGCTAATTCGAGCAAGGTTGGCAGCTCTCGAATCGCCTGTGTGCCGACCACGACGTCCGCATGGCCTGCCCGGCGGAAGAGCTGCTCCCCCTCCTGCTGTGCCACGCAACCGGTGACGGCGACGATCTGATCTGCGGACGAGCGCCCGGCGCGCAGCTCACCGAGGCGGCTGAAGAGCTTGTGCTCGGCGCGTTCGCGGACGCTGCAGGTATTCAGGACGACCACATCAGCGTCGGCCGCAGTTTCTGCGCGCTCGTAGCCGGCTTGTTCGAGGAGGCCAGCCATCCGCTCGGAGTCGTGCACATTCATCTGGCAGCCGAAGGTCTCGATCATGTAGGTCCTAGCCACGGGGACGCCCTTTCGCAATCTGTTCTGCGCTTCGATATTCGTGTTTTATTCGCCCTTACTCCGACCGGCAGTTTCCAGCAGTTCCTGTGCGCTTCGCCTTCCCCGCTCGGTGACCGTGCCACCCGTCATCATACGTGCGATTGCATCGACCCGTGCGCCAGCCTCGAGCCGCGTCGCGTGGGTCACGGTGCGGCCTCCCGCAACCGTCTTGGCGATCTCTATCTGTGTTGCCCCATGCGCGGCAATCTGGGGGAGGTGCGTGACGCACAGCACCTGAAAGCGGCGGCCGAGCCCTTTCAAGCGGCGGCCGACGACGTCGGCCACCCGTCCGCCGATGCCGGCGCCGACCTCGTCGAACACCAGTGTCTTACCGGGCGTGTCGGGGGACGCCGCCGTCTTCAGAGCGAGCATCAGTCGCGACAGCTCGCCGCCCGATGCGATGCGGGCCAGCGCCCTGAGTTCCTCTCCCTCGTTGGGCGCGAGGTAGAGCTCTCCCTGATCGGTGCCCCGCGCGGACCACCCGTTCTCGCTCGCGGCGTCAGTAAACCGAAACTCACACCGAGTCCGCTCCATCGCCAACTCGTGCAGCAGCGTTTCGAGGCGTGCGGTCAGATCACCGGCGGCCCGTCGTCGGTGGCGCGAGATCCGACGCGCGGCCTTCCGGTAGGCGTCGGCCGCCTGCGTCACCTGCGCTTCGAGTGCCTCGAGGTGGGCGGCTCCCTGCGTGATCTCGTTCAGTTCGGCGGTAAGCTCTCGCTGCCGCTCGAGCACGCGGTCAACGGACCCCTGGCCGTACTTGCGCGCGAGGCCTTCGAGCGCGGCAAGCCGGTCTTCGACTTCCTGCAGTCGGTTCGGGGACGCCTCGACGTCCGAGGCGAACCGGCGGATCGCGAAGGCCAGATCCTCGAGTTGTGAGGTGACCGCTCCTTTGGTGTGCAGCAGAGGTGCCACGGTGGGATCGAGCGCCGCCAGCGCCTCGAGGTCCCGCCAGACGCCGGAGAGCACGTCCAGGACGGCGCCGTCCCTTTCGTACAGCGCCTGGTGCACGCGAGTGCTCAGTTGCTGGATAGCATCTGCGTTTGCCAAACGTTGCTTGAGTGCTCCGAGCTCATCGCCTTCGCCTGGCTTCGGGTGCGTCGACTCGATTTCGCCAAGTTGGAACCGAACAACCTCGGCTCGCTCACCGGCGGTCTGCGCCAGCGCCCGGCGCTCCGCTAGCGCCGCTCGGGCATCGCGCCATGACGTGAACGCGCGCCCGACCGACTCGCGGTCGGCCTGGAGTCCGGCGTACTGATCGAGCAGGTCGATGTGCGCCTTGGGGGCGAGCAGGGCCTGGTGCTCGTGCTGGCCATGCAGGTCGAGCAAGTCGGCGCCGAGCGCCTTCAAGGCGCTGGAGGTCACCAGCGCGTCATCGATGAACGCTCGACTCCGTCCCTGCGCACCAACTTCCCGCCGGACCACAAGCTCGGTCCCGTCCGGCTTCTCGAAGACGGCCTGCACGGACGCTGAGGTTTCGCCGGTTCGCACGAGATCGGCCGAGGCCCGCTCCCCGACCAGCAGGCCCAACGCACCGACGAGAATCGACTTGCCAGCACCGGTCTCGCCGGTGAGGACGGTGAGGCCCGGCTCGAACTCGAGCTCCAGCTCGTCGATCAGCGCCAAATGCGTGACGCGAAGAAACCGAATCATGGTCGGGCGCGCGTGGGGCCGGACGGTCGGCGTTCGACTCGGCTCAACGAGAGAACCTCCATGCTATCATACGTTTGACAGCCTTTCCGCCGCGTGCTACCCTGGCGCGTCGCGCTGTCCCAGCGGCGCATTGAAACACTCGGAGGCTTCGTTGCGCACGCTTGGATTCTACGCTCTGGCGCTGCTGCAGGCGCAGGGCGGATCGGCCGACGGCCCGCTCGGCGGCGGCGTGGTCGGTCTCCTGGCCCGTTCGGGCACGGCGTCGCGCGTCATTCTTTTCATTCTGACGGTCTTCTCCGTGATTTCGTGGGGCATTGTGCTACACAAGGCGTGGCAGTACCGACGCATCGCTGCCCACACGGCCCGATTTCGTGACGTGTTCCATCGGAGCAATAAGTTCTCCGAGGTGCAGGCGGTGTGTGGCTCGCTCGGCTACAGTCCGCTGGTCGGTATCTTCCAAACGGGATACGCGGAACTGAACGCCCAACTCCGCCATGCCGATGCGGCCGGCGCCGGTGCACAACCAGAATCGGCCGCGCCTCGTCCTACATTGAGGAGTATCGATGCGCTGGATCGCGCGCTGCAGCGAGCGGCCGCGGTCGAGGTGAACAAGATTGAGAGCCGGGTGGCGTTTCTCGCAACGACCGCCAGCATTACGCCATTCATCGGGCTCTTGGGGACCGTTTGGGGCATCATGGGTGCGTTTCAGGGCATCGGCGAGACGGGCTCCAGCAGCCTCAATGTCGTGGCGCCTGGAATCGCCGAGGCGCTGATCGCGACGGCGGCCGGCCTGGGCGCCGCTATTCCGGCTGTGTACTTCTATAATCACCTGACGCACCGGGTGAAACTCTTCGTGTCCGAGATGGACGATTTTTCACTCGAGTTTCTGAACATCGCCGAACGCAACTTTTCGTGAGCGTTGAGAGAGAGTCGAGTGCGGAATGAAGGTCCATAAGGCGCAACCAAGCGGGGGCACGCGCCGGGCGCGCGGCGAGCGTGTGTCGACGGCGCTGTCAGAGATCAATGTGGTTCCGCTCGTGGACGTCATGCTCGTGCTGCTGATCATCTTCATGGTCACGGCGCCGATGATGCAGCAGGGGGTCGACGTCAGCCTGCCGGTGGCCCGTCGCGCGGCGCCGATCAGCGCGGATCGGATCTTCGTCACGATTCCTCTGAGTTACCGGACCGACGGTATCGTGCAGCTCGGGGAGGACGCCGTGTCGCTGGAGGTCCTGGACGAGCGCATTCGCCAGGTGATGACGGCGCAGGAGCAGCGGGAGGTGTTTCTGCGCGGGGATGAGGCTGTGACGCTCCAGGAGTTAATGACCGTGATGGACAAGCTCAAGGACGGCGGTGTCGAGCGGGTCGGGCTCATCACGCGCTTGCCGGAGGATCGCTGATCCGCGCCACCGAATCATGAAGGAACTGGCGACGCAGGTCCTCCGGGCGCGGGCCGTCGACGGCGACGGGCCGGGCCGAATGCTCTGGGTGTCGGTTGCCGGACACGCGGTCGTGCTGCTGGCAGTCGTGTTGATGCCCTCGGACTGGCGCGTGCGGGCCGCCGATGACCCCGGCCCGGTCATGATGATCAGCCTCGGCGGGCCGGCCGGGCCGGACACCGGGGGGCTGACCCCACTCGGCGGGCGTCCGGTGCAGCAGATCACGGAGTTGCCGCCGGACCCGAGACCTCGGGCCGTCCGCGTGCCGGCCCGGGCGGAGCCAGAGATGACGGTGCCCGAGCCGACCGCCCGCCGCCGGGAAGTGACCGACCCGCCCGAGGTGGACTCCGCTCCGGAAGGCGCGCGTGGCCGGACTCGAGCAGAGGGTGGAGACGAAGTCAGGGCCGGGAGCGCGCTGTCCGACACGGGCGTTCAGGGGCTGGGCTTCGGTCTCTCGACCGGCGGCGGAGGCGGCAGCGGCGGCTATCTGGACGTCGGCTCGTTCTGCTGTCCGGAATACTTGACGACCATGCTGGACCTGATTCGCCGGAACTGGAACCCGCGGCAGCAGGTCCTCGGTGAAGCGATGCTCA
Organism: Vicinamibacterales bacterium; assembly: GCA_963667915.2. GTDB lineage: Bacteria > Acidobacteriota > Vicinamibacteria > Vicinamibacterales > UBA823. Next base: position 700,623 of record CAXXNN010000001.1, on the reverse strand, counting down.
AGTTCACGATTCAGCGCGGGGGGCGTCTCGTCGCTATCGAGGTCGAGCGCTCCAGCGGGTACATCGCGCTGGACCTGGCGGCCCAGCGCGCGCTGGCCCTGACCGCGCAGCTGCCGCCGCTTCCGAGCGCGTTTCCAGAGAGCACGCTCACCGTCCACCTCAACTTCCAATATCAACGCTGATGACTCATCACCTCCGTGCCTGTGGCCCGCTCCTGCTCCTCCTTGGCCTGACGGCCCTCCACGATCGTCCGGTCGACCAGACGCCGGCGTCGCAGCAACCCCTGCCGACCCAACCGTCTGAACTCAACCTGATCATCGGCGAGAGCATCGGGACGCAGCCGCGCTTCGCCGTACCGGATTTCATTCCGCTGTCTGACGATCCGGAATCCGCAGAACTGGCCCGCACGATCGCGCAGGTCCTCTGGGACGATCTAGACTTCGAGCGCGAGTTCTACATGGTGCCGCGCGATACCTACGAGACGATTCCACGGGCGACGTCCATGCGAGACGTGCCCTTCGAGCGCTGGCGCGAGATCGGCGCCGACGGCGTGATCATCGGGTCGATCCAGAAGACGGGCGACATGGTGCAGGTGCGCGTGCGTCTGTTCAACGTGCAAAGCCAGGCGTCTGCTTTTGGCCGCGAATACACTGGGTCAGTGGATAATCCGCGGCGCTATGCCCACACGTTTGCCGATGAGATTCACCGAAACCAACGGGGTCTGCGCGGTGTGGCCCGGACGAAGCTGACGTTCACGTCGGACCGGAACGGTGAGAGCATCGTCAGCCCGGTCGACAATCGCAGGGTCAAGGAGGTGTACATCTCCGATTACGACGGGGGAAACCAGCGACGGGTGACGGTCAACCGCTCGCTGAACATTACCCCGGTCTGGTCCGCCGACGGGCGCGCGATAGCCTACACCTCCTATCGGCGGGGCTTCCCGGACGTGTTCGTGTCCTTCATCTACGAAGGGCGCCTGGAGACGCCGGCGGCCGGGACCGCCGACCGGCAGAACTGGCTGCCCGCCTGGTCGCCGGACGGCACGCGGATTGCGTTCACCTCCAACCGGGATGGCAATCCGGAGCTGTACGTGATGGATGCGGATGGTGCGAACGTTCGTCGCCTGACGAACAACCCCGCGATCGACACGACCCCGACGTGGTCGCCGGCGAGCACCGAGCTGGCCTTTACATCGAACCGTTCCGGCCGGCCGCAGATCTACGTGATCGGCGCCGACGGTGCAGGAATTCGCCGGATGACGTTCGAGAGCTACTGCGACCGGGCGACCTGGTCGCCGGCGCCGTTCAACGAGATCGCATATTCTTCACGCACCGGTCCCGGCCACGACATCAAGATTCTCGAACTGGCGACCGGCGCGATCCGGCAATTGACCTTCGGCCTTGGCACGAATGAGAGCCCGGCCTACGCGCCCAACGGCCGGCACTTGGCGTTCACCTCGACGCGGTCCGGCGACAAACAGATTTTCACCATGGCGCGAGACGGCCGGAACTTGCGCCGCGTGACGCGCGTCGGTAACAACGAGATGTCGAACTGGTCCTACTGAAAACGACCCGCGCGACGTCGATCGGACGATCGACGTTGCGCGGCGACCGCGGGCGAGCCTGGCTCGGCCTCTGGGAGAAGAACTACCCCATGCACACACGATCGATTGCACGACCCATCGCGTTCCTGGCCCTGACGGCCTCCGTCCTGACGCTGAGCGCCTGCGGAGGCAACCCGCCGCCGGCGTCGCGCCCCGCTCCCCCACCGCCGCCGGCGCCCACGGCGCCGCCACTTCCACCGCCCGTCACGGTCACGCCGATCCCCGACCCCGTGCCGATGCCGGCCGAACCGGTACCGGACATCGATTCGCTGGAGACCCGATCGCTCGATGAGTTGAACCGCGAGTCACCGCTCGTGCCGGTGTTTTACGCGTACGACAGCTCGGAAGTGGGGCCGGACGCGCAGACGGACCTGCAGCGGAACGCGGATTTACTCCAGCAGTACGCGAGTTGGGTGATCACCATCGAGGGGCACTGCGACGAGCGCGGCACGGCGGAGTACAATCTGGCGCTCGGTGAGCGTCGGGCACTCGCGGCGCGCGACTATCTCGTGACGCTGGGGATCCCGGGCGACCGCCTGCGCACGGTAAGCTATGGTAAGGAGTTTCCGTTCGACCCGGGTAGCGGCGAGGAAGCCTGGCAGCGCAATCGCCGCGCCCATTTCGTGATCACGGCCCGATAGTCCGAGAGAGTGAAGCGGTGAAGCGATGGACAACATGAAACATGCAGCGCTGATCGCGATCCTAGCCGGCGTGCTGGTGACCGCGGCGCCCCTGGCGGCGGCGGCGGCCGACCGGGAACAGCAGCAGCTGATGGCCGACCTGCGTATTCTGCAAATGCAGACGCAGGAGTTACACGTCCTGGTGGCGTCGCTCACGCAGGTGCTCGAGAGTGTGACGACGATGGTGGACGAGCAAGTGATGGTGACCCGAAAGGGCTTTGCCGACAGCCGGCTCCTCGTGGACAGGGTCGCGGCCGGCGTCCGCATTCTCCGGGAGAAGATGGACGACACGAACGTCCGGATCTCGTCGTTCTCGCAGGAAATCGAGGCGCTACGGCTGTCCATTCCGCGCATGCCCGTCCCGGTCCTTGGCGCTGACGGCGAGGCGGTCGAAGGGTCTGCGGCGGCCGCCGGGGCGACCTTCGAGCCGGTGCTGCCAGTCCAGCCGAGCCCTGGGATTTCGCCGCAGCGCCTGTATGACATGGCTTGGGCCGATTACTCGACCGGGCAGTGGTCCCTTGCGATTACCGGTTTCGACGCGTATCTCAAGGCGTTTCCCCGGTCCGCCCAGGCGGACGACGCGCAGTTCTACATTGGCGAAACGCTCTACAACGACGGCCGGTTTGCGGATGCCGTTGCCGCGTATGAGCAGGTGGCTAGCGATTACCCGAATGGCGAGACGGTGCCGGATGCGCACTACAAGCGTGGGCTGGCGCTCGATCGTCTCGGTCACACCGAGCTGGCGCGCGCGGCGTTCGAAACGGTCGTCAACGAGTTTCCGGACAGTCGGACGGCCGCGTTGGCACGCCAGGCCATCGATCGGTTGAATCGTCCGTGACGCGCGGTCGGTTCGCGGGGGCGGATGGGGCTGAGCGTTGGAGGGAGTGACACGTCATGGGCAGTGTGAACAAGGTGATTCTGGTTGGCAACCTCGGGCGCGATGCCGAATTGCGGTATACGCCCGGTGGGGCCGCCGTGCTGAACTTCAGCATGGCGACGACGGAGACCTGGAAGGACAAGGCCACCAACGAGAAAAAAGAGCAAACCGAATGGCACAAAGTCGTGTACTGGGGCCGTCCGGCCGAAGCCATCAAGGACTTCCTGGTGAAGGGAAAGCAGATCTATCTCGAGGGGCGTCTGCAGACCCGCCAGTGGGAAGACAAGGAGGGCCAGAAGCGCTACACGACGGAAGTCAAAGCGGACAAGGTCGTGCTACTCGGCGGGCCCGGCGGGCGTGGCGGTGGCGAGAGTCAGTCCCCGAGTGGCGGCACCGCCGGCGACGGCGAGACGCCCGCACTGACCGACGACGACATTCCATTCTAGGCGTCCGTCCGAGGATTCGCGTTGGGGGAGATCCAGGCCCTGGCGGGCCGCTAGGCGTGCGCCGCTAGCGCGTCATCCCTGCGCCAGCCCGCGCCCGTATCGGTCTTCCAACCGCACGATATCATCGAGTTCAGGGGTCGAGACCTCGATGATGTCGCTGTCCTCGATCGCCGTCATCCGATGCACGGTACCGGGCGTGATGTGACACCGGTCGCCAGGCGTCATTTCCCGTCGCGTCAAAGAGTCGCCCTCCTTGATCTCGAAGGCGATCCGACCAGACCACAACAGGATGGTCTCATCTTTCCGCTCGTGATACTGCAAGCTCAAGGCGTGGCCGGCGTTCACGTGGATGATCTTACCGACATACCGATCGGTCTTGGCCCAGTGCACTTCGTGTCCCCAGGGTTTTTCGACACGCGTCGCTTCATCGCTCACCAGCGTCTCCCCTCTCGCGTTGTCCGTTCAGGACCGTTCTGCCGCCACCGCCGGCTCGGCCTGCGTCCCCAGCGTGTTCATCGTTCATCGTGCTCGGCATCCCCTACGCAGATCGGATATCGCGGTGATTGATCCGCACACGGACTCCGGCCAGCGCGGACATGCGTCGCCTGAGCGCCTCCGACACGGCCACCGACCGATGCCGGCCGCCGGTGCAGCCAATGGCCACGGTCAGGTGACTCTTGCCCTCGGTGACGTACTGCGGCACCAGGAATTCAAGTAAGTCGGTTGTCTTGTCCAGGAAGACATGCATGGCCGCGTGCCGGTCAAGAAACGCTTTGACCGCCCGGCTGCGGCCCGTCAGCCGCTGCAGCGCCGGCACGAAATGCGGATTAGGCAGAAACCGCACGTCCAGCATCAGGTCGGCATCGGACGGCAGGCCGTATTTGAAGCCGAATGACAGGACCGTCAGGACGAGTCTCGCGTGCGGCCCACCCTGGGCCAGCGACATGAACCTTCGACGGAGATCGTGCACGGTCATGTCGCTGCTGTCGATGATCTCGTCTGCCAGCCGACGGATTTCGCTGAGGCGCTCGCGTTCTTCGCGAATGCCTTCGCGCGGTGACCGGCCCTGCGCCAGGGGGTGGGGCCGGCGGGTCTCGCTGAACCGTCGTAAGAGCGCGTCGTCGCTGGCTTCCAGGAAGACCAGCAATGCCTTCACGCTGGGATCGGTCCTGAGCGTCTTGTACACCCTTGGAAAGTGCGACAGGAACTCGCCTTCGCGTACGTCCATGACCACCGCCGCCTTGGCGCGCGTGCCACCCGCCTTCGCCATGAGGCCGGCCAGGGTCGGCATCAATGTCGTGGGCAGGTTGTCCACGCAGAAGTAGCCGAGGTCCTCGAGGGCATGGATGGCCTGGGACTTCCCGGAGCCGGACAGGCCGGTGAGGACCACGAAATTCGGGTCGGTCAAGCGCGACTTGTCGGTCATTGATCTTCGCCGAGGTCGACCGGCCGGACACCGAGCGCCCCGGCCTGGAGTCGCCGGTCCAGGTCGACGAGCATGGCCAGGTTGGGGTTGGGCGCCGGGCGCCGGACGCCGGACGAACGTCTCAACCCGTATCCGGCGGCGACGTTCTCGGAACACTAATAGTGCACCTTGCGTCGCGTCGACGTCGGAATCTTCAATTCTTCACGATACTTGGCGATGGTACGTCGGGCGAGTATCAAGCCTTCGTCCTGAAGAATTCCGACGATCTTGGAGTCGCTCAGGGGCTTTCGGGCGTCTTCCGCCTCGATGATCTTCCGGATCCGCTGCTTGATGGTCACGGACGAGACGGCCTGCCCATACGAGCTGTTGATCGCGCTGTGAAAGAAGTACTTCATTTCGAGCACGCCCTGAGGGGTGTGCATGTACTTATTGTTCACGACACGACTAACCGTGGATTCGTGCATGCTGATGTCGTCCGCCACGTCACGCAAGACCAGCGGGCGGAGGTGCTCGATGCCGTGGTCGAGAAAGTCGCGCTGAAACTGGACGATGCTATTGGCAACCTTTTGAATGGTCTTCTGGCGCTGATCGACCGACTTGATCAGCCAGAGCGCCGACCGGAACTTGTCTTTCACGTAGGCACGGGTCTCCGCGCTGTTCTCCGCTTTGCGATCCAGGAGCTGGCGGTACACCGGACTGATGCGGAGCTGCGGAAGGCCGTCCTCGTTCAAATGAACAACGTACTCATCTTCGACCTTCACGACGTAGACGTCGGGAATGACGTACTGAGACGGTGAGGGGTTGAATCGGGTGCCCGGCTTGGGATCCAAGTGCCGAATGACGTCCACGTGTGGCTTGGTGTCGTCGATGCTCAGGCCCAGCTTGCGCGCGAGCTCTGGCAGGTTCTGGAGTATCTTGAGATGTTCTGCTGCGATCGTTTCGGTCGGCGTGTCCGCGAATCCCAAATGCCGCAGTTGCAGGAGCAGGCATTCTCGAAGGTCGCGGGCGGCCACCCCAATCGGGTCGAAGTGCTGGACGATGTCGAGCGCTGCCCTGACGGCGTCCAACGACCAGGCGGCCATGGCTGCGATTTCCTCGATGGAGGCGACGAGGTAGCCGTCGTCGTCGAGGTTCCCGATGATGGCAATAATGATGTCACGGACCGTCTCGTCGTCCTGCCTCGACGACAGCTGCCACATCAGATGGTCGGTGAGCGAACTGGACGTCGCGAGCGTGTTCTCGATCGGCGGAAGCTCCTTGACCTCGCGGGGAATCCGGGGGCGGTAGCCTCCGTCCAGGTAATCACCGAAGAAATACTCGTAATCTGCGTCGTCCCAGGTGTCGTTGGCCTCGCGTGGCGGGTCTTCGGTCTTTTCTGGCTGGGTGCTCGCTTCCGTAGGCTGGAGCTCTTCGGTGGGTACCTCTTCCAGCATCGGGTTCTCGACCATTTCCTGATTCAGCATGTCGACCAGCTCGATGGTCGTCATCGGCAGCAGCTTGATCGCCTGCTGGAGCGACGGCGTCAGGATGAGCTTTTGCGCGAGCCTGATCTGGAGCTTCTGCTGCAGCATCGGTGGCCTCGAACTCACACCTGCATGATCCACGCCATGCCGTATCTTAGTCCAATCGGAAATCGGCGCCCAAATAAATGCGTTTGACGTCTTCGTCGGTCGCCAGGGAGGAGGGGGTACCGCTCCGGAAGATCGCGCCGTCGTGCACGATGTAGGCCCGGTCGGTGATTCGAAGGGTTTCGCGAACGTTGTGGTCCGTGATGAGCACGCCGATGCCACGCTCCTTCAAATGAAAGATGATCTTCTGAATGTCGGTGACGGCGATCGGATCAATTCCCGCGAAAGGCTCGTCGAGCAAGACGAAAGAGGGAGACACGACCAGGGCGCGCGTGATCTCGACTCGCCGCCGCTCGCCGCCGGACAGGGTATAGGCCTGCGACTTGGCCAGCGGGGTCAAGTTCAGCTCCGAGAGCAGTTCGCGCGCGCGGGCGTGACGGGCGCGGCGGTCCAGTTTGAGGGTTTCGAGTATCGCCAGGATGTTCTGTTCGACCGTCAGCCCGCGGAAGATCGACGGCTCCTGGGGAAGGTAACCCAGGCCCTTGCGCGCCCGGACGTACATCGGGTCGTGCGTGATGTCCTCACCGTTGAGGGTGACCTCCCCGGCTTCCGGCGCCGTGAGGCCCACGACGAGATAGAACGTCGTCGTCTTGCCGGCGCCGTTGGGTCCCAGGAGGCCGACGATCTCGCCCGACGTCACATCGAGGCTGACGTCCCGCAGGACCGTCCGCCCCCCGTACGACTTCGTGAGATTGCGTGCCTGTAGCGTCGCCATTCAGTGGAATTGCGAAGCGGGGCAGGTCCCGGTCGTCTTGCTTTGCGTACGCACTTCCTCGTTCCCATCGACCGAAATAGTGTCGCTCGAGCGAAAAAAGGTCAGCGTCTTCCCGCGCGTCTCGCGACACTCCCCGGGCAGTTCTTCCAGAATCTGCACCGGTGCGCCATGCATCACGTAGCGTCCGTCTGCCGTGTAATACGTGAGTTGCATTCCGGTGGCCGTCCGTCCGGTCACGAGCAGCTTGACCTGCTGAAATGACTCCACGCGCTCGAGCTCGCGTCGCGCGGCGCCGAAATAAAGCTCGATCCGATCTCCCGTAAGATCGCCCTGTGGGCCGTTGACATGTGCGAGTGTCGTGTAGGTTGCGCTCCGCAGGGCGTCCTCGTAGTGCATGGTGTTGCCCGTGGCGATCGTGGGCACCTCCTTCACCCGCTGGGTCTCTTCGTCGAACTCCTCGAGGATGAACGTCGATCGCGCGCTGCCGGTCGCCCGCAGGTCTGACGTTCGCTCGTCGAGCTCGATCTGATCGCCCTGTACCGCCGTGTCGCCCTGCCACAACCGCGCGGCACCCGCATAGGTCGTCAGCCCCGTGGTCGAGTCATAGGCAAGTGTGTCACCGGTCACATACACCGGCTCGTCGGATGCGAACATGCCGGGCATGCGCCGCGCACCAGTGGCGCCCGGGTCGATGGCGTCGCCCGGAACGCTCGGGCTGAGCACGCTGCGGACGCGCCCGCGGGCGCGCATGCCACTACCGTTCATCGCGAGGTCGATTTCGTCAGCCTCGACCGATGTTCTGGCGTCGACGACACGGGGACGCTCGGCACTCCCTGCCGTTGACCGCAGCTCGAGAATGCCGGCGGCGATGTCTGAGAACGCGCGGCTCGAGGTGGCCTCGACAGTGCCATCACGAAACACGACGCCACCCGTGAACTCAGCGTCCACCATGGCGCTGAGGGTACCGCCTAGCGAGGTGCTCAAGCGATCTGAGCGGGTGACCATGTCCTTAGTCTCGGCTGTGCCCCGGCGCTCCCGATATTCCACGTCACCGACGAATTCGGCTGATGTTAATCCGTGCGTGTCGGTCCCACGGGCTTCCATCGATTCGGCGGTCACGTGCCGGACGGGCTGACGTCCCTCGGCCGGTAGTTCCACCTCGACGTGTTCCCTGGCATTCAGCGCGGTGACCGTCGCGCCATCCGGCGCGAGCGACGCGTCGATCCATTCACCGGCGATCCGTTGTCCATCGTTCGCCGTGGGACCCGCAAGGCCGATAACAGCCCGGCCGGCCAGCGTCGCATGGCGCAGCAGCCCGGTCTCTTTCGCATAGGTGAGATTGAAGTCGCGGGCCCGCATGCGCTCTATGGCACCCGGGACGCCAGCGTGGCCCTGCATGCGCGCTTCGCCGCGTAGCTCGACCATCTCGATCGCGCCGCTGTCGGCGTCGAAGTACGCGATCGCGCGGTTGGCGGTCGTCGTCTGATGGTCCTGCTCGATTCGAACGTTTCCCATGAAGCGCATGTAATGCGCGTCACGCGCCAAGATCGCCGCGTTGGACGTGACGTCGGTCCCTCCGGCACTGCCCTCTCCGAACGTGACGTGCGCCTGGTCTCGTAATCGTAGCAAGTCCCGCGTTCGGTTGTAGACGGCGCCGATGCCCGAGCCGTGCAGTCGGCCGCGTGAGAACTCGACGAAGGCGGGCGCCTCGATTCCGCCGCTCCGGTCGTCATATGCCGCCTCTTGCGTAGTGATCACGAGACCGTTGCTGACGCGCACCCTGACGTCGCCGGTGATCACGACCTGCGTTCCGTTCTCGTCGACCTCTGCGTGCCGCCCCGTGATCACGAAGTCCCGGCCGTCATCCCGCTCCACGGTGATCGTGACGTCCTCCAGGCGGGTGGTGCCATCGGCGTAGGTCACCTGTCGTTCCGCCTCGAGGACGAAGTCGCTCGTCGCGCCGGTGATCTGCGTCACGACTGTCCCGGTACTTTCGAAGACCGCATCGGGATCGAGTCCCTCCACCCGGGCGTTCTCCTCCGCCGGGCGCTCCCGAATGGACACGAAAACCGCCACGCCGAAGGCCAGCGTGAACACGCCGATCACCCGCCGCGCTGAGCGCTGCCACCCTCTCATCACCGTGTGTAACCCTCGATCATCACTTTAACGAGCTTCCCGCACGTCAGCAATGGATAACTCAACGAAGGTGTTGCCCCGGAAGTGGTTCTCCATCAACGAGTAGGCGATGTCGATCCCGTTGGCGTGAGAGTCAAACACGGCCTTCCGCTCGGCCGCCCGCCACGCCACTGCCCGGATCACCCGACCGTTCTGCTTCACCGACATCGTCAGATGTCGCGCCTTCAAGATTCGAGGCCCCTCGGCGAGCGACACGGCACTCGCCTGGAATATCGGCCGTGGGTTGCCCGAACCGAAGGGCTCGAGTCGTCTGATCCCGTCAACGAATTCGCTGGTGATGTCGCTCAGCGCGAGCGGGCCGTCCAGGTACAGGCGGGGCGTCAACTCGTCCGGGCCTAGCCGTTCGTCGGCGTATGCGTTGAGACGCGACCGCAGCTCGCTGACTCGCGTCGAGTCCAGCGTCATGCCCGCAGCCTGCCGATGTCCGCCGAAGGTCGTCAGCAGGTCGCCCGCGTGCTCCAGCGCGGCCAGCAGGTCGAAATCGGGGATGCTGCGGCCGGATCCGTGGGCGGTGTCGCCGTCGATCGACAACACGATCGCCGGTCGGGCAAAGATCTCCACCAGCTTGGAGGCCACGATCCCGATGACACCGCGGTGCCACCCGGTGCCGCCAACGACCACGATGGCGTGGGCGCCGATGTCGGGGGTTGTCTCGACCGCCTTTCGTGCGTGTTTCAGGATGACCTGTTCTTCCGCCCGCCGTCGGCTGTTCTCCTCGTCGAGTTGCTGCGCAAGCGCCGCCGCCTGCCCGGCCTGCGCCGGGTCAAACGTGAGCAGTAGCTGCACCGCCAGCTCCGGGGAGCTCATTCGGCCGGCGGCGTTGACTCTCGGTGCAATGCCGAACGAGACATTGAAGCTGTCCAGTGTCTTGCCGGTCAATCCGCACACGTCGAGCAACGCTTGCAGGCCGACGCTGTTCGGCCCGCGGGACAACCGGTCCAACCCGACCTTGGCGATGACCCGGTTCTCACCCTGCAGGGGAACGACATCGGCAATCGTTCCGATCGCCGCCATCTTGATGAAACTCGGCAACCAGTGTTCGTGTCCGGTGCGGGTGCAGAGCGCCTGGACCACCTTCAAGGCGACGCCCGAGCCGGCCAGGTTCTTGTCCGGATAGCTGCAGTCGTGCCGCTTCGGATTGATGACCGCGAGCGCAGACGGCAGCACGTTCGACGGCTCATGATGATCCGTCACGATGAGGTCGAGGCCAAGCTCTCGGGCTCGGGTCCCCGCGTCCAGGCTGCGGATGCCGCAGTCGACCGAGACGATCACGCGCACGCCATCGGCATGCAGCCGGTCCACGCCGGTCGGCGACAGTCCGTAGCCATCAGCTAGGCGGTCCGGAATGTAGTGCGTCACGTCGGCGCCCAGCAGGCTCAGCACGCGCCGGACCATCACGGTAGACGTCACGCCGTCCACGTCGTAGTCGCCGTGCACCGCAATCCGTTCGCGGCGCTCCACGGCTGCCAGCAGTCGATCGACGGCCAGGGTCAGGTCGGTCAGCTTGAACGGATCGTGCAGGTGCGCGAGCGAGGGATTCAGAAATCCGCGCCCTGAGTCGGCATCGTTGATGCCCCGCAGCACGAGCAGGCGCCCGATCGCCGGATGGATCCCTAGGTCGCGGCTGAGGGTGCTGGCGAGCGCCTCATCGCACGGGCGCGACTCCCACCGGCGGGGGCGCACCGTCACGCCTCACCGGAGGCGGGTGCCGCGTCGACGAGGCCGATGATGTTGCCCATTTGGCGAAACTTCTCGTAGCGGCGTTCGAGCCGAACGTCGGGAGGGTCTGCAGAGACCTCTTCGAGTGCTCGGCTCAAGGCGATGTCCACGCTGGCCGCGGCGCTACTGGGGTCGGCGTGGGCGGCGCCGTTGGGTTCGGGAACGATCTCGTCGATGACGCCGAACCGCTGCAGGTCGCGGGCCGAGATCTTGAGGGCCGCGGCAGCTTCAACTTTGCGACTTACGTCTCGCCAGAGAATGGCGGCGCAGCCCTCAGGGGGGATGACGCTGTACACCGCGTATTCCTGCATTAGGATGCGATCGCCGATCGCGAGGCCCAGCGCGCCGCCGCTTCCGCCCTCGCCGCTGACGACGACGATGACCGGGACGGTGAGCATCGCCATCTCGCGTAGATTGTAGGCGATGGCTTCAGCAACGCCGCGCTCCTCGGATTCGATACCGGGATACGCGGCCGGCGTGTCGACAAATACGATGATAGGCCGGTTGAACTTTTCCGCCAGCCGCATGGCCCGGATCGCCTTCCGGTAGCCCTCGGGCTTGGCGTAGCCGAAGTTTCTGTAGATCTTCTCCTTCGTGTCCCCGCCGCCCTTCTGATGGCCGACCACGAGCACTGGCGCGCCATGGTAGTCGGCGAGTCCGCAGACGATCGCGTGGTCGTCGGCAAAGAGTCGATCGCCATGCAATTCCATGAAGTTCTCGAACAGACGCGCCACGTAGTCGAGCGCGTTGGGGCGGGCCGGATGTCGCGCCACGAGCACTCGCTGCCACGGCGTGAGATGGGCGTACAGATCCCGGCGGATCGACGCGACCCCCGCGCGCAGTTCGGTGAGCTCGTGGTCGCGCTCCGGTGTGTGTGGCTGTTGCCCAAGCGCCTCGATCTCTTTCAGGAGCGGCGCGATCGGCTCCTCGAATTCGAGCAGGTCGAGAGGCATGATGTCAGGAGCGACCGCTAGGCGCCGGACTCACCGGAGCAACACCGTGCCCTGGCCGCAGAGTCGCTCGACTTCCTCGATCAGCCCCGCCGATGGCTTGATGCGCACCTGGGCCAGGTCGGCCCTGACCCGCATGGCCCGGTCCTTCCGCTGCACTTCCAGCTCGACGGTCACCGGCCGATCGCCACGGTGCCTGGCAAACAACTCGGCGAGTTGCTCGAACGTGCGTCGATCGTGCGGCGGCGCCGTGAGTCGCACGTCCAGTTGTCGCACCAGCGTTTCCTGCAGGGCCTGGATCGGCATCAGCTCCGACGCGAGGATGCGGCGGGTCTCTTCGTCACGTTCGAGCTTGCCGCGGACGATGACCATTGTATCGTTCTCGACAAGGGATGCGTGCTGTTCGAACGGCTCCGGGAACACCACGACCTCGACAGCCCCGAGCGGATCGTCGAGCGTGAACACCGCCATCCGACGTCCACGACGGGTCTTCAGCGGCCGGCACCCGCTCACGATACCGCCGACCAGCACGTCGCCCTCGGCGTTGGCGAGCTCGATCGTCGTCACCGCCCCGACCCGCCTGAGGTCGTCGGCGAAGCGGTCCAGGGGATGCCCGGAGAGATAGAGTCCGAGGGCCTCTTTCTCATAGGCGAGCTGTTGACTGTCCGACCAGGGCGGAGCCTCCGGCAGGGGGATCCCGCCGGCGTCGCCGTCGACCTCCGGGTCCCCGAAGAGCTGCGACTGGCCGAGGTCGCGGTCTCGCTGACTCCGGTTGCCGTGCTCCAGCGCGCGGTCAATGACCGCGAACAGCCTCGCCCGCAACACCGGTGGAGGCTGCTTCGGGCCGGTCGCGAGGCTGTCGAGCGCCCCGGCCTTCGCCAGGCTCTCCAGGACACGCTTATTGACCAGCCGCAGGTCGATCGACTGGCACAGGGCGTGCAGGGACGTGATGCGCCGCTGGGCGTCCCGGACGGCCAGGATCGAAAGAATCGCGCTCTCGCCAACGTTCTTCACCGCGCCCAGCCCGAAGCGGACGCCGTCGCGGGTGATGGTGAAGGCCAGGGCGCTGGCGTTGATGTCGGGAGGCAGGATCGGAATGCCGAGGTCGCGGCACTCGCTCAGGTACAACGCGAGCTTCTCGGTATTTTGTGATTCGATCGTCAGCAGCGCGGCCATGAAGTACCACGGGAAATTGGCCTTGAGATACGCGGTCTGATACGCCAGTAGCGCGTAAGCCGTCGAGTGGGACTTGTTGAACCCGTAGCCCGCGAAGTGTTCCATTAAATCGAAGATTTTGGATGCCTTCCTTGTCGGAACGCCGCGATCGGTCGCCCCCTTCACGAAGCGATCGCGCTGGGCTTCCATGACCGACGCGTCCTTCTTGCCCATCGCCTTGCGGAGCAGGTCGGCCTCGCCCATGGAGAAACCGGCCAGGTCGCTCGCGATGCGCATGACCTGTTCCTGATAGGCAATGACACCGTAGGTGTCCTGCAGGATCGGCTCGAGCTCTGGGAGCTCGTACTTGATGGCGACCTTCCCATGCTTCCGCGCAATGAAGTCGTCGATGACACCGGCCCGCAGGGGACCGGGACGATACAGCGCGTTGAGGGCGATCAAGTCGTCGAGCCGCTGCGGCTTGGCCTTCCGCAGCGTGTCCCGCATCCCCGAGCTCTCGAATTGGAAAATCCCGAGCGTGTGTCCGTCGGAAAACAGCCGGTAGGTCTTGGCATCGTCGAGCGGAATCGTGTCCAAGGTGATCTCCGAGCGCCCGTCGGCTCTGATCGCGCCGACCGCGTCGTCCAGCAGCGTCAGCGTGCTCAAGCCGAGAAAGTCCATCTTCAGGAGGCCGATGCGCTCGATTTCGTTCATGGCCCACTGGGTGGTGATCTCATCCCGTTGCGTCTTGTAGAGGGGGACGAATTCGATCAGGGGCCTGGGTGCGATGACTACGCCTGCCGCATGCACCGAGGCGTGTCGCGTCAGGCCTTCGAGACGCTGGGCAACCGCGAGCAACTCCTTGACGCGGCCGTCGCGGTTCGCCAACTCTGCCAGGGCGGGGTTCTCCGCCTGGGCGCGTTTCAATGTCATGTCCAGGGTTGGCGGAATCTGTTTCGCGACGCGATCGACGTCGGCGTACGGGATATCGAGGGCGCGGCCGACGTCCCGCACCGCGGCCCGGGCCTTCATCGTGCCGAAGGTGATGATCTGCGCGACGTTGTCACGGCCATACTTCTGGGTCACGTACTCGATGACTTCGCCCCGCCGCCGCTCGCAGAAGTCGATGTCGATGTCCGGGAGTGACACGCGCTCCGGGTTCAAGAAGCGCTCGAAGATCAACCCGAATTCGAGCGGATCCACGTCGGTGATCCGCAGGCAGTAGGCGACGAGGCTCCCGGCGGCGGAGCCGCGACCCGGGCCGACCGGAATGTCATGGCCACGCGCGTAGCGAATGAAGTCCCAGACGATCAAGAAGTACCCGGCGTACTTCATGCGCTTGATCATCTCAACCTCGTACGACAGGCGCGCTTCGTATGCCTGCAGCGGGTGCGCCAGGCTGCCCTCGGCGAGAGACTGCCGCAGCTTGGCGAGTCGGCGCTCGAATCCTTCTCGCACCACATGTTCGAAGTAGCTGTCGAGCGTGTAGGGTGCCGGCACGTCGAAGTTGGGCAAGTGGTTCTCGCTGCCGGACAGGTCGACCTTGCAGCGTTCGGCGATCGCGACCGTATTCCGCAACGCGTCGAGATGGTCGCCGAAGATAGCCGCCATCTCGGCCGGGCTCTTCAGATAGAACTGATCGCCGTGATACCGGAGGCGGTGCTCGTCTTGGACGCTCTTGCCGGTCCCGATGCACAACAAGACATCGTGTGGGCGATGATCGTCTCGGTGCAGATAATGCACGTCGTTCGTGCAGACCAGCGGCAAGTCCAGCTCGCGCGCGATCGGCAGCAGCCCCTCATTGACGAGGAGTTGCTCGCTGATGCCCTGATACTGCATTTCGAGGAAGAAGTTGCCCGCGCCGAGGATGTCGCGAAAGGCGGCCGCGGCGGCCAGAGCCTTTGTCGTCTGCTCGGTACGAATCCCCGTCGCCACCTCTCCCTTGAGACAGCTGCTGAGGCCGATCAACCCCTCGGCGTGCTGGCTGAGCAGCTCCTTGTCGATACGGGGCCGGTAGTAGAAGCCCTCGGTGTAGCCCGACGAGACGAGTTTGATGAGGTTGTGATACCCCGTCAGGTTCTCGGCCAGCAGCACGAGGTGGTTGGCGGTCGTACCCGGCGCGCCGCTTTTCGTGAGGCGGCTCCCGGGGGCCACGTACACCTCGCACCCGAGAATGGGCGTGATTCCCCGCTGGCGCGCCTGATCGTGGAACGCGATGGCCGAGAACATGTTGCCGTGCTCGGTGACGGCGAGCGCCGGGACCTTCACCCGCGCAGCCTCATCCAGGAGCTCTCCGATTCGGCACGCGCCGTCGAGCAGCGAAAACTCGGTGTGCAGATGCAAATGGACGAACTCGGTCATGGCAAGTCAGGGTGAACGAGCATTTATTCCCACTCGATGGTGGACGGCGGCTTCGAGCTGATGTCGTACACGACCCGGTTGATTCCCGTGACCTCGTTCACGACACGAGACGAGATGGTCGCGAGCAGCTCATGGGGTAACGGTGCCCAGTCGGCGGTCATGCCGTCGCGGCTCTCGACCGCCCGGATGGCGATGGTATGCTCGTAGGTCCGCTCGTCGCCCATCACACCCACGCTCCGCACCGGCAAGAGTACCGCGAACGACTGCCAGAGCCGTCGGTACCAGCCCGCGCGCTTGATTTCCTCTACGACGATGTCGTCGGCACGGCGCAGCAGCGCCAGGCGGTCTGGTGTCACGCGGCCCACGATGCGCACGGCGAGCCCTGGGCCGGGAAACGGCTGGCGCCACAAGAACTCCTCGTCGACGCCCAGTTCGAGCCCAACGTTCCGCACCTCGTCCTTGAACAATTGACGGAGAGGTTCCACGAGCTCGAACCGCATCTGCGTTGGGAGCCCCCCCACATTGTGATGGCTCTTGATCGGGGCTGAGGGTCCCACGACCGACACGCTTTCAATAACGTCCGGGTACAGCGTGCCCTGCGCGAGAAAGTCGAAGGTCCCGAGCTCCTTCGCCTTTTGTTCGAATACCTCGATGAACGTGGCGCCGATGATCTTCCGCTTTGCCTCGGGATCGGTCACCTCCTCGAGCCGTTCGAGAAAGGTCGCCGAGGCGTCGACGAATACGACCGACAGGTGGAGCTTGTCGGAGAACCGCTGCAGGACCTGCGCCGCCTCGTCCCGTCGCAGGACGCCGTTGTCGACGAAGATGCAGGTCAGCCGATCACCGATGGCACGATCGATCAGCAGGGCCGCGACCGTCGAATCCACACCGCCGCTCAGGCCGCACACGACCCGAGCGTCGCCCACCTGGGTCCGGATGCTCGCCACCGTCTCCTCGACGAAGGACGCCATCGCCCAGTCCCCCACACACCCGCACACCGTCCGCGCGAAGTTTCGCAGGATGTCGGTGCCCCGCTCCGTGTGGGCGACCTCCGGATGGAAGAGCAAGGCGTACAGGGCCCGGTCGACATGCTCCATCGCCGCGACGGGCGCATTGGCGCTCGTCGCCGTCACGGTGAACCCGGGCGGCGCCGCCGCGACCAGGTCACCGTGGCTCGCCCAGACCCGAACCGTTGCGGGAAGCCCCGCGAACAGCGGCCGATCGACGGCTGGCGTCACCGTCGCGTGACCGTATTCTCGGTGCGGGGCGGCCTGAACCTGCCCGCCGAGCGCGTCGGTCATCACCTGCATGCCGTAGCAAATCCCCAGCACCGGGATGCCCATATCGAAGACGGCCGGGTCGCATCGCGGGGCGTCGGCTTGAGACACCGAGCGCGGGCCGCCTGACAAGATGAGCCCCGCCGGCGCGTGTGCCGCGATGGCGGCGAGGGGTGTGTCGAACCGCACGATCTCGGCAAGAACCGAAAGTTCGCGCAGGCGGCGAGCGATGAGCTGAGTGTATTGGGAACCGAAGTCGAGGACGATGATCGTCTGGTGTGCCACGCGTCTAGACGGGTCACGAAATGCGATGGGCGCTATTATAGCGAGGTGCGTTCCATTTGGACCACAATATCTCGCAGCCTGCGGCGTGTGGTGGTCGCCTCTTCGATTCTCGCGAGCGCGGCGGCGGCGCAGTCCGATTCGCCGATCCCCTCGATTTTTCCGCTGACCCCCCGGTGGATAGCGACCTTGAGTGCGCCGCCGGCGCAGCCGCCTGTCTCCGACGGCTCGTACCTCTACGTGCCGCTCCGCGAAGGCCTGCTCGCCGCCGTCTTCACACTCGACGGCGTCGTCCAGTGGGTAGTCGATCAGCCCACCGATTTCCAGCCGACCGCGGGCGGTCAGTCACTATTTGTCGCCGAGGGTCGGCAGGTGCGCGCGCTCTGGACCGCCACGGGAACCGAACGCTGGCGGTTGGACCTTCACGCGCCCGTCTCCGCACCCGTTCTCTGGGATGCCGGCTGGCTCATCGTGGGCCTCGCCAACGGCGATGTCCTGGCCTACGACGGGGAGGATGGCCATCCCGTATGGAGCCAGCGTGTGGCGTCGGCTGTCCTGCGCCCGACGATCGACCGGGACCGGCTGCTCGTACCGCAGCAGGATGGGTACCTGTCCGTCTTGGACTTGACCACGGGCCGAGTGCTCTGGGAGCGGCAGCTCGATGGAACGCCAGCGGCGATCCGGGCGTTCGACGACCGCCTGTATCTTGGGACAACCGACAACTTTTTCTATGCGATCGATCTCTCGGACGGGCGCATCCGGTGGCGGTGGCGAACCGGCGCCGACGTCATTGGCGCACCCATCGTCACGCCGGAGGCGGTGTACTTCGTATCGCTCGACAACCAGGTCCGCGCGCTCGAGTTGCGGACCGGCGTTCAGCTGTGGAAGCGCGATCTGCCGACGCGCCCGGTCAGCGGCCTGATTCAGGTGGGCGACGTGCTGCTGCTGCCAGGGCGCGCACCAACCCTCCACGTCTATTACCGTGCCACCGGCGAGCCGGCCGGACAGTTTCCGCTGCCTACGGAGCTGGCCGCTCCCCCGCTCATCTCCCGGGCGACGGACGCGAGCGATGTCGCCCTGGTCATCCTCAGCGGCGAGGGCGAGCTGCGGGCCTACGCCTCGGCCAAGCCGGAGGCGCTCGCAGCCTTGATCTATCTGCCGGGTCACCGCCCGACGCCGGTGGCGCTCGAGGCGCTCGTCCACATGCCTGGCTGGCCGGCGTCGCCGGCGGCCGACACCCTTGTCGCGCTGCGCGGCCTCCCCGGCCGCGAGGACGTTGTTGTTCCGCTGACGCCGTTCACGGACGGGCCGGGTCGTCACCTTGTCCCGCCACTCAGCCTTCGCCTCGTGCGGTTGCCGGGCCACGCCCACGGCGTGCCCCGGCTCGGTCCGCTCGATCTCCTTCCGGGCCGCCCCGCGCCGGTTGACGGTGCTCAGTCGCCGCCGATTCCGTGATCGCAGGAGCGACGATGGCGCTTGGAGACCGTGACTCCCGCTTGCGTTTCGTCGTGCGGTCTACGCGACGGACCCTGGCGCTTGGCGCGGTGCTCGCCGTCACGCTCGCGCTGCTCGGATGGCTCTGGGAGCTCGGACGCTTCGGGGCTGACGACGCCGCGGCGTTCGACAGGCTCGAAGCAGAGGTCCGCGCCGGGGTCGCCGAGACGATCGCTTCCATCGACGCGATTGCCGCCGACGTGGCCGACCTGCCCGAGACGCGACGTGCCCTGGTCGAAGGGTCGGCGCCGAGCGAGGCGCTCTTCGACGCGCTGGCCGTTGCCGTCCCGACCGCGACGCTGAATGATGATGCGGTCACGGTGTTCAACGCCGCGGGCGAGCCTGTCGCGTGGCGTGGCCGTCCATCAGAGTTCACGCCAGCGCAGCTTCAAGGTACGCCGTCGATCTTCGTTGTCACCGGGCCGCTCGGTCTTCGGCTCGCCGCCGTTCGACCGGTGTCGCCATCGGAAGGCGATTCGCGCCAGATCGGTCTGGTGGCGGTTGAGCGAGAGGTCGCCACGGCTCCCGCGAATCGCATCACCCCTGGGCAGGGGTTCCTCCTCGAAACGTCGATGGTCGACGTCACGATCGACCTCCCGTCCGCCACGACGGAACCGGCAGCCGACCTCGACTTCACGATAGAGGCTCCCGCGGGGGGACCGCTGTTTCATGGCCGAGTGGCGCCCGGGGTGCTGTCCGGCGCGCGCGGCGCCTGGCGCCGGCAGGTGTCGTCGTGGATGGCCATCGTGCTCGGACTGACCGTCCTCCTGGCGTGCGGCCCCCTCCTGAACCGCCGGGATACGGCGCAGGGGACGGCGGCCTATCGAACAACTGTCGGCTTGCTGGTCGTCGCGTGTCTTCTGGCCCGATGGCTCTTCGCGCTGGCGCTGCCCGGCCACTGGCGCAGCGGGTCCGGTCCATCGCCGACCGCCCTGGCGCCGGTGGACCTGCTGCTGTCGGCGTTGTTTTGGCTGGCCCTGGTCGTCCTGGCCGCGGATGCTATCGCGCGGTGGCGACGCGTCCAGCGCAGTGCACGCCGCGCGCCGGATCGGCAGACCGGTGGCAGGCGTGAGTTTTACGGGGAACACTTCGCGGCTGGGGTTGGGGCGGCGGCGATCATCATTGGCCACGCGCTGTTGGTCGGACTGGTCATTCAGTCGACCCACGTCGACGTCCTCAAGCTGTCGCCCTATCCGTGGGACGCCGATCGGTTGACCACCCTATCTGCCCTGACGGTGCTCCATGCCGCGGCGTTTTGGGGTGTGGCGCTCCTGTTTCTGGCGTCGCGCTCGCGCTGGCGTGTGGCCGGGCACGACCGCCACCTCCGGCTCATGCGCGGCGGTGCGTGGCTTGCCCCGATGGCTGCGGTAGCCATCGTCGGGGCGCTGCTCGACCAAGAATTGCCGGGATGGCCGCTCGTGGTGACGGTCGCTGTCGCCGCGTGGTTGAGCGGCCTGGGCCCTCGGGCATTCGGACGATACCGGCACGCCTCCCAAGCGACACGCCTGGTCTCGCTGTTCATCGTGTTTCTGACTCCCGCTGTCGTCGCCTATCCGACGACACTCTACTTCGCGGATCGAGCCGAGCGCCGGCGCATCGAGACCGAGTACGCACGTCAAACGTCGGACCATCCCGAGAACCTCGAGTCGTGGCTCTCGCAGTCGCTCGCCAAGATCGACGGCCTGACCGCACTGCGAGACATGGCGGTGTCCTGGCCGGCATCTTCCCCGGCCGCACAACGCGACAGCGCGTTTCAGATCTGGCGGCAGACGGATCTCGCCGAGTTCAGGCTCACCTCCGCGGTGGAGCTGTACGCGGCAGATGGCCGTTTGGTGAGTCGGTTCGCGCTGAACGTGCCCGAGTACGCGGCAACGCCGCCCCGCAGCACACTCGGCTGCGGATGGGAGATCTTCGGAGAGGCGTCGACGTTTGGCGCGGCCGACCGCCGGATGCTTCATGCCCAGCGATCGATCTGCGTCGAGGACGGCGACTTGCCGCGCCGCGTCGGCGCAATCGTCCTCCATCTCATGCTCGACTACCGCGTGCTGCCGTTCATTGCCTCCGATACGCCGTACGAACAGTTGATCCGCGACGGGGTACCCGCCGTGGCGGACCCATGGAGCCAGGATGTCGAAGTGGTCATCTACGGCTGGGGCTACCGGCGACCGCTGTTTGCCTCCGGTCTGGACGCGTGGGCGCTCGACCTGGCGACGTTCGAGCGCATCCGGGCGTCTCGCGATGCGTTCTGGACGTCGCTGGATAAAGGCGGTGTGTCGTACGACGTTCACCTCTCAAACGATTCGGCTGGGATTTACGCGCTCGGCGTGCCGGCGCGGCGGCCGGTCGACGTGCTCATCAACCTCGCCGAGATTGTCACGCTTGTCGGGGCGTTATTCATCGTGCTCATGTTCGGGGTGGCCGGCTTTCGCCGCGTGGTGGGACGCACGTCGGGGTCCGCTCGGCGGTTGTTTGAGGAACTTCGCGCGAGTTTCTACCGGAAGCTCTCGCTCGCCTTCATGGCGGCCGCCGTCGTCCCGGTGTTGACACTGGCCTTCGTGATCCGCCTGACGTTCACCGCGCAGTTACGCGCCGACGTCGATGCCGAGGCGATTCGGACGGCCGCGGTGGCCCGCCGAGTGATCGAGGAGATCGCCCTGCGCCAGCCGCTGGCGGATGGCACTGTCACGTTGCTCAGCGACGATGTCATGGTCTGGATCAGTGAGGTCATCGACCAAGATGTCAACATCTTCGACGGCCCGCGCCTGGTAGCCACGAGTGAACGCGATCTGTACGCCTCTGGCCTGCTCCCGACACGGACACCGGAAGACGTCTACCGGGGGATCGCCTTACAGCGCCTGCCGAGCTGGGTTGGTGTCGACCAACTGGGCGACCGGCAGTACGTGCTTGCGGCGACACCCGTTGGAGCCACCGGCCGCGAAACGATCTTGACCGTTCCCCTGACGTCACGACAGCAGCAAATCGAGCGTCAAATCGACGATCTCGACCGAGGTATCCAGCTCGGCGTGGTCGCGTTCGTCCTCCTCGGGGGCGTCATCGGCCTCTCGATGGCCGAGCGCATCGCCGATCCGGTTCGACGTCTGACCCGGGTGACCGCACAGATCGCCCGCGGGGATTTCGACGTGCGGGTCGCGGTCAGGTCGGCCGACGAACTGCAGCGGCTCGTTCAGGCTTTCAATACGATGGCCGCCGAGTTGAAATCACAGCGAGCCGAGCTCGAGCGAACGCATCGGCTGGAGGCGTGGGCGGAGATGGCCCGTCAGGTCGCGCACGAAATCAAGAATCCCCTCACACCGATACAACTGTCCGCCGAGCACCTGCGCCGGGTCCACGCGGACCGCGGCTCGCCGTTGGCGCCGGTTCTCGACAGCTGCATCGATTCGATCCTCACGCAGGTGCGGTCGTTGCGCCAAATCTCGGCGGAGTTCTTGAGCTTCGCGACGGCTCCGACAGCGCGGCCCGCGCTCGTCCGGCTGCACGACCTCGTGGAGGAGGTGGTCCAGCCCTATCGCATCGGCTTGGGGGATCGGGTCGAGATCGCTGTCGATGTCCCGCCGGAGCTGCCGAGCTTGCTGCTGGATCGGACGCTGACCGCGCGGGCGCTCACGAATATCATCGAGAATGCTCTGCACGCCATGCCCGGCCAGGGTGCACTCCGCATCGCCGCGTGGCGCGAGGATGCCGTCGTTCGCCTCTCGGTGACCGATACGGGTGCCGGTGTGAGTAAGGACGCGCTGGCCCGTATCTTCGAACCGTACTTCTCCACCCGCGCCTCCGGCACTGGACTCGGCCTCACGATTGCCAAACGCAACATCGAATTGAGCGGCGGATCGATCTCGCTGGACAGTGCACCCGACGTGGGGACGACGGTGACGCTTCGGCTGTCGCTGGATGGTTCGCCCGACGCGTCGGGCTGACCGTCACGCGCGCGGCAGCGGACCATCAGTGCCGCTCGACACCGCGTCGTCTACGCGCACGGATTCCGACGACGCACCGCGCCGCCTCGCGAAGAGCGCCTCGAGGGGACCGGAGGCGAGATAGGCGTAGGCCATTCCGATCAGGACATAGGGCGGGTGGGCCGTGATGCCGGCGATGATCGCGCCCATGGCGAGCAGGGGCACATACGAGCGCCGGTGGCCGAGATTGATTTCCTTAAAGCTCCGGAACTTGAGAGTCGTGATCATGAGTCCCGCGGGCACCAGGACGACGAGGAAGGCCAGGAGCGCCTCGGTCACGGTGACGAGCGGTGTCGGGAAGGCGAACACCGTCGCGGCCAGGACGCACGCCGCCGCCGGACTCGGCATGCCGATGAAGTAGCGCTTGTCCACCGTCGCGGTCTGGATGTTGAAACGGGCCAGACGAATGGCGGCCGCTACGAGGTACAAGAATCCTGCCGCCCAGCCGAGCCGACCGAATGCGGTCAGGCCCCAGGCGCTGGTGAGGACGGCCGGCGCGACGCCGAACGAGACGATGTCGGCCAACGAGTCGAATTCCAGGCCGAAGGCGCTGCTGGCGCCTGTGAGGCGGGCGATCCGCCCGTCGAGGGTGTCCAGAATCAGCGCGATGCCGAGAAACGGCGCCGCGGTTTGAAAGTCCCCGCGCAGCGTGTAGACGAGACAGGCGTAGCCGCAGAACAGGTTGGCCATCGTGAACATGCTCGGCAGCAGATACATCCCGCGCCGCCCGCGATGTTCGCCCTTCCGTCGCCGACGCCGAAACACGGCCATCACCGCCATCGTGCTCTATCGTTCTCCCCTACGGCTCGCGTCCTCGCGTGAATCCGACTCCGCCGGTAGGCGCGCCATGATGGTCTCGCCGCCGCGGACGCGCTGGCCAACCCGCACCACCAGCGCAGCTGATTCCGGCAGGAAGAGGTCGATGCGCGAGCCGAATTTCATGATACCGAATCGGTCGCCGGCACGCACGCAGTCTCCGGGCCGTGCGCGGCACACGATGCGCCGGGCCAGCACGCCGACGATTTGGCGGCAGACTACCCGGTGGCCCCGCGCCTCGAACCAGACCTCGGTCCGTTCGTTGTCCTCGCCGGCTTCCGGTCGGTAGGCGGCCAGAAAACGTCCTGGCCGATGCTCGACGTGGGTGACCCGGCCGGCCATTGGCGCCCGGTTGATGTGCACGTCGATCGGCGACAGGAAGATGCTGATCTGGCTCCACGCGCCCTCCGGGACGTCGGCCGCTTGCGGCCGGCCGGCAACGAGCACCCGTCCATCGGCAGGCGCGACGACGACGAACGGCTCGTCGGGTGGATGGCGATCCGGATCTCGAAAAAAGAAGAGGAAGAATCCTCCGAGCGCGGCCAGCGGGAGCGCGGCCCAGGTGACGCCCAGGAGGGCCAGCAGGCCGGACGGCACCCACGCCGCGATGATGAACGGGACGCCCGATCGATCCATGCTCACCGATGCCGGACGCCCTTTCGGCGGACGATCTCAACCGCCAGCGGCTGATGCGCTGGCGGCATCGGGGAACGTCTCCGGCAGGGCTCGCTGCCGCCGGAGAATCTGCTCCATCCTGTCCTTCAGCTGTAGCTTGCGTTTCTTCAAGGTGACTTGCTCGACTTGTTCGGGTTCGGATAGGTGGGCCCGGACAGTCATTTGGTGCAGGCGGTCATCGAGCTCCTGGTGTTGCGCGGCCAGCTGCTGGAATTCGTCGTCCGTCTGCAGCAGGCGCGCTTTCAACTCCGTGTCTGTCGACATCCTCCCCTCCTTTTCGCCAAGGTTTTGTCGACGGGGCGACTCAAGCTGCGGCAGGCTACCATACCGCCGCGTGGGGTTTCAAGCGGTTGACTCCGGTCGAGGCACGGGCGTCGTTACAGCGAGTCTCGCGAGAGGATCACGGCATCCTCGGGTGGGCTCGAGTAGTACCCCGGCCGGCGGTCTCGCTCCTGAAACCCCGCCGATTCGTACAACCGTCTCCCCGGCTCGTTCGACGCGCGGAGCTCCAGCGTGGCGCGCAACGCACCCCGCTCGAGCGCCCCGCGTAACAGCTGAGCCAGCAGCCGCGTGCCGATGCCTCGCCGGCGTGAATCCGGGTGGACCGCGAGGTTGCGCACGTGCAATTCCTCGCCGAGCACGCGGCCCGCGCAGTACGCCGCCACCGGATGTGCTGCGGTGCGCACTACAAAGGCGACCGCAGCCTTGACCTGCTCGAGCTCGACGCGCAGCATCTGCCGGGTCCACGGATTTCGGAACGTGATCTCCTCCAACGCCGCCAGGGCGTCGAGATCCACTCGAGGATCGGCTCGCTCGATGATTTCGATCACGTGGCTTCCCCGCTCACCGTGGCGCGCTGCGCGCGCGCCAGGTCGACGTCTGGCCGCCGCACGTAGAGCGGCTGAATGCCATGCGGGCGCACGAGCTGGCCGGGCGTCGCCCGGCCCGCGAGCGATCCTGCAAGCGGCGCGAGCGCCGGCGGCGCGGCAATCCCGAGCAGTCGGAGGCCGAACGCCGCCCGGAGTTCCGCCGCGTATTTGACCGCGCCGTCACCGAGAAACGTGATCCTGCGTCCGGTGAAGGTCGAGCTCCACGACCTGGCGATGTCGGCGGGCGCGCCGACCTCGTGGGGCGTCAGGGCGTGCCAGCCCGCGGGCACCGTGATCGTCGGTGAGCCCGCCTCGCAGTCGTCGGCCGGTGCGACAGGAGCCGAGATGGACCGCGCATATGCGGCCGCGAACACCTGCTGGCGCTGCCCGTCCAACCAGGCCCCGACAAGGTCCACGTCGGCCGGCGTCTCGGCCCCGACCGCCTGTCCCAGCGCTGCGAGGGTCGACACGCAAACCACCGGGGTGCTCTGGACGAGTGCCAGGCCCTGGATGGTGGCAATGCCGACCCTGAGGCCCGTGAAGGATCCGGGGCCGACCACCACGGCAAAGCGAGTCACATCGCGAACGCCGAGGTGCTGGCTCGCCAGGAGGCGGACAATCTCCCCAGGGAGTCGCTCCCCGTGGCTCCTCGACGCGAGGCCCACGGCGGAGGCGAGGACTTCTCCGTTCCGCAGCACGGCGACACTGCCTGGCCGCGTGGCCGTCTCCAGCGCCAGGATCACGTCTTCGGACCGACTCATGGTGCGGTCGCCCTTCGCACGTCGTCGTTCATTCTATGCGGAAAGTCAACGCGCTCAGCAGCTTGACTGGGTTCCCGGCGCTTCCTATACTGTGGCCCGCGCACACCGCCCACCACGGGGCGCGATCATCTTCCGACGAGTAGCGCTTGCCTTCCCGCTCGACCACGTCCGGCGTCACGCCCGCGATGCGGCAGTATCTGGACGCGAAGCAGCAGCATCCCGATGCGCTGGTGTTCTTCCGGGTGGGCGACTTCTACGAGATGTTCTACGAGGATGCCCTCACGGCTGCGCGGGCCCTGGACTTGACCCTCACGTCACGATCCAAGGATGGCAGCGGCGCGGCGATCCCGATGTGCGGCGTGCCCCATCATGCGGCTGACGGATACGTGGCCCGCCTGGTGAAGAAAGGGTTCCGTGTCGCAATCTGCGAGCAGGTCGAGGACCCGAAACAGGCCAAGGGCGTGGTCCGCCGGGAGGTCGTACGCGTCGTCTCGCCCGGCACGCTGATCGACGACGCCCATCTCGACGCCAGGGAACCGGCGTTCCTGATGGCGTTTGCTCCTGGCCCACCCCCGGCGGTCGAAGGGCGTCCGGACACGCGGCGCGCGGCGCGGCCCCGAGCCTACGGCCTGGCGATGCTCGACTTCTCCACGGGCGAGTTCCAGGTGGCGGAATATGAGGGCGACGTCGGGCGCCAAGCGGTGATCGACGAGGTCGCGGTCTTTCGCCCTCGCGAGCTCGTCGTCTCCTCGGACCTCGATCGTGCCACCGAACTGTCCGGTTTCGGAGATCTCCCGGTCACCGGCGCCGAACCTTGGACGTTCGATCCCGCACGGGCGCGTGAGACCTTGTGCAATCAGCTTGGCGTGCGGACCCTCGAGGGGGTGGGCCTGGAGCATCGATCGGCGGCGACGGCCGCCGCAGGCGCCCTCATTCAGTATCTCCGGGACACCCAGAAACGCGACCTGACCCACGTCCGCGAGGTCCGGTTCCGTGAGTCGTCCCAGTGGCTCATGGTCGATTCCACGACGTTCCGGCATCTCGAGATCGTCGACGCGAACGACGGCAGCCGTGACGGTTCGCTGCTCGGGACCATCGACCGCACGGTGACGGCGATGGGCAGCCGACGGCTTCGCGCGTGGCTCGTGCGCCCGCTGCTGGCGCGGGAACGGATCCAGGACCGGCTCGATGCGGTCGAAGAGTTCGCCTTCCAGACGGTCGTGCGCGGCAAACTCCGCGAGGCGTTGAAGTCCGTGGGTGACGTGGAGCGGCTCGTGGCCCGAGTGGTGCTGGGCACGGCCGGTCCGCGGGACCTCGTGGCGCTACGGCACTCTGCCGAGGTTCTCCCTCGCCTGCGCACCACGCTCTCGGAGATGCACGCGCCGCTGGTGACCAGCTTGCTGGCCGAGCTCGATGACCTTACCGATGTACGAGGCGACATCGAATCCACCCTTGTCGATGAGGCGCCCGCGCTGGCGCGTGACGGTGGCTGCATCCGCACGGGCGCCGATGTCGAACTGGATGCGCTGCGAGAGGTGAGCCACGGCGGACGCCGGCAGATCGCGGACATGGAAGCGGCGGAGCGTGTACGCACAGGCATCACCAGCCTGAAGATTCGCTTCAATCGCGTGTTCGGCTACTACATCGAGGTCTCGAGGGCGAACCTGCACGCCGTGCCGTCCGACTACCGCCGGAAACAGACGATTGCCGGCGGTGAGCGGTTCATCACGCCGGCCCTGAAGGAGTACGAGGAACGTGTCGTCGGGGCCGACGATCAAATCCTGGAACGCGAACTGGCCCTCTTCGAAGCGTTGCTGCAGCGCGTGGCGGCTGAATCCGCGAGAATTCAGGACACCGCACGCGCCCTGGCCGGCCTCGACGTCCTGGCCGGCCTGGCGGACACCGCCACCGCACTGGACTACACGAAGCCGCAGTTGCACGATGGCGACGAGTTGTTTGCGACCGATGTCCGGCATCCCGTCGTGGAGCGTCACTGTGCCGAGAGCTTCGTCCCGAACGACGTCCGCCTCGATGGTCAGTCGCAGCAGGTCGTGATTCTCACCGGTCCCAACATGGGAGGCAAATCCACGTTCTTGCGCCAAACAGCGCTGCTGTCGGTCCTCGCGCAGGCCGGCTCGTTCGTCCCGGCGCGCCAGGCGAAGCTGCCGATCGTCGACCGAATCTTCGCGCGCGTGGGCGCATCCGACAACATCGCGCGCGGGCAGTCCACGTTCATGGTGGAGATGCAGGAGACGGCGCACATTCTCCACACCGCAACGTCGAAAAGCCTCGTGCTCCTGGACGAGATCGGCCGCGGCACCGCCACGTTCGATGGGCTCAGCATCGCTTGGGCGGTCGCCGAGTACCTGGCCACGCACGAGGTGCACCGGCCGCGGACACTGTTCGCCACGCACTATCACGAGTTGACCGACTTGGCCGAGGCGCTCCCCAATGTCGCCAACTATCACGTCGTCGCGCGTGAGTACAAGAATGAGGTGGTCTTTCTGCGCAAGGTCGTGCCGGGACGCTCCGACCGCAGTTACGGGATACAGGTCGCGCGCCTGGCCGGTCTGCCGCCCTCGGTCGTCCGGCGTGCCCGCGCGATCCTGGACGACCTGGAGCGCGACGATCTCAGCCGCGGCGGCCGCCCCGCCCTCAGCGCCTCGGCCGAGCCGCAGTCGCAGCTCGGCCTGTTTCAGAATAACGGGTCCGGCGACCGCCTGGCCCGCCGGCTGCGTGAAGTGGACGTCGAACGGCTCACCCCGATGGATGCCTTGACACTGCTCGCCGACCTGAAGGGCGAGCTCGCCGATGACTGACCCTGGTGCCGGTTGCGCGCCGCCGCGGTGGGAGCCGACGTCCACCACGGGCTGCTAGAATGAGGCCCGTCCATGTCCGATCAGTCGCGCTTCCTCAAGACGCCGGTCGAGCCGTTCATCGTGGCGCCGGACCTGACCGTCGCGGAACTCCTCGACCGGATGCAGGGTATCTCCTTTCAGGGGCGAAACCTCGCGACCGCGCACCGCGTCTGGCAGAAGATGCTCGAGGGCGACTGCCTCATCTTTCTCGGGATCGCGGGCGCCTTGAGCGCGGGCGGCCTCCGGCTGACGATCGCGCACCTGATCCAGCATCGGTTCGTGGACTGTGTGGTGTCGACCGGAGCGAACCTCTACCACGATCTCCACGAGTGTCGAGGGCGCAGGCACTACCAAGGCTCGCCGCGGGTGGACGACCGTGCGCTGCAAGCGGCCCGCATCGACCGCGTGTACGACACCTTGATGAGCGAGGACGAGTTTGTCGACAACGACAACTGGATCGCGGACTACGCCCGGTCGCTCGAGCCCCGCGCCTATACGAGCCGAGAGTTCCTGTATCAGCTTGGCGGGCATCTGTGGCGCGCGACGCGACGCGACGGCATTCTCACGGCCGCGCATCGGGCCGGCGTGCCGGTGTTCTGCCCGGCGATCGCCGATTCGTCCATCGGCATGGGCTTGTCGCAGGCGCGACATGCGAACGCCGACGCGGGCCAGATTGATGTCATTGGCGACATCATCGAGTCGGCGAACATCGTGATCCGGCGGCGCCGCACGGCGTCGGTCGTGCTCGGCGGCGGCACACCGAAGAACTTCATCAACCAGGCTTGCGTCCAGGCGGAGTTCTACAGCGAGGGCATCGGCGGCCATCGATTCGCCCTGCAGATCGTCACCGACGTCCCGCATTTCGGCGGAGCCTCCGGGTCAACCCTCGACGAGGCTCAGAGCTGGGGCAAGGTCGCGGCCGACGCCGAGCAGGTCACCGTCAACGCCGACGCCACGTTGGCGCTCCCCCTGCTCTCGGCAGCGCTCGCCACCACCGCCCGTGACAGCCTGGCCCGACGTCGTCCCCCCAGGTTCGAGCTCGCGGGTCGCGTCATGTCGGTCGACGGTGTCGCCCTGCCGGAGCGGCGTTTCGAGGCCGACGCGTGACGCAGCCAGCGCGCTACGACCACGGCGTAACGTTGGTGTTTGGGGGAACCAGCGCGACGGAGGCGACGTTCGATGAGGCCCGCGCCATCATCCTCCCGATTCCGCTGGAGCGAACGACCTCGTACGTCGGGGGCACCCGCGCGGGACCGGCTGAGATTCTCCGGGCCTCGGCTCAGCTGGAGTTCTGGGATGAGGAGTGCTCCGTAGACGTTCACGACCGCGGCGTCTGCACGCTGCCGGAGATGGAGCTGCCCTTTCCCGATCAGGTTTCCGCCTTGGCGGAGATTCGTCGGGTCGCGGCGTCAGTGTTCGCCGCGGGCAAATTTCTGGTCGCGCTCGGCGGCGAGCACTCGATCACGCCACCGCTCGTTCACGCGGCGGTCACGCACTGCGGTGATCTGTCGGTGCTCCAGATCGACGCCCACGCCGATTTGCGTGAGGCCTATCTGGGCGAGTCGAATAGCCACGCCTGCGCCATGCGTCGATCGCTGGAGCATGCGCCCTGCACCCAGGTCGGCATTCGGAGCCTCTCGACGGAGGAAGCGGCCGCCGTGGAATCGCTGGACACGACGATTTTCTACGATGCGACGATGCGCGCGCGGCCGACGTGGATCGCCGACGTGGTCGACACGCTCCGCCCGCGCGTCTATATCACGATCGATTGTGACGGGCTGGATCCGGCGATCATGCCGGCCGTGGGCACGCCCGAGCCGGGCGGGCTGTCGTGGCGTGAAGTGCTCGCGTTGCTCCACGAGACCTTCGGGAGCCGTGAGGTCGTCGGCTGCGACCTCGTCGAGCTGTGCCCCATCCCGGGGCTGGTGCACCCGAACGTTCTGAGCGCCAAATTAGTGTACAAGCTGCTGACCTATAAGCTCTCAGCGCTCGACTGACCTCGCCACGAGCGCCCAGTAGCTAGCCTTCGCTGGACCTGTCCAGCTTGTCGAGCTCCTCCTGGGCTGCCGGGCCGTAGACGGATTCGGGGAATTCATCCACGACGCGCGCGAAGCTCTCCTCGGCTTCCGCTGGCCGATCGGCGAGCAGGTAGGCTCTTCCCAATTGCATCAGGACGCCGTCGATCGGTACCCGCGGATTGCCCCCGATCAACTCGGCTTCGAACAGCTCGATGGCGGCCTCGTGTTTGCCCGCATACATTTTCGTTTCGGCCAGTCCAAGTCGCGCCATCGTGCCGTAGATGTGGTCACTGGCCAGTTCGACGACTTGCTGATACTGCGCCTCGGCCTCGTCGCGCCGACCGAGCCCCCCGAGGGTTGTCGCCGCGTGATAGCGGGCCGTGATGCCCGCCGGGCTGTCCGGATAGGCGTCGGCGGCAGAGAGAAACTTCTCGAGCGCCGCCTCGGCCCGACGGCTTGCTGAGGTGTAGCTGCCCGGCTGAAAGGCGGGGGCCGGCGCCGTGGCGGTCGGGTTATCCGGATCGGGCGGCGGCGGAGGCGGCACGACCGGCGCCGTCGCCGTGTTCAGCGCATCGGCCAGCAGGTCCGTCCCGCGGGCGGCCACCGACTGCTGGTAGCTGAAGTACCCGCCCGCGGCGATGAGGAGGCCCACAACGACCAGCGCCCAGATCATGACGGCGCGCCGCCGCGTCTCCACCAACTCCTGCAGGTCCAGGAGCCGGGCCGCAAGCGTGTTTTCCTTGAGATGGTGTCGTTCCGATCGTTTCATCGCGTCACAATCCTCTCGAGGCCCACTCCTACTGAGTTTCCCATTATACCGGCGCGCACCGAGTGATACCGCGGTAGACGTGGCGCGCGTGCCCGGATTCGAACCGGGGACCTACCGCTTAGGAGGCGGTTGCTCTATCCGGGCTGAGCTACACGCGCATCTGGCGACAACACTCAGTGTAGCAGAGACTTATCGGCGGGATTGGATGGTGGGTTGCACGCAAGCGGTGGGTCTACGGGGACGGGTTGTGCAACTTTTGTGCAAGATTGTCCAGCGGCCTCGACGCGCCGCATCGAATCTTGGAGGTGAATGCGCCCGGCGCTCAAGTAGATATCCGTCGTCGAAATGTCCGCATCCCCGAGCAGTTCTTTGACGTGGTGGAGGGGCATTCCCCCTTCAAGCCAACGGGACCCGGCTTCATGACGGAGATCATGAAAGTGTAAATCGATCTCCGCGGTTCGCCGGTCGCTATCCGATCCCGAGGAATTGGGAGGAGATGAAGCCGGTGAAGATCGGAAATACCCAGCCAATTGCGCCAGGCTTTATGTCACAGACTGACTTGGAAACGGTCGATGGTCTTGCCAAGCGCCTGATGAACCATACGAATAACTGGGATTATGGGTAGGGGCAATATGCAGTTGGGCCGAATGATGAGCGGTTCTTACTGATGGAGCCCGGCGGAACCGAGTCGGCCTATACCGTCGTCCTCAACTGGCACCAGGAGCTGCTGGAGCTGGTGCCGGGCCCCTGAGCGCGAACTGGTTCGAGGAACTCCAGGCGCGGGTGCCGACGGGGCGGTAGGCAGTCTTCACAGCAGCCGACCAACGTGCGCTGACAACTCCTCGTACGACAGGGTGCCGGGATTGTAGAGCTGCACGATTCCGTCACGGTCGATGAGGATCAGCGTCGGCGTCGTGCTGACGCCGAATTCCAAGAAATTCTGCTGGCTCACCGGCACGCTCATCCAGGATGGAATGGGATACTGCTCCTGGTAGGCACCGCGCAAGTACGCAAGCTCTTGTTCCGGCGTCGCGTCCTGGCCACGAGAGATGTAGCCATAGAGCTGCGTCGGGCCGAGGATCGCGAGGCCGCGCTCGCCGTAATTCGCATGCAACCGCGCGAGTATCGGCTCCTGCTGCTTACAGTCCGGGCACCAATGGGCCCAGAAGAACGCCACGACGACCTTGCCCCTCAGACTGTCGGCTGACGGGAGCGGATCGCCGATGTGATGCTCGACATCGAGCACCGGGAACGGCTGCCCTTGCAGACTCAGCAGCAGGACGTTCTTCTGGATCCGGGTCTCGATCGAGGTGCCTTGGTAACGCTCACGCTGCGCGCGAAGGAACTCGACCGCGGCCGCGCGATCGCCGCGAGCCTCCAGCGCGCGACCGAGTACCTCGACCCCGGCGCCCAGCGCGGTCGGGAGCTGACGTTCTTCATCCAGATCCCGTTCGTCGAGCAGGACGAGGCTGCCGTCATACGCCTCGCGCGCATACCGCTCGGCTACATCCCAGCGCTCCGCGAAGCTCGCGCCACGACCGAGCCAGGACGCCGCGACTAGCCACCGGGCCGACGACACATCCTGGTGCGGGCGCTGCTGTTCGATGAGTTCCTGTGCCGCGTCAATCTCTTCGGCCCAGGCCATGTCTCGTATCTGGCCGATCAGTTCCGAGATCTCGACCGGTGAGCCTTGCGGCGTGGCGGCAACCTCGGTCTCCGCCGGAGCGAGCCCGCAGGCCACGCTCAGCACTGCCACGAACACCGCCGCGAACCCCGTGATTCTCGTCATGTGCATCCGGACTCCTCGCTGTCATTGATGAGCAGTGGGTTCAAGAGTTCAAGCGCTCCCGTGGGCACGCGCAGCGAGTGCCCAACGGCCACGTTCGATGGATCGTGACATTGTAGTCTGTACCACCTCTTTCCTTGTGCTCTGGACTCCGGAGACCTCGGCCGGACCGCTTCCCTTGCGACGCTCCTCCTGACCGCCAGGGTCCACGACGCCGGGCCTGTGTCGCAGTCCGACCCCCCCCGGGTTTGTCCCCGGTCGGCAGGCGACCTACAATTGGGCCTGTTCCTGACAGCCCATGCCCTTAGAGCGCGGCACCCGCCTCGGCCCGTATCAGATCGAGTCCCCCATCGGGGCCGGGGGCATGGGCGAGGTCTACAAGGCCACCAACACCCGGCTGGAGCGGACCGTCGCCATCAAGGTGCTGCCCGCCCATGTGGCCTCCGACCCGGAGCGCAAGGCCCGCTTCGAGCGCGAGGCCAAGACGGTCGCCGCGTTGAGCCATCCCCATATCTGCACGCTCCATGACGTGGGCCGGGAAGGCGACGTGGACTTCCTGGTCATGGAGTACCTGGAGGGCGAGACGCTGGCCGACCGGCTGACCAAAGGTGCCCTGCCGCTCGACCAGGCGCTGCGCTACGCCATCGAGATCGCCGACGCGCTGGACAAGGCCCACCGCCAGGGCGTGACGCACCGGGATCTGAAGCCCGCCAACATCGGAGCCTCTATGGCTTGCATTGGCATGTGTTGACAGACAAGTATCGTTTGATTCCGGGACCGGCATCCTCGGGAACTTTTTATCATGGTGGCTCCCAAGGGACGCAGGTCTTCGCCGATCCTCAACGGGATCTGATCTTCATCTACCTCACTCAGTCAGGTGGCCACCGAACAAGATGGCGTTTTGTGAATCTCGTTCACGCGGCGATCGTGGAATGACCCATTGAGACTCAGGGCCTTCATCATCAACGGCTTCGGGAGACGACGGTCCCGATTAGTCGCAACGCTATCTGAGATTACGGAAAGCAGAGTTGGTTCACCGAACTCCAGGCGCGGGTGCCGACGGGACGGTAAGGGGCGGCGGTCGGCGACTGTGACCTTCCCACGCTGCCCCGATTTGGATCGCCCCAGACACCCGGTTCTGCGGCGCTGTCTGGCCCTTTCGGTTTCATCGGCCATCGTCGACCCGGGGACGACCTCTATCTTCTGGCCGTTCCGAACGGAAACCCAGTGTGTCATGAACTGTGCGGTCAAGGCGTGTGCGGTTGAGGAAGAGCGTGGCTCAAGCGTTGTTTGACACGATTCGAGATCGGTCGCTGAGTGACGATGCGTGTTTTCTGTGTGGCTGTTCACTCACAGCAGGCAATCGTTCTGACGAGCATGTCGTGCCCCGAGGCTCAGTCAGCGACGGCAGCTGCCGCCGGACCACGCACACCGTGGGGCACCCCGGATCTCCAGGACATCAGCAGCCAGGACGACGGTGAGCATCACGCCGAGGCCTGAGTCATCGCCTCAGCGGCGGCGGAGCGTGGCTGCTGTCCGGCGTGAACTTGACAGAGCCCTGCGATGATGACAACTGGCGCGTTGAGGTGCAGAATGTTCCTGGAGACAGCTCCGTTGGCACCGATGGCGCTTGAAGTCGGCTCCCGGATAGCCCACTACGAGGTCACCGACGAGCGAGCACGGTTACCGGTGCCGGCATTGGGGGAGAACGAAACATGGCCAAGAAACGCGACAACGAGCCGCACGATCCCAAAGCCACTAGCGCGAACGGCCTGAGCAGGCGAGATTTCGTCAAGGCGGGAGCCGCCGCGGGGCTCGGTGCGGGCGCTCTGCTGGAGTCAGAGCGGGCGCAAGCGCAAGGTGTCGCGACTGGCGCCGATGGCATCGTCTGGGACTATGAAGTGGATGTTGTCGTCGCGGGGGGTGGATGTGCGGGCCTGACGGCGGCCATTCGCGCAAGGGATCTCGGGGCCAGTGTGCTGGTGGTCGATCAGAATTTCGACCTGGGCGGCAGGATGTTGCACAGCGGGAGCTTCCTCTCGCTCGGCGGAGGCGATCCAGTCCAGCGCCGGGACATGAAGGGCGAGAGCGACGACGAGGGGTTCATCACGGTCGACCCGGTCGAGGATCCGGAAGAGCTGGATGACAGCGTCGACCTCCTGTTCACGGACCTCACCGATTGGTCGGTCGTCGACACCAAGGCCCAGAGCCCGTACCGCTACAACGAGCGGGAGTTGGCGCGCTCGTGGGCTGAGAACTGCCCGGCCACCCGGAAATTCCTGATGGACAACTATGTCCGGTTCATGCGGGTCAACGGCACGCATGGAGGCGGAGGCTTGTCGCGCGCGAGAGGGGCGCGCTGCTTCCTCATGTTGGGTGACAAGACGGACATCAAGGCGGGCACCATCACCGCCGAGGATGCCGGCGTCGCCGATCCCGAGCGCACAGGTGCGTTTGCGCCGGTGCAGATGACCGACGCGAGCCGCTATGTCGGACCCAATGCCGTCGGCAACGGGGTGGCCCTCTCCCGGCCGCTGGAGTTCTCGGCCCGGGAGAAAGGCGTCCAGTTCATGCTCAATCGCCATTTTGACGACCTCGTCCGTGAGCAGCCTTTCTCGGGCAGGGTGCTGGGCATCCGGGCCCACTACTCGCCGCGGCACCACCCTGAGACCGGCGAGCTTCTGCAGAGCTATTGGCAGAACGGCAATATTGATGAGCAGCAGGAGACGGTGAGCATCAGGGCCCGCCGGGGCGTCATTTTGGCCAGCGGCGGTCATTCGGGCAACCCCCAGGTCCGCAGCATGTTCTACCCGGCCTTGCGGGAACCTGCCTTCCCGACCAGCGGCTACGCCCTGCTGGGCCCCCATGGTCAGGACGCCAGCGCGCTCACGGCCGGATTGAGAATCGGCGCCAACCTGGCCGGGATGCAGCAGAACCTCTCGTATCCCACGACGTTCCACATCTCGACCCGCCTCGGCACCCGAGATGCGTACACCACCATGATGCCCGGTCATCCGACGTTCGGTTTCCGTGGATCCGCAGGGGTCAATGTCGGCAGCGTCGGCTTCGAAGAGTTCATCGCCGTGAACCAGGTGGGGAAGCGCTTCTTCAACGAGGTCCGTCTCCCCTCGAGACCTCGGGCAAGCCGGTATCCGGGTGACGGTGGCGCCCGGGGCCAGGGGCTCGACCACACGCCGCTCGACTGGCGCAATTGCCAGAAGGAGTGGGTCAGGGAGATGTACAGCCATGACCACGGCCTCGACGCCGCGCTCGCGATGAACGAGGGTTCGGAGCCTCCGGATTACTACTCGGGGCCGCTCTGGGCGATCTTCGATCAGGATGCGGTCGAGCGGACGGGGTGGGAGTTGCGGTACCCCTACGTGTCCGACAACGGCTACTTTTTCAAAGCCGATACCATCGAGGAATTGGCCGAGAAGATTGCCGCCCGCCATGAGTTCCAGCGGGTACCGCTGCGCTACCTCGCCGGGACCGTCGCCACTTGGAACCACTATGTGGACGCCGGCGCCGATCCCGACTTCGAGCGCGAGGCGGACGCACCCATGAACCGCATTGCGAGGCCGCCCTTCTATGCGCTCTCGATCATGGTGATCTGGCACGACTCCTATGGTGGCCTGCGCGTCAACGGCCAGCAGCAGGTCGTAGACATGCAGGGCCAGGTCATTCCCGGTCTCTATGCGGGAGGCGAGGCCGTCGGAGGACTCAACAAGCATGGCCTGGGCAAAGGTCACGTCCAGGGCTACGTCGCCGGCACGCATGCCGCCGAAGATCCGTCGGCCTAGCTCACCGTCCATGTCTGGACAGCGCGATCCGACGCGAACGATCGGCGCGTGTAGCGTCGACATATCGCCCGGTGAGGTCGACGCCGGCGCCGACATGACTCTGACGGGCAAGGTCGTCTGCTGCCCGGCCGGAGACCTGCGGGGAACGACGCTCCTCATCAAGGACCAAGACGACGCGGTGGTACAGCACCTCGAGCTTACCGAATTCGACGGTGAGACGAACGCGACGAGCGAATGTTCTGTAAAGGCGCCGGTCAGACCCGGGGTCTATACATGGCTGGCCGTCTGTCCAGCGCATTCGAAGGCAGGTACTTCGTACGGAGAAGCGTCGACGTCGTTTTCGTTCACCGTCAAACCGCACCGCACGCACGTCGCCGTGTGGGACACGCCGTCGGCCATCGAATCTGGCGAGGATTTCAGCATCACGCTGGGTGTCAAGTGCTCGTTCGAGTGCCGGCCCGACGGGTGGGCGATCGAGATTCGTGACCATGATGGCAACACGCGGGCAACGACCACACTGAGCGACGACCCGTGGCCGGGCACCGCCGCGCTCTACTATGCGGTGGTGGACCTGAGAGCCCCTGACACGGAAGGGCTCTTTACATGGGAAGCCAAGGCCCCGATGGGCGGTCTGGATGTCCGGCACGCCGAGGGTATCACCCGGTTTGGCGTCAGGGTCGTACCGGCCCCTGAGCACGTCTTGACGGTCGTCGCCAGGGATGCCGAAACTCAGACCCCGGTCGAAGGTGTCAAGGTTGTCGTTCACCCCTACCACGCCGTCACGGACGAGCGCGGCGTGGCGGTGGTGAAGGTTCCGAAGGGCAAATACAGACTCTACGTGTCTGGAAGGAATTACACTGCCTTCCGCCGTGACGGCGAAGTGAAGGCGGACGTGACGATCAGGGTAGAGCTTGCGTTGGAACAAGGACTCTCGGACGCCGATGTCTGGTCGTGATCACCGGTACCGCCACGCAGTGGGAGAGAACGTCTGATGGTGACGGTTGTTGTTCTGGGTCTCGCGTTGGTCATCGCCCCACCTGCCGTTGCTCAGCAGGCGATCGACGCCGCCCTCTTCGAGCAGGGGCAGCAGCTCTACCGGGATCACTGCGCGCTGTGCCATGAAGACTCCGGCGCAGGGGACCCGCCAACGTTTCCAGCCTTGGCCGGCAATGACCAGCTCGGGGACACTGCTCGGATCGTCAGCAATATCCACCAAGGCACGGCGACGATGCCTCCCTTTCCTGATCTGACCGCGGAGGAAGTCTCCTCCGTCACAAATTACATTCGCAATGCGTGGGCGAACGACTTTGGCAGTGTGTCTACCGAGGAAGTGGCAGCGGTGCTGGAGCGGCTTGAAGGCACCGAGCCAATGGTATCGGTCTGGGATGGCGTCTTCACCGAGGAACAGGCGAG
The DNA here is from genome assembly GCA_963667915.2 of Vicinamibacterales bacterium. Taxonomy (GTDB): domain Bacteria; phylum Acidobacteriota; class Vicinamibacteria; order Vicinamibacterales; family UBA823. The sequence goes on along the minus strand of CAXXNN010000001.1, from coordinate 662,075 downwards.
ACGGGGCCAGGCGGTGTACCCGGGGCCCTGTGGCACGTGTCACGGGCGCAGATTGAACGGCGCGCCGGACGACCCGGATATGCCGTCGACACCCCCTCTGGCGCGGGCGAGGTTCCTCCGCAACTGGGAGGGAAGATCGCTTGCCACGCTGTTCGAATACACGCGGGCGACGATGCCGGAAGACAATCCTGGCTCGTTGACCGACGAAGAATACGTCGATCTCATCGCCTACATGCTCGAGGTCGGCGGGATACCGGCGGGAAATGATGAGGATGAGCTGGAACCGGATCCGCAAAATCTCGCCCGCGTCGTCATCGAACAGCAGCCTTAGAATCAAGCTGAGGGCTAGAAGACCCGTGGGTCATCGTCCGATTACGCCGGCTCTCGGATTCCGGGTTGACTACATATGGGTCGTTCGGTCGTCATCTCAGGCGACACAAGGACGTCTGAGAATCTCGTGAGAGATCGACGACGAGATTAAGATCATGCGCTTCGGCAACGATGACCCGACACCGTAACCGAGTAGAACAGTATGCCCCTTCAACCCGGCACCACCCTCGGCGCTGCTGGCTTGGCGATACTGGTTGTCGCGCTCGGCATCACCGCGCTTGTCGGACTGCATGAGCGCGACGTGACGCTGCCAGAGCTTTCCGGCCCTGCGGCTTCGCTTGGGCCCGAGGAGCCGCGGCGCGTCGAGGTCGATGTACAGTTCGGCCGGGTTCGCCAGCCGCGCAACCGAGCCTTGGACAGCAATCCCGGGTATGACGGTAAGTTCGTGTTTACCCGAATCCGGTACGGATCGCCTATGCGAGGGTTTCGCCGTGGCGGGTCGTGGGCGCACGATTACCCGCGTGCCGATTTTCACCTGTCACGTCTGCTCGACGAGCTGACGAGCATGCACGCCGAAGTCGATGGTACGAACGTTCTCGTTTTGGATGATCCGAACCTCTTCAGATACCCGGTGGCCTATATCTCCGAGCCCGGGTACTGGACGATGAGCGATGCCGAGGCGGAAGGCCTCAGGTCGTACGTCATGAAGGGCGGGTTCTTGATCTTCGATGACTTCGAGCACCAGCGGGAGTGGGGCAACCTCGAGGCGCAGCTGCGTCGGGTGTTCCCGGAGTACCGGCCGATCCAGATCGAAATCGACCATCCGATCTTTCATTCGTTCTTCGAGATGAAGACGATCTATTTTCCTCACCCGCTCGTGAACGTGATGCCCACGTACTACGGGCTGTTCGAGAACAACGATCCGACGCAGCGCATGCTGGCCATCATCAACTACAACAACGACATCGCCGAGTACTGGGAGTGGTCCGACACCGGCTGGCTGCCGATCGGCTTTACCAACGAAGCCTACAAGCTCGGCATCAACTACATCGTCTACGCGCTGACGCACTAAAGATCTAGGGCCTGGGAACTAGGTTCTCCGAACTCCAGGCGCGGGTGCCGACGGGACGGTAGGCGGCGTTTGCGGGTTTGATTCAGCAGAAGGAGGCAAGGGTGCGACAGGTAATCGAGGAATGTAACAAGACCTTTATGGCGGCGTTTGGTCGAGGTGATGCGGCGGGCCTGGCGGCGCGGTACACCACAGAGGGGCAGCTTCTTCCGACAAACAGCGACGTCGTGTCAGGCTTGTCGGCAATTCAATCATTCTGGCAGGGCGTCATCGACATGGGCCTCAAGAAGGCCACGCTGGAGACGGTGGAGGTCGATGATTGTGGGGATACCGCAGTGGAGATTGGGCGGTACACGTTGATGGCAGGAGACGACTCAGTCGCCGATGCCGGGAAATATGTAGTGGTCTGGAAGAAGCAAGATGGTGGCTGGAAGTTGCACCGGGACATCTGGAATACGAGCCAGCCGGCTCAGTCTTAGGCACGTTGCGGCGGACCGTCGATGAGTCGAGGAACTCCAGGCGCGGGTGCCGACGGGACGGTATCCACGGAACGGTAGGCGACGACGACAACGCCCTCCAGCGGCCGTTCGCGGGCTTTCCTGACAGAAGTCCCGGACCTGCAAAAACAGGTCGCTTTGCCCCAATAGAATCAAGGGCGTTTGAGCGCAAATCTACGCTCTCGGCTACCCCCCTACTGGAGGGTGTAGATCCTTGGCGTTGTTCGGCTTCTGAGACAGTCGAAGGGGCAAGAGCGACGACCGCCACGCCCCCGCCTTGGATGACCGCTGGATGACCGGGAGGACTCCCACACTCCTCGCGTCGTTCACCCCTTCTGCTTTGTGCCACTTTGTGCCAGATTTTCCGAGACACAGCACCACGAACGGCCACGAACGGCCAAGGTGAGGGACAACCGACCCCGTTTTACCGAGGTCGGCTGCGATCGGCTACGGTTCGGCTGGGCTTAGGAGGCGGTTGCTCTATCCTGGCTGAGCTACACGCGCGTGCGGGCGCTCTCACGAGTGTAGCAGAGCGTCGTGCCTGCACTACTCGGGAGGGGCGGCCGCGTCGAGCGGGAACAGCTCGAGGAACTCGAGGGCGACGTGGTAGGTTGCCGCGCCGTTTCGGTCGACGCCGGCAAGCTCACAGCGGACGACACGGCCTCGGGTCTCGACGACCGTGCGCGCGCTGACGATCCGCAGGTCGACCAGCGCATCCGGCGGCCACTGGGCCCGGCACTCGATCAGGATGCCGCCGGTCGAGATGTTCACGATCTGGGCCTCCTCGCCCGACGCGAGCTTGACCCGCGTGATCCAGCGTACGTCCCGCGCGCTCCGACGGGGCGCCGCGCGCGCGTCATCGTCCAGATCGCCCGGCCCAGTCCGCGGCACGGCGTCGCTCACTGCAGCTGCCTCATTGCACGGATTTTCGTCATGGGTCCTCCCGCCCGGGTCCCGCGCCGTCCGGACCGCCGGCCAGCGCTAACGTCGCCCCGCTTTCCTACCGATACTGACACTCGTGGTGTGGTTCTTCACGTCAGATGAGACGTATCTCCGCTGCGAGACTCGATACGGGCCAGATGGCCAAGGCTGCGAACTGGTCATCACCACTCCGGATGGGTCCGCGACCGTCGAGCGGTACGAGCGCCAGCAGGAGCTCACCAAGCGGTGGCTCGAACTCGAAACCGACATGCGGCGTGACGGATGGGCCGGGCCGCGGCCCTGCCACTTCTAGCAGCCGGTCGCCTCAATACCTCAAGATCGCCAACACCTTTTCCGTCTCCAGGCGCGCTCGGCCGTTCAGATCCGTGAGCTCGATCAGGAAGGCGACGCCGTGGACCGTGCCACCCGCTTGCTTCACCAGGTCGACGGTCGCCCGGGCGGTGCCGCCTGTCGCCAGCAGGTCGTCCACGATTAGCACCTGCTGCCCCTGCTCGATAGCGTCGACGTGCATCTCGAGCGTGTCGGTTCCGTACTCGAGCTCGTACGTCATCCGGATCGTCTGCGCCGGCAACTTCCCCGGCTTGCGCACGAGGACGAAGCCGGCATTGAGCCGGTCCGCCACCGCCGCGCCCAGGATGAAGCCACGGCTCTCGATTCCGACCACGACGTCGACCGCCTTCCCAAGATACGGCGCGGCCATGCGGTCGACCGCCACGCGGAAACCGTCGCGATCACGCAGCAAGGTCGTGATGTCGTAAAACAGGATGCCCGGTTTCGGAAAATCCGGAACGTGTCGGATCTTCGCCTTCAGCTCGTCCATTCACCACCCGCGCGGATCGAAAATCCGGTATCGGTCCGGCGCGGCGCGCGGACATCGACTTCGACTTTGACAGAGTCCACGCGCGCGGCCGCCGGGCCCTGCCGCAACGCCGCTTCAAAGCGCTCGAGCGCCGCCGGGTCTCCCTCGGCCAGAACCTCGACCCCGCCGTCATCCCGATTGACCACGTGCCCGCGCAGTCCCTCGCGGCCCGCCGCCGCCTCGGCGAAAAATCGGAAGCCGACCCCCTGCACTCGTCCGCGTACCACGTAACGCCGTGCCACCATCATCACGATCATCGTCGTCCTGCTTGTGCGGCGCATCGAAGCGTCGATTATAGCCGACCCCGCAGGCTGCTAGTATGACGGTATCTCACCGAGGAATCGCGTCATGCCTGGATTCGACACCCAACGGTTCGGCAGCTCTCCCATTCAGGTTCTCAAGCTCATCGACCGGCCCGGCCGTCACGACCTGCGCGAGGTCGCCGTCACGATCGAGTGTAGCTGGACGGACGGCGCGGCGTCTCGAGGGTTGCCGCACGAGACGCTCGTGCGGACAGTCTATGCGATCGCCAAGGACCATCCGCTCGATCAGATCGAAGAGCTTGGCCTGTCCCTGAATGACTACCTCTTGATGTCGCACCCGGGCCTCGGCCAGTTGGACATCGAGCTCCGGGAGTGTCCGTGGCGCCGGTTGGACGTGGGCGGCCAGCCGCAACACCACGCGTTTGCGCGGGTGGGAGAGGAGATCCGTGTGGCCCGCGTGATCGGGCGTCGTGACGGCACCACGGTCGAGGCGGGGATGGAACAGTTGCGCCTGCTGCGGGCTGGCACGGCTGGCGCGCCACCGTTCTCCACTGACGTCACGGCGCGATGGCGCTACGCCAGGCCGGACGTGGCCTTCGGGTTGGCGGCCCAGGGTGTTCGCCAGATTTTGCTCGAAACGTTCGTCGAGCATCCGGTAGACGATCCAAGCGCCCTGTTGCAAGCGATGGCGGACGCCGTATTGCAAAGCCTCGACGACGTGGCCGAGATCACCGTCAGACTTCAAGTCCGGCCGCATGGCCTCGTCGATCTGTCCGCGATGGGGTTGACGAACGAGCAGGGCATCTTCGCGCCGCACGCCGGCCCGACCGAGGAAGTCCAGGCAACGCGCATTCGCCTGCTCGATGAGGAAGATTAACAGCCCGGGGTGAACGTCCTCCAGCGGCTTCGGGTCAGTGGCCCCACGGTGCGCGGGGCGTCCACCCCGAACTGCTACAATTCCTGGGCATCGTCTGCTTGCTGGAAGCCGTAGAGCGCCTGACCTGAGTGCGCCTTCAACTGGCCCGTGTCTCCGTGAACGTCGTGAGCTGCGAGGTGTGCTGATGTCTCTGCGCACTCTGTCGATGGCGGCGGCGCTGTGTGGATGCAGTTGGATCACTGCGGCCCAGACGCCGCGTCCACTCGAGATCCGTGACCTGTTCGCGCTGCGGACGGTGCGGTCCCCCACCCTCAGTCCGGACGGCGACTGGGTTGCGTTCACGGTGTCCGCGATGGATGTCGACGTCGACCGCAGCGACACCGACGTCTACATGGCATCCACCGTGGACCTCGGAGCCGAGGCCCTGCGGCTGACGACCAGCGACCGTTCGGAGACCAGCCCGCGCTGGAGCCCGGATGGACGGTATCTGGCGTTCCTGTCGTCGCGCGATGGCGATCTGACGCAGGTCTGGCTGCTGGATCGGCGCGGAGGGGAGGCGACGCGACTGACCGAGTATGCGGGGAACGTCTCGGCCCTGGCCTGGTCGCCTGACGCCTCCAGGCTGGCTGTGGTCGTGACCGACCCGGATCCGGCGGCCGACGATTTCGACGATGATCCGCCGCAGCCCATTGTCATCACCCGGCTGCAGTTCAAACGAGACGGACACGGGTATCTGAGCGACCGGCATCGCCATCTGCACCTGTTCGACGTCGACCCGCGGACGGCGGTGCAACTGACCGACGGCCCATACGACGATCGGTCGCCTGTGTGGGCGCCCGATGGCTCGGTAATCGCCTTCGTCAGCAATCGCACGCCAGAGCCGGATTCGAACGCCAACACCGACATCTTTCTGATCGAGCCTCAGGCGGATGCACCGCCGACGCAGGTGACCACCTCGCCGGGCAGCGACACCGCCCCGGCCTTTAGTCCCGATGGTCGGTTGATCGCGTATGTGGCCGGCGGCGATCCCGCCGACATCTGGTACGCGCCGCGCTACGTCGCCGTCGTGCCGACGGCGGGCGGAGACCCGCGCATGCTCGGGTCGGATCTAGACCGAAACGGCGCGGCGCCACGGTTCACTCCGGACGGACAATCGATTCTGTACCTCCTCGAGGATGCCGGAAACCGTCATCTGGCACGCGTGGCGGTGAACGGCGGCCCAGTGGAACGGCTCGTCGACGGCGAGCGGACGATTTCAGCCTTCGACCTGGCGTCGGACGGCCGCGTGGTCGTGCTGGAAAGCCAACCGCACTATCCAGCCGAACTATTCCTCGCGCGAACGGCATCACTCGAGCGCGTGACCCGGATCAACGATGCCGTGCTTCGCGGCTTGATCCTTGCGCCGGTCGAGCGCTTCACGACGACCAGCCGCGACGGGACGCCGGTGGATGGCTTTGTGACGCGTCCGCCCGACGCGCCGCAACGTCCACTTCCCACGATTCTGCGCATTCACGGTGGCCCCGTCAGCCAGTACTCGACCGCCTTCCGCTTCGAATGGCAACTATTCGCCGCGAACGGATATGCCGTCGTGGCGGCCAATCCTCGTGGGTCGTCCGGGTACGGTCACGCTTTCTCCCGCGCGATCTGGGCCGACTGGGGCAACAAGGACTACGAGGACGTCATGGCTGCGGTCGACCATGTCGTCGAGATGGGGGTCGCCGATCCGCAGCGCCTGGGCGTGGGCGGCTGGAGCTACGGCGGCATCCTCACGAACTACGTCATCACCCAGACAGACCGCTTTCGCGCGGCGATCTCCGGGGCTAGCGAGGTCAACTATCTCTCCAACTACGGGACCGACCACTACCAGCGGCAGTGGGAGGCGGAGCTCGGGCTGCCCTGGCGTAACGTCGATCTCTGGCTGGAGCTGTCGCCCTTTTTCCGCGTGGACGACATCGTCACGCCGACGCTCATCATGAACGGGCAAGACGACTGGAACGTGCCGGCGCTGAACTCGGAGCAGCTGTACTAGGCCCTGCGGCGGCTCGGCCGGGAGACGGAGTTGGTGATCTACCCGGGCCAGAGCCACGGCATCCGCCGGCCGAGCTTTCAGCGCGACCGCTACGAGCGATACCTGGCGTGGTACGACCAGTAACTCAGAGCGGACGCGACCTCCCCCTAGCAGGGGTTAAGCAGGGGTTAGGGGACGACTTGGCGCAGCGTTGTCTGCCAGCGCGCGAACGCGTCTGGCACGGCCGCGGTCAGCACAGCGTCGGCGTCGATCACCTCCCGCGTGTCGTACGCCGCGCCGTAGAAGCGTTCGTTAGCGTCCCGATCCTGCCGGATACTGGACCCTTTTAGCGTCACGCCGGCGAAGAGGCCCCGCGTGCGCGAGTAGCTCAGGATCTGGGCGCGCATCTGCAAGTCGGTGGAGGCCTCGGCGTCGCGGCCCAGGGGGCCGGCTGCCACGCTGGCATCGACGCCCAACTTGAACTGGTTGCCGAGCAGCTGGTCCAGGCCGCGCTCGTTCATGATCACCAAGACGAGGTCAATCGCTTGACCGCCGATCTGGGCCCCGAAGCTGGCTCCGGTCAGGGTCAGGAACGCGGGCGCCGACCAGTTGCCATCCGGTTGCCTGGCACTGAGCACGCCCTTGCCGCGATGCGCGCCGAAGATGAATCCGCCTTTGAGGGTCGACGGAAACACCGCGACCGCTGCCGCGCCCTCCAGGACCCAGCCCGGAATGGCACGGTCGGGCGCGTCCATGATCTCTTCGAAGACGACAGCCGCCTCCACGAGCCGGGCACTCTCCGCCGACTGAGCGGCGAGGGGCGGCGGGCCGGCCAGGAACACCGTCCACGTCAGGAGCGGCGTCAACCGTACGACGGTACGTGCAATCATAGGAATCCTCAAGTCCACTACTATAAAGCTCTGTGCAAGGTTGATGCCCTGTGCATCGCCAGAAATTTACAGGTTCGAGTCAACTTCTATTTCCGAAACGTGATCCTCCGGATACTGTGGGCCCCATTTCGTCAGTCAGATTACGAAATCCGTGGCTGCGGCTTCGTCGCCGCGCTCGCTGGCGCGGCGGTGTTGTCTCCCACCGAATGTTCGCGGTAGGCTAGACGCCGCCCCGGCGTCCGGTGCCACCAGATGAAGCGTTGTCCGCTCTGCGGAAGCCAGATTCAAGATCTGAACGTCGGCTGCCCCCGATGTGCGAGGCAACGCAGGCGACCGCCCCCGCCGCAGGCCCGTCGAGCACCCCAGCGGGTCGAGCCCGAGTCGCGCCCACCGTCTGCCTCGCCGGCTGGAGCGCCGCGCCGCGCCACGCTCATCATCGAGCCCCCCGTGCGCTGCCCGTCCTGCGGGGCGAGGTGGAAGGGACGCGGGCCGTATTGCGCGCAGTGCAGATTTCGCATCGGACCATCGCCTGCCGGCGCGGGCGCCGCGTTGCGCGCCGACCGGTTCGAGCAGGACGAACTCGAGCTCGGTCAAGCCACGGCGCTCGCGTTTCTTGCGAGGGTTCTGCTCATCGGAGGCTTCGTCGCCACGTTCATCCCCGGGTTCGCCATCATCGGCTTCCTCGCCGTGTGGACCGGATGCGGGATCGGCCTGCCGGGCCGCACGCGCACGCGCTGGGTTGGAGGCTTCGGGTTGAGCGCGGCGCTGCTCCTGCTGAGCGTGGCGGTGGGCACCGGCGTCACGGCGTTCACCCGCAGCGTGCCGCCGGACGACCGCAATGCGGGCGCGCCGTTTCTCGAGGTCACAATCGAATCCTGGCAGTATGCCGAGGGTGCGTTGAGCGTCACTGGAGCTGTGGCCAACACGGGTTCGGCCGCCGTCTTCAGCCCCGCCCTCGAGCTCATCGTCTACGAGGACGACACCCGTGAGGCGGTGCTGGCGTCCGACACCGCGTATCCTGAAGGCACGTTCGACGCGTATCTCCGTCAGGGACAGGAGACCAGCTTCGAACACGCGGTCCGCGTGCCTGACCAGCCGGCACAGATCGTGTGGGAGATCATCGTTGGCGACGCGCCCGGGCGCATTATCGGCGCCCCGCCGTGAAGGAAGGCAGAGGCCCGCCGTCCTGGTCGCCAGGACAACTTCTCACTCGGCGGGCATGTCGGCAGGCTGCGGCGGGGTCGGCGCGCGAGGCGCACTGGCGCCCGTTGATGGCAGCACGAATCTGCGACGGGCGAAGGGACGGCCAGGAACGCGCGCCACACCAGCGACCCCAGGCTGCAATCTCCACCCGTTGATGAGGATCCCCACGACCACGCCATGCGTGAGGAGGCCCATCACGACCATGGCGTAATACGGGTACCCCACCAGTCCGCCGCAGAAGATCACGAACAGCCGTAGGTCTCGCCGCTTCAGCCGGTTGAGCACATCGTCCGGATAGGGCGTGCCGTGGGTGAGGGCGAACTCTTTCGTCGAGTAGCTCGCCAACAAAAACCCTGAGCTCGCCGCCAGCCCACCCAACCAGGGAAGCACGCCCGGGTGTCCGGCCGCATACCCCAGCGTGATGGCCATGACCACGGCGGTGTCCGCGTACCGATCCAGCATCGTGTCGAGCCAGGCCCCGCTCGACGTCGCCAAGTGTCGAAGGCGGGCCACTTCGCCATCGCACCCGTCGACCACCGACGAGAGCTGCACCAGACACGCCGCAACGATGCTGGCCCAGAGACGATCAACGGAAAAGAACACGGCGCCGACAACCGCAATCAGAAAGCTGATCACCGTAATCTGGGTCGGTGTGACCGGTGTGCGCACGAGCAGCGCCGAGAGTGGGACCGACAGACGGCGGTTGAGATGCGTCGAGATGAAGCCATCGGCGCCGTTCTTGCCCAGGGCGCCGAGGAGGTGGCGTTGCGCTTCCCGATGGCTCTCGGGCGTGTCCACGTCCAGCCACGGCTCTCCGGTGACGTCCACCGCTCGCGCCCGGCCGGCTTTGGCGAGCACTTCGATCCCGTGGCTGAGCGCGTGCCGGCCCTGCGTGGCCGCGCGGGTGAGGGCATCGAACAAGGCCGGAGTCGCCAGGAAGACGCCGGTATCGATCGCATTCCAGACATCGAGCTGTTTGCCAATGCCCTCGATCATGCCGTGTTCAATCTGAACTTTGGTGGCGTCATCGGGATCGAACACCCGTGCGCCATCCTGATCGACGGCCAGGCACACCTCTCGTTCGCCGAGCGAGCTCTGCAAGACTTCCCGGATGAGCGCAGCCGACACCAGGTGGTCAGCCATGACCAGCAGAAAGCGGTCGTTCGAGATGGAATCTCTGGCCGCGAGGACACTTCTGCCGTTGCCGAGCTCCCAGTCGGCCGCCACCACGAATTCGACGGCGCACCCGCGTCGTGCCGATACCTGCGCGAAGTGGGCTCGTACGGCCTCCGCCTGGGAGCCCAGCACGACGATGAATCGGCGCACGCCGGCTGCCATGCAGGCCAGGACGGTCCGTTCGCCCAGCGAGAGGCCGAGAATCTTGTTCGTGGGCTTGGGACCCTTTCCCAGCATCGACAATCGCCGACCCTCTCCCGCCGCGAGAATGACGCAGCAGGGCACGTCAGAGGTGGGACCGTAATCATTCAACAAGGGCATGGACAACCTCCTGGGCCAACTCCAACGTGGCGGCAGCGATAAGATTCGTCCGGGAGACCAGCGACGCGATCTGCTGAAGAGGGTGCCCTTCAGCATCCACGACACATCCTCCCGATTCTTCGAGAACGAGAGCCGCCGCCAAGAAGTTCTCCGGCGTCAGGCGGCCCCGCAGATCCAGATGCAGGTCGAGCGCGCCGGTGGCCACCATCGTGATGGCCCGTGAGGCGCAGCCATACGCGCGCACGCCACGGGCGCGCTGCAGCAGTCGACCGACCGACGGCGGTGGATCAAAATGATTGAGCTCACACGACAGAAAGGCGGTCGCCAACGTCTGCACACCGGAGGTACGGATTCGCTGGGGTCCGCGGTAGGCGCCGTGACCGCGGCCGGCCGTGACCGGGAGTCGGTCGCGCAGGTCGCCGACCATGGCCCACCGCACCTCGTCGGGCATGATGAGGCTGTCGGCGGGCAGCACGGCGACGCTCACCGCGGACAGCGGCAGTCCCCGGCCCCAGTTGTCCGAGCCATCCACCGGGTCGACGACGAAACGATAGAGAGGACGCCCGTCCCCAAAGTGGATCTCACCGGACTCCTCGGACCACAGAATCCCGCTTCCAACATGCTCCTCCAGAACGCTCAGGATGACGGCATCAGCGACGACGTCATAGGGCTGCTGGACATCCCCCTTGGGGTTCTTGCGCAGCGGGAGATGCGCCAGGACGTTCCCGTTACGCAAACAGTCGTGGACGCTCTCGTGAATCTGACGCAACATCCGCGGCACATCAGCAGCCGGGGCATCCATCTCACGCGGTTCCACGTGACCAGACATAGATCCTTAATCCCAGATTCCTGGGGCAGCGCGGCGGTGGACGCCGCACCACCCACCACCGTACGACCGTTGAGGAGGCGGAATGCTCCGTCAGGCTGTCCGCGTCTGCTGGTGGACGTGCAGGGGCGGAGTGGCGAGTGACGTTTGGCGCGTGACGGTGCCGTGGAAATGCGTGTCGTCCACGAACGCGAGGTGTGGCGCGATCAGATTCCCGTGCCGGCCTGAGCCACAATGACCGTATCACGAGTCACCCGGTTCCGGCCAAGCACGCGTGATGATAGCATGCAGGACCGACGCGTGCTCAGCAGCCGGCTGCGGTGTCGCGTCGTCGCAAGAACAGAGGGCGAAAGTGCCGCGGTTCATAGGGGAAACGTCGGGGGATCCGGTGCCGTCCGGACCACGCTTCGACGTTCTTCATGGTCAGCGTCGCGTGAACGCCCAAGGCTGCCGATGATCGACGATGCCCACGCCCGGCCGTCAGGTGACGCGCCAGAACCCCTGTATGACGTCAACGTCCCGACCCCGACCCATGCCGAACGGGCGCGGACCCTGGTTTCACAGATCAAGACCGGCACGCTCTGCACGCTGGCGGCCGAGCCCGAGGGCTACCCCTACGGCTCGTTCGTGACCGTCGCCTTAGACGACGGCAACCCGGTGTTTCTCGTGAGCACGCTGGCCGAGCACACCAAGAACCTGCAGCGGGACCCGCGGGCGTCGCTCTTGGTAGCCGAGGGTGGCTCCGAGGACCCGCTCGCGAACGGGCGCGTGACGTTGCTCGGTCGCTGCGCGCAGGTCGAGGGCGACGGCGGCAGCGCGCGGACCGCGTTTCTCGCCGCGCACCCGAACGCCGCGTATTACCTGGACTTCGGGGACTTCGCGTTCCGGAAGCTGGAGGTCGAGTCGGTCCGCTACATCGGGGGCTATGGGCGGATGTCCTGGATCGATGCGGCGGACTGGCGTGGGGCCGCGCCCGATCCGCTGGCCGCGTCCGCTGCCGGCGTCATCGCGCACATGAACGACGACCACGCCGACGCGATGGTGCTCTACTGCAAGGCGTTCTCCAAGGCCACCGACATCAGCGCCGCCAGCATGACGGGTGTCGACCGCTACGGCTTCGAGGTGTCGGCCATGACCGCCGACGGACCGCGACCCGTCCGCCTCGCGTTTCCGGCACCGGTCAGCACCCCGGAGGAGGCCCGGGCCGCTCTCATCAGGATGCTAGCCGAGGCCCGGACCAAGCTCGGGTAGAGCCGATTCCAATTCTTCCTGGGCGAGATGTCGACGGCGGAGCGAGTCGAGCGCTCGGCGTAGGGGACTTGTGCGCGTGTCGCTAGGACGAGTGCACTACGCCGTGTCTCGCCCTTCATCGGCGAAACCGGCCGTGATGTACCGCTGGACACAGGCGCTCACGCGCGCACGCTCTTGCGGAGAGATGTCCAGGAACTCCACCCCCACGCCCTTCCCTACCACGGCACTCCGCACAATCGCGTGGCTGCTGATCATGTCTCGGGTTTCCGGGAGGGTAAACCACAAGTCGAGGAGATGGCCGGTTGAAAAGGGTTCGTCGACTTCCAGACACGCGCCGCCCGCCCCCAGCACGATAAAGCTGCCTCCGCTATGGGTGGGACCACCTGGACTCTCGACCCACACGTAGCTATCAAAACTCACACGCGCCCGAGGAAATCGCCGCTGGTTACCCATCGTGTGGCACCGGTTCTCCTCGGCACCAACATCGCCATGACGGTGAGGCCACCGCGATCGTCAGCAGCAGGGCGGTCCGTGAAAATCTACACGCCGGTCGGACCAGGCGAGTCAAGCGCATCGGCTTACAGAAGAGCAACGATCCTGCCACCGCCCAGCGCTGGCTGGAGCATGACTGTAAGTTCCTTTTGTGCAGGTAGTTACCGATCCGGTGTTCCCCGATGCGACGCGCGGGTCCACGGACGAACTGTTCATGCGTGTTACGTTAGGTAACAAGTATGGAAGCGCTCAATCATTGTGCTCGCACTGACGATTCCGGCCCCACGGAACGGGATATTGCCAAATGTTGTGTATGCGGCATGATCAGGCGGCTTCCTTTCGGACGCCATCGACGAAGGGCACACCGTCGATGACATCGGCGATCAGTTGACACCCATTCAACGCTCTCCAGGTCTTCTGTGCGGCCATCGCCAGCTTGAACACCATCGTCAAGCACGCCAGGCGGCTGCCCGCGCCCTTCGTCTTGCGCGTGCGGAGCCGGACGGTGGCGAACGGTGGCGAACGTCGACTCGACCGGTCCCGGTCTTTCGCCAGGCAGGCGGTTTCGCGTGGTCCGGATGTGAATCCAGTGCTCGGCGGGGAACTCGTAAAAGGTCAGCAGCACGTCCCGGTCTTTCGCCAGGCAGGCGGTCGCCGCCGGAAACTTCGCGTGAAACGTGGCCACGAACAAGTCGAACGCCTGGTTGGCGCTGGACGTCGTCTCCGCCATCCAGCGTGCAGCATCGCCTTCGCCTTGGGCTGCACGCCCTTCGGCAGCTTGTTCAGCACGTCATCGTCTTGTGCACCCAACACCGCTGTTCGCGGGTCTTCGGGAACTCGTGTCATCGTCGCCTTGTGCACCCAACACCGCTGTTCGCGGGTCTTCGGGACTTTCCGCACGGCGCCCCAGAATCCGAGGCCCCCGTCGCCGACGGCGAGTTCCGGGTCGATCGCGAGCCCGCGCGCCCGGACGTCCAGCAGCAGCTCGCGCCACGACTGCTCGCTCTCGCGGTAGCCATCGGTGATCGCGATCAGCTCCTTCTGCCCCTCCCGCGTGGCGCCCATCAGCACCAAAATGCACTGCCGCTTGTTGTCCGTGTCCTCGAGGCGGACGTTGAAGTACACCCCGTCCGCCCAAACATAGGCATAGCGCCGGCCGGCGAGGGACCGCTGCGACCACCCGCGGTAGTCCTGCTCCCACACCGCCTTGAGCCGCGTGATCGTCGTCGCCGACAACCCCCGCGCGTCGGGCCCCAACAGCGCCTGCAAGGCCTCGCTGAAGTCTCCCGTGCTGATGCCCTTGAGATAGAGCCACGGGTACAGTTCTTCCAAGCTGGTCGTCTTTCGCAGGTAGGGCGGCAGGATCGCCGACCGGAACGTCTTTCCAGCCTACGGGCCGACGGTCCCGGACCCGGGGCTGCTGCACGCGCACGTCCCCGAGCGGCGTTTGAATCGCCCGAGTGGGCAAGTGGCCGTTGCGAACGACGCGCCGGCGCCCGGCCGCGTCCATCGTCGCCGCCCGGGCCGCAAGGTAGTCGTCCACCTCGGCCTCGATCGCCGTCAGCAACATCTGTTGCGCTCCGCGGTGCAGCACCTCGGTCAGGACATCTCGGGACGATTCTTGTGGGAACTGGACCAGCTTTTCGTTAGGCTCCGGCATGGTGGCGTACCTCCTTGCCCTTCGGGTGAGGGGGGTGCGTTAGCAACACCCAGGGTACGCCGCCTGTTCAAAACCTCAAACACAACTTTCGGTTATATCTCAAGCGGCCATCCACGACCCCTATCGTGTGAACCCTGATCCTCACTTAGTCATTGCGCCTCCTAGCAGGCTGCTGAAGAATTCGGGTGAACGACAGATTCTGTAAGCGTCATGCGGACATTGACCGACCGCCGAAGGCGGCGCACTGGTGTCGGGTGGCCCCGACGGAGGACCGGCGACGTCCGCGGCCGGCGATCAGGGACACGTCGCCTCCAGATTCCGCAGCCGCACCAAGTTATACGCGGTGGCGGCAAAGGTGAGTTGCCAATCCACGAGCGCGACGCCGCGATGCCGGAGCTTACGCAAGCCACCGACAGTCTTCATCCACCCAAAGACCTGTTCCACGAGCTTCCGTTTCCGCTGACTGACGTGATAGCCCGCATGCCGCGTCGTCCGGTCGTCGATCGCACTCCAGCGGGCCTTCTGCGCCACGTGGGGCGTGACCTCCAGCACGCGAACGTCACCCACAAAGCGCGCCACATCGTAGCCTTTGTCCGCCCCGACCGTGCTGCCCGGGGGCGCGCTGGCCGCCAACAACAGCGCCGCCGCCTCGCGTTCGGCCCTCCCCGTCGCGTAGGTCGCACAGACGTTGGCGATGAGCCCATGCCGATTGTCCAGCAAGACGTGCCCCAGATACGCCAGCTTCGCTTCCTTCCCCGTGCCCTTCTTATGCAGCATGGCCTCCGGGTCGGTCGTCGACTGGTGCGTGTCGTTACAGCGCCGCTCACCGTGGAAATTGACCGTGGGATTCCCGGGATCCTCGGGGGGCCCGCTCGGCTCGGCGTCTCGGCTCCGGAAGCTCTTCAGACTGGCCCAGGCTTCCAACTGCGTCCCGTCCACCGTAAAGTGTTCGTCCGACAGCAGGCCGGCCGCGCGGGCTTGGGCCCGTACGGCATCGAAGAATGCGGCGGCCACATCGCCCGCCAACAGCCGATCCCGATTCTTGGTAAACGTGGTGGGATGCCAGACCGGGTCGTCCATATTCAACCCGACGAACCACCGGAACAGAAGGTTGTAGTTGAGCTCCTCCATCAACAGCCGTTCGCTGCGAACCGTGTAGAGCACCTGCAGCATCAAGGCGCGCAGCAACTGCTCGGGCGGAATCGACGGACGACCTGTCTGGGCGTACAGGCTAGCGAACCGCCGCGACAACGTGCGCAGCGCCTGGTCCGTCAGCGTGCGGATCGCGCGGAGCGGATGGTCGGCCGGCACCCGCTGCTCCGGCGACAGGTAGCTGAACATGTGCTGGGTCTGCTCATCGTGTCCACGCATGAGGGCGCTCCCTTCAGAAGTGTTGGAAGCATGGTAGGACGCCGGGATCGATCTGTCGATCCCATTTCATGGACTTTTTCAGCAGCCTGCTAGAAGTTCGTAGCAACCTGCTTCAGCATACTGGCCTGCAACGCTCCAAACTCGCCCGCCGTTGTCAAGAAACCGAATCGCAGCGGTTTTTCTCGGTTATTTTCACGGTTATTCGGCGCCAGTGATTGGGCCGCTGGAGATGCGCTTCATATACCGGTTGCATCAACTCACCAACCGCTTTGTCTGAGTGAGCAGTCAGGACAAGGCGGACACCCCCCTAAAGGGGGGAGTTGTCCGCCTCCTTGTCGCGGACAGTTTGTCCGGGTGTTTCGGACAAGTTGTCCGGAAAGTTGTCCGCCCATGTCCGAGAACGACACCCCGACTGCATGAATTCTGCATGAGATCCACGGGACGAATGGGACTTCATCAGCACGTACGGGTACTCATCCCGTAAGTGTTTCGGCGAGTTTTGTGGGGGAAAGTTGGTCGGGGCGAGAGGATTTGAACCTCCGACCCCTCGGTCCCGAACCGAGTGCTCTACCAGGCTGAGCCACGCCCCGACCGGCCGCCTATTGTACCTCAGCAGGATGCTCGATCGTTAACTGCTCGACGATCTCCAGGGCGGCGTGGTTCGTCAGATCCGGGTGCAGCGGCGTCACCGAGATCCAGCCGTCGGCGACCGCGTGGAAATCGGACCGATCGACTTCCTCCCAGTGCGTCTGGCCTTGTTCGATCCAGAAGTATGGCTGCCGGCGCGGGTCCAGCGCTTCCGACACCGACGTGGAATGATTCCGTCGGCCCTGCACCGTGACCTTGATCCCCTTCGCCGTCTTCCGCGGCACGTTGACGCTGAGGAATGTCCGGCTCGGCAAGCCATGCTGCAACACCAGCTCCGCCAGATTGGCCGCGACATCGGCGGACTGCGAAAAATCGAAGCTGTCGCCGGCGCGGTCCAACGACACCGCCAGGCTCGGCACGCCGAGCAGCGCCCCTTCCATGGCCGCAGCCACCGTGCCCGAATAGGTCAGGTCGTCACCGAGATTGGCGCCCTTGTTGATGCCCGAGACGATCAGATCGGGCAGTCCGGCGAGTACCTTGGTGACCGCGACATTCACACAGTCGGTCGGCGTCCCGTCGACGCCGAACCGCCGGCGCGCCATGCGCTCGAGTCGCAGTGGCCGTCTCAGCGTCAGCGCATGTCCGACACAGCTGGCCTCGAGCAGCGGCGCTACGGCAACCACCTCTCCGAACGGCTCGAGCGCCCTGGCCAGTGCCTCGAGCCCTTCCGATCGAATGCCGTCGTCGTTCGTGACGAGAATGCGCACCATGAGAAGCGTCGGAGTATAGCACCCTCCCGCAAGCCGTCGAGCCAGACGAAGAGAGCCTCAGCCTCCCGCCGCACCCTCGGCGCGCCCCAGCGAGAGCAGATTCGCCAGGATGCGGTACGCGCCTGGGACACCGAACGGCAACTGCCGATGCAGCGCGTAGGCGAAGTAGGTGTAGTGCCCTCGGCCGTGACGAGCGGCCAGCCAGCCGCCCTGTTGCGCGGGCTGGCCGAGGTCATGCGACGACACGATGGCCGTGTAGGCCGGGGCCCAGGCGCTCAGAAACTTCGAGCCCCGCTGTTCCACCCAGCCCTCGAAGTCCCCCGGCCCGATCCGGTTCGGCCATCCGAGGACCGGGTGGTCCGGCGCCAGAAGGTCGACCGGCGCATCTTCCTCCGAGACTTCCTCGGCTCGACGCGGTAACTCCCCTGGGAACGGCGCGTGGCGGCCCGGGTCGAACTCCTGCGTGTTGTAGAGCACGATCAGGTGTCCGCCCCGCTCGGCGTAGCCGAGGAGCCGATCGTTGAACTGGTGGAGATCGGCACGAACGGCATACGCACGCGTGCCAACGACGATCGCGTCGAACCGGTCGAGGCGGCCGGTCGCGAGGTCCGGCTCCTGGAGCAGTTGGACCCGCGCGCCCAGCTGCCGGATCGCTGCGGGGATGTCGTCGCCGATGCCCATCACGTAGCCCACGGCGAGATCGCCCGGCAGCGTCACGTCGACGGACCGCAGCACGCTCCGTGCCTCCCGGAACAGATAGCGCGTCTCGAGATCACGGTGTTCGATCGTCTGATACCCCTCACGATACGTCTTCCCGCCGATAGTGGCGACGGCGGCAACGACGCCCTCGCTGCCGGTTGCGCCGATCCGGTGGAGCGTGAAGTCGAAGCGCTCCTCTACCGGCCTCTGAGCCAGATTGACGCGCGCCGGCCGCACCTCCCATCCGGGCGGCGCTTCCAGCGTCAGCGTCCCACCATCCGTTCCAGGTCCCGCACGCCCCACATCCACCGTCAGGGTGACGACCTGACGCCCGCTTGGCACGATGGCCACGCGCGGCCGCAGCGTCAGGCTGAGTGGGGGCAACACCTGCAGCTCCCGGAGGATGTAGCCATACGGCAGGCGCGCTTCACGCCGCCGCACCGCGGACCGCAGCGTCACCTGCACCCGGTCGACCTGAAATCGCGCCACAGCGATCGCCGCGGGCGCCGCAAATGGAGCCATCGCGAGCTCGGCTCCTGAGTATCGGTGTTGCGTCAGAGATGTCCGGGTGAACGACGGGCGCGCCAGACGGGCCTCGGCACCGATCGTGACCAGGATCCGGCGGACGATCGGCCCGTCGGGGCCCGGGTGGGCATCAGCCTCCGGCGTCACCCGCCAGTTCGTTGGCGTCTCGACGTGGAGCTCGACGTCCGACAACCGCGCGAGCCTCGACCCGGCCAGTGACAGATCGACCGCGAGGCGTTGACCCGGAACCACAGCTCCCAACTCCGTGGCGACTCCGCTCTCCACCCCCGGCGGTACGGCCACACCCAGCAGATCGAGCGCCAGCGCCGCGCCGAGCGCGCGCTCGAACTGCCGCGCCTTCCTGCGCAGCAAGAACGCGGCGTGATCCGCCGGAGGGAGGCGGGCCAGCAGGTTGCGCGTGCCCCGAAGCCCCGCCGCCAGTGCAGGCACGCTGTCCGCTGGCTGCTGCAGCGAGAAGGCGGCCGCGGCTGCCGCCACGTGCGCGCCGATCTCCCGCCCCTGCGACGCCAGCACGGCCGAGTCCGGACTCCCGGCCAGTCCCGCGAGCGATTCCCAGCCGACCTCCAGACCGTCGAAGAAGCTGGACGCGGTCGGCTCCGATCCCCACGGCGGCCAGACGCGCCGGTATCGGCGGACTGCAGCGCCGGCCGTCGCGCTCGACCGTCCGGCGTTCTGCGAGCGCTGCAGGCTCAACCCGAGGCGTGCCAGCCGGCGATACGGCATGCCCAGCCACGGACTGTGCTGCCCGACGTCGATCTCCACCGCCGCCGGTTCGTCCATCCGAACGCCGCCCACATAGAGGCGAAGCGCCCGCCACGGCCGCAGCCCGCCCGCCGCCAGCTGCTCTGGAAATCGCTCCGCATCCGCTGCCGCGTGGAAAGCTTCCCGCGTGATCTCGCCGGCCGCGACGTGCTGTCCGTGTCCGTCACGCGGCTCGCCCTGAAAACGGGAGACCACGACGAGCGGCCGGTCCAGCCTGATGACCCGCACGACCTCTTCAAGGACCTCGGACCGGTCCCACTTCTTCCAGGCTTCGGACACACGCTTCGAGAATCCATAATCGATCGCGGACGTGAAGTACTGCTGGTCCACGCCGTAGTACCGGTCCGCCGCCAGGAGCTCTTCGGTGCGGATCAACCCCAAGGCATCGAACAGCTCGGAACCGATCGCGTTGTCGCCCCCCTCTCCCCGCGTCAACGTCAGGAGGCTCACACGGGCACCCTGGCCGCGGCTCAGCCACGTCAGCAGCCCTCCGTGCTCGTCGTCCGGATGGGCTGTCGTGTGCAGGACGCTGGCGAAGGTCTGCAGCTTCTGAATGGCCTGCCACGTCCCGAGTGCGCCCCGGTCCACCGCGAGCGCGTCCGGCTGTCCGCGCAGCAGCGCGCCCGTCGCACTGATGCTGACGCCGCATGCGGCCAACAGCATGAGCGCCGTACGTCGCAACAGGGTGCACATGACGGGAGAGGACGATGGCGCGACCATACCGCGCCTCGCCCAGCGGCGCAACCGGGTGTAAGATCTCGACGCCCGCACGAATTCGTCGGCTGATGAACACGATTCGACAGCATCCTTTCGACGCCGTGCTGCTCATCGCGTTCGGCGGGCCGGCACAACCGGACGACATCCGTCCGTTTCTGGACAACGTGTTGCGCGAGCGGACTGTGCCGCAGGCCCGGGTCGACGAGGTGGTCCGTCACTACGAGGGCTTCGGTGGCGTGTCGCCCATCACGGAGCTCACCCGGCGCCAGGCCCGCGGGCTCGCCGATCGCCTGGCACGCGATTCTGCGCGCCTGCCGGTGTTCGTCGGCATGCGCAACTGGCATCCATTCCTGGCCGACACGCTGCTCGAGATGTCACGAGCCGGAATCCGACGCGCACTGGGCTTCATCATGGCCGCGCATCGGTCATACTCCAGCTGTGAACAGTACCGAGAGAACGTCGACGCGGCCCGGCGCCACCTGCGGGAGCGCGGGCGCGCCGACGTGCAAGTGACCTACGTCGGCAACTGGCACGCGCACCCAGGATTCGTGAGCACCGTCGCGGCCCAGATTCGCGCCGCGCGACTCCGTCTTCCGCCCGCGCTTCGCCCGCAGGCCCGCGTCGTGTTCACCGCCCACAGCATCCCGACGTCGGTGGCGGCGCGGAGCTCCTATGAGGCGCAGCTCCGCGAGTCGTGCCGAGCGGTGGCCCAGACGCTGACCCTCGACAACTGGGCCCTCGTGTACCAGAGCCGCAGCGGCCGTCCGCAGGATCCATGGCTTGAACCGGACGTGTGTGCGTACCTGCCGGCCGAGCACCGCCGCGGGCTGGCCGCTGCCATCTTGTGCCCCATCGGGTTCGTGGCCGACCACATCGAGGTGCTGTACGATCTCGACGATGAGGCGGCGACAGTCTGCCGCACGATCGGCCTGCCGATGGCACGCGCCGCGACCGTCAACGACGAACCGGACTTTCTCGACATGATGGCGGACGTCGTCCAGACCACATGCAACCGATACCGCGCGAGCATTCCGCTCGCGCTCGTGCCCGCGCCGACTCACGGCTGAGGACTGACGACTGAGGATTGAGGAATGCCGAGTGCCGAGCTGCGCCGTACACGGCACAGGCGGCGCGTGACGCGCCGCCTGTGCAAGTCCAGGTCGGTCGGAGAGGCTCAGCCCCGGCGAGTCACCGAGCCGGTCAACCGTTCAATCGTTCAATCGCTCAACCGCGCATCAGCTCACGGTCGTCTTGACGCAGTGCTCGTCGAAGGCCTCGGTCAATAGGCGAGCGATTGCCGGCGCCTCCTGCCCCTCGATTTCGTGGCGCTCCAGCATGTAGACCAATTTCCCGTCCCGCAACAGTGCGATCGACGGCGACGACGGCGGGTAGCCGACGAACTGGTCTCGCGCTCGGTTGGTCGCCTCGACGTCGGCGCCGGCAAATACCGTGGCGACGACATCCGGCGTCGTCGAATGCTGCAGCGCCAACGCGACGCCTGGGCGCGCCTTCCCGGCGGCGCAGCCGCACACCGAATTGACGATGACCATGACGGTCCCCTTGGAGTCGCGGACGACGGTATCCACATCGGCAGCCGTGCGTAGCTCGCGCACCCCCAACCGGGTCAACTCCTCACGCATCGGCGCAATCATGAACTCTGGATAGACCACGTCAGGCTCCTTTCCTGTTGACGACGTCCCGCGCTAGAGAATAGCAGATCGGTCCGTCTGGTTGCCAGCGAACCCTCGGTGCGACGTGAGCCGCTCACGACGGACGGCTGGACGCCTGGCGTTGCTTGCGCGCCTCGCGCCGGCTGGTGTAGACGAGCAAGGCGATGAAGCCGCCCCAGTTGATCCCGAGCAGGATCGCCATCATCAACCAGGTCCGCCCGCTCATCCAGCTGCCTCCGACTCTCCCGCGACGCTCGCACGGGCGATTCGCTTGTTGAAGCTGACGAGCAGCGCCAGCGCGACACCCCATTGCAGCAGGCAGGTGCCGACCGAGAAGGTATGCATCGGATTCCACCAGCCCTCCGGGTCGTAGACGGTCGCGGCCTGATACATCCACCATCCGAACATGACGACGAACTCGGCGGGAACGAAATACTTGAGCAGCCAGCTGTAGACGCGCCCGAGATGAAACTCGTTGCCAGGAACGTTGACGAGCTCCTCACGGAAGCGTTCCTGGCCGTATTGCGTCGCCGCGATCGAAATGAACAGCCCGCTCACCATCAAGGCGATACCCCAGACCCAGTCCTGATTCTCGAAAATCGAGAGATTTACGGCCGACGGAATCCCGCACACCGCGACGGCGACGGCCACCAGCCGCACCGCCTTCCGCCGTTGCATGCCGCCGTCGATCAGAATGCGCGTCGCCAGCTCGACCATGGCGATGAGGGACGACAGCGCCGCAAAGAAGAGCGCGACGAAGAACATCGGAAGAAAGAGGGTGCCGCCTGGCACGCGCTCGAAGAGTTGCGGAATCCAGATGAAGGTCAGTCCGTAGTTGCTGCCTTCCATTGCCGCCAGCGCGTCCTCGGTTGACAGGATGGCGAATGCCGTCGGGACCACGGCCATGCCGGCGAGCAGTGACGCGGAATTGTCTCCGAAGCCGATCGTCGTGGCGTTCAGGACGATGTCTTCGTTCTTTCGCATGTAGGCGGCGTAGGTGAGGATCATCCCCCAGCCGGCGCCGGTGGACCACGCCGACTGCGTCAGCGCCTCCAGCCAGGTCCGGTAGTTCGTGAGGGCTGACAGGTCCGGGTTGAACAGGAATTCGAGTCCACGACCCGCGCCGGGCAGCGTGATCGACCGGATGACCGCTACGATCAGCAAGGCGAACAGGATGGGAATCAGGACGCGGTTGGCACGCTCGATACCCGAGACGACACCCCGCTGGATGATGGCGGCGCCGAGCGCCACCGACAGCAGATGGAAGCCGATGGGCTGCCAGACCGATCCGCTGTAGGTGGCCCAGTATTCCTCCGGTGCGATCCCCCGCAAGCCGCCGGTCGCGGTGAGGACGACGTACTTCAACGCCCAGCCCGTGATGACCGAGTAGTAGAAGAGGATCATGATCGTCGTGACGGCGATGAACCCGCCCATCCAGGCGAATCGCCCACCGACCAGCGTCGTGAAGGCACCCACGACGCCGCGCCGCGCGCCACGTCCGAGGGCGAACTCGGCGATCATCAGCGGCAGCGACCAGACGAACAAGAAGATCATCCATGGAATCAGGAACGCGGCGCCGCCGTTCTGAGCGACGATCCGGGGAAACCTCCACAGGTTGCCCGTCCCGACCGCCATCCCGAGCCCCGTCAGGATCAGTCCCCAGCGGGACGAAAACTTCTCATGCGTCGACACGCCTGGCTCCTCGGTCCGGCCTCGAATGCCGGCCGAGTCTATACCAGGTGAGGAATGCGCCGACCGACCGGGCCAGACCCGGGCCCCTAACATTGACACGAGTCGTATCAAGGTCTATACTGAAATCGACGACACTCGGGCGCGTTGCACGCGCGCCTAGCCCCTGTCATGCCGGTCCACGAAGCGATCTTCATCAGCGTTGCTGCGCGGCGCCTCGGCATGCATCCGCAGACGTTACGGAAGTACGAGCGCCTCGGCCTCGTCCGTCCACCCCGGACGATCGGCAGCATGCGAATGTATTCGGAGGAGGAGTTGGACCGCCTCCGGGTCATCAAGGATCTCGTGGAGGAACACGGCATCAACCTCGCTGGTGTGCAGCAGTTGCTCGCGATTGCCGACGTGGTGCACCGGCTGCAGGCACTGACCAGGGATGGCAGACTGACCCGTTCCGAGGGACGCCGCCGGTTGACCAAGGAGGTCGACCGGCTCAGCGCGATGCTCGGCATCTGAGCCCACCCGATGGAGTTCAAGGACTACTACCGCACTCTAGGGGTCGACAAGACCGCCACCGCCAAGGAGCTCAAGCAGGCGTATCGGAAGTTGGCCCGCACGCACCACCCGGACGTGAACCCCGGAGACAACGCGGCGGAGGGACGCTTCAAGGAGGTCACCGAGGCGTACGAGGTGCTGGGCAGCACCGACTCACGCCGGAAGTACGATGAGCTCGGGGCGAACTGGCGGCTCTACGAGCAGGCGCCGTCCAGCGAGCAGCAGCCGTTTGGTGGGTGGCCGTTCGCGGGCGGTCGGTGGACGGTCAACGTCGACGGAGGTAGCGCCGGCGCCGGGCCGCACGACGCCTTCGGGGGCGAGGATCCCTTCTCCGATTTCTTTCACGCCTTCTTCGCAGGCCAGGCGCCGTCCCACCGGCCGGCCCGGCCTCGCCGGGCGCCTCGCGACAAGGGACGTGATGTCGAGCAGGGCGTCGTGCTCACCCTCCAGGAGGTGTTCCGCGGGGTCCAGCGGCGCGTGTCGATCAACACCCGCGGACAGGCGCGCTCGGTCGAGGTCCGGATCCCGGCCGGCGTGGGCGACGGGGCCCGCATCCGCATTTCCGGTGAAGGCGAGGCCGGGGTCGGCGGCGGGGCCGCCGGTGACTTTTTTCTTCGCGTCCGTATCGCCCCGCACCCGCATCTTCGCCGCAAGGGGCGCGATCTCTACGCCACGGTGGAGGTGCCGGTGACCACCGTCGTCCTCGGCGGCACCGTTGATGTCACCACGCTCGAGGACACGCCGTTGACGCTGAAGATTCCGCCGGGGACGCGAGGCGGACAGGTGTTTCGTCTCAAGGGCCACGGGATGCCGGCCGTCAGGAAACCGGCCGGTCCCGGCGATCTGTACGCCACGGTCGATCTCACCATTCCGCGTGACCTGACGCCCGCGCAGCGGTCCCACTACGAAGCGATCGCGAAAATCGAGGCCGGCGGCGGACGGCGCCAGACCACTTGACCACCAGAGCACACGTCATGAACCTCAAGAACTACACGCAAAAGGCCCAGGAAGCGTTTCTCGATGCCGAGCGGCGGGCGAACCGCGCGAAGCACGCTGAGCTGGAGCCGGAACACCTGCTGCTGGCGCTCCTCGAGCAGCCCGACGGCATCGTGCCCGCGCTGCTCGACAAGATGCAGGTCGACTCGAAGGGCCTGGGCGCATCGCTCGAGGAGCACCTGTCGGGGTTGGCTCAGGCCTACGGCGGCGATCAGCCGCGCCTCTCCACCCGTGCGCGTCAGGCGGCCCAGCGCGCCGAGGACGAAGCGGCCAGGCTCAAGGACGAGTATGTGAGCACAGAGCATCTGCTGATCGGGATTGCCGCGGCAGATGACCGCACGGCAGCCGCGCGTGTGCTCCGCAGCCACGGCGTCACGGTGGAGCGGATCCTCGATACGCTGACTGCGATTCGTGGCACGCAGCGCGTGACCGATCAGAATCCGGAGGACAAGTATCAAGCCCTCGAGCGGTACGGCCGCGATCTGACCGAGCTGGCGCGGCAAGACCGTCTCGATCCGGTGATCGGCCGCGACGACGAAATTCGGCGGGTGATTCAGGTGCTCTCGCGCCGCACGAAGAACAACCCGGTGTTGATCGGTGAGCCCGGCGTCGGCAAGACGGCCATCGTCGAGGGGTTGGCGCAACGAATCGTCCGTGGCGACGTGCCCGAGGGACTCAAAGAGAAGCGCATCGTCGGCCTCGACATGGGCGCGCTCATTGCGGGCGCGAAGTACCGCGGCGAGTTCGAGGATCGCCTGAAAGCCGTGCTCAAAGAAATCACGGACTCCGATGGCCGCATCGTCCTGTTCATCGACGAATTACACACCGTCGTGGGCGCGGGCGCGGCGGAGGGCGCGGTCGACGCCGCCAACATGTTGAAACCGATGCTCGCTCGCGGCGAGCTGCACACGATCGGCGCCACGACGCTGGAGGAGTACCGCAAGCATATCGAGAAGGACGCGGCGCTCGAGCGGCGGTTCCAGCCGGTCCGGGTCGGTGAACCCACCGTCGAGGACACCATTAGCATCCTTCGTGGTCTGCGCGAGCGGTACGAGATCCATCACGGGGTCACGCTGAAGGATACCGGCCTGGTGGCGGCGGCCGTCCTCTCCCATCGCTACATCGCCGACCGCTTTCTGCCTGATAAGGCGATCGACCTTGTGGACGAGGCGGCGGCGAAGCTGCGGACGGAAATTGACTCGATGCCGGCCGAGCTGGACGAAGTGCGACGGCGACTCATGCAACTGCAGATCGAGCGCGAGGCTCTGCGGAAGGAGCGGGACCCGGCATCGCGGGAGCGTCTAGGTCGTCTCGAGGGCGAGCTGGACACCCTGAAGTCGCAGCACGACGGGCTCCAGCAGCATTGGGAACAGGAGAAGGCGGCGATCCAGGCCGGTCGGCAGCTCAAGGAGCGCCTCGAGCAGGTCAAGGCGGAGATCGAGCGCGCGCAGCGTCAGGGCGACTACGCGAAGGCCTCAGAGCTGCAGTACGGTCGCGTGCCGGAGCTCGAGGCGCGCCTGAAGGCTGAGGCGGATGCGCTCGGTACGGTTCAAGCCCAGACCCGAATGCTCCGGGAGGAAGTGGACGAGGACGACATTGCCGAGGTCGTGAGCCGCTGGACCCAGATTCCCGTGACCCGGATCGTCGAAGGCGAGGTGGAGAAGTTGATCGCGATGGAAGACCGCCTCCGGCAGCGGGTCGTCGGGCAGCAGGAAGCGATCACGGCGGTGGCCAACGCCGTGCGGCGAGCCAGAGCGGGCCTGCAAGACCCGAATCGTCCGCTGGGCAGCTTTGTATTTCTCGGACCGACCGGTGTAGGCAAGACCGAGCTCGCCCGAGCGCTCGCCGAGTTTCTGTTCGATGACGAGCAGGCACTGATTCGAATCGACATGTCAGAGTACCAGGAACAGCACAGCGTCTCACGCCTGATCGGCGCGCCGCCGGGCTACATCGGCTACGACGAGGCGGGACAGCTGACCGAGGCGGTGCGGCGCCGACCGTACGCCGTCATCCTGCTCGACGAGGTCGAAAAGGCGCACCCCGAGGTCCTCAACGTGCTGCTCCAGTTGCTGGATGACGGGCGGCTCACCGACGGGAAGGGACGACACGTCGATTTCAGGAATACGATCGTCATTATGACGTCGAATCTCGGCAGCCAGGACATCGCCGCGCGTCCCCCCACCGACGATGGCGATCTCGACGCCGAGACTCGCGCCCGGGTGGCCGAGGCGCTCCGCGCCCACTTCCGGCCGGAGTTACTGAACCGCATCGATGATGTCATCTTCTTCCATGCCCTGACGCGCCGTCACATGCGCGCTGTCATCGACATCCAGGTCGGGTACCTGGAACGCCGTCTCGAGGCGCGGAAGCTCCACGTCACGCTCACCGACGCGTGCAAGGATCTGCTGATCGCGGAGGGCTACGACCCGCTCTACGGCGCCAGGCCCCTGAAGCGCACGCTGCAGCGACGCGTGCTGGATCCGCTGGCGATGAGCATCCTCGAGGGGACGTTCAGCGAGGGCGACACCATCGTCGTCGATGCCGCCGACGGTGACATTCGCTTCGACCACACGGCCACCGCGTCCGCCTGAGTCTCAGCGCGCGACGTTCACCACAGACTGCTAGGAATCAGGCGTCGGGTCGGTCGACTCCGAGGCTTCGAAGCCGATGCGCCGGTGGCTCTTGTCGCAGAACGGTTTCGTGGCGGACGCTCCGCATCGGCACAACGCGAACGGACGGTCCTTCACGGTGTAGACGTGGCCGGTCGAGTCGATGAGGGTCACGTCGGCGCCGTCGACGCGAAAGGGTCCGTTCTTGCGGACTTTGATCGTAACCACTGACGGCGCTCAGGTGGGCGGCTACCCCATTTTCTGCATCGCCGCGAGGAACTCGGCGTTGGACTTCGTCCTCCCCATCTTGTCGAGCAGTAACTCCATGGCCTCGACAGGCGACAGCGGTGTCAGGACCTTCCTGAGCACCCACACCCGATTCAGGTCTTCCTTGTTCATCAGGAGCTCTTCCTTGCGGGTGCCGCTCTTCTGAATGTCGATCGCCGGGAACACGCGCTTGTCCACGAGCTTCCGATCCAAATGGATCTCCATGTTGCCGGTGCCCTTGAACTCCTCGAAAATGACATCGTCCATTCGGGAGCCGGTATCCACCAGCGCGGTCGCCATGATCGTCAAGGAGCCACCCTCCTCGATGTTTCGCGCCGCGCCAAAGAACCGCTTCGGCTTCTGGAGCGCGTTCGAGTCGAGGCCGCCCGAGAGCACCTTCCCGGACGGTGGAATCACCGTGTTGTAGGCGCGGGCCAGGCGCGTGACGGAATCGAGCAAGATCACCACGTCCTTCTTGTGTTCGACGAGGCGCTTGGCCTTCTCGATGACCATCTCCGCGACCTGCACGTGCCGCTGAGCGGGCTCGTCGAATGTCGACGAAATCACCTCTCCGTCGACCGAGCGCTGCATGTCGGTCACTTCCTCTGGACGCTCGTCGATGAGCAGCACGATCAGGTAGATCTCGGGGTGATTCGTGGCCACCGACTGCGCAATCGTCTGCAGTAGCATGGTCTTCCCCGTCCGCGGCGCCGCCACGATCAAGCCGCGCTGCCCTTTCCCGATCGGCGTCATCAAGTCCATCACGCGCGCCGACAGGTTGTCGCCGGTAGTTTCGAGCATGACCTGCTCCAACGGATACAGCGGCGTCAAGTTCTCGAAGAACAGCTTGTCCCGCGCTTGTTCGGGCGCCTCGAAGTTGACCGCCTCAACCTTGATCAGGGCGAAATACCGCTCCCCTTCCTTGGGTGGGCGAATCTGACCCGAGACGGTGTCCCCGGTCTGCAGATCGAACTTGCGAATTTGCGACGGCGAGACGTAGATGTCGTCGGGGCCGGGGAGGTAATTGTAGTCCGGGGCGCGCAGGAAGCCGAAGCCGTCCGGGAGCACCTCCAGGACACCTTCCGAAAAGATGAACCCGCTTTGTTCCGTTTGCGCTTTCAAGATCTGGAAGATCAGATCCTGCTTGCGCATCCCGGTCGCACCCGCGACGTTCAAATCCTTCGCGACCTGGGTGAGCTTCTGGATACTCATCTCCTTCAGCTCAGTGATGTTCAAGCTGTTGCCGTGTTTATTGCTTTTGCGTGGTGAGCTCTCGGGAGTCTCGACGGCCGTGGCCGTGGTCGCCGTCTCCGGATCTGCGGACGGACGCGCGGAGGGGCGCTTATTTTGTGTTGCCATAGAACAGCTAACCGTGAGTCGAAGTTGTCGGTTGTGGGTTGTGAAGGGGCGGGAACCCCGCGGGTCTTTCCTTCGCAGCCTGGATAGGAGCCAGACGCAGCACCAGTATACGAGGGCGGGCTGCGCGTGTCAACGTCCAACTGCGCCGAGCCAAACCGGGGCCGAGCAGCTGCCGCGTGGCAGCGAGACCCCGCTGAATCGAAGCCGCGGGGGCGCTGCGATACAATCCGTCGCGTGCCCCGCCATCTACTCTGGATCACCGCACTCTGCGCGCTGACCCTCTTCGCGGGGCTCGGTCGCAGTGCGATTACTGACTCGGACGAGGCTTTCTACGCGGAATCCGCCCGTGAGATGCTCGAGACCGGCGACTGGCTCACGCCGATGTACAACCAGCAGCCTCGTTTCGAAAAGCCGGTGCTGATGTACTGGCTGATCGCGGCCGGCTATCTTGTCATCGGTCCCAGCGAGCTTGCCGCGCGCCTGCCCTCGGCGCTTGCCGGCCTGGCCCTGGCCTGGCTCTCGTACGCGATCGGGCGTCGATGGTATGACTCGACGACCGGAGTGCTTGCCGGCGCGATCGTCGCGACGACCTACGGCTGCTTCGCCATGGCCCGGCAAGCCCTCCCCGACCTGCCCCTGACCGCCTGGGTCGTTCTGAGCACCTGGGCGCTGATTCGTGCGCTCTCACCCGCCGACGGCCCCGGCGAGCCACCGACCGACACAACCTCGCAACAACGCCGCTGGCTCATCATCGCCGCCGCTGCCGCGGGCATGGCCTGCCTCACGAAAGGGCCGGTCGGCGCCCTCCTGCCGGCGATCGTCGCGGGTCCCCTGGCACTCTGGGAACACCGTGCGCAGGCGGGACGGTGGCGCTGGCCCCCCGTCCTCTGCCGGCCGGCCGTCCTGGCCGCAATCGGTGTGTTCACCCTGTTCACGGCTCCGTGGTTTCTCGCCATGGCTGAGCGTCATGGCTCGGAGTACCTGGTGCGATTTTTCGTCGGTGAAAATCTCGTCCGCTTCACCACAACCGAGTTCAACGAGTCCCGTCCGATCTGGTTCTATCTCCCGATTCTCGCCGGCGGCTTCTTGCCCTGGACCCCCTTCATCGCGCTGTGGGTGCCGTCCGTCGTGCGCACGCTCCGGACCCGCCGTGCGCCAACGGCGGCCAACCTCCGGCTGACCGTGTGGGCGCTGGCGCCCCTGATGTTCTACACCCTGTCCATCGGGAAGCAGCCGCGCTATATCCTGCCGATGCTGCCGCCGCTCGCGATTCTCCTCGCCAGCACCTTGCGGTCGTACGCCGAGGCCCCGGGGACGCGACTGCGCAGGGGCCTGTTCGACGGCTGCGCGATCGCAGTCGCCGCGCTCTGGGGCCTGCTGGCCGGCCTGCTGTTCCGCGCGCTGCCCTTGCTCGAAGCGTCAGGCTTTCCGCTGCCGATCCTGGCGCCGGCCACGCTGCTCGGCGCCGCAGGTGTGCTGCTTGGGGTCCTGGCCCGGGGCGCCCGGCGGTTCGTACCGGCGACCGTCACCGTCGGCGGCGCGATCACCCTCCTGGCGCTGCACTACCAGGTATTGGCCCCTCCCCGCCCGGCACCGGTGCAGACGATGGCCGCCGCGATCGTCGACCTCTGGGAACCCGGCGATACCCTTGGCGCCTATCGCGCGTTCGGGAAGAATCAGATGTTCTATTCGGGGACGCCGCGCCATGATCTCGGTTCTCTCGAGCAGGCCGCCCGCTTCCTGGACGCCCCGAACCGGGTCCTCTGCCTGATTCCGTCTCGCGATTTCGCTGACATTCGTGCGCGTATCGCCACGCCGACCAGGGTCCTGGCGGAGGTGACCTACGTCAATATGGCGGCCCTTCGTGTGCGCGACCTCTGGCGACCTGACCCGGCGATGTTCCAGGGCCGGGTGCAACTCGTGACGAACCGCTGACGGTCTCCGTGCACGCTGAGCGTACGGACGCGGACTGACCAGCTCGCGCGGCGGACCCGAGCGGGTGCGGCTCCAACCCCAGAACTCACGTGTGTTGCCAATGGCTGGCACCGGGCTGGACGGTCAGGGCAAGGCGCGACGAAGGAGTTTGGTGGGCCCAAATGACTGAGGAGCAACGCCGCCCTCGCCGGGCAGACCAAGCCAGCCGTGGCAACGCACGTGAGTTCTAGGGTTAAGAGCCGCTCGCCGCAGGAAAGATCTTTCCGGGATTGAGGATGCCGTGGGGGTCGAACGCCGCTTTCAGCCGGATCATGAGCGCTATCTCGTCGTCCGACAGGGCGAGCGGCATGAACGATCGCTTGGCCAACCCGATCCCGTGCTCGCCGCTGATAGCCCCTTCGAGCCGCACGACCTCCTCGAAGAGCGCTCGCTCGGCGGCACCGGCCCGCGCCACGGCGTGCGCGTCGCCCGGATCGACCATGATGTTGACGTGGATGTTGCCATCCCCGACATGTCCGAAGCATGCGATCGTCAGCTCGAAATCCTTCCGGAGGCGCGCCACGCACGCGAACAGATCCGGGATTCGCGCCTTCGGCACCACGACGTCGTGATTCAGTTTGAGGTCGGCGATCGTCTTCAACGCCGGCGACAGCTCACGGCGCACCCGCCAGAGCTCTTCCCGGGCCGCGTCATCGGCCGCGCGGCGCGTCTCCACGGCGCCGGCTCGCCGGCAGGCCGCTTCGATTCGCGACGCCTCTTCGCGCACCGTGACCTCGAGGCCGTCGACCTCGAGCAAGAGGAGGGCTCCGGTGCCGGCCGGTGCCAGCGAATGGTCTCCGAGGTATCGGGCCACCGCCGCCAGCGACTCCGCGTCGATGAGCTCCAGTGCCGCCGGTACGACCCTCGCGCGAACCAACTCGATGACCGCCTGGACGGCCTCCTCCACTCGCTCGAACGTCGCCTGGATCGTCTCCCGCGTCGGCGGCAACGGCAGGAGCCGGAGGATCGCCTGCGTCACGATGGCCAGCGTGCCCTCGGAGCCCACCAGCGTGTGCGTCAGGTCGTAGCCGACGACGTTCTTGACTGTTTTCCCGCCAGTCCGAATGATCTCACCCGTCGGCAGCACCGCTTCGAGGCCCAGGACATACCGCTCCGTCGTTCCGTACTTGAAGGCCCGCGGGCCGCCGGCGCATTCCGCCACATTGCCGCCGATCACGCACTGGTTCAGGCTGGCCGGATCGGGTGGGTAAAAGAGTCCCACGGCTTCACAGGCGCGCTGCAGATCCCCGGTCACGACGTTTGCCTCGACCACCGCCAGGAGGTTGACTTCGTCGATTTCCAGAATCCTCGTGAAGCGCTCCATCGTCAGGACGACCCCGCCCTGCGCCGGTACGGACCCGCCGGTGTAGCCCGTGCCGCCGCCGCGCACGGTCAGGGGCACGCGATACCGGTCGCACAATCTCGCGATGCCCGCCACCGCCTCGGTTGTCGCCGGCCGCACGACCGCCTCGGCCCGGCCCTGACACTTCGACGCATCGGCCGCGTAGGCCGCGAGCTCGTCGGACGCGGTGGACACGCTGTCCGGTCCGACGACGTCACGGATCGCCTTGATGAAGTCTGCCGACAACATGGATGAGCCGTCCGCCGGGGTTACGAAACGGCCGGTGTGTCGTGCTGGAAGATTCGGTCGCTCGTCTTCACGAACTTGAGGATCCGGTTCGTGCCTTCTCGTAACCGCTCGAGCGACGTCGCGTACGAGAGACGCAGAAATCCAGGCGCATCGAACGCCTCCCCCGGGGTGACCGCCACATGAGCCTTCGTCAGGAGCTCCTGCGCGAATTCGGCCGACGTCCGGATGCCCTCGACCGAGAGCAGTTCCGAGACATCCGGAAACAGGTAGAAGGCGCCGGCCGGTCTGACCAGGTGGATTCTGGGATCGGCGGTCAGCCACGACGCCGCCTGATCGCGCCGCGACCGGTACTCGGACAGCATCGTCGCGACGCATTCCTGCGGGCCCTCGAGCGCCGCGATCGCCGCCCGCTGCGTGATCGAACAGACGTTCGACGTGGCATGGCTCTGAATGGCGCTACACGCCGCGATCAGCGCCGCGGGTCCCATCACCCAGCCACAGCGCCACCCGGTCATCGCATACGCCTTTGACATCGAGCCGGTCAAGACGGTCCGCTCCGGTATTCGGTCGAGTAGCACCTTGGGGAGGTTGTGCGGGATGTCCTCGTAGATCAGTCGCTCGTAGCACAGGTCGAGCACGACCCAGAGATCGTGCGCCGCGGCCGCGTCGGCGACGACCGCCAAGTCCGCCTCGGCCATCACCGCCCCGGTAGGGTTGCCCGGTGAAGTGATGATGATGCCGCGTGTGCGCGGCGTGATGGCGTCGACGATTGATTGCGGACGAATCCTGAAGCCATCTTCCGGATAGGTGCGGACCGTGACCGGCTCCGCGTCGGCCAACCTGATCTGCGCGATGATCGACGGCCAGCCCGGCGCGTGTGTCACGACCTCGTCGCCTTCGTCGAACAGTGCCTGCGCCGTGTTGTACAGCGCCTGCTTCCCGCCCGCCGTGACCACCACTTGTGCCGGATCGTACTGGACCCCATAGTCGGCGCGGTACCGCGTGGCGATGGCTTGCCTGAGTTCCTCGATGCCCGCGTTGGGGGTGTACTTCGTGAAGTTGGCCTCGATCGCGGCCTTCGCCGCCGCCTTCGCGTGCTCCGGCGTCGCGAAATCCGGCTCACCCGCCCCGAAATCCACCACGTCCACGCCGGTGCGGCGCAGCCGCGCCGCCTCCAGCCCCACTTTCAACGTCGGTGACGACGCCACCCGCGTCGTCCGTCCAGCCAATTTCATCGGTCGCTGACCTCTCGTCGTCGTTCGGTCAAGGTACGGTCTGCTAGACTCGGACACCCGCCTGCCGCTCCCGCTTGCGCCGGAGCTGCGTCTCCACAACGTCTGGCACCAGCCCGCCGATCGAGCCCCCGAGGGCGAACACCTCCTTCACGAGCCGAGAGCTGACGTAGGTGTACTGCTCTGCCGGCATCATGAAGACCGTTTCGGCGTCCGGGTTCAGTCGCCGGTTCATGAGCGCCATCTGCAGCTCGAATTCGAAATCCGAGATCGCGCGCAACCCGCGGACGATGACATTGGCATCGCGCCGGCTGGCATAGTCGACGAGTAGTCCATCGAAGGTGTCGATCTCGACGTTCGCGTGCGGGGCGAAGACTTCCCGGGCGATCTCCACCCGCTCCGCCACCGTGAACAGCGGTGCCTTGTCCGTGTTCACCAGCAACGCGACGATGATGCGATCGAACAGCCGCGCGCCCCGCAGAATGATGTCCACATGCCCGTTTGTCAGCGGATCGAACGAGCCGGGATACACCGCCACCCGCTTTCTCGAACCGGATTTCGTCATCGTGACCTCGTTACGGTTCCTGGTGTGTCGATGCCCCGGCTGAATCGTCGCGGTAGAACGACAGCGCGCTGTCTCCGGCCGTGACCGTCCGCGCGCGCCGCATCCCTGCGATACGGTCGGGACACGGTCGCCCGCGCGGATGTTCGACCACGATCACACCGTCCGGCGCCACGTGGGGCGCCGCCGCCCGCACCAGTGACTCGATGCCATTGGCGTCGTAGGGGGGATCCAGAAACACGAGATCGACACTATCCGGGCTCTGCGATCGCCTCCACGCCCGCGCCATGGGCCCGCGGAGGATAGTATACCCGCGCTCGACACCGCACCTGCGCAGGTTCTCCGTGATCAACCGCGCGGCCCGGGCATCCGACTCGATGAACGTCACGTGCCCCGCGCCGCGGCTCAGGGCCTCGATCCCGATCGCGCCGGTCCCGGCAAATCCATCGACCACGCGGGCCCCGCGCACGCCGTTCCCCAGGATGTCGAACAGCGTTTCCCGCAGCCGACCCGATGTCGGGCGCAAACCGGCCCAGCGTGGCGCGCTCAGACGTCGTCCCCTCAGGCTGCCGCCGATCACCCGCACACCGCCCGCTCCCTTCTCCGGCTGATCATCCGATTCCCACCAGACCGAATCGCTGGGCCCAGGTGGTCTCGACGAGCTCGATCAGCGCGGCTTCGCCGCCGTCGGCTTCCAGCACGGCCTCGGCTTCCGTTCGGGCCAGCTCCATGACGGCCTGGTCACGCAGCAGGTCCCCGACTCGAAGTGTCGGGATCCCCGATTGCCGGGCGCCGAAGAAATCTCCCGGACCGCGCAGCTCGAGATCGCGTTCCGCCAGGACGAACCCGTCACTGCTCTCGACCAGCGCCCGCAGCCGCGCCCGACCGGCCTGCGTCACGTGAGCATCGTAGAGCAAGACGCAGTAGGACTGATGCGTTCCGCGGCCCACGCGGCCCCGCAGCTGGTGCAGTTGAGCCAAGCCGAAGCGGTCGGCGTGCTCCACGACCATCACCGTGGCGTTGGGTACGTCGACGCCGACCTCGACAACGGTGGTCGACACGAGAACGTCGTACTCGCCGCGGTGGAACGCCCGCATGACCTGCTCCTTCGCGTCGCTCTTGAGGCGCCCATGAATCAGGCCGATCCGACGATCGGGAAAGACCTCCTCCGACAGGTGCACGGCCATCTCGGTCGCGGCCTTCAGCTCGATCTTCTCCGACTCCTCGACCAGCGGATACACGACGTAGGCCTGCCGGCCGGCATCGAGCTCCCGGCGCATCAGGCGATACACCTCCTGGCGCCGGCCCTCGGGCTTCGCGGTCGTTCGGATGGGATGACGCCCCGGGGGCAACTCACGAATCGTCGATACGTCGAGATCTCCGTAGGTCGTCAACGCCAGGGTTCGTGGAATCGGCGTCGCCGTCATGACGAGGACGTCGGGATGCCACCCTTTGCCGCGCAGGGTCGCCCGCTGCCAGACTCCAAAACGGTGCTGCTCGTCGATGATCACCAGACCAAGATGACGGAACGTCACCGGATCCTGCACCAGGGCATGCGTGCCGACGACGAACTGGGCATCGCCGCGCGCCAGCGCCTCGGTCGCCCGTCGCCGCCCGGCGCCGGTGAGGCCACCCGACAGCAGCACGACGTTGAATCTCGATTTCGAGAGCAGCCGCCTCACATTCAAATAGTGCTGCTCCGCGAGAATTTCCGTCGGCGCCATCAGCGCCACCTGGAGATCGTTCTCCATCGCCACGAGCGCCGCCAGCAATGCCACGATGGTCTTTCCGGCGCCGACGTCCCCCTGCAATAAACGGTTCATGGGTTCCGGGCGTTGCATGTCGCGCACGATTTCCTGCAACGTCCGTTTCTGCCCCTCCGTCAGCCTGAACGGCAGTACCTCCAGCGCCGATCGCCGAATGCGGTCGTCGACTCGAGGCACCTTGAGTTTTCGCTCCGCGTCGAGCGCCCGGCGCCGCAACCGCACGCCAACTTGAAACAGGAAGAACTCTTCGAAGATCAAGCGATGCTGCGCCGGCGCGCGAAAAGCGTTCAGCGCGCTCAGCGACGTCTCGGACTCCGGGAAATGAGCCTCCACGAGCGCTGCTCGGACACCCGGTAGGGAGAGCCGCTCCCTGATCGGCGCGGGCAGCGGGTCGGACACCACGGCCGGCATCCGCTGCACCGCCCCGAATACGATCCGACGGAGCATCTTCGGCGTGACACTGCCGATCCGCTCGTAGACTGGAACGATGCGGCCCGTATGCACCCGCGTATCCTCCGCGTCGCCACCCTCACCCGTGGCCGCGCCCAGTACTTCGAACTGCGGATTGGTCAACTGCAGGCCGCCGCCCGCATGGGCCTCTACCTTGCCGAACAGCACGACCTGCTGCCCCGCGATCAGCACATCCCGGAGGAATGGCTGGTTGAAGAAGGTCGCTCGGATCACCCCGCTCGGATCGGCCAGGGCCATCTCGAAGATAGTAAACCCGCGCCGGCGGGTCGGCCGCACGGTGGCCTCGAGGATTTCCCCCATCACCGACACGGTCGTCCCGGCGACGACCGAGGCCACGGCGTGCGATTCGCGCCGGTCCTCATACCGCATCGGGAGCCGGTGCAGGAGATCGTCGACGGTGGCGAGTCCCGCTTTCGTGAACTCGGCCGCGCGCCGGGGGCCCACGCCTTTGACGTACTGCAGGCGTGTCGCGAGGAAGTCGTCCGATGTCATGAGCGCCCGTCCGGCCCGCAGGGCGTCTGGTCCGGATGGTCGGCAGGTCGCCGTCGCTCGTCACTGGACGATGCGTACTTCGCCCGGATGTACCTGGATCTCACGAATGCCGTAGGGCAGCGAATGTTCGCCATCGACGTCTACGCCATCCGGCGTCTTGTCCGACTTCGTGTAGCTGGCTATCAGTTCCCTCAGGAGCCGGCCCGGTAGCGGGATTCCGCCGACCTCGGCGCGCTCGATGGTCACGCGTGCCACCCCTTCGCTGGCGCGCAGGACGCCGGTCGCCGTCACCGACAGTCGTCCCGTCAAATAACTCAGCGGATTGAACCAGCCACCTTGACGCAGTTCCCGGATTTGGTCGACATCCACGATCGCGCGGCCCGTTGCCCGGCCGTCGCCCGCGAACGTGACGTGCGGCTCGGAGATACCAGTCGGCAGGGGCACGTTCGAACGGAGGTAGGCGTTGGCCTCCGCCTCCGTCACCCGCGTCTCGCGACTCGACGCCGGGGCGCCTTCTTCGCTGGCGTGCCCGACCACACCCGCCAACTTGACGGCGAAGGAAGCCGCCAGGGCTTCTTGTTGCGCGGGCGACGGCGTTCCACGTTGCATGGCGGCGTCGAGGGTCAGACCGCACACCCCGCACAACGCCAAGCCCACGAGTCGCGACAGTGTACGCTCTGCCATGCTCGCGTGTTCACCCTAGCAGCCCGCGGTGAAAGTCCAGCTGCATTCGACCGGCGCTGCCTCCCGCCTGGCTGCGTTGCGTCTCATTCAAGTATTCCCGATATGTTCCCTCGTCGCGCCTTGCTGGGGCCGACCACGGCTTTGGTCAGCGGGGTCTCGGTGCGACGCCGGACTTTCACCACGGACTGTTGTCGTTCCGACACGCGAGTCTAGCACGCCATGTCAGCCGGTCGACGCGAGCAGTCGGCGCACCTCGTCGATCCCCGGGAGACCGGATTGCGCCCCCAACCCACGGCAATTCAGAGCCGCGACGGCGTTCGCGAATCGCAGCAGCTCATCCGCCTTCGCCGCTGCGCCGGCCTCCAGCCAAGCCGCGATGAACCCCCCGCGAAAGGCGTCGCCCGCACCGGTGGTATCGACCACCTTCACCCGGAATCCCGTGGTGCGGATTTCTCGCTCCCCGATGAGCGCCAGGCTGCCCTCCTCGCCGAGCGTGACCGCCACGAGCTGCGCTCGAAACCGCGAAGCCATCGCCCGCAGCGCCCGGCCGATCTCAGGCTCACCGGTCAACGCGGCGGGAAACGCCTGCGCGGCAATGATGACGTCGACTTCCTCGAGCAGCGGTTCCAGATTCGGACGTACTCGCTCGACGTCGATGACTGTCGGGATTCCCGCGCGACGCGCCATCCGCACGGCGGCCATCGCAGCTTCGGTTTCTGCGCAATCGACCAACAGGACCCGTCCCGACGTAACGGCTTCAGGGGTCGGCTCGCTCGCGGGCACGGCCAGTGCCGGGTCGCGCCGCCACATGATGGTTCGCTCACCGTTCCGACGGTCGACGATGATTACCGCGAATTGATTGGTCGCATCGCGGACCGTGACGCTGGCCGACACATCGACACCGCCCGCCGCGAGCTGCGACTTGCTGAAGCGTCCGTGGTCGTCGTCGCCGAAGCGTCCAAGGTAGCGGCTCCGCCACCCGAGCCGGGCGCACGCCGAGAGCGCGGTCGCCGTCTGCCCACCGGGCAATCGTACGATCTGATCCGCCGGGTGTTTGCCATTCGGCCGAATCGGACCGGCGATCACCGTGAGGAGGTCGACACTGTTGAGACCAAGCCCGACGACGTCGAACAGGGCGCCGGCCGGCCGCGGCGCGACGGATAGTCGCATCGAGGCCGATGCTAGCAGAAGGCCCCGGGGGCCCTGCGCGTCAAGGGACTTGACCTTCGCCTTTTGTTTGCATACAGTATCGGCAGGCCGGTGAGCACCACGACGTTCCACCGGTCCAGCTCGGGCGACCAGCCCGAATGGGAGGACACGTGCAACCTCTGACCAAGCGCCAGCGTGAGATTCTCGACTACCTCGCGGAGTTCATCCAGCAGCACGGCTACGCGCCCAGCCTCGAAGAGATCGGTCGACGTTTTGGTCTGTCGTCGCTCGCCACGGTCCACAAGCACCTGAGGAACTTGCAGGAGAAGGGCTTCATCCGCCGCGCGTGGAACCGAAGTCGCTCCGTCGAGCTGATTCCGACGCGCGTCGGTGCGCGTTCACTGGAGCTTCCGCTCATGGGCTACGTGGCAGCCGGCGTGCCCATCGAAGCTGTCACGACGGCGGAGCCGATCGCCGTGCCCGAATCGTTGGTCCGGAAACCTGAAGAGACCTACGTGCTCCGCGTGCGCGGTGATTCGATGATCGACGAACACATCACCGATGGAGACTTCGTGCTCGTCGAGGATCGCAAGACCGCCGAGAACGGCGAGATGGTCATTGCCCTGCTGAACGGCGCCGATGCGACGTTGAAGACGTTCTTCAAGGATGACGGCAAGATTCGCTTGCAGCCGGCCAATCCGACGATGCAACCGATCCTGATCGATGCGGCCGATCTTCAGATTCAGGGTGTCGTGGTTGGCGTCATGCGAAAGTACTAACGCCGGGCGCCCCGAACCGTCGCCCCGTGGAGGAGTCCATTGGATACGCCCAAGCAGCAAATCAACTTCACAATCGTTCCCGACGAGGACTCGCACGCGCCTCGGACCTATGCCAACTTCTGCACGATTGCGCACACACCGTTCGACGTCACCCTGACCTTCTGTGAAGTCATGCCGCTGTCACAACAGGACGTCAAAGAAGCGCAAACCGATCGCGTCGTCCGCGCCCCGGTCCGGGCCAAGATCGTCCTACCGATGCAGTTCGTGCCTACGTTGATCGCGACCCTCCAGGAGCACACTCGTGCCGTCAGCGACCCGCCCGCGTCGAAGCGCGACGAGACCCCGTCCGGCGACCCCGTCCACTGACGCGCGACCATCGGGCGTGTCACGCACATCTATGCCCCGCGCCGCCAGGACCCCACCGCCTCCACCCCGGCCGGCGGCGGACGTGCGACGAATTCTCCGCGCGCTTAGCCGGCAGCACCCGCATGCGGACACCGAACTGCACTACAGCTCCGCGTTCGAGTTGCTGGTCGCCACCATTCTCTCGGCGCAGTGCACGGACGAACGCGTCAATGCGATCACGCCCGAGCTCTTCACGCACTACCCGGACGCCCGCCGGCTGGCCCGCGCGAGCGACGACGCGCTACAACGGCTCATCCGCGCCAGCGGCTTCTTTCGCAGCAAGGCCCGCGCGCTCCTCGGCATGGCGGGTCAACTCGTGTCCACCCATGCCGGCCAAGTGCCAACGACCCGCGAGGCGCTGATATCGCTGCCTGGTGTCGGCCGCAAGACGGCCAACGTCGTGCTCGGCCATGCCCTCGGCGTGCCAGCGCTGCCAGTCGACCGGCACGTCCTGCGCGTCGCGAATCGGCTCGGAATTGCGCGCAGCGACGACCCCGTCGTCGTCGAGCATCAGTTGTGCGCCAGCCTGGCGCAGCGGACCTGGACGCGTGCGTCAGACACATTCATCCTGCACGGGCGGCGTGTCTGCAAGCCAACGCCGCTCTGCGATCGCTGTGCCGCGAGGGCGGACTGCCCGTTCGTCGCCGCCTCGACCCCGTCGGTGCCGCGGACCCGCCGCCGCCGCAAGCGATGAGCGCCACCCGAGCGCCGCGAATCGCAAAGCTACGAAGACCGGTCCGGCGCCGCTTCGCGCAGCACTTTCTGGAGCCGGCCTGGGTGGCCAAGGTAGTCGCGGCGATTCGGCCATCGCCGGCTGACCTCTTCTTCGAAATCGGACCGGGCCGCGGGGCGCTGACCGAGGCTCTCGTCACCGCCGGCGCCACGATCGTCGCCATCGAGATCGACCGGGATCTCGCTGCGGCCCTCCACGCCAGCTCGTTACCCCGCGTCACCGTCGTGACGGCCGACGTCCTGGAGGTCGATCTCGCGGCGCTCGCAGCGGCGCACCGGCCCGCCGCGGGAACAGCGATTCGGGTTGTCGGCAACTTGCCTTACAACATCTCGTCCCCGGCGCTCTTTCACATTCTGCGAGCGCAGCGCCTCACGCGTCCGTTCGCCGACGCCACGCTGATGTTCCAGCGAGAGGTGGCGGACCGGCTCGTCGCCCAGCCGGGCAGCCAGGCCTACGGGCCGCCGGCCGTCCTGGCTCAGCTCCAGGCGGACGTGACCA
Source organism: Vicinamibacterales bacterium (assembly GCA_963667915.2). GTDB lineage: Bacteria > Acidobacteriota > Vicinamibacteria > Vicinamibacterales > UBA823. Next base: position 620,480 of record CAXXNN010000001.1, on the reverse strand, counting down.
GACTGCTGAGTCTGCCTCCGGGAGCGTTTCGTCCGCCGCCCAAGGTTCGGTCGGCTGTCGTGCGTCTGGCGTTCCGCCCGCCTCGTGTCTCAGTCGGTGACCCGGACCTCTTTGAACAAGTCATCCGGCGCGTATTCCAGCACCGGCGTAAGATGCTGGTGAACGCCATCACCCCGCTCGCGGCCGAGCGGGCGCTGGCGCCGCGCGCCGTCCTGGCGGCCGCCGGCCTCGACGGCCGGCGCCGACCGGAGACGCTTCAACTGACTGAGCTGGCGAGACTTGCGAAGGCGTTCACCCGGCGAGCCGCCGAACGTGTGCTATAGTCAGGTGCCAGACAACCCGCCTTCCAGGCCGACCCAGCAGCCTGAATCTTGAAGTAGACGCAGCCCGGGTGCCGTGCGCCCGATCCCTGCGGCCGATATGACTTCGCGCGGTGGCGCGCCATCGATCGCGACGGCGCGATACCCGGCTGCGTGTGAGATCCGATGCGCGATCAGCGTTCGCTCGACGGTCCGCCGGTGTTCGAAGCCGTGCCCCTGGGCGGCGTCGGCGAGTTCGGCATGAACATGCTGGCGCTTGGCTGCGACGGCACCACGGTGCTCGTGGACGCCGGTGTCATGTTCCCGGAGCCCGGTCTGCCCGGCGTCGAGGTCATTGTGCCCGACACGACCTACCTCGAGTCTTTGGAGCGGCCCATCGCCGGTCTGATTCTTACGCACGGCCACGAGGATCACATCGGCGCCGTTCCCTACATGTGGCCGATGTTCGATGCCCCGATCTACGGCGCGCCCCTCACCCTCGCGCTCGTCGAGCGAAAACTGGCGCAGCATGGCATCGAACCGGGCACGCGGCTGGTGCCCGTCCAACCTGGCGCGCAAGTTGAGATCGGGGCGCTCCGCGTCGAGTTCCTTCACGTCACGCACAGCATGCCGGATTGCTTCGCGCTGGCCGTGCACTCGCGCGCCGGAACGGTCATCCATTCCGGCGACTTCAAGATCGATCATCACCCCGTGGACGGCCGCACAATCGACTTGCACCGGTTCGCCGAGCTTGGTCGGCGAGGAGTGCTGGCGTTGTTCGGGGACAGCACGAATGCGGACCGGCCGGGTTCGTCTGGCTCCGAGGTCGACGTGCGCGACGCATTCGAGGCAATCATCGGCGGCACGACCGGGCAGGTCGTCGTGGCGCTCTTCGCGTCCAGTATCCACCGAATGCAGATCCTGGCCGACCTCGCCGGTCGGCACGGGCGTCATCTGGCGTTCGTGGGCCGGGGCGTCGCGGAGCACAGTCAAATCGCTCAGCGTCTCGGGTATCTGAAGATTCCCCCCGGGGTCGAGGTCGCCGAATCCGACCTCCAGCACCTCCCGCCCGGGAAGGTCCTCTGCCTCGTCACCGGATCTCAAGGCGAGCCCCACGCTGCCCTCTCACGCATCGCCCGGGACGACCACCGCCACGTCCGGTTGGCCCCCGGCGACGTCGTCGTGTTTTCGGCTAGGTCCATTCCGGGCAACCAACGAGCGATCGGTCGTGTGATGAACGACATCGCCCGCCGGGGCGCTGACGTCATCGCATCAGATGCGCGGCGGGTCCATGTCTCCGGACACGCCAGTGCCGAGGAATTGCGGCTCCTCCTGACGCTGGTCAGACCGCGCCACTTCGTGCCGATACATGGAGAGTACCGTCAGCTGGGCCTCCACGGCCGGTTGGCCGCAGCCCTCAGCGGAGGCCGAACATCGGTGTTGATCGCTGAAAATGGGGACCTTTTGCGGTTCGACGACCGAGGTGGCCGGGTCGCCGGACGAGTACCGGCCGGTCGTGTCCTGATCGACGGCACGTGGAATAGCGAGGTGGACGCCGAGGTGCTACGCGATCGGCGCCAGCTCGCGAACCACGGTCTAGCTGTCCCCGTCGTCACCCTCAGCCGTCACGACGGACGTCTGAGCGGAACTCCCGAGATCATCACCCGGGGACTGGCGTTGGGTGCCGGCGGCGCTGACCTCATGCGCGAAGTCACCCAGGTGCTCCGAACCGCCCTGGCCGACGCGCCGATAGACGAGCGCACCGACCACGCGCTCATCGGCGAGCATGTTCGTGTCGAAGTGCAGCGCTTCTTTCGCAAGCGCACTGGGCGGCGCCCGGTGGTGGTGCCGGTGGTGCTGGAGATCTGATGGCTGGATCGTGGTTCTCTCGACGGAGCAGTGAATTTCTCGGTGTGGCGCTCTTCGCGACAGCGCTCACCTGGCTCATCGCGCTCTCGACCTACGACCCGGCCGACCCGGTTTGGTTCTTCAGCGCCGGCGGCTCCGACTTGCCGAGCAATTTCGCTGGTCGGGTCGGCGCCTTTCTCGCGGAGCTGTCCTACCAGCTCCTCGGCTATACCGCCTATTTCATTCCAGCCATTGCGGCCACGATCGGGTGGCAGTTCTTCTGGTGCCAGCGTGTCGACGCGGCCTACACGAAGATCACCGGCACCGCCCTGCTCGTGGCCTGTCTGGCGTCCTTTCTGAGCCTGGCCTTCGGCACCATCGACATCGCCGGCACGACGATGCAGGCCGGGGGGTCCGCCGGCGCGTGGCTCGCTCAGCTCCTGGCCGAGTACCTCAACCGGACCGGGTCCATCATCTTCATCCTCACGGTACTCTTCCTGGCGATCATCCTCTCCACCCAATTCTCCTTTGGGCGCGTCTTCGCCCGTATCTGGCAGGGCGTCACCCGTGCCGTGGCGGCGGGCCTCGCGTCGCTTCGCGACCGCCGGTCGGAACGCCGCCGCGAGCGGCAGCGACAACAGATCGTCAAGAAGCACATCGGCCGGGCCCCGGCCGCCGAGGCGGAAGCCAAAGCCGAAGCCCTCTCGAAGGCTCTCGCCACCCCACCGCCGCACGGCGACCCGTCGGCCTCGCAGAAGCGCCCGGCGCGCAAGACGCCGGCACCCAGCATCCGCCAGACACCGCCCGAGTGGGCCGCGCGCCCGCTGCCGCTCCCGGAGCCCGTCTCGAAGGCACCCGCCGAGCGCCGCAACGGCGATTTTTCCCTGCCTCCCGCCGCGTTGCTCGATCCCGCGCGCACTGAGCTCAAGATCGACGAGCGCGAGCTCATGGACGGCGCTCGGTTGCTCACCGACAAGTGCCGGGAATTCAACGTCGCCGGCGACGTGGTGCAGATCCACCCTGGACCGATCGTCACGACCTACGAGTTCAAGCCCGACGCTGGCGTGAAGTACAGCAGAGTCACCGGCCTCGCTGAAGACCTCTGTCTCGCGATGCGGGCCGAATCGGTGCTCATCGATCGGATTCCGGGCAAGTCCACGGTCGGGATCCAGATTCCCAATCAGAGCCGCGCGCTCATCTCGCTGCGCGAATTGCTCGAATCCGAAATCTACCAAAGCTCGCCGTCCAAGCTCAGTCTAGCGCTCGGCAAAACGATTCACGGCGAGCCGTTCATCACCGATCTCGCGTCGATGCCACACCTGCTGATTGCCGGCTCCACCGGGGCCGGCAAATCGGTTGCCGTCAACGCGATGATTACCAGTTTGCTCTACCGGGCGACACCAGAGGATGTCCGGTTCATCCTCATCGACCCCAAGCGGCTCGAACTCGGCATGTACGAGGGCATTCCGCATCTGCTCACCCCGGTCGTCGTGGAGCCGAAATTAGCGTCGAACGCCTTGCGCTGGGCCGTTCGAGAGATGGAGGAGCGCTACAAGCATCTCGCGGCGCACGGCGTCCGCAACATCGACCAGTACAATCGGAATGTGCGGCAGTTGGCCGCAGCCGGACCGCAGCGCGCCGCGGAGGACGGCGAGGAAAGTTCGGAGCCCCTCCCGTACATCGTGGTCGTCATCGACGAGTTGGCTGACTTGATGATGGTGGCCAGCAATGAAGTCGAGGAGTCGATCGCCCGGCTCGCGCAAATGGCCCGGGCCGTCGGTATTCATCTCATCCTGGCCACCCAGCGCCCGTCGGTAGACGTGATTACCGGGCTGATCAAGGCGAATCTTCCGGCTCGCATCTCATTCCGGGTCGCGTCGAAGACCGACTCCCGGACGATCCTGGATAGCAACGGCGCCGAGCAACTCCTGGGCAATGGCGACATGCTCTACCTGCCACCCGCGTCGTCCCGGGTCATCCGCCTCCACGGTCCGTATATCTCCGAGCAGGAGAGCGCTCGGCTCGCGAGCTTCCTCAGGAAACAGGGGCAGCCCGCCTACGACGACACGATCACGGCGGAGGAGAAGACAGCCGGCACCGTCGAGTTCGAGCGGGACGCCCTCTACGACGAGGCGGCCCGCATCATCGTCTCGACTGGCCAAGCATCGATTTCGTACCTCCAACGGCGGCTTCGAATCGGCTTCAGTCGCGCGGCCCGACTCGTCGACATGATGGAAGCCGAGGGACTGGTGTCGTCTGGCGGCGGTGGGAAGCCTCGGGACGTCCGCGTGGCGAAGGACTACTTCGAGGAGGTTGACGCGCAACTCCGCTGAGCCGCGCGGAATCTAGATGCCTAGTCTTCGAGTGGTCGTCTGTCTTCTCATTGCCGTCGCCGCCCTGACGGCGTTTACACCGCCGGCGGCGGCCGCGACGGCGCGCGAGCTCTACGCCAGCGCGCTGGGCCGCGAGCGAGCCCTGCGCGCGCCCACGCGACCCCAACCCCCGACCCTGGCAGAGTTCCGGTCCCTGATCGCGAGATATCGTGCCGTCGTCCGCCAGTATCCCCGAAGCGGCTACAGCGACAACGCGCTCTGGCAGGCCGCCGGCCTCGCGCTCGACGCCTTCGAGCACTTCGGCGAGGCCGGGGACCGAGTGACCGGCGAACGCGTGTTACGCCTACTTCGGAGCGAGTACCCGAGCAGTTCGCTCATCGGACGAATCGATGAGCGCCTCCAGAGGTTCGCCCGAGTCGCTTCGGCTCGCCTGCGCCCCACCCTCGTCACTCGCATCGATCGCACGCCTCTTGCGGGCGGCGTCCGCGTGACGATTTACCTTGGTGCGGAGGTGGCCTACCATCACGAGCGTCTCCAGAACCCGGACCGCGTATTCTTCGACCTGCCCGGGACGGAGGCCGTGCCCGAGCTCCAGAACGCCACGCTGAGCTTTAGCGATGACATCGTCCGCAAGATTCGCCTCGGACGCCACCCCAACGGCACCACGCGGGTGGTTCTCGACCTGGACAATGTCGAGGACTACAGCGTCTTCGCGCTGTACAACCCGTATCGCCTGGTCATCGACACCCGCCGCGGCCCGGACTCGCCCGCGCCAACCACCCGCGTCGTGGAGCGCACTGGGCCGGCCCCTCCCGCCGAGAATTCCGGTGGCGCCTTCTCATTGTCGCGCCAGCTCGGCCTCGGCATCGCCCGAGTCGTCATCGACCCGGGCCACGGTGGCCGGGACCCGGGCGCGCAAGGCTCCGGAATCTCGGAGGCCGACCTCGTTCTCGATATCTCACTCCGGCTCAAGGGCCTGCTCGCGTCCCAGCCCGGGGTCGATGTCGTCCTCACCCGTGAGACTGACGCGTTCGTTCCTCTCGAGGAGCGCACGGCGCTCGCCAATCGTCAGGCTGCCGACCTGTTCCTGTCGATTCATGCCAATGCGAGCCGGAATCGCAGCGCCCGTGGCATCGAGACGTACTTCTTGAACTTTGCCGCAGATCCGGAAGCCGAAGCGCTCGCCGCCAGGGAGAATGCCTCGTCCGGTCGGACAATGGCGCGGCTCCAGGACCTCGTCCAGACCATTGCGCTCAACAACAAGCTGGACGAATCGCGCGACTTCGCCGAGATGGTCCAGGAGTCTCTCTACCAGAGACTGCGGCCGGTCAATCCCAACCTTCGTGACCTGGGCGTCAAGCAGGCCCCATTCGTCGTCCTGATCGGCGCACAGATGCCCAGCGTGCTCGCCGAGATCTCCTTCGTCAGCAATCGGGCCGAAGCGCTGCTCCTTAGACAAGACGATTACCGCGAGCGCATTGCCCAGGCGCTGTTCGAGGCGGTCTTGCGGTATCAGCGCGCGCTCAAGAACATCCAGGTCGCGGCGCAGCCCTGAGAGGTCCAGCTCAAGACCGATGCGCGCGCCCGCGGCCCAGCGGCGGGAGCTGGAGGCGCTGGGCCCCTGGACGGTGGAGGCAATTCTTGGGAGCGCCGGCCGATAGTGATTCGGACCCCAACGGAATCGCAGGTCACCATCTCGATAGGTTCCTCCAGCGCGTCCCAGCCCTAGCCGCCCGTGGAGAATCGACTTCTGACCGAACGGAAGGGAGACGGTACGCGCCGGAAGCGGCGCGTACCGTTAGAGGCCCAGACGCTGGACGCCTTCGTCCGGACCCGCCGATCTCAGCCTACGGAACCAGATCAGCAGTGCCCCAATCGCGATACCAGCGAGGATGGTGCCAACAATGAAGACGCCGGTCACCCCGACCGCTTGAAGAAACACGTCCGCCACGCCGGATTCCGGGGTGGGCCCGTCCGGAAGCTGGATGATGATCGGAGTCGTGGGCTGTCCGGGCATTGACGCGATTGTACTACGGCGACTCGGCACCCACCGCCTGCCACCGCGCGCTGTCGCAGGCCAGCTCGACGAGCGTGCGCACCACGACCCCGGTAGGCCCTTTCGGTTCGTACGGCCGGGCCTCGTCGTTCCAGGCGGTGCCCGCGATATCGAGGTGGACCCAAGGCGTGCCACCCGTAAAAGCCTTCAAGAACATCGCCGCCGAGATCGGCGACGCCGCTCGCCCGCCCGAGTTCTTCAAGTCGGCGATGTCGCTCCGCAGCAACTCCGCGTACTCCTCGAACACCGGGAGCGGCCACAGTTGCTCGCCCGCCGTCTCCCCCGCCGCCATGACGGCGTCCACCCAGCGGGTCGGTGTGCCGAACAGGCCGGTGGTGACCTTGCCCAACGCAACGACACACCCGCCGGTCAAGGTCGCCACATCCACGAGGTGGCTCGCACCGAGATGCTTCGCGTACCACAGCGCGTCGCCAAGAATCAGCCGGCCCTCGGCATCCGTGTTGATGACTTCGACTGTCTTACCGGCCGCGCTCCGCAGCACATCGCCCGGCTTGATGGCGCGGCCCCCGGGAAGATTCTCAGTCGCCGGAATCACGCCGATCACCTGGATGCCGACGTTCAGTCGGCTGATTGCACGCATCGCGCACATGACAGCCGCGCCGCCCGCCATGTCGTCTTTCATGCGCTCCATCGATTCCGCCGGCTTGAGCGAGATGCCTCCACTGTCGAACGTGATGCCCTTGCCCACGAGGCCCAGCACGGGACCGTCTGGGGCGCCATGCGGCCGGTGCCGCATGACGATGACCCGCGCCGGCTCCGCGCTGCCGCGGGCCACACCCAGCAGCATCCCCATCTTCAGCGCTTCGATCGCCGGAGGCTCCAGCACCTCGACCTCGAGCGCCGTGTCGGCGACGAGCGTTCGCGCCCGCTCGCCGAACACTTGCGGAGTCAGGGTGTTCCCCGGTTCGTTCGCCAGGTGCCGGGCCTGGTTGCCGCACTCGCCGAGCAACGCCCCCCGGGCGGTCACCCGCTCGAGCCCGGTCGGTTCGCCCGCCGGCGCCGACACGATTAACTCCGTGACACGATGCGTGTCGTCGTCCGTCTTGTAGCTTCCCGCGTCGAACGTCCCCAGCACGAGCCCCTCGGCTACGGCCTGCGCGCCATCCGGCGTCGCGCTGCCGCCCCGGATCACGAAGGCCACGGTGCGGGCATGCTGCTTCCCCGCGGCCGTCGCGGCCGCGGCCGCCAGCTGCCGTAGGTGCCGAATGGACGGCGCGCCGCGTCCCGCGCCGATCAGCAGGACTCTTCGCGCCCGCCATCCCACGTCCTGGACCGCCGCGCCCAACTGCTCGAATCGCTTGCCTCGAAACTCCCCCCGCGATCGCGCGTCCTTCAGAATCCCACCGACCGCTCGATCCAGCCCCTCCAGGTCCGTAGCCGTTTCTTCCTCGAGCACCGGCACCACCAGTAATTCCGTCTCCACCTCACGAAGGGCGGCCGTCGAGGACTTCACCGTCACCTCTCTCGTTTGCATGCACATCCCTTGATTATAGGGGGTCGCGTTCCCAAGTCCGCGAGGCGCGTCGTCGCCCGGGCCTGGCCGCCCCTAGCCGTCGTAGCGGAAGTCCTTGGCAGGCTGCTAGAATGCGTCCAATGCTCCACGTCTGGCGTCTAACTCTAATGTGACGCTGTGACGGCGGCCGGCCGGTTGACGACGCGCGTGAATTTTTCGTCACCTCAGGATTGACACTTCGGAGACCGCATGCCCCGACTCGTCCTCGTCTGCGCGTCGATCGTGGCCCTGAGCGCTGTCATCGGCGACGCGCCGGTGCGTGCCCAGGACTCCGACGACGCGCGTCCGTCCCTTGCCCTGCGTGCCACGCCGGCTATCAGCTTCTCCCCGACCAGCGTGCTGCTCGTGGGTCAGTTGCGCGGTGGGCCCGACGACTACGAGGAATTCTACTGCGCGACGATCGAATGGGAATGGGGGGATGGCACGAAGTCGTCGTCGACGTTCGATTGTGAGCCCTACGAGGCGGGAGAGACTACCATCCAGCGCCGCTTCTCGATCCGCCACCTGTTTCGCCGATCAGGGCGATACGACGTGATGCTACGACTCAAACAGGACGACGACGTCGTCGAGTTTGCCACAACGACAGTTCAGGTGCACCCGGGCGTCGGCCAGCGTCACGACGCCGCCTTTCGCTGACGCGCGGCTGACGGACGATCCTTACGTGAGCATGAGCCACAGCTGCCTCGCGCCGCCAGGTGTGAGCCGAAACGCCCGCAACCCTGCCCCTGTCGCGGGGACATCCGGGTCGCCTGTCAGCGAAACGATCGCATAGACGTAATCCGGACAGGTCGCTTCGGCCAGGTCGGTCTCGGAGGGCCGGGCCGGCGAACTCGGATGCGAATGATAGGCTCCAACGACTGTGAGGCCCCGCCCGCGGGCCGCTCGGATCGCGTCGAAGTGATCCTTCGGATGCACGCGATACCGCGAGCGGCTGCGGGCGACGTTCCGCGCAGGGATGACCGATTCAACCGCACCGGCCTCGCCGAGTAGCAATCCGCAGCACTCGTACGGCGCCTCCGCACGTGCGTGCCGCACAATCCGCGCCATGACCTCCCTCGTCACGGCCAGCGCGCACGCGTCAGGCATCGCCAGCCTCCGGGGGACGGACCTCCTCCAGCACCGCACGCCACGCGTTGGCCGACTCGAAGACCTCCTCCAGACCTTCGCCATCGGCCAGGTGCCCACGCATCGTGACCAGGACCTCGATGAACTGGTCGAGCGCCGGACCGATCTCGTCGGCGTTCGTGGAACAGATGTCGCGCCAGACCCCGACCGGGTTCGACGCTACGCGTGTCGTGTCACGCAGGCCTCGGCCGGCCAGGCCCAGTCCCTCGCGGCCCAGCCGTCCACCAATCACGTGCATCAACGCCGTCACCGCCAACTGCGGAAGCTGGTTCAGCGAGGCCACCAGGCGATCGTGGGCATCGACCTCGATGCACTGCGGGACCGCTCCGAGGCCTCGAACGAACTCGCGCATCCGCGACAGGGCGTCCGGCTCGCCGTCCTCAACCGGCGTCAGGAGCCACGGGCGGCCGTCAAACAGGTCGGCCCGCGCGAAACGAATGCCGGCGCGCGCGGCGCCCGCCAACGGGTGTCCTCCGACGAATCGTAGGCGCGGCGGGAGCCGTCGTGCTGCCGCGACGATTGCGCGCTTCGTGCCTCCGACATCCGACACGACCGCATCACCGGGCACGTGCGTCGCCACCGTGTCGAGCAACGCGACGTTTTGCTCGACCGGCGCGGCCAGGACGATGAGATCCGCCCCTGCCAGCACGACCGGATCGTCGGCCGCCACGTCGATGAGGTGGCGCCGCATCGCCTCCTCGAGCACCACCGTATCGTCGACGCCGATGACGAGCGCTTTCGGCCACGCCCGCCGCGCCGCGAGCGCGAGCGAACCGCCGATCAGGCCAAGCCCGATGATCCCGACTCTCTCGAACACGGGTCGAGCGCCGGCCGCATCTGGCTCGACGAGAGGAAGCCGCTTACCGGGCACCATGGCGCGTTCGCCGTCCCTGGGTCACTACCCCCACGCCTGGCCGCCCACCGATTCGAGGCAGATGCTGCGCCCGATGGCCGGCGCGATGATTCGCAACTCGGTCATCAGCCGACCGAACTGCTCGGGGTACATCGACTGGGCGCCATCGCTCTTCGCGTGATCCGGATCGCAATGCACTTCGATCAGAAGCCCGTCCGCGCCCGCCGCGACGGCGGCGCGCGCCAGCGGCGCCACCTTGTCTCGCTGCCCGGTGGCGTGGCTCGGATCCGCGACGATCGGCAGGTGACTGAGTTTGTGGATGGCCGGAATCGCCGAAATGTCGAGTGTGTTGCGGGTGTAGGTCTCGAAGGTCCGGATGCCCCGCTCGCATAGAATCACATCGGTGTTTCCACCTGCGAGGAGGTATTCGGCGGACAACAACCACTCCTCGATCGTCGCCGAGATGCCCCGCTTGAGAAGAACGGGAATCGACGTGCGACCTAACTCGCGAAGCAGCGTGAAATTCTGCATGTTGCGCGCGCCGACCTGGAAGATGTCCGCATACTTGCCCACCACCTCGATCTGGCTGGCATCCATGACCTCCGACACCAGCTTCATGTCGTGCCGATCGACCGCCCCGCGGAGCATGCGTAACCCTTCCTCCCCGAGGCCCTGGAAACTGTAAGGCGAGCTGCGCGGCTTGAACGCGCCGCCACGCAGCACTTTGGCGCCGGCCGCCTTGACAGCGACTGCGGTCGTTTCGACCTGCTCGTCGGTCTCCGCCGAGCACGGGCCGGCCATGACGATCACCTCATCCCCACCGATCCTCAGATCTCCAACGTGTACGACCGTACGTGTTCGCTTGAACGCTCGACTTGCCAGCTTGTACGGTGCCGTGAGCCGGTGAACCTCAGACACTCCGTCCAGCACCTCGATGAGTCGCGGGTCGAACGTGCGATTACCACCCACGGCGCCCAAGACGGTGCGCAACGCGCCCGTGGATCGGTGCACGTCGAACCCTAACTCCGACAGGTGCGCGATGACCTTCTCGATCTGGCCTTCGGACGCCTGCTCCTGCATCACGATCATCATGCCTCACTCTCCCTCGTGTTCCTCGGCGTGTGGCGCGCCGTCTCGCGGTTGCAACCGCCTGGTTTCATCGATGATCCGCTCGAACAGCCGCGTCACTCCGTCGGCCTTCAGCGGTCCGTCGTTAATCGCCGTGACGTGCGCGATCACGTCGCGCTCGCGCGCCGGCTGGTACATCGGCCTTCCACTCGCCAGCTTGATCGCGCCGATCTCGAGCGCGCAGGCGGCACGCGCGTTGAGCAACTTCACCAAGGCGGCGTCCAATTCGTCGATGCGGGTGCGCAGCACGTCGAGAGCCGCTGCGGGGTTCGGATCCGACGCGCTCATGTGTTGGCTCCAATCTCCGACCGCAGCCATTCCACGTACTCCACCACCCGTCGCTCGACCATCGGGGTGTCACCCGCCTCCTCGATCACCCGCACCAGGCCGCTCCCCACGACAGCCGCGTCGGCCCACTGGCCAATCGCCGCTACATGTTCGGGCTTCGACACGCCGAACCCCAGCGCCAGGGGCATGTCGGTCTCCGCCCGAATCCGAGCCGCCATTTCCGCCGCGCCGTTTGCCAGCTCGGCTCGCGCGCCGGTCACTCCCAACCGGGAGATGCCGTAGAGGAACCCGCGGCTCAGCTCGGCCGCCGCGCGAATCCTGCGGACGGTCGTCGTCGGACTCACGAGAAAAATCGGATCCAGGTTCGCCGCGATCAACGCGGCCCGGATCTCGTATGCCTCTTCGATCGGCAGATCGAGCATCAACACACCGTCGACGCCGGCCGCCGATGCCAGCGTCGCGAACCGATCCACGCCCATGGCCAAAATGGGATTCACGTAGCTGAAGATGACGATCGGCGCCGCAATCGAGCCGCGCACCGCCTTCACCATCTCCAGCGTCGCTCGCAGCGTCGCGCCTCCCGCCAGGGCCCGCTCCGCCGCGCGCTGGATCACCGGACCATCGGCCAAGGGGTCGGAAAACGGTACGCCAACCTCCAGCACGTCTGCGCCGGCGATGTCCAGCGCCCGCAGGATGGCGGGCGTGCGTGCCAGGCTCGGATCGCCGGCCGTCACGTACGTCACGAGTCCCGTCCGACCCTCGTCGCGCAATCGCCGAAATCGATGGCCAATTTTCGACATTCGACGCCTCAGGCTCCGCCCGACACCCTATCGGCCGAGTCGAGCCGCGCCGCCACCGTGTCCACGTCCTTGTCCCCGCGCCCAGACAGGTTGACGAGCACGCAGTCGGTCGCCGGCAGCGTCCGCGCGACGCGCATGGCGTGCGCCACCGCGTGTGCCGACTCGAGCGCGGGCATGACGCCCTCGCGGCGGCTGAGCTCCAGGAACGCCTCCAGCGCCTGGGTGTCGGTGACCCAGGTGTAGGTCGCACGGCCCAGGTCCCGCAGCCAGGCATGCTCCGGACCGACGGCTGCGTGATCGAGCCCTGCCGAAATCGAGTGCGTGTCCTCGATGTTTCCATGCACGTCCTGCAGCACGAAGCTTCGCGTGCCCTGGAGGACGCCAACCGCTCCGCCGGCGAACCGGGCGGCGTGCCGACCTGGCGCGATCTCCTCGCCGCCGGCTTCGACTCCGACCAGCTGCACCTCGGCGTCCTCCACGAATCCGTCGAAGATCCCGAGGGCATTGCTGCCCCCGCCCACACACGCGACGACCGTGTGCGGCAACCTACCCGCGGCGGCCAGGATCTGCGCACGGGCCTCCTGCCCGATGACCGACTGAAACTCGCGAACCATCAAGGGGTACGGATGCGGACCGAGCACCGAACCCAGCAGGTAATATGTATCATCGACGTTCGCGACCCAATCCCGCATCGCTTCGCTGATCGCCTCCTTCAACGTGGCCCGGCCGGCGTCCACCTGGCACACCGACGCGCCCAGGATTCGCATGCGAACGACGTTCAGCGCCTGGCGCACCATGTCTTCGGCACCCATGTACACGTCGCACTTCAGCCCGAGCAGCGCGCACGCCGTGGCGGTCGCGACGCCGTGCTGCCCCGCCCCGGTTTCGGCCACCACCCGCCGTTTTCCCATCCGAGCCGCCAGCAGCGCCTGGCCAAGGGCGTTGTTGATCTTGTGCGCGCCCGTGTGCGCCAAATCCTCTCGCTTCAACCAGATCGAGGCGCCGCCCGCCGCCGCGGTCAGCCGCTTCGCCTCCATCATCGGTGTCGGGCGTCCGACATAATCGGTCAGGAGGCGCGACAGCTCCTCGAGGTACGCCGCGTCCTGGCGCGCATCCAGGTACGCCGCCTCGAGCTCCTCGACCGGGGCCACCAAGGTCTCCGGCACATACCGCCCGCCGTAGGCACCGAAGTAGCCGCGCGCATCCGGATCCCGTCGCCCGAAAACCGGCCTGGACGTCACCATCGCCGGATCACTCATCCTGTCCCCCCGGTGGCGGCCGACGCTACGGCTGCGAAGAACGCTCGCAACTTCGCCGGATCCTTTCGCCCCGGTGCCGCTTCGACCCCAGAGGACACGTCCACGGCGTACGGACGCACGGCGGCGATCGCTTCCGCGACGTTTGATGGCTGCAGCCCGCCCGACAGGATCAGCCGCCGGCGCTTCGCCCATCGCGCAGCTTCCGCCCAATTCGCGCGGCGACCCGTGCCGCCGTGACGCTGCGGGTCGTGAGCGTCGAACAGGACCGTTGCTGACTGAGGAATCTCCTCGAACGCCGGCACCGGCCCTGTCGCGCCACACGCCACCGAGCGAATCACCGGGCGCCCCACCCGCTCTGCCAGATCCCGTGGCTCGCTTCCGTGCAACTGCACGACGTCCAGTCCCGCGTCGACCACGATTCGTTCGATCTCACCCGCGCCGGCGTCCACGAACACCCCAATCTTCGTCGTCAACGGGCCGATCGACGCCCCGATGGCGGACGCCTCGTCCGGCGTCACACACCGTGGGCTGTCCGGCCAGAACACGAACCCGATGGCGGACGCGCCGAGGCTGGCAGCCAGGCTCCCGTCCTCCACGCTCGTGATCCCGCAGATCTTCACCCAAACAGCCATCGTCTCAATTCGTCAGGAGCGATTCCAGGGCCCGTCCGGGATCGGGCGCCGCCATGAGCGCCTCTCCAATCAAGAAGGCGCCATACCCACTCTCGCGCAGCGTCCGCACCTCGGCCATCGACCGAAGGCCGCTTTCCGCGACGGCGGTGATTCCGCGGGGGATGAGTTCGATGAGCCGCGTGCTCGTCGCCACGTCGACCTCGAGCGTCCGAAGGTCGCGATTGTTCACCCCGATGATCGACGCACCCGCAGCGAGTGCACACTCCAGCTCCCGCTCGTCGTGGACCTCCACCAGCGCGGCCAGGTCCAAGCCTTCTGCCGCCCGCACCAGGCGACGCAACGTCCCATCCTCCAGCGCCGCCACGATGAGCAGGACCGCATCAGCGCCGGCCGCGCGCGTCTCGAGGAGCTGGTACTCGCACACGATGAAGTCCTTGCGCAGCACGGGCACGCTGACCGCCGCTCGAACCTCGCTGACGTGCGTTATCCGTCCGTCGAAGAAGGTCGGCTCGGTCAGTACCGAGATCGCCGCCGCGCCGGCCCGGTCATACCCCTGCGCAATGGCCGCCGGGTCGTAAGCCCAACGCAAGACGCCGTTCACCGGCGATCGGCGCTTGCATTCGGCAATGACGTTCACCCGATCACGCCGCGCCAGGCCTGCCGAAAACTCCCGGCACCTCGGCCTCCGGTCGGCCGCTTTGCGGCGCATTTCGGCCTCGGGTAACGTGTGCTGTGCCGCGTCGACCCGCGCACGGGTAGCCCCGACGATCGCCTCGAGCAAATCGCCGCGCGCCACCTCGTCGGCCCGGTCCAGTGTTCGCGCTCTCATGCCTCGCTCGTGACCGCCGCCTGGTGCGACACCTCGACCAACAGATCGAGCCGGCGCTTGGCTTCACCGCTGTCAATTTTCTCCCATGCCAGCACCACGCCCTCGCGGAGCGCAGACACCCGTCCCGCCACCATTAACGCGGCCGCTACATTCAGCGCGACGACGTCGCGAGCCGCGCCCGGGTGCCCCGCCAGCACAGACCGCGCGATCGCCGCGTTCGTGGCGATGTCGCCCCCGCGCAGTTCGTCTGATTCGCATCGCGGCACGCCATGGTCGGCCGGATGCAGGTAGAACGTGTTGACGACCCCCTCCCGACACTCTGACACTTTCGTGTAGCCGGTCGTGGAGATCTCATCGAGCCCGTCGGCCCCGTGCACGACCCATGCCCGCTCCGACCCGAGCAGCCCCAGCGCGCGTGCCACCAGTTCCGTATGCTCGGACCGCGGCACCCCGACGAGCTGACGAGCTGCCCCAGCCGGATTTGTCAGCGGCCCGAGCAGGTTGAACGCCGTGCGCACGCCGAGGGCTCGGCGCGCCGACGCGGCATGTCGCATCGAGGGATGAAATGTGGGCGCAAAGAAGAAGCCGATTCCCGCCTCGCGCAAGCAGTGCTCCACCTGAACCGGCTCCGCCGCGATGTTGACACCGAGCGCCTCGAACAGATCGGCGCTTCCGCACCGACTCGACACCGACCGGTTGCCGTGCTTGGCGACCCGAACGCCGCACGCGGCCAGCACCAGCGCCGCGACCGACGACACGTTGAAGGTGTGCGACCGATCGCCGCCCGTCCCGCAGGTGTCGAAGACCTCCGTGAAGGTCGTGCGCAGCCGGACGGCGTGCTCGCGCATCGTGCGGGCAAGACCGACAAGCTCCGCCGGTCGCTCACCTTTCATGGCCAGGCCGATCAGGAGTCCGCCGATCTGCGCTTCCTCCGCACGCCCAGCCATGATCTCCCGCATGGCGCCGGCCGCCTCATCGGCGGTCAGGTCCTCGTGTCGCCCGAGTTTCTCCAACAGTTCCGCAAACATCACAGCTCCAGGAAGGTCTGGATCATCCGACGACCCACCTCCGTCAGGATGGACTCCGGATGAAACTGCACGCCGTGCGTGGGCCAATGCCGATGCCGCAGCCCCATGATGGCGCCATCGTCACGAGCTCGCGCCGTGACCTCCAGGTCCTCTGGCAAGTCCTCCTCCGAGACGACCAGCGAGTGATAGCGGGTGGCCGTGAACCCGGGCTCGAGGTCCCGGAAAATGCCCCGTCCGTCGTGCTCGACGGCTGAGCACTTGCCGTGACGAACCTCGACGGCCCGATCGATGCGCCCGCCAAATGCCACCCCGATCGCTTGATGTCCCAGGCACACGCCAAGCACCGGAATCTGCGACGCCAGCCGCCGAACGAGCGCCACCGAAATCCCGGCATGCTCCGGGCGCCCCGGGCCGGGAGAGATCACGACTCGTTCGGGGCGCAGCGCGGCCGCTTCGTCGACCGTCAACGCGTCGTTTCGCCACACGACCGGCCTGCCACCCAGTTCGCCCAGGTACTGCACTAGGTTGTGGGTAAACGAATCGTAGTTGTCGATCACAAGCACCATGGGCTGCTAGCGCACCTCCTGTGCGATCTGGATCGCCCGAAGCATCGCCTGGGCCTTCGCGCGCGTCTCCTCGAACTCCGCCGTCGGGTCCGAGTCCGCGACGATGCCGGCACCGGCCTGAACCGACGCCACGGCGCCCTGGACGGTCACCGTGCGGATGCCGATGCAGCAGTCCAGGTTGCCCGCGAAGTCCAGGTAGCCGATGGCTCCCGCGTAGATCCCCCGACGGGTCGATTCCAACGCCGCGACGATCTCCATCGCGCGCACCTTCGGCGCCCCGGAGACTGTTCCGGCGGGAAAGCACGCCACGAGCGCGTCCAGCCGGTCGACGCCGTCGGCCAGCCGCCCCTCCACTTTCGATACGAGATGCATCACGTGCGAATAGCGCTCGACACGCATGAACTGCGACACCCTCACCGATCCGTACTCGCAGACTCGACCCAGATCGTTCCGTCCCAGATCGACCAACATCACGTGCTCGGCTCGCTCCTTCTCGCTGGCCTTCAACTCCTCGGCGAGCCGGGCGTCATCCGCCTCGTTCGCCCCGCGGGGACGGGTCCCGGCAATCGGGTGAGTCTCCACCCGCCCACCCTCGACCCGAACCAGCATCTCCGGCGAGGATCCGGCGATGGCGGTGTCCGCGAGTCTGATGAAATACATGTACGGCGAGGGGTTCACGTGCCGCAGGGCCCGATACACCGCAAAGGCGTCTGTCTCGAGGCGCACCTGAAACCGCTGCGAGAGCACCACCTGAAACACGTCACCGTCCGCGATGTGCGTCTTGACCTGCCGCACGGCGCCCTCGAACCCCTCCCGGGTGACGTTGGACGCGATCGGCGGATCCTTCGCAACCGCGGGCGCCACGTGGGAGAGCGCCCGCTCGAGCTCCCGCTCCAGAAACTGGATCTTGGCGCACGCGAACTGGTACAGCGACGTCAACGACTTGCCGGATCCGATCCGCGCGTTGGCAATCAGCAGGATGCGGTGTTTGACGTGATCGAATGCGAGGACCGTATCGAACAACATGAACGCGGCGTCGTCCGCGCCCCCCGTCTCGGCCGCCGGACCGTTCGCCCACGCGGTCTCCAGTGTCGGTTCGAACCAGGGCGCAGCGTCGTAGCCGAGGTACCCCACGGCCCCACCGGTAAATCGCGGCAGCTCCGCCACCGCCGGCGATCGGTACTCGGTCATCAACGCACGCAACTCCTCGACAAACGGCTTCGCCGACTCGGTCACCCGCCCCGCCTCCTCGCGAACCGTTCGGCCGCCTCGAGCGCGCAAGATGAGGAACGGATCCTTGCCCAAGAAGGAGTACCGCGCGACCTGCTCTCCACCTTCGACGCTCTCGAGCAGGAAGGCATAGTCGGAATGCTCCGCGATCTTCAGAAACGCGGAGACCGGCGTGAGCAGGTCTGCCAGGATCTCCTTGACCACCGGCACGAACGTCGCGTCCGCCGCCAGAGCCTGGAACTCGTCGAACGAGGTCTGCTTCATGCCGCCGCCTCCACGGTCGCCGCCAGTCGCGCCAGCGCGGCCTCCCGAAAGACGCTGCGCGCCGGGCACTGGCCGATCCACCATTCGAACTGATGGCAGGCTTGGGCAACCAGCATCTCCAGGCCGCCCAGGGTGTCGCAGCCGGCGGCGCGCGCTTCGCGCAGGAGCCGTGTCTGCGCGGGGCTGTACACGAGGTCGTAGACGAAACGGCCCGTCAGGGCCGATGCCGGGATGGGCGTCGCGTCGCTCTGGGAGGCCGTACCGACCGGGGTGGCATTGACGAGCAGGTCCCAGCTGCCGCGTGGCGGTGGCAGGACGCCCGCGCGGCTGGCCGTTCCGGCAGCCGCCTCATGCGCGCGCTCGAGATCCCGGGCGTACACCGTGACCTGCGCCCCGACCTCTGACAGCGCGACACAGACCGCGCGCGCCGCCCCACCCGCGCCGACGACGGCCGCGCGAGCGCCGGCCAGTTCGAGCCGTCCCGACAGCGGATCCAGGAAGCCCGCCACGTCGCTGTTCATGCCAGCCCAGCCCGTCTCGCAACGACGCAAGGTGTTGACCGCGCCGACCCGTGCCGCCACCGGCTCGAGTTCCTGCGCACGCTTCCCCAAGCTCTCCTTGAACGGTGCCGTCACGCTCAGCCCGCTGACGCCGAAGGCCTCGGCGAAGCTGAGACAATCCTCCGCGTCCGCCCCCTCGAGCGGCAGATACACCGCGTCACGATCTATCTGTTGGAAGGCGGCGTTGTGCATGGATGGGGACAGCGAATGCATGATCGGGTTGCCGACCACGCCGTACAGCTCGGTGGAGGCCGACAACCGTCGACACCGAAACTCGTTGACCAACCGAGGCGCGTCGATCTGCCCCGGCGCGGCAGTTCCGGCGTAGCTCCAACACGACCCAAACCTGGCGGCGAGGACCCGGGACGCGACGCCGGCATTTCCCATGCCGATCAAGACGGCGCGCTCGCCCGCCCGCCGGACCTGCTCACCCAGTCGCGCCAACGGCAACAGGTCGCTCAGCCGGCTGACCCGGGCCGCAATCTTCACGACGGCCGCCCCGGTCGACCGCATCGCGCGATACCGCGCCTCCAAGTCCTCCGGCATTCCGTCAACGTCGTGGAGTGACAACACAACCCGCGAGCCATGTGCAGCGACCAAGTCCTGGCTGTATCCGGCGTCCCATTCGACGTCCACGTACTCCGCGCCGCACGCGAGCGCTTCCACCAGCCAACGCCGACGGTCCTCCTCCCCGCCAGCGTACCGACCACCGTCCCGCTCGGTCCGGCACGTTACGACGACCGGCAGGCACCGACCGGCCAGCACCCCGGCGATGTCGATTTCCCGCGCCCCGTCGATCCGCAGTTCGACCAGGTCGGCGTCCGTGGCCCCATCCCGCGCCGCCCGCAGCTCCCGAGTCGTCCTCCCGGTTACGGTGACGCACACCTGCGTTCCGTCCATTTACCCTCGCTCCGTGATGGAAGGGCGGCGGCATTCGTCCTCGCTACGCCGGAGATCCATCACCCAGCACGAATCACGCATCGGCTGCGAGTCGCCGATAACAAAAAAAGCCTCCTCAACCGATCGGCTGAAGAGGCTTCATTTTGACCTGCTCACAGTGTGGCGCTCAGGCCCGCACGGCTGCCTCCCCAGACTGGCTGCAAAAATAGAAAAATCGCCACCACGCCGGCACACACACCGCGCCGCGGCCGACCGAATGTTCTGTGACGACCCGTAGCATCTCTGAGACCTGAATCAGTCGCCCATCCTCTGCGAGTGGAGCAATCTTTCACCCTAGCAGAGGACCGTCCGAGGTGTCAATTTCGCCTCCGAGCCATTGCGCAGCCAGCGCGAATCCATTACGGCGCCAGCGGAACGGCTCCGCGTGACGACTCACACCGCCTTTTCTCCTTGACGGTCAATCACTTCCAGAACTATAAAGGATCCCTTGGCCCACACCCGGTCCTTACATTCCTTGAAACGCTAGAGCGATGAAGACGCCACTGCTTGCCGTCGGGCTGCTCGCCGGGCTGCTCGCGCTGCCGTCGGCTGCGACCGACCGCATGCCGTTGGCAGAGGTGCAACCCGGAATGGTCGGCGTCGGCGTGACGG
Organism: Vicinamibacterales bacterium; assembly: GCA_963667915.2. Lineage (GTDB taxonomy): Bacteria > Acidobacteriota > Vicinamibacteria > Vicinamibacterales > UBA823. The sequence goes on along the minus strand of CAXXNN010000001.1, from coordinate 600,297 downwards.
TCTTCGAAGGCGCCACGCGCGAAGAATTCACGGCCCACGTGATCGGCGTCCTCCACAACATCAACGGCCCCCAACGCAGCCTGATCTTAGCTCGCCTCGAAGGCGGTCCGCTCGCCCGGACTGGCGTCCTTCAGGGCATGAGCGGTAGTCCGATCTACGTCGATGGCCGCCTCATCGGCGCCGTCTCCTACGCCCTGGGTGCCTTCCCAACGGAGGCGATCGCCGGCATCACGCCAATCGACGAGATGATCGATGCCGTCGCGCTTCCGGCCTCGCGCCCGCCACTACCCGAGGTCGCACTCGATCTGCCGATGTCCCCCGCGCGGCTCGTCAACGTCTTTCGCGCCGTCCTCCGACCGCTGACCACCTTCACCTCGAGCGCCTCGGACATCAACGGTCGGGCGGTCTCGCTCTTCGAGGCTCGGCAGGTGACGGCGCTGCTGCGGCCGATTGCCACCCCGCTGGTCCTGAGTGGCTTTGAGCCGAACACGGTCGAACTTCTCTCGTCGACGTTCCGCGGCACCGGTTTGACGCCCGTGCTGGGCGGCGCCCAGGCCGTCGGCGTGGCCATGCCGACTGACGGTCCACTGCAGGGCGGCGACGCGATTAGCGTCACGCTCATCGATGGCGATCTGACGCTGGCTGGCACGGGCACGGTCACGATGGTCAAAGGTGATCGCGTGTATGCCTTCGGGCACCCGTTCCAGAACCTCGGACCGACCCAATTCATCATGAATCGGGCCTACATCCACACGCTCTTGCCTAGCTTGATGTCGTCGATGAAGATCGCTACCGTTGGGGAGGCCATCGGAACGTTCCAGCAGGACCGCCTGACGGCGATCGCCGGCACGATCGGCGACACGCCGCAGACGATTCCCGTCCACATCACGTTGCGAACGGCAGACGGCCGTCATCCCGACCGCCGACTGCAGTTCACCATCGTCGACGACCCTGTCCTCACGCCCTTGCTGGCCTACGTGACGGTGCTGAACACCTTGCGGGCGTACGAGCGCGATGCTGGCGCGGCGACGCTGCGCCTGTCTGGGACGGCACGTCTGCGCGGCCAGGCGGCATTGACGTTCGACGACATTTTCGCCGGACGCGGCGCCTCGATTGGAGCCGCCACCTCGGTGCTGACGCCCATCACCCTCCTGGCGCTGAACCGCTTCGCCCCGGTCTCGCTGGAAAGTCTCAGTCTCGACATCGTGGCCTCGGAAACCTCCGAGATCGCCACGATCGAACGGATTTGGTTGGATGAGCCGCGGCTCCGCGCGGGTCGCACGGTATCCCTGAACATCCTGACTCGCACGCACCGCGGAGCTGAATCGATTCGGACCGTTCCGATCTCCATCCCGGCCAACGCGCCGCCATCTCTCTCACTGCTGGTGTCCGGCGGTCCGCAGTTGGCGCAGTTCGAGCGACAAGAACTGCAGGGCGACGTCCAACCCCGTACGCTGCGCCAACTCATACGTCGGCTCAATGAATCGCGAAGAAACAACCGGCTCTATGTCCGGCTGCTCGGACCGGACGCCGGAGCGGTGGTCGGCGGTGAGCGGCTCTCGGCGCTGCCACCCTCTGCCCTGGCGGTCTATCAATCCGATCGGAGTCGTGGCGCCGTGACTCCCCTTCGGCGGGCGACCCTTGACGAGTGGGAGTTCGAGGCCGACCAGGCGATTGCCGGGTCGCGGTTGCTCGCTCTGAGCCTCGACCGCCGATGACCGAGCCCGCGCCACTTCGCGGGCTCGGTAGGCCCGCCGCTGCCATCGCCCTGGTGGCTGCCGCCTGCTCGCTGATCGGCGTTGCCATCGCCGCCTCTCCGGCGTTTTGGCACGTCTCGACGCAGGAGGACCTGCTTCGAGGTGACCTGGAGCAGCTCTCCGTCGACGACTTCGGTCGGCTCTCGTTGGCCCCACGAACCGACGTCGTGTACGAATCGACCGCCCCCGTGGTGTGGGCGGTCGCGCGCGCCGAAGCCGGCGCCCTGTGGGTCGGCACCGGCGACGAAGGACGCGTCTACCATATCGACGCCGACGGCACGGCGACCGAGCTGTTCGACGCGGAGGAACCTCAAGTACATGCGCTGGCGCGCCGACCGGACGGCGGCGTCTACGTCGGGACGAGTCCCGATGGCCTGATCTACGCCGTGGCGCCAGACGGCACCGCGATGCCGTTCTTCGATCCAGACGAAACCTACATCTGGGCGCTTGTGGTTGCGGCCGACGGCGCACTGTTCGCCGCCACCGGGACCAAGGGCATCATCTACCGCATTGCCCCAAACGGTACCGGGGAGCCGTACTACGACACCAAGACCACCCACGCCCTGTCCCTCGCGTTCGAGTCAAGCGGTGCGCTGCTGGCCACCACAGAGTCGCCAGGCCGTCTCTTCAGAATCGCGCCAGACCGTAGCGGGTTTATCCTGCTGGAGTCCGATTACTCAGAACTGCGCGGCCTGCGCGTCGCATCCGACGGGACGATCTACGTGGCGGCTGTCCGGGGCGCTGCCGATGCAGCGGTCAGCCCCGACGCGGCACCGCAAGCCGCCGTCTTTGTCTCGACCGAGATCACGGTAGGTGGCACCGAGATTCAGGCCTCTGCCACGCCGAGCGCTGTTCCGCAGGTCCCGTCCGGGCTGACCGCGGGCGCGGTGTTCCGGGTACAGCCCGACGGGCTCTGGGACCAAATCTGGGAGTCGGACAGCGATGCACCGTACGATCTCGCGCTCGACTCCGACGGCACGGTCGTTGTCGGCACCGGCCCCGACGGGCGGATCTACCGGCTCGACGGTCCGCCAGGGACCGCCACCCTGCTGACCCGCGCCGCGGCGCGGCAGGTCACGTCGCTGCTCTACGACGCCCGCGGGCGACTTCACGTCGCCACGGCCAATCCCGGGACGCTGCTCGCCCTCGGAGACTCACTCGCAGCGGAAGGCACCTACGTATCGGACGTGCATGACGCGCAGCACTTGGCGGCCTGGGGCAGCATTCGTTGGCGCGCCGTCACGCCACTCGGAACGCGAGTCGAGCTGTACACGCGTTCCGGCAATACCGATACACCCGACGACACGTGGAGCGATTGGTCTGAGTCCTACGACGCGGCCGACGGACAGCCGATCACGAGTCCTAGAGCCCGCTACCTCCAGTGGCGCGCCGTCTTGCGTCGCGGGGACGAGTCGCCGGTGCTGACCTCCGTGACGGCCGCCTACTTGCCGAGAAATCTCAGACCGACGGTCACCTCCATCACGGTGCACCCCGCGGGCACAGTCTTCCAGGAACCCTTTTCGAGCACCGAACTCGAGATTGCCGGTTACGACGACGCCATCGCCGCCGCCCAGGCTACCCGATTGGAGGCTGTCGCGACGGCCCCGGCGACGCCTCCGGCGCTGGGCCGCCGTGCCTACCGCAAGGGGTTGCAAAGCCTTGCCTGGACCGCCGAGGACCCGAACGACGACCGCCTCGAGTACACCGTCCGCTACCGCCTGGAAGGCGGTTCGACATGGAGCGACCTCACGACCGGTCTCGCGGATCCGATCTTCGCCTGGGACACCGCCTCCGTGCCGGATGGCACCTATGTGATCAGCATCGAAGCGTCCGATGCGCCGTCGAACTCGCCAAGCCGATCACTGATCGGAAGTCGGGCCAGCGCCGCCTTCGACATCGACAATACGCCCCCGCGCATTACCGTCGCTCCGAGCTCGACCGGGCCGGCGGCCGCGCCCGTCACCTTCACGGTTCAAGATGCGCAGTCGATCATCGAGCGAGTCGAGTATTCATTCGACGGCAATCGCTGGGAACCGCTCTACCCGATCGACGGTATCGCCGACGCGCGCGTGGAGCGCTTCTCCCTCGATCCGCCGGCCGCCCAGACTGTAGTCTCGCTCACGCTTCGGGCCACCGACGCCATGAACAACACGGCGATGTCGACATCCGCACTGCCGCCCCGCGGCCGCTAGCGGTCGCCGGCACGGGGGCGCCCCGCGCATTGGGTGGGAAAACGACGACCCGGCTCAGGCGGGAAACGGCCGAACCGTCCGCAGGGCCGCTTCTGGGGCGATGTCCCCCACCGCCCGAACCGTCATGTGGGCCAGCAGCCACACCAGATTCATCGCGACCGGGGCGCCGCCGATTCGCCCCGGCTCGAAGCGCGTCGCGGACGCCGCACTGAGGAACTGCAACAGCACGTCTCGATCGCGGTCGTCGGGCAAGAGCACCTGGAGATTCGAGAGGCGGCCGTCCTGCGTCACGACCGCCGCCAGCGCGAAGACCATTTCACGACCCGCCGTACCCGATACGCCGAGCACCAGCGGCAACGCTGCCGCCGTCCGCACCCGCGGCAGCCGGACGGCCCAATCCAGGCGCGTCAGGCTCGAGCGCTCCGCCGGCACCGACATCGCCCGCATGACGCCGAACAGGGAATCTGCGCGGCTCGGCGCCGACAGAGGCGAGAGTCCGAAAATCACCGCCACACAGCACAGCATCGCGGCGGTCCCCGCCAGACCCGCCCACACAAGGTGCATGTCCTCGAACATGCGGCCCACGCGGGACCCCAGCGTCTGCGCCTCCTCCGCCTGATACCGGCTCACCACAGCGCTCGGCAGCCCGTCGAAGAGGTTGCGCGGCGCGGCCCGCCGCGGCGACCATTCCCGCATGATGCGGCGCATCTCCAGGAGGCCGCGCACGCGTTCGCGACAGGGCTCGCACTGCGCGAGGTGCGCTTCGACGGCAATCTGGGCGTCCACCGAGAGCTCTGCATCGTGAAACAGGTCCAGCTGCGGCCTGGCCGCACGACATCTCATGTCCGCCATACGGCTCTCGCTTCCTCGAGCTCGCAGCGAAGGGCGCGCCGCGCGCGCGCGAGCCGAGACTTGACCGTCCCGACCGCAACGTTCAGCGAGTACGCGATCTCCTCGTAGCTCAACCCGTCGATCTCCCGCAGCACGATGGCCGACCGCTGCTCGAACGGCAAACGCGCCAAGGCGATGCGTAAGCGCCCTGCCAGTTCACGCTGACGGTAGACGCCATCTGGCGAGGCGTCGGCCGCCCGGCTCGGCAACTCACCGTTCGCCCGCGCGTGGTCATCCAGCGACACCTGCGCATCGTGGTGACGCCGCCGCCACCACCGCTGTCGGTTTCTCGCCTGATTGATGACGATCCGGTAGATCCAGGTCCCGAGCGCCGAGTGTCCCCGAAACCCCTTGAGCGTCCTGAACACTCTCAGGAACACCTCTTGCGACACGTCCAGGGCTTCTTGGTGGTCACCCACCAGATGCAGCGCCAAGCCGTAGACCATGCCCTGATGCTGTTCGACGAGCTCGTGACAGGCCTGTTCGTCCCCCCGCGTGCAGCGGAGGATCAGTGCGGCCTCCTGACTGCCGACATCGCTCCAGTCCGCTCTCGCCGCTCGCGCGCGCATCGGGGTAGATCCTACCATTCGCTCAGCTCCGCTCGAGCGCCCGTGTTCCAATTAGACCACCACAATCCGTAAAAGTTCCGATTCTTGCTACCATAGCGGCGTGAAGCGCTTCGTCTTGACGGCTCTGATGCTGTTCGCCGCTGTCGGCGCCGTCCTCGTCTACTCCTCCCTGCTCGAGGAGCGCGAATATCGACGGTTGATTGCCGAGGGCGACGCGGCGCTCGTCACAGACGAGACGTTCCGGGCCGTCGAAGCCTTCACGGGAGCGCTGACCCTGAAGCCAGGCGCGATGCTCGCGCACCTCAAGCGCGGCGAAACCTACCGGCGTCGCGGAGAGCTGCCGGCGGCGCTGCGGGATCTTCGCACGGCCAGCCGCCTCGATCCGACCGCCACCCGGCCGCTCGAACAGCTTGGCGACCTGAATCGCGCCCGCGGCCAGTACACGAGCGCCGAGACTCGATACCTGGAGTACTTGCGCCTCGATAACGACGCCCCCCGGATCTTCTACAAGCTGGGGTTGACCCGGTTCCAGGACGGCAACGCGGCCGCCGCCATTCCTCCGCTGCAGCGCGCCATCGAGCTGGATACGGCGTTCGCCGAGGCGCACCACGTCCTGGGCCTGGCCCTCCGGGCGCAAGACGGCGCAAAGGCTGCGCTGCCGGCGCTCCGCCGCGCGGTCGTCCTGTCGCCTGCGGGCACCGACGCTCGCCTCGAACTGGCCGATGTCTTCGGCGTACTCGGGCTCCACGAGGAGCGGATCGATCAACTCGAAGCCGTGGCGGCTTTGAATCCCCTGCATCCGCAGCATCAAGTCGCCCTGGGCCTCGCGTATGCGGCGGTCGGGCGCACCGATCACGGCGTTCTGACGCTCAGCCGCGCCGCCGAACGCTACCCCGACCAACCGCACTTCTACGTCGCGCTCGGCCGCATCTGGCTCGATCTCGCCGAGCGCAACGACGATCCGGTCGCCCTCGGCAAGGCCCTCGAAGCGCTCGACCCCGCGATCGTCGACGCGATCAACACGAGCGACGCCTACGTGCTCCGTGGCCGGGTCCTCTTCCTGGCCGGCGAGATCGATGGCGCCCGTCTCGCCTTCGAGACCGCCACCGGCTTGTACCCGGTCGCGCTCGAAGCGTACGCACGACTCGGTGACCTCGACCAGCGCACCGGCCATCTGGCGGCGGCTCGCGAGGCGTTCGTGCTGCATGAAACATTAGCCAGGCACTCGCTGACTCGAGAGGGGAGCGTCGCCGCTGCCCGCCGGCTGGCCGGGCTTGCCCGCCGCCTGGACGATCCCCAGGCCGAAGCCGCGTGGCGGCAGCGCGGCGCGGAACTCGATCTGTCCAGCGCGAGTCTTTGGAGAGAGGCGGCGGAAGCCCACGCACGCGCCAGCAACCTCACCGCGGCCCGGCTGGCGGTCCAACGCGCGCTCGACGTCGAGCCGGACGATGTCGAACTCCTCGACCTGCTGCGACGCTACGACCCCGACCCGTCACCATAGCCGTCCGCGGCGGAGCTCTGACGCGGCAGCGACGACGGGAAGACGCCCTGATGGCCACGCGCGACGCGTGAGAATATCGGAATATTTGCACGAAAAGTAACGCAGCCAGCGGGGATGCGACGCCGGCCGACTGCCGCCGGCTATCCATCACGGGCTGCTCATGCGGAATGCTGAACGGCCTCTTCATCATCGTCGTCGTCAGCTCCATCCTGCTCGCCGGCCTGACCGGACGGATGGAGCCACTCACGCAGACGATCCTCACCTCGGCCCGCGACGCGGTCACGTTGGCGATCGGCCTCGTCGGTGTGATGGCGTTCTTCCTGGGCCTGATGCGGGTCGCCGAAGACGGCGGGCTCCTGCGCCAGATCGCACGTGCGATCGGCCCGATCATGCGACGGCTGTTCCCGGGAGTCCCGATCGATCATCCGGCGATGAGCGCCATGATTCTCAACATTGCGAGCAACATGCTCGGCTTGGGTAATGCCGCCACACCGTTCGGCATTCGCGCCATGGAGCAACTCGACACGCTGAACGGCCGCAAGGGGACCGCCAGCAACGCCATGGTGCTCTTTCTCGCGATCAACACGGCCGGGCTCGCGATACTTCCCAGCGGCGTCGTCGGTCTGCGTGCCTCGCTTGGGTCCGCGGACGCCACCGGCATCTTCTTCCCGACGTGGTTCGCGAGCGGCGCCGCGACCCTCGTGGGCATCCTCGCGGCCACGGCGCTCGCTCGCCTGCCGCGATTCCGAGAGACCGAGCCACCCATCATCGCCCCTGAGGCCGCCTCCACGACCGCTGCCCCGGCAGTTGACGAAGCGGTACGCGCGCCGACCGCGCGTCGCTGGGTTGTGTGGATCTTCTGGGCCGCCTTCCTCGCCGTGCTCGCCCGCCACTTCCTGGTCCCGCCGGTAGCGGAGCCGCTCCCGACCCTCGTGCGTGGCGTCCTCTCCTTCTGGATGTTGCCAGCCCTGGTCGCCGGCCTCATCCTGTACGGCTGGCAACGCGGCGTGCGCGTCTACGATTCGCTCGTCACGGGCGCCAAGCAGGGCTTCGAGGTCGCCCTGCGCATCATTCCCTACCTGGTGGCCATCCTCGTGGCAGTCGGGATGTTCCGCGCGGCGGGTGGAATCGACGCGATGGTCACGATCGTCAGCCCGCTGACGAATCTCATCGGCATGCCGGCCGAGGCCTTGCCGATGGCCGTACTCCGGCCCCTCACGGGTTCTGGCGCATTCGGTGTGATGACCGAGATCATGAACACTCACGGCCCCGATTCGCTGGTGGGCTACATGGTCAGTACGTTCCAAGGCAGCACCGAAACGACGTTCTACGTCCTCGCGGTGTACTTCGGCGCCGTCGGCATCACCGAGACTCGGCACGCGCTCCCGGCGTGCCTGCTGGCCGACGTGACCGGGATTCTGGCGGCCGTCTTCATCGTGAACGTCATGTTTGGCTAGCAGCCCGTGGTGAAAGCCGTCACGGCAGCGCCAAGCGCTTCACCAGCTTCGCCAGCCCTTGCCGACTCATGCCGAGCGCCCGCGCCGCCCGTCCGCGATGCCCGCCCACCCGCGCGAGGATCTCGGTCACGTGCCGCCGGTCAGCCGCCAGCCGCGCTTTCTGCAGGGACCCTTCCGCGGCCGCAGGTCGCGCGGCCAGCCTCGGCGGGAGGTAGTGCGTCGTCACGCGACCCAACGGCGGCGCCGCAACGGCGAGCCCAGCCAGGACGTTCTGGAGCTCGCGGACGTTCCCCGGCCAGTGATACTCGCTCAGCGCCCTGACGGTTTCGGCCGCGAGCGTTGCACGACTCCCGGCCTTCCGCGTCGCCTCGCGCCAGAGCCGGTCGACCAGGACCGGCAGGTCGCCCAAGCGTGCCCGCAACGGCGGAACGGTGATCCGGAGCACATCCAGCCGGTACCACAGGTCCTGCCGAAACCGGCCGGCGCTCACCTCGGCCATCAGGGAGCGGTTCGTCGCGGCGACCACCTGCGCGTCCACACTCCGCGTCCGGTTCTCCCCGACGCGGCGCACCTCGCCTTCTTGCAAGACGCGCAAGAGCGTCGCCTGCCCGCGCGGAGCCAGTTCGGCGACCTCGTCCAAGAACAGCACCCCGCCATCTGCGGCCTCGAACAGTCCGCCGCGATCACGGTGAGCCCCGGTGAAGGCGCCCCGGACATGTCCGAACAGTTCTACCTCGAGTAGCTCCTCTGAGAGGCCGGCACAGTTTACGGCGCAGTAGGTCCGGGCGGCGCGTGGACCCCATTGGTGCAACGCTCGCGCGACAAGCTCCTTGCCGCTTCCGCTCTCCCCCTCGACGAGCACGGTGAATGACGTGGCAGCCGCTCGGCGAATCGATTGGCGGAGTCCGCGGATCGCAGGGCTGTCACCCACCAGCCCGCCGTCCGACTCGAGCGCCCGGACGTCCGGCCGCTGCCGCTCGGAACGCTGCGCGGCCACCGGTACTTGCGCCGGGCGCCATGGCGATTCATTGGTGGCGTCGACTCGACCGTCATCACTTCGTGGTTCGATCATTCACATCGCCGGCTCACAGAAGATGCGTGCAAGAACCTCGCCCCATCAGCCCGCGGTGAACGTTCCACTGCATTCGACCGCCGATGCAGCCCGCCTCGACGGTCGCGGTACAACGCCGGACTTTTGCCACGGGCTGCTCTGCATCGTCGTGACAGCAGACTGACACGAGACGACCGATGCACCTCGGTGCCGCGCCGACACCGCAATTACTTCGTGTACAATGTGCGCAACATGCTGCGATTTCTCACGGCCGGCGAGTCTCATGGTCGCGGGCTGGTCGTGATTCTCGAAGGCATCCCTGCCGGATTGACGCTCGACTTCGACGCCATTACTCGTCAGATGCGTCGCCGCCAAGGCGGCTACGGACGTGGTCGTCGCATGCAGATCGAATCCGACCGCGCCGAGATCTTGTCGGGGGTGCGCGACGGCCAGACGCTTGGCAGCCCCATTGCGCTCGAAGTGAACAACAAGGACTGGACCAACTGGCAGGAGACGATGCGGGTCGCGACCGCCGCTCCAGACGCTCTCCACGCTGACCGACGGCCGCCGGTCTCCCGCCCGCGGCCGGGGCATGCCGATCTCGCGGGCGCGGCCAAATACGACCGGGCGGATCTTCGGGACATTCTGGAGCGGGCCAGTGCGCGCGAGACCGCCGCGCGGGTCGCCGCCGGCGCGGTGGCGCGACAACTCCTGGAAGCCTTTCACGTCACCGTCGCCAGCCACGTCACCGGCATCGGTGGCGTCGAGCTCGAGGGAGCCTCGGCCGTTCCGTTCAGCCGCGTGTTGGCCATTCCGGACGACTCCCCGCTTCGTTGCGTCGATCGCGACTGTGAGCAGCGTATGGTGGCGGCCATCGATCGGGCGAGAGAGGCGGGCGACACGCTGGGCGGGGCGTTTGAGGTCATCGTTCACGGTCTGCCCGTCGGTCTAGGCAGCTACGTCCAGTGGGACCGGAAACTCGACGGCCGCCTCGCTCAGGGGATCCTGTCGATTCCCGCCATCAAGGCGGTCGGCATCGGGCTCGGTCCGGCCGTCGCCGCCCTGCCAGGCTCACGCGTCCACGACGCGATCACGCTGCCGCCCGGATCAGCGCCGCCTGAGGACTATCCGCTCGGCGTGACTCGGCCCACGAACAATGCCGGCGGCCTGGAGGGCGGCGTCACCAACGGCGAGGACCTCAGACTGTCCGGCTACATGAAACCTATTGCAACCCTCATGAAGCCGCTGCCGTCTGTCGACCTGGCCACCATGACCGAGGCGCCCGCCGCGGTCGAACGCAGCGATGTGTGTGCGGTCCCGGCCGCCGCCGTCGTCGCCGAAGCGATGGTGGCGCTCATCGTCGCCGACGCCTTCCTCGAAAAGTTCGGCGGCGACTCGATAGCCGAAGTCATGCGCCACGTCGCCGCGTCGGACGATCTGGTCCGCGCCAGGTTCGATCGGTCGTCCAGCGCGCCTTGACCCGTACGCCGCACGGGCTGCCATGATCCGCCCGATTCTCAAGCACGGCGACGCCGCGCTCGTGCAGCCCGCAGCCGCCGTCGATGCGATCACCGACGACATTCGCCAATTGATCGATGACATGGTCCAAACGATGTACGCTGCGCCTGGCATCGGACTGGCGGCGCCGCAAATTGGCGTCGGGCTCAGAATCGTCGTCATCGATCTCACGGAGGGCCGCACGGAGGACGGCCTGCACGCCCTGATCAACCCGGAATTCGTCGAGCGCGATGGCATGCAACTCGAAGAGGAGGGATGCCTCAGCCTACCGGGCTTCACCGCCACGGTCGCGCGACCCGCCCGCGTCGTCGTGACGGGACTCGATCGGAACGGCCAGGCGCTGCGTGTGGAAGGCACGGACCTGCTGGCGCGGGCGCTCCAGCACGAGATGGATCATCTCGACGGCAAGCTGTTCGTGGATCGGCTTCGCGGCGTCAAACGCGATCTCATCGTCCGCCGCATCGCCAAACTCCGACGGACCGGGAAGTGGTGAGAATTGTTTTCTTCGGGACGCCGGCGTTCGCCGTGCCCGCCTTGTCGGCGCTGATCGCCTCGCCCCACGAGGTCGTCGCGCTCGTGACCCGGCCTGACCGCCCGAAGCACCGCGGTCAGCACGTGGCGCCGTCGCCGACACGCCTGGTCGCCGAGGCACACGGGATTCCTGCCCTGACGCCCGAACACCTGAAGGCTCCGGCGTTTCTCTCGACGCTGGAGGCCGTTCGGCCCGACCTCGGGGTCGTCGCCGCCTACGGCAAGATCCTCCCCGACGCCGTCCTTGCCGCGCCACGATTGCGAGTGGTCAACCTCCACGCATCGTTGTTGCCACGCCACCGGGGGGCGTCACCGATCCAGGCGGCAATTCGGGCGGGTGACCGGGTGACCGGGGTCACGCTGATGCGTGTCGTCTCAGAGCTCGATGCCGGTCCCCTCCTGGCCACCGTCGAGCATCGCATCGGCCCAGACGACACCGCCGCCGACCTGGAGAGCGCGCTGGCGAGGCTGGCCGCCGACCTCATCCTACGCCAGGTCGGACCGTTGATCGCCGGCCGCCTCGACGAGCAGGTCCAGAACCACGCCTCGGCGACGTACGCCCCGAGGCTGACCAAGGCGGACGGACAGGTCGACTGGACCCGAATCGCGCAGGCCGTCCACGATCATGTCCGCGCGATGAACCCGTGGCCGCACGCCTTCTCGTACCTGAACGCCAACCGATATGTGATCCATCGGACGGCACCCACCTCACCTCCACGTGCTGGCCGTCCGGGCGAAGTGCTGGAGGCCAGCGGCGAGCGGCTGGTCGTGGCGGCGGGAGATGCGACGGCGATACACGTGCTCGCCATCCAACCGGAAGGCCGACGCACCATGACCGCACGCGCGTTCCTGGCCGGTTACACCGTGCACCCCGGCAGCCGCTTCGGCCCGACGACTGCGCCATGATCGCTCCGGCCCGAGTGGCGGCGCTGCGCGCGATCCGCGCCGTGACGAAAGGGCAGGCCGATCTGGCTGCCGCGCTGCACCGTGTTCGGCCGGACGTTCCGGACCGGCGGGACCGTGCGCTGGCCAACGAGATCGTCGCCGGCACGCTGCGCTGGCAGGCCGCGCTGGATCACCTCGTTCAGCACTTCGCAGAGCGCCCATTACACAAGCTCGACCCAGTCGTACTCGACGTCTTGCGGCTGAGCATCTACCAGCTCATCCACCTGGATCGCGTCCCCCCATCGGCCGTGGTCAGTGATGCGGTCGATCTCACGCGCTCCGCGGGAAAGGGCTCGGCCGCGGGCCTGACGAACGCCGTGCTGCGCGCCATCCTTCGAGCCGGCCCGTCGCTTCCTCTCCCGGCGCCGCCCGCCCACGACGCCATCACCTCCGTGGCGCACCTTCCCTTCGCGCAGTGGTCCAGCTCCCTGAAGCAGGACACGCTCGAGTTCCTCAGCATCACCCAGTCGCATCCGGCCTGGCTGATCGAACGCTGGCTCGGCCGGTACGGGTATGTGGACACGCTGGCCTGGACGACCTTCAACAACCAGCCCGCGCCCATGACGTTGTTCGTCAACACCCTTCGCACCACCGTCGAGGCCGCCACCCTGGCGCTGCATGACCGCGGGATTGCCGTTCGGCCGTCCCTGTTCGCCCCGCAGGGTCTCGTGGTGGAGCATGGCAACCCGCTGCTCACCGATCTGTGGGAGCGCGGGCACATCCTGGTGCAGGATGAGGCCTCGCAGCTCATCGCGCCGCTCATGCGAGCCGCCCCGGGAGAACGTCTGCTCGACGCCTGCGCCGCCCCGGGCGGCAAGACGGTTGCCCTGGCGGCCAGCGTGACGACGCACGGTCTACTCGTCGCCGGCGACCTCGGGTCCAACCGACTCGAACTCCTCTCGGAGACCCTCACCCGCTGCGGCGCCGCCCCAGCCCTGGTGGCCCACGACCTCGCCGTCCGGTCTCCGTTCGGTCGAGCCTTCGACGCGGTCCTGGTCGACGCGCCGTGTACCGGCCTGGGCACCCTCCGCCGCGACCCCGAGATCCGCTGGCGCCGACAGCCCGCGGACCTCGAGCGCCTGGCCCGACTACAGATCCGGATGCTCCGCTCGGCCGCGGCGACGGTGCGTTCTGGCGGCCGCCTCTTGTACGCCACATGCTCCAGTGAGCCTGACGAAAATGAGCGCGTGGCGGAGGCCTTTCTCTCGGCCGAGCCAGACTTCCGTGCGGCGCCGCTCCTGGTGGTCGAGAGCCTGCGCCCGACCGCGCGCGACACGGTGCTCTCCGAAGCCGGTCACCTCCGAACCTACCCGCACAAGCACGCGCTGGACGCCTTCTTCGCGGCTGCCTTCCGACGCCGGTAGCAGCCCAGAACCTTGTGAAACAGAAGGACTTGTGCTATATCTTCGTCTCCGATGGCCCTATCCAGTCGCGTGTGGGGCGTCGGGAGAGCGTTCCTGCTGGCCGCCGCGCTCATGGCGACCTACCTGCTGTTCGCCGCCGCCGGCATGCGTGTCGCTCTCAGAGCCCGCGAGGTGACCGTCCCTGATCTTTCCGGTCAGACGATCGCCGTCGCCTCGGAGACTCTCGGCCCGGTGGGCCTCCGGCTTCGGGTCCAATCAGGCCAGCGCCTGCATCTGACAATCCCTGCGGGCAGTGTGATCGCCCAGGACCCGCCAGCCGGTGTGACCTCCCGGCGCCAACGCTCCGTCAAGGTCTGGATCAGCGCCGGCGCCCGCCCGAACCGAATTCCCGCCCTGGTCGGACAATCTGAGCGGAGCGCCCAACTGCGGGTCCAGGATGATCGTCTGGAGCTGCTGGGCGTCGCCGAAATTCGTTCTGGACGATACCCGAGCGGCGCCGTCATTGCGCAGGAGCCGCCGCCGGCGACTCGCAGCACCGTCGTCTCGCTGCTGGTCAATCGCGGCGAGCGCGCCGCGACCTACGTCATGCCGGACCTCATTGGTACTGAAGGCGCGGCCGCCGCCGACCTCCTCAGGGCTCAGGGCTTTCGAGTCAGCGTCGTGGGCGATCACCCGTACCCCAACGTGCCGCCCGGCATCGTGCTCAGGCAGTATCCGCAAGCCGGCTTCCAGATCTCTCCGGGTGAACCGATTTCGTTGGAGGTCAGTCGGTGAGCGTGCGGATTGCCCCGTCGATCCTGTCGGCCGATTTCGCCGCGCTGGGTACTGCCGTCGCCGCCGTCGAACGCGGCGGCGCGGACGCCATCCACCTGGACGTCATGGACGGGCACTTCGTCCCCAATTTGGCGATCGGCCAGCCGGTCGTTCGCGCCCTCCACCGGGTCGCCCGCGTGCCACTCGATGTGCACTTGATGATCCAGGACCCGGACCGTTACCTCGCCACATTCGTCGAGGCTGGCGCACAGACGCTGTCCGTGCACGTCGAGGTACTTCCACACCTGCACGCTACGCTGACCGCCATCAAGGCACTCGGCGCTCACGCCGGCGTCGCGCTCAACCCTCAGACACCGGTGGCGTCCATCGAACATGTCGCCAGTGACGTGGACCTCGTGCTGGTCATGTCCGTCAACCCCGGCTTCGGCGGCCAACGGTTCATCCCGCAGAGCCTGGAAAAAGTGAGGATGGTGCGGGCACTCCTCGATCGCGTCGGCAACCCTGCGCCCGTCTCGGTCGATGGCGGCGTGGACCTGGGCAACGCCGCCGCCCTCGTCGCCGCCGGCGCGGAGATCCTCGTGGCCGGCTCGGCGATTTTTGGCGCAGACGACCCGGCCGCCGCGACGCAGGCACTACGCACCGCCGCAGTCAGCGCCACGACGGCCATGGGCCGCTAGCATGCCGATGTCCAGGTCGAGCCTGCGTGTCCGGTATGCCGAAACGGATAAGATGGGAATGGTGTACTACGCCAATGACCTACGCTGGTTCCAAATCGGGCGAACCGACCTCCTTCGAACGCTCGGCTGGACCTATCGCGAGATGGACCGAATTCGCGAGGTGCGGGCGTGAAAGCGCTCGTGACCGGCGCGGCCGGATTCATCGGCTCGCATCTCGCCGAACACCTGCTGTCCGAGGGCGCCGACGTGGTGGGCCTGGACTGCTTTACTGATTATTACGGCCGCGATCGAAAGGAAGCGAACCTCGAACCCCTGCGTGCGGAGTCTAGATTTCAGTTCCTGGAAGCCGACCTTGCCGACACGAACCTCGGGGCGTTGCTCCAAGATATCACCCATGTCTTCCACCTGGCCGCCCAAGCAGGTATCCGCCGAAGCTGGGGACGTGACTTTCGCATCTACACCGCCGAGAATCTCGATGCCACCCAGGCGCTGCTCGAAGCCTGCCGCGAGATACCGATCGAACGGTTTGTCTACGCGTCAAGTTCATCCGTGTACGGCGATCACGTCACCCTCCCGATGCGCGAGGACGCCTTGCCTCGGCCGATCTCCCCGTATGGCGTCACCAAGCTCGCCGCCGAACACCTCTGTTTGCTGTATCACCACAACCATGCCGTCCCGGCCGTCGCCTTGCGCTACTTCACGGTCTACGGTCCGCGTCAGCGACCCGACATGGCGTTTCATCGGTTTCTGAAGGCGGCGCTCCGAGGGGATCCGATCGAGCTGTACGGCGACGGGACCCAGACGCGCGACTTCACGTTTGTCACGGACGCCGTGGCGGCGACCGCCGCGGCCGCAGTCCGTGGCGTCCCTGGCCGGGTCTATAACGTCGGAGGCGGGTCGCGCGTCTCGATTAACGCCGTCCTCCACCTGGTCGAACAATGCGCGGGACGTCCGCTCGACGTTCGCCGCCAAGACCCCCAGCCCGGCGACATGCGTGACACCTACGCCGACAGCTCCCTCGCCCGCCGCGATCTCGGGTTCGCACCGGCCGTGGCACTCGAGGAGGGCCTGCGAGCCGAGCTGGCCTGGCTCTCGGCGCAACCGGCGCTCACGTCATGACGCCCCGCTCTCCCCGCCGAACGGCATCCACTGCTCGCAGGTCCGTCGGCCCAGCAGCGGCGCTCGTGGTCGGGATGGTCCTCGCGGGGTGTGCCGTCCGCGACCCGACCGCCATTCCGAGCGGCACCCCGGAGCCCGATCGCTTCCTGTTCGAAGGCGCGACGGAATTGATGGACGACGACGATTGGGCGGCCGCGCGGCTCATGTTCCAGCGGCTTGTGGACATGTTCCCCCAAAGTCCGTATCGCTTCGACGCCAGGCTCGGGCTGGGCGACACCTACCTGCGCCAGGGTGGCGTGACCGCGGTCGTTCAAGCGGTGAACGAGTTCGAGGAGTTTCTGCGCTTTTTCCCTACGAACCCACGTACCGACTACGCGCAGCTCCAAATCGGGACCGCGTACTACGAGCAGATGCTCAGCGCCGACCGTGACCAGACGCGCACCCGTGCCGCCGTGGAGGCGTTCGAGCGCTTCTTCGCACTGTACCCCGACAGCGACTTGACCGACTTGGCTGAGGAGCGCTTTCGCCGCGCGCGGGACCGGTTGAGCGAATCCGAAATGCTCGTGGGAAAGTTCTATCTCGGGCAGCGTTGGTATCCTGGCGCCGTCCAGCGCCTCCGGTCCATCATCGCCGATGATCCCGGCTTCACGGCGCGCGACGGCGTGTATTTCATGCTGGCCGAGGCGCTGGCCGCGCTCAATCGGACCGCCGAAGCGCTGCCCTATCTCGAACGCCTCGTCGAGGAGTTCGTCCAGAGTGAATATCTCATCGAGGCGCGTCAGCGCATCGAACTGCTGAAAGGACAAGGTACATGACCCGGCCTTCTGCGGGCTCTACGTTCGGCGTACGAGCCCTGACGCTCGTCGGCGCCGCTGCCCTGGCGACGCTGGCCGGCGCGCAATCAGTCGGCGTGCCCGACCCGGACGTCGCCGTCGCGCGACCCGTCGACATTCAATGCGCGCCCAGAGCGGCCTGGGCGATTCCGGAGGCGCCGAGTACGATCGTCGGGTCCCAGGAGGGCGACGTGAAGCGCATGTTTGGCCCGGGCGACGCTGTCGTCGTCTCGGCTGGCGCCGGCGCCCACTTCACCGTCGGCGAGGAGTACTACGTCCGTCGGCAACACCGCCCGCGCGTCGAATCCGTCGTCCCGCACGGCGACATGCCGGCCGTCCTGCACACGGCGGGCTGGGTGCGGATCACCGCCGTCGACGGGACGATGGCCGTCGCCGTCGTGTCCCACGCCTGTGACGGCCTGCTCCGTGGGGACTACCTGGAGCCCTACTCCGCCTCGGTCGCCCCCGTCGGAGGTTCCCGTGGCGAGGCTGACTACACTGACGCCGCCCTGATCCTTTTCACCGAGGAGGGCGGGTACACCGCCGGCATCCATCGCTTCGCCGTCATCGACCGTGGACGAGACGCCAACATCACGCTCGGGCAGCGCTTCACGCTGTTTCGTGAAATCCTCGGCCGAGAGGGACCGGTCCGCAACCTTGGCGAAGCGTTTGCCGTCGACGTGGCCGAGCGGACCGCCACCGTGCGCATCTTCGGGACGCGTGACGCGGTCTACGCCGGCGACCGTCTCGCGGTCCACCGGTGAGCGTCAACCGCTGCTGGCGTCTGTGTGCGGCCTCCGCTGCTCTGGCGTCGGACCAGCAACGGGTTTGGGACTCAGAACGTGATTGAATCGGCGGTAGTAGTCGAAAGCCGAGGCCAGAGCAGCCACCAGCACCACCCACAACGCGACTTGCCCGAGTACGAAGAATTCCTGCAGATGCTCCCGGCCGAGAATCAGCAGCACAATGGCCACGACCTCGGCCGCCATCTTCACCTTGCCGAGCCGCGACGCCGCCACGGTGACCCCGCGCGAGTAGGCCACGCTTCGCAGTACGGTGACGCCCAGTTCCCGGCCGAGGATGACCGCCACCATCCAGGCGGGCGCCGACCCCAGTTGCACCAGCGATACCAGCGCAGCCGTCACCAGCAGCTTGTCCGCCAGGGGGTCCATCAACTGGCCGAGCATGGTGACCTGGCCGCGACGCCGCGCCAGATATCCATCGAGCCAGTCCGTGCAGGCGGCGAGCACGAAGATCGCGGCACCGACCAGTTCCCTGCCGACACCGAAGAGCATGCGGCCTTCCGAATTCGCCAGGAGTACGACGACCAGCAACGGAATGACGAAGATGCGACCGAGCGTGAGCGCGTTGGGTAGATTCATTCCGCGGACCGTGCCGCCGCGGACCGAGCGGCGCCATCATTCTACCGTGCCCGATCCCCGTCAACAAGACGCCGTGACCACGCCACCCGCCGGTGTCTCCGCATGAAAGCCATTCTCCTCGCCGGGGGGAGGGGCACCCGCCTTCGCCCGCTGACGCTCAACACGCCGAAGCCGATCGTCCCGATCTTCAATCGACCATTTCTCCGCTACCAGCTCGACCTGCTCCGGCAGATTCCCGACATCGACGAGGTCATTCTCAGTCTGAACTACCAGCCCGGCCGCATCGAGGACCTCCTCGGGGACGGCCGAGCGCTCGGCGTCAAGCTCCGCTATGTCGTGGAGCCGATGCCCCTTGGGACAGCCGGGGCCGTCAAGTACGCTCGGCAGTACCTCGACGGCACCGTCGTCGTGTTCAACGGCGACGTCTTGACGCAGATCGATCTGTCGGCCGTGCTGCGGCTGCATCGAGAGCGGGCGGCGCGCGCGACGATCGTGCTCACCCCGGTCGACAATCCCAGCGCCTACGGCGTGGTCGAGACCGATTCCGACAGCAACGTTCGGCGGTTCCTCGAAAAACCCACGCCCGACGAGAGTTCCTGCAAGACGATCAATGCCGGCATCTACGTCATCGAGCCCGACACGCTCGACCGCATTCCGAAAGACACGCCGTGGTCCATCGAGCGAAGTTTTTTTCCCTCCCTCGTGGAGCGCGAGGAACGCTTCGTCGCCTACGTGTCCCATGGCTACTGGATCGACATCGGCACGCCGGTCAAATACCAACAGGTGCATCGCGACATCATGGATGGTCGGTTCCCGGCCGCGCCGTTCGGCGATCGCTCCGCCGCGTCGACCGTCGTGGCCGCGTCGGCCACCATTGCCGATGACGTGACGCTCGAAGGTCCGTGTTTCGTTGATGAGGGCGTCGTCATCGAGACCGGCTCACACATTGGTCCCTACACCGTGCTCGGCCGCGAATGCACCATCCGGGAAGGCGCGCGCCTCGACGGCGCCATCGTCTGGCCCTACACCGACATCGAACGTGAAGCGCGACTGCACGACGCCATTCTCGGACGCCGCTGTCACGTTGGCCGTCATGCCTGGCTCGGCACCGGCACCATCCTCGGCGACGAGTCGATCGTGACCGACTACAGCCGCACCCTCGCGTAGGCATGTCGCCGTCGACACGCTGGAGCCGATCGTGACCACCACGTCAGACATTTTCAAAGCGTACGACATTCGTGGCATCTACCCGGGCGAGTTCGACGAGGTCACCGCCGAGCAGGTCGGCCGCGCCTTCGTCGCGCACCTGCGAGCTCGCCGCATCGCCGTGGGCCGGGACATGCGGGTCTCGTCGCCGGCCCTGGCAGCGGCGTTCATCGACGGCGCCCGGGCGCAGGGTGCCGACGTCGTCGACTACGGCATGATCAGCACCGACATGCTGTATTACGCCGTGATCCACGACGCGCACGAGGGCGGCGCCCAGGTCACCGCGTCGCACAATCCGAAGCAGTACAACGGCGCCAAGCTCGTCGGCCGACACGCGTTTCCGCTCAGCGGCGATGCCGGCATCTCGGACATTCGCGACCTGATCCTCGGCGACGCGATCCCCTCGCCAGCCGACGCGCCCGGCACCCTGAGCACGAGAGAGGTGCTCGACCGGTACATTCCGCACGTCATGTCGTTCATCGACCCCGCGGCAATCAAGCCGTTCCGCCTCGTCCTTGACGCGGGCAGCGGCATGGCCGGTCTGGTGGCGCCACGGCTGTTCGATACGCTGCCGTGCCTGACCACCCGTTTATGCTTCGACATCGACGGGACCTTCCCGATTCATGAGGCCAATCCGTTGATCGAGGCCAACCGACGCGAGTTGGTCGAGACGGTCGTCGCCTCTGGCGCTGACGCCGGCATCGCCTGGGACGGTGACGCCGACCGGTGCTTCTTCGTTGATGGCGACGGCGCCTTCGTCGCCGGAGACTTCATTACGGCCCTCCTGGCCGAATCCTTTCTGTCGAAGCATCCCGGGGACACGATCGTGTACGACGTGCGCGCCAGCCATGCCGTGCCGGATGTCGTCGCGGCGCACGGCGGCACGGCTCTCATGAATCGCGTCGGCCACGCGTTCTTCAAGAAGCGCATGCGCGACGACAATGCCGTGTTCGGCGGCGAGGTCACCGGCCATTATTACTTTCGCGACAACGGCTTCGCCGACAACGGTTTCATTCCGGCGCTGCTGATCCTAGAGTTAATGTCGCGCCGCAACGCGACGCTGCGAGAGCTGCTCGCGCCGCTCCGCGCGAAGTATTTCATTTCAGGCGAAATCAACACCGCCGTCGCCAGCATGGCCAGCGTGCAGCCGACGCTCGACGCCGTCGCGGCGCGCTACGCTGACGGCATCCAGCATCGGATGGACGGCGTGTCGGTCGAATATCCCGACTGGCATTTCAACGTCCGCCCGTCGAACACGGAACCGTTGCTCCGCCTCAACGTGGAGGGGACGACGGCGGCGCTCATGGCGGCCAAGCGTGACGAGGTCCTGTCGTTCATCCGCAGTCGATGACCGACGCCACCACACTTCTGCTACAATGCGCTGCTGCCCCCTCGGGCGGGAGTAGCTCAGTGGTAGAGTCACGGCTTCCCAAGCCGTTGGTCGCGGGTTCGATCCCCGTCTCCCGCTCCATAAAATAAGGGTGGAATTCGCTGGCGGCTGGACTGCCACCTTTTTCTGCCACCTTTTTCCAATCTTCCATGCTGCGGTCTAGAGCGGCAACGGCGTCTCGCAGCCTGCCCGGGACGGCTGCCAGGGTGTAGCGCTCCGTCATCCGCGCGGAGGCATGGCCGAGGAGTTGCTTCGTCGCATCGAGCGCTCTGCTGTGCTAGGGAAAGAAGGCCCCGCGAAGGGGCCTTTCTTGTCTCATCACACACACGTTGCAACCAGGTCCCGTCACTACGGCGTGTTCGCCGTGCCGGTGCCTTTGAAACCGATCCGTTGGAGGCAGATATTCTGGCTAGAGCTGCAGCGTCTCCAGGCCACTTGCTGCCCGTCACTCGCTGCACGCTGCAGCAGTAGGAAGTAGGAGTTTAGCCCAGCCTCACTGAAGAGCCAGCTCGAAGAACTCAATCCAGTAAGTATCCCCCGGCAAAGCCGGGGGCTTTAGTTGTGAGCCGCTCAAAGCGGCCTGACGTGGCCGCTACGCGTCCACTTGGGCCACCCTACGGGTGGCTGCGTTCATCCAACTGGAGCTGTTCTTGCCGACGATCTTCCACCTCGCTCTCCCGCTGCCGCGCCAACCGCCGCAGCACCTCCCCCAAATGCCGGCGCAGCGCCCCGTACATCGCCTTCTTCCGGTATTTCGGGATGAAAACCACATGATACTGACATGCCCACTTCGAGTGATTTAGACTGCGATAGTTCGTCATGGGGACTCCCTTTCGTGATGCTTTGGCGGCTCACGTGGGGGAGTTCCTCATTTCAATCCCGGAACTGTCAAACGCTGGGGGCCGCCCCGGCAAAGCCGGGGGGTCTCTCACGATAACTAGTGGCCCCCTCCGAGAACATGAGGCCGGTGCCGACCAATCCGTCGGTGCAGTTCGGGCCGTTATAGAAGGTCACACCGAGATACCCGAACTTCCCACGGCTCGGTAAGAAGGGGCGCGGATACAGTCTTATTTCGCACACGTAGTCGGTACCTGAGTTGAACGGCAAAGCCTTGGTAATGTCGGGTTCCTGCGCGCCAGCTTGTCCGCTGCTCACAGCAACCATTCCACCTACGAGCACGACAAAGACGACGAGATTCAAGAAACGCTGCATCTCAGTCCTTCCTGATAGTGGTACGGGTAGACGGCCATCGTAGGCCGCTCACACGAGGTGGGTCAACGCAGGGACGCACCGAATTGCCCACCATCTGGGTGGGTCGACTTATCGGGAACGAGAGTGGCCCCAACTCCCCGACACGCGTGATTCAGCGCCTACTCATTGCGGCACGTGGCCGCGATGCGGTAGTCAGTCGAATCCTCACACGGCCCCAAGCGTCGCGCAGTTGGCCCTTTGGCACTCCAAGTGGCTTGTCCTCAACCAGTCCTGTTCTCTCTAGTTTGGGTAACTGACGGCAGCTATTGCGGTTGAGGATATTCGGGTGTGTTTTGGACGTCCGGCTGGCACGGGGTTCGCTCATGTTGGGGGGGGATCATAATGATTGAGGGGGTTGCACCAGGCCAGGTCCGGGCGCTCGTTCTCTCCAGATCGTCCCTAACGCACTGACATTCTTGGAGTTATGTTGCGCATTATTGAATGATTCGATAAATCACGGCTCTGCTAAGGTAGAGATCTTCGAGACATTCCCTGTGAGGGCACACGCAATGGTCACGCCCGCTCGTGTCGTTCTCGCCGCCCTGCTGGCGCTGTTCCTCGTTCCCGCCGCCCACACGACCCTGGGCCAGCAATCCGACCTGCCGCGCACGACCAAGCCGGCGTACGGGAACGTCGAGTCGCAGCTGAGCGACCTGGTTCAGCAGGCGGTCCGGGGCGGCATCGCGGCGTCCGGTGCGCTGGCCGCCCTGGCTCCCGTCTCCGACGACGATCGGGTGGCCGTGACGATCTACCTCTCGGGCGATCCGGGTGCTGTCGTTCGGGCGCTCGAACTGCGCGGCGCCGTCGTCGCCAACGTCGACACCGGCCTGATCGAAGCGTACGTCGACCTGCTGGACGTTCCGGACGTGAGCGACCTCCCGGGTGTCACGCGCGTTGCGCTGATCCGGCCGCCGAAGCCGCTGGGACGCCCACGGGACGCCCTGTCTACTGTCGGCACGGGGAGTGTCGTGAGCGAGGCGGTGACCGTGCACAACGCGGCACGCCACCACAAGGCCGGAATCACCGGGCGCGGCGTCAAGGTGGGCGTCATCGACGGCGGCTTCATCGATCTTCGCCAAATTCAGACCGACGGCGAGCTGCCACCCAACATCCGCGCCCGCTGCTACTGGCGCGTAGGCCGCTTCAACAGCCGGCTCGCCAACTGCGAGCTCGACACCGAACACGGCACGGCGGTCGCCGAAGCGCTTCTCGACGTGGCCCCAGGGGTGACCCTGTACATCTCGAACCCGCAGTCGTTCACGGATCTCCGCCGAACGATGCGCTGGATGGCGAACCAAGGGGTCAAGATCATCAACCACTCGGTGGGATGGGTCTGGAACGGCCCTGGCGATGGCACCACCGTCATCCCCAACAGTCCACTGCGGACCGTTGCCGAAGCAACCGAACGAGGTGTGCTGTGGGTCAATGCGGCCGGGAACGGGGCGCGCGACGGCTGGTCGGGTCCATTCCGCGATCGCGACTCGGACGGCTGGCATGAGTTCACCGCCAGTCGGTTGGAGCGAAACCGAGTACGGTTGCGGGCTGACGGAGCGATCCTCCTTCAGCTGCGCTGGCAGAGCACGTGGGGCGGTGCCGAAACCGACATGGATCTCTACCTGCGCGACGCCAGCGGGACGACCGTCGCCCGAGCAATCGATCAGCAGTCGGGCTTTGCCAGTCATATTCCGCTGGAGTTGCTCTTCTTCTCACCCTCCGGCGCCGGGAGCGCCGTGCGAAACTACTTCATCGAGATCGAGCATTTCGCTGGCCCGGCACCAGCCTGGGTACAGGTGGAAGACTTTTTCGGGCCGCATGACCTACGTCTTTACCAGCCCGGACGCAGCATCGGGAACCCGGCCGAAAGCGCCGCCCCTGGGGTCCTGGCGGTCGGCGCCGCCAACTGGCGCAACAAGACGGCGATTGAGGGATTCAGCAGCCGCGGCCCGACGCGAGATGGGCGCGTCAAGCCAGACCTCGTCGGCGCCGATCGGGGCAACTCGGCCGTGTTCGGCCCTTGGCGAGGCACCAGTCAAGCATCGCCGCACGTCGCGGGACTGGCCGCGCTCCTGCTGCAGCAAGAGCGCACTCTCACACCCGAGCAGCTGGCAGCCCGGCTGAAGCAGTCCGCACGACGACGCGGTACGAAGCCGAACAACATCTGGGGGTACGGTTTCGCCTGGTTACAGAACCCCTGACCTCTGCCATTTAGCGCGATGGCGCCCATGACGATTCTGCCTACCCCGTATGTCCCGCTCGTCGCGGTCCTCGCGTTGCTCGTGGCGTGCCCGGCGCAGGCACAGCAGCCGCCCGAGCGCGCGGCATCCAAGACGCTCGCCTACCCGAAGCTCGTGTCTCAGCTGAGCGATCTGGTCGAACAGGCTGTCGGCGACCTGGACCGCGCGTCCGAGCTGGCCGAACAGGCACCACTGTCGGAGGGGAACGCCGTCGCCGTCACGATCCACCTCGACGGCGACGCGGCACCGGTGCTCGCTTTTCTGAGGCGCCACGACGTCGCGCCGGCCAACATTCGGTTCGACCTGATAGAAGCCTATATCCCGCTGCTCCAGTTTCCCGGACTCTCGGACCATGCCTCGGTCGAACGCGTCGCGCTCATCTACCCGCCGCTGCCACGACGGCGTTGACCGCCCTGGCGGCGGACCCGCGTCCCTAGGTCCAGCCGCGCATCTCCCCCGATGAGACGTCGGTGGCGCTCGACGTGCGGGATGAGGAGCAGGACATCTGGGTCTGGGATCTCGCCCGTGAGACGCTCACGCGGCTGACCTTTGCGCCTGAGAATGATCTGTTTCCCGTGTGGACCCCAGACGGGCAGCGGGTGGCGTTCTCTTCAACTCGGGACGGAGTCCTTAATATTTACTGGAAGGCGGCGGATGGTACCGGCAGCGTCGAGCGGCTAACCGAGAGTTCGAACCAACAAGCGCCGTATGCCTTCACACCAGATGGCACGCAGCTCGTGTTTGCAGAGGTCCAGCCCTTGCACTCCCAGCGGCATGGCTGCTCCCGAAATCCTCTGGCGCTGTACTCGTCCTGACGGCTCTGAAGCGCGGTGTGTGCTGGTGCCCGCTCGCCCGGTCAACACCGTGGTTTGGTATCTGAACGACGTGGTGCAAGGCGTGCGGGACTTCGGATCGCGATCTATGTCGTGATGGCTGGGTGACAAGGCGACGCTAGGAGGTGACCCCTCCGCCCGCGCCCACCGTGAACGCCAACCCGGGTTCGGTGCCGGTACCAGGCGTGGGCACGATGTCAACGAGCCGGACATCGTTGGCGAAGACGTTCCGCGTCGCGGCCCCTGTGGCGTTCTCCGTACAGACGTTCGGGTCGCTCACGCGAATCGAGAGTCGCACGTTGATGGGGACGTCGGTCAACGTGATCTGCCAGAGGTCGGTACCCACAGCCTGCATATCAATCCGGCTGAAATTCCGCCAACTCGGATGGATGTGCGTACGCCCGACCCCGTTCACACAAGCCTGCGTCGAGGGGGGGAGATCAGGATTCACGGTCGTGGATGCCCGATAGTCGAATCGCACAGTCACCCGTGCCTCGCTCGGAGACGTTGGTGAGCTCCCGCCACCGGTACAAGCCGTGAGGGCGGCAGCCGTGACCAGGAGCAGGCCTCCCGTCCAGACCCGCATCGTTCCGTCAGCGTGAGTCATCGGTCAGCTCGAACCGGACGTGGTGCGACGTCATCGGCAGGTCCGTACGCTTTGGACGTTCTTGGCG
The DNA here is from genome assembly GCA_963667915.2 of Vicinamibacterales bacterium. Lineage (GTDB taxonomy): Bacteria > Acidobacteriota > Vicinamibacteria > Vicinamibacterales > UBA823. The sequence goes on along the minus strand of CAXXNN010000001.1, from coordinate 574,148 downwards.
CCCCGATAGTCCCCGTGCAGGTGTCGCGTGGGTCAGTGATGACCCAGCTCGCACCCCCAGGCATCGCCATAATCCGGTGACAACCCCCGTGACATCCTCCCGGAGGGACATTGTCACCGCTAACGCCAGCAGAAAACCGCCAGATTGGGTTGGTCCACATTCGGATCGCTGCCACTGCCATCTCACTGCCATCTCACTGGCATGGCAGCGCCCCACTCTTGCTGCCACGCCCTGCCCCCCTCTTTTAGAGGGGGCAGTGGCAGTGTTGGGTGGCAGTCAGTAGCGGCAGCCAGGGTGGACAGCCGAACTCACGGTCCTGCGTAAACCAGCAAGACCCCGAAGGCGATGGCCCCGGAGGCCGAGACGCGCAGCAGCGCCGGGCGGCCCAGCGCGCTCGATGGGCGGCCCAGCCATCGCTCGATGAAGGCGTCCAGGCGGACGCGTCCCAAGGATGAGGCGTCCAGGCGGACGCGCCCAAGGATGACGAGGGCCACCGCTGCCACAATCGAGATCACGCCGACCACGCGTATCACCAGCGGAGCGCGGCAGTCTGGCGCGACCGCGAGCAAGACCGCTCCCAGCACGACGCGGATGACCACGGCGAACCAGAATCGCGCGGGACTCTGCCAACGCTGGACCAACCCGATCAGGCGCTGTGGCTGAGCCAGCCCGAGGACACCGATCAGGACGATGGCAACGCCCAGGACCGTCACGATGTAGGCCATTTGTAACCCCTTCCGGAGGCCTCGCAGCCACCTCGTCCCCTTGCCGGGGGACTCTTGCTGAACACGCGACAACGCGGCCCCAGGCGCTATAATCCCTTCCTCAGCCTGGACAGTTCAAGATGCCCCTCGAACGCGGCACCAAGCTCGGCCCGTATCAGATCGAGTCCCCCCTCGGGGCCGGGGGCATGGGCGAGGTCTACAAAGCCACCGACACCCGGCTGGAGCGGACCGTCGCCATCAAGGTCCTGCCCGCCCATGTGGCCTCTGACCCTGAGCGGAAACAGCGATTCGAGCGCGAGGCGAAAGTCATCTCCGGCCTGAATCATCCCCACATCTGCACGCTCCATGACGTGGGCCGCGAAGGCGACGTGGACTTCCTGGTCATGGAGTACCTGGAGGGCGAGACGCTGGCCGACCGGCTCAGCAAGGGTGCGCTCCCGCTCGACCAGGCGCTCCGCTACGCCATCGAGATCGCCGACGCGCTGGACAAGGCGCACCGCCAGGGGGTGACGCACCGGGATCTGAAACCCGCCAACATCATGCTCACGAAGGCGGGGGCGAAGCTCCTGGACTTCGGGTTGGCGAAGCTGACGCGCTCGAATGTCAAGGCGGAACTGGCGACGCTCGCTTCCACACGCACGCAGGACCAACCGCTCACTGAGAAGGGCACGGTCCTCGGGACGGTCCAGTACATGGCTCCCGAGCAATTGGAGGGCAAGGAAGCCGACCACCGCTCCGACATCTTCGCGTTCGGGACCATCCTGTACGAGATGGTGACGGGCACGCGTGCGTTCGAGGGCAAGAGCCAACTCAGCCTGATGACGGCGATTTTGGAGCGCGATCCACCGCCGATCTCTGCCACGCAGGAGATGGCACCGCCCGCGCTTGATCATGTCGTCAAGACCTGCCTGGCAAAAGATCCCGACAGTCGCTGGCAGGCGGCCGGAGATATCGCGCGGCAGTTATCGTGGGTCGGCGAAGGTGGCTCACAAGCCGCTGGCGCCCCAACCGCTCGGCCCGCCCTCTGGCAGCGCCCAGCAACGATCGCGGCCATGCTGTTCGGCGCCATCGTCGTCACCGGCTTCGGCGTCTGGACCCTCATGCGCCCAGCGCCCGCTCCAGTCACCCGCATGTCGATCGTCCTGCCGCAGACGCAGGTGCGGACCGGCACTACCCGTCGGGGTGTGGCCATTTCGCCGACCGGCACGCATGTCGTCTACGTGGCCAACGAACAGCTCTATCTGCGCGCCTTGGACGGACTCGAGGCGGAACCACTCACCGGCACCGAAGGGAGTCGTGCCAGGACCCCCTTCTTCTCGCCCGACGGCCAGTGGATCGGGTTCTATTCGGGGCAGGACAACGCGCTCAAGAGGGTGGCCCTCTCGGGCGGCGCGGCGGTGACGCTGGCCGAGACGACGGCTCCCTGGGGTGCCAGTTGGGGGGCGGACGACACGATCGTCTTCGGGCAAAGTGCGCAGGGCATCCTCCAGGTCGCAGGAGCGGGCGGCACCCCCGACGTGCTGGTGGCGGTCGAGTCGCCAGCCCGCGCCAGCCAGCCGCAGATGCTCCCAGGGGGCGAAGCGGTGCTCTACACACTGACGGGCGGTCAGCGCAACTGGGATGCGGCGCAGATCATCGTCGAGCAGGTGGCGACGGGTGAGCGGACAGTGGTGATCGAGGCCGGCAGCGATGGTCGTTACCTGCCGACCGGGCATCTCGTCTATGCGACAGGCGGGACGCTCCTGGCGGTGCCATTCGATGTCGATCGACTCGAAGTGACGGGCGGCCCGGTCCCAGTGGTGGACGGGGTCAGCCGGAGCCTCGTCACGGGCGCCGCGAATGCCGATATCGCCCGGACCGGCGCGTTGGTCTATCTCCCGGGTGATGCAACGGGCGAAGTCCGCACACTGGTATGGGTGGATCGGAACGGAGCGGAGGAAACACTGGACACACCGCCCCGCACCTACACCTACCCGCGCCTGTCCCCTGACGGCACCCGGGTCGCGCTCCATACCCTCGACGACGAGGGCGATATCTGGGTTTGGGATCTAAGGCGGGGGGCGCTGACGCGCCTCACCGTTGGCGGATCACCAGATTCCCCCCCTGTGTGGACGCCAGACAGCCAGCGCGTGGTGTTCAACTCCGTGAGGAATGGCAACGGGAACCTCTACTGGCGCGCGGCCGATGGGACGGGAACCGTCGAACGGCTCACTGACAGTCCGAATCAGCACTATCCCACAAGCATTTCCCCGGGAGGTGACCGGCTGGTGTTCACGCAGGTTGTTCCGGGCGGGGACGCGGATCTTTATGTGCTGACCCTGGATGAGGCTCGACGCACCGAAACGCTGCTAGCGACCGAATTCGAGGAAGACAACGGAGAGATCTCCCCGGACGGGCACTGGTTGGCCTACGAGTCTGATGCCTCGGGGCGCTTCGAGATTTACGTGCGCCCGTTTCCCGACGTGGACGCGGGGCGGTGGCCGATTTCCACGACGGGCGGCACGCGGCCGCTCTGGGGACGGGATGGGCGGGAACTCTTTTATCTGACCGAAGCAAGGGTGATGGGAGTCACGGTCGAGACCGCCGCGGGCTTCGCGGCGGGGACGCCAGCGCTCGTCGTCGAGGAACCATACTACGGACCTCAGTTTGCCGGCCGCACCTACGACGTGTCGCCCGACGGCCAGCGGTTCCTGATGCTCAAGGAAGGTGCGCTTGCCGACACCGACGACCCGTTCGCCGGCCTGGTGCCGATCCACGTCGTCCTGAACTGGCACCAGGAGCTGCTGGAGCGGGTGCCGGTCCCCTGAGCGGGGCCGACCCGATCACCGAGGCACATGCCGGGGTGGTCGCCGGCAGCTCGCGAAAGTTGAGGAAAATCAGGGCCGGGTTTGGCAGACTAGGGCGGGCTCGGAGCGGTGAGGTCGACGAACCATTGGGGCCCTCGAGACCGCAGAACTGGCTGATCCGGCGTGTGCGTGATTGAGCGAATAACTAGGCGTCGCCGTAGTGCGAGCTACGGCGCGAGCCTGAGATCCTGAATAGTGAAGCCTGTGGCACGCGCTCCGCTCCGGCCGTGAGGAGAGACGGATGACGTATCGGATTGCGGGCATTGACGTGCACAAGCGGATGTTGGCGGTGGTGGTTGCGGACATCGCGGTCGACGGGGCGTATCAGTTTGTCCACCGGCGCGTGGGTACCAGCCCGCGCGAACTTCGCGAGTTGGCCGCGTGGCTGGGGGCGGAGGCGGTCGAGGAAGTGGTGATGGAATCGACGGCACAGTATTGGCGCCCGGTGTGGGAGGTGCTCGAACGCGACTGGCTGCCCGCCCGCCGCACGCGGGACGGCGCGAGTCCGATGGCGGGCACGCTGCACTTGGCGCAAGCGCTGTCGAATCGGGGGCGCCGTGGGCGGAAGCGAGATTTCGTGGATGCCGAACGCCTGGTGAAGCGGTTGGTGGCGCAGGAGCTGACGCTGAGCTTTGTGCCGGACGCCGAGCAGCGGTTGTGGCGGACGGTGATGCGCCGCAAGTATCAGCTGACGCGCAACCGCGTCCAGGTCCACAACCGGTTAGAGGCCCTGCTGGAAGAAGCGCATCTGAAGCTGTCGAGCCTGGTCTCGGATCTGCTGGGGGCCAGTGCGCGGCGGATGCTGCAGGCGCTGGCGGACGGGGACACGGACCCGGCGGCGCTGGCGGCGCTGGCCGACCAGCGGCTGCGCGCGACCCCCGAGCAGTTGAGCGATGCGCTCGGGGCGGCGACGGCGCTCAACCCCGTCTATCGCCGGCTCATCGGCATGGCCCTCGAGGACGTGCGCTTGATCGAGGCGCAGATCCGGCAGCTCGATCAGGAGATGGCCGGGCTGATCCGGCCGCACCAGGAGGCCGTGCAGCGGTTGGCCGAAGTGCCGGGGCTGGGGGTCGATTCGGCGCAGCAGATCATCGCCGAGGTCGGGCCGACGGCGGCGACGTTCCCCTCGCCCAAGCAACTCGCCTCCTGGGTGGGCACGTGCCCCGGAGCGGAGGAGAGTGCGGGCGTGAACGCCAGCCACCGCTCCCCGAGCGGCAACCGGCAGATGCGCCGCCTCCTCCATCAAGCGGCGAACGCGGCGGTCAAGACCAAGGGGAGTATCTTCCTCCTGGTGTATCGCCGGTTGGTGCCGCGCCTGGGCCACGCGCAAGCCATCGGGGCCATTGCGCATCGGCTGTGTCGCCTGATTTGGAAGATTCTCCAGGCCGTGCGCTACGAAGAACGCGGCCCGGCGGTCAGCCGGCTGCGCACGCAACGCCGCGCCCTCAAGATGGCCCGCGAATTGCGCCGCCTGGGGTATCGGGTCGAGCTGATCCCCACTCCCCTAGGGACGCCCGCATGAGTGGAGATGACTTTCGATCCTGGTTCACCGAACTCGAACGCCTCGTCCCGACGCCCTGATCCCATGCCCATCGCCCCCGGCACGAAGATCGGCTCGTACGAGATCCAGGCCCCCCTGGGCGAAGGCGGCATGGGTGCGGTCTACAAAGCCCACGACCCGACGCTCCAGCGCACGGTCGCCATCAAGGTGCTGGCCAAGCAGGACGCGGATGCCTCGGCCCGCCTGCTCCAGGAAGCCCGCGCCGCCTCAGCCTTGAACCACCCGCACATCTGCACGATCTACGAGGTCGGCGAGCACGAGGGCCAAGCCTTTATCGTCATGGAGCATGTCGAGGGGAAGCCCTTGAGTGCGCTCATCCCCGCGGACGGCTTGCCCCCGGAGAGCGTCATCCGCTACGGGACGCAGATCGCCGACGCCCTGGCGCATGCCCATGAGCGGGGGATCGTCCATCGGGATCTGAAGAGCCTGAACGTCATGATCACGCCCGAGGGGCGGGCGAAGGTCTTGGACTTTGGGCTGGCCGCGAGGATGCCCCAGGCGGACGTGGACGGCCTGACCAAAACGCACGAAGCCCTGCCGCACGCCGGGATGCTGGTGGGGACGCTGGCCTACATGGCCCCGGAAGTGCTGCGGGGTGAGGCGGCGACGGCGCGAAGCGACATCTGGGCGCTGGGGGTGCTGCTGTATGAGATGGCGAGTGGAGAGCCGCCCTTCACCGGGATGACGCAGACCGATGTCGTCTCGGCGATTGTGAAGGACTCGCTCGCGCCGCTTTCCTCGAAGGCTTCAGCGGGGCTCCGAAACATCGTACAGCGCTGCCTGGTCAAAGAACCGGGCCAACGCTATCGACACGCAAGCGCCGTCCAGGCAGCCCTAGAGACGATTTCGTCCTCGACATCTGGTGCAATCGAGGCGACCGCCGATCGGCACTCGCCCGCGGTGCCATCGATCGCGGTGCTACCCTTCACCGACATGAGCCCGCAGAGAGATCAGGATTACTTCTGCGAAGGCATCGCCGAGGAGTTGAGCTCAGACCTCTCCAAGATTCGCTCGCTTCGGGTGATCTCCAGCACGTCATCCAGGCGTATGAAGGGCACGAACAAAGACCTACGGACGGTCGCCCGGGAGCTGCACGCGCGGTATCTGCTGGAGGGAAGTGTGCGCAAAGCGGGCAACAGCCTGCGGATCACGGCGCAGTTGATTGACGCGAACGAGGACGTGCACCTCTGGGCGGAAAAATACAGAGGCTCGCTCGACGACGTATTCGACATTCAGGAACGGGTGTCCAGATCGATTGCGGAGGCCCTCGAGATCCGGTTGACCCCTGAGGACGACCGGCGGGTCGCGGAACGGCCGATCCAGGACGTGCGGGCCTACGAGTGCTACCTGCGCGCCAAGCACGACATCTTTCGCTTCAGCGAAGAAGGCTTGGATCGTGCGGTCGAGCAGCTCCAAAAGGGATTGGAGATCGTTGGAGCGAACCCAATCCTTTACTACGCACTGGGATTGGCCTACTGGCAGTACAACAATGCTGGGGGGTGTCCCTCTCGCTGTTGAAATTTGAAGCGGCGGCTCCCTGCTGGTCGTGATAGACGGCCGGTGGGAAACCTGGGGCCGAAGCCCCCAGAAAGGAGCCACCATGAAGAAGTCTGGCACAGTCACCCGGAGGCACCAATCAGATTCGCCGGCACCTCGGCACCTGCCGTTGGTCGACATCCTGGTCGATGCGCAGGCCGAGCTCCAGGCGTTGGTCGTCGCGTCGGGCCTGAAGGTGCTCGAGGCGATGCTGGAGGAGGATCGCGTGGCCGTGTGCGGGCCGCGGTATACCCATCAGTCCACCCGGCGCGCCTCTCGGGCGGGGCATGCGCCCAGCGAGGTCGTGCTGGGCGGCCGCAAAGTGGGGATTCGCCGGCCGCGGGTGCGGCGCGACGGCCACGAGGTGGCGCTGCCCTCCGTCGAGGCTTTTACGCACACGGACCCCCTCAACCGACGCGTGGTCGAGCAGATGCTCATCGGCGTGGCCACGCGCCAGTATGACCGGAGTCTAGAACCGCTGGGGGCCGACGTCCGCACGCGCGGGACGAGCAAGAGTGCGGTGAGTCGCCGGTTTGTCGCGCAGACCCAGGCGCAGTTGGACGCCTGGCGGGTGACGCCGCTGGACGACCTCGACCTCGTCGGGCTGCTGATCGACGGCGTGCAGGTCGGGAGCCATTGCATCGTCGTGGCCCTGGGCATCGACCAAACGGGCCGAAAACACGCGCTGGGCCTGTGGGAAGGCTCGACCGAGAACACGACCGTGTGCCAGGGCCTGCTGACGAACCTGCAGAGCCGCGGGCTGCGGACCGACCGCAGTCTGCTTGTGATCCTCGATGGGGCGAAGGCGCTCCACACGGCCGTGACCCAGACCTTCGGCCCCGCCGCCCTGGTGCAGCGGTGCCAGGTGCACAAGCGGCGCAACGTGCTCGAGTATCTGCCCGAGGCGCAGCGCCCGTGGGTGAAGGCCATCCTCACGCGCGCCTATACGCGCCGCGCCGTCAAGCCCGCCCGGCGGCTCCTGCAGGACCTGGCCCGCCGCTTGGACGCCGACTACCCGAGTGCTGCCGCGAGCGTGCGGGAAGGCCTCGATGAGACGCTCACCGTCATCGGCTTGGGGTTCTCGGCGCGGCTCCAGCGGTCGCTCGCCACGACGAACGCCATTGAGAGCCTCCTCAGCCGGACGCGCCACGTCGAGCGCAACGTGACACGCTGGCGGGGTGGCGCGATGGTGGTTCGCTGGGTCGCCGCTGGCGTGTTGGAAGCCGCCAAAGGGTTTCGGCGGCTCAAGGGGTACAAGGACATGCCCACGCTGGTGACCGCGCTCCGAGCGCGCGACGCTCAGCTGGGGTTCGGTGATTCGTCGGAGATGGTTGCATAATCGTGAACCGAGCTGCCGCTGAATTTCAACAGCGGATGGGGCAACCCCCAATGCTGGCGTAAGTTCAGATAGACGGTATCTGGAACAGGCGGAAGAGTGCGCCAGCAAGGTGCTTCAACTCGACCCAGCATCCGCTTCTGGTCATTCTTTGCACGGATTGCTCCGGTTCATGCGTGGCAAGGTTCAGGAGTCAGCGAGAGTGCTCAAGCACGCCCTGACGTTGGATCCCAATCATCCGGAGGCGCTACGCTTCCGGGCAGTCGTGCTTAGTGCTGCAGGCCAAGAATCTACCGTCGAGGCCACGAGGCTGCTGGAGGTCGATCCGCTCAGTCCATTCAACCAAATCGCGCCCGCGTGGGGGCACTTCGCCATGGGGCGGTTCGCTCAGGCAGTGGATCTGTTTCGGTGCTGGTGTCGTGACGAACCGGACCACCCGCTGGCAGCGATGCTGCTAGGCGATGTCCTGGCGCGGACCGGTAGCCGGGAGGAAGCCATCACGGTTTTTGATCAGCTGGCGCGCCGGCTGCCCGAAGCGGCTTTCGGGCAGCTCGCCCTGTTCCTTAGACGCGCGCTGGATGGCGATAGGGGTGGCGCGTTGGCGGCGGTCACTCCAACATTGATGGAGTGGGCACGCTTGGACTTTGAGGCTTCGTGGGAGATGGCCACCGGATACGCGCTCATCGGCGAGACGGACGATGCGCTCGAATGGCTCGAGAACGCGGTTCAACGTGGCTTCATCAACTACCCCTTTCTCTCGAAGTACGATCCTCTTCTAGAGAACCTCCGTGAGGAGAAGCGGTTCCTAACGTTGATGGACAACGTTCGGTTCCAATGGGAGCAGTTCGAGGTGTAGCCGGGACGACTGATGTCTTTAACCCCCGGCACCACCCTCGGCCCCTACGAAGTCCTCGCCGCCATCGGCGCGGGCGGCATGGGCGAGGTGTACAAAGCCCGTGACACCAAGCTCGACCGCGATGTCGCGCTGAAGATCCTGCCCGACGCCTTCGTGAACGACCCGGAGCGGCTGGCCCGGTTCCAGCGCGAAGCGAAAGTGCTGGCGTCGCTCAACCACCCGAACATCGCGCAGATTCATGGGCTGGAAGAGTCGGGCGATTCCCCGGCGCTCGTCCTGGAATACGTCCCCGGCCCGACACTACAAGACCGGATCGCCAAAGGCCCGATCCCCCTCGATGAAGCCCTGCCCATCGCCCGCCAGATCGCCGAGGCGCTCGAAGCCGCGCACGAGCAGGGGATCATCCATCGGGATCTCAAACCCGCCAACGTCAAGGTCAAGGACGACGGCACGGTGAAGGTGCTGGACTTCGGCTTGGCGAAGGCGTTGGGGCCGGAACTCTCCGACCTCGACGCGGCGAACTCGCCGACGATGACGATGACGGCAGCCGCCACGAAGATGGGCGTCATCATGGGAACGGCGGCGTATATGAGTCCCGAACAGGCGAAGGGCCGTCAGGTGGACAAGCGTGCCGACATCTGGGCGTTTGGGGTTGTTCTGTTCGAGATGCTCACCGGGCGACAAGCGTTTGGGGGAACCGACATCTCCGAGACGCTGGCGTCGGTGCTGAAGACCGATCTGGATCTCGAAACTCTTCCTGCTGACGTGCCACGCGAGCTGCGGCGTTTGCTGAGCCGGTGCATCGAGCGGGACCGATCACAACGCCTCCGCGATATCGGGGACGTGCGATGGGATCTCGCAGAGGCGCAGACGGCGCCCACCGATGAAACGGCAGAGGCCACGGCGATAGCCCAACCCGCCCTCTGGCAGCGCCCGGTGCCATTGCTGGTCGCGGCCGTGCTCTTGATAGCCGTCGCCAGCCTCACCGTCTGGACCCTGATGCGCCCGGAGCCGCCAGCCATCACCCGGTTCCCCGTCACCCTGCCTCCCGACCAGCAGCTGACCAACACGGGGCGACGGGTCGTCGCCATCTCACCGTCGGGCAGCCACGTGGTCTACGTGGCCAACGACCAGCTGTATCTGCGGCCAATGGATCAAACTGACGCCGTGCCGATTCCCGGAACCGGGGGGACGGAACCGACACTGCCGACCTTTTCGCCCGACGGCCAGTGGGTGGCGTTTTACTCGAACCGTGACCGACAGTTTCAGAAGATCGCTATCTCCGGCGGCGCGGCCGTCCGACTGTTCGACACACCGAATCTGCATGGCGCCACGTGGGGCGAGGACGACCTCATCACCTACGCGTTGAACGACGTGTTCCAAGTCCGTGGCACGGGCGGCACACCGGAGCTCCTCATCGACCTAGAAGAGGGGGAACGCGCTCAGCGTCCACAACGGCTCCCTGACGGCGATTCGGTCTTGTTCACCGTGGCCGCCGGTGGAGGCGGGTCCGGCTCCTGGGACGCCGCGCAGATTGTCGTGCAGTCGCTGGAGACGGGCGAGCGGCGGGTGCTCATTGACGGGGGCACGGATGCCCGCTACCTGCCGACCGGACATCTGGTCTACGCGCTGGGCGATACCGTCCTGGCGGTGCCGTTCGATGTCGACCAGCTCGAAGTCGCCGGGGGGCCGGTGCCGCTGGTCCAGGGAGTCCGCCGGGCCGCCTTCACCGGCGGGGCCAACTTCGACGTGTCCGACACCGGGTCGCTGGTCTATCTCGGCGGTGTTGCCGGTGCAGCATTTCCACGTTCGCTCGTGTGGGTGGACCGGGAGGGCCGCGAGGAGCCCCTCGCCACGCCCGTCCTTGCCTACCGAGCACCGAGGGTGTCACCTGACGGCACGCGGGTCGCCGTAGAAGTAATCGGTCCAGCAGGCACTGACATCTGGATTCATGACCTCTCGCGTGGGACGGAGACGATCCTCACGACGGGTCCGGCGAATGACCGCACCCCCCTCTGGACGCCGGATGGAGAGTGGGTGGTGTTTGCGTCGGATCGTGAGGGACAGGTGGGGCTGTTCCAGAAACGTGCGGACACGCCTGGAGACGCGGAGCACCTCATGGCTGGCAGCGAGGGTACGTCGTTCATCCAGCCCACCAGCTGGTCCCCTGACGGGCAGACGCTGCTCTTTTGGGAGGCGGGGGACACGGCGCCCGACATCGGCCTGCTCTCGATGGAAGGTGACCGGGCGAGGGAGCTGCTCCTGGCCACGGAGTTCAACGAGGCCGCTCCAGCCGTCTCGCCCGACGGTGGCTGGATCGCCTACGACTCCAATGAAACCGGGGAGTCTGAGGTGTATGTGCAGCGGTTTCCCGGCCTCGGCGGCAAAGTCACCATCTCGACGCCGGCGGAAGCCAGCCTGTGTGGGCACCCGATGGGCGCGAGCTGTTCTATCGCGGACCGCGCGGGATGATGGTGGTGCCGGTGCTGGAAACCGAGCCGACGCTCAGGGTAGGCGACCCCATCGTGCTGTTCGAGGCACAGTATTATTTCTTTCTCTCACAACGAACCTATGACGTTACGCCCGACGGTCAGCGGTTCCTGATGATCAAGGAGGGCGCGGCGACCGACGACTCGGCAGCGCCGGTGGTGCAGATCCACGTCGTCCTCAACTGGCACCAGGAACTGCTCGAGCGGGTGCCGGTGCCTTAGAACGAACTTGTTCTCCGAACTCCAGGCGCGGGTGCCGACGGGACGGTAGGCGACTGTCCCATTGTTCCTGCAGTCTTGGCCCGCACCCTTCCGCCATCTCAGGAACAGGGTGAAACTGCCCCTCGCGGAGAAGCCATTGCGAATCGCTCTCCTTCCGCTACTGACGCATTGACTGCAGCGTTCTAGGGGGATCGGCTCGATTCGCAAGTACAGGGCTGTTCCGAGTGCAGAGAGTCGTGAAGGGAGCGGGTAGTTGATATTATATCAAGCATTGATTATACTGAGGTCGCCTTGAATGAGCCGCTTGACCCACCCTTTGCGAAGGCGCTCATTCGGAAGATCGAAACTGACGGAGAGGTAGTCTTTAGCCGGCACGTGGAAAAGCAGATGATCGCGCGCGACATTTCGATACCGGACGTACTCAACGTCCTACGAGCCGGCTCGGTGGACCCAGCCGAACTCCAGAACGGGTCGTGGCGCTACCCCGTCCGCACGGCACGGTTTCAGGTCGTCGTGGCGTTCCGTTCGGAGCGTGAACTGGTCGTGGTAACAGCCTGGAGACTGACATGACGTGTTTGCAGTGTGGGAGCGCCGTGACATCGGCGCGTGAGACCGTGAACTATGACGCCATGATGGGACTCCCGGTCACGCTCAAGAATATCGAAGTCCGACGCTGTGCCTCTTGTGGCGAGTACGAAGTCGTCATCCAGCGCGCGCAGCGGCTGATGGAAGTCCTTGCGGGATCTCTCATTAGGAAGCCCTCTCGTCTCAGTGGAGACGAAGTGCGGTTCCTCAGAAAGTATCTCGGGTGGTCTGGCGCCGATTTCGCGCGTCACATCGGTGCAACGCCGGAAACAGTCTCACGATGGGAAAACGACGCCGCCACAATCGGCGGCACTGCGGATCGCGCCCTGCGCCTAATGGTGGCCACCGCGAGACCCGTCCACGACTACTCGCTCGATACATTGGAGGATATCGCGAACGAGGCACAGCCAGTTGAGCGCCTTGGAATGCTGATACTTCGCGACGACTGGCAGATGGCACACGCGGCGATAAGGTTGTGACATGCGCAAGACCAAAAACCAGATTCTTGACAGCTTTCCTATCGAAGGGAGGACGATTACTACTGACAAGGGCACATGGACTGCGCGGGTCGTCGACGCCAAGGAAAAGGTTACCAGCTACGGCTTCGTTGTCCGGGTCCGCTTCGAGGGCAATCCGGTGTACCGATCCGACATCCATCTCGACCCGCACCGCTTGACACAGTCGGCAGCTGAGAACGAACAAGAAATCGAACTAATCCTTCAGGACGTTCTCAAATGGCTAGAAACCGATCCGCCACCGGGGACCAAAGAGTTCCTTTAGCGCCGCGAAGGGTGTTGATGGCTTTCGGACGGCGCGCGCCGCAACGATTCGATAAGCAAAGCCAGAAGACACGATGATCTCCCATCGAGAGCGGAACCAGTTTCACCGACGTGAATCCAGGGCACCAGTCCTCAACTGGTTCACCGAACTCCAGGCGCGGGTGCCGACGGGACGGTAGGGCCTGCGGCGCGAGTGCCCTACCCCACTTCCCTTCTGGATGACCGCTGGATGACCGGGAGGCGTCCCACCCAAAAGTACTGCCACCCGTACTGCCACCTTTTTCTGTCCCTGAGTGGCCTTTTGTTGCACGCTTTGGCCCCTAGACGTTTTCGATCTTGCTAGCTTTTACGGGCTTTCTTTGCCTGAGCGCGCCTGCGCCGTCGTTTTCCCAAGCCGTTGGTCGCGGGTTCGATCCCCGTCTCCCGCTCCATTCGCTCTCAAGGGCCTTTTGGGCAGCTTCGACGCACCCCAGCCTTGCGGTTGGCAGCGCGATCGGACAAGATTGCCGCCGGTAGCTCCCGAGGCGCACACCACCTCGAGTTCCCATGACTCATTGATTCATTAGTTCATGGCCAAGTTCCCGAGCCGCGTCGTTCAGTTCGATCCTGCGAGCCCGGCCCCCTCGACGCCGGAGTCCGAAGCCGTGACCTCACTGGGACAGACGGTCACGATCCGCGGTGAGTTGCATGCCCGCGAGCACGTCATCATCAACGGTCGCATGGAGGGCAGAGTCGATCTCCCAGACCATGGGCTGGCCGTGGGCAGGCAGGGCCGGGTTGACGGCGATATCTTCGCCCGCTCCGTCACCGTGCTGGGCACGGTCACCGGCACGATCACGGCAGAAGTTCGAGCCGAGCTACGCGCTACGGCGCGGGTCGAGGGGCGGTTGGTGTCGGCGCGCCTGTCGATAGACGATGGCGCCTACTACCGCGGCTGGATTGACACCTCCCGCGCCGACATCGCGTCCCGGGTCGCCCGCTACCGTCGGCTCAAGGACTCCGCGCCGGGCGCGTGAGAGCCCTCACCAGTACGCCAACCGGTAGAACGCCATCCGCTGCAGCTCGAAGAGGCCGATGCGAAGGGTGGTGCGCCGACGCCACCAGGTGTCCGGTGTGAAATCGTTCACGCTCGCCGCCCGAAACAAAAGCCGCACGGGCCGGTCCTCGAACACCTGCTCGAAGATGTAGCCTGCCCGCGCCGTGTGGAACGCCGACGTTACGACGATCAGACTGTCAACCGCTTCCTGATCGCACCAATCCGCGAACAGGACGGCTTCGTCGAACGTCGATTCGGCCCGCCCCGACAACACGCCGACAGCCGACTTCGGCACGCCCAGCGCCGCGAGCCAGCCTAGACGGATCTCGAGAGGACTCGACAGCTCGACGCCGCGCCGGGCCATCTCGATTGCGCCTGGCGCCTCCCGCCCGACCGCCAACACGATGCGTTCGGCGTAACCCGCATGGTACAGGTCGGCCGCCTCGAGCTCGCGCTCCCCGAATTCGCTGCCGGCCAGGACGGCAATCGCGTCGGCACGAGCCAGCGGGTCGTTACGAATGAGCTGGGTCCCCACCCACGCCAGCAACGGCGCGCGCGCCAGGTACAGGGCGCCGGCAAGCGCCACCACGACGGCGATGGCGCCAATCACGAGCTTCGCGATGGGAGGACGCCACATGCGAGGTCACCCCGCGGGCGCGGCGGTCAGCGAAGCGGTGTGGTCGGGATGGCCGGATTCGAACCGGCGGCCCCCTGACCCCCAGTCAGGTGCGCTACCAGGCTGCGCCACATCCCGTATTCGGTCGCTCCTCACCCAGGGGCCCGGGCGCCACGTTCGGCGGCGTCATCAGTCGTTCAACATCAGCGGCGAGTCTTCGCGCCCTTCTTCCGTGCCCGGGCCGGCCTGACGCCGGCTGCCTTCCGCGGGAGCGCCACGGTCCCGGATCGGTCGGCCCCGTTCCCCGAGAGCATCTCCAAAATGCCCCTGAGGCCGGACTTGACCTCCTCGATCCCTTGCCGCAGCTCCGGCGCCACAAGCGCCTCGAGTGTCGGATCGGCCTCCGGCGCCTCGACGTCGTCGCGCTCCTGCTCCAACCGGCGGCGGGCACCGCCCAGCGTCAAACCGTCGACGAACAGCAATTCCTTCAGCCGCAGCACGAGTTGGACGTCGCGTCTGTGGTACACGCGGCCGCCGCGCCCCTTGGCGACGCCCAAATGTGGAAACTCGGCTTCCCACGACCGCAGGACGTAGGCCTTGACCTGCGCGATCTCACACACTTCCGACGACTTGTACGACGTGCGCCTGGGAATCGTTGGGGACGAACTGACTGTCATGATCCCGCCCGCCGGGTGGGGCCAGTATAGCACGCCGGTTCCTGCTACTTGCCGCGCCGCCGCACGTGCAACCGAATCGGCGTGCCCTCGAACCCGAACGCCGCTCGCAGGCGGTTCGTCAGGAAGCGTATATAGGAAAAGTGAAACTCGGTCGCGACGTTCGTGAAGCAGACGAACGTCGGCGGGGCCACGCCGGTCTGCGCGGCGTACAGCACGCGCACCGCGCGACGGCCTGGGCTGACGGGCGGATGCTTCCTGGTCACCCGCTCGACGAAGCGGTTGAGCTCCCCGGTCGGCACGCGACGTCGCCGCGCGGCGGCCACCCGGTCGATGGTCTCCATGAGCTTCGGTAGCCGCTCCCCCGTCAGAGCGGACACGTGCAGCAGCGGCGCATACTCCAGAAACTTGAGTTGGCGACGGGAAACCTCGTCGAACTCGCTGGCGCGATCACCGTCGCCCTTTAGCAAGTCCCACTTGTTGGCCGCGATCACGATGCCGCAGCCGCGCCGTTCCACCTCGCCGGCGATCGCGGCATCCTGGTCGGTCACCCCCTCATGGGCATCGACGAGCAACACTGCGACGTCGGCTCGTTCGATCGCGCGGCGCGCGACGATCACGCTCACCGACTCCACCTGGCCCCCGCCGGCCACGCGCCCCGGGCGTCGAATCCCAGCGGTATCGACAATCCGGAACTGCTGCCCGTGCCATCGCAGCACCTCGTCGACCGCATCGCGCGTCGTCCCCGGACGCTCGTCGACGAGCATCCGCTCCTCTCGGAGCAAGCGGTTCACCAGCGAAGACTTGCCGACGTTGGGTCGGCCGACGATCGCAATGGCCGTTTCGCCATCCGACTCCCCGTTGCGGTCGGCCGCGTCCCCCCGGGCGACCGCGCTGGAGCGTCCCGGCAACCGACTCACGATCCCGTCCAGCAGGTCGCCGACGCCCGTCGCATGTTCGGCGGAAATCTCGAGCACGGATTCGAACCCGAACTGGTAGAACTCCATCGCGCGGCCGCGCGCTCGGTGATCGTCGCACTTGTTCACAGCGACGACCACCGGCACCCCGACCCGCCGAACGGCATCGGCGACCGCCTCGTCGGCGCCGACGACGCCGTCTCGCCCGTCGACCACGAAAAGAATGACATCGGCCGACGCGATGCCTTGCCGGCCCCGTTCCAGCACCTCGGCCTGCAACGGGTCGTCGGAGGCCCCGAACATACCGCCCGCGTCCACCAGACGAAAGGTCGTACCTTGCCACTCCGCCCGCTCGCCAACCAGATCTCTCGTCGTACCGGGCGTGGGCGTCACGATCGCTTTTCGAGACCCGGTGATCCGGTTGAAGAGGGTCGATTTTCCCACGTTGGGACGGCCGGCGAGGACGACTGACGGCAGCGCCGCACGGCGTTTGACGGACATGGCCCGATTTGAGGTCGTCGAAAACTAGTTAGACTGCGACTTGACAGCCTAAGTCGCTATATCTATGATAGTTACACATGTGTGCGGGCTCCTAACTCATGGTCAAAGTCGACATTGTGAACCAGGTTTCCACCGTCGCCGCGATCACCAAGGTCAAGGCCGAGGTGGCGGTCGACGCCGTGTTCCACGCGATGCGACTCTCGATGCAGCGGGGTGAGCGGATCGAGTTGAGAGGCTTCGGGGTCTTCCAGGTGAAACCCCGCAAGCGCGGCATCGGGCGCAATCCCCGCACCGGGAAGGAAGTTCGGATTCCTCCCGGCCGCACGATTCGCTTCAAGCCGGGCAAGGACCTCCAGCACATCGGAGAGTAGCCGGTCGAAGTCCCGCTGTGTCCTCTGCGCCCAGCGACGCCCCGCCGCAATCGTCCGCGGTCGTTGGGCCGCCGGCGGCTGCGGACTGGGTCCAGACGCCCGCCCGACGCCGCCCCACCGTCCATCTCCTGTTGTTTCTGGCAACCGTCGCCACGACGACGCTCGTGGGCAGCTGCCATTACGCCGGCTTCGTCTCGGACTTCGGCGCTCACGATCCGAGCAGCTCGAGCCTTCTCATCCCGGAAGGCCTCTGGTACAGCGCAACGATTCTCGCCATTCTTGGATCGCATGAATTCGGCCATTACTGGACCTGCCGTTACTACGGCGTGGACGCATCGCTCCCCTACTTTATCCCGGCCCCGATCTGGCTCACCGGCACGCTCGGCGCCTTCATTCGCATCCGCCAGCCTATCCGCACCAAACCCATGCTGTTCGACATCGGGATTGCCGGCCCGATTGCCGGATTCGTCGTTGCGGTCCCGGCGCTCGTCATCGGGCTTGCCCTGTCCCGTCACGTTCCGCTGCCACCCGACTTCAGCGGCCTGTCGCTCGGCGAGCCGCTGCTCTTCCAGGCCACGTCCTGGCTGCTCCGGGGGCCGACGCCCGACGGCTACTCGCTGAACCTGCATCCGATGGGCTTCGCCGCCTGGTTCGGCCTGCTCGCCACCGCCCTCAATCTCTTTCCGATCGGACAACTGGATGGCGGGCACATCGCGTATGCCGTCTTCGGCCGGCGGTCAACGCTGATCACCTTCGGCATGGTCGGCATTTCGGTATTGCTCACGTTCTGGTCTCGGAGTTGGATCGTGTGGACCGTCATGCTCATCACCATGCTCGTCATGTTCGGTCCGCGCCACCCGCGCACGCTAGACGAACACATCCCGCTCGATCCCAAACGCCGGGCGATCGCCGCCGCGGCGCTCGTCATGTTCGCCCTGTGTTTCACGCCGGCGCCCATCGAGCCGCTCGACCTGCTCAACCTACCGTAGCCGCCCTTCGTGCGCCGAACCCGTGCGCGCGTGTGCACCGAACCGTCGCTGGGACGCGGCGCCCCGCCGGCCCGCGAAGGATGGGACGCGCGGTCACCGAACGCTGACCGGGTCAACGTCGACACTCAGCCGTCGGCCGAGGCCAGGCACTCCGGCAATCGCCAGGGCAACCGCCTCGCGCAGGCGGCCTCGCTGCTGGCCCTTCACGAGCACCTGCACCCGGTGAGCCCCTTTCAACCGCCCAAGTGGCGCCGGAGCCGGGCCGAGGACCCAACCCGAGGTCATCCGCTGACGCAAGCGCCGCGCGAGGCCCGCGGCCTCCTCCATCGCCACGGCCTGCGTACCGCCACGAACAATGAGATTCACGAGAAACATGCAGGGCGGGTAACGCATCGCCTGGCGGAACTCGATCTCCTCGCGATAGAACGCTTCAAAGTCCTGCGCGCACGCATGCACGACGCTGTAGTGCCCAGGATGCAACGTCTGGACGATCGATTCCCCCGCGCGCTCCCCGCGCCCCGCCCGGCCCGCCACCTGCGTCAGCAGTTGAAAAGTACGCTCGGCTGCCCGAAAGTCAGGAACGCCCAGCCCGACGTCCGCCGACACGACACCGACCAGCGTCACCTTGGGGAAATCATGCCCCTTGGCAATCATCTGCGTCCCTACCAGGACGTCAACTTCGTGCCGCGCGAATCTACAGAGCAACGACTCGGCCGCGCCGCGCCGGCGCATCGTGTCCCGGTCCATCCGCGCAACCCGAGCCGTCGGCGCACTTCGCCGCACCTCCGCCTCGACACGCTCGGTGCCCACGCCGGTCCACTCCAGATACGATCCGCCGCACGTGGGACAGCGCTCAGGCACCGCCTTGGCGTAGCCGCAGTAGTGACACCGGATCCGAGCGGTCGCCCGATGCACGGTCAGCGACACGCTGCAGTTCGGGCACTCGGCCGTGCTTCCACACCCGCGGCACAGGACCGCAGCCGCGAACCCCCGACGATTCAGAAGGATCAGGACCTGCTCCCGCCGATCGATCCGGTCCTGAATGGCCGCCTCGAGCGCCCGACTCAGCACGACCTCGGGCCCCCGATCGGCAAATTCCCTCTTCATGTCGATGACTCGCACCGACGGGAGCGCCCGCCCCAGTGCCCGGCGAGTCAGCCGGATCAGCTCGTACCGCCCGCGTGTCGCCTGCTGGTAGCTCTCCAGCGACGGGGTGGCCGACCCCAGCACCACGAGCGCCCCGGCGCGCTTGCCCCGCATGATCGCCACGTCCCGGCCGTGGTACCGCGGAGCGTCCTCCTGCTTGAACGACGCATCGTGCTCCTCATCCACCACGATCAATCCCAGTCGCGTCAACGGTGTGAACACGGCCGATCGCGTCCCGACAACGATATCCACCTCGCCATCCCGGATCCGATGCCACTGGTCGTGCCGCTCTCCGACCGACAGGCCGCTGTGCTGGATCGCCACACGATCGCCGAACCGGTTGCGAAAGGCGGCTGCGGCCGCCGGAGTCAATCCAATCTCCGGCACCAGCACCAGCACCTGCCGGCCCTGTCGCTGGGCCGTGGCGGCCAAGCGGAGATAGACCTCGGTCTTGCCGCTACCCGTGACGCCGTGCAGCAACCCGACGTGAAACCCCCCGCCTTCCAGTCGCGCATCCAGCTGCTCGACCGCCTTGGATTGCTCGGCCGTCAAGCGCGGCGGGGCGGGCGGGGTTGCGGACGGCCCTGCCGTGTTCAGCTCGAACGGGACTCGCTCCACACTGCGCACTCGTCGCGATGCCCACCCCAACTCACCTAACCGCGCCAGCGCGGCGACCGACACGCCGCGCTCAGCCAGGGCGCGCTGGTCGATCCAGTCACCTGCCTCGCGCATCGCCTCCAGCGCCTGGCGCTGGCGCGCACCGACCCGTACACGACGGCCAGCCGCACCCGCGGTCAACACCTCGACGCCCTCCTTGGTGATCCGGAACTGGGGAACCGTGTGAAACCCGAACCTGCGCGACACCTCCGTCCGGCCGACCTCCACCAGACCGGTCGCGACCACCGCCGCCAGTGCCGCCGTCCATGCGGAGCGCTGCGGCTTGAGGCCACGGCGAGCCACTCCATTGCGCGCGGCCCGCTGGGCCGCCTGACGCCCAAGCTGTCGAAGCAACCCCGCGCGGGACCGGGGGCGCCCGGCCTGAAGGGCGCGCAGGATCCTGTCACGATGGCCGGACGTGGCCCCAGCCTCCACCGCCTGCCGACCGGCCGCGGTCAGGCGGACCTGGCGGCCGTCACCGATCGCCGCCACGGGCGGCAGCGCCACCGACAGCACCTCTCCAGGGCCGCACACGTAGTAGTCGGCCGCCCACAGCGCCAGGCGCAGCACCGCCGCCGGAACCAGCGGCCGGTCATCGACCACTTCCAGCAACTCTCGAAGTCTTGCTGGGGTCTGCGGGGGAGCCGTGACGGACTCGACCACGCAACCGGTCACCACCCGGGCGCCGAGCGGCACCATTACACGCCCACCTCTGGGCGGGTCATCCCACCCGTCGGGCACCCGATAGGTCAGCAGATCCCGCAGCGGAACCGGAACCGCCACGCGAACGAGGCGCACCACCGTCACAGGATACCAACCCCGACCAGTCGGCCGGGACCGCTCCGTCAGGGGGCGTCGGTGAGCAGCGAGCGGACTCTCTTCATGTCCTCCCAGACCTCGCGCTTGCTCTCAGGGTTTCGCAGAAGGTAAGCGGGGTGAAACGTCGGGATCAGCGTGGCGCCGCGGAACGCGTACTCCCTGCCGCGCAGACGCGAGATCGGGGCGTCGCTCTGCAGCAGGGTCCGCGCGGCGAACGCCCCGAGCGCAACGATGACCTTCGGCTGGATGGCGTCGATCTGAGCCAAGAGAAACGGCTCGCACGTGGACACTTCGACCGGCTCTGGGTTCCGATTCTGCGGTGGACGGCACTTGATGACATTGGCGATGTAGACCGACTCGCGCGACGCCCCAATAGACTCGATGATCTTCGTGAGCAGTTGCCCCGCTCGACCGACGAACGGGATGCCCTTGACATCCTCCTCCCGGCCCGGCGCTTCGCCGACGAACATCAAATCGGCCTCCGGGTTCCCGACACCGAACACGACCTGGGTGCGCCCCAACCCGGAGAGCTGGCATCGCGTGCACTCTCCGAGATCCGTTCGGATGTCCGACAGCACCTCCCCGGCCGTTTTCGCCTCGCGTCCATCTGCCGATTTCGCCGGCCGGCCGCGTTCGGGCCGATCGCGCCACGCCGAGTCGCGACTCCAGCCCGACACGCCGAGCTCCGCAAGAAACTGTACATGTCGCTGAAGCTGCCCCCGCGCCGCCATCGGTCAGCCTGTAGCCAGCGACGGTCGGCCCGTCAGCAACCGTTCCACCCGGTCGAGCACGACGCCCGCCAGTTCCGCCTTGGGCTGCCGCGGCAACGCCTCGTCGGCATCGAGGGTGACGAGCGTCGCCTCGTTCACGTCGACGGCAAAGCCGCTATCCGACCTGGAGATATCGTTGGCGACGATGAGGTCGACTCGCTTCGACTTCAGTTTCCGACGGGCCCGCGGCACGAGGTCCTCGGTCTCCGCCGCGAATCCGACCAGCACCGGGAGGGGCCGCGCGTCCCGCCATGCGCCAAGGTCGGCCAGGATGTCGCGGGTGCGCATCAGCGTCAGCTTCAGCGGCCCGTCCTGCTTCGACAGCTTCTGGTCCTGCCGTCCCCCACTCAGCGTGTAGTCCGCCACGGCCGCCGCAAGGATCATCGCATCCGCCGCACCTGCCCTCGCCATGACCGCCTCGTGCATCTGGGCCGCCGAGCGCACGGACACGAGCTCGACCTCCACTGGCGGCGGCACCGCGCTCGGCCCGGCCACCAGCACGACACTCGCCCCCCGGCGGGCGGCCTCCTTCCCCAGCGCGAACCCCATCCGCCCACTCGCGCGGTTCCCCAGAAAACGAATCGGGTCGAGGTCCTCGTAGGTCGGTCCGGCGGTCACCACGACACATCGCCCCGCCAGCGACCCGTGTGGGCGCAGCGCCGCCTCTGTCGCCGCGATGATCGCGGCCGGCTCGGCGAGCCGCCCCGGCCCCGTCCACCCACAGGCGAGGTCGCCGTCCTCCGGATCGACGACGCGTACGCCCCGCGCCACCAGCAGGTCGAGGTTGGCCTGCACTGCCGGGTGCCGGAGCATGTTGGTGTTCATGGCCGGCGCCACGACAACCGGTGCGCGGGTCGCCAGGTGCAGTGAGGTCAGGAAATCGTCGGCCACGCCCGCAGCACACTTCCCGATGACGTTCGCGGTCGCCGGCGCAATCACGAGCACGTCGATGGCACTCGCCAGGGCGACGTGCTCGATCGCCGCATTCAGCCCGGCCGCGAACTGATCGGTCACCACGGCCCGGCGCGTGATGGCCTCGAAGGTCAGCGCGCCAACGAAGCGCTGCGCGGCAGCGGTCATGACCACCGTGACTTCGTGGCCGTTCTTCAGCAGACCCCTGGCGACCTCGACCGATTTGTAGGCGCCGATGCTACCCGTCACGCCGAGCGCAACATGTGCCATGATCCAATCCTCACCCAGCTTCGCCCGCCCTGCCAAGCAGCCCGAACCGGGACGCGATGGCGTGGCCCTGCGTCGCCGCACCCGGCATCGCCGCCCGGCATCCGAGGACGACCCCTTTCAGGCGCTCCACCGCCGAATCAAATTCGTCGTTGACCACGAGATAGTCGTACTCGGTGAACGCGAGCACCTCATCGCGGGCCACCACGAGACGCCGCCGAATCTGCGCCTCGCTGTCCTGACTCCGTCCGCGCAGGCGCGTCTCGAGGACGTCGGGCGATGGTGGCAGCACGAAAATGCTCGTTGCCTCGACGCCGTTCGCCCTCAACTGCCGTGCGCCCTGCACGTCGATGACCAGGACCACGTCGAGCCGCCGCTCGAGGTGTGCCTCCGTGTCCGCCTTTGCGGTCCCGTACAGCTTCCCGAATACGTCGGCCCATTCCAGGAACGCACCGCGGCCGACCATCTCCTCGAAGCGCTTCCGGCTGATGAAATTATAGTCAACGCCGTCCTGCTCACCGTCACGCGCGGGACGCGACGTATACGAACGGGATTCGACCAGGTCAGGCACCCGGCGCACAAGCCGCTCCACGAGGCTCGTCTTCCCCGTGCCCGATGGTGCGGACACGACGAAGAGCCGGCCCCGTCTCGCCGGCTGCTCGGCCGACAGACCCCTCTCCTCACTCGACATTCTGCACCTGTTCACGCAGCCGCTCGAGCTCGGCCTTTGCCGACACCACCAACGCCGAAATCTCGAGGCCTTCCGCCTTCGACCCGACCGTGTTCACCTCTCGGTTCATCTCCTGCAGCAGAAAGTCCAGCTTCCGGCCACACGCGCCCGCCGCATCCGCAATGACGGTCCAGTGCGCCAGGTGTCCCTTGAGCCTCGCGAGCTCCTCGCTGATGTCCGATCGCGCGGCGAACTTCACCACCTCCTGCGCGATCAGCGCCGCGTCTGGCGCCGGGTCCAGCGCCAGTTGCCGGACCCGCTCGGTGAGGCGGCTCACGAGCCCCTCACGGCCCTGCTCCGCCGCAACCTCCAGTTGCCGCACGATCTCAGCCGTCTGCGCGCATCGGCTGTCGAGGTCGATGCGGAGGTGCGTTCCCTCCTCCTGCCGCATCGCATCCAGTTCCTCGACCGCGCGCGTGACCGCGCCCCTCACCGCCGCGACGACCTCCGGGGTCCGTGCCGCATCGACCTCACCCGATCGCTCGCGAACTTCCATCGCGTGGGGCAGCCGCAACAAATCGCCCGCCGTGAGTCCAGTCACCGCCACGCCCGCCGCCCGTGCACGCTCGAGCGCGTCACTCAGTGCTCGCACCAACGCCTCATTCACCTCTACCTCGACTTCCGGTCGCTGCGAAAACTGCGCCGTCAGGCCGAGTTCCACGCGTCCACGCGCCAGGCGCGCTTGCACCAATCCACGCAACTCCGGCTCCAGGCCCAGCAACGCCGATGGCAGGCGGACCTGGAGGTCCAGGTGGCGGTGGTTGACACTGCGCAGCGTCACGCTCACCGCGACCTCCGGCGTTTCAACCTCGACGCTCGCAAAGCCGGTCATCGACTTGATCACGCCTGTCCCTCACGGGGCCGCTCCGACCACCCTACGGCCTCCGGCAGCGTCGCACCGCCAGGCGGCTTTTCGGCCGTCGGCCGATCGAACAACTGCATCGTGTACAACTTCGCATAGACCCCATCGCGGCGCTGCAACAGTTCGTCGTGCCGCCCCACTTCAACGACCCGACCCGCGTCGAGCACGACGATGGCGTCGGCTCGCCGCACCGTGGACAGCCGGTGCGCGATGACAAACGACGTGCGGTTCTCCAGCAGCGTGGCGAACGCATCCTGGACCAGCGCCTCCGACTCCGAATCCAGTGACGAGGTCGCCTCGTCCAGAATCAAGATCGGCGCATGGGCCAGCAAGGCTCGAGCAATCGCCAGCCGCTGACGCTGCCCCCCCGACAATCGCTGGCCGCGCTCGCCGACCCGCGTGCCATAGCCTTTGGGCAGCGCCACGATGAACTCGTGCGCATGGGCCGCGCGCGCCGCCGCCTCGATGTCCGCTGCTGACGCGGAGGCCGTCCCATAGGCGATGTTCCCGGTGACCGTGTCGTCGAACAGGATTGTCTCCTGGGTGACCATCGCGATCTGGCTTCGCAGCGACCGCACCGTCAGATACCGAATGTCCACGCCATCCAGCAGGATGGCGCCCTCCGTGACGTCGTAGAACCGCGCGAGCAAGTTCACCAATGTGGTCTTGCCGCTCCCGCTCAGCCCGACAAGCGCCACCATCTGCCCGGCTCGCACCATCAGACTGACATGCCGAAGCACCAGTTGACCGCCCGCGCCCTCGTACCTGAACCCAACGTCGCGAAACGTGATGCTGTGCCGAAACGGCGCCGCCGTCGCCGCGTTCGGTCGATCGAGCACCTCAGTGTGCACGTCGAGCATCTCGAAAATGCGCTCCGCCGCGGCCGCGGCCTGTTGCAGTCCCGCCGTGACCCGGCTGAGTTTCTTCACTGGCCCGTACATCATGAACAACGCGGCGATAAACGACGCGAACTCGCCCGACGTCAGCCGAGATGCTGCGATCTCGCGGCTCCCGTACCACAACGCGCCCGCAACGGCGAACCCACCCAGCAGCTCCATGAGCGGCGGCAAGGCGGCGATCGCGCCCGTGACCTTCATGTTCGTCCGAAACAGGCGCGCCGACGCCTCGCTGAATTTCGCGACCTCGTGCGCCTCTGCACCGAACGCCTTGACGATCCGGTGTCCGGTGAAGGCTTCCGCCGTGATATGCGACAGATGCTCCAACTCCTCCTGACTCCTTCGACTCGTGCGCCGGACCCGCTGCCCCAGCCGGACGAGGGGATACACGACCACCGGCGCGCCTGTCAGGCACACCAGGGCGAGCCCTGGGTCATAGTAGAAGAGCAAGCCTCCGAAGCCGAGCAGAGCCAGCGCCTCGCGCAGGAGATCGCCAATCGTGACCGAAACGGCCAACTGAATCTGATTGACGTCATTGGTAATCCGGGACATCAGACGACCCGTCGTACGGGACGTGAAGAATCCCGCCGATTGCCCGACGATGTGCTGGAACAGATCGTTCCTGACCGACATGACGACGCGCTGCCCGACGCCCGTCATGAGGTAGGTCGACGCGTAGGCGCCGAACCCCTTCAACAAATAGCACCCCAGCAGGGCGGCCGCCACGACATCGAGTTGCTGTCGATTCGGAAGCACGTCGTCAAAGATCGGCTTGATGAGGTAGGCGAGGCCGGCCGACCCGGCGCCGAACACGGCCATCGCCAGGAAGGCGCCGGCCAGGCGGCCTCGAAACGGCCAGGCATACGACCACAAGCGTCGGACTGGACTCATCGCATCTCGTGGGATCGCCCTCGTGCGATCACTTCTAGCGTTCGTCCCGGCTCCAGCCGGTCTGGTGCCACCGCCACGCCGTGTCGACGATCTCTATCAAGGTGGAATGCTTCGCCCGCCAGCGGAGCGTACGCTGCACTTTTTCGCTGCCGGCCACCAGGACGGCTGGATCGCCCGCCCGCCGGGGCGAGGCGCGCACCCGCACGTCACGTCCCGTGACCCGGCCCACCGCATCCACCACTTCCCGCACCGAATGCGGCGTGCCCGTGCCCACGTTGAACAGATCCGAGCGTCCGCCCTGTCGCAGATACTCACAGGCTAGTACATGCGCCTCCGCCAGGTCGGATACGTGCACGAAATCCCGCAGGCAGCTACCATCCGGCGTCGCGTAGTCGTCGCCGAAGATTTCCAGCGGTGGCCCGCCCGACGCCGCGATGAGCGCTCGAGGGATCAGGTGAATCTCCGGGTCGTGCGCCTCGCCCACACGCCCTGCCGGGTCTGCGCCGCTCGCGTTGAAATACCGCAAGCAGACGGAGCGGAGTCCATGCGCGCGCTCGAAGTGCGGCAAGGCGCGCTCCACCGCAAGCTTCGTCTCGCCGTAGGTGTTGACGGGGCGCGTGGGATGCTCCTCCAGGATGGGTGATGTGTCCGGTTCGCCATACACCGCCGCGGTCGACGAGAACACCAACGTGTCGACAGACTCCGCCACCATCGCTTCCAGCAGTGACAGCGTTCCGACCACGTTGTGCCGGTAGTAGCCCGCCGGGTCGGTGACCGACTCGGGCACCGACAATCTGCCCGCGAAGTGCAGCACCGCCCCCACCTCGTGCTCACGCAGCGTCCGCCGCAGCGTATCCACGTCGTGCACGTCCGCCTCGACCAGGGGCGCACCGAGGACCGCCTCACGGTGTCCGGCCGACAAATCGTCGTAGACCACGACGCGCACACCCGCTTCCCGGAATGCCAGCGTCGTATGACTGCCGATATATCCGGCTCCGCCCACCACGAGCACCGTGTCCAGCACTACCTCCCGATCGACGTGTAGGTGAAGCCGAGCGCGCGCATCTGGTCCGGGTTGAACAAATTGCGCCCATCGAAGATGGCCGCCGATCGCATCAGCCGCCGGATCCGGACGAAATCAGGCTCCCGGAACTCGTTCCACTCGGTGACGATGACGAGCGCGTCCGCTCCTTTCGTCGCATCATAACTGCTCTCGGCGAAGGTGACGCGCGACCCAAACAGCTTCTTCGCGTTGGCCATCGCCTGCGGATCATAGGCCTGCACCGTCGCCCCGCCCGCGAGCAAACCCTCGATGATCGGAACGGCGGGCGCCTCTCGCATGTCGTCGGTGCGGGGCTTGAACGCGAGCCCCCAGACGCCGACTCGCTTTCCCTTCAAGGAGCCGAGACACGCCGCGATCACCGGCACCAGACGGCGCTTCTGGGCTTCGTTGACCGATTCCACCGCTTCGAGAATCTCGCACCGGTACCCGGAGGCCTTCGCCGATCTCAGCAGCGCCTTCACGTCCTTCGGAAAACAGCTTCCGCCGTACCCGACCCCAGGAAACAAGAACGCGGGCCCGATTCTGGAGTCGGTGGCCATCGCCTTGCGGATGTGGTCCACGTTCGCGCCGAGCTGCTCGCAGACGTTCGCCATCTCGTTCATGAACGAAATCCGTGTGGCCAACATGGCGTTCGCCGCATATTTCGACAGCTCGGCGCTGGCGCAGTCCGTGATCAGGATCGGTGCGCCGCTTCGCGTCAGCGGCGCGTAGAGCTCCGTCATCAGCGCCGCACCTCTCGCGTCCTCCACGCCGATGACGACCCGATCCGGCTTCAAAAAGTCCCCCACCGCCGCCCCTTGCTTCAAAAATTCCGGATTGCTCACGACGCTGAACGGATGGGTCGTTTCGCGCCGGACGACCTTGCGCACCCGCGCCGCCGTGCCGACCGGCACCGTGCTCTTCGTGACGATCACCGCATAGCCCCGCATGGCCCGCGCCACGTCTCTGGCGACTAGCAGCACTTGCTTCACGTCGGCCGCCCCCTCGTCGTCCGCGGGCGTGCCCACCGCGATAAAAATGATGTCGGAGCTTCGCACCGCCGGCGCCAGGGCGACCGTGAATCGCAGCCGCTGCTCTGCCCGGTTCCGCTCGACGAGCTCTTCAAGGCCGGGTTCGTAAATCGGAATCTTGCCGCGCTGCAGCGCCCGGACCTTGCGCTGATCGACGTCGACGCAGACCACTTGATTGCCGTTTTCCGCCAAGCCGGCGGCCACGACCAGCCCGACGTAGCCCGCGCCGACCACCGTGATTCGCATCCACCCCCTCCATCCGAACGGCGCCCACTCCAGACGCCAGACGCCATCTGGAAACCATTTACCGTAGCACCCCCGCACAATTCCAGTCAAGCCATTGCGTAATAAGGGGTTGCGCTTATTGTCCAGTCCGTCGGCATCCGACTCTGCTACCATCCCGAGCAGATGCCTTGCGCGGCCCAGGCCGACGCCCGGACTCGCGCCCGCCGCGCGCCTCCACCGTGCGAATTCTGATCGATTATCGCCCTGCCCTTCACGAGCGCACCGGCGTCGGCGAACACATTCACCAGCTCGCGCAGGCGCTGACCGCCGAACTGCACGGCCGGCGCGACTATTCCGTCACCCTCTTTTCCAGTTCGTGGAGGCATCGCCTCCCGGCCAACCGCATTCCCGGGGCGCGCGTGGTCGACCGCCGCGTTCCGGTCCGCACCCTCAACTGGCTTTGGCACCGCCTGGCCTGGCCTCCGGTCGAGCGGCTCGCCGGACCCATCGACATCGCCCACTCGCCTCATCCGCTGGCCATGCCGACCACCGGTGCCGCACGCTTCATTACGATTCACGATCTCGACTTCCTGGCGCACCCGGAACGGACGGCAGCCGAGATCGGACGCGACTACCCGGTGCTCGTCAGGCGCCACGCCGCCGACGCAGACCGCGTGATCGTCCCGTCCCACTACACCGGCCGCCTCGTCCGGACCTGCCTCGACGTCCCCGAGCACCGCATCGTCATCTGTCCGAACGGCGCCCCGGACTGGCCGGCTCGGCCGACACCGGCCTACGACGGGCCCATTTTATTCGTCGGCACGCTCGAGCCCAGAAAGAACGTCGTCGCCTTGGTTCGCGCCTATCGCCTGCTCGCGGCGCAGCGGCCTGTCCCACGCCTGATCCTGGCGGGCCGCGCAACCGCCCCGGCCCTGGCCGCACTCGGACCTCTCGACGCCGGTCCCATCGCGGGTAAGGTCGATCTCCTCGGATACGTCGCGCCCGCCGCGCGATATGCGCTGTACGCCGGAGCCAGCATGCTCGTCCTGCCGTCGCTGGACGAAGGATTCGGCCTCCCGGTTGTCGAAGCCATGACGGTCGGCGTTCCCGTCATCGCCTCGACCCGGGGCGCGCTTCCCGAAGTCGTGGGCGACGCCGGGACCCTGGTCGAACCGGACGACATCGAGAGCCTGGCGGCGGCCATGGCCAGAATCCTGGACAACCGTGACCACGCCGACCAGGCCATCGCCCGGGGCCTCGCCCGCGCCCGATCGTATGATTGGCGTGCGTCGGCGCGCGCGCTCCTGGAAGCGTACGAGGCGGTCACCCGCGATCGCCGCCGATGAGCAGCGGGCCGACACGAGCGATGCGCATAGGAATCGACGCGAGGGAATTGGTCGGGCAGCCCACCGGCATCGGCCGCTACGTCGCTCAGCTGTGTCGTGAATGGTCCCGCGCGCCGATCGCGGAGGAGCATCGCTTCGTACTCTACGTGCCCGACACCGCGTCGTCGTCGACACGGCCGTTCCCATTTCTGGACGTCGCGGACCGCTTCGACGTGACGGTCGTTCCCGGCAGCGCCGGTACCTTCTGGGAGCAAGCCGCCTTGCCGTCCATTGCCAACCGCGACCATCTCGACGTCTTTTTCGCGCCCGCCTATTCCGCGCCGCTGCGACTCAGCCCACCCTGCGTGCTGACGATCCCGGACGTCTCGTTCGCCGCCCACCCGGAATGGTTCACCTGGCGCGAAGGCCTGCGCCGGCGCTGGCTGGCGATCCGAGCGGCCGCGCGCGCGGTCCGCGTCCTGACCATCTCGGAATTCTCACGGCGGGAGATCTCGAACCATCTCGGCGTCGAGATCAACCGCATCCACGTCATACCCTTGGCGGTGGACAACCACCGGCGCGGCGTCCCCGCCCGTCCGCCCCGAGAGCCGCTCGTGCTCTTCGTCGGCTCGATCTTTACTCGGCGACACCTGCCCCTCCTCATCGCCGCCTTCGCCCGCGCCCGGCGCCGCGTGCCGGGCGCCCGCCTGGCGATTATTGGCTCGAATCGCACATATCCAAGAGTGGACCTTCGGGCTGCCGCGACAGACGAAGGTGTCGGCGAGCAGGTCATGATCGAGGACTGGGTGGAAGAGGACCGGTTGACCGCCTGTTACGCGCGCGCCGGCGCGTTTGTGTTTCTCTCCGAGTACGAAGGATTCGGCTTGCCCCCGCTGGAGGCGATGGCGGCCGGCATACCCAGCGTCGTCCTCGATACGCCGGTGGCGCGGGAGGTCTATGGCAGCGCCGTGACCTACGTCACGCTCCACGACATCGACGGCATCGCGGACGCCCTGGTGCAGGCCCTCCAGACCGCTCCGGCGCGTGAGGCAATCGACCCGGCCGTCCGGGAGACCCTCGCGCGTTATTCCTGGTCCCGTACGGCCTCCCGCACGCTCGCCGAGCTCACACGGGCCGCCCGGAGCGCGCAGTCGTGAGCGGTCTGGCGATCGTCATCGTCAACTTCGATGCCCAGGACGATCTCGACCGGTGTCTTCGCTCGCTACACGCGCATCCCCCGTCGCGCTCCCACGAGATCGTCGTCGTCGACAACGCGTCGAGCGACGAAAGTGTCGCCCGGACGCGGCGCGACTGGCCCTCCGTTCAGTTGCTGGAGCTCCCCACCAACGGCGGATTCGCGCGCGCCTGCAACGTCGGGTTCCGGCACACCGACAGCCCACTCGTGCTGCTGCTGAACAGTGACACGATCGTTCCGTCCGGCGAGCTCGATCGCCTCGTCGAAGCTCTGCTCAGCGATGATGACTGCGCCGTGGCCGGCCCGCGCCTCATCGACGGCGCCGGTCAGATAGAAATCTCCTGGGGCCACATGATCGGCCCGTTCAACGAGCTGCGACAGAAGGCGCTCGTCCGCCTGCACGCCATCGGCGTTCCGCCCGTCACGGCGTTCGTCTCTCGGCGCGCCCACCAGGTGCGGTTCCCCGACTGGGTCAGCGGTGCCTGCCTGCTCGTTCGGCGTTCCGACGCGGAAACGGTCGGCTACCTCGACGAGCGGTTCTTCATGTATGCCGAGGATGTCGACTTCTGTGCGGCGCTCAGAAGCCGGGGACGCCGCATCCTGTTCACGCCGGCGGCCGAGGTGCAGCACCTCCGGGGCCGCTCGGTGAGCGCTGCCCCGCAAGCCACCACCACGGCCTACCGCCGAAGCCAGCTGGCCTTCTACGCCAAGCACCACCCGAGATGGGTCCCGTGGCTTCGCGCCTACCTCCGAATGAAGGGCCAGCTGCCGCCCGACGTCGGTTGAACAGCAAACAACGTGGCCCGCTTTGATACACTTATTTGGATCGGCAGTGCAAAAGCCGCCCCAACAGCCCGTGGTGAGAGTCCCGCGTGGCATCGAGACCCCGCTGAACCAAGGTCGCGCTCGGCCCGAGGGAGGCGGGAGGAGGGAGAATACCGGGAGTATTCGACCCATCGTGGACAACGCCCAGCGCCGCCCTTGGCGGGATGCATCGACGGTCGAATGCAGCAGGACTTTCACCACGGGTTGTTGAGCAGTGGCCCCCGCGAGGTTATTCCGTGCGCATCGGTATCGACGTCAGGAAACTGCACGACTACGGCATCGGGACCTACGTCCGCAACCTGCTGACCCATCTGGATCGGCTGGACCACGAGACCGAGTATGTCCTGCTCTGCCAGCCCGCCGACAGCGGCCTGGCGGACGGCCTGGGCGACAACTTTCGGACCGTCGCCCAGCCGGCAGGGCCGTACTCCATCAGCGAGCAGATACGGATTCCCCTCCAGCTCGCCCGCGAGCGAATCGACCTGTTTCATGCCCCACACTACACGCTGCCGGCACTCACGCCCTGCCGATCGATCGTGACGATCCACGATTGCATTCACCTGCGGTTTCCGCAGTATCTCCCGAGCCGATTCGCCTATCGCTACGCGCGCGCGGTGTTCTGGTCAGCCACGCATCGCTGCGACTGTATCCTGACGGTCTCGGAGACCTCCAAACGAGATATCCTCAGCTTCTTCGACGTTCCGGCCGAAAAGATCGTCGTGATTCCGAACGCCATCGAAGACCGGTACTGGACGCGGCCGCCCGATGAGGCGGTCACAAAGGTCCGCGAGCGGTATCAACTGCACGCGCCGTTTCTCCTGTATGCGGGCAACATCAAACCTCACAAGAATCTCGAGCGGCTACTCGACGCCTTCTATCGCATCCGGCAACGTGGATTCGAGGATGTGACGTTGCTCATCATCGGCGACGAGATCACACGCTACGTCAAGCTCCGTCGGGCCGTGCACCGCTACCAGCTGCACCGGCACGTTCGGTTTCTCGGATTCGTGCCGGCCGAGACGCTACAGATCCTGTACCGTCTCGCCAGCGCGTTCGTCTTCCCGTCACTCTACGAGGGCTTCGGACTGCCCCCGCTCGAAGCGATGGCGAGCGGTACACCGGTCGTGACGTCGAACGTCTCGGCGCTCCCCGAGGTCGTCGGTGATGCGGCGATGCTGGTCGACCCCGAGCAGGCGGATGCGATCGCCGACGGTGTCATCCGCGTGCTGAGTGACGAACCGTTCCGGGCCGACCTCGTCCGCAAGGGGCTCGCGCGAGCGCGGCAGTTCTCGTGGGACCGCTCGGTTCGTCGCACCTGGGACATCTACCGCCGCTTCGCGGCATCCTCACAATCCAGCACGTGGCCATCGGCCTCGACGCATGTCTGAACGGCCGATCGCCCCTCCACTCGCCGGACGACGCATCGCGCTGGTGCACGATTGGCTGACCGGCATGCGCGGGGGCGAACGCGCGCTCGAAGCCCTGTGCGAGCTCTTCCCAGACGCCGAGCTGTTTACCCTGCTGCATCATCCTGGCTCGGCGTCCCCAGCGATCGAACGCCGTCATCCGAGGGTCTCTTTCATCCAGCGACTTCCGCTCAGCTCCCGGTTCTACCGGCACTACCTGCCGCTGTTTCCCATGGCGATCGAGCAGTTCGACCTGGACCGGTTCGACGTGATCATCAGCACGAGTCACTGCGCGGCCAAGGCGGTCGTCAAGCCTGGACGCGCCCGCCACCTCTGTTACTGCTTCACCCCCATGCGCTACGCGTGGGACCAGTTTGATGCGTATTTCGGTGCGGATCGGCTCGGCCGGATGCCCAGCGCGATCATGCGGCCAATCCTGAACCACCTGGCGCGCTGGGATGCGGCCACGGCGGGCCGCGTCGATCGCTTTGTGGCGATTTCTCAGCACGTTGCGGCCAAACTGCGCCGCTACTATAATCGTCCAGCCACCATCGTGTATCCGCCGGTCGATACGGAGTTTTTCCATCCGGATCGGACGCAGCCTGGCCCCGCGTTCTTGGTCGTGTCTGCCCTCGTGCCCTACAAGCGAATCGATCGCGCCATTCACGCGGCCCGCCTCGCGGATGCCCCGCTGCGTATCTTGGGCACCGGCCCCGAGGAACCTCGGTTACGCCGCATGGCCGGTCCGCAGGTCGAGTTCCTGGGCCATCGGACGAGCGATGAGGTGCGCGCATGCTATCGCGAGGCCGCGGCCGTCCTCCTGCCCGGCGAAGAGGAATTCGGCATCGCCCCGGTCGAGGCGCAGGCCTGCGGGCGACCGGTCGTTGCGCTGAACCGAGGCGGAGTCCGGGAGACGGTGGTTCACGGCGACACCGGGTTCCTGGTGGACGACGACACGCCGGAGGCCTTTGCGGACGCCTTACGCCAGGTGCGCACCCACCCGTTCGACACCGCCGCGATCAGAGCCAACGCGCTCCGATTTTCGCGCCAGCAGTTTCTATCCGGAATCGAACAAGCGGTCACCGATCTGATCGCTGCCCCCCGCGAGGAGGCACGATGGTGAAGCGCTACGCGCGGCTGCTGATCGCCTCGCACATGGTCGTCGACGCGTTACTGGGCATGTTGGCGTTCGTCCTCGCGTACGTCGTCCGATTCGAAACCGGACTGATCCCCGTCACGAAAGGGTATCCACCATTTCAGCAGTATCTGAACATCATCCCGTTTATCGGCCTGCTCGTTCCGGTCGCCTTTCAGCTGCACGGACTCTATCGACGGCGCCATCGTTCTCGCGTCGACGATTTCTTCGGCGTGTTCGTCGGCAGCGTCATCGCCGTCGTGCTCGGTGTCGCTGCCACGCTGTACGTGCAGACGTACTTCATCTCGGCCGAGCTGAAGGAGCAGGGGGCGTTCGAAATTTCCCAGGTGGTCTGGGCGCTGTTTCTCATGATAAACACGCTTCTGTGCTACGGCGTCCGCGAGCTGGTGCGGGAGTTCTTCGAGCGACGCTGGCGCGCCGGCATCGGGCTCAAGCGGGTCCTGATCGCGGGAAGCGGGGAGCTCGGCCGCCTCGTCGCCGACAAAGCCCTCCAGCACCGGGAGCTCGGCTATCACGTCACCGGCTTTCTGGATGACGCCGCCAAAGACCATCATCTCGGCTATCGCGGACTGCCGCTGCTGGGCACGCTGGCCGACGCTGGAGACCTGCTCCGACGCGAGCAGACCGACCTGCTCTACATCGCTCTACCGTTGGAAGAACACGTGAAGATGCTGCCGCTGATCGAGGCGGCCAGCCAGGAGTGCATTGAGGTGAAAGTGGTGCCCGACCTCCTGCAGTTCATCGCGCTGCGTGCCGGGCTCGAAGACTTGGACGGTGTGCCGATCATCAGCGTCAACGAGGTGCCTCTGCACGGCTTCAATACCGCACTCAAGCGAGGTATCGACATCGCGCTCTCCGCCGCGGCGCTCGTCGTGTTGTCGACCCCTCTGGCGGCCATCGCCCTGCTCGTGCGCTACACCTCGCCCGGCCCGATCTTCTACAGCCAGGAGCGGATGGGCCTGGACGGGCGACCGTTCACGGTCCACAAGTTCCGCTCCATGCAGCAAGGCGCGGAACGCGACAGCGGGCCGGTGTGGGCCCGGGACCACGATCCGCGCCGCACCGCACTGGGCATTTGGCTTCGCCGCTTCAACGTCGACGAACTGCCCCAGCTCTGGAACGTGCTGCGCGGTGACATGTCGCTTGTCGGTCCCCGTCCGGAGCGGCCCTACTTCGTCGAACAGTTCAAACATCGATTTCCTCAGTACATGCTGCGTCACAAGGTGAAGGCAGGCCTGACCGGGTGGGCCCAAGTCAACGGCTGGCGCGGCAACACCTCCATCGAAAAGCGCATCGAGTTCGACCTTTACTACATCGCAAACTGGTCGGTCGCTCTGGACTTCAAGATTCTCTGGCGCACCCTCGTCCGCGGCCTCTTCCACATCCCCGCATATTGAGCCATGGCCTCACGCATCGTCATCACCGGCGTGGCCGGATTCATCGGGTCACATCTCGCTGACGCGCTCCTGGACCGCGGCCACAGTGTCGTGGGCCTCGACAATTTGCTGACCGGCACCACCTCAAACATTGCGCACCTGGCCAACCGTGACTTCCTGTTCCTCAAGCACGACGTGACGCAGTACATCTACGTCGATGGACCTGTGGACTACGTCCTCCACTGGGCCAGCCCCGCGAGTCCGATCGATTATCTGGAATGGCCGATTCCGACGCTGAAAGTCGGCGCGCTGGGGACGCACAAGGCGCTCGGCCTCGCCAAGGCGAAGGGTGCGACATTCGTGCTGGCGTCGACGTCGGAAGTCTACGGCGATCCGCTGGAGCACCCGCAACGCGAATCCTATTGGGGCAACGTGAATCCGGTCGGCCCCCGCGGCGTCTATGACGAGGCGAAACGGTTCGCCGAGGCCATGACGGTCGCCTACCACCGATACCACGCTCTCGACACGAAGATCGTCCGCATCTTCAATACCTACGGGCCGCGCATGCGGCTCAACGACGGTCGCGCGATTCCGACCTTCGTGGCGCAGGCGCTGGCGGGTGAGGATGTGACGATCTTCGGAACGGGCCAACAGACGCGCAGTTTCTGCTACATCAGCGACCTGGTCGAGGGAATTCTGCGCCTGATGAAATCGGAGTGCAACAACCCGGTGAACCTCGGCAATCCGGCGGAGATGACGATCACCCAGATCGCCGAGCGCATCATTGCCAAGACCGGCTCCTCGAGCCGGGTCGTGCACCGCGCACTCCCGGTCGACGACCCGAAGGTGCGCCAGCCGGACATCACGCGCGCACGGGATCTGCTCGGCTGGACGCCGACGATCACGCTCGACGACGGCCTGACCCGAACGATCGACTACGTCACCAAGACGCTGGCCTAGCAGCCCGAGGTGAAAGTCCAGCGAGGCACCGAGACCCCGCTGACCAAAGCCGCGGTCGGCCCGAGCAAGGCGCGACGAGGGAACATACCGGCTGTATGTGACCCCTCGTGGACAACGCCCAGCGCTGCGGAGCGCGATGCCGCGTCGGTCGAATGCCGCTGGACTTGCACCACGGGCTGCTAATTCTCACGCCGACCGCTGGCCGCGCCCAGACTCGCCCGTGCGGGCACGCAGCTGCTTGATTCCGCTCTCGATGCGCTCCGCGAGCTCCCGCTCGGCCTGCAGCGCCTGCTGCGCCGCTCGCGCCGCCTGCACGCTCGCGTTCAGCGTAGCCACATTCTCGACTGCGTGATCGATGACCGACTTCTGCTCCGTCAGTGTCTCGAGATTGACCCGTACGTCTCTCCAGGACATTCACGATCACGTTGGTCTTACGCTGCGCCTCGTCGACGCTGCTGCGGCGCGCCTCGATGATCGCCATCCGCTGCTCGGTCTCCGCGACGCATGCCAGCACCTCATCCACTCGTTTCTTCAGCTTCACGACATCGCTACGATGATCGGCGACGTGCTGCAAATCCGCCTTGCTGCGCGCACTGATGACCTGAATGCCCTGCACCTCTTTCTTGACGGACTCGACAAAGTTTTTGCGCGTCGCAATGGACTGAATGTGCCGCTCCAGCTCAGCGGCCATCCCCTTCAGATCAGAGAGGCCGCCTTCGAACTGCGACATCTTCTTCTCGCCGAACGCCAGCTGCGACCGCCGGCGTTCCAGCTGTTTCGTGGTCGCTTCGACCCGCTGGAGCTGATCTTCTGAAGCCAGGAGGTTCGCACCGACCTCGCGCTGCCTGAACTGCACCCGACCGAGCTCCTCCACGAGCTCGTCACGAATGGCCGTGGACCGGCCTAGCTCATCGGACAGTCCCTGCACCTCTTTGAGGCGTGCCTGCACGTCGCCCGCCACATCCCGCAGCGCGGTCTGTAGCTCCGTGAGACGGCGCCCCTGCTCCAAAATTTCTTCTTCGCTCTTCTGGGCGTTCTTGAACTGGTTCTGCGTCATCTCGAGCTGCTGACTCAGGGTTTTCACGTGCGTCGTGATCGGCAACAGCTTGTGTTGCAAGGCGGCCACGGCCTCGAGCTTGTGCTGCGCATCGGTAACTTGGATGGTCAACCCGTCGCACCGGTTTCTCAACGCGTCGATCTCCTGCCGCCGGCCGACCTGCTCCGCGATCTGCCCATCGACGGTGCGACTCAGGTCGTGCAGGGCGTTCAATCGCCCCTCGACCATATCCACGTGCTGCTGCTGCACCGCGATTCGGGCCATCTGCTGCTCGAGGACACCCGCCGTCGTCGCGAGCGCCGCGGCCTTCTGCGTCCCCTCATCGACGATGGACAGCTTGTTCACGATGGCGTTCATCCTGGCGTCGAGATCCGGCATCTGGCTCTTGAACGAGTCCACCCGCCCCAGGAACCCTTCGAGCGCAGTGCGATCCACGCCGAGCTGCTCTCGCAGCTTTGCGGCCTCCGCGTGTGACACGTAGAACGCCTCGATGTCCTGGCGCGCCTGCTCCAGGACCTCCTGGCTCTTCGTCAGGTTGTCGTAGTGCCACCGATTCGTCTTCGACAGCTCCTCGACCTGTCCCAGCCGCTCCTGCAGCGAGTCCAGCTCGTGCTGACGTTCCTGTAACTCGTCGGTTTGCGTCGAGAGCGTCCCGAGCGTCGCGCCCATCGCCTCCAGTCGCTGGCCGATCGCCGCTGCCTCGCGGTCCTTCGCCACCACGGCATCGACGCCCGCCTCGACCGTGCCGATCGCCGTGCGGAGTACGGCCACCCGCTGTTCGAACGCATCGAACTCCTTGCGCTCCACGGTCAAGCGCTCCAGGTACCCTCGCATGAATTCGGCCAGCTCCTCCCGATCGCGCCCGAGCCTGTCGACATCCGTCGAGAGCTCCTCCTTCGACTTGGTCGCCGTTAGAAGCTGCGCCTGGGTGTCACGCGCGAGTCGCTCGATCCGCCCCACCAGTTCTTCGGTCTGGGCCGCCTGGCGCCCCCCGTCCTGAAGCTTCGCGATCTGGACATCCATACTCCAGACCATCTCGTTCAGCCGGTTCGACTCGACCAGGGCATGTTCGACCGTGTGCTTCTGATTCTCGAGCGCCTTGGTCTTCACCGACACGTGCTCCGCCAGGGCATTGAGCCCGCCAATCCGCTCTTCGGTCGTCTTGCTGAGTTCGTGAAGCTCCTTGAAGTGCCCCAGCTTCGTGTCGATGTCCTTCACGGTCTCGGCGGTCGCCACCGATTCGTTCTTCGCCTGGCGCACCGACTCCTTGAGCTTTGCGTAGTCCTTCGCCAAGCCGCTCGAGGCAGTCCGCAGCTGCTTCAACTCGATCTGCAGGGCCTCGGCCCGGTCGGTCGCCCCCGCGAGCTCGGCCACCGACTTGCGGAGACTACGGCGCATCTCCTCCTGGGTGGCTTGGTCGTTCTTGAGCGTTTCCAGGCTGGCGCTGGTCTGCAGCGCCTGGGACGAGAGCTGTTGCACGGCGGCACGATGTTTCTGCAGCTCACCATCCGGTGACAGCAGTTTCTGTGCCGACCCTTCGGCTTGGGCCACCGTGTCGGTCAGCGCCTGGACCCGACCATCCAGTTGGGCGATCTCCTTGCCTCGCTCCTCGAACGCGGTCAGCCGGCCCGCCAGCACCTCCAGGTGCTCCGACGCGGCAGTCGCCTGGTCGGCCGCCCGCTGCACCGCCTTGGAGACCTGCGGAAGCGACACCTTGCCGGCGCGAACCTCGATCTGCGTGAGCATCGTACTGAGCGCCCCACGCTCCTCTCGCGCCGTGTCAATGAGCGCCTGCAGCTCGTCCCGTTGCTCCTCGGCCGACTTCGTCGTTTGCTTGCGCCGCTTCAGGGCTTCGAACATGGCCTTATCTCCTTTACGTCACGTCCTCGCAGAGCCACCACACCCGGGCCACGTCCGAAGAGCTGACCCAGACCGCGCCACCGCGCCCAGCCGCTACCTCATCGAACCGGGCACCGCCAAATCATGCAGACATCGCCACGCCGGCGCAGCATGCGCCCGGCGTCCACCCCCATCCTACGTGGTATCGGCCGATCTCGCAGCATGCCCGATGTAATGCAATCCGGAAAGCAGCGCAATGGCCAGCGATGCATACACGCAGACATCGATCAGGGCGGACGTCCGCTCCCAATAGTTGAATGTCATCGTCACGATCCCGGTCACGACGTACACGCCCGTCGCAATCTTGCCCAACATCGACGGCCGGAACGTCCTCGGTCCCACCGCCATATTGACCACCGCCACGGTCAGAACGATGCCAATGTCCCGGCTGAACACCACGACCGTCAGCCAGACCGGAAGGCGGTTCGTCAGCCCGAGCCCAGGCAGCGTGAGCACCACGAACGCCGTCAACAGCAGCAGCTTGTCCGCCGCCGGATCCAGCCAGGCGCCGACATTGGTCCGGCTGTTCGACCAGCGTGCAATGAGCCCGTCCAGCAGATCCGTCGCGCCGGCGAACACGAACGTGGCCAGCGCCCATCCCAGATAGTGATAAATCGTGAGGATGACGAAGGCCGGAATGAGCAGCAACCGGAGCAGCGTCAGCTGATTCGCGAACGTCAGGATCTCCATGCGATCGGATACACCTTGTGCGGCACCACGTCTTACGGATCGACGAGCTCCTCGAGCCGGCCGACGGCCGACACGGCCTCCAGACCACTGACCATCGCGGAGAGATCGAACCGCCCGTCCCGCGTGGCCATCACGCCGGCCGCCACCGCCATTGAGGCGGCCGCATACTGCAAATGCTCCGGCCCCACATCGCTGAACGCCTCCCGCGCCGTCTCCCACCCATCCCTCAGCGATAGCCGTTGCATGGCGATGAGGGTCAGGACTCGGCTCACGACCTGCGCCAGCTCGCCCCGATCCACGAGGACGTCGGGCTGAAACGTGTGGTTCGGCAGTACCTCGACGACGCCGGCCTGCGCTGCCGCCAGAATCCAGCGGTCGGCCCAGTGCGCGCGAGTGTCGGTGATCAAGACGGTTCCGTCCTGGGGAGCACTGGTGAGGACCCGCACGAGCCGCACCGCCACTAGCGACGCCAATTCCGCTCGGCTCACGGTCGGGTTGTCCGGGATGGCCCGATACGGCGGCGGCAGCCGCGCCGCTGTCAGCCGCCGCCGAATTCGTTCGAGTCGCGCCAGGCGCGCCGGCGTTGCATCGCTCCGGGCTGCGCGCGCGAAGGCCGCCTCGGCGCCTTCGAGGTCACCGAGCAGTTCGTGAATCTCTCCTTGCAGGATGAGGCCATCCGCATCGTTCGGCTCCAACTCGTTGGCCCGCCGCACGTGATCGAGCGCACGCCCCAGCTCGCCGAGCCGCCGCTCGACAGCCGCAAGGCCCCGGTAGACCAGGCCGCTATCCGGCGCCAGCGCCAACGCGTGTTCGTAGGCCTGCCGGGCCGCACCGTAGCGCTCCGCCGCCTCCGCTTCGCGTGCCGTCTCCAGTAACGCCTGGACACTCCGAAACCGGAGCACCTCGATGCGCCGGCGGACGCTCGTCAAGGCCGAATCGGCGCCGAGCGCCGACTCGAACGCCACCAGCGCTTCCGCCTCCCGGCGCGACGCCAGCAGCGCTTCGCCTCGACCGACCCAGGCCGGCGCATATGCGGGCGCGCGCTCCAGCACCGCGCCAAATCGCGCCAGCGCGTCGTCATAGCGCCGCGCCGCCACGTCGATATAGCCCAAGCCTGCCTCGGCTGGATAGAAGGACGCCGTGCTGGCCAGCACTTCCGAAAACCCCACGGTCGCCGAGGCCAGCTCACCCGCCTGCAACCGCCGCCACGCCGCGACATGACTCGGCACAATGGCCAAATTCGCCATGAATTCAGGAACCGTGGGAAAGAGAAAATCGGGAAACCGCGGCGGCCCGGGCGCCGGCGGCGGCGGCGGCGGCGCGCAGCCGGCCCCCCACGCCAGCCCGATCGCCACCACCAAGATCCGCTGCGCGGACAGCAGCCTTTGGGACTTGCCTATCACACCCACACATCCATCAGTGCACCTGCGGCGCCCGTTCCGCCGACCCCCGCGCGCCCGCTTCGCCGGCGGGCGCGGCGGCGCCGACCCCCGTGGCCGCCAGGGCGCGCTCGATCACGGTGCGCACCACTTCCCCGCTCGTCGGATCGGTCGCCGACAGGCACACCACCTCCGGCCGCTGGCGGCGCAAGCGGGCGAGATCAGCCGAATTCAGGAGGTCGCACTTGTTGAGCACCGTGACGCACGGGATGCCGTCCGCGCCGATTTCCTGCAACACGTCACTGACGGCCGCCTCGTGCCGATCGCACGACGGACTCGAGGCGTCGCTCACGTGCAGCAGCACGTCGGCCTCCACTACCTCCTCCAGCGTCGCACGAAACGCCGCGACCAGCGCGTGCGGCAGCCGCTCGAGGAATCCGACCGTGTCCGAACACAGCACCAATCGACGACCGGGCAGGCGCAAGCGTCGGAGCAGGGGGTCCAGCGTCATGAACAGCGCGTCCGACACGACCGCGTCGTCCCCTGTCAAGCGATTGAAGAGCGTCGTTTTCCCCGCGTTCGTGTACCCGACCAGCGCCACCGTCGGGATCCGACGCTTGGTTCGGCCGGATCGCAATCGCGCCCGCCGCTGACGCACGAGCTCGAGCTGTCGCCCGATCGTCGCTATCCGCCGACGGATCTTGCGCCGATCGATCTCCAGCTTCGTTTCGCCCGGGCCGCGGGTCCCAATACCCCCGCCCAGCCGGGACAATCCGTGTTCCCCACCCGCCAACCGCGGCAGGAGGTACCGCAACTGCGCCAGTTCTACCTGCAGCTTGCCCTCGCGCGTCCTCGCACGCCGCGCGAAGATGTCCAGGATGAGTTGAGTTCGATCGACGACGGGCCGCTCGACCGCCGCTTCCAGGTGCCGGCGTTGACTGGGCGACAGCTCCGCGTCGATGACGACCAGGTCGATCGCCGATTTGGCGCAGGCTCCAGCCAGCTCATCGACCTTGCCACGGCCGAGGTACCGCCTGGGGTCCGCGCTGCGCCGCTCTTGTAGCAAGAACAATACCGGCGTCGCCCCGGCCGCCCGCACCAAACGCGCCAGCTCATCGAGCGTACGTTCGGCGTCATCCCGGCGACCGGTCACCAGGCCGACGACCGCGACTCGCTCCGACGATGTGGGAAGGGGTCTGACGGCGAACTCCGGCTCGCGCCGCATCACGAAAGCGATTCTAACACGCGATCCCACGCCACCGCGCCCGCGCGCAGCAGCGTCACTGTCGGTCCGCGCGCATCGACGATTGTCGATGCCGCGCCGCCCGCCACCGGGCCCGCATCCACGATCAGATCGACCGCCCGCCGCACAGCCGCATCCAGCTCGCTCGGGCGCGCAATCGGCGCCATCCCGCTGCGGTTCGCGCTAGTCGCGACCAACGGCGTCCGCGCGACGCGCGCCAGGGCGCGCGCGACCGCGTGGTCCGGCACTCGCACGGCGACCGACCCGCCCGCGCCACGACACGGCTGCGCCAGGTGGGTGTGCGCGTCGATGACGAGCGTCAGTGCACCGGGCCACCAGCGCGCGGCCAGCCGCCGGCCCAGCGACGACAGGTGTCCGACGTCGCGATCCACCTGGGCGTCGTCGGCCGCGATCACGGACATCGGCTGATCGTGACGCCGTCCCTTCAGCCGGCAGATCCGTGTCACCGCCGCGATGTCGTGGGCACTGGCCCCGAGGCCATAGAGCGTGTCGGTCGGATAGACCACCACCGCCCCCCTGGCGATCGCCCCGGCCACCTCCCGCACGGCGTCTGGCTCGGGGAATAGCGGATCGATGCGGATCTCCGTCGGCATATGAGAGACTCGACGACAGGGCGCACGTGCCAGCCAAACACCGCCGGCTTCCTCGGGCCCCTTTGCCCCGGCAGCGCGGCGGCCCTCACGAGGACCGGACCAAACGCCCGCACCGGCGGCGCAAGTATCGCCGCCCGCCCCGAGACGACGACTAGGAGCCCGTCATGGAAATCGAGCAGTGCAGCGAGGACGCCGCTGACCGCAGCCGACGTTCGTCACGGGCGGCTCAGGACCCGGGTGGGAATAGGTGTGCCTTTGGTCGCCGATGCATCCCGCCCAGCAGCGTTCCTCGTCGCTTCCATACGCCCGGTATGTGCGCTCCGCGCGCCTTGCCGGGCGGGCGCCTTGACACCCAGACGCGATCACACGTATTCCCACCCGGGTCCTAAAAGCGCACGCGCGCGTC
The DNA here is from genome assembly GCA_963667915.2 of Vicinamibacterales bacterium. Classification (GTDB taxonomy): domain Bacteria; phylum Acidobacteriota; class Vicinamibacteria; order Vicinamibacterales; family UBA823. The sequence goes on along the minus strand of CAXXNN010000001.1, from coordinate 530,330 downwards.
GCGCTCCGGCCCCACGTGAATCGTGTCGATGAACTGCACGCGGTGAGGCTGGGTCTGCATGATCAATGAGTGGGTACGGACGCCTTCCCCGAAGAAGCGGACGCCCTCCAGCAGCGTGCCTTCGGTGACGCCCGTCGCCGCGAAGATGATGGCGTCACTCGACGCCAGGTCTCGCGCGCGATAGACCCGTCGAAGGTCGGTGATCCCCATGGCCCGGCACCGTGCCTCGTGTTCCGGTCCGCTCACCACCAAGCGTGCGAAAATCTCGCCGTTCAGGCAGCGCATCGCGGCGGCCGTCAGGACGCCCTCCGGCGCCCCGCCGGTCCCCATCACCGCGTGAACGCCGCTGCCCACCACGGCCGCCGAAATCCCAGCAGACAGATCGCCGTCGGTGATGAGGCGAATGCGCGCGCCTGTCGCCCGGATGTCGGCGATCAGCTGCGCGTGGCGGTCACGTTCGAGCACGACGACCACGAGATCCTGGACGTGACGGTCCAAGCACTCGGCGATCACGCCCAGGTTCTCGGCCACCGGCGCGTCCAGGCTCACCGCCGCCTTGCAGCTCGGTCCGACGACGAGCTTTTCCATGTAGAGGTCAGGTGCATGGAGCAGCCCCCCCTGCTCCGCCGCGGCCAGGACGGCGATAGCGTTTGGCGATCCGGTCGCGCAGAGGTTCGTCCCCTCGAGCGGGTCGACCGCAATGTCGATGGCCGGATAGGTGCCGCCCTGCCGCTGCGCCTGCCCGACCTTTTCACCGATGAACAGCATCGGCGCCTCATCCCGCTCGCCCTCGCCGATGACGATCGTGCCGTCCATCGGCACGCCATCCATGGTCCGGCGCATCGCCTCAACGGCGACCTCGTCCGACCCGTGCCGATCGCCCTGACCCATGGTGTGGGCGCAGGCAATGGCCGCCTGCTCGACAACGTTCAGGAAATCCAGCGATAACCCTGATTCCATCCTGACGCCTCACCTCCGAACCCGCTCCTGCCGCGTAGCCGCTACGCGGATGGATCGTACGCGGGCAGTTGACAGCGTGTGGGTCGATCTGTGCGGTACCCCAGGACGTAGTCGGCTTGCATCAGGGTGTGAATCTCCCGGGTCCCCTCGTAAATCACGGCCCCTTTGCAATTCCGATAGTAGCGTCCGACGGGATACTCGTCCGAGTACCCGTTCGCGCCGTGCACTTGCACGGCGTTACCGGCGGCGCGCTCGGATGCGACGGTCGAAAACCACTTGGCCAGCCCGGTTTCCCGGGTGTTGCGCCGGCCCAGGTTCTTGAGCCAGCCCGACCGCAACCAAAGCAATCGCGACGCCTGATAGTCCGACTCCATTTGCGCGATCATCTGCTTCACGAGTTGATGCTGCGCGATCGCGACCCCGAACGCCTGCCGCTCCTTCGCGTAGGCGACGCTGGCATCACAGCATGCCCGGATGAGCCCGGTCGCGCCCGCGGCAACGGTGTAGCGCCCCTGATCGAGCGCGAACATCGCAATCTTGAAGCCTTCACCCGGCCTTCCCAAGACGTTCTCCTCCGGCACCTCCATCTCGTCCATCGTGAAGTAACCGGTATTTCCGGCCAGGATGCCCCACTTCTCCTTCATCGTACCGCTCGAAAAACCCTTAAAGCCCCGTTCGACGATGAACGCGGTCAGCCCGGACGGGTCCCGCCGCTTCTTCTTCTCGGGGTCGCTCCACGCGAAGACGAGGAAGTGATCCGCCACGTCGCCTAGCGAGATCCACTGCTTTTCCCCCGACAAGACGTAACGGTCACCCTTCCTGACCGCGACGCTTTGCAGGCCGCGGACGTCGCTGCCCGCGCCCGGCTCGGTGAGACCGTAGGTGGCGATGCGCTCGCCTTTGGCCTGCGGTACCAGGTATTGCTGCTTCTGAGCCTCCGTGCCCCATGCCAGCAGCGACAGGCAATTGAGTCCGACGTGGACCGACAGGATGACGCGCAACGACGTGTCCACGTACTCCAACTCCTCACTCGCGATGCCCAGGCTCACATAGTCCATTCCCGCGCCGCCGTACGCGGACGGCACGCAGATGCCCAGCAAGCCGAGTTTCGCCATCTGTGGGAGGATGCTTGGATCGAACCGATGCTCCCGATCCAACTCGTGAATCTTGGGCGCAACTTCGCGGCTACCCCACTCACGCACCGACTGCTCGAGCAGCCGGTGCTCGTCCGTGAAATCAAAGTCGATCATGGTTCTCAGCTGTAACGACCGGTGGGTTGACGGGAAGGAATGGCTGACCCAAAGCGACCGATGGTAGCACGCAAGCGCTCACTCGCGCGTGACGAGCACCGACGACCCGCGCACCAGCTCGAACTGCTCCGCCGCGCTGGCGGCGTTCATCGCCAGCTCGAGATGGTCCGTGCTGCCGAACAACGCGCATACCTCCCCGTCGCCAATATCCGCATAGGTGGCCACGAGGCGCTGCACCCGGTGCGGGCCGGCCGCGATCTGCACGGTGCTGCTCGCCGCGATCCGCTCGAACGTGGAGCGATCGATGTTCGTCACGGCGTTCCCAAATCGATCGACGCGGACGACTTCGCCGCGCACCACCTCGGGCCCTACATCGGGCCGGGGCAGGGCGATCGTCACGTACTCCTGAACCGGCCGTCCGAGTGCGGTCAACTGCGTGCCCTTGGCCAACCAGGCCGCGGCCGGCGCGAAGCGATCCCGTCCCTCGAAGGTCCGGGTCACGGTGGGCCGTCCATACCGGCGCTCGCTGATCTCAACGACCTTCTTGGGTGGGGCCTCCTCGAACACCGCCGTCAGGACGCCGTTGTCGGGGGCGACGAGCCGGTAATCGCCGATGTCCGCCGCCAGGCCTTTGCGCTTGGAGCCCACGCCCGGATCGACGACGACGAGAAACACCGTGCCGTGGGGGAAGTACCGGTAGGCCGCCGCGAGCTGCAGCGCCCCTCCGACGATGTCATGCGGCGGGATGTCGTGCGAGATGTCGACGAGGGTCGCCTCAGGGCAGATACCCAGCGTCACGCCCTTCATCGTTCCGGCGTAGTGATCCTCGCCTCCGAAGTCACTCAAGAACGCGATGACTGGACGAGCCATCAGTGATCCTCTCCTCCACCACCGCCACCTTGGACGTCATCCGACGTGTCCGGAGACAGTCTACGTCCGCGACGCCGTCAGCGGCTTGCGGAACAGCATTTCGCGAATCCGAATCTTCAGCAGATACGCTTCGCAGATCGTCAGCCCCTCGAACAGCTTCTCGACATCACGGCTTCCCCAGGCCGGGCGCTTGCCGCAGGTCGCCGCATAGGCGCGATGCTCGAGGCGCCCACGATCGACGATGACGTACTTCGTGTAGCCGTTCGCACTGGGGCCGCCATCGCCGAACAGCCCGTACACCGTCCCGCCCGGCTTCAAGACCCGCACGATCTGTCGCGCCACGCTCTCGGCCGCCGGCCGGTCGAGGTAGTCGAACAGATCCCAACACAGCACCCCATCCACGCTGTCCGGCGCGTGGTCCAGCCGGCCGTTCAGGACGGCGACTTGCTGCACCGGCGCCTGCTGCACCTCACGCGCCGCGCGCTCGATGTCCGCGAACAGATCCTCGACAATCAGCCTACATCCGAGTTCTTCCGCCAGGAACGTCACGTTGTCGCCCACCGCTGGCCCGAGGTCCAGGATGGTCGGGGACTGCGTCTTGCCGAGATACTCCAGGAAGCGACCCAGACCGCAGGTCGGAAATACGGAGCCTTCCGGTTCGGGCAGGTCTGCGATGAGGCCGATTCTGCTATCGGCGCGTCGCGCCCGGAGCAACCAGCCCCCAAACGCGCGAACCGTGGTCGCGTCCGCCACCCTGACTCCTCATGCGCGCCTGGCGCAGGCCGCCCCGCCGCCGCACACCGGATTACCGCGCGTCAGCCGCCGACACCGGCGCGGTCTTCGACTCGGCCTTTGGTTTGCCTGCAGCCGGATGCGCCGCCGAGTCCCCGCGCTGCATGTCCACGCTGCCCCGGAAGTGGGCCCCTTCGGCAATCGCCACCCGCGGGGAGATGATATCTCCGTCGATCGAACCGTTGTCGCGGATATCGACCTTTTCCGTGGCGATGATGTTGCCGGTCAGTTCGCCCAGCACGACAACGGATTTCGCGAACACCTCCGCCTTGATCTTGCCGTTGGCGCCAATCGTCAGCACGTTCTGGCGCAGCTCGATCTTGCCTTCCACCCGTCCGTCGATCGTCAGGTCCTCGCTGCCGTTCAGCTCGCCCTTGATCACAACCGATTTTCCGATGTTTACGACGTCCCTTCCGGATCGCTTGATTTCGCTGCCAGACCGCGTGGTCCCCCCGACGGAATCAGCCGGTCCCCTGCCGACACCCGCGCCATCGCCTCCGCTGGTCGGTCGCACCGACTCGTCCCGTTTCCACATACCCGCACTCTCCCGTCTGGCGAGCGACACGCGCGAAGCGCGCCGACGCGTCAAGACCGCAGTATATGAAAGCGGTCACGAAGCTGTCTAGCCCTTCTATTGCTGAGGGTTAGCGGTAATGCTATGCTGGGCAGTCACATGAATGCCCCCGCCTCGAACGAGGGCGTCGTCCCCTCGGCCGCTACGCTCTGAGCCCTCGGCCCGAGCGGACTCGAACGCCACGGCACCGCCATGCGGATCTACCTGGATCACAACGCGACCACGCCGCTCGCGCCGTCGGTCGCCGACGCGATGGCGCAGGCCATGCACGAGGATTTCGGCAATCCCTCGAGCGTCCACTATTTCGGCCAGCGCGCCAAACGCCGCGTCGATGACGCCCGCTCGGCCGTCGCCGCGCTGCTGGGCGCCACCCCGGCCGAAGTGGTGTTCACCAGCGGCGGCACGGAGGCGGACAACCTGGCGCTCCGCGGAGCGGCCGAGGCACGCGCCGCTTCCGGCCGGCGCCATCTCATCGCCAGCGCAGTCGAGCACGAGGCGGTGCTGAACACGCTGAAGGCGCTCACGCGCCTGGGCTGGCGCACGACGCTGCTGCCCGTCGGCGCCTCAGGCATCGTCGAGCCCGCCGCGCTGGCCGACGTCATCGATGACGAGACCGCCGTCGTGTCGGTGATGCACGCCAATAACGAGATCGGCACGCTCCAGCCAGTCGCCGACCTCGCGGCGATCGCCCACGAGCACGGTGCGCTCTTCCACACCGACGCGGTCCAATCGACCGGCAAGGTGCCCATCGACCTGTCCGCCCTCGGCGTGGACCTACTCTCGCTGTCCGGGCACAAATTCAACGGCCCGAAAGGTGTGGGCGCGCTGTGGATCCGCCGCGGCGTCCGGCTGTCGGCCATCCAAACCGGTGGCCGCCACGAGCGCAACCGCCGGGCGGGCACGGAGAACGTCCCCGCGCTGGCGGGCCTGGGTGTCGCCGCCGATCTGGCGTCTCAGACGCTCCGCGAGCACGCCTCCCGGTTCGCCGCGCTCCGGGATCGCCTCGAAGAAGGCATCCTGGGCGGCGTACCCGGTACGGCCGTCAACGGAGACCGCGAGCGCCGCGTCCCCAATACGTCGAATATCAGCTTCGACCGCATCGAAGCGGAGTCGCTGCTGATCGCCCTCGACCTCGAGGGCATCGCCGTCTCGACCGGATCGGCCTGCTCGTCCGGCACCTTGGAGCCCTCCCACGTCCTCCGCGCGATGGGATTGCCACACCAGCGCGTCCAAAGCTCGATCCGTTTCAGTATCGGCGCCGGCAACACCGAGGAGCAGATCGACCGGGTCATCGTCGAGTTGCCCGCCATCGTCCACCGCCTCCGCGATCTGACGCGGGCCAGCGGACGGTCGGCCGCCGCCGGCCTGGCCGCGACGAGGCGCGCCGACTGATGCGGGTGGTGGTCGCCATGTCGGGCGGCGTCGATTCAACTGTGGCCGCCGCCCGCTTGGCCGAGGCCGGCCACGAGGTCATCGGCCTCTCGATGCAGCTCTATGACCAGCAAGAGGGCCACGTCCGGTTCGGCAGTTGCTGCACCCTCGACGACCTGCACGATGCCCGGCGTGCGGCGGCCACCCTCGGCATCCCCCATTACATCGTCAACTTCGAGCGATCGTTCGACGCCCATGTCCTTCAGGATTTCGTTACGGAATATGTCGCCGGGCGAACGCCCATTCCGTGTGTCCACTGCAACGCAGAGCTGAAGTTCACGCACCTGCTCGAGCGGGCCCGGGGTCTGCAGTCCGAGGCCGTCGCGACCGGCCACTACGCCCGGGTCGACCGCGATCCTTCCACCGGCCGTCATCGCCTGCGGCGCGGCGTCGACCGCGCCAAGGATCAGTCGTATTTCTTGTTTTCGCTGGAGCAGCCGCAGCTCGCACACACGATGTTTCCTGTCGGCGACCTCGACAAAGGACGGGTGCGGGCGTATGCCCGGGAGCGAGGATTGTCGGTGGCGGACAAGCCCGACAGTCAGGAACTTTGCTTCGTGGCGCGCGGCGACCACGCGGCCTTCGTGGAGCGCCATGCCGAGACCGCGCCGGCGCCCGGTCCGATTCGAGACACCGCGGGACGCACCGTGGGCCGCCACGACGGCATCCACCGGTTCACGGTCGGCCAGCGCAAGGGCCTCGGCCTCTCAGACGGACGCCGCCTGTACGTCGCAGCTATCGATGCTCCGTCGGCCACAATCACCGTGGGAACTCGCCAGGAACTGGAGCGCACGGAGCTGACGGCCAGCCGCGTGAACTGGATCGCCGGCCCGCCACCGCAGGCGCCCGTCCGTGCGACGGCCCAAATCCGCTACCGCCATCTCGAGGCACCTGCTGAGATCACTCCGCTCGACGCCGACCGGGTACGGGTCCAGTTTGACGCGCCGCAGGTCGCGGTCACGCCCGGGCAGGCCGTCGTCTTCTACGACGGGGATGCCGTCCTCGGCGGTGGCTGGATCGACTGACGCAGCCGACTACCCGACCGATGCGGCCGAGCTGGCCTCGGCAGCCGGTGTCGGCAGCCCTTCCAAATATCGCTCGGCGTCAATCGCGGCCATGCATCCCGTCCCGGCGGCCGTCACCGCCTGACGGTAGACGGGATCCTGCACGTCCCCGCACGCGAACACCCCGGGGCGCGAGGTTCGCGACCCCTGGGACGTGACGATATAGCCGTTCCTGTCCATCTCGATCTGTCCCTTGAACAGCTCGGTGTTCGGGGTGTGACCAATCGCCACAAACACGCCCTCGACCGCAAGCTCCTTGGTCGCCCCGGTTGTCGTGTTGCGCAGGACGATCGCCGTGACCTCGCCTTTGGCGACGTCCTTGATCTCCTCGACGACGCTGTCCCACTCGAAGGCGATCTTCGGGTTCGCCATCGCCTTGTCCTGCATGATCTTCGACGCGCGCAGCCTATCGCGGCGATGCACGACCGTCACCTGGGACGCGAACTTCGTGAGGAAAATCGCCTCCTCCATCGCGGAATCGCCGCCGCCGACGACCACAATCGGCTTCTCCTTGAAAAAATAGCCGTCGCAGGTCGCACAGGTGGACACGCCATGCCCCATGAGCGTGCGCTCCGACGGCAAGCCGATCAGGCGCGCGGACGCGCCGGTGGACACGACCAGCGTGCGCGCCTGGTAGGTCTCCTCCCCGGACTCGACCACGTAGGGAGTCACCGCGAGGTCCACCCGCTTGACATGACCCGTGACGATCCTGGCGCCGAAGCGCTCCGCCTGCGCGCGCAGCTCCGCCATCAGGGCCGGGCCCATGATGCCGTCGCGGAATCCGGGCCAGTTCTCGACCATCGTCGTCAGCATGAGTTGCCCGCCCGCGTCGACGCCCTCGATGACCAGCGGCCGTAAATTGGCGCGCGCCGCGTACACCGCCGCTGTCAGCCCGGCCGGCCCGGATCCGATGATGATGACCTCGTCCATCAGTTCCACTCCAACACAACGGTCGCTCCGGCACCTACCCGCACCGAGATCGCACCCGCCGTCACTGTAAGTATCCCCCGGCAAAGCCGGGGGCTTTAGTTGTGAGCCGCTCAAAGCGGCCTGACGTGGCCGCGACGCGCGGCCACTTGGGCCACCTTTACAGGTGGCCGCCCTCATCCAACCGGAGTTGGTCTTGTCGACGGTCTTCCAGTTCCTGCTCCCGGATGTACGCGCGAATCACCCGCTCGTCTCGACCCACCGTCGACACAAAGTACCCTCGCGCCCAGAAATGCTGCCCGACGAAGTTGCGTGGCCGGCCCCCGAATTCCCGGGCGATGTAGATCGCACTCTTCCCTTTGATGTACCCGATCACCTGCGCCACCGAGTACTTCGGCGGGATCGACAACATCATGTGGACGTGGTCGGCCAGCAGATGCCCTTCTTCCACCGCGCTCTCGCGCTGCTGCGCCAAACGGCGCAACACCTCTCCCAGGTACCGACGCAGCGACCCGTAGATCGCTTTCTTCCGGTATTTTGGGATGAACACCACGTGATACTGACAGGTCCATTTCGTGTGGTTTAGACTACGGTAGTGCGTCATGGGGACTCCCTTTCGTGATGCTTTGCCGGCTCACGTCGGGGAGTTCCTCATTTCATTCCCGGAATTGTCAAACGCTGGGCGCCGCCCCGGCAAAGCCGGGGGGTCTCCCACAGGCTGCTAGAGATGCTTGTCGATCATCTGCTTGAGCTGCGCACCGTCCACGAGCCCCACGACCTGGTCGACGACCTGTCCTTCCTTGAAGAGCAAGAGTGTCGGAATGCCCCGAATGCTGAACCGCTCCGCCACGCCGGGGTTGTCGTCGACGTTCAGCTTGCCCACGGCCACGCGGCCGTCGTAATCACTCGCCAACCCCTCGACCGTCGGCGCCAGCTGCCGGCACGGCCCGCACCACTCGGCCCAGAAGTCGACCAGCACCGGTGCGCCAGCCTTGATGACCGTCTCCTCGAAATTCCCATCTGTGAATGTTTGAATCTTGTCGGATGCCATGGTCTCCTCGGAATTCAGAATCCATCGGCCGGCGCCTCCACGCCGCCCGATCGCTGTTGCCCTCCGGGTTTCGAGGCCCGCATGTCCGCACCCCGCATGACCCGCCTGTACACTTTGACATATTCTCGGGCCGAAACGTCCCACGAATGGTCCCGTGCCATGCCCCGGAGCTGCAATTGCCGCCACGCCGGGCGGTCGCCGAAGGCGTCCAAAGCATCGCGCAGCGCCGCCAACAGCGCAGCACCCGAGTACTCGGTAAACGTGAAGCCGGTCCCCCGGCTGGCGGCCCGATCGAACGGTTCCACCGTATCGGCCAGGCCCCCGGTGGCACGGACCACCGGCACCGTGCCGTAGCGCAGGCTGTACATTTGATTCAGCCCGCACGGTTCGAAGCGCGACGGCATCAGAAACATGTCTGCCCCGGCTTCGATGAGGTGCGCCAGCTCCTCGTCGAAGCCAATCCGTGCCCCGATGCACCCGGGCCACCGGACGGCCAGCGTCCGCCACAGATTCTCGTATTCGGCGATGCCGGTCCCGAGAACGACAAGGGTCGCCCTGAGGGTCGGTAGGTCCTGGGCGATTGCCGCGAGCAGGTCGAGCCCCTTTTGCGGCACCATTCTGGACACGAGGCCGATCAGCGGCCGGCCCAGCGTCACCGCATCGGTGGCAAAGCCGTAGCGCTCGAGGACCGCCTGCTTGGACGCTGCCTTGCCGCTCAGATCCTCTCGGGAAAATGGCGCAGGAAGATGCGGGTCGGTCTGCGGATTCCAGACCGACTCGTCGATTCCGTTCAGAATGCCTGACACGCCGTCGGCCCGCGCCCGCAGGACGGGATCCAGCCCCCGGCCGAGCTCGGAGCCCACAATCTCTTTCGCATATTGGGGGCTCACCGTCGTGACGGCGTCGGCATACACGATCCCCCCTTTGAGCAGGCTGACCCCGTCCCGGTGCGCCATCGCCACACCGACCTCGGGGTGCCCGTCGAGTCCCACCATCGCCAAACACGCCACGGGAAAGCGGCCCTGATAGGCGAGGTTGTGGATGGTGAGGACCGAGGCGGGCCGTGCCCGACCGGCGTCGTCGAGCGCGAGATAGACGGCAGCGAGCGCCGCTTGCCAATCGTGCGCGTGCACGATCGACGGTGCTCTCCCGTCCTTCGTCGAGAAATCCAGCGCGGCCCTCACGAGCACGCCGAACCGAGCCGGATTGTCGGGATGCTCCGCGCCGTCCTTGCCGTACAGCCCTTCGCGGTCGTACAGCGCCGGGCAGTCGAGCAGGTGGACTCGCACCCGGCCGTCCAGCTCCGCCTCGAACAACTCGACGTCGTACTCCTCGGGCCCAAGTGCGATGACGCGCTGGCCCATCGACCGGCCCACGTCACCGACCTCCCGGTACCGCGGCAGCACGAGGGTCACCTGGTGCCCGAGTTGGCCGAGCGCCACCGAAAGCGCCGATGTCACGTCGGCCAGGCCGCCCGTCTTGGCGAAGGGCACCGCTTCCGACGCGATCATGAGCACACGAAGCGGCGACACGTCGTGGACTCCGGCACCCGAGTGCTGCCCGACAGCGCCCGGCATGAACCTCCTTGCAGCGAGCGGAGCCGCAGTCTGGCAGCCGTGGTGAAAGTCCAGCGTCGCACCGAGGGTCCGCTGATCCGAAGCCGCGGTCGGCCTGGGCAAGGCGCGACGAGTGAGTATATCGGGAATATTGGAGCGAGGAGCAACGCCGCCAGCCGGGATGCAGCGCCAGCCGAATCTAGTTGGACTTTCACCTCGGGCTGCGAATGCGCGCTGCCGCTTGCGCCTGCGCGCCCGCTGAGCGACGATGCCACCGTGAGTGAACGTGAGGCCGATCGCCCGGCTCGCCCGGCCTCGCCGGCCGTCGTCGAACTGGAAGCACTTCGCTCGGCCCAACCGGAGCTGGCGACCGCCGCCGAACTTCAGTTGGCGCTCCTGGCCGTCGAGCGACGCGTCCAGTCTCGGGTACCGCTCCCGGCCGCGCCCATGGATGCCTCGGCCCGCCCGCTGCTGCGATTCAACCAGATTCCGATCGAGTGGAGCGACTTCCGGATGCTCCTGCGGGAGGTCGCCGACATCCTGCGTCGTCATGACGAGCTTGACGATGACGACTACGCCCGGGCGCAGCACCTCGCCCACGAGGCTCACGACCTCGAGCCACTCGTCGCGGCCTGGTACGCCGGCCCGGCCGTCTTGGCGCAAACGACACCGCCCCCCTCGGACATGCTGGCCCAGCTCCTGCTCTTGGCCATGCGGCCGTTCCTGACGAAGGGGGCGGAGGCCTGCCGGGCGTCGGTCGACCTGACCGACTGGCGCCGTGGGTCGTGCCCCGTGTGCAGTGGCGAGCCGGACTTCGCGACGATCACCCCCGCCGCCGAACGACTCCTCATCTGCGGGCGGTGTGCCGCCCAGTGGCCTTTCCACGACTTCGCCTGCCCGTACTGCGACAACACCGACAAGGCGGCCATCACCTCACTGGCCAGCCGTGACGGCCTCTACCGGATCTACGGCTGCGATCGCTGCTTGCGGTATCTGAAGGCGTACGACGCGCGGCGCGGCACACGACCGGTGATCGTGGCGGTGGACAGCATCGCCACCCTGCCGCTCGACGCCGCCGCGATGCAGCGTGGGTATCACGCCTAGCAGCTCGTGGGGGAGCGACCTCGGAGGGTCCGGCCGCGCTACTCGGCGAGTCGGGTATTCAGCCAGGCGAGCAGACGGCGGGTTTCTAGGAATCTGGCGGCGTCGCTGCGCGCGCCGAGCACGACCACCGCCACCAACTCGCCGTGCGGCAACTGAAGCAGCGCGGCCAGACAGTAGCCCGCCTTGCGGATGAACCCGGTCTTGCCACCCCACACGTTGATCTCGTCGCCGAGCAGCTTGTTCGTGTTTCGAATTCGCACCCACCGGCGGCTCGTGCGCACGCGGTATTCCTGCATCCGCATGATCTGGGCGATCCGCTCGTTTCCCGCCGCGTAGACGATGAGACGTGACAGATCGTAGGCCGACGACACATTGCCCGCATCGAGCCCCGACGGGTCGGTGAAGACCGTGCTCCGCAACCCGAGCCCCGTGGCCTTCTCGTTCATTCGGTCGATGAAGACGTCGGTGCCCCACCGAGACACCCGCGCCAGCGCCCGGGCCGCGCCGTTATCCGACGCGATCAGCGCCAGGTGCAGGAGGTCCCCGATGCTCACCCGCTCCCCTCGCCGCACGTAGGTGGTCGACGCTCGCCGAACGTCGGACGACTCGATCGTGACGGTCTGGGCCAGATCCGGACCGCTCTCCATGAACACCACAGCTGTCATGACCTTCGTGATGCTCGCAATCGAACGCTGCTCGTCAGAATTCTCCTCCCAGAGCACCTCGCCCCGGATCGGATCGTAGATGATCGCCGCCGCTGCCCGGACATCCGGCACGAGCTCCCCGCGCGCGTCGCGCTTCACACGCGGCCGAACCGCGCCCGTCTGACCGGCCTCCGCCGCGGCGCCGCCCGGCTCCGGCGCCGCCCACGCGGCGGCGCTCCCGAATCCCACAGCCATGAGCCACGCCAGGATGACGGTCCCGGTCGCGCGCACGATCGGCAGTCTACTCACGAGGCGGAACACCTTTCGAATGGATGATTCGGGAGACACACCGGTCAGGTGCTCGGTCGGTCAGTCGGTCACTGGCCGATCAGCGAGGCAGTTCGGGCTCTTCGGGCTCCGCGAGCTCGTAGCCCGCACGGGACCAAACATCGACGCCGTCTCGGTTGACGGTGATCGCGAGGCGTCGGCGCCACTTCGTCGAATCCGAGTTGTTCGAGTAGTACCCGATCACATAGTAGTCGCTCGTCTCGGCGTCGATCCGCCGCAGGGCCTCGTCGAAGTTGTTCTTGTTGACGACGGCAAATCCGCCCGTGCCCTCTGCCAGTGTTCGGAGGCTATCCTGCGATTTCCGCACATAATCCCACCACTGGGTCGGATCGAGCTGACCCTCCATGTCGCCGATGTCAACCCCCGCAATCAAGCCCCGCGGGTCGATCGTGTAGAACGTCGCGTTGGCGCGATTGGCGGCGCGGACGAGACGGTTCATCTGATTGGACAGATCGAGATCAGAGAACTGGTAGTTCGTCTGATTCATCAACGGGTTCCTGTAGGCGCGCCCATCGGCCCCCTCGAGCATGAAGCGACTGCCACCGCCACCGAACGACCTCGCCTCGAGGAAGCGAGAGTCCTCGAACGGATTCAGATCGTACCCAGCGCTGACATAGATGATCGCCTTGCGCCGGTGCTCCACTTGCTGGAGCACCCGAATGATGTCGAGCGCCGTCGCCACCGCGACATTCGCCCGATAAATAAGCTCCAGAGGTCCCTGGCTCCCCTGCGCCCCGCGGATGATGTCGGTCGGCGTCATGCCGTTGCCCATGATCTTGCCAATCGCCGCGTCGAGCAACGCGCGATCGTACGTGAGGTCGATCGCAATCGACGACGGGCCGCTGGACACAATCGAGAACAGGTCGCCTTCGTGCACGAGATTCTTTGCAATTCGCTTGAACAGATCGCGAATGCGCGGCGTCTCGTCCGCCTCCATGTGTAGATCGTCCACGAAGAGCATGAACACCCGACCCGCTGTGTCGTTGCTCGGGCGGGCCGCCGGCAGAATGATCCCTTCGGCCACCGGTGCCGGCGCCGGCATCTGCAAGTTGAACGCCCGCCCGCCCTGAATCAGCACCAGCGACGCGAGCTCCTGCCTGACACCGTCCTCTTCGATGACGAAGTCGTCCTTGATCAGATCCGAGACGAACTGACCGCTCTCATCACGGACGATGACGTCGTTCGTGATGAGCGTGACGCCCGCGCGGAAGGTGGGCTGTTCGTCCCCGGACTGAAACAGCGTCGGAAGCTGCTGCGCACCAGCGGATGACGGCAGCAACGCGGCCGCAACCACCGCCACAGCGACCAGGCCGGTCCGGCCCACCCCGCACCACGAGCTGCTCGGCTGTCCTGATGTCATGACGTCCATTATACCCGCGGGACCGACAGATCCCTTCCCGTTCCTCCCGTCTCGCTAAGACATTCAGCTCTTCGGATCCGTCTGGCCGCCATCGGACGTCTCGGCCGCCGTCGCGGTTTCGCCGCCTTCGGGAGAGGTGCCGGCCGGACGTTTCCGGCGGCGTGTCCGCCGCACGCCGCCCCGGCGCGATCGGCGACGCCGTCGCGCCGGCCCATCCGTTGGCTTGTCGGTCTCGACCGCCAGCGCCGCACCGGACTCAGGGCTCTCCGGCCGGGCATCCGCGGGCTCTACTCCCGATGGCTGACTGCGCAATTCGTCCGCCGCCGCCGCGGCTGGCACATCGGCCGTAGCGGTCACCTCGTCCGGCGTCGTCACCGGCACGCTGACGCTCTGCCTCGCCGTCGATTTCGTCGTTCCCGTCCGCCGCTTGCGCGCCGATTCCCCCGTTGCCCGCCGCCACCCGCCACCTCGACGCTCGAACTCCGGCGGCGGTGGTCGACGCTGCTTGAGCAGGTTCTCCCAGTCGAAGGACAGATCCGGGTAGGCCAGCTCGATCGCGCGCCTGGTGGCCTCGTCAAGCGCCGCACGGCCGACCTTGACGTGCGGTGGGGTCCGGAACCAGTACAGCACCTGCGAGACAGTCTTTCGACCGCTGCGGTAGGTGTGCACAAGATAGGTGCTCTCGTACCCGTGATGATCGCGGGCGAACCGAAGGAACGGCATTGCTTCGTGGAACCTCGCGCCCGGGCGCGCCTACCGAGAAACGGCGCGAACTCTTCGGACGCCTATCGACCCGACCGCCGCTCGGCCGCCGACCTGCGCACGGTCGGCCGACGCGCCGCGGGCGTCGTACGTCTCGCCGCGCGCCCGGCCGCTGTCCGACCCTTCGCCGCGCGCGTTCCCGTCGATGATTTCTTCGTCTTCACTGCAGCGCGCTTGACGGTCTTCCTCGCCGACCTCTTGCGCGCCCGCTTGGCGCTCGTCTTCGCTTTCGTCTTGCCAGTCGTCTTGGCCTTGCCTTTGCGTTTGACGCTTGCTTTTTGCCTTACCCGGGCCGGTGCCCGGTACCCCAGCGTGAACCGCACCTGCGATCCAATAGTGAGGTAGCTCCAGATCTCGTCGACGACGATCCCCTTCCCAGCGCACAACCGCTTGGCCGTCTCCACCGCCCCGATCGGCACGTACAGATGAAACGGCGCGCGGACCCTGGCAAAGGGGACCCACTGGGCTATCGCTTCCAAATGGTTGAGGGACTCGCTCGTCTCGACTTCGACCAGGCAGTGCAGCCGGTGAGCGCGATCGTTCGTCGTGAGGATGAGATCGGGAAACAGCGTCCGGACGCCGAATCGGAGCGGCGCCGGGGGCTCGCCGCTGAGATTCACCCCAACCTCGTACCGGCGGCGCCAGCGCACGTGGAGCTGACGGATCACCCGATCGTGCTCGAACTGCTCACGGACCGGACGCACCAGTATCGGACTCAAACCCTTTGAGGGTAGCATGGATCCTGGCCACGCACTACCTCGTAGTACGATATCCGCCGTGAATGATCGCTTTCTGCGCGCCTGCCGGCTGGAACCGGTCGATACCACCCCGGTCTGGTTCATGCGTCAGGCCGGGCGGTACATGCGCGAGTACCGGGCCATCCGCGAACAGCATTCGCTCCTCGACATCTGTCGCCAGCCCGAGCTCGCCGTCCAGGTGACCTTGCAACCGGTCGAAAAGCTGGACGTCGACGCCGCGATCCTCTTTTCCGACCTGCTCCTGCCGCTCGAGCCGATGGGCATCCCCTTCGACTTCGTCAAGGGCGAAGGCCCGGTCATCGAGCGGCCCATCCGAACGGCGGACGACATCACCCACCTGCGAACGTTCGACCCGCGCGACGCGCTTGGCCATGTCCTCGAGACTATTCGTCTCCTGCGACACGAGCTCGACGGACGTGTCCCGCTGATCGGGTTCGCGGGGGCGCCGTTCACCTTGGCCTCCTACGCCATCGAAGGCGGCCCGTCCAAGCAATATGCCCGGACGAAGGCGCTCATGTACGGCGAGCCCAAGCTGTGGCACCGACTGTGCGATGCGCTGTCCGGCCTGATCGCCGACTACCTCGCTGCGCAGATCGAGGCCGGCGCTCAGGCGGTCCAGCTGTTCGATTCGTGGGTAGGCGCCGTCACGGCCGCCGATTACCGCGAGTTCCTGCTGCCGCACTCGCAGCGCATCCTGAGCCAGACCCAGGCACTGGGCGTGCCGGTGCTGCATTTTGGCACCGGTACCGCACACCTGCTCGCCGACATGCGCGACGCGGGCGGCGACGTGATCGGTGTGGACTGGCGGACCCCGCTGGACGAGGCCTGGGAGCGCGTCGGCTTCGATCGTGCGGTGCAGGGAAATCTCGATCCCACGCTGCTGCTGGGACCTATCGAGCGGATGCTCGGCGGCGTGGACGACGTGCTCGCCCGAGCCAACGGCCGAGACGGCCACATCTTCAACCTGGGGCACGGCATCCTGCCAAGCACCCCGGTCGAACACGTCCAGGCGCTGGCGCGTTACGTCCACCAGCGCGGGCGGCGTACCCCCGCGGGGAACTAGGTGGAGCGGGTCGCGGTCGCGGTCGTCGGTGGCGGCATCGCCGGCCTCTCGGCCGCGTACGAACTCAACCAGCGTGGGGTCCGCTTCCGTCTGTTCGAGGCAGCCGACCGGGTCGGCGGCGTCATCCTGACCGAGCACCTCGACGGGTTCGTCATCGACGCCGGTCCCGATGCCTTGCTCGTGCAGAAACCGGCGGCCATCGAACTGTGCCAGGAGCTGGGCCTCGGCTCACGCCTCCACCCGACCCTCGAGCCCCGCACGGCCTACATCCTCCGCCACGGGACGCTGCACCCGCTGCCCGAGGCCTCGGTGCTCGGTATCCCGACACGGCTGGGACCGTTCGCCACCACGCGGCTCTTTTCGACCGTGGGCAAGCTGCGGTTTGGTCTGGACCTGATGCTGCCGCCTCGCCGCCTCGGCCCGACCGAGGACGAATCGATCGCCTCGTTCTTCGGCCGCCGGTTCGGCCAGGAGGCGGTGCGCTACCTGGCCGAGCCCCTGCTCGCCACCATCCACGCCGGCGACGTGGATCGCCTGTCGATGCGCGCGTTGTTTCCCCGGCTGCTCGCGGCCGAACAGCGCGGCGGCAGCCTGATTCGGGCGTTTCGGCGATTGCGAGCCCGGCCGTCGCCCGACGGCATGTTCCGATCACTGCCCGGCGGCATCGGCGAGCTCACCACCGCTCTCACGGCAGCGCTCCCGGCTGACCGGATCGCACGCGGCGCACGGGTCACCGCCATCGCGGGCGATGGCCCGTTCGTGATCGACGCCGGGTCGGTGGCCACCACGGCGACCGCCCTTATTCTGGCCGTGCCAGCGCCGGCGGCGGCCGTGCTGCTGGAGCCACGAGACGCCACACTCGCCGCCACGTGTCGCGCCATCCCACACGCCTCGACCGCCACCATCGCACTCACCTACTCCCGCGCGAACATCCGACACCCCCTGCGCGGCAGCGGCTTTGTCGTGCCGCGCGTCGAGCCGGACGTCTCGATCATCGCCGGTACTTGGGTCTCCTCGAAATGGCCCGGACGCGCTCCCGACGGGAAGGTCCTGTTGCGGGCGTTCATCGGCGGCGCCCGCGACCCCGACGCCCTCGACCGGCGGCCAGACGACACCGCGCTCGTGGCGCTTGCGCATCGAGATCTCGCGCGGCTCCTCGGCATCCAGGGGCTGCCAGAAATCTCACGCGTCTACCGGTGGATCAACCGCAGCCCGCAGCACGAGGTGGGTCACGCGGATCGACTCGAGACGATTGACACGCACCTGCGCCGCTGGCCCGGACTGTTCGTCACGGGCAGTAGCTTCCGGAGCATGGGCATTCCCGATTGTGTGCAGGATGGACGGAGCACGGCGCGCGCGGCCGCCAATCTGGTCGCCGAAGCCGATCGCTCAGGCTGACTCTGCGACTGCGGCCTTGGCCTTCTTGTTCTTCGTGGCTTTCCGTGCCTTCGTGGTCGTGGCCTTCGTGGCCTTCGTGGTTGTGGCTACGGCCGTGGCCGGGGCCGTCTTCGACCGTACGGTCTTCGCTGCGGTCTTCCGCTTCCGCTTCCGGGCGCCGGCCGGCGCGGGCGCAGTCGAGTGCTCGAAGCGGGCAAGACTCGTCAGGAACTTCTTGATGCCGTGCTCGTCGAAATCGATCCGCGTATACGCATCTTCGACCGCAATAACCGACCCCGCACCGTAGGTGGGTTCAGAGATGCGTGCGCCGACATCAAACCTTTTCGCCACGGTGCAGACTCCTCGAGGGGGACGGGCTGAATCGGTGCTCAAGCGGCGACCCAGCGCCGTAAATCACACATTATCATACGTTTATTGAAATCGTCAAACTCGCGCGATATGCTTTCAGCCAACTTCGCGACTCCCTGTCCCGTATCGGTCCGTCTATGCGCTCCGTCCACATCATCGGCGTGCCCCTCGACCTCGGCGCCGGACGCCGGGGCGTCGACATGGGCCCCTCGGCCATCCGGATCGCCGGCCTCCACGACCGCCTCCGGGCGTTGTCCTGCGCGGTCATGGACAGAGGCGACATCGCCGCGCCGATTCCGGAAACCAAGCGCCCAGGGGACGCGCGCAAGCGGTATATTCGGGAGATCGCGCGAGCCTGCCATAAGGTCTTCCAAACGGCCCGGGACAGCCTCGACGATGGCGCGCTCCCGCTGGTCCTCGGCGGCGACCATAGCCTGGCCGCCGGATCCGTCGCGGCCACGGCTGAGTTCACCCGCCGAAAGCGCCGCTCCGTCGGTCTCATCTGGGTGGACGCTCACGGCGACATGAACACGCCGCTGACGACGACTTCCGGCAACGTGCACGGAATGCCGCTGGCGGCCTTGCTCGGCAGAGAACCGCGCGAGCTCGCGCAGATTGGCGGGTTCGCGCCGAAGGTCAAGCCGCAGCGCACCGTTCTCATCGGCGTGCGCAACCTCGACGACCGCGAGCGCGACATCGTCCGCGAATCCGGGGTCCACGTCTTCACGATGAAGGAGATCGACCGGGCGGGCATCGCGGACATCACGACCCGGGCGTTGACCATCGCCGCGACCGGCACGGCGGGCATCCACGTCTCCTTCGATCTCGACGTGTGCGATCCGACAATCGCCCCGGGCGTCGGCACCCCGGTCAAGGGCGGACTCGATTATCGCGAGGCGCACATGCTCATGGAATTGATCGCCGACTCGGGCCGGCTGCTGTCACTCGACATGGTCGAGGTCAACCCGATCCTCGACCTGCAGAACACGACCGCGCAGCTGGCGGCCGACCTCGTCCTCTCGGCGCTCGGCCAGAGCATCCTCTGACAGGTGGTGGTGTTACAGGAGAACGTAATGGCTACAGTGAGATACATGGTGAACGACGTGTCAGACTCATGCGACGTTTATGTACAACATTTTGGATTTGAAGTTGAAGCGCAATACGGGGAAGGGATGACGATTCTGAATAAAGATGATTTGACGCTTTGGCTCGCAGATCCACCTTCTTCAGCCGGACAACCGATGCCCGATGGAACCTCACCCGCGCCAGGTGGTTGGAACCGGTTTGTTTTCGAGATTGAAGACATTGAAGCGACGGTTGCAACATTAAGAGCTAATGGCATGAAAGTCGAAAATGAAACCATTCGAGGCGGTGGCCGTGCGCAGATTCTTTGCGAAGATCCGTCAGGCAATGTCATCGAACTGATGCGGCGAAAAAATGCTTGATGTTCCTTGCCCGAGGCCACGACTGCCACCCAGCTGATCTCGGCGAGATCATGCGCGCGTGACGCCCGGAAGGCATGCAATCACGCGTGGTACAATCGCGCCGCTTCCTGTTTTCCCAGGGGCCGCTAGCTCAGTGGTAGAGCACGTGACTTTTAATCACGGAGTCCTGGGTTCGATCCCCAGGCGGCCCACCAGTACTTAGCCTTTTCCGTTCAACTAGTTACAGGTCATCGGCGTAGCTGTCGTCGGTCGCAGAATCCTCTCAGATCGGCTGTTTGTGCGACGCATGTGCGACAGATTCCAATTAACTGCTTTGACGCTCGTCCTTTGCTCCTGTTTGCCGACCGTCAACCCAATCGCAGAACCGCGGCGCGCCTGATACTGGCCCGGAGGCATTCCCCGCGAGAACCAGAACCCCTGTACGTTCTGGGTCGATAGAGCCCCGCATAAGCCGAACGTCGGGTTTCTAGCCGCGCCGCTCGCTCCAGCCTGACTCTCACAACTCGCGCGGGTGCCCCCGAGCCCCCCGAACCCAACCCTGACGCCTTGCCCCTCAAACGTGCCTCCAATCTCCCGTTGCGGACGCCACTCCCGCTATAATTCTCCGTCCCCACAATGCCCCTCGAAGTAGGTTCGACGCTCGGCGAGGACGCGAACCATGAGTAACCCTTTTGTCCCAGGCGTCGGCGGGATCCTCAGCGCCGATATCGCCGTCCCAGAACACGATCGCGAACTGGCCTTCTACTCACGTGTCCTGACTACGGGTGAGAATCCACTTTGGCGGGACGACCTGACGAACAACCGAGGAATGCCGATCATCGGCCTGGGCGCGCGCAGTACGGAGTACGAAAAACTACCGCTGCAATGGATGCCGCACATACAGGTCGCCGATGTCGCAACCAGTGTCACCCGTGCGCTGGAGCTGGGCGGGGATGAGCTTATGCATTCAAGAGACGAAGACGGAAGAAGTCAGTGGGCTGTTCTCCTCGATCCCAATGGGGCGGCGTTCGGGGTCATCCCAGTCGTCTCCGCTGAGTCCATTTCCCCGGATGAGGGCGGCGCATCGCGCGACGCCGCGGAGCGTGCGGGTTGCATTTCTTGGCTCAACCTGACGGTCTCTGATGCCCCGGCAACCCGTGACTTCTATCGACAGGTCGTGGGCTGGTCGGTGCAGAACATCGAGATGGAGGACGCGAAAGAGGCCTACATCGACTACAACATGCTCGGTGATGATGGGAACTCCGCGGCGAGAGTCTGTCATGCACGCGGCGCGAACCTGGGCCTGCCGCCGGTCTGGCTGATGTACCTCCCCGTTGGCGATCTCCCCGAAAGTCTTCGTCGTGTGCGAGAGGGCGGGGGTGAGATCATCAAAGCGACACAAAAAACAGATGGGACATACGCATCTGCCGTTGTTCAGGACCCGGCAGGTGCGTGCCTGGCGTTGGTACCGGGATGAGGAAGTCAGTGAGATCACGCCCAGTCTCCTGGCGATCACCGGTGGGCCTGGCGGTACCGAGGACACCTCACCGTTCGACCTGGTCGTCGTGTTGAACTGGTTCGAGGAACTGACCGAGCGGGTGCCGGTGCCGTAGGCTGAACTGGTTCTCCGAACTCGAGGCGCGGGTGCCGACGGGACGGTAGGCCGGTTACGTCGCGGACTCCGAGGCGTCAGGATCGACCTCGACCCGATTCTGCGAAGCCGATGTTCGTGCAATGGAGGCTCCGCCGCTTCCGGCTTCGAGCTTCGCCAGCGCCTGTTCCAACCGTAGCGGCGTGCTGGCCAGATAGCGGCTTGTTGTCGTGATGTTCGCGTGTCCGAGGAAGTCCCGCACGTCATGATCCGACGCCCCTGATTCCCGCAGCCGCGATGCGAACTCGCGGCGCAAGTCACGGATCTGTAGGTCGCTGATGCTTGCGCGGCGGCAAGTTCCAACCCACGCCTTCTTGACCGAGTTCACCTTCTCTCCCACTCTATTGCCGAACACAAACACCTCTGGGCCGAAGGCGGTGCCGTCTGGACCGTGCTGGCGCATGTCTAGTTCGGCGCTGAGCCGAGCGCCAATGGGAAGCGGCCTGAGCCGATACGTCTTGGTGTTCGTGGCTGGCAGCATGAGCCATCGAGGCTTGCCGTCTTCATCCCGGCGAATTTGCTTCCATGTCAGGTTCAACAACTCGCCGACCCGGCATCCCGTGAATAGAAGCGCGACGATCAACGCCCGCAAATGATCGCCCGCGTGCTTGAGTAGTCGATCCTCCTCGCCGGGTTCCAGTCTGCGATGTCGAGGTATCTCCGCCCGACTCTCCAACTTCACGACGGTCACGCCGTGCCGCTTGAACGGCGTCTCCGTCGCATAGCCCTCGGCGATGGCCCACGAGAACACGTGCCGCAACCGGGCCAAGAGACGGTTGATGCCGACTTCCCCACCTTTGACGCCGGGACGAGGCCGGGCGGATGGGTCGCTCATCGCTGCCCGCTTCCCTCGTCCCTCACGAACGGCTTCCACGTCGGCCTTCGTGATTCCGGTGAGCGGCTTGGACTCCAACCGAATCGTCTTGCCGCCAGTGGCGGGAACTTCGGCGCGCCTGAGGACGCCCAGGTGCCATTCCATGATTTGTCGCGCCGCCGAGCGTCGAGTCGGCACGCGCACATGCCGTTGAACGTATCGCTCGACGATGTCCCCAAAGCTCAGGTTCGCATCCGGCGTCGGGGACTCCAGCTTGCCTTCTCTGATCTCCGCCCGCAGGTGATCACGAATTGCCTGAGCCTCGCTCTTGCTCATCCAGTAGCCGCGCGGCTTTTCGGCAACCCTGTGCAGGCAGTTGGTCGGGGTGCCCCTCGATGCCACCGCGGGCTCCCTGACGTTCAACCCCTTCATCTCGCCAGACAACGCCTGGGTCGGGTTCCGGACCAACAACACGCTTCAGAGGGTTTCGATCCTGGGTGGTCCCGCAGTGACGATTGGCGACATTGGCTCGCGACTGTACGGCGGAAGCTGGAGCGAGGACGACACGATCATCTTCGGCACCGAAACACCCAGCGGACTCTGGCGGGTGCCTGCTGGCGGCGGTGAGCCTGAGGAAATCACGACGCTGAACGCCGAGACCGGCCAGGTCAATCACGGCTGGCCCGAGGTGCTCCCTGGCGGACGTGCCGTGCTGTTCACGATCTTGACCGCCGATCTCGACACCGCACAGATTGCGGTGGCCGACCTGGAGACGGGCGAACATCGGGTGCTCGTGCCTGGAGGCCACTCCCCGCGCTATGCCTCGACCGGCCATGTCGTGTACGCGGCGTCGGGCACACTGCGAGCGGTGGGCTTCGATTTGGACACCCTGGAAGTTGTGGGCAACCCGGTGCCGGTGCTCGACGATGTCGTGACGAAGGAAACGGGAGCCGCCAACTTCGACCTCGCGGAGGACGGCTCACTCGTCTATGTCTCGGGGGGTGCGCGTGGGAATCTGTGGAATCTGGTGTGGGTGAATCGGGACGGACGCGAAGAGCCGCTCGGCCTCCCGCCGGATAACCACAGTTGGCCGCGACTCTCACCGGATGGGAGGCGGGTGGCGACCTACATCAGTGGCGAGGACGGCCTGGACGTGTGGATTGGCGATGTGGAGCGCGGGACGCTGAGCCGAATCACGACCGACCCAGAATTTGCCAATATGCCGATCTGGACGCCCGACGGCCAACAGGTCGTGTTCGCATCGCGTCGGGGTGGAGAGGTGAATCTTGGGCTCTATCGACGAGCAGCGGACGGAACCGGGCCGGTCGAACACCTGTTCACGCTGGACAGACCGGGGAATCTGATGCCGTATGGCTGGACGCCGGATGGTCAGACCCTGCTGTTCGGCTACGGTGCGTTTGGGGGAGCCCCTGATGCGATCGGGCTGCTGACGGTCGGCGACGATCAGTCGTGGAGGCCCTTGTTGGACGGGGCGGTCGAACGTCACCCGGCCCTGTCGCCCGATGGTGCGTGGATCGCGTATGCGTCAGATCAGCGGGGCAGTTCGAGGTGTACGTCGAACGCTTTCCGGACCTCGGTGACCGGCGACAGATTTCGACGGGCGGCGGACGGGAACCCGTCTGGTCCCCGGGTGGCGATGAGTTGTTCTATCGCAATGACAACGCGATGGTTGCCGTCCCGGTCCAGACAGGACAGGACTTCGTTCCAGGCACGCCGGAGGTGATGTTCGAGGGCCAATACCGCACCGCTCGCACCTCGCGCTTCTACGACATTGCCCCGGATGGTCGGTTCTTACTGCTCAAGGCCACAGGAACAACAGACGACACCGACATTTCACAAGTTCACCTCGTCCAGAACTGGTTCACCGAACTCCAGGCGCGGGTGCCGACGGGACGGTAGGCGAACTAGCGTGTCCCGGAGCTGCCGCGGGAAACGACGGCAGAAGCCACGTCATATTCTTCATACCCTCTCAAGATCTTGCTTGCCGGAACTGGCCTGAGAATGTAGCCGAAGCGGCGTGGAGCCACACCCGGCTCCGCCGCTTCCACTTCATACCACTGCCCACCGACACCGACGGTCGTAGTAGACCCGTTCGTAGGGCGAGAACTCACTTCGCGCCGAATACGAACTGCTCGGTGCGAAGCGATCACGTGGCGGGCATCGAAGCGGTCATTCGCAACGGACGCTACCTGGACCGGGAGGCCCTGGACGCCTTGCTGGCCGAGGCCGAGCCGGCAGCGGCGGATCTGCCCTACGCCGTGCTATTCGACCCGAGGGCCGTCAGCGTGGCTCGCGATAGGTCTCGACCGGCGGAAGCTGCGCGCCGGACAGGTCGGCCGGAACGCTCTCCTCGGCGACGACCCTGTGGGTCAGCGTGCCGATTCCCTCGATGCTGGCGCTGATCGTCTCGCCCGCCTGCAGGTACCCAGAGCCTGTCGCGCGCTCGACGCGACCGGCGCCGGTTCCACCGGACGTCCCGCTTTGCAGAACGTCGCCAGGGAATACCGTGATGAGCGACGACGCGTACTCGATCAGCTCCGGGATGTTATGGATCATGTCTCCCGCCCTGGCCTCCTGGACGGTCACGCCGTCGATGACCAGGCTCTGGTGCAGGCGCTCCATCGGGTCGCCGTAGAACTCCTTTGGAACGATCCACGGCCCATGGGGCGCGAACGTGTCATGGCCCTTACCGACGAACCAGTCCGAACCGGAACCGTAGCCACCCGGAGGACGCCCGCCACGATCGGATATATCCATGGCGACCATGTAGCCGAACACGTAGTCGTATGCACGGCTCGCGGAGATGTACTTGCCCGTGCGGCCGAAGACGATTGCCATTTCGACTTCCCATTCGATCCGGTCACGGCCGTAGGGCATCACGATGTCATCGCCGCTACCGATGATCACGCCGCGGGTGGGCTTCAAGAAGAGGTACGGTACGCCCCGGTTCTCCTGTCGCTCCCGGGTGCGCGCCTGCAGTTCCTCCTCGGTGCAGCCCTCGCACGCGTGCGTGTAGAAGTTGACCGCCGCGTTCATGAGCTTGCTCGGATACAGGATCGGCGCAAGGATCCTGACGTCCTCGAGGGCGTGGACGTACGCCGGTCGCGCGTTGCCCGCGAGCCGGTTCTCGGCGACCAGGTGGTTGACGATCTCGTAGAGCCTGAACTTGAGTCCATACTCGTACTGACCGATCAGCTCGAGCATGTCGGCCGGTGCCGCGAGATGCGGGTAGGTCGGACTCAGCTCCAGCTCGGCGTTCGCGGCGCCGATGTCGACGATCAGGGCGTCCCGCAGCACGAGCGCCACGGTCGCCTTCCCGTCGATCTGGAAGGTTCCGACCTTGAAAGGCTCAGCGGATTCCAGGGCCTGGGCACGAAGCCCGGCTGGAGCCGTGAGCACCACGAGCAGGGCAGCGAGAATAGTCGATCGCATTCAGTCCTCCGTGTGAATCGTGGTCACCGTTCCGAGAATGACCGCACGGAGGGCTGTGGTCAAGACCATTTGTCCTTGCGCCGACATTTGTGCAGCGGCAGCGAAAAGGCCCGCTCCTTCAAAGGCCGCGACCACGACGCAGTAGAGACACTTCACCGAGGGCAACGCGGGCCTCGTCTTCGTCCTCAACTGGTTCTCCGAACTCCAGGCACGGCCGTGATGCACATCCCAAGCGACCGTCGCGATGCGCCGAGTTTTCGTACTTCCAGGAGATGCAATCCGGCTATCGCGGCATTACCGAAGATGCAAAACCCCATGGCAACATCGGCGAGTGCATGGTGCCCTGGCGGGCGCACCAGCGCATATGCGTTTTGAACCTTATCGTCCATGACCGCATCGACAGCTTCGATCACGCCCCCGGCCGCAAGTTTTGCGATCTCGAAACTGCCTCTCCCCATGGGCGTGTAGAGGCCCGCGTCGACGCCAAAATATTCATTGAGGGATTCAATCTTGTCCAGGTGCTCGCGGGTATGCACCCGCAGAATCTCCTCGTCGGTCGCCTCGCGCGGCTCGATCGACGTAAGCTGCTCGAGCAAGCCACTGGCTTCGAACAGGTTGCGCATGCGCCGTTTCGTTTCGGGGTTCTCGGCATGCTCGTAAGGTTGTACTGGAAACCCGAATGGCAGACCGCCTGCCAGGTTCCCCGTGTTATGCCACATGTAGAGTTCGTGATAGACGAATCCGGTTGCCAGTTTGCTGGTCTCCGATCCCTGAATCTGCCGCATTATAGGGGCCAGGGGGATACGGGGGTGTTGTTGTCGAGGTCAAGCGCGGTCGAAGGACCCACGAGACGCAGATCGTCCACGCGCTGGCGACCGTCACGTCACGCCACGATTACCGAGAATGCCTGACCAGGGTCGACGCGCGCTCGTCGCGGGCATCAGCGGGTACGCGCACAGCGCCGCGGTGGCCGTGTATGACGATGGTGCCTTGAAGGGGGCGTGTCAGCAGGAACGGCTGACTCGCCGGCGCGGCGTTGGTGTCGAAAGCGGTGGATTTCCCTCGGCGGCGCTCCAGGCCGTGCTTGAAACCGTTGGGGGTCGGGAAGAGGACATCGCCGAATTCGTGGTCGCCGAGCCGAGCCTCCCGCTGGCCTGTCCGCGGGAGGTGAGGGAGATTGATCATCACCGCGGTCACGCGGCGACCGCATTCTTCACGTCACCATTTCAAGATGCCACAGTCGTGGTGTGCGACACGTCGCCTGGCCCCGGAGTGACCGTGTGGCGTGGGCGCGGCTCCGAGCTGCAGCGCGACGACTTTGAATGGCAAGGACCAGGTTTTGCGGCAGTGTATTCTCGGCTGACGACCCTCCTGGGCATCGCCTCACGCTCGGAGCCGAACGTTGAAGCCCTGGCCCGGCTGCAGGCACAGCCCGATCCGAGCAAGGCGGCTGAGCTGATGACCTACGCTGACGGCGCGCTCTCCCTCGCACCCGCTTTCGATGCCTATGTAGAGAACGTCCGCGGCGCAGATCTAGACACTATGGCCGCCGTGGCAGGCAGTGTGCAGTGCCGGCTCGCGGAGCTGTTGCTCGAGTTCTTGCGAGACGTCGCACGCCGAACCGGCAGCGACAAGCTGTGTCTAGGCGGCGGGCTCTTCTACAACACGTACTTCAACAGCGCCATCCGGCGGGCAGGGATCTTCCGACACGTCCACGTCCCGGTCAATCCAGGAAATGGTGGGGTTGCTTCCGGCTGTGCGCTCCTTCGAGGCTATGAGAGAGATGGGCGCCATGACGACGCGGCCGTCGTTTCGCCGTTCCTGGGGCCCGAATACTCCAACGCGCAGATCAAAACGGTGCTGGACAACTGCAAGCTGAACTACAGCTACGCCGACGATTCCCGGCTGGTTGCAGCCGCGGTCACCGCGCTCGCGCGAGGAGAATTCGTCGGGTGGTTCAGCGGTCCCATGGAGTGGGGGCGACGGACGTTGGGCAATCGCAGTATCTTCGCCAGCCCGGTCGCCCCCTACGCGCTCGAGAATCTGAACAGGTTTCTCAAGCATCGTGCGGCGCACCACACCTACGGTCTTGCGGTTCGCGATGAAGATGCAGCCCGATTTTTCGAAGGTCCATCTTCCTCGCCCTACATGGAGTGTGAATTCGTGATTCGCGACGCCGAGCAGTTCAGCTCGGTCCGGCCGTCTGGCACCAACCGGTTGCAGGTTCAGACCGTCGGACGGGATCGCTCCTCACTCCACCGCTTGCTTACGCAGTTCGGCGAGCTTACGGAACTTCCAGTATTGGTGAACACCTCGCTGAATAGCGTCCAGGAACCGATCGTCTGCTCCCCTCGCGATGCCATTCGAGTGTTTTACGGAACCGGAATTGACGTCCTCATTCTTGGCAACTTCATCTTGAAAAAGTAATCCCCTCACCGGCGACAAGATCAATCGCACTCTCCGGGTAAGATAGCGGCTGAGGAGAAGCGTGTGGCCGACACCGACGGCGTCACCCTGACACGGTACCTGCTCAGCGAACAGGCAGAGCATCCGCAGACCGAACCCGAATTCTGGACGCTCATCGCCCAGATGGCCTACGTGGCCAAGGTCATCGCCCGCGAGACGCGCCGCGCGGCACTCGTCGGGCGTCTTGGGCTGGTCGGCGAGCGCAACCCCACCGGCGACACCCAGAAGAAGCTCGATCTGTTTGCGAACGAGGCTACGCTCAGCGCGTTCCACCGGTCAGGACTCGTGGCGGCGATCGTCTCCGAAGAGATGGACGAGCCCAAGGACACGCTGTCCGGATCGGCGGCGCGCTACATCCTCTGCATCGATCCACTGGACGGATCATCGAACACCGACACCAACGGCTCGGTCGGCACGATCTTTGGGTTCTTCCGCCGATCCTGTCAGGGTCGTTCTTCCAGCATCGAGACCGAGCTGCGTGAGGGCACCACGCTGGCGGCGTCGGGCTATGTGCTCTATGGACCGAGCACTGTCTTTGTCTACACGCGTGGCCGCACCGTCACGGGCTTCACGCTCGACCATGACCTGGGCGAGTTCCTGCTATCCCACGACGCACTGCAGTGTCCCCGTCGCGGACAGACCTACAGCGCCAACCTCGGCCGGCAGCGCGAGTGGGATGCGGGAATCCAGCGGTTCGTGGCCCATCTGGGTGAACACGATCCGGCCACTGGCCGACCGTATTCGCTGCGCTACAGCGGGGCGCTGGTGGCCGATCTGCATCGCACGCTGATCGAGGGGGGAATCTACTTCTACCCGCCCGATGCGTCGCACAAAGACGGCAAGCTGCGGCTGCTGTACGAAGGCGCGCCATTGGCGCAGATTGTCGAGACCGCCGGCGGGCGCGCCAGCACCGGGCGGCAACGCATTGCCGAGATCACCCCCACCTCGTTGCACCAACGCGTCCCGGTCGTGCTCGGCAGCCGGGAGGACGTCCAGCGATACGAGCGGTTCGCGGCAGGTCAGGACGAGGGGCATTCTGGGGTATAATGCGATTCTGTTGTGCGCTGCATCCTGGATTTCCCGCTGGACGCCTGAAGTGACACGCCGAGCAACTCGGCATGTCGGGTAAACTTCCCGCCGCCAGGTCGCATCACTCGCGTTCACACGCCATTCCGGCGTTCGTTCGTTCGGTTATCGTCGGCCTGCTGCGCGGTTAGGGAAACGCTCCAGGCAACTCAGGAGCGTTCTCAATGCCGTTCGCGACCCTCGGGCTTTCGCCCGCACTCTGTACCCCGCTCGCGCGATTGGGCTATACGCAGCCCACGCCGGTTCAGCTCGAAGCGATCCCTGTGGTCCTCAGCGGCAGCGACCTGCTGGCCCGTGCGCAGACCGGCACCGGCAAGACGGCCGCGTTCGGTCTGCCGATGATCGACCGCCTCCTCGTGCGCGCCCGGCGTCGGGCCCTTCCGCGCAAGCCCCGAGGCCTCGTCCTCGCGCCAACGCGCGAGCTCGCGCTCCAGTTGCACAAGGCGCTCACGACCTACGGCGCGTCCGTCGGCCTCAAGGCCACCGCGATCTTCGGGGGCGTGTCGATGCGACCGCAGGTGCAGGCCCTCCAGCGAGGCACCGACGTCGTCGTGGCGACGCCCGGCCGGCTCATCGACCACATGCAGCACCGCACCATCGATCTGTCGGCCGTCGAGATCCTCACGCTCGACGAAGCCGATCGCATGCTCGACATGGGCTTCCTGCCCCCGCTGCGTCGCATCCTCCGGACGCTTCCGCGGAAGCGGCAGACGCTGCTGCTCTCGGCCACCCTCCCGACCGAGGTGGTGCACCTCGCCTCCGAGTTCACCCGCACGCCGGTGCGGGTGGATGTCTCGGAAGCGCAGGCCGTGCCGACGACCCTCACCCATCGCGTGCACCTGGTGTCGGACGCCCGCAAGGGCGCACTGCTCGCGTACGTGCTGATGCAGCCGCCTGTGGGGCAGGCGCTCGTCTTCTGCAAGACCAAGCGCCGATCGAATCGCGTGGGCGAGGCGCTCCAGAAGACCGGCGTCCGCGCGGCGATCATTCACGGCAACAAGAGCCAGGGCGCGCGGAACCGGGCGCTCGGCGACTTCAAGGCTGGCCGCGTGTCGGTGCTCGTGGCCACCGACCTGGCCGCGCGGGGGCTCGACATCGTGCAGTTGCCGCTCGTCGTCAACTACGACCTGCCGCACGTCGCCCAGGACTACATCCACCGCGTGGGACGCACCGGCCGGGCCGGGCTCACCGGGCGCGCGGTCTCCCTCGTGACACCGGCCGACCAGCCCCTGCTGCGCGACATTCAGCGGCTGTTGCCGTCAACGCTCGAGCAGGTCGCGGTCCGCGGCTTCGAGCTGACCGCGCCAGCCGCGACCGCGGAGCCGGCGGGCCGGCATCGGCCCAGCCGGCCAGGCCCCGGGTTCCCACCCGGCCCGCACCGCGGGGCTCGCCAGCCGTTCGGCCGCGCGGGGCGCCGACCGGCGCGGCCTAAGGGCCGACGTTCCGGCTCGCGCCCCTAGGCAGCTTGTGCTTATCCGGTTGTTTCAACAGGCTACCAGTTGTAGCGTACGCGGCCCGCACCGCGGGGCTCGCCAGCCGTTCGGCCGCGCGGGGCGCCGACCGGCGCGGCCTAAGGGCCGACGTTCCGGCTCGCGCCCCTAGGCAGCTAGCAGGAGTTCACCGCGCCAACCCGACACCTGCTAGACTGTCACGCACTACTACCGACCGAAGGAGAGGTCACCATGGACCAAAAAGTCATCAATATCGGCGACGTACGGCTGCCGGATATCCCGCCCAAGATGATCAAGATGGGCGTGATCGCCGTGGTCGTCCTGGTCGGGCTGTTCAGCACGCTCTACCAGGTGCAACCGGAGGAAGTCGGCGTCGTGCTGCGGTTCGGGCGCTACGTCCGCACCACCGAGCCGGGGCTGCGCGCCAAGCTGCCCTTCGCCGAGACAGTGATCAAGGTGCCGGTGCAGCGCCAGCTCAAAATGGAGTTCGGCTTCCGCACCGTCGAAGCCGGCGTCCGCAGCCGCTTCTCGGAACGCCAGTTCGCCGATGAGGCCGTCATGCTCACCGGCGATCTGAACGTCGCCGTCGTGGAGTGGATCGTGCAGTATCGCGTGTCCGATCCCTACGAGTTCTTGTTCAAGGTCCGGAACATCGAAGCCACCTTCGGCGCGATGAACGAAGCAGTCATGCGCGAGGTCGTTGGCGACCGGACGGTCACCGAGGTGCTGACCGTCGGCCGGCAGGACATCGAGACGCGGGTCGAAGAGCGGCTGCAGACACTCGTGGGCCAGTACGAGATGGGCATCACGGTCGAGCAGATCGTCCTGCAGGACGTGAACCCGCCCGACCCGGTCAAGCCGTCGTGGGACGAGGTCAACCAGGCGCAGCAGCAACGCGACCGCCTGATCAACGAAGCCCGCGCCGCCTACAACTCGGTCATCCCGCGCGCCCGCGGTGAAGCGGAACAGGCCGTCCTCCAGGCCGAGGGCTACGCGGTCGACCGGGTCAACCGCGCGGAGGGTAACGCCGCCCGGTTCGCCGCGGCCTACGAGGCCTACCGCCTGGCGCCAGACGTGACGCGCCGGCGGCTCTATCTGGAAACGATGCAGCGGGTGCTGCCCAACGTCGGCGGCAAGGTGTTCATCGCCGAAGGGGCGACCGGCGTCTTGCCCCTGCTGTCGCTGGACAACCTGCGGCAGAACCTCACGGTTGACGGATCCGCGCCGCTCGCTGGGGCCCGCACCGACCCGGGAGGTGCCCGATGACCCCACGCACCATGATCCAGATTGCTGCACTCGTGGCGGTGCTCGTCGTGCTGTCGAGCTCCGCATATCAAGTCCACGAAGTGAACCAGGTCATCATCACGCAGTTCGGGAACCCCGTCGGCGATCCGGTGACCGAGCCGGGCCTGCACTTCAAGGTGCCGTTCATTCAGCAGGCCAACTACTTCGAAAAGCGGTTCCTGGAATGGGACGGCAACCCGAACCAGGTGCCCACCCGAGACAAACGGTTCATCTGGGTCGATACCTACGCCCGCTGGCGCATCGTCGATCCGCTGAGGTTCTTCCAGCGGCTGCGGGACGAGCGCGGCGCGCAGTCCCGACTCGATGACATTCTGGACGGCGAGACGCGCAACTCCGTCGCCCGCTACGACCTGATCGAGCTGGTCCGCAGTAGCAACCGCGACCCGGACGACGTCCTGGTCGAGTCGGAGGAAGAGGCGACCATCCTGGATGAAATCGAAATGGGCCGCCAAGCGATCGCGGCGGAGATTCTCGAGCGGGCCAGCGTCAGCGTCGCCGACCTCGGGATCGAGCTGCTCGACCTCAGACTGAAGCGAATCAACTACGTCGAAGAGGTCCAGCAGGACGTCTTCGCACGCATGATTGCGGAGCGGCAGCGGATTGCGGAGGAGTTCCGGTCTGAAGGGCAAGGCGAAGCGGCCCGGATCGGCGGCGAGCGTGAGCGCGACCTCGCCAAGATCCAGTCCGAGGCGTACCGCACGGCGGAGGAGCTGCGCGGTGTGGCCGATGCCGAAGCCACGCAGATCTACGCCGAGGCCTACAATCGTGACGCCGATTTCTACGCGTTCACGAAATCGATGGAGACCTACGAGCTGACGATGGATCCGACGACGATCTTCATCCTGGGGACGGACAACGAGCTGCTGAAGTACCTGGAGCAGCCGCAGTAATCGCGGCGGGCCGGCCCGATCGTCCAGCGACGCTCGGGCCGGGCCGCCCGCCCCCCGTGCCGCCCGGCACCCGGGCCACAGCCCCCCTCAGCGCGGAGCGACCGGACCCGCGGCAGCGGTCCGCGTCCCCGTGCTATTCTCCGCTCCACACCCACACGCGCTGCCTGGGAGATCGCCCGTGCCCCATTCTGAGCCCATCGCCAGCCGTCGACGTTTTCTGAAATATCTGGCCACCAGTCCGGTCCTGGCCGCCGCGGGCATGGACGCCGGCTTCGTCGCCGATCTCCTGGCCGGCCCGGCCGCCCCGGCCCTGAAGCTCGATCGGCTCATGCGCCTGGTCGACCAGCAGCCCGGCGATCCGATCATCTCGCAGGCGGACGCCCTGAGCGTGTTCGACTTCCAGACGGTCGCCCAGCAGGTCCTGCCGACCGCCCACTACGCCTATCTGGCGACGAGTGTCGACGACGACCGGATGCTGCAGGTCAACCGAGAAGGGTTTTTACACTTTCAGCTTCGGATGCGCCGTCTCGTGGACGTGCGGCAGATCGACATGTCGGTCGACATCTTCGGCACACGCTGGGACACCCCGATCGTCATTCAGCCGACCGGCAGCAACGGCGCCTTCCACCCCGACGCGGAGCTCGCCGTCGCCCGGGCCGCACGGGCCAAGGGGCATCTCCAGATGCTCTCGACCGTCGCGTCTACCTCGATCGAAGCGGTCATGGCGGCGCGCGGCGAGCCGATCTGGTTTCAGCTCTACGCGGCCGAAGACTGGGACGCCACCCAGGCGATGGTGTCGCGGGCGGAAGCCGCCGGCTGCGCCGCGGTCGTCCTCACCGTCGATCTCCAGGGCGACAGTAACCGGGAGACCGCGGCCCGCGGCATTCGGCGCGACGATCGCGACTGCTCGGTCTGTCACGACCCGACCCGCCCGCGGCCCATGCACACCATGCTCGACCCGGACATCTTCGTGATCGGCGGGACGCCGCCACGCCTCGGTCCGCCACGTCCACGCGGCATGACCTGGGACTACGTGACGCGGCTCAAGAACGCGACCGCGATGAAGGTGCTGGTGAAAGGGATCGTGACGGGCGAGGACGCGGCCCTGTGCGACGCCTACGGCGCCGACGGGCTCGTCGTCTCGAATCACGGCGCACGCGCGGGCGCGAGCGGGCGCTCGACCATCGAATGCCTGCCCGAGATTGTCGAGGCGGTCGGTGGGCGTCTACCGATCATCATCGACAGCGGATTCCGGCGCGGCACCGACATCTTCAAGGCGCTGGCCCTCGGCGCCACGGCGGTCGGCATTGGTCGTCCGTACTTGTGGGGACTGGCCAGCTTCGGCCAGGCCGGTGTCGAAGCGGTGCTCGACCTCCTGCGCCGCGAGCTCGCGATGGTCATGCGCCAGGCCGGCACGACGTCGATCGCGAAGATCACGCGCACCCACGTGCGGCGCCGTCCGGTGTGAGCGGCCCCTCCGTGCCCCAGACCAGCCTGCGCGTGCTCGCCGTCGTTTTCGCCCTGCTGTTCATCGCGACAATCTGGCCGGTCTACCCGCTGTCGATGCTGCTCAGCAGCGCCCGGCCGTTCATTCTGGGGCTGCCCGTCTCCCTGGTCTACGTCCTCGGCCTCAGCCTCGTCTCGTTCATCCTCCTGCTCGCGTACGAGCTGGGCACGCGGCGCGGCGACGACGGCTAAGCCCCTGAGCCATGGAGCCCTGGGTCGTCGTCTTTCTCGTCACGGTCGCCTATCTCGGACTGTCGCTCACCGTCGGCCTGCTCTCCGGCGGCAAGGCCTCGGCCGGCACGGAGGGCTACGTGGCGGGCGACCGGGCGCTGGGCCTCCTGGTCCTGTATTTCGTCATGGGCGCCTCCATTTTCAGCGCCTTCTCGTTCCTGGGCGGCCCGGGCTGGGCCTACTCGCGCGGCGCGGCCGCCTACTACATTCTTTCCTACACGAGCCTCGGCCTGGTGCCCATGTACTTCTTCGGCCCGCGCGTGGCGCGGCTCGGGCGGCGGTTCGGCTACGTCACGCAGGCCGAGCTGTTCGCGCATCGCTATCACAGCCGGTACCTGTCCGCCTTGCTCGCGCTCATCAGCCTGGCGGCGTTCGTCCCGTACCTGACCCTGCAGATGCAGGGCGCCGGCTATGTCTTCTCGATCGTGACCGAGGGCCGGATGCCGGTCTGGGCCGGCGCCGCCGTCACCTACGCCGTCGTCCTGCTCTACGTCTTCCGCGCCGGCGTCATGGGCATCGCCTGGACGAACACCTTTCAGGGCATCCTCATGATGGTCCTCGCCTGGGGCCTCGGCCTCTATCTCCCCTACCGGCTGCATGGCGGCATCGGCCCGATGTTCGAACGGCTCGCCGAGGCGGCGCCGGCGATGCTGGCGGCGCCCGGCCTCGGCGCCGGCGGCGGCGCCTGGACCTGGGGCGGCTACTCGAGCGCCGTCGCCATTTCGGTCTTCGGATTCAGCGTCTGGCCGCACTACTTCATGAAGATCTACGCAGCCCGGAGCATTCGGACCCTCAGGCACACGGTCGTCCTCTACCCGACGTTCGCGTTCTTCCTGCTGCCGATCCTGCTGATCGGCTTCTCCGGCGTCCTCGCCTTCCCCGACGTCACGCCGGTCGACACGATCCTGCCGACCATCGTCACCTCGCTCGGCCTGCCCGCCATCGTTGTCGGCCTGTTCTGCGCCGGCGCGCTGGCCGCCTCGATGTCGAGCGGAGACGCCATCGTCCATGCCGCCGCCGCCGTCCTCATCAAGGACGGCTACCGGGCGCTCATCCAACCGTCGCTCGGCGACCTCGAGCAGACGCGCCTCATCCGCTGGACCGTCGTCGCCGTCGGCGCCGTCGCCTACTACTTCGCCGTCGCATCGGAGGTCTCGCTGGTCCTCCTCCTCCTGCTGTCGTACGGTTTCATCGCGCAGATCTTCCCGGCGCTGATCGCCGCGCTGTACTGGCGCCGGTCGACGCCCATCGGCGTCATCGGCGGTCTGGTCGTCGGCTGCGTCGTGACGATCGTGTGGAACCTCGCACCGTCGCTGCAGTGGGAACAAATCCATCCCGGCGTGTGGGGTCTCGGCGCGAACGTCATGGTGCTGGTCAGCGTGTCCCGGGCCACGCCCCGGATGGACCCGGCCCACGTCGAGAAGTTCGTCACCGCGTGACGTCGAAGCTGAGGCGCGCGGGACGGTGATACCATGGGGTGCGCCGGATCCGCCGGAGCCTGTTCCGATGTCACTGGAGCGAGTCATGACCCTTCTTCGATCGTTCGCCCTTGCCGCCGCCCTCTGCGCGCTGCTGGCGCTGCCCGCCCTGGCGCGCGCGCAACACGAGACCGAGCATGCCCAGCAGATGCGCCAAGGCGACGACGCGCTGGGCACCGTGCACTTCGAGACGACCTGCTCGGCCGAGGCGCAGCCGCGCTTCAACCGGGCGGTCGCGCTGCTGCACTCGTTCTGGTTCCCCGCCGCCATCGACGCCTTCAACGACGTGCTCGAGCTCGATCCGGCCTGCGCCATGGCCGAGTGGGGCATCGCCATGGCCCGTTGGGGCAACCCCCTGGGCAGCGGCCGTCAGCCCCAGATGCTTGTCGACGGCTGGAACGCCGTCGCGCGGGCCACGGCGATCGGCGCGAAGAGCGAGCGTGAACGCGACTACATCGCGGCCGTCACGCACCTCTACACCGACCACGAGAACACCAGCGACCGCAGTCGCGGGCTCGCCTACGAAACGGCGATGAACGCGCTGGTCGCGGCGTATCCGGACGACTCCGAGGCGGCGATCTTCTACGCCATGGCGCTCAACGGCACGGCCGACCTGACTGACAAGACCTACGCGAAGCAGCTCGAAGCCGCGGCCATCCTCGAACCGGCCTACGACGACCAGCCCAACCATCCCGGCATCGCGCACTACCTCATTCACACCTACGACGTCCCGGCGCTGGCCAACCGGGCGATCGACGCGGCGCGCAGCTACGCCGCCATCGCGCCGGCGGCGCCGCACGCGCTGCACATGCCGTCGCACACCTTCACCCGCCTGGGCTACTGGCAGGAGTCGATCGACACGAACATCAAGGCGGCCGACGCGGCGATCGCGGCCGACTCGCCGCCCGAAGCGCTGCACGCGATGGACTACATGATCTACGGCTACCTCCAGACCGGGCAGGATGCGGCCGCGCGTGAGGTCGTGGGCCGGATGAACGAGATCCGCGACGGAATCGACGCCGGCTCGGGCTACGGCGTGGCCGGGTTCTATGCCGTCGCGGCCATCCAGGCCCGCTACACCCTGGAGCGCCGCGACTGGGAGGCTGCGGCCAACCTCGACGTCCTGCGCACGGCCACCCCGTTCGTCGATGCCATCGTCTACTTCGCGCGCGCGATGGGCGCCGCGCGCAGTGGCGACCCGGCCCGCGCCCGCGAAGATGTGGCGCAGCTCGACCGGGCGCGCGACACGCTGGGCGGCAACAGCTACTGGGCCACCAAGGTGGACATCCATCGTGAGGTCGCCGAAGCCTGGATCGCGTTCGCCGAAGGTGCCACGGACGACGCGCTCGCCACGATGCGCCGCGCGGCCGACCGGGAGGATCAAACCGAGAAGTCGGCCATCTCGCCGGGGCCGGTGGCCCCCGCCCGCGAGCTCCTCGGGCAGATGCTGCTCGAAGCGGGCCGGAACGAGGCCGCGCTCGAGGCGTTCCAGGCCACGACCGCTAAGGAGCCCGGCCGTTTCCGCGGCATCTACGGCGCTGCCCGCGCTGCCGAGCTCAGCGGCAATCGGGAGTTGGCCGAGCGCTTCTACACGACGCTGCTGGAAGTGGCCGCGCGCGCCGACGACGGCGGCCGGCCGGAAATCGCGCAGGCGCGGGCGTTCCTCACCGGCAACTGAGCGGGAGACTGGCCCTGCGCAGCGCACTCCTATCCGTCTGCCTCCTGGCCGCCACGGTCACCGCCGCCGCCCCGGCAGCCCAGACGGCGCCCGGCGGCCCGGTCGATCCGGCCGGCTTCGTCCTCTGGCCCCATGCCCAGGTGGAAGCGATTGCCGATCGCCTGGAGGCGTCGATTGGCGACCGCGCCATGGTCTTCGAGACCGTCCGCAACGACGACGGCCACTCGGTGTACTTCGTCCTGCGCGGCCAGACCGGCCGCGCCGAATTTCACGAGACCGAAGCCGATCTGTACATCGTCCACCGCGGCCGCGCGACGCTCGTCATCGGCGGCCAGCTGACGGACGCCGAGTCGCTGCCGCGCAAGCAGCGACGCGGCTCCGGCATCCAGGGCGGCGACCGGCACCCACTGGGTCCGGGCGACATCATCCACGTCCCAATCGCCACGCCGCACCACCTCGTGATCGACCCGGGCGAACGCTTTCTCTACACCCTCGTGAAGTTCGACGAGGAACCCTTGCAGTAGACGGCCCCATGACGCTCGAGCCAGGCGCGCGGATCGGGCCTTACGAGCTCATCTCGATCATCGGCGAAGGCGGGATGGGCGTCGTCTACCACGCCCTCGACACCCGCTTGCGGCGATCGCTCGCCCTGAAATTCCTGCCCCGTGACCTGACGCGTGACACGACCGCCAAGGCCCGCTTCATCCAGGAGGCGCAGGCGGCATCCGCGCTCGACCATCCGAACATCTGCTCGATCTACGACATAGGTGAGACCGATGACGGACAGCTGTACCTCGCCATGGCCTATTACGAGGGCGGTACGCTGCGGGACCGCATTGCCAAGGGCCCGCTAACGGTGGACGCGGCACTTGACATCGCCGTGCAAGTGTCGCGCGGCCTCGCCAAGGCGCACGCCGCCGGCATCGTCCACCGCGACGTCAAGCCGGCCAACCTCATGCTCACCGATGACGGCCAGGTGAAGATCGTGGACTTCGGACTCGCCAAGCTCGTCGGCGAGACCGGCATGACGCAAGCCGGCATCGCGCTCGGCACCGTCTCTTATATGTCGCCGGAGCAGGCGCAGGCCGAGGAACTGGATCAACGATCCGATATCTGGTCGCTGGGAGTCGTCCTGTTCGAGATGCTGGCCGGCCAGTTGCCGTTCACCGGCAAGGATTACCTCGCGGTGGCGGCGGCCGTCATCGACCAACCGCCGACGCCGATCCGGTCCGTGCGCTCCGACGTGCCGGCCGACCTCGAACGAATCATCGGCAGGGCGCTGGCCAAGAATCCCGGGTACCGGCATCAGACAGTCGGCGACCTGGCGTCAGAGCTCGACTTTCTGCGGCGAACCCCGGATCGTCCCGCGCCGGCCCCGGCCTGGCGCCTCCCGACGATGCTGATCGGTGCGCTCACCCTCGGCGCCGTTGGCGCGGTGCTCTTTCTCGACGGCCGCACGCCACCCGGACCGTCACGGTTCACCAACCCGCGCCAGTTGACGACGGCGATCGGCGTCGAGGACTACCCCGCCTGGTCACCGAACGGCCAAACGCTCGCCTACGCCGCTAGCTCCCGCGGCGAGATTTACGGCGGGAACTGGGACATCTGGGTCATCCAGGTCGGCGGCGGCGAGCCGGTCAACCGCACGGCGGACCATCCCGGCACAGATCGGTTCCCCAGTTGGTCGCCCGACGGCCGGCAGCTCGCATTCTGGTCGGACAGAGGTGGCGGCGGCTATTTTGTGATGTCGGCGCTCGGCGGATCCGCGCGCCGCGTGACGCCGGCCGATCCGTCGGGTCCGCTCAACGTCAGCCCCCTCCGCTCTCAGACAGGCCTGGCCGGCGTCCGGCCGCAATGGTTCTCGGGCGGAGCAGCGCTGGCGTTTCCGGGTTTCGACGAAACGGCCGGCTCGTTCGTCGAGATCCACACCACCGCCACCGGCGACACCCGCCGCGTCCCGCTGCCGGGGCGCGCCGACAGCCGCCGCTTCGACCTGGCCTTGGCGCCCGACGGTCGATATCTCGCCTATGTGGACGCCGCGGGGCCGACCTCACAGGTCTCACGCTTGTTCTTGGTCCAGCTCGAAACCGGCGAAGCGCTGGCGATTTCCGACGGTCTGACCAACGACTGGAGTCCGACTTGGAGCACGGATGGCCGCACGCTGTATTTCGTGTCGAGTCGCGGCGGCAGCATGGATCTCTGGCGTCAGCCGCTCACCGACGACTTGCGTCCCAACGGCGAGCCCACACGACTGACCACAGGCGTCGGCATGCGCCAGGCGGCCTTCTCGCCTGACGCCGACGTCTTGGCCTACTCGAAGGGCCGGCGCATCGCCAACGTCTGGCGCATTCCGATTCTCGCCGACCGGCCAGCCAGCTGGGCCGACGCAGAGCAACTTACGTTCGACGAGGCGCTCGTCGAGCATCTCGACGTCTCGCCTGACGGTGCCCGCATCGTCTTGAGCACCGACCGTGCCGGCAACCCCGACCTCTGGGTGCTATCGACCGCGGACGGCCAGATGCGCCAACTGACGAGCGACGCCACACCTGAGTGGGGCCCCGCCTGGTCGCCCGACGGGACCGACGTGGCCTATTACGCCTACCGGAGCGGGAACCGCGACATCTGGATCACTCCGGCGGACGGTGGGCCACCCCGTCAGATCACGACCGATGGCGCAACCGACTGGTATCCCGCCTGGTCACCTGATGGCCGCAGCCTGGCCTTCTGGTCCGAGCGCACCGGCAACGGCGATCTCTGGCTTGTCCCGGCGGGCGGTGGAGAACCCCGAGCTTTGACGACACACGTCGCCGGTGACATCCATCCCCGGTGGTGGCCCGACGGGCGCTCCATCCTCTTCACCTCCGATCGCGACGGCGCCAACCGGCTCTGGAGGATAGCCGTCGACGGCGGGGCTCCGCAGGCGGTCACGACCGGCACGGCGCGGCTCGGCAGGCCGGCGCGAGACGGATCGACGATCTTCTTCATCGGACTGGGCGAGCGAGCCGGCAACATCTGGAGCCATTCGCTCGACGACGGCGCTGAACGACCGGTGACCGATCTGCTCGATCGATTCGGCACCTTGAGCGCCAACGCGCTCGGCATCGACGATCGCTACCTCTACTTCGCCTGGGAAGAGGACCAGGGCGACATCTGGGTTATGGATGTCATCGACCCTGGCCCTTAGCCCTTAGCCTTCCGTCCGTAGCCCTCAGAGGCCACGGTATAATCTCCTCCGTGGCCTTCCAGGCCGGCGACCATATCGGTCCCTACGAGGTCGTTGCCTCACTTGGCGGCGGTGGCATGGGGCTCGTCTTCAAGGCGAAGGACCCGCGGCTCGAGCGATTCGTCGCCATCAAAGTCTTGCCGCCCGAGTTGACGCGCGACGAGCACGCCAAGCAACGCTTCGTCCAGGAGGCCAAAGCCGCCTCGGCGCTCGACCATCCGAGCATCTGCACGATTTACGACATCGGTGAGACGGACGACGGCCAGATCTACCTCGCCATGGCGTTCTGTGATGGCGAGAACCTGCGGCAGCGTATCGAAGCCGATCGGATCCGGATCGACGACGCGCTGGACATCGCGACCCAGATGGCCGACGGGCTGGCCGACGCCCACGCGCACGGCATCATCCATCGCGACATCAAGCCGGCGAACGTCATGTTCACCCACGGCCGCACGGCGAAGCTCGTGGACTTCGGCTTGGCCAAGCTGGCCGGCCAGACCGGACTCACGCAGTCGGGCACGGCACTCGGCACGGCGAACTACATGTCGCCCGAGCAGACACGGGGCGAAGAGGTCGATCACCGCACCGACATCTGGGCGCTCGGCGTCGTGCTCTACGAGATGATCGCAGGCCAGTTGCCATTCCGCGGCGACAACTACCTGGCGATTGCCACCACGATAGCCCGGAACACGCCGGCACCGCTGTCGTCGCTCCGCACCGGCGTGCCGCTGGCGCTCGAACGCGTCGTGGAGCGCGCTCTGGCCAAGCAACCCGCCGCTCGGTACCAGTCGGCGTCCGATTTCGCCGCCGAGCTGAAGCAGCTCCGCTTCGAGCTCGAACGCTCGACTACCGCCGCCAGCCTCAAGGTGGCGCCCCCATCCGGCCGCCCCATGGGCGCCGGCACCATCGCGGCGGCCGCGGCGGTCGTCCTCGGAGCCGTCGCCGCCACCTGGTTGCTACTCGACCGCCCAGCACCCCCGCAGGACATCCGGCTGACGAACATCCGGCAGCTCACCTCCGCCGTCGGCGTCGAGGACTATCCCGCCTGGTCGCCCGACGGCCAGGTTCTGGCCTACGCCGCCAATCCTGATAGCGATCTCTACGGTGGCAACTGGGACATCTGGGTCGCCCAGGCGGACGGCGGTGAGCCGATCAACCGCACGGTCGATCACACGGGTGACGACCGGTATCCAAGCTGGTCGCCCGACGGCAGTCAGATCGCGTTCTGGTCGTCCCGCGAGGGCGGCGGCTTCTTCGTGATGCCCGCCATCGGCGGCCGCCCCCAGCGCGTGGCCGCGACCGGCAACATGCCGGTCGCCGAGCTCAGCCCCCCGCGGTGGTCGCCCGACGGCACCGAGCTGGCGGTGATCGCCTACGACGAAGGCGTGAACGCCGAGATCATCTCGCTCGGCGATGGGACGTCACGCCGTCTCCCGCTGACGGCGGATGT
This sequence comes from Vicinamibacterales bacterium, assembly GCA_963667915.2. Classification (GTDB taxonomy): domain Bacteria; phylum Acidobacteriota; class Vicinamibacteria; order Vicinamibacterales; family UBA823. Next base: position 487,964 of record CAXXNN010000001.1, on the reverse strand, counting down.
CGGCGCACTCGATCTGAACTGGTCGCCCGACGGCAGGTTCCTGGCCTACGTCGACGCCACGAATCTCTCGGCACAGGTCACCCAGCTGTGGCTCGTCGACGTCGAGACCGGCGCGACTCGGAGCCTTACCGACGGCCGCTCGGCGTACTGGAGTCCGCACTGGGCTGCGGACTCTCGCACGATCTATTTCGTCTCGAACGAAGCCGGCACGATGGACCTCTGGCAGCTCAGGCTCGACCCCGCGGGGGCGCCAGCGGGTGCCGCCGAGCCGGTCACTTCCGGCGTGGGGATGATTCGCGCGTCGCTGGCGCCCGACGGTGCACGCCTCGCCTACTCGCGCGGCCGACGCGTGGCCAACGTCTGGCGTATCCCGATTCTCGACGACCGACTCGCGACCTGGAACGATGCCCAGCAGTTGACGTCCGACCAGGCCTTCATCGAGTTCCTGGACGTCTCGGCCGACGGCACCCAGCTCCTCTTCGATTCGGACCGCAACGGGGACCCCGCCGTCTGGACGTCACCGGTCGCCGGCGGCGAGATGCGTCAGCTGACCTCGGAGGACGCTCCCGACTGGGCGCCCCGATGGTCACCCGACGGACGTCAGATCGTCTTCTACAGCTTCCGGACCGGCAACCGAGAGATCTGGATCATGTCCGCCGAAGGCGGCGTGCCCCGGCAGATCACCGACGCTGAAGGCTCCGACCTCGTCCCTACCTGGGCCCCCAATCAGAACGCCGTCGCCTTCACGTCGCTTCGCACGGGCGATCCCGAGATCTGGATCGCCCCACTCGACGGTAACGAACCGCGGCAACTGACCAACACGCCCGGCGACGACCGCCGCCCCGACTGGTCGCCCGACGGCGCGTGGCTGACGTTTGTGTCGGCGCGTTCGGGTGAGCTGCGGCTGTGGCGAGCCCCGGCGGATGGGGGTGAGGCCGAGCAACTGACGCAGGGACCCGCGTACTTTCCGCGGTGGTCGCCCGACGGACGCCACGTCTACTTCACGGCACTGGGTGAGCGCACGGGGAACCTCTGGAGGGTGTCGATCGACGATCGTGTCGAGCGCCCGGTGACCGACCTGTCGGACCGTCGCGGCTCGGTCGGCGAGCTCGCCATCGCCACCGACGGCGACTTTCTCTACTTCACCTGGGAAGAGGACCACGGCGACATCTGGATCGCCGACGTCGGCGCTATGGCCGCACAGGGCTAGACGCCCCGCTCCGAACTTTCCGCGCAGCCTGTTCGTATCCTCAGAAAACCTGCCTTCCTCGCCGGAGCGCATCACGAGGACGCGCAAGAGACTAGATGGGACTCGGACACGATCTGCGCTACGCCGTCCGCAGCTTCGCCAAGCGGCCCGGCTTCACCGCCGTCGCCGTGCTGACCCTCGCGCTGGGCATCGGTGCCAACAGTGCGATCTTCAGCGTCGTCAACGGCATGCTGCTGCTGCCGCTGCCCTACGCCGACCCCGACCGGCTGGTCTGGCTCCAGGCCCGCGCCCAGTCCGGTTTCAATATCTCGATCTCGATTCCCAACTACCACTCCTGGGAGGAGCAGGCCCGCGCGTTCGACAACATCGGCGCGGCACGGATCGCCGATCTCACGATGACCGGCGCCGAGGCGCCCGAGCGGGTGCGCGGCCTGCAGGTCATCGGCGACTACTTCGGAGTGCTCGGCCGGACCCCGGTCCTCGGCCGCACCTTGACCGCCGACGAGACCCGCCGCGGCGCCGACCGCCTGGCCGTCCTCAGCTACGAGCTGTGGCAGCGCCGGTTCGCCGGCGCCGAAGACATTCTCGGCCGGTCGCTCATCCTCGACGGCCAGCCGTTCACCGTCATCGGCGTCATGCCGCCCAACCTCGGCTTCTCGCGGCCGCTGACGAACATCTGGGTACCGATGGGCGCCTACGCCGACACGTTGCCGTGGGACAACCGCGGTCGCAGTCCCGGCATCATCGGCCTGGCCCGGATGCGCGAGGACGTGACGATCGCGATGGCGCGCGACGACATGGCGCGGGTCGGCCGGGAAGTGACCGCGGCGACCGGCTGGGACGGCGAGCCGACCGTCACGCCGCTCCGCGACATCGCCGTCGGCGACATCGAGCCGGCGCTCCTGCTGCTCTTCGGCGCCGTCGGGTTCGTCCTGCTCATCGCCTGCGCCAACATCGCGAACCTGCTGCTCGCGCGCGCCGACGAGCGCCAGCGCGAGATCGCCGTACGCACCGCGCTCGGCGCCAGCCGGAGCCGCCTCATCCGCCAACTGCTGATCGAGAGCGTCGTCCTGGCCCTCATCGGCGGCAGCGTCGGAGCGCTCTTCGCCTACTGGGGCATCGGCGCACTCTCGACCACGTTGCCAGCCACGACGCCGTTCGTCGACCGCATCGCCCTCGACACCCGGGTGCTCCTGTTCACCCTGGGCGTTTCGGTCGTCACCGGCCTGCTGTTCGGCCTGATTCCCGCCATCCAGGTTTCGAACGTGGACCCGCACGCCACCTTGAAGGAGGGCGGCCGGACCGGCGGCACCGGCGGCCGGAGCGGCAGCCAATTCAAGGCGGTGCTGGTCGTGGCGGAAATCGCCCTGGCGCTCGTGCTGCTCATCGGCGCCGGCCTGATGATCCGCAGCTTCGCGCGGGTCGGCGCCATCGACCCCGGCTTCCGGACCGAGCGCGTCATCTCCACCCGCGTGGCCCTGCCGCCCGACGAGTACACCGATTTCCAGCAGTGGTACGGCTTCTACGACCGCCTGATCGAGCGCGTGCAAGCCCTGCCCGGCGTCATCGCGGCCAGCGTCAACAGCGCCGTGCCACTGGCCAGCGGCAGCTCGGAGTCCGGCGCCATCCCGGATTCGCGCCCGATGGAGCGGGACGCGTTTGCCTCCGCCCTGTTCCAGGCGGCCAGCGGCGCGTACTTCGAAACACTGGGGATTCCGCTGCTGCGTGGCCGGGTGTTCGACGACCAGGACATCGAGGGACGCACCCAGGTCGCGATCATCGACGAGACGATGGCCGACGAGTTCTGGCCCGGGGAAGACCCGATCGGCCGGCGCGTGGCCTTCGAGTTTCTGGGCGACCAGGATTCACCCGACCCGATCTGGCGCGAGGTCGTCGGTGTCGTCGGTCACGTCCGGCACTATGAGCTGAAGTCGCAATCGCGGGTCCAGCTCTACGTGCCCTTCACGCAGCCGCCGATCTGGTTCGACCGCCGCCCGCCGCTGGCGCTCTTTGTTCGAACCCAGCAGCCGCCGACGACGATCGTCTCGGCCGTCCGCGCCGAGCTTGCGCAGCTCGACCCGAACCTGCCGCTCTACGAGACGCAGACGATGGACGAGGTGATGTCGCGCGAAATGGCGACCGACCGGATGTTCAGCGGCCTGCTGGTGATCTTCTCGGCCGTGGCGCTCATCCTGGCGGCCGTCGGCCTCTACGGCATCATCGCCTACACCGTCGCCCGCCGGACCCACGAGATCGGCATCCGGATGGCGCTCGGCGCCGGCCGGTCCGACGTGCTCCAGCTGGTCATGCGCCGGGCCGTGGCGCTCACGGCGATCGGCATCGCCGTCGGTCTGGCCGCGGCATTCGCCGTCACGCGGATGCTCGGCAGCCTGCTCTTCGAGGTCGATCCGCACGATCCGCTCACGTTCGGCGGCATCGCCACGCTCCTCGCCCTGATTGCGCTGGTCGCCAGCTACGTCCCCGCATTCCGCGCCACGCGCGTCGACCCGGTCGTGGCCCTGCGCTACGAATAAAGGCGTACCCCGCCTCCCTCTCCCCGTGGGAGAGAGTTGGGGTGAGGGGCGTCAAGTCGTCTTCGTGTTAAACTTTGCGATCGTACGCGCGCCCGGCCATCGAACAGTGGCGTCGTCGCCGCACCCCAGGGTCCCCATCGTCCAGAGGCCTAGGACGTAGCCCTTTCAAGGCTAAAACACGGGTTCGAATCCCGTTGGGGACGCCACATCATGGTACTGTCCATCGAGTAAGGCGGTTGCGTCGGTTTTCGCCTCCCAGCGCACGTAGTCCGGCGGATCACCTTCCCACAACTCCACGGGGCCAATCAGCCGTCGTAGCAGCATCCGGGCGACCTGGGGTTCAGCCCTCAAATCCCGCTTCCACTGCTCCGAGCGCTGCTCCAATGCCGCACGTAGCTTCTCCAAATCGGGTGGCTCCCGTCGCGGCACACGGAGCTTCACTTCGACCTTGGCCAGCTGTCCTTTGAGCTTTCGGATTTCCGGGGCTACCGCTTCACCTGGAACGCCGGCCGCGACCGAGCGAACCAGGTTCTGTATCTCCGTTTCCAATCGTTCCTTCTCCACCCTCAAGAGGCCCGTCGTTTCAGCCCCCCCGCTGTCCACCAACCGCAGGAGGTCCTCAATCATTCGTGGGCTCAAGAAATCGTGTTCAATCACCGATAGGATGTCGTCGTCGGTTTTGGCCATGGGCAATGTCAGCGTATTCGTGCAGACGCCCGGCTTCCGCCGGTGTGTCGAACAGATATAGACGCCGCCCTTCGTGCCTCGCCACGGAGCCATGCGTGCCTCGAAGTGTCCGCCGCAGGGGACCCGCTATCGCTAGGGTGGCGAGGGCTGAAATGAGCACCTCAATAGCAGGGTTGGCCCGGAACCGGCCTGACGGCTACAATCAGCCCGTTTGCCGATGTGGACGCGGGGCGGTGTCGACTTGGTCGACACGCTTGTCGACAGCTGCCCGTTCGTCAGGCAGAATCTCGTAGATCGCAAGACGGGCGGCTAGTCGATCGGAGCAACGATGCATTCCGGCAGGGGCGGAACCACCGGAGCGTTGGCCATCGCCGCGGTGCTGGGAATTGTGTCGACCTCAGCCGCTCCCGCGATGACGCCACCGGTGCAGGACGCCGCGCCACGGCTGCACGTCGACACCCACCAGCTTTCCTGGCACACGGAACCGAACTCCTCTGTTCGCCACCAACGCCTCGTCGGGCCGGAGGCGGGAGCCATTCCGAGAGGCGACTTACGCATCCACCGGCTGGTCCTGGCGTCGGGCCTGGGCGCGGTCGGCCTCTCCCATCGCGTCCCCGAGATTCACTTCATCGCCGCCGGTGCGGCAACCTGGACGATCGGCCACGAGCACTTTACGGCGATGCCCGGCACGGCCATCTACGTGCCACCCGGTGCGACGCACACCTTCATCGCCACCGGTCCGGATGATCTGATCGCGATCGCGTACCGCTGGGCGACGGGTGGAAATCAGGAGGCGCTGCACGCCAGCTCGACGATGACGGACGACGTGCCGGACTACTCCTCTCGGCCGACGGCGTTGGGGCTCACCCGATACCAGGCCGCTGCTGAGGCGAACGACCGCCTGTACGTCCGGTCCGACGACGTCGCCTGGACGACGAACTGGACCTACCCCGAGTCACTCTGGCGCGTGTACCGGTACAAGCCGCTCGTCCGAAGCGCGCTCGCCAACTGGCCAGGCGTGATCCGCGCCGACGTCCGCATGGGGCTGCAGGTACTTGACGCCGGAGCAGCCTACCCGACGCACTTCCACCCATCGCCCGAAGTCTATGTGGTGCTCGACGGGCGCGCCCGATGGATCGTCGATGGTCGTGCAATCGACGCGGGACCTGGCACGGCGATCCACACGCCGCCGAACGCCAGGCACCGCATCGAGAATGCCGCGGAGGGTCCGCTGCGCTGGCTCTACTTCTGGTGGGCGCCGAACGGCGACTCTGGAGCGTTCGATCCCGGCCCCTGAGCCGTGCATCCGGCTCCGGGATCGGGATATCCTGGCCACTCCATCTATAATCCCTATCCTCAGCCCGGAAGTTTCACGATGCCCTTAGCCCGCGGCACCCGCCTCGGCCCGTATCAGATCGAGTCCCCCCTCGGGGCCGGGGGGATGGGCGAGGTCTACAAAGCCACCGACCCCACGCTCCAGCGCACGGTCGCCATCAAGGTGCTGGCGAAGCAGGACGAGGACGCCTCGGCGCGATTGCTCCAGGAAATGAACATGACGCCGATCATCGCTTTTGCCCTTGTCATCGTCATTGGGCTGATCGCCGGCTGTGCAGGGCCTACATCAGAACCACGAGTGCTGACGGTCGACATGCCGCTCCACCTGGAGGAACACCTCGACGTGGCCACCATCGTGGGCTCCGAGGTGCCCGCGGACGCTCCGACCGTGTTGGAGTGGCACTTCGACGAACCTCAGGAGGACTGGAATCCGGTAGTCCCGTTCAACCAGACGATCGATCCGGTCGAGGTCACGCAGCTCGACGACGCGCTGCGAATGACGTTTACGGAGGGCACCAAGAACTCGAACGGCGCCGCAGTGGGCGGCCTCGTTCTCGAGGTGCCCGATTGGAACTACGAGGATCTGGCGCACCTCGTGGTGCGTACTCGCACCTCCGATGATTTCAGGAACTTCAATCTCTTCTTCAATCGACGCGAAGGGACGGATACAAGCGGCCCCAAACCATTCGAGCATGAAGGCGAGACGGTCCCCGTTGTAAGCGACGGTACGGTGCAGACCTACCGGGCACGGCTCGATTTCTTTCGGAGGCGTCGGCCACCGGAGGGACGGATTCGGCAGATCGCCCTGTGGTTCACGCCCGACGATCTGGCCAGTATCGACATCCTTTCCATCACGCTGATCCCGAAGGTGGCCAACTATGCCGACGCGGGCGCGGCCGCGCGCACGGAAATCCGCAACCGGATCTATCGGCAGGCTCTGTATACGCACACGCCGGGGCGCGTGGAGTATCGGGTGACGATCCCGGAGGCGGGCCGGCTCGATTTCGCCATGGGGGTCTTGCGTGAGGACGTGCCCGTGACCTTCCGGGTCACGGCGATCCCTGATGGTGCCGAGGGTGGTGAACTGACCGCGCTGTTCCACTATACGGACAAGGAGGCCTGGGGCCAGCGTTCGGTGGATCTAGTCGAAGGTGGCCAACTATGCCGACGCGGGCGCGGCCGCGCGCACGGAAATCCGCAACCGGATCTATCGGCAGGCTCTGTATACGCACACGCCGGGGCGCGTGGAGTATCGGGTGACGATCCCGGAGGCGGGCCGGCTCGATTTCGCCATGGGGGTCTTGCGTGAGGACGTGCCCGTGACCTTCCGGGTCACGGCGATCCCTGATGGTGCCGAGGGTGGTGAACTGACCGCGCTGTTCGAGGAGCACTATACGGACAAGGAGGCCTGGGGCCAGCGACCTTGCCGGCCAGACAGTAACGCTCGGCCTCGAGGCCGAATCGGAGGCCGAAGGGCGGGTCGCTTTGTGGGGAGCACCGACCGTGACGGGCGGCGGGCAGTCGCCTCTTCCCAACGTCATCTTCTACGTCTTCGACGGCGGTGCGGCGGACTACATGAGCGTGTACGGCTACAACCGACGCACGACCCCGACCCTGGAGCGACTGGCCTCGGAGGGCGTCGTGTTCGAGCGAGCCTACAGCAATTCCTCCTGGACCGTGCCCTCGACGGCCTCGTTCATGACTTCCCTACATACCAGTGTGACAGGCGGCTCGCACCGCGCTGGCAGCCCCAACCCTCTGCCTGCCGAGGCCGTCACCATGGCCGAGCACATGCACCGGGCCGGCTACCAGACTGCGGTGTTCACGGGAAACCCCAACGCCGGGACTATGAGCGATCTCCAGCGTGGGGTCGATCTGTTCCGCGAGGACTGGGAGGACTTCTCGTACTCTGCTGGGGATAATCACAAGGAGTCCTCAAAGTACCTCCACGAGGGGTTCTGGAGCTGGCGGGAGGACTATCCCAGCCAGCCGTTCTGGGCGCATTTCCAGACCACTGACACGCACCAGGACTTTCCGGCTCCGCCACCCTTTGGCGGGCTCTTTGTCACTGCGGATGAGCGGGAGAGCATGAATGAGTGGTTTGAGCGCCTAGCAGCCCGTGGTGAAAGTCCGCATTAAGGATCGACACGATCGATCCCCCGTACTACACTGACACGCATGGCCATGGGTAAACGACGTCGCCTGGCACGGCAAGCGTCGATGTGGATTCCGGCGAGCGACCTGCCGCGCAGCTCGGCGCATCCGTTTTATCGGCGGTTGAATCGCATCCTCGATGACGCGGGCTTCGATGCGTTTGTCGAGGCGCAGTGCGCCCCGTTCTACGCGCCGGTCCTGGGCCGGCCGAGTCTGGCGCCGGGGCGGTACTTCCGGCTGCTGTTGCTCGGCTACTTCGAAGGCCTCGATTCGGAGCGCGCGATGGCGTGCGGCGGACTCGCTGAGCGTGCGCAGCTTCTTGCATCTGGAGCTGCACGACCCCGCGCCCGACCACTCGACGATCTCGCGCACGCGGCGGTTGATCGATCTGGAGATGCACACGGCGGTGTTCACGTGGATTCTGCAGCGGCTGGCCGACGGCGGCTTGGTCACGGGACAGACGATCGGGATCGATGCGACGACGCTCGAAGCCAACGCGGCCTTGCGGAGTATCGTGCGCCGCGACACGGGGGACACGTATCAGGCGTTCTTGACGAAGCTCGCCCAGGCCTCGGGGATTGCGACACCGACGCGCGCGGACTTGGCGCGCCTGGATCGCACGCGACGCAAGAAGGGCTCGAACGACGACTGGACGCATCCGCACGATCCCGACGCGAAAATCACCAAGATGAAAGATGGCCGGACGCACCTGGCCCACAAAGCCGAGCCTGCGGTGGATCTCGACACCGGGGCCATCGTCGGGGTGACGGTGCAGCCGGCAAATGCCGGGGACACGACGACCCTGGTCGAGACCCTCATCACGGCCGCGGAGCAGATCGAGACGGTGCAACCAGCGGCTGACACCGTGCGCGAGCTGGTCGGCGACAAGGGGTATCACAGCAATCAGATCTTGGTGGACCTGGAGGCGGTCGGCGTGCGCGCCTACCTTTCGGAACCCGATCGCGGGCGGCGGACCTGGCGCGGCAAGACCACGGCCCGCGACGCGGTCTATCGGAACCGCCGACGCCTCCGCGGGGCCCGGGGCCAACGACTCTTGCGCCAACGCGGTGAACGGCTGGAACGCCCCTTTGCGCATCTGTACGAGACGGGCGCGCTGCGGCGTGTTCATCTGCGGGGGCACACCAACATCCTGAAGCGCGTGCTCGTCCACACCGGTGGCTTCAACTTGGGTCTGCTCATGCGTCGGCTGATCGGCGTCGGCACGCCACGGGGCCTGGGGCCTGCAGTTCATCGAGCTCGTGTGGCGGCTCTGGACCGTTCCGGCGCGCCTCTGGACGCCTGATCCACGTCGTTCACCCGTCGCCGGCGAAGCGACCGCGCGGGCCGAGTACGCCAGCGTCAATCTCCAAATGAGCCCTTCCACCACGGGCTGCTAGGTCGTGGCGGGCAGCGTCCCTATTCTCCCGCCTGGGATTCTACGGGGATCAGCCGGACGGCGCTCTACTCTGTGGCGAAGGGCCTGTACGACGAAGCGATGGCCCACAACGACTATCGGCTCGGGCAGCTCATCGACCGGCTGAAGGCCGAAGGGGAGTGGGACAATACGCTGTTGATCATCGGGAGCGATCACAGCATCCTCGCGGCCGTCGGCGACATGGGCCTCAAGCTCAGCGACCCGCTGCCTCCGCCATGGAGCCAGCCGATCCTCCGGCCCACGATCTCTAGGGTGCCCCTCATGTTCGTATGGCCGGGCCACATCGAGGGGGGACAGCGGATAGCCCCTCCCGTATCGATGATCGATGTGCTCCCCACCCTGCTCGACCTACTGGGGCTCCCCCCTGCCGAGATCGCACAAGGGCAGTCGCTGGCTCCCCTGATGTTGGGTCGAGAGGGATGGGAGCCGCGGCCGGTGATCTTCGACGAGTTCTATGCCGATTTCACGACCGGCGAGCTGGAGGGCGTCATCGAGGTAGTGGACGGTCGTTGGGGCGCTTCGTTGGAGATCAACGACCCGGATGCGCGGCCGCGGTTCGGCCCCCGCCCCGTCCCCCTGCTGCTCTACGACCTCTGGAACGATCCGATGGCTTTGTGGAGCCTGCACGAGGAACGGCCGGACCTCGTCCAGAAGTACACCGCCCTCCTGGAGGAGCAGTTCGAGGCCCACATGGCCCTGTCGCAGTACTTCACGCCGTCCGGTGAGGTCGAACTGACCCCGCAGCAGCTCCGGACGCTGCGGTCGCTAGGTTATATCCGGTAGAGATTGATGGCTCTGGAACCCGGCACCACCCTCGGCCCGTACGAAGTCCTCTCCGCCATCGGCGCGGGCGGCATGGGCGAGGTGTACAAGGCCCGGGACACGAAGCTCGACCGCGATGTCGCGTTGAAGATCCTGCCCGACGCCTTCGTGAACGATCCCGAGCGGCTGGCCCGGATCCAGCGCGAAGCGAAGGTCCTGGCGTCGCTCAACCATCCGAACATCGCGGCGATACAGGGCTTGGAGGAATCGGGCGACTCTCCGGCCCTCGTCCTCGAATACGTCGAAGGCCCGACGCTCCAAGACCAGATCGCCCAGGGGCCGATCCCGCTCGACGAAGCCCTTCCTATCGCCCGCCAGATCGCCGAGGCGCTGGAAGCGGCCCACGAGCAGGGGATCATCCACCGGGATCTGAAACCGGCCAACGTCAAAGTAAAGTCCGACGGCACGGTGAGGGTGCTGGACTTCGGTCTGGCAAAGGCGCTGGGACCGGACCTCTCCGACCTCGATGCGGCGAACTCGCCCACGATGACCATGACGGCAGCCGCCACGAAGATGGGCGTCATCATGGGGACGGCGGCGTAAATGAGTCCCGAACAGGCGAAGGGCCGTCAGGTGGACAAGCGGGCGGACATCTGGGCGTTTGGCGTCGTCCTCTGCAACCCAGCCTGCACGTGAGCGACCCGAGCTGCGCGACGCCGCACCCACACCGCGCACAGCGCGGTGGCGAGGCCCCGGCGCGGGGCCTCGCTGGGGTTTGGGGCGCAGGGGCGCCCCATCTAACGAAAGACGTCGAACAGGTGGCTGTACTTGAGGGTCAGACTGCGGCCAGCCGTTTCGGGGGTTAGGTCGCTCAGCCCGCGCGTGTCGTTGTACACCAAGAACAGACCGGTATTGGCCTGACCGAGCACGCCGAATCGCAGGTTGGCCGACCAGAGGTCGGCTCGATCATTGTACTGAATTAGGCTCTGGATGAAGACGCGCGGCGTGAACGAGAAGGACGTACGCGAAATGATGAGATTCGTCACGAAATCGCCGAATGGCAGACTGATGTCATTCCGGCTCACCCCGACCTCGGTGTTGAAGGCCTCACCGACGCGCAGTCGAACCGATGGTGAAACGGCGAGCCGGTCACCGCCGAAGAAGCCGCCAGCGGTAAATCTCACTTGACCGCTCAACGCCGCCCCCTGGTTGGACATCGCGACGATCTGCGTTTCGTGATCGTCGTAGGTGCCTGGCGGGACGATGACACCCGGGAAAATTTCGAACGCCTCAGTTACGCCCTCGGTCCGCAGGTTCATGCCCGTGTGGACTTCGGCACCCCCCTTGAACTCCCAGTGCGAGTCGATGTGCACGAACATGGTCTCCTTGAAGCCGTCAAAATCCCAGAAAGAGTTCCACAGCACATGAGGGCGGATTTCATGCAGCTTCAGCGGCGCCTCTGGGCTGAGCCGGAACGTGTAGAACGTGAACGCGCTGGCGTTTCGGAACCCGCGGCGCCTGAGAAAGCCGACTTCCGGATTGAAATTCTCACCTACCTCCGTGAAGCTGTAGTTGAGCCGCCACTCCTGTGAGTTGTATCCGTAGCTCAGGCTGTAGGCGTGCTCGTTGCCCACCAGCCCAGGCGTCTGAGTCCTGGCGGCGAACCCGGTGACCGTCGTGTTCTCACCGATCCCCCAGCGTCCGTCGACGCCGAACGTCCGGTTGTAGTCGTCCACGTCGGCCAGGTCGCCCGACGCCTGGCGATTCACGAAGATCGCACCCACATTCGACCGGTTCGGCAGATCTTTCCGCACCCGCCCCACGGTGAAGTTGTTCGACGGCGCCACGCCCTCAATCCCCTCGGTCTGCATGCTGAGCAGCCCGACGTTCACGTTCCCGCCGACCTGACCCGACAGGCGTCCGCCCCCCAGGATCGGAATCGGCACGCCGTCCGGCCCGATGCCGATCCGACGGCTGAAGAACAGCTCGGTCGACCCGCTGTTACCAACCCCGAACAAGCCGGCGTTCTCGAGAAAGAACGGACGCTTTTCTGGAAAGAACAGGTTGAACCGGTCGAGGTTGATCTGCTGGTCGTCGACTTCGACCTGCGCGAAGTCGGTGTTGTACGTCGCGTCGAACGTGAGGCTGGGCGTGAGGCTGTACTTCAGGTCCACCCCGGCATCGCCAAAGAGCGGCGTCCCATTGTCGGCGCTCTCCGAGTGGATCGCGTCGCCCAGGACATAGGGCACGATCTTCAGGTTGCGTTGCGCCGGCACTTCGAGCCCAGTGAGCTGGCCGGCCAGCGACAGACGATACAGATTGTATTGCCGCGGCAGCGCTGCCCAGAACGCCGTCTCATTCCGGCGCCGGATGTTCCGCTGAAAGTTCAGGCCCCACGTCTGCGACGCCTCGGTGGGGTAGCGCAGCGTCCGGAACGGAATGGCAAACTCCGCGCTCCAGCCGATGTCGGAGACCTGGGTCTGGACCTCCCAGGACCCATCCCAGTTGAGATTGAAGCCGCGGCCCGAACCGCCCTGCTGCCGGCCACCACCGCCACCGCCAGTGAAGCTCCCAAACCCGCCGCTGCCTTGGCCTTCGTTGGTTACCTGCCCGTCGTACTCCAACCCCGACGGATTCGTGCCGAACACGAACCCGTTCTGCTGGTCAAGATACGTGTCGAGGATGATCTGAAAGCTGTCGGTTTCGGTCAGCGGTGAATCGCGCCGGCTGTCCGACACGATGATCGTCGAGGGATCGCTGTCGTAACAGACCACGCCGAAGTACAGCGTGTCGTTCGAGTACGCCACCCGCACTTCGGTGCGCTCGGTGGCGGGCGCACCCTCCTCGGGTGTCGTCTGGCGAAAGCCGGTCACCGGCTCGACACCAGTCCACGCCGGATCGGTGAGCACCTGACCATCCATGATCGGGGCGCTGGGCACCTGGACCGCTACGACGCCTGGAAACGTCACGCTGGCGTCCGAATCGTCACTCTGCGCCGATTGCTCGGCCGCACAGACCGGGCTGGCGATCACGAGTGCCAGCCCAGCACACATCGTCAGAGCGACCGGTCTACTCTTTCTGCGCACGCTGTACACCGCTGCTACTCCTCGCTCGACACCAGACACAAACTCTTCATGGTAATCGTAATCCGAATCCCAACTCAGGAGGAAGGATCTGGGAAAGCACGGGACCCGAGGTGTTGCGCCGTCCAGACTGATGAGAGGCCGAAACATTTCATCCGGAGCGGCCTCAGGTCGTCGAGAGAGGAAGGATCTGGGTAAGGGTCAGCACCGGGACGGGTGCCGAGGTGTTGCGCCGTCGCAATACGACTGATGAGAGGCGAGAAACATCGTTCATCCGGAGCGGCCTCAGGTCGTCGAGCGATGGATCGCGAGATGTGCCCGCGGCGTGATCGACTACCGGAAGATGTCGAACAGGTGGCTGTACTTGAGGGTCAGGCTGCGGCCGGCCGTCTTCGGGGGTCAGGCCGTTCAGGCGCGGGTGCCGAGCGGGACGGTAGGCTCTGGAGAAGTTACTGGGGCCTACTTCTTGGCTTTCTTCTTCTTCGCCCAATACGCCTTCATCCGCTTTGACACGGCCCTCTTTGTCGCTGCTGACATCTTGCGACGACGCTTCAGCGTGGCGCGCGTCGTCCCTCCGGTTGCACCGCCGAGGATGCCTGCCGCACGGCGAAGGGTTTCAATATCGGCCTGAAGTATTTTGATGACGGCCTGCTTGGCGGCCATCGCTCGGGAAATCTCGCTCATGGGGCCAAGCGTAGTGATGCAGCGGCCGAGGTGTCAATCGGGCATCCGCCAACCGTTGCACAGGCGGCTCCAAGCGCGCGAGGACGACCTCTGCCCTGTCCCACATCGAGATCGTCCCAAACAACCCGAACGTCGGCTTTCTAGCGCCACTCTGCGGGCCGACCGTGCCCCCTGACGCCCTGTCCCCCACTGCGGTAAACTTGGCCGTTCCCAGCATGGCCTTAGAGCGCGGTACCCGCCTCGGCCCGTATCAGATCGAGTCCCCCATCGCGGCCGGGGGCATGGGCGAAGTCTATAAAGCCACCGACACCCGGCTGGAGCGGACCGTCGCCATCAAGGTGCTGCCCGCGCATGTGGCCTCCGACCCGGAGCGGAAGCAGCGGTTCGAGCGTGAGGCGAAAGTCATCTCCGGCCTGAATCACCCGCACATCTGCACCCTGTACGAGTTCGACACCCAGGACGGCACCGACTTCCTGGTCATGGAGTACCTGGAAGGCGAGACGCTGGCGGAGCGGCTCCAGAAGGGTGCCCTGCCCCTCGACCAGGCGCTCCGCTACGCCATCGAGATCGCCGACGCGCTGGACAAGGCCCACCGCCAGGGGGTGACGCACCGGGATCTGAAGCCCGCCAACATCATGCTGACCAAGGCCGGGGCGAAACTCCTCGACTTTGGCTTGGCGAAGCTGACGCCGACCGGCCCGCAGAGCGACGCCTCCACCAAGCTGGCCGATGCGCTGACCGAGCAAGGGACGATCCTGGGTACCTTCCAGTACATGGCCCCCGAGCAGCTCGAAGGCAAGGACGCCGATGCTCGGTCGGACATCTGGGCATTTGGGTGCGTGGTCTACGAGATGGTCACGGGAAAGAAGGCATTCAAGGGGACGAGCCAGGCGAACTTGATCCACTCGATCATGGGCGCCGAACCGCAGCCGATGTCCTCCCTGCAATCGACCTCGCCCTCGTCGCTCGACCGACTCGTGAGTGCCTGTCTCGCCAAGGACCGGGAAGACCGCTGGCAAACCGCACGAGATGTGGTCCGTCAGTTGAAGGAGATTCAGGTTGACACCGCATCGGGAGCGGTGAGCCCGTCGGGGGACGCGGCGGCGGCGTCTGTTTCCCACGAGTCCCAGTCCAGTCGTCGATGGCTGTGGCCCACCGTCGCGGCTACTTTCGCGCTGCTGGCCCTGGGCGTCGGTCTATGGGCGCCGTCGCTCCGTGAGCCGCCCCGTCCCCTCGTGTTCCACGAGCCCCCTCCCGAGGGCACGGAGTTCGTGGCCGCGCCGTCGCCGTCGCCGGACGGGCGCTTCCTGGCCATGCGGGCGGTGGACAACCAGGGTGACGTCAAAATCTGGGTTCGACCGATCGATGCCGATCGCGCTCAGGCGCTGGACGGGACGGAGGGGGCTTCCCTGATGATCTGGTCGCCCGACGGTGAGGATCTGGCGTTCCATGTTCAGGGAGAACTCCGGCGTACGCCCAGACGGGGAGGTCCTGTTCGTCCTATTGCCACTGTGGACGTCGCACCTATTGGAGGTGGCATCTGGAGTGCGAGTGGCGATCTCATCGTCGCCTCTACGACCCAGGGTGTCGTCCGGGTGTCGGCGTCGGGCGGCACCGCACGCACCATCATGCAGCGAGAGGGCGTCCAGTACCGGAGCCTCGAGTTGGCGCCGGGCACCGATCGCCTGGTGTTCGTGGAGTTCGGTGGCGAGCAGCCCGGCCTCTACACCGCCAATCTCGACGGCAATGACCGGGTACTCCTCGTGCCTGGTGATGTCAACGTGGTCAGGACGGTGGCCCCCGACCTGCTGATCTACGAACAGGATGGCCTGATGGTGGCCCAGCGGTTTGACGAAGCACAACGCGCGCTCGACGGCGAATCCTTCCCGATCGCGGAGCAGGTTCCGATGAGAAGCACATGGTTCTCAGGCGATCGTTTCAGAGTCGGATACAACAGCGGAGGGCACGTGTTGACGTTCCTGCCGAGCGTGACGAACCTCGGACGGCTGACCTGGTTCGACCGGCAGGGCCGCCGAACGGGGACGGCCGGCCCCGATGGCCTGTACGAGGAAGTCCACCTGTCACCAGATGGTACGAGACTGCTGTCGGTGCAGCTCGCGAGCAACAATCGTGACCTGTGGATAAGCAACCTGGAGCAGGATGGCGCCGTCATTCGGTTCAGTGACGATCCTGGGATCGATCATCTGGCGACGTTTTCCCCAGACAGCTCGCGGGTGGCGTGGGAGGCGCACGGTGACGGCGTCCTGGATATCATGCAGCGCCCCGCAGATAGTTCGACGCCGGCGGTGCTCCTTCGGCGGTGGGGTCGCGGCGGTGGGGTTGATGACTGGTCGCCGGACGGGCAGTTCATCCTGTATCGGTCGACCGACGGGCTCACGCGGCAGAATCTGTGGGCCGTGCCGGTCGATGAATCTGGTGAACCGACCGTGCTCATCGGGTCTCCCTTCAACGAAACCAATGGACGCTTCTCTCCAGAGGGCAGCTTGCTGGCCTATGTCTCGGATGCGACCGGTGAGCAGGAGGTGTACGTCCAGCGACTGGACGGCATGCAGGTGGCAGGCGGCGCGCAGCGAGTATCCGTCAGCGGTGGCACTCATCCCGTGTGGAGGCAAGACGGCGGCGAACTCTTTTTCTTGTCGCAGGGCCGGCTCATGGCGGTCGCGATATCAACGACAGGCGACACGGTTGACATAGGGTCTCCTCTTGAACTCTTTGCTCTCGGCGTGCCATTGGACTTTTATAGCCCCTATGCGTCGATGCCAGACGGGGAGCGATTCATCGGCATCATGCCCGCCAGTGAGCAAACGGGTGGTTTGGCGACGGTGATTCTGAACTGGGCGGCGGGACTCGAAGATTGATGCCACTCCAACCCGGCACCACCCTCGGCCCCTACGAAGTCCTCTCCGCCATCGGCGCGGGCGGCATGGGGGAGGTGTACAAGGCGAGGGATACGAAGCACGAGCTACGCGCTCAGCTGACAAGGATGGTTGCGTAACCAAACCGTCCACCACACTGGGTAGTTCTAGCTCGTACGCACCTGCAACAAGGGAGGCATGCAATGGGAGACAAGGGTGGTCAGAAGGACAAGAATAAGGGCCAGAAGCAAAAAGCCGCAAAGGACGCGGCAAGGCAGAAGAAGAAGCGAGACAAGCAAGCGAAAGCGAGACACGTCTGATCCTTTGGGTGTTTGAGGAACTCAAGCGCCTCGTGCCCGTCGATTAGCCATGCCCTTACAACCCGGCACGACCCTCGGCCCCTACGAAGTCCTCTCCGCCATTGGCGCAGGCGGCATGGGGGAGGTGTACAAGGCCCGTGACACCAAGCTCGACCGTGACGTCGCGCTGAAGATCCTGTCCCGCCCGACGAAGCCCTCCCCATTGCCCGTCAGATCGCAGAGGCGCTGGAAGCCGCGCACGAGCAAGGCATCATCCACCGGGATCTGAAACCGGCGAACGTGAAGGTCAAAGACGACGGCACGGTCAAGGTGCTGGACTTCGGCCTAGCGAAGGCGCTCCAGCCTGAAAAAGGAACCCAAGCAGCGTCTCGGTTACATCGGCGACGCGCGGCTCGATATTGACGACGCTCGGGTGGAACCCGCCGAGACAACGACGGCGACAGCGACCGTCGCTCAGCTCGCCCTCTGGCAGCGGCCGGAACCGGCCGCTATCGCCGCTCTTTCCTTGATGGTTCTCACCGGCTTGGTGGTCTGGGGACTCGTCGGACCCGATGCTGCACCCAGCCGAGAGCCGACGCACTTTGCAGTCCAGGTCGAAGGCGGACACGAAATGTTTGCCGCCGAAGCGCCCCGCCTGGCCCTTGCGCCGGACGGCCGGACACTGGCCTACATCGCCCAAGGAACGCTCTACGTCAGGGCGCTCGACAGTCTAGAAAGCATAGGTCTCGATGGCACGGACGGTGCCGAAAGTCCGTTCTTTTCACCTGACGGGCGGTGGATTGGCTTCGTGCAACGCGGCGGTTTGAAGAAGATCTCGATCGATGGTGGTCCAGTGCTCGACATCACGGCTGCTAGCGAAAGCGTGGGCGACTACGTCGGAGCGAGCTGGGCTGAGGACGACACGATCGTGTTTGCGAAGTCGATGTCCGCTGCTCTGTGGCGGGTTCCCGCAGCGGGTGGTGTTTCCGAAGTGGTCGGGGGCGTCGACGACAGCGGGAACGGGTCATACCGCCGATGGCCGCAGGTGATCGACAGCGGCAGACAGGTACTCTATACACGCGTGGCGAATAATTGGGAAGACTCGCAGGTCGTTGTGCAGGACTTGGACACCGGTACAGTCACGACGGTCGTTCAACCCGGACTCTACGGGCGGTACATTGCGACGGGACACGTGGTCTATGTGACCGGCACGGGAACGGTCCTGGCTGTTCCCTACGACCTTGCCACCCAGACGATCACTGGTACTCCGTTCCCGGTCGCGTCGGACATCCGTGTGGCCACTTGGGGTGGTGCCGCGTCGCTGGCGGTGTCGGACGGCGGGACGGCGGCGTTCGTGCGGGGGGACAATACCCAACGGAAAGTGCTCTGGTGGGTGGATCGTGACGGACGGCGGATCCGCCAACTCGGGCCTCCGGTCTCTTCTCACTACATCAACATCGCGCCGGACGGTCGCCAAGTTGTCATCGATGGCGATGAACCAAGCGGCGGCAGCATCTGGTTCGTCGATACCACCACTGGGGAGCGCAACCGAGTCACCTTCGCCGACGTATACGCCTACTCGCCAGTGTGGTCCCCAGACGGGCAGCGGATTGCTTATGTCGCGTCGGCAAGCCGCCAAGTGCTCAAGGACTATACGGTGTTCCTGCAAGAGGTCGGAGGTGGTAGTGCTCCAGTCGCCGTGTACACGGCTCGCTCAGACGGGAGCTTCTGGCTCTACTCGTGGTCTCCGGATGGGGAGTGGTTGGCTTTCGCGGAGACCGATGCGGGTCAATCATACGTCTTTGTTCTGCGCCTCGGGGAGGAGGAGAGCCCGGTCCCCGTGGCCGTCACGTCTGCACAAGAGTGGTTCATAAAGTTCTCGCCAGACGGGCGTTGGCTCGCGTACGAGTCGAATGAGACGGGCCGCCCCGAGGTCTACGTGGAATCGTTTCCCGGACTCGACCGGCGGGTACAGGTCTCTACGGACGGAGGTCAGGCTCCCCGGTGGTCGCCAGCTGGAGACGAACTGTTCTTTTGGACACCAGACCGGACTCTGATGGCAGTGCCGGTGTCGAGCGGCGACGTGTTGAGCAGGGACGCAGCGGTGCCGCTGTTCGAGGCGCACGATATGGAGGACCCCTGGACGTATGCCGTCGCTTCGGACGGAGAGCAGTTCCTCCTAGCCTTGAGAAACCAGGATGTGCTCGCCAGAGAGATTCATGTGGTGGAAAACTGGTTCACCGAACTCCAGGCGCGGGTGCCGACGGGACGGTAGGGGGTGCCGGCGACCGAGAGCCGGAGCTGGACGATTGTGCGACGAAGAAGGTTTCGTGGACTCGGCGGCCCTCGGGTGTATAAAGGTGCGGTCCGGGACAGGCGGAATGGGGAATCCCGGCTCTAGGTGTTACGCCGCCCGTTCAAAGTCAGGAGAACCAACATGCGGAGCAGACGCTCGCTGGCAGCGGGTATTTTGTCGCTCTCCCTGTGCCTTCTCGTCAGTACGCAGGCCGTTTGGGCCCAAGGCCAACGGCCAGGCCGCACGATGCGCCCCGTGATTCGCGGGGAGCAGTATGCGGTGACGTCGATGAAGGCCCCAGCCACGGCCGCGGCCATCGAGATCCTCGACGCCGGCGGGAACGCGTTCGACGCGGCTGTTGCCGGGCAGGCCGTGCTTGCGCTGGTTGATCCCGGCAGCAACGGGCTCGGGTCGGACGCCGTCCTGCTGGTCTACGACGCAACATCGAAAGAGGTGCTGTCCATCAATGCCGAGGGCACCGCGCCCAAGCTGGCGACGATCGAGTGGTACGAGCAGAACAACGATGCCAAGCTCCCCAGGAGCGACGGCCTGCTTTCTGCGTCGATCCCGGGCGTCATTGACGCGTGGTACCTCTTGCTGGATCGCTGGGGCACGATGACCTTCGCGGAGGTCCTGCAGCCCGCCATCAAAGTCGCCGAAGACGGGTTTCCGATCAGCGAGGGGCTCGCACGGTCGATTGCGAATTCCGAGAAGATCCGGAAGTACCCGACCACGATGAAGGTCTACTTTCCTAACGGCCGGGCACCGCGAGCAGGCGAGATCTTCAAGAACCCGGACGCCGCGCGCTTCCTGAAGCGGCTCGTAGACGCCGAAGCGCAGGCCGCGAGCCAAGGCCGACATGCCGCGCTCAAGGCCGTGCGTGACCGCTTCTACAAAGGCGACATCGCCCGGGAGATGGCCGCGTTCTTCGAGGAGCAGGGCGGGCTGTATCGCTACGAGGACTTTGCCAGCTACCACGCGAAGGTAGAAACGCCCGTATCCATTGACTATCGTGGGTACACCGTCTACAAGAACCCGTCGGCCAGCCAGGGCCCCGCAGAACTGATCGCCCTCAAACTGCTCGAAGGGTACGACCTGCAAGCGATCGGCCACAACAGCGTCGAGTACATCCACACGAGCGCCGAGGCGCTGAAGCTCGCCATGGCCGATCGGGAGAAATATCTCGGTGACATGGACTTCATCCACATTCCGTACGCGGGTCTCCTGTCGACGGAATACGCCCAGGCTCGCCGCCAGCTCATCGATCCAGACCACGCCTCGTTCGAGCTGCGGCCGGGCACACCCGAACAATTCATGCAGACCACCGACACCTTGGACCGTTCGGTGCACGTCAACCTCGAAGGCGATGTGGACCATGCCGGCGACACCAGCTACATCGCCGTGGTCGACAAGGACCGCAACATGGTGAGCTTCGAGCCCAGCCTGCACAGCGGGTTCGGGACCGGCGTGGTCATCGCCGACCTCGGGTTCATCTTCAACTGCCGTGGCGATTACTACTCGCTCGTACGGGGCGAGGCCAATGCCCTCGAGCCGGGCAAACGGCCGCGCAGCACCCTCCAGAGCACGTTGATCATGAAGGACGGCGACCCCTACATGATCGTCGGCAGTCCGGGCGGCGACGATCAGATTCAGCGCACCATGCAGACCCTGCTGAACATGATCGAGTTCGACATGAACGTGCAGCAGGCGATCGAGGCGCCGCGGTGGTCCACGCGCAGCTTCCCCGCGTCGCCGTTCCCGCACACCATGTACCCGGGGGATTTGTCGGTCGAAGCGACCGTGCCGGAGGACGTCCAGCGAGGTCTCGAAGCCAAGGGGCACGACTTGACCGTCCGCCCGGCGTGGAGCCTCGGTGCGCTGGGTGCGATCATGGTGAATACACAAACCGGTGTGCTCGACGCGGGGGTTGATCCGAGGACAGAGGGCTACGCCTGGGCCAGGTAGCGCGGGCAACCTCGACCTGCGGATTGTAGACCGAGCGCGACTCATCACATAAAGGGCGCGGCCGGGGCTGACTCACGTACGACACCCCAGGCCGCGCGCTCGTGACGAACCCCGCCAACTCCGCCTGCGGCTGGCCCGCACCTGCGCTGGCGAAGCTGAAGCAGACCGGCTCTTGCCGATCCCCCTTACACCCCTTGTGCCATGTATCGCTTCACCGCTGCGACGCCCCGCTCGACTTCCGACTGCAGGTTATAGAAGTGCGGTGAGAATCGCAGCCCGCCTCGGTCCTGGCCGCCGCGGGTCGCGCAACCGATGCGGTCGTTCTCGTAGAGGGCCGCCGAGAGCCGCCTGACATCCAGATTGCCCGGCAGGAAGGAGACAACCGCCGAGGAGCGTGACGGGTCCGGGCTGGTCCAAACCTTGACGCCGTCAATCGTGCTCAGCTCCCGGATGGCCAGCTGCGCCAGTTGCTGCGAGCGTTTCTCGATCGCCTGGCGACCGATTCTGGTCTGGAACTTCAGTGCCTCGCCGAACGCGATGATCGCCGGTTCGTCGCGTTGCCCGAAGCTCTCGAAGGTTCGGGAGATGCCCACGTCGCCCCGGCCGGCGCTGATAATGCTGGCCCAGATCTTGTCGTGCGCGCACTCGTTGATGAACAGGACGCCCGTCTCCTTCGGGCCGCAGGGCCACTTGTGGGCGCTGCCGGTGTAGAAGTCGGGCTGGATGTCGCTGAGGTCGACGTCGAGCAGACCGAAGCTCTGCGCGCCATCGAGCAGCGAGAGCACGTCGCGCTCACGCGCGAGCCGACAGAGCTCGCGCGCCGGCATCAGGTCGCCCACCGTGCTGGTCAGATGCGTGAAGGCCAGGACGCGCGTGCGCGGGGTCAGCGCCGCCCTCACCGCCTCGATGTAGTACTCCGGCCCCGGATGCGGATTGGGGTTGGGCAACTCGCGGATCGTGAAGCCGAAGCGCTCGCTCTTGCTCTGCCAGGCGCGCTTGTTGCTCGGGTGGTTGTCGGCGAAGAGCACGACCTCGTCGCCTTCGCCCAGATGTACCCCGCTCGAGACCATGTTGTTCGCTTCGCTGGTGTTTCGCGTGATGATGATCTCTTCCGGCGTGACCCGCAGGAAGTCGGCCAGGAGCTGACGCGTGGCCCCCTTTCCCTCTCTCATCTTCACGCGGTTCTGCGGTGATGGATCGCGATCCATGTCACGCGTGTTCTCATACATCGCCTCCAGCACGGGCGCGGACGAGGGACACAAGTTGGCCGCATTCATCACCCCGAGATCACGCGGCATGACGAACTGGTCACGCACCGCGCCCCAGAACGCCTCATCCGGCTCAGCCGGGGTCTGAGGCAACGCCTGGGCCGGAGACGTCCACGGTCGTCCGCCGACGAACCATGACGCCGCGCCCCCGACCGACACCATGCGTGCGAAGTCCCGCCGACTCAGACCGTGCGAACGTCCCTCATTGCTGGCTGCCATGACCACTCCTTTTCGGGTACCTGCTCTTCGCCGAGATCTCCGTGTTGCCTGCTCCAGAGGGCACCTTTATACACCCGAGGGCCGCACCACCTTGCCTAGCAGCCCGTGGTGGAAGGGCTCATTTGGAGATTGACGCTGGCGTACTCGGCCCGCGCGGTCGCTTCGCCGGCGACGGGTGAACGACGTGGATCAGGCGTCCAGAGGCGCGCCGGAACGGTCCAGAGCCGCCACACGAGCTCTCTGACCGTGGTGATCACGGCCAGGCGGCCCTGCAGGCCCCGTGGCGTGCCGACGCCGATCAGCCGACGCATGAGCAGACCCAAGTTGAAGCCACCGGTGTGGACGAGCACGCGCTTCAGGATGTTGGTGTGCCCCCGCAGATGAACACGCCGCAGCGCGCCCGTCTCGTACAGATGCGCAAAGGGGCGTTCCAGCCGTTCACCGCGTTGGCGCAAGAGTCGTTGGCCCCGGGCCCCGCGGAGGCGTCGGCGGTTCCGATAGACCGCGTCGCGGGCCGTGGTCTTGCCGCGCCAGGTCCGCCGCCCGCGATCGGGTTCCGAAAGGTAGGCGCGCACGCCGACCGCCTCCAGGTCCACCAAGATCTGATTGCTGTGATACCCCTTGTCGCCGACCAGCTCGCGCACGGTGTCAGCCGCTGGTTGCACCGTCTCGATCTGCTCCGCGGCCGTGATGAGGGTCTCGACCAGGGTCGTCGTGTCCCCGGCATTTGCCGGCTGCACCGTCACCCCGACGATGGCCCCGGTGTCGAGATCCACCGCAGGCTCGGCTTTGTGGGCCAGGTGCGTCCGGCCATCTTTCATCTTGGTGATTTTCGCGTCGGGATCGTGCGGATGCGTCCAGTCGTCGTTCGAGCCCTTCTTGCGTCGCGTGCGATCCAGGCGCGCCAAGTCCGCGCGCGTCGGTGTCGCAATCCCGAGCTTCGAGGCCTGGGCGAGCTTCGTCAAGAACGCCTGATACGTGTCCCCCGTGTCGCGGCGCACGATACTCCGCAAGGCCGCGTTGGCTTCGAGCGTCGTCGCATCGATCCCGATCGTCTGTCCCGTGACCAAGCCGCCGTCGGCCAGCCGCTGCAGAATCCACGTGAACACCGCCGTGTGCATCTCCAGATCGATCAACCGCCGCGTGCGCGAGATCGTCGAGTGGTCGGGCGCGGGGTCGTGCAGCTCCAGATGCAAGAAGCTGCGCACGCTCAGCGAGTCCGCCGCCCGCCACGCCATCGCGCGCTCCGAATCGAGGCCTTCGAAGTAGCCGAGCAACAGCAGCCGGAAGTACCGCCCCGGCGCCAGACTCGGCCGGCCCAGGACCGGCGCGTAGAACGGGGCGCACTGCGCCTCGACAAACGCATCGAAGCCCGCGTCATCGAGGAGGCGATTCAACCGCCGATAAAACGGATGCGCCGAGCTGCGCGGCAGGTCGCTCGCCGGAATCCACATCGACGCTTGCCGTGCCAGGCGACGTCGTTTACCCATGGCCATGCGTGTCAGTGTAGTACGGGGGATCGATCGTGTCGATCCTTAATGCGGACTTTCACCACGGGCTGCTAGGGGAACTCGGAGCATTGTCACCCCTGCCGCGAGCGTCTACAATTGGGCCTGTTTTCACTGACATTCCATGTCCCTTGAACGCGGCACCCGCCTCGGCCCGTATCAGATCGAGTCCCCCCTCGGAGCCGGGGGGATGGGTGAGGTCTACAAAGCGACCGACACCCGGCTGGTGTACGTCGTCGCGACACGTTGCAACGTCGCTAATGCTTCCTATCGTCAATGACGGAGTTTCCACGTCGTCCTGAACTGGACTCAAGAGCTGCTCGAGCGGGTGCCCGTGCCGTAGGACAACTGGTTCACCGACCTCCAGGCGCGGGTGCCGACGGGACGGTTCAACTTGTCGCCCTTAGCCTCGCAGGCCGGGCGTGGCGCGCTCTTCAGTTGTCAAAGAGACCCACTTTCGCCCTCGCGCCGATCCCCTTACAGGGACGCGATCGCCGTAAGTGACGAGGACGATAGGAAAAACTGGGGCGAAAGTCAGGCAGGATTCGGAAGGGATTGTCCCACGCGGGGAGGTGGATCTGCTGACGTTGACACCCGTCGTCCGGACGTATAGCGTCATGATAGTGGCCATGCGCAACTGGTTGGTATGCGCCGCCTGTCTCTGGTTCGTCCTGGGGCATTTATCTGCCGAGGAGGCGGGCCAACAGGTGGAACCTGCGTCCGGCTCCGTCAGGCCGCCCGTGCCTATCAAGTTGGCCGCCGAACGAGCCGTGAAGGAACTCGTTGCTCGCCAAGTGAAATTACTGGAATCTTCGCCCCTTTCCCTCACACCGGGTGCCGTCCCACAAACCCTGAAGGTGCCAGCTAACCGGTTAACTAATGTCGCTGGGTTTCTGCTCAAGATGCGGGCGGGAATGGGTGGTGGTGGTTGGTTCTCGGGTGAGCCGCCAAGCCCGAGCGCCCTAGAGCGCTATCGGCTGCATCGTCTAGGGATATTGCCAAATGTTGTGTATGCGGCATGATCAGGCGGCTTCCTTTCGGACGCCATCGACGAAGGGCACACCGTCGATGACATCGGCGATCAGTTGACACCCATTCAACGCTCTCCAGGTCTTCTGTGCGGCCATCGCCAGCTTGAACACCATCGTCAAGCACGCCAGGCGGCTGCCCGCGCCCTTCGTCTTGCGCGTGCGGAGCCGGACGGTGGCGAACGTCGACTCGACCGGATTGGTGGTCCGGATGTGAATCCAGTGCTCGGCGGGGAACTCGTAAAAGGTCAGCAGCACGTCCCGGTCTTTCGCCAGGCAGGCGGTCGCCGCCGGAAACTTCGCGTGAAACGTGGCCACGAACAAGTCGAACGCCTGGTTGGCGCTGGACGTCGTCTCCGCCATCCAGATGTCGTGCAGCATCGCCTTCGCCTTGGGCTGCACGCCCTTCGGCAGCTTGTTCAGCACGTTCATCGTCTTGTGCACCCAACACCGCTGTTCGCGGGTCTTCGGGAACACTTTCCGCACGGCGCCCCAGAATCCGAGGCCCCCGTCGCCGACGGCGAGTTCCGGGTCGATCGCGAGCCCGCGCGCCCGGACGTCCAGCAGCAGCTCGCGCCACGACTGCTCGCTCTCGCGGTAGCCATCGGTGATCGCGATCAGCTCCTTCTGCCCCTCCCGCGTGGCGCCCATCAGCACCAAAATGCACTGCCGCTTGTTGTCCGTGTCCTCGAGGCGGACGTTGAAGTACACCCCGTCCGCCCAAACATAGGCATAGCGCCGGCCGGCGAGGGACCGCTGCGACCACCCGCGGTAGTCCTGCTCCCACACCGCCTTGAGCCGCGTGATCGTCGTCGCCGACAACCCCCGCGCGTCGGGCCCCAACAGCGCCTGCAAGGCCTCGCTGAAGTCTCCCGTGCTGATGCCCTTGAGATAGAGCCACGGGTACAGTTCTTCCAAGCTGGTCGTCTTTCGCAGGTAGGGCGGCAGGATCGCCGACCGGAACGTCTCCCGTTCGCCTACGGGCCGACGGTCCCGGACCCGGGGCTGCTGCACGCGCACGTCCCCGAGCGGCGTTTGAATCGCCCGAGTGGGCAAGTGGCCGTTGCGAACGACGCGCCGGCGCCCGGCCGCGTCCATCGTCGCCGCCCGGGCCGCAAGGTAGTCGTCCACCTCGGCCTCGATCGCCGTCAGCAACATCTGTTGCGCTCCGCGGTGCAGCACCTCGGTCAGGACATCTCGGGACGATTCTTGTGGGAACTGGACCAGCTTTTCGTTAGGCTCCGGCATGGTGGCGTACCTCCTTGCCCTTCGGGTGAGGGGGGTGCGTTAGCAACACCCAGGGTACGCCGCCTGTTCAAAACCTCAAACACAACTTTCGGTTATATCTCCATCGTCTAGACGGCTATCGGCTGCATCGTCTAGACGCTCCTCCGCAAAACTAGACCTCAGCCACTATCGACCTCACGCAAGAACCCCCAGCAGCTCCTTGGCTGCCATCCACCAGGCGCTCACACCCCATGCCCTGTACCGGCTCAGCTTGAGGGAATGTGCGCCAGATCCAGAACTTGAACTGCTCACCTATCAGCTCGAAGTGGTGTGTGACACGGGTACGGCCAGCACGCCACCGCTCCGGCTGTCCTCGGAAGCCTTGTGCTGGCTGCAGGCGCGTGAGTTCGAGATGCCGGACGTGCCCTCGGAGTAAGGGCGGACTCGACGGAACAGGTGCGGGTGCCGACGGGATAATGATCGACTATGCCGCAGGATGACCGGATTTTTCAGCTGATCCTCACCCTTGGAATCGCCATCGTCCTGCCGATCGGAATCTACCATCGGCTCCGGTCTCAGGCGTCACGTGAGAAGCTCGACCGGCGGCAGGAGGGGCTGTTCATCCTGCTCACGCTCCGACCGACCGGCATCGCGCACATGCTAGGACTGTTGACGTTCGTTGTGAACCCGGCACGCATGGCCTGGTCGTCGGTGCCATTGCCGATGTCGCTTCGGTGGGCCGGCGTGGGGGTGGGCGTCGTGGCGGCGGTGTTGCTGGTCTGGACGTTTCGCAGCCTTGGGAAAAACCTCACGGACACGGTGGTGACCAGGCGCGAGCATACGTTGGTGACCAGCGGCCCCTACCACTTCGTGCGTCATCCTTTTTATGTCGCCGGCGCCCTGGCCATGACCGCGAACTCCTTGGCGACGGCGAATTGGTTCCTTGCCCTCACGGGCGTGTTAGCGGTCTCCCTGATGGTGATACGTACAAGCACAGAAGAAGAGCATCTCATCAGGCGATTCGGCGAGAAGTACTCGGCGTACATGGAGACGACCGGACGATTCCTGCCCCGGATCACGCACAAGCGGCCATGATCCGGTGGATGGACTCCAGTGACCCGTTGAGCGTTGAAGGATGAACGAACGCAGCCAGGTGAGTCTCAACCGGATAGGCGCGGTAGGAGCCATCTCCGGGGCACTGCTGCTCCTGGTTGCCACATCACTTCACCCGATGGAGGCAGATCCAAATAACCCCGAGGCTGCGTTCGCGGAATACGCGGCAGATGATCTGTGGGTGGCGACCCATCTCGGCCAATTCGCTGGCGTCGTTGCCATCGCTGTCGGGCTCATCGCACTGAGTCGCACATTGCGCCAGGGTTGCGCTGACGCGTGGGGAACGCTCGGTCGAGCAGGAGCCATCGCTAGCGTAGCCACCGCAGCGGCCCTCCAAGCCGTCGATGGCATCGCGTTGAAATTCATGGTGGACCGCTGGGCGATGTCATCGCCGCCACAGCGTGCCCTCGTGTTCGAGGCTGCCGTTGGCGTACGGCAGATAGAGCTCGGACTTGCCAGCCTCATGAGCATCACCTTCGGCCTCACGGTGCTCGCCTTCGGGGTGGCGCTGGCGTTCAGCAGCTACCCGCGATGGCTCGGGTGGACAGCAGTGGTCAGTGGACTCGCGACGGTCTGCGCAGGTGTGGTTCTGGCATTCACGGGTTTCTCAGCTCTGGCGATGGCGATCAGCATGCCGGCAAACATCGTGTCACTGGTTTGGATGGTCGCCGTGGGAACTTTCCTGTGGCGTGCAGACCTCGCGGACGCCCAGGGTTCCAGATGAGCAGAAAAGGCACGTCTGACGCCGCCGACCCGTTCGCTGGCCTGACACGGATCGTCTTTGTCCTCAACTGGGTTGAGGAACTCCAGGCGCGGGTGCCGACGGGACGGTAGCGCCTGCTGCGAGCAGGCCCAGACTCCCCTTCCGCGTGGGACCCGGAACGAGAGCTCACCCGATCGCCAAGTCGGTCAGGCTGGTAACGGCGGCATCCGAAGACCTGGGGTGCCGAACACCATCTCGGTGATTGCCTTGATGCTCCGATTCCCGTACCGAAACGGAATGACCAACCGCAGGGGCGCGCCGTGGCGTGGCGGAATCGGTTCGTCGTTCATCAGCCATGCGAGCATCACCTGCGGGTGCCGCAGTGTCGGTACCGGCTCGTCGACGTAGAAGCGGTCGGAGGCGACGAACCGACAGTAGTGCGCCTCCGGGATGAGCCCCAGCATGTCCGCGAAATCACTGAACCGGACACCGGTCCACTTCACGATGCCGCGAGGGTTGGGCGCGCCGCACTGCATGAGAAAGGTATGGGATACGGACGGCAATTGCTCCAGATCCGCGAAGCGCAACGTGCCCGTGCGTGCCGCGAGGCCGCGCGTGTCCACCGGAATTGCCATCTTGAGGTAGTCGAACTCGATCTCGGGCGTTTGGCGGCCCGGTGTGCGCCACATCAGCGGATCCGTGATCGGTCCCGCGTCGCTCTCCGCGTGCTCCGGTGCCGAGCCATCGGCATTGAGTGGAAGTGGCGCCGGGAAACCATCTCGCAGCGGCCGTTCGACGAGCCGATCCGGCCAATCCTGCTGCCCTGGAGCCTGCGCAGCGAGTAGGCTCTCGGGCCTCAGGACACCGAACGACAACCCGGCCAGGGTGGAACCTGAAATGGAGAGCGCCTTCCGTCGTGACATTGTCATCGCTGCACCTCCTGAAGAGCGTAGTAACGTTGCGCCAGAAAGACAATCGCCCACCGCGGGCTGCCGCGACAGCCTCCGCCAGGATAGGCTCGACCGATGTTGGCCTCCTGTACGGCCGTATCCTATAGCAAAGTCGGCAGGGCCGTGCGGAGGGTTTCTAATCGATCCCTGACGGATCGAGGACGACGTGTTTGATCCGCTGCCGCTTCCAGGTGTAGGTGATATGGACCAGCCCGTTGCGGCTCTGGATGATTGCGGGGTAAGAGTACTCCCCCGGTGCGTTCTCCAGGATGACTCCGGGGCGCCAGGTCTGGCCGTCGTTGGACACCGCCACTTCCAATCGGCTGCGACCACGCGCCGTCGGGTTATACACCAGCAGGAAACGGCCGCCGGCCAATCGCACCGTGTCGATGCCGGCGCTCGGGTTGGGCAACACCGTTGCCGACATTGGGCCCCACGCGCGGCCTCCATCATCCGACCACGCCTGCGTGATCACACCCTGGCGGCTTCGGCAGAGGATCTGCAATTCAGTTTGCGAGTGCACGAGGATCGTCGGCTGAATCGCCGAGAATCCCTTCGGATCGTTCACCGGGTCGCTCTTCTCCCATGCACCGGGCGATGCGAGCGCCCGCTGCCACCCCGCCTCCGTCCGGCTATTGCTGACGAACCGTTCCATGTGCACGACCCATCCGTCGTGTTCCGTGCTCGATCCGGCAAGCAGCGTCTCCGGCCCAAGTTCTACTGGTTTCGCACGGATGGGTCCGAGAAATCCTTCGGGCAGTCGGATCGCATCAGACCACGTGCGCCCCTGGTCTGGAGAGGTGCGCACCAGGCCCCACCACTCGCGCGGACTCGGGCCGGTCTTGTAGAACAGCAGCAGCGGCCCGTTTGACGGTTGGAACAGCACCGGATTCCAGCAGGGATAGCGTGTGCCGTCGGCCTGTATCCCGTTCGCGATCTCGACCGGCGCAGACCACTGCCTCCCATCCTGGCGCGATGTCCAGATGCCCACGTCGGGGTGCCCTTCCTCGGTCCCGCCAAACCACGCAGCGACCAGCCCCTCAGCCGTCTCCGCGATCGTTGAGGCGTGAGCCGACGGAAACGGCGCTTCGTCGTAGACGAACTCGGATATGACGATGGGGGATGCGGTTTGGGAACTGGCTGACACGACGACACAGGTCAGAGAGACGAGCAACGCGACGAATGCTCTGCCAACGGTCGTATGCATGGCGCAACCGGAACCCATTGTCCAAGCGTTCCTCCGAGCCGTCAATGCGCCTGGTTCTCCGACCTCCAGGCGCGGGTGCCGACGGGACGGTAGACGAGCGACGGTACGCCAGAACGCCCTCTGCCCTTCCTCACGCCTAGATCGTCCCAGGTAACCCAAACGTTGATGGGATGGACTCCTCCCGCTGGTACGGCATCATCGTGCCAAACACGCAACGGCCTCTCGCGGGCCACAGCCAGGAGGAGTCCAGATGGAGCATACGACGATCGCTGTTGATCTCGCCAAGTCGGTCTTTCAGGTGGCCGTGTCCCACCGCCCGGGCCGAGTCGATGAAGAGCATCGGCTGACCCGCGCGCGGGTCCTGCGCTTCTTCGCCGAGCGGCCCGCCGCCACGGTCCTGCTCGAAGCCTGCGGTTCGGCGCATCATTGGGGCCGGGAGCTCGAGCGCCTGGGCCACACCGTGCAGTTACTCCCCCCGTACGATGTGCACCGCTACGTCCGCCGCAGCAAGACCGACCGCGCGGACGCGAAAGCCTTGCTCGAGGCGGCGCGGAACGACGAGATTCATCCGGTCCCCGTCAAAACCGTCAGCCAACAAGCCCTCACCACGCTCCATCGGATTCGCTCCACGTGGCAGGCCACCCGGATCATGCGGCTGAACAGCCTGCGCGGCCTGCTCCGCGAGTTTGGCGTGACGATCCCGGCTGGGGCGCACCACGTCGTGCCGCGCGTCCGCGCGCTCCTCGAAGACCCGGAGGCGCCCGTGCCTATGAGCGTTCGCCCGAGCCTGGCCGTCTTGTGCGACGAGATCCGCCGGCTGGAGGACCAGATCAACGACCTCGAACGGCAGCTCGCGGCCCTCGCCAAGCAGCTCCCGCTGGTGGCGCACCTGCGCACGATCCCCGGCGTGGGCTTGCTCACGGCCACGGCGCTGGTCGCGTGCGTCGGCGAGGTGCGCCGGTTCCCCTCCGGCCGCTACTTCGCCAGCTACCTCGGGCTCACCCCGAAGGAACACTCCAGCGGGTCGCGTCGACGGCTCGGGGCCATCAGCAAGCAAGGCGATCGGTACCTGCGCACGCTGTTGATCCACGGCGCGCGGTCCGTCCTGTGGCGCGCCAAGAGCCAGCCGACCCCCGATGCCTTCCGCACCTGGGCGCTCGCTGTCGAGCGCCGCCGCGGGCACAACAAAGCGGCCGTGGCGGTCGCCAACAAGCTGGCCCGCATGATCTGGCGCATCTGGCAGAGCGACCGCCCCTTCCGCGAGCGCCCTGGCGCCGCGTAACGCGCGGCGTGACACCATCGTTCACCCCTGGAGGACTGCCGCGAGCACACTCGAGCAATGGCACACCGGTCGGACCGGCGTGGGGACACACCGATAGAAAGCCTGGCCATCAAGGCCGTTCAACGTCGATTGGTACCCCACGCGCGAATTTCCATACTGGCCCGGAGCCCTGCACGCTCCACACCGAGGCCGAAGATACGTCTGCAGTCCGATCACCGTGCGACCCCGACATCACGCGACGCGGCTTAAGAAAAGGAGTCCAGATAAGAAACGGCTTGCGAAAGGAGTCCAGATACGGCTTTCTAGCGACACTCTAGGGGCCGACCGTGCCCCCCTGACGCTCCGTCTCCCGCTGCGGTAAACTTGGCCGTTCCGAACATGGCTCTCCACCCAGGCAGCAAGCTCGGCGTCTACGAGGTCACCGCAAAGATCGGTGCCGGGGGCATGGGCGAGGTCTACCGTGCCCACGATACGACGCGCGACCGCAACGTGGCGATATGATCCAAGCTCGCGTCTTGGTGCAGGTTGGTTGAGGGAGGTCGTGGATGGCGCAGCGCGGTCTCGTCACTACACTCGTCCTGGTCGTTCCGCTCACGTTCTTCGCCCAATCACCACCACAGCGTCTAGACATCAACGGAGCCCGTGTACTGGCGCATCTCGAGGCACTCTCCAGCTTTGGCCGAACTCTGGAGGGAGGCGTCAGCCGCGTCGCGTTCAGCCAGGCTGATCGCGACGGTCGAAACTTCGTCACCGACCTCATGCGAGACGCCGGCCTCGACGTTCGGATTGACGCGGCAGGCAACATCATCGGGCGACGGGCCGGCCGCGATTCGACTCTTCCTCCGCTGATGCTGGGCTCCCACATCGACTCGGTCCCGGACGGCGGCAACTACGACGGTCAGGTCGGCTCGATCGGTGCCATCGAGGTCGCGCAGGCGCTCGACGAAGCCGGCGTGACAACACGCCATCCCGTCGAGGTCGTGATCTTCGCCAACGAAGAGGCGGGCAAGATCGGGAGCCGCGCCATGAGCGGTGAGCTGGAAATGCCGGAGCTCGATCTGATCAGCCACAGCGGAAAGACGAACCGCGACGGCATCGCGTTCATCGGCGGCGATCCCGCGAACCTCGCAAGTGCCCGCCGCGTATCTGGCGATCTCGCCGCCTATCTCGAGTTGCACATCGAGCAGGGCGCCATCCTCGACAACGAAGCCATTGACATCGGCGTGGTCGAGGGCATCGTTGGGATCCGGCGGTGGGACGTGGTCTTCGAGGGGCTGGCGAACCATGCGGGAACGACACCGATGAGTGATCGCAGAGACGCAATTCTCGCGGCCGCCCGCTTCGTCGATGCGGTGAACCGCATCGTCACGTCCATTCCCGGCCGCCAGGTCGGCACGGTGGGACGCATCGAGGCTTCACCTGGTGTTCCCAACGTCATCGCCGGACGGGTGCGCGCCAGCCTCGAGCTTCGCGAGCTCGACATGGACAAGATGGAGTCGATCTACCAGGACATCCACGCGGAAGGCGAACAGATCGCTCGCGATACCGGAACCACGTTCACCGCGACGCAGTTCAACATCAGCCGGGCGGCGCCAACCGACGCACGCCTCCGTCAGGTCATCGCCGACGTCGCGAGCGATCTCGGTCTCACTCACATGCGGATGCCCAGCGGGGCCGGCCACGATGCCCAGATCATGGCCGGGCTGGGCCCAGCAGGCATGATCTTCATCCCCAGTCTGCAGGGCATCAGCCACTCGCCCCAGGAGCTCTCGCAACCGGAGGACATCGTCAACGGTGTGAGGGTCTTGCTCGGAACGCTGCTCAGACTCGACGACGCTGACGGCCCGTTGCGACACGAGCGCTGAGTCGTTCGACCGTTGCACCGAGGCTAGCGGGTCACTGCTCCCACGGTAGGCGCACCAGCGAGCGATCGATCAACGACCCCATTCCTGCCTCACGTCCAGAACGTCCCATATAACCTGAACGGCGGCTTTCTAGCGGCACTTCTCGCGCCTGCACACGGCCCCCAGGTATACTTTCTCCTCCACATGGCATTAGAGGTAGGCAGCCGCCTCGGCGTCTTCGAGGTCATAGGCCGTCTCGGCGAAGGCGGGATGGGCGTCGTCTATCGGGCGACAGACACGAGCCTCAATCGGGACGTGGCCCTGAAAGTCCTGCCGGACGCCTTTGCCACCGACCCGGAGCGGCTCGCCCGGTTCGAGCGGGAAGCCAAAGTCCTCGCGTCCCTGAACCATCCCAACATCGCTCAGATCCACGGGCTGGAACAGAGCGGCGACACGCGGGCGTTGGTGTTGGAACTGGTCGAGGGGCCGACCTTGCAAGACCGCATCGCCAAAGGCCCGATCCCGCTCGACGAAGCCCTCCCCATCGCCCGACAGATCGCCGAGGCGCTCGAAGCGGCCCACGAGCAGGGGATCATTCACCGGGATCTGAAACCGGCCAACGTCAAGGTCAAGGACGACGGCACGGTGAAGGTGCTGGACTTCGGATTGGCGAAGGCGCTCCAACCGGACCTGTCCGATCTCGACGCCGCCAACTCCCCCACGATGACGATGACGGCCGCTGCGACGAAGATGGGCGTCATCATGGGGACGGCGGCCTACATGAGTCCGGAGCAGGCGCGGGGCAAGCAGGTGGACAAACGGGCGGATATCTGGGCCTTCGGTGTCGTCCTCTATGAAATGCTCACCGGGAAGCAGGTGTTCGCTGGCGAGGACATCTCCCTGACGCTGTCTCAGGTGCTGCAGCGCGATCCCGACTGGACGGCACTGCCTGAAGGGTTGCCTCCCGGAGTTGACAACTCGCTCCGCCGCTGCCTGGAGAAAGATCCGAGGCAGCGGATCCGCGACATCGGGGACGTGCAGCTGGCAATGGGAGGAGCCTTCGACAGCGCCGTCGGCCTGACCGCGGCCGAGACCGGCACTCACGCACCCGTGCGCTCGGCGAAAGTGCTCGCGCTGGGGCTCGGTGTGGGCGGGCTCGTCCTGGGCGGCCTACTCGCTGGCCTCGCCTCACGGCCGGCGTCGCCACCATCGCCCCGACTCGAACGCTTCGCGCTCACCGTCCCCGCTGATGCCGCACTTCAAACGGCTGTACCTTTTTCCATCCTGGCACTCTCCCGCGACGGGTCGAAGCTCGCGTTGCGGTCCGGTCCGGCCGCACAGGTGGGCGGCCAGTTGCTCCTGCGTCAGATCGATCAGGTGGACGCCGAGCTCATCGCGGGGCCCGCAGACGTGCAGTCGCCCGTCTTCTCGCCCGATGGCGAGTGGATCGCGTTCTTCGACGCGCGGGCCAGCGCGCTCAAGCGGGTGTCGATCCGCGGAGGGACACCACTGACGATCTGTCCTGTCAACGGTTTTTACGGAGCGAGCTGGGCGGCGGACGATTCGATCGTCTTCGCCGCGAACGACGGGCTGTACCGCGTGCCGGCCGTTGGCGGCGCTCCAGAGCTCGTCCTCGGGCTCGACACCGCCGCGGGAGAGGTCGGTCACGTAGGGCCGGACGTGCTTCCGGGCCGGCCGGCCGCGCTGTACGCGGCGGTGGACGCGGAGGGAAGTCGTATCCGCGCGGTCGCGCTCGACACCGGCGACGTCGTCGATGTCGTCCCCGGTGGAGAGTTTCCCCGCTACGTACCGACCGGCCATGTGATCTATGCCGTCGACAGCACGTTGTGGGCCGTGGCGTTCGACGCGGATCGGCTCGAGGCGATCGGGGATGCCGTGCCGGTGCTCGAAGGCGTGGCGTCGGGCAGGTTTGGTGCGGTCCAATACAGCGTGGCCGACGACGGCTCGCTCAGCTACATGTCCGGTGGTACATCCGGCAACGCGCGGACCTTCGTGTGGGTGGATCGCGCGGGCGAGGAGACCCCGTTGCCGTTGCCGCCCCGGGAGTACCTCTCTCCACGGCTGTCGCCAGACGGGCGACGGGTGGCGGTCAGAGTGCGTGTGCTCGGCGAGTCGTGGGCGGTGTGGGTGTTCGACGTCGTCAGCGCGGCTGGACTTCGGCTCACGCACGAGGGCGACGCTAACACGATTGTCTGGACTCCCGACGGCGAGAGCGTGGTCTTCACTTGGAACAACCCACCGGGCGGCGGCTTTTGGGATCTCCACGTCGCGCGCGCCGACGGCAGCGGCGAGGTCAGACGGGTGACGACGACCGCCGACGTCAACGAACAGCCGACCTCGGTGACGCCGGACGGCCGGTCCATCCTGACGGTTCATCTGCATAGTGATGGCAGCCGTGACGTCTGGGCGATTCCGATCGAAGGCGAGGACGAACCCACGCCGGTGATCCGGGGAGGTGGCTTCGCGCGAGGTAACGCCACCGTTTCGCCCGACGGCAACTGGCTCGCGTACCGCTCTAATCAGACGGGGCAGATGGAGATCTACCTGCAGCCGTATCCCGGCCCGGGTCAGACGGTGCCGGTATCTGTCGGCGGGGGCGACATGGTCATCTGGGCGGCGGACGGGTCAGAACTCTTCTATCGCCGCGGGAGCGCCGTCATGGCGGTCACCGTCGATGACGAAGGTACCGTCGGCAGGCCGACGGAACTCTTCGACTCGGGACACGTCACGACACCGGGTGGCACCCGCCTGTACCACGTCGCGCCGGACGAGCGGTTCCTCATGCTCCGGGGCGGCGATGCCGCCGGTGCGACCGAGGCCCGGCTCATGCTGATCCAGAACTGGTTCACCGAACTCCAGGCGCGGGTGCCGACGGGACGGTAGGTTGCCGGCGACCCGCAGGCCGCTGGTCAAGACTCGAGCAAGGAACCTCTGATGATTGCACACCACCTTCCGATGCTGGCTCTCTTGCTCGCGGTGATGCTCCAGGCCGACCCTGGATTCCTCATGTGGAGCGTGTCGGCGCTGGAAGGGCGGAATGAGGCTCTTGGAGCCGGGGTGGGACCGGACGGTTCCGCCCGTGAGACCCTTGCCGACTACGACAGTCCCTCCGGATCGCATCGGTTTCGGTTCATTCGTCGAGACCGGGACGGAAGGCCCGAGCAGCACGCCGACATCGACGACGTCGTCTACATACAGAGCGGCGAGGGCACCGTGCTGGTCGGCGGCGAGATGCCCGGTCGTCCGGGCGACCTCGGCGCCTCAATCACCGGCGGTTGGCGACACCCCGTGGCTGCCGGCGACGTGCTCCGCATCCCGGCCGGAACGCCCCACGCCTACCTGGTGCCGGATGGTGGGCACATCACCTACGTGCTCGTGCGGGTCCCGGCCTTCGTTGGCGAGGTGGTCGAGGTGCCGGATGGTGAAGCGCCTCGGCTGGACCCTCCGGGATTCGGCATGTGGCAATCTTCGGAGCTGGAAGAGCGGAATCGAGCCCTCGGGACCAGGGTGGGGCCGGATGACTCTGCTCGCGAGACGCTTGCCGACTACGGCGAAGGGGGCCAGTCTCACCGCTTTCGTTTCATCATCCGCCGGGATGGGGACGGGCCGCCCGAACTGCACGAAGACATCATCGATGTGGTGTTCGTCCAGAGCGGAGCGGGCACCCTCCTCGTGGGCGGAGAGATGAGCGGCCAGTCGAACGTCCGGGGTTCCAGGATCAACGGTGGGTCGCGGCATCCGGTAGCTGCCGGCGATGTGCTCCACATTCCCGCGAGAACACCCCACGCCTACCTCGTGCCGGATGGTGGGCACATCACCTACGTGCTCGTGCGGGTCCCGGCCCTCGAAGGCTAGTCACGACGCGCAGCGCGACCGTCATGGCGCACGCGGGCGACTGTCGGCAAGAACGACCTCTGCTCTGCCTCACGTCCAGATCGTCCCAGGTAACCTGAACGCCGGCTTTCTAGCGGTCTTCTGCGGGCCATTCGTGCCCCCCTGACGCCCCGTCCCCCCCTGCGGTAAACTTGGCCGTTCCCAACGATGGCTCTAGCACCAGGCAGCAAGCTCGGCGTCTACGAAGTCACCGCCAAGATCGGTGCGGGTGGGATGGGCGAGGTCTTTCGCGCCCACGACACGACCCTAGATCGTGATGTCGCGATCAAGGTGCTGCCGGACGCCTTCGCCACCGACCCAGAACGACTCGCCCGGTTCGAGCGGGAAGCCAAAGTCCTCGCGTCGCTGAACCATCCCAACATTGCCGCCATCTACGGCTTGGAGAAGTCCCACGACACACGGGCGCTCATCCTGGAACTGGTCGAAGGCCCGACCCTGCAAGACCGGATCGCCAAAGGCCCAATCCCACTCGACGAGGCCCTCCCCATTGCCCACCAGATTGCCGAGGCGCTGGAAGCCGCCCACGAGCAAGGCATCATCCACCGCGATCTCAAACCCGCCAACGTGAAGGTCAAGGCCGACGGGACGGTGAAGGTGCTGGACTTCGGGCTGGCGAAGGCGCTGGGGCCGGAGTTGTCCGACCTCGACGCGGCCAACTCTCCCACGATGACGATGACCGCTGCCGCCACGAAGATGGGCGTCATCATGGGAACGGCGGCGTACATGTCGCCGGAACAGGCCAAAGGCCGTCAGGTGGACAAGCGGGCTGACGTCTGGGCCTTCGGCGTCGTCCTCTACGAGATGCTGACCGGGCGGCAGGCGTTCGGCGGGACGGACATCTCGGAAACGCTCGCGGCGGTCCTCCGCCAGGAGATGGACTGGACGAAACTGCCGGCCGAGACCCCGCACTCGGTCCGGCGTCTGCTGCGGCGCTGCCTGGAACGCGATCCGAAGCAGCGGCTCCCGGAGATCGGGACGGCGCGACTCGAGATCGACGAAGCCGACGCCCCGGCCGAAGCGCCCGAATCCTCGGAGAAAGCCGCGGCAGCGCCCGTCGCCGAGCCCGCCCTCTGGCAGCGACCTGTTGGTGTCGCGCTGATCGCGCTCTGCACGCTGATCGTCGGTGGTCTTGCCGTCTGGATCTTGGCCAGCCCGGCCCCGCCCCCCTCCGACGTCATGCGCTTCGAGATCCTGCCGCCCGACGACGCCCCGATGAGCGTCCAGCTCGGCCCGCGCGATCTCACGATCTCCCCCGACGGCACCGTGATCGTCTATGACGGAGTTCCG
This sequence comes from Vicinamibacterales bacterium, assembly GCA_963667915.2. Classification (GTDB taxonomy): domain Bacteria; phylum Acidobacteriota; class Vicinamibacteria; order Vicinamibacterales; family UBA823. Next base: position 449,093 of record CAXXNN010000001.1, on the reverse strand, counting down.
CCCGGTGAGAACCTGCCTCGACTGCACATCCGCCGGCTCGACGGGACTGACGCCGTGGCGCTCCGGGGCGCCGATCTGGCGATGGGGCCGTTTGTCTCGCCCGACGGCGAGTGGGTCGGCTTCATCAGCCAGCCGAGCCCGACGACGCTGCGGAAGATCTCCATCCTGGGCGGCCAGCCGTTGACCGTCGCCGAGTCGCCGAACCTCATCCTTGGCACGGCCTGGGGGCGCGACCATCGGATCGTCTTCGGCACGACCAATAGCGGGCTGTTTCGCGTCCCCGATGGCGGCGGCGATCCGGAGCCGCTGACGACGCTCGACCGGGAACTCGGCGAAACCAGCCACTCCTGGCCGTCGGTGATCCCCGATCGCGACGCGATCCTGTTCGTAATCAGCAGCGGCTCGCCGCTGCGGACGGGCCAGCTCGCCGTCCTCGATCTCACGAATCGCGAGGTCACGCGGCTCGGTCTCGCGGGCGTCGGGCCGCATTACACACCGACGGGACACCTCGTCTACGCCGCCGAGGACCGCTCGGTCCGCGTCGTAGCGTTCGACGTCGCCTCGCTCACGGTGACCGGCAGTCCGGTCCCGCTGGTCGAGGAGATCATCGTCAAGGAAGACGGGACGGCCGACTTCAGCATCTCCGACGGCGGAACATTGCTGTACACCCGAAGTCCGGCGAACCTGGGTGCGGCGACGCGAACTCTGGCGTGGGTCGACCGCCACGGGGTCCGCGAACCGCTGGTCGGCGCACCTGCCGACTCCTACGCCAGCGTGACGCTCTCGCCGGGCGGCACGGATGTCGCCATGGAGATCTTCGATTATCCCGGCGCTGGCGTTGGCGTATCGGCTGTCTGGACGTTCAACCTCGAGCGCGGGACGTTCAATCGGGTCACAAACGAACCAGGGCTCAGCGTAAGCCCGCTCTGGACGCTCGACGGGCGACGGCTCGTGTACGGTTCGGGAAGTGAGCGAGGTGAGGGGAGCGGCGGCCTCTTCTGGCGCAACGCCGACGGGACGGACGACCCCGAGCGCCTGGTCGCGCTGGACGGAGTCTTCACCGTATCGCCGTGGGACTGGTCTCCGGACGGCGCCTGGCTCCTCTTCCGAAGCCGCGCGGGCAGCGCGGGTGGCAGTGACATCGGCATCGTCTCGATGGAAGGCGACCGCAGCGTGGAATGGCTCTTCGACTCCGAGTTCGGTGAGACCCACCCGAGCATCTCGCCCGACGGCGACTGGATCGCGTACACGTCGGATCGGTCCGGACGAGACGAGATCTACGTCGAACGGTTCCCAGCGCTGGGCGACCGCCAGGTCGTCTCGACCGATGGCGGTGAGCGACCCCGCTGGTCTCCCGACGGCCGCGAGTTGTTCTACATCAGGGAGGGCGTCGACCCCGCGGTGATGGCCGTCCCGGTCGACACCGACGACGACGGCAACTTCAGCGCCGGCACGCCGAGCGTCGTTTTCGAAGGGGTCCTCTACCAGAACCGGGACAACGCCGCGTACGACGTCGCAGCCGATGGCGAACGCTTCCTCGCGATCTCGACGATCACAGGGGCCGGGGTCGTCAGCGCGCTTGGCGACATCTACCGCTCGCCGCCGATCCACGTCGTCCTGAACTGGCACCAGGAGCTGCTGGAGCGGGTGCCGGTCCCCTGAGCGGGGCCGACCCGATCACCGAGGCACATGCCGGGGTGGTCGCCGGCAGCTCGCGAAAGTTGAGGAAAATCAGGGCCGGGTTTGGCAGACTAGGGCGGGCTCGGAGCGGTGAGGTCGACGAACCATTGGGGCCCTCGAGACCGCAGAACTGGCTGATCCGGCGTGTGCGTGATTGAGCGAATAACTAGGCGTCGCCGTAGTGCGAGCTACGGCGCGAGCCTGAGATCCTGAATAGTGAAGCCTGTGGCACGCGCTCCGCTCCGGCCGTGAGGAGAGACGGATGACGTATCGGATTGCGGGCATTGACGTGCACAAGCGGATGTTGGCGGTGGTGGTTGCGGACATCGCGGTCGACGGGGCGTATCAGTTTGTCCACCGGCGCGTGGGTACCAGCCCGCGCGAACTTCGCGAGTTGGCCGCGTGGCTGGGGGCGGAGGCGGTCGAGGAAGTGGTGATGGAATCGACGGCACAGTATTGGCGCCCGGTGTGGGAGGTGCTCGAACGCGACTGGCTGCCCGCCCGCCGCACGCGGGACGGCGCGAGTCCGATGGCGGGCACGCTGCACTTGGCGCAAGCGCTGTCGAATCGGGGGCGCCGTGGGCGGAAGCGAGATTTCGTGGATGCCGAACGCCTGGTGAAGCGGTTGGTGGCGCAGGAGCTGACGCTGAGCTTTGTGCCGGACGCCGAGCAGCGGTTGTGGCGGACGGTGATGCGCCGCAAGTATCAGCTGACGCGCAACCGCGTCCAGGTCCACAACCGGTTAGAGGCCCTGCTGGAAGAAGCGCATCTGAAGCTGTCGAGCCTGGTCTCGGATCTGCTGGGGGCCAGTGCGCGGCGGATGCTGCAGGCGCTGGCGGACGGGGACACGGACCCGGCGGCGCTGGCGGCGCTGGCCGACCAGCGGCTGCGCGCGACCCCCGAGCAGTTGAGCGATGCGCTCGGGGCGGCGACGGCGCTCAACCCCGTCTATCGCCGGCTCATCGGCATGGCCCTCGAGGACGTGCGCTTGATCGAGGCGCAGATCCGGCAGCTCGATCAGGAGATGGCCGGGCTGATCCGGCCGCACCAGGAGGCCGTGCAGCGGTTGGCCGAAGTGCCGGGGCTGGGGGTCGATTCGGCGCAGCAGATCATCGCCGAGGTCGGGCCGACGGCGGCGACGTTCCCCTCGCCCAAGCAACTCGCCTCCTGGGTGGGCACGTGCCCCGGAGCGGAGGAGAGTGCGGGCGCCAGCCACCGCTCCCCGAGCGGCAACCGGCAGATGCGCCGCCTCCTCCATCAAGCGGCGAACGCGGCGGTCAAGACCAAGGGGAGTATCTTCCTCCTGGTGTATCGCCGGTTGGTGCCGCGCCTGGGCCACGCGCAAGCCATCGGGGCCATTGCGCATCGGCTGTGTCGCCTGATTTGGAAGATTCTGCACCAGGCCGTGCGGTACGAAGAACGCGGCCCGGCGGTCAGCCGGCTGCGCACGCAACGCCGCGCCCTCAAGATGGCCCGCGAATTGCGCCGCCTGGGGTATCGGGTCGAGCTGATCCCCACTCCCCTAGGGACGCCCGCATGAGTGGAGATGACTTTCGATCCTGGTTCGAGGAGTTGAAGGCGCGCGTGCCGACGGGATGGTAGGCGCTTCCGTAAGCGACAGCGACCCCATCCCCTGCCTCACATCCAGGAGCTGAAAAATTCTTCAAAGCAAGGCGCCGCAGCCGGTATATAATGCTCGCGAGACTCTGCGGCCAGACGGAAGTCGTGCCTCAATGCCGCAGCGGTGCGGGAGATTGGGCGCGTCGGCCCTTGAGTCCGGTAAGGAGAACAATGATTAGTACCAGACGGAAACGAGAGCTCGTCACAGGCGTGTGTCTTCTTGCTGGCGCCGTCGCACTGGGAACCATCGCGACGCTGCTGGACGAGCGAGCGGCCGCTCAGGGCCAGGCCGCAGTTCAGGCGCCGATGTTCGAAGTAGATCCCCTTTGGCCGAAACCGCTACCGAACAACTGGACGCTCGGTAACGCGATCGGCATTGCGGTCGACAGCGCTGACCATGTGTGGATGATTCATCGCACCACCGGAGTTCCCGACAACTTCCAGACGCCAGGCGCATCATGCTGCACCGTCGCCCCACCGATCCTGGGGTTCAATCAGGCGGGTGACCTCACTGGCAGTTGGGGCGGGCCAGGGGAAGGGTTTACATGGCCCGACTCGAACCACGGCCTCTGGATCGACTACAAAGGGAACTTCTGGATTAGTGGCAATGGCGACGAGGACACACAAGTGCTGAAGTTTACGCCGACGGGGACGTTCTTGCTCCAAATCGGGACGCATGGCGTCCACCACGGCAGCAACGACACAGCAAATCTGTGGAAGGCGACTGACGGCAGCGTCGACGAAGCGACCGACGAGGTGTATGTCAGCGACGGGTACGGCAACAGGCGCGTCATCGTGTTTGACTCCGAGACAGGCCAGTACAAGCGGCACTGGGGTGCCTACGGCAACAAGCCTGACGACACGGATCTATTGGGCGGGAATTACGATCCCAATGCGCCCCCCGCCCAGCAGTTCCGGAGTCCCGTGCACTGTGCTGAAATCTCGAACGACAATCTTGTCTACGTCTGCGACCGCCAGAACGATCGGATCCAGGTGTTTCACACGGACGGATCGTTTATGAAGGAAGGGTTCATCGCGAAACAGACGCTGGGATCCGGATCGGTGTGGGACATTGCCTTCTCGCGAGATCCGCAGCAAACGTACATCTATCTCGCTGATGGGGGAAGCCACAATATTCACATTCTGTTGCGGGATACGCTCGAGGAGCTAACGACGATCGGTTCCGGTGGGAAACTACCAGGTCAGTTCTATGGCTCGCACAACGTGGTAACCGACTCGCTCGGCAATCTCTATGTGGCCGAGACGTACGGGGCACGCATCCAGAAGTTCGTTTACAAAGGCCTCGGCCCAGTTAGGTGACGGGATGTAGTGGTGATTCTAGCGCGGGTGCGCGGCGTCCCACTCGCGGGCGAGGCGCTGGGCTTCGGCGATCTACTCAACGGTCATACGCTCCGCAACGGAATCTTGCATCTCCGCTTGATTCCAATACCGACAGGGAGTACCTATGGCCGAGTGTAGCGGGTCACAATACTCGAGAATTCTAGCTTTAGGCCGTCAGTTGGGTGGCTTTCCGCAACGTATCCATCTCTTTCAGCCAGCACAGTACCTGGTTCCAACTCGGAACGCTTAGGGACGCCATGCCCTTTGGAAGTAGGACCCCGCTGAGGAACGGGCCCAGCGAACCGGTGCCCGTGACCTCGGCGTGGTCGCCTTCCGGGGTGACCACCAGACGGCCCACGAGCAGCTTCCTGAGGATCTGACGGGCCTGGCCGATGTGTCGGCCCAACAAGCCCCGCCAGACGTCGAGGCGGTCCCTGAGGATCTGCTCGAGTTCGTCACGGTTGAGGTCGGGCAGCTTCCCCACCTGCTCCACTGCCGCGAGCTTCTGTTCCAACGTCGCCTTCTGACGCTCACGGTCACGGATCGCGGTGACCACCGAGGTCAGGTCCGCCCCCGTAGCCAGCGCACTCGTGAGCCGCGTCAACTCGCCGTCCAATCGACGCAGGTCGTCTCGCAGGGCGGGAGCCTCCGTCACGGGTTGCGGCTCCGCGAGCCGCTCGAGCGCCCGCGTCACCGCTGCTTCCACGACCGCCGGAGACAGCACCTGCTCCCCCATCGCGGACAAGACCGCCGCGTTGGCGTCCGTCATGGGGAGTTCCTGCTTGTTCGCGCACACGTGCCGCCCGCGCGTGTGATACGCCGTGCAGACGTAGAAGAAGGCCCGGCGCTTGCCGTGCTGGCGACTCCGGACGGAGAGGCCGCTGCCACAGACGCCGCAGGTGGCGAGTCCCCCCAAGAGATACTTCGATTCGGTGCCCCGGGCCGGATGGCCCCACAACTGCCCCTTCGTGCCCCGCAGATACAACGCCCGGGCTTCCCCGAGGCGGGCATGGGCGGCGTGCCACTCGGCGTCCGAGACGATGCGAAGGTCGGGTGCTGGCACGCGCAGCCACTCCGCTTCGGCACGGGATTGCTGGTGGGCTGCCCCCAGGTGTCCCGCTTCCGGGTCTTGTTCCAGATGATCTCCCCACGATAGAGCGGCGCGGTACAGGACGGCTCTAATGGAAGACGGGGCCCAGCCGGACGGACGGCGTTGTTGAGACCGGGGGCAGACGGCACCCACGGCGTTGAGTTGGTGGGCGACCTGCCGCATGCCGTGGCCTTCCGCGCACAGCTGGAAGATCCGCCGCACGATGGCCGCTTCGGCCTCGTTGATCTGCCGTTCCACGTGCCGCCGCGTCCTTCGCCCCTTGGCGTCCGGCTCCCCGTAGACGGGGCTGACGGCCAGCGTTTCCTCGTAATCTCTCCGAGCCAGGGAATCGTGGATTTCGCCGGTCGTGCCGTCGCCTCGCCCCCGATCCAGGTCGTCCTCAATTGGTTCTCCGAACTCCAGGCGCGGCGAGAGACGGCACCTCGAACGGCCACGAACGGCCAAGGTGAGGAACAACCGACCCCGTTTTACCGAGGTCGGCTGCGATCGGCTACGGTTCGGCTGGGCTTAGAAGACCGATGCTCTATCCACCTGAGCTACGAGCGCGTACAGACCGCCGCCCGCGCCATGCCGAGGATCTATGGCGCGTCGTCTGGGAGCGCGAGCGCGATGAGCGTCGCGGGCTGATCGTTCCGACGGTCGCCGGCGGCGAAGACGATGAACTGCTTGCCCTCGTGCATGTAGGTCATCGGCAGGCTGCTGGCCGGCGCGGGAAGCTCGATCTCGGCGACGATCTCACCGCTGCGCTTGTCATAGGCGCGGAAGTACGGCTCGCCGCCCCAGCCTTCTCCCGCGAAGAGCAGCGTCGGGGTCGCGAGCAGCAACGCTCTCGTCCGGCTACCGGTCGGGGGGAAATCGACCCCCGCCAGGGCGGGGTGGTTCCGGATCGCCGCCGGCGTGCCGCCGTTGGGCTTCATCCAGAGGTGCTCGCCCGTGTTCATGTCGATCGCCGTGATCCGGCCGAACGGCGGCTTGAACAACGGCAGCCCCTGCGGTCCGGCAACCCGGACGCCGGCGGAGATGTACTCGACGTCGGAGGCGTCGGGATCGTGGGCCAACGAGAGTACGGTCAAGCCTGTCGTCGTGCCGACATACAGCACGCCAGTCTCGACGTCGACGGCGCCGCCCTCCCACAGCGCGCCGCCAGCCGTGCCAGGCACCTGAAACGTCCCGGTCGTGCCGTCGTCGGCGTCGGCGAGTGACGGCGGGGCGTACAGCGGGCCAAGTCTAAATCGCCGCGCGATCTCGAGCGCCTCGGCTCGTAGCTCCGGCGTCAGGTCGATGAGGTCGTCCTCGGTTGCCCCCTGCTGATCCAGCGGCGCGGGTTTGGTCGGGAACGGTTGCGTCGGTGACGTTCGCTCGCCGGGGACATCAGACGGCGGCACCGGCCGCTCCTCGATCGGCCAGAGCGGCGCCCCTGTAACGCGGTTGAATGCGAACACGAGCGCCTGCTTCGTGAGCTGCACGACGGCGCGGACGTCGCGACCATCCACCGTGACATCCATCAGGATCGGCGCGGACGGGTTGTCGTACTCGTAGACGTCGTGATGAACGGTCTGGAAGTGCCACACGCGTTCGCCGGTTCGCGCGTCGAGGCAGACGAGGCTGGACGAGAACAGGTTGTCGCCGAGCCGGTGTCCGCCGTAGTAGTCGCTCGTGGCGACCTCGAGCGGTAGATAAAGATAGCCCAGCTCCGGGTCGAGCGCGAGTGGTGCCCAGGCGCCCGCGTTGCCGCCGATCGTCGCCGAATCGTCCTCCCAGGTGTCGTACCCGAACTCGCCTGGTTTCGGCACCGTATGAAAAATCCAGCGGCGCTCGCCGGTGCGGGTGTCCCAGGCGGTGATGTGGGCCGGGACGCCGACCTTCGACTCGGGCCGGCCGGATCCGGCCATCGCCGGGCCGATGATGATCAAATCCTCGAACACCATGCCCGGCGAACTCGAACCCAGGTTCTGAGCGTCGAGTTCGACGGCCTGGTCGAAGCCCAGCTTCAGGTCCACGATGCCGTCGTTTCCGAAGTTCGGAATCGGCATGCCGGAGCTGGCGTCCAGCGCGATGAGCTGAAACCCCGGGGTGATGACGAAGACGCGCGCATCGCCACGCCCGTCGGTCCAGTACGACACGCCGCGTCCGGAGTTTCTCCGAGGCGCCACGGTACCCCGCTCGCCCTCGTCGAAGCGATACATCCAGAGCGTTTCCGCGGTGCCGGCATCGATCGCGACAACGTCCCGACGGAGGCCAGCGGTGAAATAGAGGACCCCGTCGACCATCAGGGGGGTCGTTTCACTCTTGAATTCCGGGGTGGGTCCGAAGTTGCCGCTGTCCCACTGCCAAGCGATTTGAAGGCTCTCCGCGTTCTCCGACGTGATCTGATCGAGGTCGGCATACCGCGTCGCCCCGGCGTCGCCGTTCGAGTGTCGCCATTGACCGTCGGAGACGCCCTGCTGGGCAAAGCACTCGGGGGCCATCGCCAGCAGACACACCGCTACCATTCCTCGCATCCGCTAATAGTAGTCCAAGGTGACGCCCGAACCCCAGAACTCACTTTTCTCGTCCCTGCACACCGCCCCAGGTATACTTTTCCCTCCAATGGCATGGACGTAGGCAGTCGCCTCGGGGTCTTCGAGGTCACGGGCCGCCTCGGCGAAGGCGGTATGGGCGTCGTCTATCGGGCGACGGACACGACGCTTGATCGGGATGTGGCGCTGAAAGTGCTGCCCGATGCGTTCGCCCAAGATGAAGAACGCCTGGCCCGCTTCGAGCGGGAAGCCAAAGTCCTCGCCTCCCTGAACCACCCCAACATCGCGGCGATCCACGGACTCGAACAGAGCGGCGACACGCGGGCGCTGGTGCTGGAACTCGTTGAAGGGCCAACGCTCCAAGACCGGATCGCCAAAGGCCCGATCCCACTCGACGAGGCCCTCCCCATCGCCCGGCAGATCGCGGAGGCGCTTGAAGCTGCCCACGAGCAGGGCATCATTCACCGCGACCTGAAACCGGCCAACGTGAAGGTGAAGGACGACGGCACGGTGAAGGTGCTGGACTTCGGGTTGGCGAAGGCGCTGGGGCCTGATCTCTCCGACCTCGACGCGCCCAACTCCCCCACGATGACGATGACCGCCGCTGCCACGAAGATGGGCGTCATCATGGGGACAGCGGCATATATGAGTCCCGAGCAGGCACGCGGGAAGACGGTGGATAGACGCGCGGACATCTGGGCGTTCGGCGTGGTGCTCTACGAGATGCTGACGGGTAAGCAGATATTCGCCGGTGAAGACATTTCGCTCACGCTCTCCCAGGTGCTCCAGAGCCACCCGGACTGGAGCGCCCTGCCCGAACGCTTGCCATCCAGCCTGAACAGGTATCTCCGGCGCTGTCTGGAAAAAGACCCGAAGCAGCGCATCCGCGACATCGGCGACGTGCGGCTGGCGTTGGAAGGTGCGTTCGAGACCACGGCGGCGGACACGCTGGCCGCGACCCCGATGCAGCCAGGGAAGCGGTCATCCGGCGTGGGTCATCTGATCCCGTGGGCGATCGCAGCCACGGCGATTGTCGTCGCCATCGTGCAGACGATCCCGACGTCATCGGTGGACTCGGGGGCTCGCATGACGCGCTTCTCGGTGCCGCTGGACGACAGCGACGCCGGCGGTTACCGATACATAGCGATCGCGCCGGACGGGTCGCGGGTCGTCTACGGCGATCGGTTGACGACGTTGTATACCCGCGAGCTCGATCAATTCGACGCGACGCCCCTGCCAGGCACGGCGCGTGCCCGCAATCCGTTCTTCTCACCAGATGGCCAGTCGGTCGGATTCTTCCTGGACGGAGAGCTGATGAGCATGTCGGTGCGGGGCGGCGATCCGCTGCCGCTCGGCGCCGCCTCCGCGCCGGTGGGGGCGGCGTGGGGTGACGACGGCATGATTCTCTTTTCACCCACGTGGGCCGGCCCGCTCTGGCAGATCCCGGCCGCTGGTGGTGAGCCCCTCCAGTTCACGACCGTTGACCGCGAGCGGGGGGAGAGCGGGCACATTTGGCCCGAACTGCTGCCCGACGGGCGGCGGGCCCTGTTCACCATTTATGGAGGCGCTGGACTGAGTGACGCACAGGTGGCGATGCTGCAGCTCGATACCGGCGACTACGAACCGTTGTTCGACGGGGCTGCGGCCCGGTACGCCCCGACCGGTCACCTGGTCTACTACCGTGGCGGCGCCTACCATGCCGTGCCGTTCGATGTCGCAGCGGGGCAGCGCACAGGCCCGGACGTCCCGATTCTGGCCGACGTGGGGAACCTGAGCCCGGAAGGCTCCGACGAGGGGTATTTCGCGTTTTCCAAGACCGGCACGCTCGTGTCGTTTGCCGGCGCTGAACCGGTCGATCAACGGCTGAGGCGCCTCGCGTGGGTATCCCGTGACGGCGACGTGGAGCTGCTCCCGTTTGAACCGGCGAGATTCGGCGCCCTGTCGCTGTCGCCCGATCGACGCCTACTCGCGATCGAACGTCTGGACGCCGGCAGCCAGCAGCTGTGGATCTACGATCTCGACCGGGAGACCGCGGCGCAGCTGACACGAACGGGCTATAACGCTGCCCCGATCTGGCACGCCGGCGGCGAGAAGATCGCGTTCCTCTCGATGACGCGCGGGAGCTTCGACATCCGGTGGAGTGCCCTGGACGGCTCGGTCGTCGACCAGGATCTCCTGTCGACCGAACAGGATGATGTCCCGACGGGATGGAGCGCCGATGACCAGCTCTTGTTTGTCCGATGGTCTGCGGACGGGGATCGAGACCTGTGGGCGATGGAGGCCGATGACCCTGACTCGGCTCGACCGCTGGTGGAGACGCCGCTGGATGACGTCGGGTTGCTTTCTCCCGATGGGCAGTGGGTGGCGTATCAGTCCGGCCCGACCCTCTACGTCGCAGCGTATCCGGGGCTCACCGGTCGGGTGCCGGTTGCCAATGAGGTGCTCGACTCCAGGTGGTCTCCAGGTTCGAGCGAGCTGTTCTTTCGAACGGCGGAGGGTTTGCACGTGGTCCCGTATCGTGTCGAGTCGGGGACCTTCACGCCTGGGCAGGCAGCCCTTGTGCTGTCCTCCCCGGATCTGGGCCGCGGATGGGACTTCTCGGCGGATGCCGAACGGCTTCTCACCGCGCTGCCGCTCGACGACGAGGCGGAGATCCGGATCGACGTCGTCCTCAACTGGTTCGAGGAACTCCAGGCGCGGGTGCCGACGGGACGGTAGGGGGCTTCCGCGCGTAACGACGACCCCCCCCTTCCCTGCTCCGCATCCAGATCGCCCCGCATTACCTGAACGTTGATGGGATGGACTCCTCCCGCTGGTACGGCATCATCGTGCCAAACACGCAACGGCCTCTCGCGGGCCACAGCCAGGAGGAGTCCAGATGGAGCATACGACGATCGCTGTTGATCTCGCCAAGTCGGTCTTTCAGGTGGCCGTGTCCCACCGCCCGGGCCGAGTCGATGAAGAGCATCGGCTGACCCGCGCGCGGGTCCTGCGCTTCTTCGCCGAGCGGCCCGCCGCCACGGTCCTGCTCGAAGCCTGCGGTTCGGCGCATCATTGGGGCCGGGAGCTCGAGCGCCTGGGCCACACCGTGCAGTTACTCCCCCCGTACGATGTGCACCGCTACGTCCGCCGCAGCAAGACCGACCGCGCGGACGCGAAAGCCTTGCTCGAGGCGGCGCGGAACGACGAGATTCATCCGGTCCCCGTCAAAACCGTCAGCCAACAAGCCCTCACCACGCTCCATCGGATTCGCTCCACGTGGCAGGCCACCCGGATCATGCGGCTGAACAGCCTGCGCGGCCTGCTCCGCGAGTTTGGCGTGACGATCCCGGCTGGGGCGCACCACGTCGTGCCGCGCGTCCGCGCGCTCCTCGAAGACCCGGAGGCGCCCGTGCCTATGAGCGTTCGCCCGAGCCTGGCCGTCTTGTGCGACGAGATCCGCCGGCTGGAGGACCAGATCAACGACCTCGAACGGCAGCTCGCGGCCCTCGCCAAGCAGCTCCCGCTGGTGGCGCACCTGCGCACGATCCCCGGCGTGGGCTTGCTCACGGCCACGGCGCTGGTCGCGTGCGTCGGCGAGGTGCGCCGGTTCCCCTCCGGCCGCCTACCTCGCCAGCTCACCCCGAAGGAACACTCCAGCGGGTCGCGTCGACGGCTCGGGGCCATCAGCAAGCAAGGCGATCGGTACCTGCGCACGCTGTTGATCCACGGCGCGCGGTCCGTCCTGTGGCGCGCCAAGAGCCAGCCGACCCCCGATGCCTTCCGCACCTGGGCGCTCGCTGTCGAGCGCCGCCGCGGGCACAACAAAGCGGCCGTGGCGGTCGCCAACAAGCTGGCCCGCATGATCTGGCGCATCTGGCAGAGCGACCGCCCCTTCCGCGAGCGCCCTGGCGCCGCGTAACGCGCGGCGTGACACCATCGTTCACCCCTGGAGGACTGCCGCGAGCACACTCGAGCAATGGCACACCGGTCGGACCGGCGTGGGGACACACCGATAGAAAGCCTGGCCATCAAGGCCGTTCAACGTCGATTGGTACCCCACGCGCGAATTTCCATACTGGCCCGGAGCCCTGCACGCTCCACACCGAGGCCGAAGATACGTCTGCAGTCCGATCACCGTGCGACCCCGACATCACGCGACGCGGCTTAAGAAAAGGAGTCCAGATAAGAAACGGCTTGCGAAAGGAGTCCAGATACGGCTTTCTAGCGGCACTCTGCGGGCCGACCGTACGCCCCGTCTCCCCCTGCGGTGAACTTGGCCGTTCACCAACATGGCTCTCGGTCCAGGCTCCAAGCTCGGCGTCTACGAAGTCACCGCGAAGATCGGCGCGGGTGGCATGGGCGAGGTGTACCGCGCCCACGATACGACCCTGGACCGCGACGTGGCGATCAAGGTGCTGCCGGATGCGTTTGCGACCGATCCAGAACGCCTCGCCCGCTTCGAGCGGGAAGCCAAGGTCCTGGCGTCCCTGAACCATCCCAACATCGCGGCCATCTACGGGCTGGAAAAGTCCGGGGACACGCGGGCGCTCATTCTGGAACTGGTCGAAGGCCCCCACGCTCCAAGATCGTATCGCCAAAGGCCCGATCCCACTCGACGAAGCCCTGCCCATCGCCCGCCAGATCGCCGAGGCCCTGGAAGCGGCGCACGAGCAGGGGATCATTCACCGCGACCTGAAGCCGGCCAACGTGAAGGTCAAGGACGACGGCACGGTGAAGGTGCTGGACTTCGGCCTGGCGAAGGCGCTCCAACCGGAACTGTCCGACCTCGACGCCGCGAACTCACCCACGATGACGATGACGGCAGCCGCGACAAAGACCGGCTGGGACGACTTCATCGAGGACCAGCCGCACGGCACCCGCCCGGAACTCCTCCGTGAACCGCCGACGCGGTCGTCTTGGTGTCGCTGTGTCTGCCATGGTGGACATCGTATCCGCCTTTCGGAAAGTGTCCACGAGATCGGATCAAGCCCAGATCAAGCCCAGGCGGACATCTGGTCGTTTGGGTTGAGCTCTATCTGCGCGCCCTGGACGAGCTGGAGGCAGTCGGTATATAAGGGGTCTGATCCGGGCGATCGAAACGGAAATCCCGGCTGCGTACTGCTTTTCGATGGCCACCATCAAGGTTCGTCTCAATGGTCCCTATCGCGTCGACGGCGACGACGTGACGGTGATCGATTGGAACGGCAAGGAATACGCCGTGCCCTCACGTCCGTTCGCCCTGTGTCGCTGCGGCGCGTCGGCGAACAAGCCGTTCTGCGACAAGAGCCACCGCACGATCGGGTTTCAGGCAGGCGAAGCAGCCGACGCATCGGACACGCCCACATGAGGTGACGACGCGCCCTGTCACCGTGCAGCGCCTGAGACGGAATCACCTGTATCCTGATTCCTGTATCCTAGATCCCCGCGGGCGTAAGAGAGCAGAATGGCCGTTAAACACGTGGATGTGAAGGAGGCGTACCGTCTGCAGGGCGGAGAAGGGTATGCGTACATCGACGTACGGTCGATCCCAGAATACGAGGCGGGTCACCCGGCGGGTGCACACAACGTCCCCCTGCTCCATTACGACGTCCAGACGGGTCAAAAGACTCCCAATCCGGAGTTTCTCGCGGTCATGCACGCCAACCATTCCCGCGACGCGAAGTTGCTCATAGGCTGTCAGGTCGGGGGGCGGTCCACCCAAGCAGCGGAGTTGTTGACCTCACGTGGATATCAGCATGTCGCGAACGTACGAGGTGGCTTCGGTGGTGCGCGTGACCCGCTGAGCGGCGCATTGGTAGACGAGGGATGGTCAACGGCCGGATTGCCCGTCGAGACTACAGCCCCGCCGGGCGGTAGCTACGAGGAGTTGCGCAAGAACCTCACCTAATCCCGGAGCGCCGAGCGGGTAAATCAACGTCCGCCGGTTCCCCGAGGTCGCCCTCGAAGCGACCATCAGCCACGGTCGCCTGCTCGGGATTAACTGGGGCGGCTTCATGGCCTTGCTCGTCTACACCAGCCGGCGCGAGGCGCGCAAGCAACGCCAGCCCTCCAACCGTCCGTCGTGAGCGCCCAGCGGGACCTTCATGACGAACAATCTGGTACCGAGACGGGCCGGTCTGCTATTCTGTGCTGCGGGACGTCATCAAGAGGAAAGGAGCCTGACGTGGTCTATCCAGAGTTCATGATTGCGCCGATGCGCGAGGAGTTGACCCGGTTGGGCGTGCGCGAGTTACGCACGGCCGCCGATGTGGATACCGTCGTCCGCGACTCCAAGGGGACCGTCATGGTCATCGTCAATTCGGTGTGCGGCTGCGCCGCCGGGAAGGCGCGCCCAGGCGTCGCGTTGGCGCTGCAGCATTCGACGACGCCGGATGTCGTCGCCACGGTATTCGCCGGCGCCGACGTCGAGGCGACCAACCGAGCGCGAGACCAGTTCGTCGGCTATCCGCCGTCGTCACCGTCGATCGCACTGTTGCGGGACGGGAAATTGGTCTACATGCTGGAGCGCCACGAAATCGAGGGGCAAGAGGCGCCGGCAATCGCTCGCCGATTGACCGAGGCCTTCGACGAGCACTGTGCCAAGACGATGGTGAGCTAATGGGCGATTGACCGGCTCAGTGACTCAGCGGACCGAGCCTCTCCAACCGACCTGGTGACACAGGCGGCGCGTCACGCGCCGCCTGTGCCGCCGCCGCGATGAACTGCTCGAACGCGTGCCGGTGCCGTAGGACAACTGGTTCTCAGACCTCCAGGCGCGGGTGCCGGCGGGACATTAGCGACGTCCATCGGCCAACTGACGCTCCTTGACCTGGCGACCGGTGAAGCCACGGAACTGACGAAAGGGACCCCCCCCCGCTTTGCGCCGACGGGGCACCTGGTGTTTCAGACGGCGTGACTGATGATTTCAGGGGGAAATCGGTATCCACCATAGCGCGGCTGGCTCGTCATCGGCCTACTCTGCCATTTGCGGCTTCAACTTGACAATCCCATCAGGTGTAGTTCCCGGCGGATAGGTCGATTACTGTTACAGGGGGGAGTGCTCATGGCGTTGTTCGGTAGGTTCGTGCGAAGCGTGATGTCCGCGGCCGTGATTTCGGCTCTGTCGTTCGGAGGTCTGGTGCTCGTCGGCGGCGAGGCGGTTGCGCAGTCCGGGGACGCTGCCTCTGAAGAAGCCCAAGGCTTGTCTCTCAGTGTTCCGGTCGCGCTGGCGGTCCGCGTCGAGCGGCCGCCAGTCTTGGACGGGCGCGTCGTAGATGACCCCACCTGGTTGAGCGCGGAGCCTGCGACTGGCTTTCGGCAGACCCGGCCAGACGAGGGGCAGCCTGCGACGCAGCGGACGGAGGTTCGAATCGTCTACACCGAGGACACCCTGTATTTTGGCGTCGTCTGCTTCGACGCGGATCCCGATGGCATCATCATGTCGGACAGTCGACGGGATTCGTCACTGAACGACACTGACAGCTTTCAGATCGTCCTCGACACCTATCTCGACCAGCAAAACGGTTTCGTCTTTGGCACCAACCCGGCCGGACTGGAGTTCGACGGCCAGCTCGTGAACGAAGGGCAAGGTGGCGGCCGGTTTGGGAGTGGCGGCGGGCGTACTCAGGGCGGCGCTGGGGGCGGCTTCAACCTCAACTGGGACGGCTCGTGGCAGGTCGCGACGCAGATCTCGGAGATCGGGTGGAGCGCGGAGTTCGCGATTCCGTTTCGCACGATTCGGTATCCGTCCGGACAATCGCAAACCTGGAGTATGAACTTCCAGCGCAATATTCGGCGAAACAATGAGACCGCGTTCTGGGCCCCGCTGCCACGACAGTACGGTCTGTATCGCCTCTCGATGGCGGGACGGCTGTCGGGGCTCGAAGTACCGGCCCAGCGCAACCTGAAAATCACGCCGTACGTGCTCAGCGAACACCTGCGACAAAACGCCACCACCTCCAGGCCCCGCCTCGACGACTGGACCGGCGACGTCGGGGCGGACCTGAAGTACAGCATCACACCCGCATTGACGTTGGACGCAACCTATAGCACCGATTTCGCTCAGGTCGAGGTCGACGAGCAGCAGGTCAACCTGAACCGCTTCAACTTGTTCTTTCCTGAAAAGCGACCGTTCTTCCTCGAGAACGCCGGGCTGTTCACGGTTGGGAACCCAGGTCAGACCGAGATCTTCTTCAGCCGGCGTATCGGTATCGGGCCCGAGGGGGAAGTGATTCCCATCGTGGGCGGCGGACGGCTGTCGGGTCAGGTGGGCAACGGCTTCAATGTCGGGTTCCTCAACATGCAAACCAACACGGTCGACGCACCGGACGACCCGGTCGCCGCCAATAACTTCACCGTGGCGCGCGTTCGGAAGGACCTTGGAAATCGCTCGAACGTCGGCGCAATCTTCGTCAATCGTTCTGCGACGGGTCGCTTGGCGGGCGACAGCGATCACAATCAAACCTACGCCGTGGATGGTCGTGTTGGAATCGGTCAGGACGGGTCTATAAACGGATTCATGGCTCGGAGCCAGACACCAGACTTGAGGGGGAACGAGTACGCCTACGGCCTGAACTCGGCCTACTCCTCCCAGGCGTGGGAGGCGAGCCTCAGCTACTCCGAGGTGGCAGAGAACTTCAATCCGGAAGTTGGGTTCTTGACGCGAACGGAGTTCCGCTCCGTCGGAGGAAGGGTCCAGTACGCGTATCGGCCTGAGGAGTTTTTCGGCCTACACGAGCTACGCCCGCACGTCGGCTTCAACGGCTTTTGGGATTTCGAGGGGTTTCAGGAGACGGGTCGCACCCACATCGATAATCACTGGGAGTGGCCGGACGGCACTGAAGTACACACGGGCATGAACATCACCCGCGAAGGCGTGGTGGATTCGTTCGAGATCTTTCCGGATGTGGTCGTGCCGCCCGGTACGTACGACCACATGGAAGCGCTGCTGGTGGTCATGACCAATCAAGGCGCCCCGTTGAGCTTCAGCGTGCGCACGACGATCGGTGGCTTCTTCGGAGGTGATCGGGTGGCCATGAGCCCGACGGTCCGGTTTCGCGTGGGTGAGACGCTCAATACCGAGTTCAGCTTGAGCCGCAACGACATCGATATTCCCGGCGGCAGCTTCGTCACGAATCTTGCTCGGGCAAGAATCTCCTATTCGTTCTCGCCCCGCATGTCCATTCAGACCTTGATTCAGTACAACGACCGAGCGGATCTGTGGTCGGCGAATCTGCGGTTCGCCTGGCTGCAGCAGGCCAACACCGGCCTGTTCCTCGTGTATAACGACACGCGTGGTATCGACAGCGCCATGCCAAGTGCCGCAGGGCGGACCCTTACGCTGAAATACACGCAGCTCTTCGACATCCTCCAGTGATGGTGCGACCCCCGGGGCTGTCGCGGAGCGCACGGGGCACCTCCGTACTGGCGTATAGGCTGTTGCTCTTTCGTTACAATCTCCGACCTGCCGAGGAACTCCAGGCGCGGGTGCCGACGGGACGGTAGGGCGCGACGGCGACGGTACGAAGGCTGAATTTATGGGGCTGAATCGCGAATATCTAGGACCGTTTGCTCAGGATCGGTTTTTCCCTCCAGCTTGTCCGTCATGCGGAGTATGGCCCAATGTTTTATCGCGATTCAAATGGTGTCCGATCCCCAAGTCGTACCTGCGGTGCGATTTGGGGACGAGCACCAACACACTGTTTTTGGTCGGCCAGGTGCTATGGCTTGAGTTGCTCAAGCATTGCCCTGACCTGGTCGGCGTACTGTCCGTCCCGATCCAATTCGAGGTATCGTTCGAGCGCGGATACCGCCCCCGGCGCGTTCCCTTGGCTCAAATTCGTCAGCGCCAGGTGATAGTGAGCATCGGCATGGGTCGGATCCAGGCTAATGGTCTGCTCGAACTGCACCCTCGCCTCGGTGGTCTTTTGACTGTTCCAGAAGATGACCCCCTGGTCATAGAGCTCAGTCGGATCTGTGCCAAGTTCGCCCGATAACCGCGCGGCTGCGGTGGCGGCTTCCCCGGCCTCGTCGAACTTCCGCTGGCGGTCGTAGACATTCAGAAGCCCTCTATATGGCGCCGCGTTCTCGGGTTTGAGCAACGCCGCTTCCTTGAACGCGCCCTCCGCGTTTGCGTCCTGCACCGACCCAAAGTACGCCAGGCCGAGGAGGTAGTAACAGTCGTAGCAGTTCGCCGCGATCGCGAGGGCTGCATTGAAATTCGTGATCGCTTCCTCGTAGTTCTTGGCATTGCTCGCTGTCACACCCTGTGCGAACAACTGCCGCAACTCGTCCTTTCGGTCGACCTGCGCCAATACTTCCAAGAATGTCACCGGGGCCGTTTCGGATGCGATGTCGAGATGGAAGTCCCACTCAAAGACGTCGCTGGCCCGAAGCCTGAGTACCTTCCTCTGACTCTCACCCTCTTTCTCGACGGTGATAACGTAATCACTCGGTCTCAGACCCATCTGGCGGAATCTGCCGTTGTCGTCGGTTTCGTCCTCGATCCGTACAATGGGAGGTTGCATAGACTCAATCGTCACCTTGGCCTTGGCGAGTGGTTGATCACCCTGACCCCTGACTGTGCCCCTGATGGTTCCGGACGATTGAGCGAGGCTGGGTGAAGCCACCAGGAAGGCCGCCAGCAGCAACCCGAAGATCGCGAGGAGTTGGTTGATCTTAGGCATAACCTCTCCCTTTTTGGCCGCTCGGATCAGCACCTTGTATACACCGTTCTCCTTCCCGCACCGCAAGATTCCTCGCCGCCCCGCCTTGCGCGACCCCCGGGCCCTTTTCTGTTCCGGAAAACAGATGTTTTGTGAAACAGCTCAGCTTATTGAATCCCGCGGGACGAGACCCCGCGGCGCCGGGGTCACTCGCGGGCCGCGGGACCAGTGCGGTGCTCTCTTGACACAGCGGACCAAGCGCTAAACTGTGGGTCATGTCAGGAGCCTGTGGAATGCCGATTCTAACCCTCATGTCACGACTTGGCATCGTCGTGCTTGCCATGCCGCTGCTCGCACAAGCCCAACTCTTGCCACGCCAAGGCGAGACGCTCAGCGGGATCGGCGCCATTGCGGTCGTCACGAGCGTCGATCGTGACACGGAACGCCTTGGGCTCGATCGCCGATTACTGTACTCCGCGGTTGAACGGCGTCTCCGATGGCATCGCATCCCCGTGCGCGAACGCACGGTCGATGCACCGACGCTCTCGGTCGCGATACACACGACTCGATCGGGGCGGCTGTATGCTCTTTGTATAAGCGTTCAGCTTATGCAGGATGTGCGCCTGGAGGTGAGCCAAGTACCGGCCCTCGCGACAACCTGGCAAACGGAGTTAGTGGTACTCGGTGAGGCCGCGCAGATCCGCCAGACAGATCCGGTCCTCGATCTGGTGGACCGGTTCAGTAGGGACTATCTTTCGGTGAATTCGCAATGATAAGTGAAGGATGATCCGGCGAAACTCGCGTTGATGAGGCAGGCCGCGAAGCCTACCCGCGACAGATCACTGATGAGCTGCGATCTGCACCACGTTTCGGGCAATCGCGCGAGCGCTGTAAGGCGCATCGGACTGATCGAGATGCGATGAACGAGTTGTTCGAGGAACTCCAGGCGCGGGTGCCGGTTCCGTGACGCGATGCGCGCGCCGGAGGCGAAGTCCTCTAAGCCCCTTAGCCCTCAGCCTTTAGCCTTTAGCCTTTAGCCTTTAGCCTTCCGCTCCAGCTATAATTCCCCGTCTCATTTCCGCTGCACCAATTGAAACGGGTTTCGTGGACCCCAGGAGGTATCCGATGGCATCTCACGCCCTGCAACGCGCCGACCCCACCCGACCCGACGTGAGTCGCCGGCAGTTTCTCGGCGCCGCGACGGCCGCCCTCGGCCTAGGCGCGGTCGCTCCGTCGACCGCCCAGGCGGCGCAGGCCGACGTCACCGCGCTCGAGGCGAAGCTGCGCGACAACATCTTCATGCGACGCTTCGGTATCAGACCGCATCTAGCGGCGCATCCGAACATCACCCGACTGAGCGGCGTCCGGCTGTCACCGGAGGTGACCGACGCGATGCTCGAGGCCAACGAGTTCTTCGTCGACATGGCCGAGCTCACCGAGGCGGCTGGCCGCCGCGTGGCGGCTGTCACCGGCGCCGAGGCCGGCCTGGTCTCGGCGGGGGCGGCCTCGGCCCTCCTCCTGGGGGCTGCGGCCTGCCTGACCGGCCAGGACCGCGCGCGCATGGCCGCCCTGCCGCATCCGACCTGGCCGCGACGGGAGTGTCTCATCCAATCGGCCCATCGGACGTCCTACGCGCACGCCTACCAGGCTGCCGGGATGACGATCGTCGAGGTCGAGACCCGCGAGCAGCTCCTGAGCGCGCTGGGCGACACCACGGCGATGATCGCCGCCACGGCCAGCATCGAGCGCCAGCGGCAGCCGGGGCCGCCGGTGCCGCAGCATCGCGCCACCGAGTGGGGGCCGGAGATCATGCGGCCGGAGGAACTGGTCGACGTCGGCAAGCGGGCGGGCGTGCCGGTGATGGTCGATGCGGCGCCCGACGTTCCGCCTGTCGAGAACCTCACGCGCTACATCACCATGGGCGCCGACCTGGTCGCTATGAGCGGCGGCAAGGGGCTGCAAGGCCCGCAGTCGACGGGCCTGCTTGCCGGCCGCGCCGACCTCATCGAAGCCGCCAGGCTCCAGAACGCGCCGAACGACGGCATCGGCCGCGGGATGAAGGTGGCGAAGGAGGAGATCGTCGGCTTCATCGTCGCCCTCGACCGGTTCGTCGCCCGGGACCACGCCGCCGTCACGGCGGATGGAAACCGGAAGGCGCAGTGGATCGCCGCCCAGCTCCAGGATGTCCCGGGCCTGCGCGCCGACTACGCCCTCAACACCATCGACCAGGGGATCGTCGAGCTCACCTGGGACGAGGGCGTCATCCCGCTGACCGCCGAGGCGCTGCGAGCGGAGCTACTGGCCGGCGAGCCGCGGGTAATCCTCTTCCGGAATTACGTCTGGACCGCCAACCTGCGCGACGGCGAGGATGCGCTGGTCGTCCGGCGCCTGAGAGAGGTCTTCACGCAGGCGTCGCGTTAGGGTTTGGCAGTTGGGAGCTGCCGGGCGCTTCACCGAATTGTTTGTAGCGCAGCGCTTCAGCCCAGGGAGTGCGCTTCGCGTCCCGGTGCCGTGACGCGAGCGACTCGATGATGCGCATGACTCAGGCCGTCACGGCGCGACGAAGTGGAAGTCGGCAGGTCCGTCTCGACGGGCCAGCAACTTCCGCAGCGGCTTTTTCGTGGCCCGCTTCTTCGCGGGCTTGGGTTCGTGTCTTCATGGGTTACTCGGTGCGACGCGGGACTTTCACCACGGGCTGCTAGACGCTGCGGGATCGCAGGATCAACGTATTGTCCGCAGTCAGCTCGACGGTCGTGCCGAGCGCGCGGCCTTCCCGGCTCAAGACATCTCGTAGCCATTCGGCGTCCGGGTCCGACGCTCGGTTGAGGCGGAAGCGTCTGATTTGAAGCGGTGTGATCACCATGCGGGCCAGGTTCCCGGTCGCGGGATCTAGGCTCACGAAATACATCAGCGACAGATCGCCCCTGAACTCCTCGTATTCGCCGATCCCTTCATAGTCGTTCAGGAAGTCACCGCAGCCGTACAGGATTGGCCGCATGCGATAAATCTCGATTCCTTGAGGATGATGCGAGGAGTGCCCATGCACGACATCGACGCCCGCTTCGTCGATGAGCCGGTGTGCGAACTGCCGGTGATCGTCGGGAATGAGGTAGCCCCAGTTGCTGCCCCAGTGGATCGACACCACGACCACATCACCTGAGCGTTTGACTCGCCCGACGCTCGTCGCAATGTCCCCCACAACCTCCTCAGACAGCGTACTGAACATATTGACGCCCGCCCGGTCATCGTCGGCAGCCCATTCAGCGGGAATGCCGCTGGTCACCGATCCGACGGAGAACACGATGACGCGCCCCTTACCGGGGACATCGAGTATGGCCGGCGCCGCAGCTTCCTCCCTGTTCCGACCGGCCCCAGCCCTCATCACCTTCGCCGTGCTCAACGTTTCAAGCGTCTCCGCCAGCCCCGAGTAACCCCAGTCCAGGACGTGGTTGTTGGCAAGTGCGCAGCAATCGATCTTCGCGGCGGTGAGGCAGGGAACGTTTCGGGGATGCATCCGGTAGTTGATCCCCTTGCCCCGCCAGTAGTCGTCGGCGCGGGTAACGGCCGTTTCGAGGTTTACGATCCGCACGTCAGGCGCGACCCGATCCAACACGTCGAGCGCATCGCCCCAGATGTACGGGAAGGCCACCGGTTTTGGAATCGGTCCATTCAATGTCTCCGCCAGCTCCACATACCGAACGGCGTTCCGCACATAGGGCTCGTAAATGCGAGGGTCGTTCGGGTGAGGGAGTACTTGGTCAATGCCTCTGCCGGTCATCACGTCGCCGCACAAGAACAGCGTGATGAGAGGTGAGTCGTCCGGCTGTGAGGCGGAATCTGTCGTCTGTGACGCTGAGGCCTTGAGAGCGATCACGATCGTGCCGGCACTGAGCAAGAACTCGCGTCGGTACATTGTCTCGGTACCCGACTCCATCCCAGAGTAAGCACCTGATGGGCGATGCGCAAGTTCTCGCCCAGCGTCGAGAGCGGAACGCTGGTACATCCGCATGCTGCTCAGAGCATGGCGGGCGCTGGCATGGCTTGAATCGGACCGGGCAGGTTGAATCCCGGAGTTCTTGAAGCAGAATCCGCGCCCCGGGTAGCCGACCGTTGTGCGACGCAGAAAGGTGGCTGACGAGCCGCAGGCCCTCACGTCAGGCTGCCTCTCGATTTCGTTCTTCTGTCTCTCCAAAAAAACCCCGTCGGCTCGTTTAACCAGGTCGGCGGGTTGCAGGCACGTGGTGGTTCTCGGCTACAGGTCGAGCGTACAGCTCCCTCCAACTTGAGACAGGCGCTTGTAAACCCGTCGCTGATGGCACGTCGATGATTACCGGCCAGGGCGGGCGCCCTGCGCGTTCACCCACTCCGGCTGCACGAATGCTCCGTTCCCAGCCGAGTCCCAGACCGCGAAGCGGACCCAGGCCTTTCCGGCGGCGTCGAACGGGATCTCGAAGCGTGTGGAACCGAAGGGGGGCAGATCAGTGGCGGGGATGATCTCACGGCCGATCGAGGTGCCATCTCCCCAGACGACCTCCACGAATTCCAACGGGAACGTCCACTGGACGTCGGCCGCGACTGTGCGCCGGTCTCCTGCACCTTCCACCGCGTAGTTCGTGATCAAGATCTCACCCGTCGTCACGAAGTAGTCGCCGTTACGCAGTGCCGTCAGAATCGGGCTCCAGCTCTCGTCCGCCCTCGGCAGCGTGTCGAGCTTGACGTAATTCACTGGGAAGTTGGCGTAGATATCGTCGCTCGGTCCCTTCTGGTACGTATCGACGTCGCCGATGATGTACTTCGGCCGGAGTCCGGAGCCCGCGATGAGGTTGTTCATCGTATCCGTCACGTCGAAGCAGCGATACTCACACATGCGCGGTTCCGACAGGTCTTGCCCCATGCCTGGCTTGAACGCGACACCCAGATAGCGGTCATTTCGCACATACGGCTTGTCGAAGATGTGGTCGGGGTATCCCGTGGTGCCCTTCGTGCGCGGATGCGCATGGAACCAATACCCGTTCTCGTCATCGAGCAGCTGCTGCATCTCCTCCGCGTTGCCGATGTGGTACACCGTACCGAATGTGGGGTCGTTCTCGGTGTACGGCTGTCCTGCCTCGCGGACCTTCGACCAGTACACGTTCTTCGGGAACATCGTGTTGTAGTGGCCCCCGAAATACGCGCTCGGCTCCTCCCACGGGGTGACGAGGAAGTCGGCGTCTGACGCCTTCTGTGCGGCTTCGCCGTAGTCCTTCCAGTCCTGGAAAC
Organism: Vicinamibacterales bacterium; assembly: GCA_963667915.2. Taxonomy (GTDB): domain Bacteria; phylum Acidobacteriota; class Vicinamibacteria; order Vicinamibacterales; family UBA823. The sequence goes on along the minus strand of CAXXNN010000001.1, from coordinate 424,938 downwards.
GCTTCGGTCCGGGGTCATCAGGGTTCATGTCACCGTGAAAATCGCTCAACCCGATGATGTTGAGCCCCACGCCCTTCATGGCCTCGAGGTCGGGGAACTTCTGGTCGAGTGAGCCCAAGGCACGCTGGCGTTCGGTGAAGCGAAGGTGGAAGTGGTTCACGAACGTCTGGTAGCCGGGAACCGGCTTGAACGTGTCGCCATGCGTGAAGGCCAGGACGTCTTGCCGGGTGGCTTCGGCGGGACCAGTTCCCGCGTAGAAGTACATCGCCATCCGCTGGAGCGTTCCCGGTGGCGCGTTGTAGAGGGCGAAATTCTCCACGTATCGTGGGTCCTCCTCGCGGTCGTGCTGCCGCACTCCCAGACCGAACCGGTCGCCCTCGTCGTGCCGGTACCAGACGTACCCGAGATTGATATCCACCTCTCGCGTCCAGAAGAAGGCGTGGGGCGGTGGAAACGTAGCCAAGGAGCCGCCCGCACCTTCTGCGACGAGCAGCCGGTTGGCGGCCCTTACGGCCACCTTCGCATCATTCGTGACCCCGCCAAAAGCGTACTGTTGCGGGTGGCCTGCCAGGTCCCGCCATGCCACCCGCGACCAGGTGTCCGTGGAGAATCCGTTCAAGCCCCCCTCGTAGATATAGGCAACCGAGTCTTCTTCCGTCTTGGCAATGGCCTCCATACGGATGAGGTTCGTATCGCGATAGACGGTGAAGCGCAGGTCGCCCGCGAAAATTCCGATCTCGAGCCCCGGGAAGGTCACTTCGAGGCGCGCGCCGTCGGTCTTGACCCCGCACGAGGAGGTATTGAAGACGGCATCCATGCGACGGATTTCGTCTGGCGAGCGCGGGACACCCCAGTTCCGTGGGTTCCTCCCCTCGGTCACGCCGGGGATGACGAGAGGCGCGTCCCAGAAGACATACCATTTCTCCCGGTCGATCACGTCCTGGGTGATTTCGACGCCAGTCGCTTCGAGCGGCTGCGACTGCTGGTAGGACAGCCGGCGGATGCCGCTCGTCACGTGATACTCGGGCGACAGATCCTGTCCCAGAACGGCCCAGGCTCCGCCCCGCCGCCGGATGGCGAGCTCTCGTACCATGGGCTGGGCATTCTGGATGACGAGCCGCATCCGAAGGTCGGCTCCGGCGTCACCGGTCCAGCCGAGAAGCAGGACGTCCGCCTCGACGGAGGCGGTGAGCCCGTCCTGGGCCGTGTATCCTGCCAGGTCACAGTTCAGCGGGTCCGCCGACGCGGCTGCGGCCAACAGGACGGCCACGATGAGCGCGAGCAACCCTTTCATCCTGCACCTCCGTACCGGCCGCTGAAACACCCGGCCTGAATTGCCCTGACCATCATATGAGTCCAGATCCTAGTCCCGGACGGGCCCGAAACCCGGCGGCGGCAGGCGGTGTGTGGTCGCGGCTTCATACGCCGACGCCACGCGCAGGAGTATCGGCTCATCGCCGGGCCCCGCCCAGAACGAAATGCCCACAGGCAGCGGTGAATCGACCCGCGTCTGTCGGCTGCTCGTGACGTTGTCATAGTCGCCCTTGCCGTCGCTCAGCACGTACTCCGGCTCGTAGACGACTCGGTTGAAACCGGCCGGCACGGTGATCTCGGGAATACCGAGGTTGGCACTCGTGGGAAACCGACCCGTCGGACGGTTGTTGACCGACGGTTCACCGGCGTATCCGATTCTTATTGGGGGAACCGTGATCGTCGGATTGACCAACACGTCGAGGTCGTTCTTGTGCATGACGTTGAGCAGCACAAGCCGCATGACGTCACGTATCTTGACACGTCGCGTGATGCCCGCCGATGCGATGTTCTGTGTGTATTCCCAATTGCGCATCGCGACGGTGCGAGCCTCGCTGTAGTACTTGGAATTGGCGTTCAAGCTGGCCCAGTCGGTCACCCTGGGATCCCCACGACGCATCAGGTACTGCGCCAGGTGGAAGCTGAAGCTCGCCGTCGGTGGCGACCGGTTGATGCTCCGGAGATTCAGGTCCTCGGACAGCGGCGCCTTACCGTCGGCCGCCTTGACGAGATAGTCGCGCGTCGTGACGTCGTAGCCGGGCACGGCAAACCTGTATTCGCCTTCGTCATTTTTTTCCTGAATGAATTCTGGCATCAGCACGGGCAGAATCTCGGCGATCGCCTGCTGAAAGTTGTAGGCCATGTTCGGAATCGCGGGATCGTCCGGATAGTCCGGATCGAACGATTCGACGATCTCCGCGCCGAGCTCGTCGCGCAGCACACGGACGATTTCGTCGTTGACGAGGTCGCTCATCGCCGCATCGTTCTGGGTGTGCTTCACCATATACTCGCGGACGATGCCGATGCGTAATCCCGTGAGTGGTCTGCTGCCCATCGTCTCGTCAACGGCGGTGAAACTCGCGTAGGGCTCGTCGGAGATCAGCGCGCGCGGGAGCGCGGTGTAAATGTCTCGCGGATCGTAGTAGCCACGTTCCGGGTCCTTGAGCGCGTCGAGGACCAGGGCCGCGTCCCTGACCGTGCGGCAGTGAACGCCTGCACGGTCGAGGTAGGGCTCCACACCGATCGATCCGCCGTACGGCATCAGCCCTTTGGTCGTCACGAAACCGACGACGCCGTTTCGCCAGGCCGGTTGCCGGCACGACCCGCCGGTCTCCTCACAGATCGAACAGGTGGCGAGATTGGCGCCGACCGACACAGCGGACCCCGAGCTCGAGCCGCCGGCTTCGCGCGCCGTATCGTAGACATTGCACGCTGTGCCGGCCCAGCTGCTGCGGGAGGCGCCTGCGCCGTACGTCCGCGACCCGGCCCTGGCGCCCCCGGGGTTCCCGCCACCGGCGTTGTATTCGGAGAGATTGGCTTTGGCATAGATGATGGCGCCCTTGGCCCGTAACTCGGCGACGACCGTCGCGTCCTCGCGTGGGGCGTCCATCGCATAGCTCGCATCGGCACCGGCGGTCGAGCGCATGTCCGTGGTGTCGAAGACATCTTTGAACGAAAACGCGACGCAGTACATCGGCATCGCGTCGAGGTCGGGAGTCCTGCCGTACTGGGCATCGAGCTCGGCCGCCCGCTCGAGTGCGTCGGACTGTTGCCGGAACAATTCGCACGCCGCCGGGCACTGCGCCGGAAGACTGCCGTCCGACGGGTGTCTATCGCACTCGGCCTGACACGTCACCGACCGCTCGCCGCGAAGGTTGAGCGTGCTCAGCGCGTTGAGCTGGCCCGCGTCGTTCATGCCGACGACCATGCCGTACTGCTGTTGGACGTTGGGATCCGACTGCGTCGCCTCCATACGGCCAAAGTCAATCGGCACACCGTCGTACTCGCCGTAATCAGGCAGAATGTCGCTCACCGCCACGGTGGTCGACGGGAACACGAGCGGGACGCCGGCACGAACGGTCCCCGTGCCTGGCGTAATCGGCCTGCCCTCTTCGGTGACGAGCTGCGTGCAGATTCCGTTATACGCTCTGGCGCGATCGACATAGGCCTGCACGAGCTGCACACAGGTCGTGCGACCTTGCTGAATCGCTTGGTGAATGTCGTCGATGGTGGCTTCCTCGACCTGAAAACCGCTCTGCGCGACAGCCGAGATCGCACCGAACGTCACCAAGCTTCCGAGCGTCACGGTCCGGTGGACTGCGGTGGCAATCACGGACCACGGGCTCGAACGCGTTGGCATGCTGTGCTCCTGAGAAATCTGGGTTGCTCGCCGTCGATCGATCCGTTGCACACGCGCGTGATACTGCTCGCACACTCGCTCTGAAGAGGAAGCGTAGCACTGAAGTCCTTCAGCCTTAAGTCGCGTCATCCAACGTAAGCTCAGAACGACAATGTGCGGACGAGCCGTGCCTCGAAGCGCTGGGGAAGAGCGGTCGCTGAACCGGGTGCGTGGGCATAGCCGAGGTGCACAGTCGTGCGGGAAGAGATCTCGAGCTCGGCGCCGACCCGCACGGAACGGATGGAGAGGACGGCACCTGCGTCGCTGAACATTTCGTAGTTCGCCTGGCCTGTCAGCGTGATCTGGCGAGTGACGACGACCCGACCCTTGAGTCGAGACTTCGCAGGCGAGTCTGTTGACGCCCGTCGCGAGAGCGGAATCGAGCTTTTCCACTCGAGCCGGACACGTTCCCCTAACGGTGCACCCTTGAATTCCACCTGCAACCGTCTCGTCGTGGTGCCTGACTGAAGACCCGAGGTGCGGTCTGCGCGTTCGCGAACAAACCGTACCGCGGAACTTCCGAATCGGTCTTGCTTCCACTCGATGACTTGTTGCAGTGCACTGAGCTTCCCCGACAGCATCAGCCCGTGAGACACCAAGAACTTGCCCGTGAGCTGGGCCTCATCTTCGGCGAATTTGACCCGGCCCAGCAACCGGTACGCGGCATCGGCCCGTTTCACGCTGGCCTCCACTGAGCCGCGCGACCATTCGGCCACGGCACCAACCACGGCGAACGAGGCCCATTCGTCATCCGCCTTTCGCGTGGCGCCGAGGTCACCAATCAAGTGAAGATTCGGGGACACGTCGGCCCGCACCCCGACGCCTGCGCTCGTCTCGGCACTGCCGGACAGGCCCTGGCGCCCGAGCCGTTTCACGACCCGAGGTGCGACCGTCAGACCATTGCGTGGCTTGAGCGTGCCGGTCAGCGTCAAGACCCGGGGAACGGCCGAGCTGAAGGGTTTGGAATCCTTGCCGGCCAACTGACCGAGCATCAGGGAAAAGGAGTTGACGCCCTGCTTGGTCGTCAGGCTGAGACCCTGCAGACGACGCGCCTTGAAGGCCAGGCCCGGGAGAGATCCGGCCAGGAAGTTGACGTCGAATCGCTGGTCGCCATATTGGGGATTGAAGGAGAGGCTGCCCAACTTCAGGACGGGAAGGGGCACCGTGAAGCCCTTCAGCTGGGGTCCGGAGTCGGTGGTGACCAGTGTCAGCGCCGGGATGGAGAACCTGCCGCGTGACACCGGTTCAACGACTTCGAACGTCACAAACGGGTCCCGGCCCTCGATCTGGAGGAAATTCACCCCGATGCGGACGTCCTGGGCGAACGCGGGCCGAGAGTTCCACGTGGCGAGCTGCAACACGATGAGGGCACAGCTCACCCGACACAGACCACCAGTCGCAAGCATAGGTATCCAGGCCAGATTCTAGGCCTTTTTCCTATATGTGACAAACTCTCGGGCTGCTGAGGAGAGGCCGCTGGGCGTCGCCGGGGAAGGTGTAGCCGTTGATTCCGAGGGCAACGTGTATGGGCGGAAGGCCCGGGCTCCGGTCCCACCGCCGGAGGCGGATTGACGAAATACGTCAAGCAGTAGACGGGTGGTTGATTCGTAGCGAGCCTGCTATATACTAGGCCCCTTCGAATCAGGGACAGACCAGAAATGGCTCGGTGGAGCGGTGCAGACAGCGGAGCGTTCACTGTGACGTGGCCATGCGAGCCTACGTACATCCGAACGGAGGAAAGGCATGACGCGCAAGCGTAACGTGTGTGTTGGAATCGCCTTGATCACACTCATTGTCGCGCTCGGGGTCGGTCAGGCCGCCCTCGAGAAGACGGCGGCGGCTCAGAGCGGAGTGCAAGCGCCCATGTTCGAGGTGGATCCCCTCTGGCCCAAGCCATTGCCGAACCATTGGGTCCTCGGATCGACCATCGGCGTGTGGGTCGACGCGCAGGACCACGTGTGGATCATCCATCGGGCCTCATCGCTTGCCGCCGGCGAAACGCGCCTGGACGCAAACCCGCCCACCGGCGAGTGCTGCGCCGCGGCCCCACCCGTTCTGGAGTTCGACCAGGCAGGCAACCTCCTCAGGCACTGGGGCGGTCCGGGACCGGGTTACGAGTGGCCGCAATCGAACCACGGGATCTTCGTCGATCACCTGGGGAACGTGTGGATTGGCGGAAACGGGAGGGGGGACGCCCACATCCTAAAGTTCACCCAGGACGGCAGGTTTCTGAAACAGTTCGGTCGCCAGAATGCGCGCCGGGTCAGCGGTGCCGGCGAGGAGGCGACCTATGTCCGTGACAGCAACGACCCCGAGAGTTTCGGGCGAGTGGCCAAGATTTTCGTCGACCCGCTGACCAACGAAGCCTACATCGCCGACGGCTACTTTAACAAACGCGTGGCCGTGATCGACGGGGAGACGGGCATGATGAAGCGCCACTGGGGTGCGTACGGCAACAGACCCGACGACAGTGACCTCGGGCCATTCGACCCGGATGCGGCGCCGCCCCAGCAGTTCGGAAATCCGGTGCACTGCGCCGATCTCGCGCACGACGGGTTGGTGTATGTCTGCGACCGCCCGAACAATCGGATTCAGGTGTTCACGAAGGCAGGCGAGTTCGTGAAGGAGGCGTTCATCCAGAGACAGCCAGCCTACGCGTCGGCCTGGGACGTCGCCTTCTCGCGGGATCCGGAGCAGCGGTACCTCTACCTGGCCGATGCGCCGAACTCGAAGATACACATCCTGGTGCGTGAGACGCTCGAGGAACTGACGAGTTTCGGCGACGGCGGCCGTCAGCCCGGGCAGTTCTACGGCGTGCACAGCATCGCCACCGACTCGCAGGGCAACCTCTACACGACCGAGACGTTCGAAGGTAAGCGCGTGCAGAAGTTTGTGTACAAGGGCCTAGGGCCGGTCACAAACCGGAACCAGGGCGCGGTGTGGCCGACGACCTCTTCCCAGTAGCCATGGATAAGGATCGCGCCGCACCCTCCGTCGTCATCACCGTCAATCGGACTGGGGATTGCGCTTGACATGCATCCGATCAAGTCCGACACTCTCGTCTGTGGGATCCGGCCCCGTAGATAAGCCGGCAAACCGATGAGGAGGCACTCTATGTCATTGTCACGTCGCGCGTTTGTTCGCTCACTCGGGGTCGGTGGCGGCGGCGCGATATCGACGGCGTGGGTGTTCGGTCGGAGCCGAGAGGCGCTGGCCTGGGGCCTGGACCCGCTCGAGACCGCGTTGCAGGCAGCGCCCCAGCAAGATGTCATTCGGATCAGCGGGAACGAGAACGCGCGCGGCCCCGGCGACGCAGCGCTCCAGGCGATGCGCGACGTGATCAGCGGCAAGGTCGGGCGTTATTCCCGCGACATAGCCGGCGTCGAGCTGCCCGCCGCGATCGCCCGCCGAGTGGGCCACGGCCTCGCGGGGGAGAACATCCTGACGTCCACGGGATCGCGCTACATTCTGGCCGCGGCAGTGCACGCGTACGTCTCCCCGAGCAAGCCGCTCGTCAACGGCTCACCGTCCTACAGCAGTCCGAACCGCACGGCGCAGCAGCTGGGTGCCGACGTTCGGTTGGTCCCGCTGCAAGCGGACCTCAGGCTCGACCTGGATGGGATGGCCCGGGCGGCCAGCGGGGCCGGCCTGGTCTTCCTGTGCAACCCGAACAACCCGACGGCGGTGGCACATTCGCTGGTGAACGTCTCGGCGTTCATCTCGCGGGTCAAGTCGAGCTCGCCCGACACGGCGATTCTGGTCGACGAGGCCTATCTCGACTATGCCACCGAGACGACCGTCGAGACCGCCGCCGCGCAGACGCTGCAGTACGACGACGTCTTCATCGCCCGGACGTTCTCGAAGGCGTACGGCATGGCCGGGCTGCGAATCGGCTACGCCGCCGGCCGGCCGGCCACGCTGGCGAAGCTCGACGCCGCCTGGGGCCTGGGCGACGTCAACATGCTGACGGCGACCGGCGCCATCGCCTCGCTGAACGACCCGGCGCATATGGTGGCGGAGCGGGAGGAGAACCGCCGGGTTCGCGAGTTCACAATCAACGCGTTCACGGAGATGGGCTACGACGCGACGGACTCGCAGACCAACTTCCTGTTCGTGAACATCCGTCGGCCGGCCGGCGAGTTCCGTGATGCCGCCCGCGAGCAGGGCGTCCTGGTGGGACGCGACTTCCCGCCGATGGAACAGACCCACGCGCGTATCTCGCTCGGCACGATGGAGGAGATGCAGCGAGCCGTCGAAGTCTTCAAGAGGATTCTGGAGACCTAGCGGCCCGGCCAGTTCGGCATCCCAAGAGCAAAGGCGCACCCGGCTTGTCCGGGTGCGCCTTTTTTCGTGGGGTGCCGACCGCCCCCTTGGGCTTGGGCACCAGGGCAAACGGATACCACCGACTCATCGCCGCTGCCGTCGTGTCTCATACTCCTCTCGGAGCTGCGGCGATAACGGATAGACATCTCGAAAACGGTGCATCTTCGACCGAAGCAGCTCACGTTCATACTCTTCTAACTCATTGCGTTCCGTCGCCGAGTCGAGCACCGATTGAACGAGATTCGGTGGAAAGAAAAGCGCGCCGCTCTCGTCCGCGACGACCACGTCACCGGGCAGCACCGTCACCTGCCCGATTCTGACGGGCGCATTCCACTCCACTCCCAACCAACTGGTCGAGTGGATGTCGAAGAAACGAGCAAAGACCGGGAATCCGTTGAACATGTCGTCCTGGAGCTCGATCAGATCGCGGCTCCCGCCGTCGATGATCACGCCGGCGACCCGCCGCAGCTTGATACCGAACGCGCCCATCGCGCCGAACAGGCTGTGACCATCGCTGCCGCCCAGCTCGGCCACCACGATGTCGCCGGGCCGCGCCTCTTCGGCCGCGCGAGCGTAGTAGCGCCGGTCCCAGTCCCCTTCGCTGGCAAGCAGATCGACCGCCTGCACCAGATCGGGGCGCGGAGGAAGGAACCGCATGGTCAACGCCCTACCGGCGATACGCTCGCCAGGCTGCGTGCTCGTGAACCCGCCGACGTAGTTGACGCGGTAGTCACCGAGGGTGCCCCAGATCGTCTCGAGCGGCAGCTCAGCGAGCTGGTCGAGTTGCTCGTCGGTTACGTCCTGACGCATTGGCCGCAACACGTCCATCACCCCAGAGAACGTGGTCCGGTTGGTCCGAAACCCGTCTGGAGTCGGCACGTCGGAACCCGCACCGGGTGCCCCACCCTGTTGCGCGGTGAGCGTCACACCGACCCCCAGCGCAATCGCGCACACCACCAGCTGTCGCATTGGTACCTCCCTTTCGAAACGAGTGGCCAGTATAGGGCCACCACGCAAGCTCCAACTGACGCTATGCGGGTGCGCTCAGGACGCGCTTGAAGATCTCCATTGCCCGGTGCATCTCGTCCCAGGTGCCGATCGTGATGCGGCAGTGCGTCTTCTCCATCGGGGGAAAGTCAAGAACCCCAACCTTCACCTTGTACTTCGCGCAGGCCTCCCGGAACCAGGTCAAGGGCCGCCGGATATTGACGAAGATGAAGTTTGTGTTGGACTGGGGCGCGTCGTATCCCATGGCCTTGAACGCGTTCAGTGTGTACTCCCGCACCCGCGCGTTCTCGCGCCGTTCGGCCTCCCAGTGGGCCGTGTCGTTCAGGGCCGCAATGGCGGCCGCGGCCGTGAGCGCGTTCACGCTGCCCAGGCCCCACGCGTCGCGCAACTTCTTGAGCGTCCCGGGCTGGCCGAACGCATAGCCGAGCCGCAGACCCGCCATCCCGTACGCCTTCGAGAACGTTCGAGTGATGAAGACGTCCGGATACTGCAGCGTGTAGGGCGCGGCGGTCGGGATGGGCAGATCGACCACGTAGTCGATGTAGGCCTCATCGATGTGAATCGCGGTGGCCGGCGAGCTGGCCTTCACCTTGGCAATCAAGTCGCCGAGTGCCTGTGCAGAGTGGACCGTCGTGGTCGGGTTGTTCGGGTTGCAGACGAACACCAATCCGGCTCCTTTCGACGCTGCGGCCATCGCGTCGAGATCGAGCTCGAGCCCTTTCGTCACGGGCACCAGCGTGATCGGGGCCTTCATGACATCGGCCGCCGTCTGCTCGGTCGTGGGGAAGGACGGGCTGCCGTTGACCAGGAATTTGGTTGGGCCTGTATACGCTCGGGCCCCCGCGATGAGCTCCGCGCCCGACCCCGTGGCCAGGAGGACGTTCTCCGGTCTGCCGCCCCACTTCTTCGCGATCGTATCCGTCAGCTCGGCGATGTTGTCCGGATAGCGGCCCACGCGATGGGTGATGCGGCCGCGCAGCGCCTCGAGCACCGCGTCGCCGGGCCCTCTCGGATTCTCGTTGTTGCCGATCCCGATGAACTCCGGATCGACCGGTTGCTGAAACGCTCCTGCCAACAACTCGGCACCTCGGCGGTTAACGAGCGCCACTCCGGCACCACCCAACCCAACCCTGCGGAAGAACGTGCGACGTGAGAGTGCCATACAGACCTCCTTCTTCACTGCTCGCGGGGTCCCACCTCCGCTCGCTCTGACGAGAGCCCGGATTAGCTTTCTTGCGTTTGACAGAAAGCCCGTTCTCAGACCCACGCCGGGTTGCCGACGTCAGTTCGACGACGCCCGCGCCTCGACGCGGACGAAGCGCTGCGCGCGTCTGCCGGTGATGTCGCCCAGATACAGCGCGCCGCTCGCATCCACGGCGATGCCGTGCACGACGTTCAGGTCGCCTGGCCTCTCCTGTCCGGTGACGCCCCGCGGGAATACCCAGACCTGGCGGACGCGCCCATCGGGGTCGAACTTCATCACCACCTGATCCTTGGGCGGCAACCCCAGCATGGCGCTGTCCGGCGTCTCGCTCCACACCATCGGTGACGACCCGCAGACGTAGATCTCGTCCTTGGGCGTGATCCAGATCGTCCACGGCACCAGCAGGCTCCGCCACTCGGCCAGGAATCTCCCCGACTGGTCGAACACCTGCACGCGCACGTTGTTTCGGTCCGCCACGTACAGGCGCCCTTTCGAGTCGACGGCGATCGAGTGCGGCACGCTCAACTCCCCGGGAGCGGTACCGAGCTTCCCAAATGCTTTCACGAACTTTCCGTTCCGGTCGTAGTGGACGATGCGATTGTTCCCGTACCCGTCGGAGACGAAGATGTCGCCCGCCGGCGTGACGGCGACGTCGGTCGGCCTGTTGAAATGAGTGCTGTCGTCTCCTGGCTGGCCCGGCACGCCGAGCGTCATGAGAAGCTTCCCCTCGGACGTGAACTTGCGTACGGTGTGATCGCCGTCATCGGCGGTCCAGACGTTCCCCTGCTGGTCGAGCTGCATCTGGTGCGGGTTCTGGAAGGCGCCCTCTCCCCACGAGCGCACGAGCGCGCCGTCGGGCCGGTAGACCTGGATCGGGATGTTCCCGCGGTTGAACGTCCAGATGTTTCCGCCGGCATCGACCGCCATGCTCGACATGCCGGCCCAGACGGCCTCCGCGGGCTTTTGGGGCCAGCTCGGATCGACGCGGTATCCGACGGCCACGTCAATCCGCGGATACGGCGCGGGCGCGGGTGCTTGTTGAGAGCTCTGCGGCCCTGACAACTGTTCCGATTGAGCCAGGCCCGAGCTGCCAGCGAGAACGAGGCAGAGGGCCGGGGCGATTCCGACCCGCATCATGGTTGACCAGCGCATGGGACTCCTCTCAGGTCTCGTCGGCTTTGGCGTCGGTCTCGAACGCCGGAACCACGACATCGACGTCCGTCAGGAGATTCTAATCAATGTGGCGATTCGCGAGCGTACATTCGGACCCTGGGCTTGTCAATCAACCTACCGGCGCCAGAGTGGAACGAGGACATGCATTCCTTCTCTCAGTTGAGCCAGTCTCGCCAGCTCCAGCGTTGCCGGCTCGCCACCCGTGTGAAACTGGTCAACTGGAGCCAGGTCCTTGCTGGTGAGGGCGTTCAGGTCTTTCCCCGCTTGTCGCAGTCCCGAAAGGATGGCGTTCGTCAAGAACGCCTGATACGTCTCGAGATCCGGTCGCGCGTATCTCTCGTTGATCGCTCGACGGTAAGCCCGATCCATGGCGCTCTACCTCCAGCCCCACCGCCCTGCAACACGATGAGGAAGCAGCTCACCCGACACAGACCACGAGTTGCAAGCATGGGTGTCGTCTTGCCGCTGAGGTCGCCTAGGTTCTCTAGCCCCAGAGTGTGACCGCCGCCTCCGTTCACGTAGGGTCGGGTCCGATTGTAGGCCGGAGCGCCCTCCTCACCCAACGATCTCCCTGATCGCTCGCGCGAACGTATCCACCTCTTCCAGCGTCGTGAAGACGTTCGGGGTCACGCGAATGCCTTCCCACTCTCCCGGCACGAACCGTGGCCGCACGTGAATCACGTAGTCGGTTTGAAGCCGCTCGGTGAGCTCGTTGGCGCCGATCCCTTCAATCAGCATGGTACCGATGCCGCAGGCCTGCGCCTCATCGTCCGATGTGAGCAGGCGAACACCGGGCAGGTCGCGCACCTGGTCGGCCCACCTCAAGCGCAGGTATCTGAGCCGCGCGGCTTTCCGCTCCGCGCCGATGCTCTCGTGGAAGGTGATGGCCTCACCGACGGCGTTGAGGCCGGCGACCGGATGGGTTCCAATCCGTTCGAACTTTCGAATGTCGTGATCCAGTGACTCGGGCGCCGCCATGAGTGGCCAGATGGACGGGATCTTCTCGCGCCTGACGTAGAGAAACCCGGTGCCCACGGGTGCCGTCAGCCACTTGTGCAAGCTCGTTCCGAAGTAGTCGCACTCGAGGTCTGAAATCGCGAACGGGAAGTGCGCGAAGGAGTGGGCGCCGTCGACGACCGTGTCGATGCCTCGCTGGCGGGCCATGCGGCAGATGGCACCGACCGGAAAGATCTGTCCGCCGGTGTACGTGACGTGCGACAGATGGATGACGCGCGTGCGGGGCGTGATGTGCTGCTCGAACAGTCTGACGAGCTCGGCCGGATCGTCCGGTGGGCTCGGATAGGGAAACATCCGGAGCCTGATGCCGTCTCGTCTTTCCCGCTGACGCCACGTCGTGAGCATCAGCGGATAGTCCTGTGTCGTCGTCAGGACCTCGTCGCCAGGTTCCAGGCTCATTCCCAGCTGAACGATCTCGAGCGCTTCCGAGGTGTTGCGCGTGATGGCCAGCTCCTCCGGATCGGAACCGAAGAGACGAGCGAGGCGTTGGCGGAGCTGCTCTCTCTGGGGAATCAACAGATCGTCGACCCAGAGGGAGGGGCTCATGTTCATGATCGTCAGGTATTGCTTCATTGCCTCCTGTACGACCCTTGGGGCTGGGCTCACGCTTCCGCTGTTGAGGTTGATCTGGTTTCGGTCGATCGTGAAGGCGTGCCTGACCTGGAACCAGAAGTCCTCATCGGCCGCCGCGACCCGCGGCGACAGGTCCTGGATTCTGGCTGACGCCGCGCGAACGTGGGCGATCGCGTCGGACTTCAGGGCAACGGTAGCGACACCGAGGTGTCCAAGAAACTGGCGTCTGTCCATCGTATCGACTCCCCGTGAGGGTCCAGCAGCTCGCGAATCAGCTCACGGACGTTGACGAATGCGTCAGGCCGGATCTTCAGCGCAACATCACGGTCCAGCTTGGTGTCACCGGCCTTAGACACCTCGCCCATGCCGCCTGCGCCGATGGCGGAGGCGACTTCTGAGACGCCGCGGCGGTCGCCGGTTCCTAGCGCCATATCGCTCTTCCGTCCGTCGTGTGCAAATCGAGCGGTGATGTGACTACTGCGGTGGGGCCTTCGGGTGAATCCTCGGACCTTCGTAGTCTCTGAGCCCGCAGAAGTTGATCGCCGTGAAGCCGTGTGTCAGAAGTATGGCCGCGGCACGCGCGGCTCGGCCTCCGCCGTTTCAAGCGGTGAGGATGGCTGAGTCCTTGTCCAGCTCATCCAAGCGATCCTCGAGCTCCAGGAGCGGGATGTTGATGTACCCCTCGCGGGTCCCCAGGTCCTCGATCTCGTCGGGTTCCCGAACGTCGAGGAACACGACGGCTCCGTCGGCGAGCAGCGCGTCGATGTCAGCAGCTGCGACGCGCAAGCTTTCGTCTGCGGACGGCAGCGCTCGAATCTGCGCGCGCTCCTCTGGGGTGTAGTACGACGGTGCCTGCTGGGCTCGCGCTGGCGGCGGTGCCACCACGGGTATGGCCAGCGCCAGAACCAACAGCAGTCCTGCGATGGTGAATAGTTTCATGGTCACCTCCTTGGCCGTGCCATTATACGACAGCGGATGGTGACGAGCCGCCCCGCCGCATCAGTCGTCGCTGCCGTCGGCCTGGACGACATCCATCACCCAGACGTCTTCCGGTTCCACGCCTCAACCCGTTCGTTTTCAGCAAGTAACGCCGAATCACGTAGCCGCCGAGCAGGCCCCTCGGCCAAGCGCGGGGCCCGCGCAAGCGGCCAGCGCACGAGCGATCTCAGCGCGTGAGCCAATGATCCCAGGGAGGGGCACCTACGGAGATTCCTCCCAAGACCTCCGGCGCCATGTAGGCGAAAGTGCCGACGGCCTGAGCCGACGGGGATTGGGAGCTGGAAGAACCGTGCGACGAAGAAATTAGGCGTGCGGGGAGCGGTGTTGGAGTATAAAGGCCGTAACCCGGGCAGCCAAAATGGAAATCCCGGATCAGAGGCTCGTCACGATGTCGTGACGAAGGCTCGCGAGCGTCCAATTCGAGACACTAGGGCGCCAGCAGGAGGAGGAAGGCTATGAGCAAGATCAAGAGGGGGCTGTCGCGTCGTCGCTTCCTCGGAACGTCCATGGCGGCGGCGGTGGGGGGCTTGTCGGTCGGCAAACTCGGCACATCCGTCGAGGCGCAGTCGAGCCGGCCGGTTCCTGCCGTGCCGCTCAGCGAGCTTCGCCCAAGCGGGCCACTCGAGGAGGCGTACTGGTGGAAGGTTCGTTCGCAGTTCAACATGGTCGATGGCCTGGCCTACATGAACAACGGGACGCTTGGACCGATGCCGCGGGTCGTGTACGACGCCAACGCTCGCTACATGCGAGAGCTCATGGAGAACCCCTCCAACGGCGGTCGGGCGGACGAGATGAGCCAGGTTCGTGCGAAGGTCGCCGACTTCGTCGGCGCGACGCCCGAAGAGATTGCGTTGACGCGGAGCACTACCGAGGGCATGAACATCTTCGCGCACGGCCTCGATTGGCGCGAAGGCGACGAGGTGCTCATGAACTCCCACGAGCACGGCGGAGGTCGCGGCCCCTACCTCTCACTCATGGAGCGGCGAGGCCTCAAGATCAACGTGATCGACCTGCCGTCGCCGCCGGAGAGCGTGGAGCAGGTCGTCGATCTCTACGAGCAGGCGATCACCCCGCGGACTCGCGGGATCATGGTCAGCCACATCACCTACGTCACGGGGTTGGTCACCCCGATAAGGATGCTGTCCGAGATGGCGCACCGGCGCGGCGTCTTGGTCTCGGTCGATGGGGCCCATCCTCTGGGCATGATCGATCTGAATTTTCACGAGCTCGGATGCGATCACTACTCGGCGGCCGGGCAGAAGTGGTTGCTGTGTGGAACGGGAACCGGCGTCTGCTACGTCAAGCGCGACGTGCAGGATCAGGTCTGGCCGCTGCAAGGGCCGCCGCCGAGCGAGCGACGCCCCGACGCGAGGCGTTACGAGGCATTCGGGCAGCGTCACATTCCCTCGGTTCTCGGCATGGGCGCCGCGATCGATCTGCAGAACGCCATCGGGAAGCAGAACATCGAAGAGCGTGATCGGGCCTTGAGCAATCGACTCAGAGATGGACTGCGTGAGATTTCGGGGGTGAAGCTGTGGACGTCGACTGACCGTGGCCTCAGTGCCGGCTTGACGTTGTTCTCGATTCGGGACGTGCCCATGCGGAACATCGTCGGCGCGCTCCTGAGCGAGTCCCGCGTCCACATCCGGAGCATGGGAACCGGTAATCTCAACGGGGTGCGAGTCTCCACGCACTTCTACAACATGCCGGAGGAGGTGGACCGGCTGCTCGAGGGCGTGCGACACATTGCCGCCAATTCCACCAACTACATGACCACTGCGGCGTAACGTGTGACCGGCGGAGGGACTCGGGCTTGGCTCATCCCTCCGCCGTCCCGTCTGGGCGCCCACGCTAGCTCTAGCAGCCGGCCGCGCAGCGTCGGGGTCCGACGCGTGAGTACGGTCCACCAGCGAAGACTCCGCTGCCCGACCCGCCCCGCATCAGAAATCGAACAACCGCGTGAACTTGACGATGAACGACCGACCCAGCAGCTCGTCGCGCGTGAAGGCGGACGTGTCTCGCCGGTCGTTGTAGACGAGGAACAGGCCCGTGCCGCTGCGATTGAGCAGCGCCAGACGGATGTTCGACGAGATGGTCGAAGTCTGCCGATTGTACTGAATCAGCCCCTGCAGGCTCGCGAGGCTCGTGAACGCGTAAGTGACCGTGACCGGAATCAAGTCGTTCTTGAAGCTGCCGCCCGGCAGCTTGATGTCGTCGCGGTTCCAGCCGATCTCCGAGATGAGTCGCGCGCCGGCCCGCAGGCCGATCGTCAGGTCCCACCCGAACTGGTCACCATCATAGAACGTGCCGACTCTCTGGACCAGCCTCACGCTGAGCGGTGCGCTGGGATCCGTGTTCCCCTCGAACAGCCATGTCGTCCAGGCGTACTCGCCAGGTGGAATCACGACCTGCCGTCCCGTGACGTCCTCGAACACCGTGAACGGCTGCTTGGGCCGGTCCTGGTCCGTCTCGACCAGGTACCCGAAACGCGCGCCTTGACGCGTGCGGATGTCGAAGAAGTGCCAGTGCCCGCTCGAGCTCTCGAGGTTGTTCTCCAAATCCGTGAAGGCGTTGAAGCGCAGGTGCGGTGAAATCCGGCGGATCCACGGCCACTGTATCGGCTGGTAGCTCAAATTGTAACGGCCCTCGATCTGCCGGTACCCCCGCCGCGGGAGAAACCCGACCTCCGGATTGAAGTCCTCGCCGACCTGCGCGTACCCGAGGTTGCTGCTCCACAGGTCGTTCGTGTAGGAGTAGAACGCGCGACCCGCATAGTCCGATCCGCCCTTGCTGGCCGGTGAGTCGGTGCGCGCGACGAAGGCAAACAGCTTGCCGTTGGGGGTTGCCTGCCACGCGAGATCGAGACCATAGGCCCGGTTGTAGTCGTCGGCCGGCGCGAGATCGCCGACTCCCTGCCGGTTGACGAACATCCCGCCGAAATTCGACCGGCCCACCTCGCGCTGGACGCGGACGACGGTGAAATTGTTCGCCTGCGAAATCGTCTCCCCAGTCCGGCGATCGACCGCGTCATCGGTCTGCATGTTGAGCAGCCCGACGTTGTAGCCACCCAGCTTGCCGCTGAGTCGGCCGCCCGCGATGATGTCGACCGGCTGCCCGCCCGACAGCCCGATTCAGCCCGATTCTCCGCGAGAAGAACAGGTTGAGCACTCCTACCGTCCCGTCGGCACCCGCGCCTGGAGTTCCTGGTGCCAGTTCAGGACGACGTGGAACTGCACCGACCGCGAGTCCGCAGTCTCGAAGTCTGGGTAGTCCCCGACGTATCCTCCGGTCACGACTCCTCTACACTCTGGGGCCGGATGTGCGGCCTCTGTGCCAGCCAGGAGGCAGGTCGCGCCTAGGCACCCTCGAGCAACGTCTCCACGTGGGCGGCAGACGCGAGCGCCAACCCATCGACGTTGTAGCCCCCTTCGAGCAACGAGACGACTCGTCCGCCGCAATAGTCGTCCGCGAGCGCCAGGGAGATGCGCGTCATCCGGCGGAATGCCTCATCGGTGAGATCAAAACAGCCCAGCAAGTCGTCCTGACGGCTGTCGAATCCGGCGGACAGGATGATGAAATCGGGCCGGAACCGGCTCACCGCCGGGAGCAGCTTCCTGTCCCACTGCCGCAGCATGTCCGCGTCCTTCGACCCGCAATCGAGGTGCACGTTGATGTTGAGCCCCGCGCCTTGCCCCTCTCCCGACAGCGACGGATCGCCAGTGCCTGGGTAGGCCTGCCAGTCGTGGGCCGAAAAGAACAGCACCGAGGGGTCGCTGTAGAACGCGTTCTGAGTGGCGTTCCCGTGGTGGTAGTCCCAGTCGATGATGAGAATTTTCTCGAAGCCGTGGACCTCCTGGGCGTACCGGGCGGCGATCGCCGCGGTGCTGTAGAAACAGAACCCTTCCTCTCGGCCGGTATTGTTCGCGTGGTGACCAGGGGGCCGGATCGCACAGAACGCGTTACGCACGTCCCCGTGCGTCACGGCGTCGATGGCCCCGAGCGCACCAGCGACGGCCAGCCTGGCCACCGGACCGGTGACCGCGATCGAGCGAACGGCCTCCACGTGCGCCGGGGTGTGGTGGCGCCGAATGGCAGGGATGGGATCCGACAGAAGCGGAATCGGCGTGAGCTCTTGGTCAAGACCGCGTGCCGCGAAGATCTCGCGAATCTTCCTCAGCCGGAGCGGGCGTTCGGGATGCGGCTGGCCGCGGCGCTGGGGCAAAACGTGATCGAGATAGCGGTCGTCATAGACGAACCCGGTCTTGCGCCTCTGTGCGAACCCGGCGCTCATCGAGAGGGCCGGAACCACTCCGAGTCCCATGACGCACTTCGAGGCGCCGGCAAGGAATTCCCGACGCGTCTTCATACCGTGCGCTCCTCAGCCATCACTGTTGTCTCGCGCATTCACCTTCAACAACCGTTCACCGCGCACGTTCGCTCGTGAAGCGATGCCAATCCCGTGGGCCCTGATATGGTCGTATCTCGTCCATGAGCAAGCAGGGGGTGTTCGATTAATGTCGGCTAGTTCCTGCGAATCTCGTCTCTCACTCTGCCCCGTGATCAGTCAGTTGCAAAGCAGTAAAGCAAGCCGGCCCCGCCAACACTCACGAGATTCTCCTGCGTGCAACCCGGCGTCCCGTGGGAGGAATTCCAGGGAGAGCCCGGTGTCGTGAAGGAGTAGCGGTCGGCGTGGCCGACCCTTGCGCTGCCCTCGTCATTGCTGGTCCAGTTGTTACATGTTTGGTCTTCGCCCGGCGGAAGAGCCGTGCCATCAATGTGTGAGCCGGTCAGAACGTCGTGTTCCGTAAAGTCCGGATCCCCGTCTATGCGTGAGGCGAATTGATTGCCATTCTCGTCCAGTGTGTGGTCCCAATTTAAGTTCGCGTTGTCGTAGTGCAGGTTTTCTACGCTGGTGGCCATGATCAGGCCGTCCGCGTTTGCCCAGGGTCCTGACCCTATTCGGTCACGTGCATCGACCGCTCCGGCCCCCTGAGTGCTCAGATAGGCGCGCCATGTGCGGTGGCCGGCGCCGGCCGCGTCGGCCACCGCCTGGCAATGTGCGTCCGCGCCTGCCAGCCCGCCCAGGTTCCCGCCATCGCCGAGGCCGACGCTGGTGATAAAGAAACCCATCTCTGGTGGCTCGTCGGCACTCGGTTGTTGTGCAACGATCGAAAGTCCGGGTAGTGCCAACGCACCTATAGTTGCAGTCACTGCTATCAGGGCTCGTTTGTTATTCATCATTGTGTGTCTCCTGAGTTCGATTCGCTTGATAATCCCCTCTCAGTCTACGTAGGCGATGCAATCGATCTGCAAGAGTTGACCCTTGCGGCGAAAGCCCGTCGCTCCGAAATAGGAGCGCACCGGCCGGTCTTCAGGGAAGAACTGATCATGAACCTCGTTCATCCCTGGCCAGTTTTCTTCAGGGTCTACCAGTGAGACCTGCACTTTCAGGACATACTCCATCGAACTACCGGCCCGCTCGCGCGATTCCTTCATGAGGCTCAAGGCGTCACCGGTCTGCTGCTTGACGTCGCCCGGGCCCTCCGGGCGTCGCTCGGGATACCAACCGCCGATTCCCCCCAGGAACAACAAATGCCCAGAGCGGATGGGGCCGCCCACGCTTTGCTTCTTCGGTTCCCAAGGCTGGAGAGAACCTGCGGCCGAAGCTCCGGCGAGCCCGAACGCCATGGCGCCCAGCGCCTCTCGCCGTGATCTGGAATTCTCTGCGTCTGCCATTGCTTTACCTGCTACCCGCTCGCCGGCCTACTGTCCCGTCGGCACCCGCGCCTGGAGTTCGGAGAACCAATTCTCGGGCGTTGGCCTAGTGTGGCGCAGGGGCATTGGTGTTCCAGATGTCTCGCACCAGCTTCCAAGTTCCGTCAGACTGCTTGCGGTTGATCGTCAGAAACGTGAAGGTCGTCTCGGTATCTTCGATGCGGGCCACGACGGTGCCACGCATGTAGGCCAGACTGCCTTGTCCTTCCAGATCTTCGATGGTCGCAACAAAGCTGGTCGGCCGTGGGAAAGCTTCCAGAAACGTCCGGCAGGCGGCGCGACCGACCAGCGCGGGCTGCTCTGGAGGAAACAACGTGACTTCGTCCGCGCACGTAGCCAAGTATGCATCGGAATTGTGATCCAGGAGGTCAGATTCGAGATTTTCCAGCGCCCGTTCAAGCCGCGCTGGCGTGCTGGCAAGATACCGGCTCGTCGTGGAGATATTCGCGTGCCCGAGCGGGGCACCAAGCTCGGCCCGTATCAGATCGAGTCCGCCATCGGGGCCGGGGCATGGGGGAAGTCTACAAAGCGACCGACACCCGGCTGGAGCGGACGGTCGCCATCAAGGTGCTGCCTGCTCATGTGGCGTCTGACCCCGAGCGCAAGGCCCGCTTCGAGCGCGAGGCCAAGACGGTCGCCGCACTGAGCCATCCACACATCTGCCCCGTCTTCGATGTCGGCCGCGAGGGCGAGACCGACTTCCTGGTCATGGAGTACCTGGAGGGCGAGACGCTGGCCGACCGGCTCAGCAAGGGTGCTTTGCCGCTCGACCAGGCGCTCCGCTACGCCATCGAGATTGCCGACGCGCTGGACAAGGCCCACCGCCAGGGGGTGACGCACCGGGATCTCAAACCCGCCAACAGCTCCACAGGGGCAGGTCAAGGCCGCCCCTGCCGTTCAGAGCCTCAGCAGCTTGTGCAACACTCCCTTGCGCTCCGAATCGCGCTTGAGGAACAAGGAGTCCAACTCGCCCGCGTCGAAGAAAACGCCTTCGCAGAAGCTGCACTGGTCCACGGTGACGCCTTCCAGTTCGCGTTCCGCCAGATCGTGGCCGCACTTCGGGCACCTCATGAAGTGGAGCTGCTTGAGGCGCTGGCGCTCCTCAACGGCCTCGCGCTCGGCCCGCTCGCGCTCGCGCTTGTCGCGCGCCACACGAGCCGCTTCGAGCATCTCCTTCTCGTTCCTGGCAAACCACTCGTCTTCGCGAGAGCGTTCCGTCTCCACGGCCACCTCCACTGGATCGAGAGCGAGTCTAGCCGCCGTCTGGAAGGGCTGTCAACGCCGTCAGAGCAACGTCACGGGGGCGGGCGCCCACATCAGTGCGACTCCCGTTGCAAACGCCATACCTACGGTTAGACTCCACGGGATTGTGAAGGCGGCCTAAATTCGCCCGAATAACTCATGATTTCGCGGCTCGGGCATCTGAGCACTGTGAACCGCGTCAACTCGTCTTGTCCGTTACCTCGTGTATTCCCAGTTACGGCTCGGCAGTGGTTGGGGGCGGAGCGTCTTCGTTGAAAATATCAGCCGTCACCTTCCACTGGCCGTCAGCCTGCTTGCGCCACACGGTGAGATACTTGCCGACTAGGCTCATCGGATTGCCGTCAGGATCATCGACGGTCATTTCGTAGGGTCCGAGCGTGTAGCCGAGGTCTCCACCCTCGGAAACATGCGCCGAGGTCGGCTCCCACATGATGGAGAAACCGGGCTGGCCGAGCACGATGGCCCAGAACTCCTGAATATTGTCCGGACCGTCGACGCGCGGCGCGTGTGGCGGCAGGAATGCCCCGTCGTCCGTAAAGGTCGCCGATAGCGCGGCCGCGACGCCCACCGAGGCGCGCGCGACGGTGAACGCCCCGCGGCGTGTGCTGGTCACAAACGCGGACCACCCGGTCACGGAGAATCTTCCCGAAGACAGCATCTTCGGGAGCATGCGTTGTCATGACTGATCAAAAGAAACTACAATCGTCTCCGATTTCGGCTCACCACTCAGCATGACTCTGGGATTGGCTTCGTCGCCGGCTCGCGTCCTGACGCTCATCGTGGCGGGCGGGCTCCTCCTGTGTAACACGCCCGGCCGGGCGCAGGCGGCGGGCGCCACGCAGGATCTGCTCGTCTCGACCCGGGTCGTCGGCTTCAACCGTCTGCCGACCGTCGCGACGGATCCTGCCACGGGCAACGTCTTCGTGGCGTGGGCGCGCCTGACGGCGGCCGCCACGACCAGCGAGGTCTGGGGCACGCTGCTCAAGCGGTCCGCCTCCGGCAAGTACACCGTCAAGAAGGCGTTCCGGCTGTCCAAGGGCAACGGCTTCAACACCAACCCGAGTGTGGCGTGGCTCCCGAAGCGGAAGCGGTTCTTCGTGGCCTGGGACACGGCGCCCATCTTCCTGCGCAAAAGTCAGATCCTGGGCCGGCTCATCAACCGGAAGGGACTCAGGCCCCAGGGCGGCGTGAAGACGATCGTCAGCGGCAACTTCTTCAACCAGCTGCCGATCGTCACGGCGTCGGTGGTGGACGGCGTCCAGGAGGTCCGGATCTTCTATACCCGGGCGCCGAACGCTACAGGGGTCTTCATCGGACAGCCGGCAGGCGTAGACAACGTCAAGCAGAAGGTTGTCTCGCAGAAGCTCAAAAACGCGACCCTGCGCGCTCGGGGCAACGCCGATGTTCACGTCAGCTCCAACAACCTTCCCGAGGGTGCGAGCGTCCTGTTCTGGGACGGAGCGTCTCCTTTCGAGTGCGGGGTTCTTCTCGTACGTGAAATCGGGACCGGGCGCCAGATTTGGTTCCTTAAGCTGGTGCTCAACGGAAAGGTCCGCGCCACTCAAAGGTTAGGGGAAGCTACGTCAATCAAGGTGATCGAAGTAGGGAATACGGATGACGGACTTAAATTCGACTTGCTGCAAGTTGGGCTTGACCAGATTGCGACCGTAACTACTTTTGAGGTAGACAAGAAATCCATAAAACTCAAAAAGAAGGAAGTGATTTTACTGAGAGATGACACTTTTTCCGCGCAGGTCGTGATTGCGTCCATATTTCTGCCTGAAGCAGACACCAGTCGCGCGGGAGCGGGGGGTGGGGTGAGCGTCTATGCGGTCACGGCGGAATCGGACGGCTGGGTTCGCAGCAGGAAGTTCAACCAGAACGGCAAGCTGACCCGGGTCGGCGATCCTGTCGAGCTGTTCGAACCCGGCAATGCCATCCAGTCGCTGGATGCGGTGGACCTGCCCGCCGGCGGGCGCGGCCCGGACGCGGCCGTGGTCTGGACCAAGGCGATCTCGCCGACCCGCCAGGAAATCCACGCCCACGTCTTCACGGCGGAGCCGTAAGGGTGACGCGAATCGGCACCAACTCCGTGTCCTGAAAAGAAGCGCGCCCCAGCTGTTGCCCATTCGAGAGATGATCTGGCTTCGACCCGCTGATGTCGAACATCCAGGTGTTCTTGGCAACACCTTCGACTGGTTCGCCGAACTGAAAGCTCGCGTCCCCGTGCCGTGACAAGATCGCATCGCAGCCGCCGACGGGAGCAGGCTAGCGTATCCTAAGACGACGTCCGGGTTGTATGCGACGCTCGGGCTCCGCCACGCCAGGGACAGACCTCCAGGCGCGGGCGCCGACGGGACCGGCCAGTCTCATGGGGCGTATGACGTTCCGAATTCTCACACTCTTCGCGCTGGCGGGCCTGGCCCTCGTAGGCACCCACCTCGGCAACGCTCAGATTCCAAGTGCCGAGTCGAAACCCAACATCCTCTTCATCGCAGTGGACGACCTGAACGACTGGGTGGGCTTCATGCAGGGTCATCCGGGAATGACGATCCATACCCCCAACCTGGATCGCCTGGCCGCATCCTCCATGGTCTTCACCAACGCGCACACCCCGGCCCCGGCCTGTGCCCCCACCCGGGCCGCCATTCTCAGCGGAGTCCATCACGCCAGGTCAGGGGCGGAGAACGTGTACTGGGGAGACGGACCCAGGTGGCGGGAATTCGAGGCGTTGAGGGACGTGGAAACCCTCGAGCAGTTTTTCAAGAACCGTGGCTACAAGACGCTGGGGGCTGGAAAGATCTATCACAGCCAGGCGCCACCCTGGGCTCCCACCAGCCAGATCGAACCGGCCAACTGGGACTTTTATTACCCGAGTGCCTACATCTCCCACCCCTACCAGATCCGGGCTCCCCAGGAGGTGATTTACCCGCCCGAGGTGGACAACACGACCCGGCCCGGTGGAGCAGACGGCTGGTGGACCTGGGGTCCGGTGCCGGTCCCGGACGAAAAGATGGCTGACTACCATGTCGTCGACTGGGCCCGTTACCAGCTCGGCCAAGAACACGACCGACCCTTTTTCCTGGCGGTGGGGACCTGGAAACCGCATGACCCCTGGGAGGTGCCGCAGCAGTACTTCGACATGTATCCCTTGGAAGACATCGTCCTGCCCGAGATCAAGGAGGACGATCTCGAGGATGCCTTCGATCATGGTCGCCGCTGGATCCATCAGTGGGTGGTGGACAACCAGCAATGGGAGAAGGTGGTCCAGTCCTATTCGGCGTCGATCACGTTTGCCGACGCCATGCTGGGTCGATTGCTGGATGCCTTCGAGCACTCGGAGTATGCCCACAACACCATCGTGGTGCTGTGGTCCGATCACGGCATGCATATGGGTGAAAAGGAAAACATCGAGAAGTTTACGCTGTGGGAACGATCGACTCGAGTGCCGCTGATCATTTCAGCGCCCGGGATGACCCGCGCGGGAGCGACCAGCGACCAGCCGGTGAGCTTGATGGATCTCTATCCCACCCTGGTGGACCTGGCGGGATATGATCCACCTCCCCACCTCGATGGGAGAAGCCTGGTGCCTCAACTCGAGGATCCGAGCAGAACAACTCCGCCGGTGGTGACCAGCTATCAGTTCAGTTGGACGGAGGCACCGGTCATCGGGCATGCCGTGAGAAGTCAACGGTACCGGTACATCTATTATCCTGAGATCAACCTGGAGGAACTGTACGACCACTATAACGATCCACACGAGTGGGACAACGTGGCATACAAGACGGCGAACAAGACCATTATCCAGGGTCACCGGCAAGTGCTGGAGGGTTTGTTGCCGGATCTGACCTGGCAGGATGGTGAGCCCGATGGATATTCGGTCGATCGGGATGGGAACGTGCGGAAGGTTGGATTTCGTTCCTATTGAACGGTGACCTACACTGACAGCCAACGCTATGACCAACGCCGAGCTCATCGCGCGCGACACGGCGCACCTGATTCATCCGCTACACCAGACGCAGGCCCAGCAGGCCGCCCGGGTCTGGGTCAAGGGCGATGGCGCCCTGCTGAGGGACGCGGATGGGAACGAGTTCATCGACGGGCTCGCCGGCCTGTGGAACGTGCTGGCGGGTCACGGCCGGCGCGAGCTGGCCGAAGCGGCGCGCGCGCAGTGCGAGACACTGGCGTTTGCCTCGGGCTACACCGGTGGCTCGAACGTGCCGGCCATCGAGCTCGCCGAGCATCTCGCGGCGCTCACCTACCCCTCGATCAACCGCTTCTTCTTCACATGCGGTGGTGCCGAAGCGACCGAGAGCAGCGTGAAGATGTCACGCGCCTACTGGAAGCTGCGCGGGAAGCCGGACAAGACCAAGGTCATCTCGCGCATCGAGGGTTACCACGGCGTGACGCTGGCGGCGATGAGCGCCACCGGGCTGAGCGCCTACTGGCCGCTGTTCGAGCCACGCGTGCCGGGATTCCTCCATATCCCGTCACCCTACCCGTATCGCTACGAGGCTCCCCCAGGCGTGAGCCAGGGCGTCGCCGCAGCCAACGAGCTGGAACAGGCGATTCTGCGTGAAGGGGCCGACACCATCGCGATGTTCCTGGCCGAACCGGTGCAGGGCGCCGGCGGGGTCATCGTCCCGCAGGACGACTACTTCCCCCGCATTCGCGAGATCTGCGACCAGTACGACGTGCTGCTGGTGGCCGATGAGGTGATCACCGCCTTTGGCCGCACCGGCACGCTGTTCGCGCTCGACCACTGGGGCATCGAGCCGGACATCGTCCAGTTCGCCAAGGCGATCACATCCGGATACGTGCCGTTCGGCGGTATCGGCATCAACGACACGATCGCCTCCACACTCGACGCCGACGGTCGTGTGTGGATGCACGCCTATACCTATTCGGGCCACCCGGTGGGGTGCGCGGTCGCCATGCGCAACCTGCGGATCATCGAGGACGAGGACCTGCCCGGTCAGTGCGCGGACAAGGGAGCTCGGCTGCTCTCGGCGCTGCAGTCCGCGCTTGGCGACCACCCGCACGTCGGCGACATCCGCGGCAAGGGACTGATGTGTGCCGTCGAGCTGGTGGCCGACCGATCCACCAAAGAGAGCTTCCCGGCCGGCGACAAGGTGGGACCGCGGGTCAACCAGGACGCGGCCGGGCGCGGCCTGTTCAGCCGGGTCAAGGCCGACACCTACCTGCTTGCACCCGCCGCCGTCATCACGAATGACCAACTGGACCGCACCGTCGAGATTCTGGCTGACTCGGTCCGCGCGGTCCTGGGGTGAGACGCCGGCGTCGTCATCGCGGCGCGCACGTGAATCGTCGAGGGCGCGGACTCCTAGGCCACCGTCCCTGAACCCCCGATTACGGACGATTCTGGTTCACGATCATCGGTTGAATATCGAACCGGTCGACGTCTTCGGACGACACCGTGATCAGCACCCAATGCATGTGTGGATGACCAAACGTCTCGACTCGCGTGAAGTTCGTCAACATCTCGCCGGTCCTGCTGTTCGAGAACGGCTTGTCGACCCTGAAGGTGTGGGTATCACCGTGGAGCAGCAGCACCGGCCCGTCGAACGATTCGACTTCAGAATACAGGGCGTCGAGAAACGCAGAAAACGATGGGTTCGGCTCCCGACGACCATGCCGCTCAAACCTCGGGTTGGCATGTATCACGACGACAACGCCGAGGAGACCCTCCTGCCGAGCAAGCTCGAACGACTGCCGCATCCAGGTAATGACGGCTTCGTTCCGCTCGACGAACTCCGCCCTGGGTTCGGCGTCCCCGCCCCGGTTGTTGCCTCCACCGACCACGTGCAGGGTGACGTAGAGGTCACCGCCGAACCGCCACCGAACGTTCTCTCGGAACGTCTCGTACCCGGGACTACTGCTCTGGCGCTCGAGCGGTAGCTTGCGGCCGCCGAGAGATTCGTCCCCCTGCGTAAACACGGCTCTGAGGTGCTCGAGTTGTTCCATCGGATCCAGGCCTGCGTTGTCGCACTCGAGCCATTCGTTGTCGCCGGGCGTATAGAAGATGGGATGTCCGATGGCCTCGAACTCCGCGTATCGCGCGGCGTAGACCGAATCTGCACAGACCCGTGAGCTGTTCGTGTCACCGACGTGAACCACGAACGCCACGTCGGCTTCATCGATCTCTTGCAGGACAGCCGCGTACTGCGCGGCTACGAACTCGGGAGGGAGGGACAGGCTGGGGTCGGCGTAATAGGGCATGTCGCCGACAACGGCGAACGTGTAGCTGTCCGCGACTCGAGCCGTCGGATCTTCCTCTGACACGCAGCCACCGAGTGCGAGGAGCGCACACAGACCGACCGCCGGTGGCAGGGCTAGGGTTTTGGCCAATCTCGTCACTTGCACATCCTCCATATCCTCAGGTCGGCCAGGTCGAAGAACACCGCCCCACTCCCCAGGAACGGCTCGAAGTACTTTCGACACTCACGCGGATAGAACTGACGGAGGCGTGGCAGGAGCTGCCGTTTGCCACCACCCTCTTCAACCCGAACATCGCGGCGAACGCTCAGCGAACCGCGATCATCTGCAGCTCGATCCGGGCACCGACGTTCAGCGCCGCCACCTGGACGGTTGCCCGCGCCGGCGGATCCTCCGGAAAATACTCCCGGTACACCTCGTTGAATGTCGCGAATTCGCCGATGTCCGCGATGTAGGCAGTCACCGACACGACGTTCTCGAGGTCCATACCGGCCGCCTGCAGCACACCGCGGATGTTCGCGAAGGATTGGCGTGTCTCGGCTACGATGCCGCCCGAGACCAGCGCAGTGCTGTCCGGGTCGCGGCCAAGATGTCCGGCGATGTACAAGGTATCGCCGGTCAGAATGCCCGGACTGTAGGGCAGCCCAAAGTATGGATAATTCTCTGGCCTGATGACCTGGCGCCCGCTCCCCGCCTGCGGTGCGGATGCCTCGCCGTGCGACCCGACGATCGACTGGATTCCGACCATCAGGCCAGCCACGACGGCCAGGGCGGCGACGTTTGCGCGATGTGCCAGTAGCATCATGTCTCCTTTCTCAGCCGAGTGTACGTGTTCGACGTTGTCACAGGACAGAATCCCTGCGCTATGCGTGCTCACACTACCCCAAAGGAGATGGCGGTCATCGTCGGGCTGCTCACGGCCTTTCCGGCCAGGCTCGAGAGCTCGACGCCAGCGTTGTCACCGCTGACGCCAGCGCCTACTATGGGGCCTGGTTCTCGAACACATCGAAGGGCCGACGCTTCAGGATCGCATCCCCGAGTGAGCGTCGTCGACGACCTGTTCGGTTCCGGGCTGCCGCCGGACGCCTGTCGAACGTGTGGTAACGGCTCTCGAACGTAAATATGGCTGTTGCGTCGGTAGTCTTGATCATCGCTGAGAACGAAGCGCAGGCCGTGAAGAGCGAGCCTGGCTTTGGGACGGACATCCGCGTGTTCGCCGATACTGACGCCCTCAAGGCCCTGCAGCTCATTACACACGATTGCCCTCGGCTGGTGGTGCTGGGGCGTGCATTTACTGACACCGAACGCTGCGCGGCACTTGTCAACGCGATCAGGATCGATCAGACCCTGGCCGACACCCAGATTCGGGTGCTCGGCCAAGCCAGCGACTATCTGCGCTTGGTCTCTCGGCGGGCAGAAGCCGGGTTAGAGCCGGACACCGAGGTCCCCGGGGAGCCATTGCGACCTGACTATCTCGGCACGCGGCAGGCCCGCCGATTCAGGATGGTGGCCGCGACGGAGGTGCGACTCGCCGGGACGCCTACCGCACTTGTCGATCTGTCCCGGACTGGCGCACGCGTGGTGGGACCGCGTGCCTTGCGACCGCATCAGCGAGTCAGCTTCTCACTGGTGGACAGCGAGCAGGACGTGAAGATTGCTGCGTCTGTGGTCTGGGTCTTTTTTGAACCTGCCCGGGGAGACAGCCCGCCACGCTACCAGGCTGGCCTGAAGTTCATCGACGCCGATCCCGAGATCATCGAAGCCTTTTCTGTCCGGCATCGACAGAAGTAGCGCTGGGTCGGCAACCGCACCGGCGATTGAAATGTAGTTGATGTCGTGGCCTGCACGCGTCGCCAAGGGGCCGTCCTGCCCGAAGCCGGTGACGCGTCCGTAAATGATGCGCGGGTTGCGCTCGAGGCAGACTTCCGGACCCAGGCCCAGGCGCTCCATGACGCCGGGACGAAAACCTTCAAGGATCACGTCGGCGCTCTCCACGAGCGTGAGCACGGCCTCCACGCCTTCGGCGCTCTTGAGGTTCACGCCCACACTGCGTCGGCCACGGTTCAAGAGATCGCCATGGGGTTGGTCGGGAAAGGCCTCGGGAACGCAATCCGCGCGATCCAGACGCAGCACATCCGCACCCATATCCGACAGCATCATGGCCGCGAAGGGACCGGGGCCGATGCCGGCGATCTCGAGAATTTTGATTCCTGTGAGGGGACCCATAGTTATTTCTTTCGCGTCCACAATATTCGGGCAGCCAGGCCCGATTGATCTCCACTGCCAATTCTAGCTGCTAGCCTCCCCTCTGGCCTGCCCCGCTGCGCATTCACACAGCCGCTATACTGGTCGCCAATGATCCCTGGTTAAGGAGGCCCATGAAAACTGTACTGTGGCTGGTCGTCGCCGGCGTCGTCACGACCGTCTCACTCGTCCCGTCCCTAGCAATTGCACACGAGCGCAAGGAAGTCGCCGGCATGTCGGTGCTGTTCGGCGCCGAACCGGAGCCCGCCCTCACAGGACGAGTGCAGTTCCTGCGTTGGCGATTCCGGACGGTCGACAGCGAAGAACCGTTCAGCGATCTCGAGGACCTCGCGGTCGTCATCACGCGAGACGGACAGGACCACGGGCCGTTCGAATCCAGGGTGTTTCGGCGCGATCCCGGATTGGTGCAGACCCAGCACATCTTCACGGCACCGGGTGAGTACGTCGTCGTGCTGAGCTTTCGGAAATCAGGCTCGGAGGAGACTCACAGCGTCGCCTTCACCTACCGTATTCGAGATCGGCGGGATCTGGAGATCCCCTAGATCGAACTGCCATGAAGCGGCGGACGTTCCTGATTCGCGGCATGAGCGCCACGGCGTTGGCGCTCGCCCCACTCGCCCGGACGCGCGCGGCCCGGGCATCGGTCCGATCGATCCAGACCCGGTCCAGGAGCTTCGACATCGCCGTGGTCGGCGCCGGCATGTTCGGGTCCGCCGCCGCGCGACATCTGTCTGCTGATGCCGATGGGATTGCGCTGATCGGTCCCGATGAGCCGCCCCGCCGTCGCACCCATCAGGGTGTGTTCGCCAGCCACTACGATGCGACCCGGCTCGTTCGGATCGCCGATCCGGACCTGATCTGGGCCACGCTCGCAAAACGGTCCATCGGGCGATTTCGTGCGATCGAGCGGGCCAGCGGCATCAACTTCTACCGCGAGATCGGCTACTTGATGGTGACGCCCGGAGCGCTCGGCACCGATTGGTTCGACTTCCCCGCCATGCGCGCGGTGGCCGACGACCTCGACGTGACGCTCGATGAGCTCACCGACGCGGATCTCGAGGCGCGGTTCCCGGCGCTGCGCTTCACGCCTGGCTCAGGCGCCCTGCTGCAGTCGCGAGATGCCGGTGTGATCGATCCGCGCAAGCTGGTGCAGGCGCAACAGACGCTCGCGCGCACGCAAGGCACGACGATCATCCGTGCGGAAGTTGGCGACCTCCGTCGTGTCGGGGATCAGATCGAGATTCGTGCGAGATCCGGCGAGGCGTTCCGGGCGAACCGGGTGCTCGTGGCGACCGGCGCCTCTACGAATGCCTGTGATCTGCTGGGGCGTCCGCTCGACATCACGGTCCGCGCCGCCATGACCATGCAGGCGGAAGTGTCGCGGGAGACGCGCCTGGCGATCCCGACCATCCTCTACGCGAAGACAGACGGGGCCGAGCCGTTCTGGGGATTGCTGATGCCGCCGGTCACCTATCCTGATGGTCGGCGCTACGTGAAGACGATGGATGACCACTATGGCTCGCGCGCGCTGGAATCGTATGACGACCTCGGCGAGTGGAACCGGGGCGTCGGGCACCGGGATCACGCGCACGTCCTGCAACGCGCGCTCCGCGAGGTGGCGCCGTCTCTCGACATCAGGAGCACGCGCTTCACGCCCTGCCCGATCGCAGACACGGCGACGTCGTACCCCTACGTCGATCTGGTCACCGACCGTCTGGGTGTCGTGATGGGCG
Source organism: Vicinamibacterales bacterium (assembly GCA_963667915.2). Taxonomy (GTDB): domain Bacteria; phylum Acidobacteriota; class Vicinamibacteria; order Vicinamibacterales; family UBA823. Next base: position 393,659 of record CAXXNN010000001.1, on the reverse strand, counting down.
GCAACGGGAAGGCGGCGAAGTCGTCGGACGAGATCGGCCGCCTCGGGGCCGCGCTGATCCGGACCGGGACCTGGCCGACGTCCCTGCCGCGCGCCCTGTTTGCCGCGAAGTTTGCTGGTGCGGCCCTCTCACGTGGCTCTCGACCTGGACCGGACGTGGCGATCAAGGTGCTGCCGGATGGGTTCGAGGAGTTGAAGGCGCGGGTGCCGGTGCCGTAGGCTAGGGAGCGAGGAGTGTACAATGTGGACACGACGGGGGCAGCCCACCGCTGTTGACCGGACGCCAGAGCCGAACGACATGCCAGTGACCCGGCCGGAGCCGGAACCGCGGCGTGAGCCAAAGACGATGGCCACGTTGCAGCTTGGTACGTCCGTGGTGATCAAGGGACATCTGGCGGCGTCTGAGAATCTGACCATCCACGGCCCGTTCGAGGGCACGATCGAGGTGCGCGCTCACACCGTGACCATTGGCCGCCACGCGGGGATCGAGGCGCTGATTGTCGCCAAGGGCGTCGTCATCGAGGGCAAGGTCCGCGGCAATGTGACCGCGACGGACAAGGTCGAGATCCGTGGCACCGCACAGGTCCACGGTGACATGCCGGTTTCAAGGGGTCGTCGCAACACGTCCTCACTGGTGTGAGAGTAGCAGTTCGTTGAAGGCTTCGGATGGGGTTCTCCAACCGAGCGTCTTCCGCGGGCGGCGGTTGAGTGTGACCGCGACAGCAGCAATGTCGCTAGCGCTGTGCCTATTGAGGTCAGTACCTTTGGGGAAGTACTGACGCAGCAGGCCGTTGGTGTTCTCATTCGTGCCGCGCTGCCACGGACTGCGAGGGTCGCAGAAGAATACTTGCAGCCCAGTGTCGATACGCAGTTGGGCGTGCTGGGCCATCTCCGCGCCTTGGTCCCAGGTCAGTGACCGACGAAGCTGGTCAGGGAGCGTCGTGATCGTCGACGTGATCGCATCCCGTACGGCGTCGGCACCATGCCCCGTAAGAGCCGGACCGTTCTTGACCCGGAGTCGGCCAGGTTCGGCCATGCGGGGCAGGTGGAGCAACATCGTAAATCGGGTGGTGCGTTCGACCAATGTGCCGATCGCAGAGCTGCCAAGTCCGATGATCAGGTCGCCTTCCCAGTGTCCAGGAACGGCTCGGTCCTCGGCCTCGGCGGGCCGCTCGCTGATCATGATGTCGGGACCTACAAACTCCTTGCCGCGACCACGGCGGCGAGCCCTCGGCACGCGCAGCGCCCGCCCGGTGCGCAGGCATGCCGTCAGCTCGCGGCGCAGTGCCCCCCGCCCCTGGATATACAGCGCTTGGTAGATGGCCTCGTGCGAGACCCTCATCGATGCATCGTCGGGATACTCTATCCGGAGCCGATGGGCGATCTGCTGCGGGCTCCACGACGTCGCCCAATGTCGGTCCTGGCGGCGGCCATGACGTCGACCACTCCAGGAGCCCACGTTGGGGCCAGGCACGGGCGTCCCGTTCTCAGCCATGACCGTGCCTGCGAGGCGGTCCTGCACGTAGCTCCTCAGCCGATCGTTCGCGGCCAGCTTGGCTATCTTCGGGCGCTTGGCACGTCGCTCGCTGTGCCACTGCGCAGTCGACGCCCGATACGCCAGACCGCCGCTGCGAGTCGCGGCATTGCGACGCAGTTCTCGCGAGACAGTCGACGGGGCTCTACGGAGCCGCCGGGCCATGTGGCGCACCCCGGCGCCCTGCGCGCTCAGGATCGCGATCTCTTCCCGCTCCGCAAAGGACAGGTAGCGAGCCGATCGGGGCGCCAAGCTGACCGGCGGCATACCCCCGCCCCCACGGAACCAACGACCACCCACGGGCGGCGACACGCCACATGACACAGCGGCATCCTCACTCGACAGCCCCCGGGCGATCGCCTTCCAGAACCGTTGCTGCTCCTCACGCCCCGCTACTGGCGGGCGACCAGGCGAACGCATCGCAGGCCGACCCGCCCGGTCTGACCTTCTCCGTCTCCGTTTCTGCATCGCAGCACCTCATCATCGAGGTGTTGCGACGACCAGTTGAATTCACCCATCGTCGCCCCCCGGATTGTGATGGCTGACGGAGCGTGGGTCTGCGGAAGCGTGGAGACCAAGGCGGTCGACAGTGCGAAGCCCCGGACAGCCGATTCGCGCCCGGCGACGCCGGTAGACCGCCCCCAAGGCCAAGAGAGTCCCGTCGCGTAGTCGTCCAGCGGCTCGAAGACGTGCAGCAGGGAACAGATCGCCGGTGTAGAACGTGAAGTCCGACGGCGCGATGGACGGGCTCCAGAAGTAGATGGGCTGGCTTGATCGACCCACGGATTGTCTTGCGGGATCGTCCCGTCGGGGTCGGTGAGTACGTAGATGGCTCCCTCGACATCGTGGCGGACAGGGTTTTTCATGATCTTTTCGCGAGCTGCGAGCCACCAACGGGTCCCGCCGGCGCCTCATGACCATGTCGGCCGCGGTCTAAGGGGGGGTGTTTTTCGAGCCTGGTTCGAGGAACGCCAGGCGCGGGTGCCGACGGGACGGTAGCGATGGACGAGCCAACTTCCACGATCACCCAGGTTGGTGATGGCGTCGTCGTGCCGCGACGCTGCACCCTGGACGGCTTCGCGGCTGAAGTGTCCCAGACGGACGGGATCGGACTGGCCGACCTCGATCCGATCACGACGCTCCTGGTGCGGACGGAGAACTCGCGTTACGAGATCGTCGTCGTGGAGCCACGGCGCAAACTTGTCCTCGTGCAGGGTGGGCCGTTCTTTCCCCAGGCGACCCGCGCGGTGCTCAGCGGATCCAACTTCGGGGGCACCATGTTGAAGGTGGCCTGGGTGGGGATCGGGCTGCGAATGGAGTTCCACTCCGACGACGAGTGGGTCATCACCTCACGAGTCCAATCGATCACGGTCCAGCCCCAGCGTGTACTCCCTGGGCCGTTTTAGAAAAGACGCCTAAGCTAGCGACGCGATAGTCCCGCGCCATGCATGCACTCGTCTTCGCTCTCACCGCTCTCGTCAGCGTCCTTCCAGCGTCCCAGCTCGACGCCATCCTGGAGCGGGGTGAAATCCTCGTCGGCACCACCGGCGACTATCGCCCGTTCAGCTATCGTCGCCCGGACGGCACGCTCGAGGGTTTCGATATCGACGCCGCGCGCCGATTGGGCGCGGCGCTCGGAGTCGAGGTTCGCTTCGTGGCGACAAGCTGGCCTACGCTCGTGGAAGGGCTTCGTGACGGACGCTACCGACAACGTCGAAGCCGTGCTCGTCGCAGCCCTGGACCCGCGCCTGGTGGCCGTGTCACCGGATTCGCCGTTGACGCACGAGGAGCTCAGCTACATGCTCCCGCGTGACGATCCCGCCTTCTTGGCCTGGGTCAACCTGTGGCTCCACCAGATGACGCTCGGCGGCGAGCTCGAACGCCTTCGTGAGAAGTGGATGACCGCCGCGTCTTCTCGAAGCGCCGGCGTCGCGATAGTTCGGCCCCCTTCGCCACCAGAAGCGCTGGGCGTCGGCTCACCGCGGCGGCAAGTTGTACACGACGCTCCCGGCGCCCAGGTCGGCGATTCGCTCGTCGTACAGCTCGACCATCAGTTGGGCGCGGGTCGCAACGCCTTCGATCTCGGATCCCGTCAGATAATCGCTTAACAGCTCTGTGAGTGTGGCCTCGTCCAGCGTACGCAACTTTTGGAGCAGGTTCCGATCGACCCACTCCAGATCATTCGGCGCGCGGAGGGTCTTCCGGGTGCGAAACGCGCGCGTGTGGTCAATCAGCCAGATGTTCCAATCGCCGGTGATTATGAGATTGCCGCCGTTCCGGTCGGTGTTGCCGATGAGCTGATCGAACATACGGCACGCGTACATTTGAGGAGCCCACGTGCGCGGGTTGGGCGATCGCAGCTTCTGCTCAGCGCGGTCCCACTCGGTCATGATGACGTCGTCGACCCACCACGTCACGGCAGCCGTTCTCGAGCCGATCTTGCGTTCCACCGACACCGGCACCATGTTCAGATCCAGGTGCTTGTCCAGCAGGTATGCAGCGATGTTGTACTTGTAGCTGTCCCGGAAGTTGAATTCGACGCCGTGGATGGTCTCGAACTCGCTTTCGAAGATGTCCACATCCTGAATCTGCGCCTGGTGTGTCACCGTGCCGTCGAACATCGTCGCGTTCTTGGGCAGGGTGACCCCGACCTTGGAGGCTTCCGTTTTTATGATCTCGGCCGTTCTGAGAAACTCTTCCTGCTCCGCTCGAGTCAGGGTGACCCCGCTCGCGGTGTCCTGCGCGAACACATCGCCACCGATGGCGAGGATGGCACTCGAGACGACGACCAGCGCGACAAACCCCTTACGCATACATCCTCCTCCTGTATTTCCGCATGACGAGCTGAAGGAATCCGATTCCGTGGTGTCTCATGGTGGCGGCCGATCGTACACTACCGCGGCCGCACCATGTTCCTCGATTCGCCGGTCGAACCAGCGCACGATCAATTCGGCACGGGCGGCCAGCCCGTGAATCTCATCACTGGTCAGATACGCGCCCAGCAGACCGCTCAGCGACTTCTGATCGAGGTGCCGCAGTCTGTCGAGCAGGCTGCGTGACGACCGCTCGAGCGTCTCCGCCGCGCGCAACCGCCCGGCGCTGCCGAAGGTGCGCGTGTGATCGATCATCCAGATCTTCCAGTCATTCGTGATCAGGAGGTCATCGTCGGCGCGCTCGATGTTGTCGATCAGTTGATCGAAGATCCGGATCGTGTCCATCTGGCCAGCCCATGCGCCGGTGTCCGGTGGCGATGCCTGCCGCTCAGCACGCGCCGATTCGTCCATCATGAAGTCGTCAACCCACCAGGTGACGGCGCAGGTACGTCCGTCGATGACCCGGTCGACCGTGACCGGCACCATGCCGATCTCCAGGTGCGTGTCCAGTACGTACGCCGCGACGTTGTACTTGTAGCTGTTGCTGAAGCCCAACGGCGTCACGAGCTCCAGATCGGGATCGACGAGGGTATTGTGGATCCGCTGGAACTCACGCTCGTCCACGTCTTGGATCTGCGCGTCGTGTGTGAACGCGCCGTCGGAGAGCGTGACGATCTTCGGGGCGGTCGTCCCGACGCTCGAGGTCCGCATCGACACGATGGCGGCCGTTCTGAGGAAGACTTCCTGTGCTTCGCGGGTCAGTGGCGCAGACCCAGCCACGCCCTGCCCGGCGCTGGTGGGGACGACGCCGAGAAGGGCGACGGCGAAGACAGCCAACGACGCGGGTCGGCAACGCATAACCCTTCCTTCACATGGACGCCGCTGGGCCGGCACGAGAAGATACGGTGCATTGTAGCCCCTCAAGTCGGCGAGTCAAGAACGCTGTTCAGGCCCATCTTCCCCAGTCGCCCAGTCCCCGCGCACGCCTACCGGGCCGCGTACGTCTTGCGGAAGCCGTTGCGCGTGTTCGTGACCGTGAAGCTCCCGTCGGCCCGTGCGGAGACCTTGATGAGGTAGGCGGGGGCATGCTCGGCATCGCCACGCTCGGTTCCGGGTGTCGCCTCGGTGAGTACCCGCGCACGCGTCGCCGGGTCATCCACGTTTGCGATGAACGCGCCTGGGGCGTTGTGCTCGGTGCCCCCGTAATAGGACCAGTGCAACTGCCAGAGATCTTCGAGACCCGGCGAGGCGTGCAGGATCTGCAGCGCCTGCACCGATCCGCCTTTCCGGGCGCCGTTGTTCATGACGGCGACCCGCGGCGTGAGGCCGTGCACGACCACCTCGGATCCGGACTGGGCCAGCCCATGATGCGTCGTCAGATACAGGTCCACGGCGCCGATCGCTCGTCGGCGATGAGCGCCCGATGCATGTCGCTGAGCTCGGCCACGCCGGCGGACCGCTGATTCGACCACGGGTGGTTCCAGAACAAGAAGGCGCCCTGCTGGTTGGCCGCCCGAAACGCATCCATGACGTCGTCTGCGAGCAGTGCGTTCGCGTCGGTCAGGAACACCGCGTTGACGTGGCCGGGTGGCATGCGGCGGGTGATCTCGGCACCGTTGACGACGATGAGGTCGCCGTCTTGCGACATGACATACGCGGTCGCGACCACGAACGACCGATTGCGGTCGGGGTGCGGGATGTCCTGGCAGATGAGCCTTGCGGTATTTGTCAGAAAAGAGCTGGCCTCCCAACAGGATCGACAGGTAGGCCTCTCCCATCGTGAGATTGCTCAAGAAGCACGTGCCGATGGTGAGCGCGATCAACTGCCTGGCGTTCTTGACGCGATTCAAGAGCGGACTGATGAGAACCTTGATGTGACCAAATGTTTCCAGAGCCCCGCCCAAGGCCAGGGCCAGAAGCGACAGCGAGAGGGTGCTCATCATGGACAGGAGGCCACCGCGATTGAGAATCTGATCAATTTCAGTATTGAAGGTTTGGATCCGAAATCCGCTGGAGAGAGACTCCAGCACTTGGCCGATGCTCCGGCCCTCCAAAACCATGGCCAGTACGACCGCGACCGCCACACTGGCCATCATGGAAGCGCCGGCATCGAATTTCCGAACGCTGAGAACGAACAAGACGACAACGGGAAGCAGCGCCCAGGCGCTGATGCTGAAGTGCCGCGCCAGTTCTCCTTGCAGCTCCGCTAGCACAGCATCCTGCATGGTGGACACCATCGCAGTTGCGGACAGGCCAGACACGGTAAAGAACATCAAGGCCAAGGCAAACGCCGGAACCGTGGTCGGTAACATTCCCCTGATGTGCGAATACAGGTCGGTTCCGACCGACAGCGCCGCCAGATTGGTCGTATCGGAGACGGGACTCATCTTGTCGCCAAACGACGCTCCCGACACCACGGCCCCCGCCACGAGGGGCGTGGGAATCTGCATGACGGTCCCAATCCCCAGAAGAATAGGCCCCAGCGTTCCCACCGTTCCCCACGACGTGCCGGTGGCGAGACTCATGATGCCGCAGATCATGACGGTGGCAGGCAAAAAGACTTTGGGATGCAGGAGTTCCACCCCATAATAAATGAGGGTGGGCACCGTTCCGCTTTCAATCAGTGCTGCGATCAAGACGCCGATGAGCAAGAAAATGAAAAACGCTGGAACGCCTCGGGCCACCCCTTCGCTCATGGCCTGATTGAAGCTGGCGATAGTGTTCCGATCGGTCACCACCACGATCCCCACCCACACGATGGCCGTGATCAAGGCCATGTGCAAGCTGGCCTCGAGTCCGAAAATAAAAAGTGCCACGATGGCCACGACCCCCAGTAGCGAGACAGCGGCCCGGAGAAGGGATGGCGTTCTCATCTCGGCCGCACCGGGGGTTGTCGAGGCCATGGTAGGACGTCCTTGCTCGGCACTGTCACGTGGACGAGTCCAGCGAGCGATAATAGAGCCGGACGCCGCACCTTGACAATACCGGGTAGTGGTCTAGTTGGAATAGACCACTACCCGATACCGGGAGGAGACACGTAGGACATGCAGGAATTCCAGGCACTACTGAACAACCAAGTGTTGGGGAACACGCTCCAGGCCTACCTGGTTTCCGCAGCGGTCTTCCTCGGTGTGTTCGCCGGCCTGCCGATTGTCAAAGCGATCACCTTGCGGCATTTGAAGGCGCTCGCGAAGAGAACGACGAACGACTTCGATGACCTGCTCCACGATCTGCTTCGACGCCTCGTCGGACCGTTTGTGTATCTGTTCGCCGCGCTCTACTTCGCCACCCTGTCATTGAGCCTCCCGGAAAACCTCGCCCGCTTGCTGCATGGCCTGTTCGTCATTGTGCTCACGGTCAAGGCCACGCAGACGCTCCAGGAGATCGTCGCCTACGGTATCCGTAAATGGGCTGAGCGGACCGCGCAGGATGATCCGACCAGCGCCGCGATGCTCAAGAACATGACCCTGATTGTCCGGTTCATGTTGTGGGCGGCGGCACTGCTATTTATTTTCGACAACCTCGGGATCAATGTCACCGCGTTCGTGGCAAGCCTCGGCGTGGGCGGTGTGGCCATCGCCCTGGCCGCCCAGGCGGTGCTCGGCGACGCGTTCAGCTCCTTCGCCATCTTCGCGGACAAGCCGTTCAAGGTTGGAGACTTCATCATCGTGGACGATCTGCTCGGCACCGTAGAGCACGTGGGATTCAAGACCACCCGCATCCGCAGCCTCGGCGGCGAGCAGCTGATCTTCTCCAACAGCGACCTGACCAGCAGCCGGATCAAGAACTACAAGCGGATGCGCGAGCGGCGGGTCGTCTTCAGTCTTGGGGTCACGTACCAAACTCCGGTCGAGAAGGTGAAAGCGCTCCCGCCGATGATCAAGGCGATCATCGAAGAGCACGAGAACGCCCGGTTCGACCGATCCAACTTTCACTCCTTCGGCGACTTCGCGCTTATTGTTGAAACCGTCTTTTACGTGCTCAGCCCCGATTACAACGAGTACATGGATTTGCAGCAGTCCATTAATTTTCGGTTGATGGAGGAATTCCAGGCGGCCGGAATTGACTTTGCGTATCCGACCCAGCAACTCTACGTGACCAAGACCGAGCCGGTCTCGTGATGCTCCGGGTTGTCGCCACAGCGGTGGGCTCCGACGACTCGCTCGCCGGCCTGACGCGGATCCGTGTCGTCTGGTTCGAGGGCCGCGCCAACTCAGTACTCCTGCGCTATACTTTGGACCGCGACAGTCCGGAATGTCGGCCCGTCCGAGGGGCCTTCATAGAAGCGCCCCCTCCGGCAACAGCAGCCGATTGACAATGCCCGCCGGCCGAACCTGACCATGCTGTGTGCGGCCATGGGACAGACTCGAAAAGCGTGAAAGGGAGCCCGCAATGGGAGGCAGAGCTGGCCAGAAGGTCAGGAAAAGCAGCAAGAAGGTTCAGAGACGAAGTAAGCATCAAAAGGGAAAGCAACAGAAACAAGCGCTACGGAAGAAAAAGCATACGAACCGGGGCATGTCCATGGCTGAGCAGGTGAGACCGCTACACGATCGTCTCATCGTCCAGCTGATCGAGGACGCCGAGCAGCAGGTCGGCGGGATCATCATCCCGGACACGGCGAAGGAGAAGCCACAACTGGGCAAGGTGATCGCCGCCGGCAAGGGCACGGTCAGGCGCGGCGGCAGTATTCAGCCGCTCGACGTCAAGGCTGGAGACACCGTTTTGCTTGGGAAGTACTCCGGTACCGAAATCAAGCTCAACGGCGAGGATTACGTGATCATGCGCGAGGACGAAATCCTCGGCGTGCTCGAGGCCGGCTAGCAGTGAGATGGCGCTAGCGATCGGAATACGGCTTGGCCTGGCAGCCCGTGGTGAAAGTCCCGCTGCATTTGACCACCGACGCATCCTGCCATGGGCGGCGCTGGGCGTTGTCCACGATGGGTCGAATACTCCCGGTATTCTCCCTCTTCGCGCCTTGCGGCGCGAGCGCCTCGGCGGTCTCGATGCGACGCGGGGCTTTCACCACGGGCTGCTCACCGTCACGCACGCGACGCCGCGGCGCGACGCTCGGCGACGATGAACCACGAGACACCCAGCACAACCCCCACCCAGAACAGCCACGCCGGAAAGTATTGCGGCACTCGTCGGTCGAGAACGGCGCGCCATTCGCTCACGAACGCGCCGATCACCAGCAGGCCTGCCCCGATTTCGACGATCCAATCCCAACGGGTATACGCCCGCGACCGGTCGGCCGTCCAGTACAAGTAGGTCCCCGCCGACACGAGCACCACAGCCACCACGCAAGGCGCCCAGACCGGACCGGTCCAGGGCACCGGAAGGAGAAACAGGATGTCCCAGGTCCACAGACTTGCGGGCCACCCGAGCGTGATCTTGAGCACGGCGTAATAGACGAGGTCCCAGAGGCCGAACAGGATCATGAAACAAGCGAAACGAGCGAGGAAGTGACGCGCGGCCAGACGGGCCGCCGCGGCCAGGAGCAAGATGCTCGCCGCCTCACGGACGACTTCGATGAGGGCGATTCGGTCCCAGACGATGACCAGAGGAAAGCGGAAGCCGTCAGGATAGTACAGCTCGCGCAGATAGACGACGACCGACGCCTCGAACCAACCGAAGGCAAGGCCCAGGAGGCACAGCCAGACGTACTGGCGAGTCGCGTTGCGGTAGGTCGGCATCTACGCGGACCCGTCTCCGGGGCCAGGCAGGTCGTGAGTGGCCTACACGGCTGCGGCCTTGAGCTCCGCGAGCACCCGCTCGTCTCGGAAGGGAACCCGGCGCAGACGCACTCCGGTCGCATCGTAGATTGCGTTGGCGACCGCCGCAATCAGGGGTTTGCAGACGGCCTCGCCGGCGCCGTAGTGCGGCAAATCGGACCGGCCCGGATTGGGATCTCCGTTGACCAGCACGACGTCGATCGCAGCCGGCGTGTCGGCGTGCGTCAGGCTGGGATGAGACCGCCAATCCACGCTCGTGACTTTTTCGGTGTCGAACTGCACCTCTTCGTGGAGCGCGCGGCTCAACGAGTGGAGCATCCCGCCCTCGATCGTGCCGCGCAACCCCTCGGGATTGATGACCAGTCCGCAGTCGTGCGCGCAGACGATCCGCTTCGCCCAGACGTGTCCGGTGTCACGATTCACCTCGACCTCGACAATCTCCGCCAGAACCGTCTGGTTGCGGAACGCGTAGGCCATCCCACGCCCCGTCACAATGGCTCCCGTGCCGCGCGATTTCGGCGAAGGTCGGGGATCCCAGCCATAGGCCTCCGCCGCCGCGCGAATCACGGCGATCGATCGCGCCCGTCTGAATCCGCTGTCGTCGTCGGTGCTGCCGGTAAGCAGCCGTAGTCGGAACTCGATCGGATCGGCGTTCGCCGCCGCCGCCAGTTCGTCGATGAACGATTCGGAGGCGAAGGTCACCTGGGGTCCGTTGGGATCCCGGAGGTTTCCGGTGCGCAGCGGCGTTTCCCACACCTCGGGGAGGCGCACGACCTGAGCCGCGGTGCGCCGGTTCGGGATGGCATACCGCTCGGAAGGCGTTCCCGCGCGGCCGCGGTTCGGCGTCGCACGCCGCGTCCCCATGAGTTGCGCGATCAAGACCGTCTCGACTTCGTTGTACCCGACGTGATTGTAGTCGGCAGCCTGCGCATCGTAATCGAGCGCGACGAGGTCGCCCTGGGCGTCCAGTCCGCCACGCAACCTGAAGGTAAAGGCGGGCCCCTTCGTATCCCAGGCCGTCTCCTCGTCCCGCATCCACTGCACGCGCACCGGCCGGCCGATCTCTTTCGCCAGGAATGCGGCCTCGAAGCCCGCATCGTCAGCGGCCGTGCGGCCGTACCCCTGGGGGCCTTCCATCCAGACGACGCGCACCCGGTCCCTGGGCATTCCAAGGAACTCGGCGACTCCATTCCGCATGCCGTAGGATTTCATGTCGTTGGAGTAGATCGTCATCTGGCCGTCAGACGGGTCGGCCAGCGCATGCGCTGGACCGAAGGCCGTGTGTCCCTGGAACGGGAAATCGTATTCGGCTTCGATCACCGTGGCCGCGCCCGCGAGCGCCGCCTCGGGATTCCCCACCACGTCCGGATCAGCACTCGAGGTGGGCGTCGCGCTGCGCATGTAGGCGTACAACTCGTCGGAGGTCGGGAACGGCGCCGCCGCCGGCTTTTCCCACTCGACCTGGAGCCGTCTGACGGCGTTGATCGCCTGCTCTTCCCGCTCGCAGACCACCGCGAGGTAGTTGCCCTTGCGGACCACTCGGATGAATCCCGGCAGGTCCCGAACGGAAGACTCGTCGATGCTGCGGAGTGTGGCGCCCGCAACCGGCGGCTTGACGTTGCGCGCATGCACCATTCCGGGAAGCTTGACATCCACCGCCCATGTCAACGACCCATCCACCTTGGGCGGAATGTCATAGCGCTGCGGCGACTGGCCGACGATCCGGAGCGCCTGGACCGGCTTGACCTCGGCCACGCCGGTGGTCGCGTTGATATCCGTTCCCGTCAGCGTGACGTTGAACCGCCGCCCACCGATCAACTCGGCGTAGGTGACTCGCCTGGAGGGATCCGCTGTCAGGGTGATCACCGCTTCGCTGACGTCGAGTTGCTCGACAGGCACCCCGAACCGCTCGCCGGCCAGTTCCAGCAGGACGCGCCGGGCCTCGGCGGCCACCCGGCGCATCGGCCAGCCGTCTCTCTGGATGGCATCAGACCCGCCCGACCCGCCCTGATCGGGGGTCACATCGGTGCTGCCCATGATGAGACTGGTCCGATCGAAAGCGATATCCAGTTCGTCGGACATCATCTGCCGAAAGGCCGTGCCCGTTCCCTGGCCACAATCGGTCTTGCCGACGTAGAAGGTCGCCGTGTCGTCTCCATGAATGACGATCCACGAGTCGAGCTGTCTGAAGTCGGGGTCGGGATACGGGCCCGCCGCCTGGACGCCGACGCCGGCGGCGTCGCCTCCCGCGGCAGCGGCGCGTGGGCCGGCGCCCGTGACGGCCGCCGCGCTGAAGCTCACGACCAACAGACCCGAGGTCTTGAGAAAGTCCCTCCGGGAGGTCGTGGGGCTCCGCTTCTCCAGCAGTTCTTCGATCTCTTTCGGAATGCTCGTGAAGGTTGTCATGCGACCACCTCCTTGGCGCCTGCCGGTTCTTCCGCCGCCGACGCTCCCGCGACACGCTTGATCGCCTTCTGGACCCGGTAGTACGTCATGCACCGGCACAGGGCCCTGGCCATGCCCTCACGGATCTCGGCATCCGTCGGATTCGGATTTCGGTCCAGCAGGGCCTTGGCTGTCATGATCTGCCCGTTCTGGCAGAAGCCGCACTGCGGAACCTGCTCGTCGATCCAGGCCTGTTGCACGGGGTGCAAGGTGCCGTCGGTGGCGAGTCCTTCGAGTGTGGTGATCTCGCCCCGGACGCGGGACATCCGCAGAACGCACGACCGAGTCGCCACGCCGTCAATGATCACCGTGCACGCCCCGCACTGGCCAAGTCCGCAGCCAAACCGCGGACCCTGCAAGCCGAGATCATTTCGCAGGATATAGAGCAGCGGAGTCGACGGGTCGACATCCACCGTGTGTGTCGTGCCGTTCACATGCAATGTGATGTCGCTCATGATCCGTGCTCCTCACTCCTCACCCTGGCCTTCAGATGTGCCCATCCGATCGGTCCCCAGTTTGTCACAGGTGGGTCGAACGGCCTACAATCGGGCTTGGCTTCACCCAGACCGCCCCCCAGCATGACCCTGGAACGAAGCGCCCGTCGGCATCGGCACCTAGTGGCGGCGCTGGCGCTTGCGGCGTGGCAGGTTCCGGCTCCGACGGCCGCCCAGGCTCCGGATCCCCTCGATTCCCCGAAGGTGTTGACCCTGACGACCTTCGCCACCTATCCGCAGGCGTCCCCGGAGTCAGACGCGATCGATCTGGACCATCCGAAAGACGGGTCCGGACGGATCTTTTTGAGCCTGAACGAAGGCAAGATTTTGGGGTTTTCGTCGAGCGGGACTCCACTGGGCGTCTTCCTGGATCTGGCGGCACCCGGTGCGGTTCCCGATTTCAACGAGACGATGGGCTTTGTCACTCGCGGGCTGTCCTACTTCACGTTCCACCCCGATTACGGCCGGGCCGGGTCGCCCGGCAAAGGGAAACTCTACACGCTCTACAAGACGGATGTGCCCGGCGCACGGACCCCTGACTACTCCGCTGCCGCACTCCCCACCAAGCCGGGCGATCTACTCGGTCAGTTCGCCATCACCGAGTGGACCGTCGACCCCGACGACCCCAGCCGCGTGGATCCCGGTTCGCGTCGCGAAGTGATCCGGTTCGAGTTCAGCGGTCCTCGAGAAGACAACCATTCGGTCGGCAAGATTGCCTTCAATCCCTTTGCGGCACCCGGCGATCCCGACTACGGGGTGCTGTACATTCCCCTGGGCGACAACTGGTCCGGCGGGGGGCTCCACAACTGGCAGCACGTGCAGGATGCGGACAACCCGTTTGGCAAGGTGTTGCGGATCGATCCGCTCGAGAACGGAAACGACGCGTACTCGGTCCCGGCGAACAACCCGTTCGCCGACGGCGGCCCGCTCCTGGACGACGACGGCAACACGGAAGAGATTGCCGCGGTGGGTTTTCGCTACCCGCAGAATCTGAGCTTTGCGAGGGACTCGGCCGGCCACGTCCGTCTGGTGGTGTTCGACATCGGTGCCGACGACTATGAAGAAGTGAATCTCGTCGACCTCGGCGACAATCACGGCTGGCCGAGCAACGACGGCCCGGTCGAGGTCGATCTCAGCCCGATGACCACGACGACGCGCAACCCGTCGCCCGGACTGACCCTGGAGTTCCCGGCTGCCGTGTACGACCACAACATCCCGAACGTCCCGGGCGCACTCCCCGTCGCCGGAAGTACCGCCATCACGGGCGGGTTCGTGGTGTCAGATCCGGACGATCCGGAATTCCAGCACCAGGTGCTCTTTGGCGATCTGCCCCGCGGCGCCCTCTTCCACGCCGACTTCGACGATCTGGTCGCCGCGGACACGGCGGATACGCAGACCGTGGTGTACGTCATGCGCGTCAGTCTCGACGGCAGCGCCCCTGGGCCGTTCAGCCCGCTGGTTGACGGAACCGACAATCGCGGCGACCCCCGCTTCGGCCTGGACGAGCGCGGCCGGATGTTCATGATCACGAGACACACCAACGCGATCTATCTCACCGAGCTAATCGCAGACCAGACCCGCTAGCGTCTTGGAAAAGGATGAGCCGTGAAGACCAGCGCCTCGCCTGACGGTCCGATCGGGCGCGCATTCGGCGGGCGACTGGCCGGTGTGGCCGCCGGCCTCTGGCTGGCGTGGTGTCCCGGGGTCCTCGCGCAGGGCACCGGCGGTGCGGACGATCGTTTGTTCGTCGCGACGCCGATGACGGCCGAGGGGGCGTTCACCGAGGGGATCGAGGGGCCGGCCTGCGACGTCGCCGGCAACGTCTACGCCGTCAACTATCAGCGACAGGGCACAATCGGCAGGGTCCGCCCGGACGGCACGGGTGAAGTCTACCTGGAGCTGCCGGAGGGCAGCGTCGGCAACGGGATCCGGTTCGGCCCGCGCGGCGAGATGTACGTGGCGGACTATGTCGGGCACAACGTCTTCGAGGTCGATCCCGACAGTCGCGCGCTCTCCGTCCATGCCCACCACGGCGGCATGAATCAGCCGAACGACCTGGCGATCGGACCCGATGGGACGCTGTACGCCAGCGACCCGAACTGGGACGAGGGCACCGGCCAGCTCTGGCGAATAGCGCCCGACGGCGCCGTGACCCGCCTCGCCGCGGGCATGGGGACGACCAACGGCATCGAGGTCAGTCCGGATGGCCGGACGCTGTACGTCGCCGAGAGCGCGCAGCGCACGATCTGGGCGTTCCGGCTGGACGGAGACGGCGGCCTGTCGGACAAACGGGAGGTCATTCGATTTGCGGATCACGGTCTCGACGGTATGCGCGCCGATGTCGACGGCAACCTGTACGTCACGCGCTACGATAAGGGAACGGTCGTCAAGCTCTCCCCCGACGGGACGATCCTCCGCGAGATCGACGTGCTCGGAGCGCGCCCGAGCAACCTCTGCCTCGGCGGCACAGATGGCCGCACGGCGTACGTGACAGAGGTCGAGCATCGGCGGCTCGTGCAGTTTCGGGTCGACCGACCGGGACTGGCGTGGCAACGGTTGCAGGAACGATGACAAAAAACGGAGGACACCATGGCTAGTGTGGTAGCGAAGCTCTCGAGACGACGATTTCTTGCTGGAGCCAGCCTGACGCCGGTGGCGGGCGTCCTGGCCGGTGCGTGCGCCGCCCAACCCTCACCCTCATCCTCGTCATCGCCCTCCCCAGACGAGGACATGTACGCCCGCCTCGGCGTGCGACCGTTCATCAACGCCGCGGGAACCTACACGGCGCTGACGGCATCGCTCATGCCGGACGAGGTCGTGGCGGCCATGGAACAGGCGTCGAGGCAGTATGTCTCGCTCCAGGAGCTGCACGAGGCCGCCGGCCGGCGCATCGCGTCGCTCGTCGGTGCGGAGTCGGCGCTCGTCACTTCCGGGGCGGCCGCCGCCTTGACCCTGGCGACCGCCGCCTGCGTCTGCGGCGACGACCAGGAGGCGATCCGCCAGGTGCCCGACACGACCGGCCTGAAGAACCAGGTCATCCTGCAGTCGTCGCATCGCTTCGGCTACGACCACGCCATTCGCAACGTCGGCATCGAGATGGTCGAGGTGGAGACGCGCGCGGAGCTCGAGGCGGCCATCACGGACCGGACCGCCATGCTCTTCTTTCTCAACGCGGCGAACGATCGCGGACGTCTCGACCGGGAGGAATTCGCCGAGATCGGCACGCAGACGGGCATCCCGACGCTCATCGATGCCGCGGCCGACGTGCCGCCGGCCAGCAACCTCCGGGCGTTCACCGAGATCGGCTACGACTTGGTCGCGTTCAGCGGCGGCAAGGGCCTGCGGGGTCCGCAGTGCTCGGGCCTGCTGCTCGGCCGGCGAGATCTCGTGGCCGCCGCCTACCTCAACGGCTCGCCGCATTCCAACTCGGTCGGCCGCCTCGGCAAGGTCGGCAAAGAGGAGATCGTCGGGCTCACGCGGGCGGTCGAGGTCTACGTCGAGAAGGATCACCAGGCCGAGTGGGCCGAGTGGGAAGCGCGCGTCCAGGTCATCGCCGACGCCGTGAGCGGGATTCCCGGCGTGGCCGCCGAGCAGTTCGTGCCGGAGTTCGCCAACGCGGTGCCGCACGTGGGGATCGACTGGGATTCCGATCGCATCGCGCTCACGCGCGCCGATGTCGCGGCCGCGCTCCGCGACGGCGAGCCGCGCATCGAGCCGCGCCCCAGCGCGGCTGAGGCCCCGAGGCTCGAAATTGGCGTCTGGATGATGCAGCCGGGTGACGCGCAGGTGGTGGCTGAGCGGTGTGCGGAGGTCTTGGTCAGCGCCTAGCAGCTGAGCGAACCGGCTAGCGTGCCGCGTCCCAGTCGCTTGCGGCCGCGCGACCGTTCAGATCCCACACGACGCGTCCCGCGCGGAGCGTGAGCTCGGACTCCAGCTTCTGGGTCCCCGACATCCGCCGGCCCTGGGTATCGAGGAATCCGAACTCGCCTTCGTGAAGCCTGATCACCGCAACGTCGGCCTCGGCGCCCACGTCGAGATTTCCGAGCGCCGGCTGCTTGATGAACCGCGCCGGGGCCCAGGTGCTGCGCGCCACAGCATCCTGGACCGACATGCCCATGTTGAGGAACTTGGACATGACATTGAGCATGGTCTTCATGCCACCGTTCATGCTGCCGCGGTGAAGGTCGGTGCTGATCGAGTCGGGCGCGAAGCCCTGTCGCATCGCCGGCACCGCCTGGCTGAACACGAAGCTCCCCCCGCCGTGGCCCACGTCGAACAGTACGCCGCGCGCGCGAGCCTCCCGCACGAAGGGACGCACCTGCCCGTCCTCGCCCACGATCGGGACGCGACCGTTCACGTGTGCGTAGGCGTGCGTCAGGATGTCGCCCGGCCGTAGCCGCTCGAGCAGCAGCTCCCGAAGTGACAGCGGGGGATCCTGCTGACCGAAATCGACGGCCACGGGGATGCCCACCAGTTCCCCGGCCTCGACCGCCTGGATCACCGGATGCCAGTCCTGACCGCGGAAGTGCGCCGTCTTCACCCCGACGATGACGTCGGGATATCGCTGCGCCTGCATGGCCGTCAACCGGGCGTCCATGTCGCCGACATCCTGCTCGATCGGATCGCCGCTCATGCCCGACCCGACGATGTTGAGGAAGGCCAGCACGCGGGTGACCGAGCGGTCGATGACCTGGGCCTTGAACTGGGGGAAGTTCCTCCAGCCGGAGCTCCCAAGATCCACCACCGTCGTGACACCGGTCCGCAGGGTGAACCCGTCGACGGCAATGGAGCTGAAACCGTTGCTGTACGCGGCCCCGGGATCGGTGCCGTGGAAGACGTGCACGTGCAGGTCGATCAAGCCTGGCGTGACGAACAGCCCGCGCACGTCGACGACCCGTTCGGCATCCGTCGCAGGAATCTCGGCCGCGACCCGCGCGATGGTTCCGTCGGCGATCGCGACGTCCATGACGGCGTCGATCCCGTTCTTCGGATCGATGACATGGCCGCCCGCGAGGAGGAGATCGTACGGCTGGGCGGCGGCGGGGGTGGGCAGGACGACACCCAGCACGCCGACCGAAAGGATGCCGACAAGACAGCGGTGTATCGTGCGTCCGAGCATATTGGAGCCTCCGTGGTCAGGCGCAATTATACCGTCTAGCCCCTCTCGGTCCCGCCCGGCCGTGGAGCGAGCCGGCGAGTCGCGCAGGAATGCACTCGGTCGACACGCTTCACGACGGGCGGCGCCACGCGGCCCGCCAGGTCGCACGGTCCACTTCCATGCCTCTCAGATACACGCTGGCGATCCGATGCGTGTTGGTGATGTCGTCCAGCGGATTCGCGTCGAGCACGACGAAGTCGGCGCTCTTCCCCACCGCCACCGTTCCGAGCTGCCCGAGCCCCAGGATGTCGGCCGCCGTACTGGTCGCCGCGACAATCGTCTGAGCCGGCGTCATCCCCGCCGCCACCATGTCGGCAAGCTCCTGATGGGCGGTCCAGCCGAGTGCCGTCCCGGCGTCGGTGCCGAACCCGATACGGACGCCGGCGGCCTGCAGTCGCGTTAGATTGCGGGCCTGGAGCGCGAAGAACTCGCGCGCCGTCTGGACGGCGTCCGGCGTGCGGTTCGTCTCCGCGTCAAGAATCCGCTGAACCTGCTCGGGTGGGAGGGTCTCGCTGATCCAGGGGAGGTCTCCAGCCGTCGTGCCCCGGTCCGGCAGGTTCGGGATGAGGAAGACCTCCGGCCGCTCCCGCAGCAGCGCGAGGAACTCATCATCGACATCCTGATCCCGCACGCCGTGCGCGAAGCCATCGATGCCGGCTCGGAGCAGATCCTTGGCATCCTCTAAATAGAAGATGTGCGCCGCCACGCGCAAACCGTGCGTGTGGGCTTCGTCGATGACCGCCCGATACAGAGGCGGCGACAGCTTCTCCACCGTTCCATTCCTGTCGTCGACCCAGATCTTCACCAGGTCCACGTTTCTGGAGGCCAGCTCCTGGACGGCCTGCCTGGCCTGCTCTTCCGTCGTTACGCCGTACGGGACAGGTCGCCAGTAGGCGGCGCCCGGCCCGGCGTTCGGCATGGCGATCCCCAGGCCGGCCGTTCGGAACAGCGCGGCACCGGGCTGGGGCTCTTCCCGCAGCTGGAACGCCGGATCTCCAGGATCGACACCCATGCCCAGGGCCGCCGCGATCCCGTAGTAAGCGTAGCGGTGCAGGTGGTCGATCAAATTCTCTCGACTGTAGGTCTCCGGGCCGGTGACGTTGGTGCGGATCACCGTCCACCCCAGGTGGGTGTGGAGGTCGATCAGGCCCGGCATCACGGTCTTGCCGGTCAGGTCGACGCGCGCCGCGCCGGCCGGCGTCTGCAGCTCCCCCCGTCGGCCAACCTGGGTGATCTGACCGCGTTCGACGATGAACGCGGCATCTTCGATCGGCGGACTGTCATCACCCACGATGAGTCGGGCGCCCTCGAAGACGATGGCGTCTACCGCTGAGTCGGGCGGATTCGAAGAGCAGGCCACCAGCAGGCAGGAACCCACGAGCAGTAGCTTCACGAGGCGCATCGTCGAACCTCCTCAGAACCTGCGCTATCTTCCGACGACGCTCAGGAAGTCGGTCCACGGCACGGCGCGGCCATGAATGGGGACGATCGTTTCCACGTCCAGTCCGAGTCGCCGCACGTGGTTGTACAAACTCCGGTTGGCGGCGCTGGCCGCCGCCGGGCGTGGCTCGCCGGGCCCAGGCGGGTCGTACAGATCTGCTTCGATGACGATTTTTTCAGCGGGGAGATACGCGATGAGCATCCCCTCGACGTGGCCGAGCGGCTGGACGTAGGAGATGTGCATCGTGCGCCTCCCGTCGGTCAGCGTGTAATTCTCCCGCACGGTCTCGTACTGGTAGCCTTCCGCAACCTCGGTCGGCGGCCACAGCGCCATCATGTCGGGCTGCGAGGTTCGCGGCGCGTAGTTCACCACGTCCCGCACGTAGAACTCGTGGTTCTTCCACCGCACGTCGCGATCCGGCCGTCGAATACAGCACGCCGTTCACCATCAGCGGCGTCGATTCGTACTTGTATTCAGGGCGCGGGCCCAAATTGTCCGTCTTGAACCGCCAGGCGTCGAAGTTGTCCGCCGTGATCTGATCGAGCGGCGAGTACCGCGTGTGGCCGAGATCGCCGCCGTAGGTCGGCCACTCGCCCGTCGCCGTGCTTGCCGACTGGCCCCGCACGGCCGCGGTCGACCACGCCAGCACAGCGAGCAGCACCATCGCGCGGGGCGCCGGACGCCATGCTTTTCGCGACATCATTCGCTCTCCCTCCGGCCTGCCCACGTCATGGCGACGTTTTGGCGTACATAGTCTGCCACAACGTCGTTCCGGAGGCGCGACGCGCGACGACGAAATCTGGCCGTCTGGGGACGGTATTGGTGTATAAGGGTGCTGATCCGACCGGCCAACACGCGAGCGGTAAACGATAAATAAGGAGACTGTCATGCCACTGTCGCGCCGTGATTTCGTCCGGACGCTCGGGCTGGGTGGCGCCGGCGCGCTCGGGGCGTCGGTGTTCCCAAGGGCGACCGTCGCTGCGGCCCGGCCGCCGCTGGGGACGGTTCAGCCGTTCAACCGGCGGTACGACGCCGGGTTCATCAATCTCAGCTCCAACACGAGCCCGAGGGGCCCGAGCGAAGCTGTCCTGGCCGCCCTCCGCGGACGCATCTCGGCCGGCCTGGGCCGGTACCCGGAGAACGTCGGCCTGCTCACTGATGCGATTGCCGACAAGGAGGGCGCCCCACGGGACCACGTCCTGCTCAGCACGGGGTCGGGCGAGATCTTGAACGGCGCCGTGCGCGCGTTCGTGACGCCGACCCGACCGCTCGTGACCGGATCCCCCTCCTACGAGACGCCGGTGCGCGCCTGTCGCAACCTGGACCTTCCGGTCGAACTCGTGCCGCTGGACGCCGCGCAGCGCCTCGACCTCGATGCGATGGCCGAGGCCTCGCGTGGCGCGGGGCTCGTGTACCTGTGCAATCCCAACAACCCGACCGGGATGGCGCAGTCGGAAGCGGCGATCGCGGACTTTGTGAGACAGGTCAAGACCGCGTCGCCGGACACGGTGATCCTGATTGACGAGGCCTACCTCGAGTTCGCCAAGGATCCGTCGGTGAAGACCGCCGCGCCGCTCGTGCTCGGGTCGCCCGGGATGATCATCACGCGGACCTTCTCCAAGATTCACGCGATGGCCGGACTGCGCGTCGGGTACGCGGTTGGTCAGTCCGCCACGCTGGATTCGCTGCGGGCGGCGGCACGCTTTGGCAGCGTGACGGTGCTGAGCGCCGCCGCGGGCCTTGCAGCGCTGTCCGACCCGGCACGGGTGGCGCAAGAGATCGCGGAGAACCACACCGTGCGAGAGTTCACGTTGAACGCGTTCAGGGAGCTGCAGTACGCCGTGACCGATTCACAGACCAACTTCGTGTGGGTCGACGTGCGGCAGCCGACAAACGCGTTCCGCGACGCCTGTTTCGAGCGTGATGTCCTCGTCGGCCGGGACTTTCCGCCCATGGACGATCACGTGCGCATTTCACTCGGCACGCTGGACGACATGCGTCAGGCGGTGGTGGTCTTTCGACAGGTGCTGGCCCTGTCGAGCTCACAGTAGCCGAGGCGCATCCGCTCATCCACACGAGGACACCAATAGAATCATCTGTCGCGTGGCGCTCGACGGCATCGTGTGGGCCGCTGCCGGCTTCGTCTTCGCGCAAGACTACCCGCACGCCTTTCCGCGCCAGGGGGCCGAGAATTCCCCGCGTCTTCTTCCAGGCGAAGGGGGTCACTCATAAGGAAGAGGGCATCGGCCCGCCGGAGCGGCACGCCATCATGATCGACATGAAGGAGTCTGCCGCCTCCACTCCCCCGCCGGCCCTGGACGTCGCTGCGGCGTTTCCCCGCGAGGGCGCTGGACAGTCCGCGCGTCACGGTCTGGGACGTCACCTCACCGGGAGGTTGGGCGGCACCCCTCCACGCGCATCCCCGCGATACCGTGGTGGTCTTCCTCGAGGGAGGGGCCATTCGGATGCGGCAGGCGGACGGCGCCGAGGAAACCATGACCCACGCGTCCCAGGACGTCGTGTTCATTCCGGTCGGCACGACGCACGCGTCGTCGGTGGTCAGCGGGTCACCGCGCGCGATGTTCTACGAGTTGAAGGACTGACGGCGCCGTCACCTATTGACTCCGGGCCGATTGGGGCGCATTCTGTAGCGAGTACGAACCGTCTCTTTCGGGGACACGGCGACCGCAGTCGCTTTTCGGCGCGTGGAAGTGGAGGCGCACGATGGAAATGGATCGACGAAAGTTCTTTGCGAGCCTCGGTGGGGCGGCAGCCGTTGCCCTGATGACGCCCGAGCAGAAAGCGGACGCGCTCGAGCACTACCTGGAAGAGGAGCTCGAGGAGTACGCGCTCCAGCAGGGGCGTCAATCCGGCACGTATCCGACCGTCGCCGAGCTCAAGGAGCAGAACCAGGACCTGACCCGTCGCACGCGCCGCGGAATCGGCAGCCTGTTCGCCCCCCGCCGTGGCGACGACCAGCTCCGTGCGCTCCAGCCGATGCCCGAGAAGCCGACGCTGATCGACTTCTTCAAGTATCGCTTCGGGACGTCGACCCATGTCATGCAGAGCGCCGGCCGCGCGCTGCAGACCGGCATGGACGAGAAGGTCGTCCTGGCCTGCCTCCTGCACGACGTGGTCCAGAACCTGATGCGCGCAGACCACGGGTGGTGGGGCGGCCAGCTCATCGAGCCCTACGTGCCCGCGGAAACCGCCTTCGCCGTCCGCTATCACGCGACGCTGCGCTTCTATCCGGACTCCGACTACGGCTACGAGTATCCGGAGAGCTACCTGCGGATATTCGGTGAGGATTACGTCCCGGAGCCGTACATCGAACGCGCCTACCAGGAGGTGCGCAAGCACAAATGGTACGAGTATTCGCGCCTGGTGACGGTGAATGACCTGTACGCGTTCGACCGCAGCAAAGTGGTGTCGATCGAGCCGTTCATCGACATCATCGGGCGCCACTTCAAGCAGCCGAAGGAAGGGCTGGGCTGGGACAACTCACCGTCGTCCCACATGTGGCGGACGATCATCAATCCGGATCGTCGCCTGTAACGCCGACGTTCGAAAGGGCGGCGCTCCGCAACCTGGAGGCGCCGCCTTTTTTTTCGCCCGGTCGAGCCGCGACCACGCTCGTCCTGCTACCGTCCGGAAGATAGCGGCCCTGGTCGGGCCGCCTTGGTCGTACGCACACCAAAGGAGTCGAGATGAGTGTTACGTTGGCAGACGCGAAGAGAATGATCGTAGCCGGCGAGAAAAAAGCCGCCGAGATTGGACAACCGATGAACATCGCCGTGGCGGATGCCGGCGGGAACATCGTGGCGCACGTACGAATGGACGGCGCCTGGATCGGGAGCATCGACATCTCACAGAAGAAAGCGTACACGTCCCGAGCGTTCGATATCGCGACGAAGGATCTGGCCGAGCATTCCCAATCCGGCAAGCAGTTCTTTGGAATCCACGCGTCCAACGACGGCAAGGTCATGATTTTTGCTGGTGGCGTGCCGTTGAAGAAGGACGGGCAGGTCGTCGGTGCGGTCGGTGTCAGCGGCGGATCGGGAGACCAGGACCACGCCGTTGCGGAGGCTGCAGCCGCGGCGTTTTAATCTCGCAACGGCGAACGAACCCGGACAGATGGCAGTGCGGTCGGCATCGCCATCTGCCCCGGGCTGCTAATTTAGGCGGCGACCATGCCGTGCGGGTCGATGACGAACTTCTTGGCGGCGCCCTGGTCGAAGTCCTTGTAGCCCTTTGGCCCATCGTCCAGCGAGATCATCGTGACGTTGACGTGCGTCGCGATGTCGATGCGGCCGTACAGGATCGCGTTCATGAGTGGGCGATGGTACCGCATGACCGGGCACTGACCGGTCGTGAAGTGGTGCGACTTGGCCCAGCCCAGCCCGATGCGAACGCCGAGATTCCCGATCTTGGCATTGGCGTCGACCCCGCCCGGATCGCCCGTGACGTACAGTCCAGGAATACCGATGCCGCCTCCGGCGCGCGTCACCTCCATGACCGCGTTGAGGACCGTGGCCGGCTGCTCGACCGCCGAATCCTTGCCGTGCCCGCGCGCCTCGAAGCCGACACAATCGACCGCCTGGTCGACCTCGGGCTCACCGACGATCTGCTCGATCTGATCGGCCAGCGTTGCGTCCTTTCGCAGATCGACCGTCTCGCAGCCGAAGCTGCGGGCCTGCGCGAGACGCTCCGGGATCATGTCGCCGACGATCACGACGGCCGCACCGAGCAGGTGACAGGCCGACGCGCACGCCAGGCCGACCGGACCGGCGCCCGCGACGTACACGATCGAGCCGGGACCGACACCGGCCGAGACGGCGCCATGAAAGCCGGTGGGCAGAATGTCCGACAGCAGGGTGAGATCCTTGATCTTGGCCATCGCGACGTCGCGCTCCGGCAGTTTGAGCAAGTTGAAGTCCGCGTAGGGCACCATGACGTACTCGGCCTGGCCGCCGACCCAGCCGCCCATGTCCACGTAGCCGTACGCGGCGCCCGGGCGGGCGGGGTTCACGTTCAGGCAGACGCCGGTCTTCCCTTCCTTGCACAGGCGACAGCGACCGCACGCGATGTTGAACGGCACCGACACGATGTCGCCGACCCGAATGAACTCGACGTCGCGACCGGCTTCGATCACCTCGCCGGTGATCTCGTGCCCCAGGACGAGCCCGGGCGGCGCCGTGGTGCGGCCGCGCACCATGTGCTGATCGCTGCCGCAGATGTTGGTCGTGATGATTTTCAGGATCACGCCATGGTGGCACCGGCGATCCCCGAGCGCCAGCGTCGGGTAGTCGATCGACTGGATCTCGACGACGCCCGGCTTGATGTACGCAAGTCCGCGGTTACTGCTCATTGG
The DNA here is from genome assembly GCA_963667915.2 of Vicinamibacterales bacterium. Classification (GTDB taxonomy): domain Bacteria; phylum Acidobacteriota; class Vicinamibacteria; order Vicinamibacterales; family UBA823. Next base: position 368,612 of record CAXXNN010000001.1, on the reverse strand, counting down.
TGCCTCCTCAACGACTGATTCGCACGAGCGTCAGGAAAATACACATTTCGACCGATTTCTTCAAGCCCCTTCCCGAGTGTGCTTCACTGACCGGCCGCGGCGTTGGTTTGAAGGGATCTCGGTGCGACGCGGGATTTTCACCACGGGTTGCTAGAAGTACTTCTGCACGATCCACTCGGGCTGCCAGGGGTCCGGCATCCGCTCCGCGCCGGTGAGGTCGATCGCCGCCGATCGCGGTGTCTCGACGGTCAGCGGCTGGACGTCGCCGACCCGCCGTTGCCAGTCCTCCAGCAGCGCGGTGAGCCGGTCGACGCGGTCGGCATGAGCGGCATCCTCGGCCAGGTTGTCGAGCTCGTCCGGATCAGCGCGCAGGTCGAACAGTTGGGTGTGATCGATCTGCGGGTACCGAATGAGCTTGTACCGGTCGTCTCGCACCGAGCGCGCGACGTCCATGAAGGCGAGAAAGAGCGAGTCGCGGACCGTCGCCTGTTCCCCGCGCCACAGGACCGACAGGTCGTGCCCGTCCATCCCCGCGGGCGGGGGCAGGTCCGCGAGCGCCGCCACGGTCGGAAAGAGGTCCAGTAGATAGGTGAGCGCCGTGGACTCGCCGTGAGGAACGTCCGGGCCCGTGATGATCAACGGAGACTTCTGGCTGTGCTCGTAGACCGACTGCTTGCCGAGCAGGCCGTGCGACCCGATCGCGAGCCCGTGGTCCGACGCGTAGATCGCGTAGGTGTCGTCGGCGTGTCCCGTCTCCTCCAGCACGTCAAGGATGCGGCCGACCTGCTCGTCGAGGTGGGTGACGAGGCCGTAGTACTCGGCCAGCTGGTCGCTGACGATCTCGCGGGTGCGCGGCCAGGCAGCCAGCTCCTCGTCGCGCACCCGCATGTCGCCGAACGCGAACGGATGCTGCGGCAGAAAATTCGCAGGGAGCGGCGGCGGGTCATCGTAGTACATCTCGCGATACGGCACGGGCGGCTGTCGAGGGTCGTGCGGAGCCGTGAAGGCCACGTAGGCGTAAAACGGCGCCGCATCGGTATAGCTCCGCAGAAACGCGATGACAGCATCGGCGAACACGACGCTGGAAAAGCCGCCTTCGCGATCATTGCCCAGCGTGCCATCCGGCAGCAGGTCCTGCAGCGGCACCCGGGTGTGGTCGCTCATGCCGCCGAAGAACACCGCCCGCCCCCGCTGGAAGCCCCGCCGCCAGGACGACCGTCCGTTGTGCCACTTGCCGGTCGCGAAGGTCGTGTAGCCCTGCTCGCCCAGCAGTTGCGGCAGCAAGCGCTCATCGCCCAGGTCGTCCGGCACGCGAAAGTAGCTCTTGCCGGTGTGGACCATGGCCCGGCTCGGCACGCAGACGGCGCCACCGTTGCCGCCCATGTTGTAGTTGCTGCGGAGGCTGAACCCCTCACGCGCGAGCCGATCGATGTTGGGCGTCCGGATGTGCGGGTTGCCCCACGCCCCGATGGTGTCGGCGCGCTGGTCGTCGGCGAACAGGAACAGGATGTTCGGGCGTTCGGGCTCCGCTGGCGCACAGCCGGCCGCCGCCAGCGCCGCGGAGAGCATCACCAGCAACCCGGTTCGACGTGCGGCCGCTGGTCGCGTCGGATCACGCTGGGTCGTCGGCATCGCAGGCCTCCGGGGCAATCGTATCCCGCCGGGATCCGGTCCTGCTAGACTCGGCCGTTGACACCCATCCGGCTTCCGGCTAAAAGGGTGCTAACTCGATGGCACAGAACGAGATCTCGGACCACTTTCGGTGGTCGGGGTGAACGCCATGTTCAGTCGCGCCTCGTGTGTGGGCGGGTTACCTGTCCTTGGCATGGTCATGGCCCTCGCTGCGGGGGTGCCGTCCGCGGCGGCTCAGGACAGCTCATCGACCGCCGTTGATTTTCAGCGGGACGTGCGTCCTATCCTGACGGACAACTGCTTTCAGTGTCATGGTCCCGACCCCAGGACACGGCGGGCACGGCTCCGGCTCGACACCGAAGAAGGCGCCTTGGCGGTGCGTCCCGGCGGCCACGCGATCGTGCCGGGCGATGCGTCAGCCAGCTTGCTGTATCAGCGGATCTCGCAGGACGATCCGGAACTGCGGATGCCGCCGCCGGCGCTGTCGAACAAGACGGTGTCGGACGAGCAGATCGATCTCCTTCGCCGGTGGATCGACGAAGGCGCCGCGTGGGACCAGCACTGGGCCTTCAAGCGCGTCGAGCGTCCCGAGCCACCGGCGGTGACCGATGAAGCGTGGATTCGGAACCCGCTCGACCGGTTCGTGCTGGCCCGGCTTGAGGCCGAGGGACTCGCGCCCGCGCCCGAAGCCGACCGGCGGACGCTGGCACGCCGCCTCGCGCTCGACCTCACCGGCTTGCCGCCCGACCCTGGGCTGCTCGAAGCTTTCCTGGGCGACACCTCGGACGGCGCCTACGAGACCCTGGTGGAGCGCCTGCTCGAGTCGCCGCACTGGGGCGAGCACCGCGCACGCTACTGGCTGGACGCGGCGCGCTACGGCGACACGCACGGGATCCACATCGACAACTACCGCGAGATGTACCCCTACCGCGACTGGGTCATCCAGGCGTTCAACGACAACAAGCCGTTCGACGAGTTCACCGTCGAACAGCTCGCCGGCGATCTGCTGCCGAATCCGACGCTCCAGCAGCTGGTGGCGACCGGCTTCCACCGCAACAACATCACGACCAACGAGGGCGGCGCGATCACGGCGGAGTACGAGGCGGTCTACGCCAAGGACCGCGCCGACACGACCGGAACGGTCTTCCTGGGGCTCACGATCGGCTGCGCCACCTGCCACGATCACAAGTTCGACCCGATCGCGCAGCGCGAGTTCTACGCCATGACGGCGTTCTTCCGCAACACGACGCAGTACGTGATGGACGGCAACATCTCCGATCCACCGCCAACCCTGGTGGTCCCGAACGACGCCGACCGAGAGCGCTGGGGCGAGCTGCGCACGGAGGCGGCCGCAACCGACGCCGACCTCGCACGGCGCGCCACAGCGGTGGACGATCCGTTTGCGGAATGGCTCGCGACCGGAGAGTACCGCACGCTTCAGGCGCCGCTCGGCGAGTCCGCGCAGCTCATGACGCTGGCGCTCGATGACGCGAATGCGCCGGCCGTCGAGTACGCGGGCCAGCGGCAGCCGATCGTGCTCCGCGGCAGTGCGGCGCTCGGCGACGGGCCCCAGGGGCAGCCGGCGCTCCGCTTCGGCGACGAGTCGTGGGCCGAGCTGCCGTCGCTGCCGCTCGACCGCGACACGCCGTTCTCGCTGGCGTTGTGGGTGTTCCACCCCGAGGAGAACGGGAACTTCGTCGTGGCCGGTCAGTCCGACGTGGACGACGGCAACCGCGGGTGGCGGATCAGCATCATCGAGCGCGGCGTCGATCTGCGGATGACCGGCGAGACGGTGGACGTCGACCGTCGTCCCTCGATCTACGTGGCGCCGATCAACACGAAGCGGCTGGAGGCGGGGGCCTGGACGCACCTCGTGTTCAGCTACGACGGCTCCGGCGAGCGCGCCGGCCTGCGCGTCTACAGCAACGGCGAGGCGATCGAGGAGCAGGGGAGCGAGTTCTTCGATTCGGTCGTGGGCAGCGTCCGCACGGACACCCCGCTCGTCCTGGGCCGGGGGCTGAGCGAGGCGGCGGAGGGCATCGACGAGCTGGAGACCCGCGACTTTGCGGGCGGCGGCATCGCCGACCTGCGAATCTTCGACCGCGCGCTGACCGAGCAGGAAGCCCGGGTCGTCTCGCTCTGGCCGACGCTGCAGCGGGCGCGCCAGGTCGAGGCCGCGGCGCTCGACGCCGACGCGCGCGCGGCGCTGCGCCTCCACTACCTCAGCGTCGAGGACGAACCCCATCGCGAGCTCGTGGCCCGGACGCAGGCAATCGACCAGGAGTGGCGCGAGATCCGGCGGCGCGGCGGCGTGACCCACGTGATGCGCGAACGGGCCGACAGCGAGCCCGAGGCCCACGTGCTGAACCGTGGCATGTACGACCAGCCGCTCGAGCGCGTGACTGCCACCGTGCCGGCGGCGCTGCCGCCGATGGCCGAGTCGCTGCCGCGCAACCGGCTGGGACTGGCGCGGTGGCTGGTCGACGACGCGAATCCGCTGACCAGCCGGGTGACGGTGAATCGGTTCTGGCAGGAGGTCTTCGGTACCGGCCTCGTGCGGACCAGCGAGGACTTCGGTGCGCAGGGCGAGCTGCCGTCGCACCCGGAACTGCTCGACTGGCTGGCGGTCGAGTTCCGGGAATCGGGCTGGGACGTCCGGCAGTTCTTCCACACGCTGGTCACCTCCGCGAGCTATCGCCAGTCGGCGCTGGCGACCGCCGAGAAGGTGGAACGCGATCCGGACAACCGGCTGCTCTCGCGCGGCCCGCGCTACCGGATGGACGCCGAGATGGTGCGCGACTACGCCCTCGCCGCCAGTGGCTTGCTGGTGCGGACGATCGGCGGTCCGAGCGTGAAGCCGTATCAGCCGGAGGGCGTCTGGTCGAGGGTGGCGATGCCGACCAGCAACACGCGCGCGTACGAGGAGGATACCGGACCCAAGCTCTATCGGCGGAGTCTCTACACGTTCTGGAAGCGCTCGGCGCCGCCCCCGTCGATGGACATCTTCAACGCGCCCACGCGCGAGCATGCCACCGTGCGCCGGGAGCGGACGAACACACCGCTCCAGGCGCTGGTCACGATGAACGACCCGCAGTTCGTGGAGGCGTCGCGGTATCTGGCGCAGCGCGCGCTGCGGGAGGCCGGCGGCAACTTCGACCAGCGGCTCGATTTCGTCACGACACGGCTGCTCGCCCGCCCGTTCCGCGACGACGAGCGCGTCGTGGCGCACCGGACCTACGACCGGCTGCTCGACGCCTACCGGGCGGATACCGATGCGGCCCAGCGCCTGCTGGCCGTCGGCGACTCGACACCGGATCCGGCGCTCCCGGCGGCCGAGTCAGCCGCCTGGACCATGCTCGCGAACCAGTTGATGAACTTGGACGAGGTGCTGAACAAGTAGTCGCGTCGCCACACCGAGGGGTTCCACGATGCATCCAGTCAGCGAAGCCATTCTGACCGAAACCCGGCGGCAGTTCTTTGGGAAGGTCGCGAAAGGAATCGGCGGACTCGCCCTGGCGAGCCTCATGGCCGATGACTATGACGCGCTCGCGCTGACGCAGGACGACTTGCCGTTCGGCGGCCTGCCCGCGCTGCCCCACTTCGCACCCAAGGCGAAACGGTGCATCTATCTCCACATGATGGGGGCGCCGCCGCAGATGGATCTGCTCGACTACAAGCCGCAGATGAAGGATTGGTACGACAAGGACCTGCCCGAATCGATCCGTCAGGGCCAACGTCTGACGACCATGACCTCCGGCCAGGCGCGCTTCCCGATCGCGCCATCGGTCTTCGAGTTCCACCAGTACGGACAGAGCGGGGCCTGGATCTCGGAGCTGCTCCCCTATACGGCCCGGATGGTCGACGACATCGCGATCGTCCGCTCAATGCACACCGACGCGATCAATCACGAGCCGGCGATCACGTTCATCCAGACCGGCCGCCAGATTCCCGGCCAGCCCTGCATCGGCTCTTGGTTCGCCTACGGCCTCGGCAGCATGAACCGCGACCTGCCGACCTTCGTCGTGATGAACGCCGAGAAGAGCCACCCGAGGTCCGGCGTCCAGGCAATCTCGGCGAAGATGTGGAGCGCCGGCTTCCTGTCGCCGGAGCACGCCGGCGTTGGCCTGCGCCCGGGCGCCGAACCGGTCCTCTACCTCCGGAACCCCGACGGCGTGTCGCGCGACGTCCGGCGCGAGATGCTCGACGGCCTCAGCGAGCTGAACCAGATCGAGCACGAGCGGATCGGCAGTCCGGAGACGCTGGCGCGCATCCAGCAATACGAGATGGCGTTCCGGATGCAGATGTCCGTATCGGAGATGGCCGACCTGTCAAGCGAGCCGGCGAGCACCTTCGAGCGGTGGGGCGAGGAAGCCAAGCAGCCCGGCAAATTCCAGAACGCGGCGCTCATGGCCCGGCGGCTGATCGAGCGCGACGTGCGGTTCGTGCAGATCTACCACCGCGGGTGGGACGTTCACAACCTCGCGCCCACGGTGCTCCCGGCGCAGGCGCTCGACGTCGACCGCGCCGCCTGGGCGCTCATTCAAGATCTGAAGGAACGCGGGCTCTTCGAGGAGACGCTCGTCATCTGGGGCGGCGAGTTCGGGCGGACGATCTACTCGCAAGGCAAGCTAACGCCGACCGACTACGGGCGCGACCACCATCCGCGCTGCTTCACGATCTGGATGGCGGGCGGCGGCGTCAAGGGCGGCGTGGTCTACGGCGAAACCGACGAGTTCTCGTACAACATCGCCGAGAATCCGGTCCACATCCGGGACTTCCAGGCGACGATGCTGCATCTATTCGGGATCGACCACGAACGCTTCACGTTCAATCACCAGGGGCTGGACGCGCGGCTCACCGGGGTCGAGGTGCCAGCGCGCGTGGTGCGCGAGCTGCTGGCTTAGCCGCCCCGGGCTCGGCCCGTACTCAGTCGCCCTGCACCTTCATGGGAGAGACCGCTGCGCTCGACAGCGTGCGTGATCGGGGTGTCGGCCTCTGCGCGCAGTGCCGCTACGGGAAGGTCGTGAGGTCGGCACGGGGGGCCACGTTCTATCTCTGCCGGCTCTCGTTCGTCGATCCGCGCTTTGCGCGTTATCCGACCTTGCCGGTCACCGCCTGCACCGGGCACGTACTCCAACCGCCCGACACATCGTAACAACCCAGGAGCCCGTCCACGAGTGTAAACCAAACCCCCACCTCTCACGTCTTACAGGTGAGAGGGGTTCAATGACGCTTCAGCGTTTTCTCACGCTTACCGCATGTGTGCCTGACCGAGATCTCAGACGAGCGATGGCCGTCGCCTTGTCGTTCGAGGTGCCCCGTGGCCCCAAGGACTACCAGCGGTTCTATCGTCGAGTGGTCGGCGAGCTCGAGGTTCCGACCGCTCTGGACGTCAGGCCGACCTCGCCAGAGGCCGAACTGGTGGCCTGCTGAGGCTCAGACGCCCACGCCCGCCCACGACTGCGCTACTACGGCTTTCCACCTATAATCCGGTGTTCGCCTTTTTACAGGGAGGCAAGATCATGACCCGGACGGTGGTCGCGTACCTGTCGATCGCGGCAGCGATCGGCATCTCCGTCGCTGCGGAATCCACGCTGGATATCGGGACGGCCCCTGTCGTTCAGGCGGCCACGGGCACGCAGCAGGTGCTGTTCAACCGGTACCAGACGCCGGTGATGACGGTGTTCATCGCCGACGCCGACGGGACGAACGAACGTGCACTGGTGCCGACCGACGGGCTGGAATATTCGCCGTCGTATTCGGCTGACGGCCAGTGGGTCGTCTTCACGGCGGAGCCCGCCGGGCAAGCGGACATCTATCGCATCCATCCGGACGGAACGGGACTCGAGCAACTCACGGACGATCCCGCGTTCGACGATCAGGGCGCCCTGTCGCCAGACGGGCGGACGCTGGCGTTCGTCTCGACGCGTGCACGCGGCACCGCAGACCTCTGGCTGATGGACCTGGCCTCGAGGACCGCCACGAATCTCACCCCGCATGCGTCGGGACACTTTCGGCCGAGCTGGTCTCCGGACGGCGCCTGGATCGCGTTCACCTCCGATCGTGACGCACAGCCCGGAGACCTGCCACGGCGCTGGGAGCACCTGCAATCGACCGGCGTCTACATCATCCGGCCCGATGGCACGGCGTTGCGACGGCTCACCCGGACGGATGGCGTGGCCGGGAGCCCCGCGTGGTCGCCCGATGGACAGCACGTCTTGTTCTACGAGACCGACGAGGTCGGGGCGTATCTCGCGAAGTTCGCCCAGGCGCGCACGGAGATCGTGTCCGTCGATGTCACGAGCGGCGAGCGGACGCAGTACACCGCGTCGAACGAGACGAAGCTCTCGCCGAGCTGGTTGTCGGACGGCCGGATCAGCTATGTCCGCCGCGCCGGAGGCGACACGGGCGGTCTGAACATCTGGTATCCCAGCCGCCGGGTCGATACGATCATTCAGGGAGCCGTGCGCAGTCCGAGCTGGTCGCCCGATGGCGAGCAGGTCGTGTACGAGCGGATCGCGCGGCTCGGATCCCCAGAGCATCTCATTCCGACGTTCAGCCCTGACGCCGAGTTCGAGCTGTTCCTGATCGAGCCCTTCGCCTCGTTTTCTCCGGACGGCGAGCAACTCCTCTACAGTCAATATGGGCTCGGGACGTCTGACGCGACCGGGCTCGACTTCTCGGATCCCATGAATACCAGCATCGAGATCATGAGCGCTGACGGAGCCGGCAAGACCACGCTCTTTCACCGAGAAGGCTTCAGCGCGTTTTCCGGTGTGTGGTCGCCTGCCGGCGATGAGCTTGCCCTGTCGGTCGGACGCTACTTCCGGGCAGCCGGCCTGCCGCCGGCGCAGATCGGCCTGATCGAGCCGGACGGCTCGAATTTTCGGCTGATCGTGGATGACGAGCTGAACAACGGCTTTCCGAGCTGGGCACCAGACGGCAACCGTCTGGTCTTCAAGCGCGGGCGGCAGCTCGTCGTCACGTCGCTTGCCGATGGCGAACTCGTGCCGCTCACCGACGCCGCGTACTACAGCAACTTTCCGCAGTGGTCGCCGGACGGCGACCGCATCATGTTCACCGCCAATCGCGACGGCGATTTCGACCTCTACACGATCCGACCCGACGGGACCCAGCTCCGTCGGCTGACGAATGGTCGCGGTCATGATGCCCACTCGACCTGGTGTGCCGGCGGCGACTGGATCGTCTTCAGCAGCGCGCGCATGGGGTTCAAGGACGAGATGGCGCTGTACGACATGGTTCCCCAGCCGTACGGTGAAATCTTCGCGATGCGCGCTGACGGCTCCGATGTGCGGCAGCTGACCGACAACAAGTGGGAGGACTCCAGCGCCGTCTGCCGGCCGCACGTCCAGCGTGATCGTGCGCCCTGACGTCTGGCTATCCAACCCCCTGCGGACGAGCATCGAGACGGGCGTCAAGCATTACATTAAGCATTAAGGAGGACCGACCGATGCGTAGCCTGCCCGTGCGTGCTCGACTCGTCGTCACGGCCGCGCTCATGCTGGCGACCTTCGCGCTCGGCTGGGGGCTCGCGCGCACCGGCCTGGTGCGGGTGAGCGACCCGCCGCCGCTCACCGAGTTGGAAGCCCGGTTCACCGAGCGGATGACCAATGTGGTCTTGGTCGGCCAGTTCACGGTGGCCGGTCGGGAAGACCGGGGACTGCGCGAGGACCGCTACGAGATTGCGAGCGTGACGAAGGTGGGTGACGGTCGCTGGCGGTTCGTGGCGCGCATCGTGTACGGCTCCGTGGACGTCGACTTGCCGATCACCGTGACGATGGTCTGGGCGGGTGACACGCCGATGATCACGATGACCGACTTCAGCATTCCCACGCTCGGCACCTTCACGGCGCGGGTCTTCTTCTACGGCGACCGCTACGCCGGGACGTGGCAGCACGACGAGGTGGGCGGACATATGTTCGGGCGGATCGAGGCCATGCAGGCCGGCTGAACACCAACGGCGTTACACAGACGAGACGCTAAGTCCATATCCTTCACGATCTTCCAGGGTATTTCAGATTTCTCTGGCTGACCCTCCACGGGCACTGCGCTGCCTTGTAGGATCTTCGGTAAAAAGATTGAAAACGGCGGGTGTCCGATCCGGCCGTCCGAGACGATAGGTGTGTCAGGACGCCTAAGGTTAGATGGGTTTCAGCATCACGATCGGGCCGCCGGCGCCATCACAACGTCGAGGGCCTGCACTGAGACACCGCGTCGGCCTGCTCGCGCTGGTGCTCGTGCTGGTGCTGGTCGCCTTCACCTCCACGGCCTGCGCGGACCGGCGCTCGCCGCTCGGGCCGACCGACCCGGGAGCCGTACATCCTGGCCTCGCCTTGGAGGTCCGGCAGCAGTGGTCGCCCTACGTCGGCGTGCAGGTCACGGGCGAAGCGCTGGACGCCTACCAGGACGCCTTGGCGCGCCTGGCGCGATCGGGCCAGCTCAGAGGCGTGCGGGTCGAGATCCGCAGCGGCAGCCTGGCGGCGGGGGCGCGGGTCATCAAGGCGATCGGCGCCCTGGGCGTCGACCTGCTGGGCCTCATCAGCAACGAGTCGTTGTTCGACCCGGACATCGAGCGGGTCATCGACCGCATTTTCGCAGCGTATCCCGAGATTCGCTACTTTCAGGTGGGCAACGAGATCACCACGATCCTGCCGGCCTCCGGCCCCACGATGACCATCGAGCGCTACATGGCGGTCTTCCACCGCATCTACGACCATGTCCAGGCCCGCTATCCCGGACGCGCCGTGCTGCTGACGCAGTCCACGCTGGGCTTCGGCGTGTACGGCCCGACCGAGCTGGAAACCATGGCCGCGCTGGGCTTGGCCGAGATGGATCCCGCCACGGTCATCATCGCCATCAACGACTACGCCCCGCAGGCGGCCACCCAGTATGTCGGCCTGCTGGGCGGCCCGCTCCGGCGGCATCGCGTCTGGGTGACCGAAGCGGGCGTCGCCAACGCCGACGCGCACATCGGGTTCGTGCAGCGCGGCTACCCGCTGCTGCGCCACTATCTGCGGGCCGAGAGAATCTACTGGTTCGTCATGTGGGGCGGCGACGCCGGGACGGACACCGACTTCAGCCTGATCAAGAACCCGGGTAGCTACCCGGACTACTGGACGAGCCCGCTGTTCGAGCTCCTGACCGGCGCGAGCTATCAATAGGACACTTCCATGACGCTCCGACGGCTTGCCCTCGTGTCGACCCTGGCCCTGCTGCTGCCGGCGAGCCTGGCCGCCGAGCAACCATCGCGAGCAGATTCGCCCTCCCGGAGCCAGGGCGGCACCTACTTGAAGCTGGGTCTGGCCCACTGGCAACGAAACATCTTCGGCAGTCAAAGCCTCACGCGGTGGAGGGGAAATCTGTTCGGCTCCGACTTCAATCTGACGAGCGCCTCCCTGGAAATCGAAACCCACTTCGACCATCGTCGCCTTCAACTGTCTGGCTGGTCCCTTGGCTATCGAAAGGATGCCCTGCGGTACCTCGATTCCGGTCACATGGTGCATGCCGCACTGTTCCGAAGCTTCAATCTCGCCGTGTTCGAGCTGCAGACCAGCGGCGGGGTGGAATGGGGCGTGCCGTCACTCAATTTCGACACCACCGTGTTCGACGACCGCGATGACGGCATCGTCAGGTACAACCATATCTTTCCCGTCAAGAACGCCGACATTCCATTCATCGGAACGAAGAGGGATGGCGCTGTCTATCCGTTCATCGAGCTCAGCGTCGTCCAGCGGCCGGGACGATTTCTTCTCGAAGGCGGCATGCGGATCAACATCGTGGGATTCCGATTCGATGACTTCGAGGTCGATGCCGCGGACGAGATCACGTATGCCTTCACCGAAAAGAAGGTTCTGATGCCCTACCTGTTCGTCAACCTTGGCCTCAAACTGTTCTAGCCGCTAGCGGCGGCGACCGACCTCCCCGCTGGTCAGTCTCTGTGGCGCATCGTCACGGGTTCCCATCGCCCGCTCTCGGCGCTACGGAACACCGCGTCAATGACGGTCATGTTGGCCACGGCGTCCTCGAGCGGGGTGGGAACAGGCATGTCCTGGAGAATCGCTTCCGAAAACAGGTCGCCCTGAATCGTGTACTGGTCGCAGATCTCCAACACGATCTCTTCGCGCTTGCCGTCGGAATGCTGCCACCAGAGCCGGCAGCGGCGGTCGGGCGGCGCGTTGAACGGAATCTCGATTTCCACCTGCCCAGCATCACCCAGTAGAGTGACGCGCTGATACGGCGCCGCCTGCGTCGAACAGGCAAACGACGCCGTCCCTTCCGCGAATTCCAGGATCGCGGACGTGTGCCGGTCTGTTCCGAATCGGGGATCGCGGTCGATGACACCGCACACCCGGATCGGCTCCGCGTCGAACATGAACCGCGACAGCGACACCGGATAGCAGCCGATATCCATGAGCGCACCGCCACCGATGTCGGTCTGGTTGCGGATATCGGCGGCGTCATCGTTGAAGTAACTGAACGCCACCTGGATGGTCCGCAACCGCCCGATGCCACCGCTGCGCACGATGCGCCGGGTGCGCTGCCACTGGGGATGGTGGCGATACATGAACGCCTCCATCACCTTCAAGCGAGGGTGCTGCTTCGCGGCCGCGACCAGCCGCCGGCCGTCGGCGGCCGACAGGCCGATCGGCTTCTCGCAGAGCACATGTTTGCCGGCTTCGAGCGCCTTGATGCTCCACGGCACGTGCAGATGGTTCGGCAGCGGATTATAGACGGCGTCGATCTCGTCGTCGGCCAGCAGGGCGTCATACGACCCGTAGGCCCTGGCGAGCCCCAGCCGGTCCGCGGCGGCATGCGCGGCGTCCATGCGTCGCGACGAGATGGCCACGACCTCGCACGACGCCGCGTGCTGCATCGCCGGGATGACGGTGGTGAGGCCGATCTTCGCCGTGCTGAGGACCCCCCACTTCACAGCCCGTGGCAACAGCGGGGCCTCGGTGCGACGCTGGTCTCTCACCACGGGCTGTCATCCTCCGAGCGGCCAGAACAGCAGGATGAGGGGCAGCCCGACAGCCACCACGAGCACCTCCAAGGGCAGCCCCATCCTCCAGTAGTCGCCGAACTTGTAGCCTCCCGGACCCATGATGATCGTGTTGTTCTTGTGTCCGATCGGCGTCAGGAAGGCGCACGAGGCGGCCACGGCGACAGCCATCAGGAATGGATCCGGACTGACCCCGAGGTGGCGAGCGATGTCGACACCGATGGGCGCGGCGACCAGAGCCGTGGCGACGTTGTTGAGCACATCGGAGAGGGTCATCGTCACGATCATCAGCAGGGCGAGCACGGCAGCGACGGGAAGTCCCTGCGACCAGTCGACAATCGCTCCAGCGATGAGGGCGGTTCCGCCGCTTTCCTCGAGTGCGGTGCCTATCGGAATCAAGCAGCCCAGCAGCACGATGACCGGCCATTCGACCGACTCGTACAGCCGCGACAGCGGCACGATGCGCAGCATGACGTAGACGACCACCACGGCTCCGAGCGCCACCGGCAGGTAGAGCAGGCCAACGCTCGCGGCCAGGACCGCGACCGCGAAGACCAGCACCGCCATCCACGCCTTGCTCCGCTGGATCACCCGGATGCCCCGATCGGCCAACGGTAGGCACCCTAGCCACTCGACAACATGCGGCAGGCTCTCGGAGTGGCCGAGCAGCATCAGGACGTCACCGGGTTCGATCCGCAACTTGCGTACCCGGTCTCGGAACCGCCGCCCGCTACGCGAGACACCGAGGAGCGTCACCTCGTGCCGATACAGGAGCCGGAGGTCGAGCGCCGAGCGTCCCGCGATCCGTGCGCCGTCCGGCACCACGACCTCGAGCAGTTCGAGAGTCTCGCTCGCCACGCCACCGTGCTTCTCGGCACCCGCGTATTCGAGCCCCGCCGAGCCCAGGAATTGTTCGATCGCCTGCGGGGCGCCGTCCAGCACGATCACGTCCCCGTCGCGGATGACCTCGCTGCGTGCCGCGCCCGCGAGACGCGTGCCGCGTCGGACCACGCCGAGCAGGTTGACATCGTCCCCATCCGCCACGGACTGCAGCTCGCGCAGCTTCATGCCGATCGACTTGGATGTGTCTCTCACCCGCCCTTCAGCGATGTACCCCCGCAGGTCCATCAACTCTTCGGCGCTGTCGAATCGGCGCCGCTCGATCGGAATCAGTCGCCAACCGATGAGCGCGACGTAAGCGACGCCCACGATCGCCACGATGAGACCGACCGGCGTGAAGTCGAACATGCGGTAGGGGGTTCCGAGCGCCTGCTCCCGGAACGTCGCGATGACGACGTTGGGAGGCGTCCCGATCAACGTCACCATGCCGCCGAGAATCGACGCGAACGAGAGCGGCATGAGGGTGAGTGCCGGACTTCGCTTGGCCTTCCGTGCGGCCTGCATATCCACTGGCATCAGCAACGCAAGCGCGGCGACGTTGTTCATCACCGCGCTCAGCGCGGCGGCGATCGTCGACATGACCGCGATATGCAGCCGCCGCCCGCGCGAGGCGCTGACGAGGTGACGCGCCAGGACCTCGATCGCACCGGACCCGTAGAGGCCTTGGCTGATGATCAGCACCAGCGCAATGATCACCGTGGCAGGATGCCCGAAGCCGGCAAAGACCGCCTCATCGGAAATAGCGCCGCCGATGTAGGCAACGATCAAAGCGCCGAACGCGACGATGTCGTATCTCACCCGGCCCCACAGGAACAGGCCGAAGATTGCGAAGAGCACCGCGAAGAGAAATAGCTGATCAGGGGTCATCGCGCGTCGCCGGCAGCTGACAGACCGCCCACTTCAGAGACGGCCCGAAGATACCACCTGCGACCCGGCTTTCCATCTATAATCCGATGGTTCACGTTGATGTGAACGTCGGACTGAACCAGGGAGAGGCCATGCCGAACATTCTTGCAGCCTTGCTCGTGCTCGCGCAGGCGAGCTCGACGTCCATCCCGGCGGTCGATGTGACGGCCGCCGACCTTCGCGCCACCTTGGAGAATGCGATCGCGAACGGCGCGACGGACACGCCGATACGGACCCTCGATGCGGGCGGGCACCATGTCGGCATCGCGCTGGTTCATCGGGGCCCGCTGGCGAACGCCGTCGCCGGCACGATCCACAGCGAAGTCACCGAGGTCTACAGCGTCCTCGAGGGCTCGGGCACGTTGGTCACCGGTGGCCGCCTGATCGATCCGCAGCCCCGCGAGAACACGGCTCGCCGACGAATGGTGTCGGGGCCCGGATGGACGGGTACCGGCCTGGAAGGTGGGGTGACCCGTCAGGTCGCCGAGGGCGACGTCATCATCATCCCAGCGGGCACGCCGCACTATTTCTCCGACATTGCAGAGTCGATTACCTACACCGTCGTGCGGATCGACCCGGGCCAGGGGCTCACGCTCAAGTAGCCCAACCCGAGCCGATGCTCGGGCGAGGATCGCCTGGCTGGCTCGCTCATCGCGATCGGGGCCGGAAGCACTCCAATTTTCCCAGCAAACGGGTTATCATGCCCTGTCAGCAGCTGAACCCGTTTCACACAACCGATAGGAGGAAATGGTGGCAAGAGCCAAGGGACTGAACGAAGCAATGACGAAATCCCAGATGTTCGCGGAAATCGCCGAGAACACCGAGTTGTCCAAACGAGACGTCGCCGCCGTCTTCGATGCACTGGGCACCCTGATCGAGCGGCATATCAGGAAAGGCGCTGTCGGATACTGCACCGTCCCGGGGTTGATGAAGATCAAGACCGTCAAGAAGCCGGCCCGGCCAGCCCGGCGGAATGTCCCGAACCCGTTTCAGCCCGGGGAGTTCATGGATGTGAAGGCCAAGCCCGCCACCACACGCGTGAAGGTTCTTGCCCTCAAGAAGCTCAAGGACATGGCGTAGCCTGACCAAGATCGATTCAGGCCATCGCCTGCCCATTGTAGATAGACACTAGCAATCACAACGCGACGCCGACTCTCTCAAAGGAACGATCATGTCCACGACCACAGGAACCATCAAGCGGCTGACCAACAATGGATTCGGATTCATCGCCGGCCCCGACGGCACGGAATACTTCTTCCATCAGTCGGCATGCGTCGGTACGCCGTTCGACCAACTGCGGGAAGGCCAGACCGTGACGATGACGGTGGGTCAGGGCCCGAAGGGCCCCCGCGCCGAGAACGTCCAAGCCGAATAGCCCCTCCGGCCGGAGCCGTGGATTCGGCCTCAGCCGATGCAGGCGCATGGAGAACCGCCCGCCGGATCTTCATGCGCCCTGCGCACTCCTCTCGCCGCAGCAGTCCGTCCAGCTCGCCGGACTATCTCGGCGCCCTGCCGTACCGCACGATCAGGTACGCGGCTGCCGCTGCGATGCCCAGCGCCACAATCGAGCCGGCGTTCAGAATACCGGTCTCCGGATACCAGACGATCAGATACCCGAGGGCGCCGGGCAGCAGCGCATAGTAGACGAACGGGACGAACGTGAGGCGTATCACCGCACCTTCTCTGCCGAGCAATCCCACGACGGCCGATGCGGCCACGACGTTGTGCACGCAGATCATGTTGCCCGCCGCGCCGCCGACGGCCTGCAACGCCACGACCCAGGTCGGGTCGACGCCGATTCGCTGGCCCATGTCGAACTGGAACAGCGAGAACATCATGTTGCTGACCGTGTTACTGCCCGCGACCGCGGCGCCGATTCCGCCGATGAACGGCGCGACCATCGGCCACGCGGAGCCCACGAGCGCCGCGACTCCATCGGCCAGCGCGATCGGCATCCGCTCGTACCCGGCGGCCCCGCCGTAGCTGTTGATGAACACCTGCACCATCGGCACCGTGAAGACCAGCGCGACCGACGCGGCGGCCGTCACGCGCAGCGACGTCGTCCACGACGCCTTGTACGACGCGGTCGGGATCTGGTGAAGCGCCCAAGTGGCGAGTGACACCACGATGAAGATCGTCCCGGGCAGGAAGAGCGGCTGCACGCTAGCCGACACCTGGGTGCCGAAGATATTCGGCCAGCTGATCGTCCACGCCTGCAGCCAGCCTCCGAACGGCAGGCTACGCAGGCGCGTCAGGAGCAGGAGCGCCGCGACGAGCACGTAGGGCGACCAGGCCTGGCGCAGACTCATCGAGCCGCTGCGGTGCGTGACATCCTTCGGCTGAATCGAGCCGGTCCAGTCGGCCGGCCAATTCTCCTTCCGATCGAACTCCCAGGCCTGCTCGGGTGGCGGGACGAAGAGGCCGCGGCGCGCCGCCGTGACCACAATCGCCAGTCCGACGAGACTGCCGAGCAACGACGGGAACTCGGGTCCCAGGAAGTAGGCGGCAGCGACATAGGGGATCGTCATCGCGAAGGCGGCGAACAGCGCGAACTTCCACACCTGAAGCCCTTCCGCCGCCGAGCGATTCTTGCCGAAGAAGCGGGTAATGGCCGACACCAGGATGAGCGGCACGAGCGTGCCCGCCGCGGCGTGCAGGATGGCGACCTTCAGCCCGATGAACGCCAGAAAGGCGTTCCAGTCGACGTAGCCGAGCTGCGCCGCGTACTCCCGAATCGCCGGATCGGCCGACAGCCCGGTGTTCACGCCGACCAGGATCGGGGTGCCAGCCGCGCCGAAGCTCACCGGCGTGCTTTGGATGATCATCCCGGCGGTCACCGCCGCCATTCCGGGAAAGCCCAACCCCACCAGCAACGGCACGGCGACCGCCGCGGGGGTCCCGAACCCAGCCGAGCCTTCGATGAACGAGCCGAACAACCAGGCGATGATGATGACCTGGACCCGGCGGTCGGGGGTGATGTCGGTGAACCCCTTGCGAATGGTCTTGATGGCGCCGCTCTCCTGCAGCGTGTTCAGCAAGAGGATGGCGCCGAAGATGATGTACAGGAGCGTGAACGCCACGATCAGTCCGTTGATCGACGCGGCGAGGACTTGCACGGCGGGCACCTGCCACACGGCCAACGCGAGGACGATCGCGGTGGCGAACGACAGCGGCATGGCGCGGCTCGCCGGCCAGCGGAGGATCACGAGAAACAGGGCCACCGTGATGATCGGTAGCAGGGAGAGCACCGAGAGAGTCGCCACATTCATCGTGCCCGTCCGTTCTCTTTCGACCGTCCCCGCGGGCGCCGGCCTTCGGCGCCGTCGGAGGTGTGGCCCATCATACAGAGTCCGGCGCCGCACCGCGCCAATTAGGTTGGACCAGACTTGGGATGCGCGCCGCACCCTCTGCCCGGGCGCGACACGCGGCGGCTGACGAACTCACCGGAGCACAGCTTCAGCGTCGGCGGTGCGCATGATGACGAGGGCGGTCTTGTCGAGCCAGCTCGCGAGGCGCAGGGTCGACAGGTCGGGCGCCATGTGGAAATCGCCGTAGCCGAGCTCCCAGCTGGCCAGGGTGTACCCCGGCACGGGCGTCATCTCCATGTCCACCGTTAGCAGATAGTCGCACGCGTGCGTGCCGTGCTCCGCGGCGTGCTCCAGGAAGAACTCGGCGTCGAAGCGCTTCCCCAGGAACCGACCATAAAGATCGGTAAACACGACGAGGACGGTGTCGATCGCATCTGCGCGCACGCGCGTCGCGAGCTGGTCCAGCGTCATGACGCCCGTCACGTTCGACATTCATCCACTCCCCGGCCTCGCCCCCCGCGCATCCATTCACTCCACCCTCGTTGACCTACGAGACGAGTACAGATCAAAAGGTCAGCAAACACAAGCCGCTCTCTTGACGCGGCCGCGCAGATCGGCAACGCGATTACAATGTTCCGGCAAGCACTCCCCATGTCATCGACACGACGACGGTCTCCTCGAAAAGAACGCCGACAGCCGGCGCGTCGGACGGCGGGCGGCGCCGACGCCCTGACGTCGGCCCGACCGTCGCTCCGCGTGTTCTGGGTGCCACTGGCGCTGACGCTCGGGCTCGGCCTCCTGTCGTTCGTCCCGCGCGTCCAGGCGAACACCACGCTGACCCGGTCCTTCTGGGCGGCGGCCACGGCGCTGCTGATCTGGCAGGCAGCGCTGTTCCTGCGGCTGCGGCGCACGTCCGACGGCCGGTCGTTCCGCGGGGTGCTGCGCCCGCAGCACTGGCTGCAAGCCCTGGTGCACGTGACCGTGCTCGCCTACTGGGGCTGGTACTGGCGGCCGGTCTACGACATGGTCTGGCTGCTGGTGGCGCAACTGGCGTTCGCCTATGCCTTCGACATGCTGCTGAGCTGGTCGCGCCGCGACAGCTACGGCCTGGGTGTCGGTCCGTTCCCGATTATCTTCAGCACCAACCTGTTCCTGTGGTTCCGGGACGACTGGTTCTACCTGCAGTTCCTGATGGTCGCGGTCGGGTTCCTGGGGAAGGAATTCGTGCGGTGGCACCGTGACGGCAAGCTAACCCACATCTTCAACCCGTCGGCCTTCTCACTTGGCCTGTTCTCGCTGGTGCTGATCGCGACGAACACGACGGACCTGACCTGGGGGGAGGAGATCGCGACGACGCTGGTCCGAGCGCCGAGCATCTATCTGTTCCTGTTCCTGATCGGCCTGGTCGTCATGTACTTCTTCTCGATCACGCTGGTCGCCGGCGCCGCCGCCATTGTGCTGTTCGGCGCCAGCGCCCTGTACTCGGCGGTGACCGGGGTGCCCTATTTCGTCGATTCCGAGATTCCGGCCGCGGTGTTTCTGGGGCTGCATCTGCTCGTGACCGATCCGTCCACGTCGCCGAGAACACCACCCGGAAAGTTGGTGTTCGGCATGCTCTACGGCCTGGGCGTCTTCGGCCTGTACGCCCTCCTGGGCGCAATCGGCGCCCCGACCTTTTACGACAAGCTGCTGTGCGTGCCGCTCTTGAACCTGAGCGTGCAGCGGATCGACCGCGCGGTGCAGCTCGTCCGCCACAGATCGGGATCGGGTCGCTTGACCCTGCTCTCGACCTCGGCTCGCGCCAACCTGGCCCACATGGCGGTCTGGATCCTGTTCTTTGGCGCCATGGCGGCGATGGGACGGACCGACGGCAGGCACACCGGCGACAGTCTGCCGTTCTGGGAGCAGGCCTGCGCGGAGGGCCGCCGCCACGCGTGTGAGCGCCTGCTCTCGATCGAGGCGGTGTATTGCGGCGACAATTCCGGATGGGCGTGCAACGAGCTGGGCGTACACTACACAGAAGGCACCATCGACACGCCCGACCCGGCGCTGGCGTTCGCCTACTTCTCACGCGCGTGCGAATTGCGATTCCAGGCCGCCTGCGTCAACCTGCTGGCGCCGGGGAGCGCCAGCCGGGCGAACCCGAAGCTCCTGGACCTTCGACTGCTCCTGCGTGAACGGAAGCAGAACTTGATGGAGACGGCGGAGCCGGCGCTATACGCCCGGGCCTGCGATCACGACTGGGCCTTCGCTTGCGACATCGTGTCGCCCTCCCCTGGTCTCTGAACGATGCACGCTGAACTCTGCCCCCGAAACCCTGATCCGAACGCACCCGAGTGAATTCCAAAGAACCGTCTAGGCACTCGACGCCGCTGGGCGGACTGAGCATCCTGACCGCGCTGGTTCTGGGCGTGGCGGCCTGGATGGCCTACCTGTCGTCGCCGTCCGTCCCATCCAGCGACGCCGAGTCCATGGCCGGTCCGACAGACCTCTCCGGGTTTCGCGCGGATGCCTGGTTCCTCCCGGACGACGAGATGCTCGGCTTCGTGGAGATTCCGGCCGGGCCCTTCCTGATGGGGAGCAACGCGGCGGTCGACCCGCTGGCCTTCGACACCGAACGGTGGTCGGACGACGTCGCCCAGGCGGAGGTCGATCTGGCGACGTTCTACATCGGTCGGTACGAGGTCACCGTGGCGCAGTACGGCGCGTTCGTCGCGGCCACCGGACACCGGGTCGGCGCAGAGACCCTTCAGCGACCGCCCGACCATCCTGTGGCGAACGTCTCCTGGCCGGATGCGCTCGCCTACGGTCGATGGCTCGAGACCACGCTCGGCGCGTCGCCGCAGACGCCCCCGCGGCTGCGCGACCTGCTCCGCGACGGCTGGCGCATCGGCTTGCCGAGCGAAGCGGAATGGGAGAAGGCGGCGCGAGGAACGGACGGGCGAATCTATCCGTGGGGAAACGCGCCGCGGCGGGACCGGGCTAACTACGCCGGGCAGGCGACGACGCGGGTCGGCAGCTTCGACTGCGCGGAGTGCGCCTTCAGGCTGGCCGACATGAGCGGTAACGTCTGGGAGTGGACGCGCAGCCCGTATCAACCCTACCCGTTCGACCCCTCGGACGACCGGCAGAATCTCGACTCGGACGCGCTGTGGGTGATGCGCGGCGGGTCGTTCGCCGATACCGAACAGAACGTCCGCGCCGCCATCCGCGGCGGCGGCGACCCGGGCGTGCGCCGCCCCTTCATGGGGTTCCGCCTGGTGATTTCGCGGTTCTGACCCTCCACCTTTCTGCCTATAATGCCCGGGTCCGAAACAATGCAGACCCAGATTCATCGAATCGGCGCCCTCGCCCTTCTGCTGACCGTCGCGTCGTGCGGCTCTGCCGGTGTCGCGCCCGCGACACCCGACGCGACACCCGACCCAGCCGGCGGTCCGCCGCTCGTCCAGCCGGGTGCCCCCGGCGTCGCGACGCGCAGCATCGGAACCCGCGAGGCCACCGACCTGTCGGGCGTGCGGCACAGGGCGGCCGACGTGCAGTTCATGCAGGGCATGATCGGCCATCACGCGCAGGCGCTCGAGATGACCACCCTGCTGTACGACCGCAGCAGATGGGAGGACATCCGGCTGCTCGCCCACCGCATCGACGTCTCGCAGGCGGACGAGATCAGGATGATGCAAGGCTGGTTACGAGTCCGCGGCGCGGAGGTCCCACGCGGAGACGAGCACCACACGCACGACGGCATGCTCATGCCCGGCATGCTCACACCGGACCAGATGGCCGAGCTCGCGGCCACAGCCGGCACCGAGTTCGATCGCCTGTTCCTCGAATACATGATCATGCACCACGACGGCGCCGTGATCATGGTGGAAGCGCTCTTCGCCAGCCCCGGCGCCGGTCAGGAGTCGGTCATCTTCGGGTTTGCCTCCGACGTCGTTGCCGACCAGACCATGGAAATCACACGCATGCGCCGCATGCGCGGCACGCTCGAAGTCCGATGAGGTCGGCGGCGTGACTTTTCATTAACCAGTAACTGAGGTCCGTCATGACATCGACAGCAATCGTTCCACGACGACACCGCAACGGCCTGGCGAGGTGCGCATGGGCTCTGGGCGTGCTAGCCGTGCTGCTCACCGCTGCAACCCTGGGAGGGGCGCAGGAGCGCCAGGTCGACCCCCGCGTCGGACTCGCGGCCGGCTTTCGAGACGCCGGAGAGGCGGCCCACAACATGGAACTGGTCGTGAACCTGCCGAAGCCCGACGGCTTCTTCGACCCCGAGGCACCGGCCGGACGGCCCAGGCCGCCCAGGCCGCCCGAAGCTGAAACGCCGCCCGAAGGTGCAGAGACACCGCCCGAAGATGACGCCGCGCCGGCGGAGGACGCGCCGGAAGCGCCGTCAGCTGAAGAGCGGCGGAGCCGCATCAGCTTCTCGAACTCGGACCTCGCGTTCGGCGACACCCACATGTTCGTGGGCAACTACCACGGGTTCAACACCTACAGCCTGGAGGATCCGCGAGAACTCGAACTCTTGGTGTCGGTCGTCTGTCCCGGCGGCCAGGGCGATGTATCGGTGCACGGTGATCTGCTGTTCATGTCGGTCCAAGCCACCAGAGGGCGGATCGACTGCGGCACCGAGGGCGTGGAGGACCCGGTCAGCAACGAGCGTTTCCGTGGCGTCCGCATCTTCGACATCAGCGATATCCGGAATCCGCAACAGATCGCAGCCGTCCAGACCTGCCGCGGATCGCATACGCACACGCTGGTGCTGGACCCCAACGACCCGGAGAACCTGTACATCTACGGGTCCGGCACGAGCTCCGTGCGGTCGGGCGACGAGCTCGCCGGGTGCGTGGACCTCGAGGAAGACCAGGATCCGAACGAGGCTCCGGACGTCGCGCTCTTCAGCATCGACGTCATCCAGGTGCCGCTCGCCGCGCCCGAGACGGCGCGTATCGTCAACCGGCCGCGCATCTTCGCCGACCCGGAGAGCGGCTCCATCGCCGGGCTCTGGCAGGGCGGCGACCACGGCCCGGGGACGCAGGAATCGCGGCGGACCACCCAGTGTCACGACATCACCGTGTACCCGGAGATCGGCCTGGCTGCGGGAGCGTGCGCGGGCAACGGCATCCTCCTGGACATCTCCGATCCGGTCAATCCCGAGCGGCTGGATGAAGTGGTCGACCAGAACTTCGCCTACTGGCACTCGGCGACATTCAACAACGACGGCACGAAGGTGGTCTTCACCGACGAATGGGGCGGCGGCGGCCGGCCCCGGTGCCTCGCGACCGACCTGCCGTCCTGGGGCGCGAACGCGATCTTCGATATCGTCGATCGCCAGTTCGTCTTCCGGAGCTACTACAAGATGCCGGCGCCCCAGACCGAGCTGGAAAACTGCGTCGCGCACAACGGCTCGCTGATTCCGGTACCGGGGCGCGACATCATGGTCCAGTCGTGGTACCAGGGCGGCGTCTCGGTGTTCGACTTCACCGACTCGGCACACCCAGTCGAGATCGCCTTCTTCGATCGAGGCCCGATCGACGGCGAGAACATGATCATGGGCGGGTACTGGTCGAGCTACTGGTACAACGGCTACATCTACGGCGCCGAGATCTCACGCGGGGTCGACGTCTTCGCACTGACGCCAAGCGAGCATCTGTCGCAGAACGAGATCGACGCGTCGAACTCGATAGAGCTCAGCGAGTTCAACGTCCAGCAGCAGGTGCGGTTTCATTGGCCAGCCAGCGCCGCCGTGGCGCGCGCGTACGTCGATCAGCTCACGCGCAGCCACAACATCCGGGCGGCTCATGCCACGGCCGTGGACGATCTGCTGGACCGCCTCGACCAGGCCGAGGTGCTCGATGAGATCGATACGCTGGCGGGCGAGCTGGAAAGCGACGCGGCTGTGCTGCCCGCCGGCGCGACTCGCCTCCGCGCGCTGGCCCAGACCCTCACGGGCCTAACAGCAAGCCTGCGCTGATTGAGGTGGTCAGCACGGGCTGCTAGGGCGACATCCAAAGCGTCGTCTTGACGGCGAAGATGTTGTCGCCGGGAGCTGAGAGCGAGCCGAAGAGGTCGCCCAGGCCGACGTGCTGGCCGTCGGCGACCCGGCTCGCCCGGTTCTGCTGCCAGACAACGAAGAGCGTGCTGCCCGGGCGCCACTCCCAGCGCAGGACGACGTTGCTCCGGAACGACCGGATGTTGAAGTCGTAGTTGTCCAGGATGAACGAATCGTCGCCGTCGGTGACGAGGCGCGTCCCGTCCAGGCGCCGTTCGATCGTCGTCCCGTCGGTGCCATAGACGCGGAGCGCACGCGCACCCGGCGCCAACGTCTCGCCGAACGTGTCGTAGCGCCCGCTTGCCGCGAACGGCTCCGCATACACATCGAGTGTCAGATCCGGCTTGAACGTGTAGCTGGCCCGCAGCTGCAGGCTGAGGGTCGTCTGGTCGGGCAGCCCGAAGACGTACCGCTGGCCGAACGTCTCCGGCCGGCCCCCGGGGAGCGTCGTCAGGTATTGCCGGTTGATCGGCCCGCTGAAGGTCGCCCGCGTGCCGTTCTCGTTGCGGTACTCCGGCGCGACCGACAGCCGCAGCGACGGCGACGGCCGGACGGACAGGCGGGTGGCGGACTGCCAGACGTGGTCGCCCAACTCGTTCGAGCGATAGTTCGCGTCGAGCTGCCACTGGGTCTGCGACCCGGCGCGGTTGCGCAGCGACCCGCCGTAGCTCCACCCGAGCGGCACGCCCATCACCGGCCCGCCCCGCGTCAGCTGCGCATCCTGACCGCGGAAGAAGCGCGTCACATTGAGCGTCGTGCGCCAGAAATTCAAGAAGGTGAAGCTGTTGTTGCTGGAGAGAGTGTACCGGATGCCGAGGTTCCGGTCGAAGTACGCGTAGTGCCTCAGGTTGACGGTGAACGAATAGGCGCGAAACAGGCGGCCCGGTACCGTTTCCCGATAGGTCACGCGCGCCCCGCCCAGGTAATCTCCCGCGAAATTCAGCCGGCCGAAGTCGCTCGGCTCGAACTCGGGCGACTCAATCATCAGATTGGCGCGCCACAGCCAGTGCCGGCCCGCAATCTTGCTCAGGCTCCCCGTGATCTGTGCGCCTTTGAGCGAGCGGCGGGTCGGGTCAAACCTGATAGTGGGTTGGTCCACCCGCTGGAACAGGTGCGAATTACGGCTCTGGTACCCGGCAATCGCCTCCGGCTCGCCGTCAATGTGCGTGAACCCGACGTTGAAGGCCGCCTCGTAGGTCCGATCGGCGAATCGCAACCGGGCGTCGCCACCCGCGGTGATCGCGTTCCGGCTGAGCCTCCCGGCCAGCGGATCGTCGGCGGTCATGCCCCGGTGCAGCGCAGTGAAGTGCGCGCCAACGATGGAGCCCTGGTCGTCGACTTCCTGAACGACCCGCGCGACTCCCCAGCCGGACCGGGGCGTGACGCGTACGCGCGACCGATCGCCGTCGGTTGAGGTCTTCGCGAACTCGTCGTCGGTGACAGCCCCCAACAGACCGATCGACGTGCCGGACGGTAACCGTCCCGTTAGCTTGCCCGCGCCGAGGATCGTTGTCGTGTTGGGGAAATCCACGAAGTCGCCCGAGGCGGAACCGTCCGGGCGGGCGCCGATTCGCCGCGAGTAGTAGAAGTTTCCTGTGCCGGCGGTCAGCACGTTGTTGCCTTCCAGGAAGAACGGCCGCAGCTCGGGAAAGATGGTTTCGAAGGCGGTCAGGTTCACCTCGGCCGGGTCGGCGTCGATCTGTCCGAAGTCAGGATTCACCGCCACGTCGAGGGTCAGGTTGGGACCGATGCCCAGCTTCACGTCGGCGCCGATCCGCCCGCCCAGGTTCTTCCCGTCGTCGAACGGATTGGCGAGGTCGCGATCGCCCGTCACGATCGACGATCCGGCCATATAGGGCACTATCTCCAGGCGCCTGCGCGGTGACACATCTCTGATGCCGCGCAGCTCGCCGAACCGCGACGCCCACCCGCTCTCGGTGCGCCCGACGAGCGCCCAGTAGTTCTCCTCGTCCAGCGACGGGAGGTGCCGCTTGATGTTCAGACCCCAGACGTGCTCGACCCGCGCGTTGAAGCGCAGCTGCGCGAACGGCAGCCACAACTCGGCCGTCCAGCCGTCGCCGGTGCGAGCGGTCCTGGCCTGCCAGACCGGGTCGTACTCCAGGTCCTCGTCCCTCTCGTTGTCGGTCGGGTGAAAATGATCGAGCCGCACTCCGGCGGCCGTCACGCCGAAGCTGTAAGCCGTGCGGCGATCGAGAAACGTGTCCAGCTCGATCTCGATCGACTCGACCTGCTCGCCATCGTCACGGCGGCTGAGCGGCGCCTGGATCGGCCCAGAGCTGAACATGCGGGCCCCGACATAGAGCGCCGTCTCGTCGTAGACGAACCGTACCTCCATCCGGTCGGTCGGCGCGGCCCCCTCGACCGGCTCCTTCTGAATGAAGTCGGTGACCGGCTCGGCCGACAGCCAGGCCGCGTCGTCGAGCCGCCCGTCGATTCGGATCGGTGTCGTGACGCGAACCGCGCGTGCTTGCTTGCGTCCGACCGCGGGATCCTGGGCGTGGACCTGGGACCCGGCGCACAGGTGCGCGACGAATACCGCACCCAGGAGGGCGCCGACGCGCGGCAGGACGTGACGGAGAGAGCGTGAACGGACGCGCGAGGGCAAGACGAGTCATCTTACCCTGCACGCGCCGTGTAGGCTGCCGGCTGCGCTATAATCCTCGGTGTCATGATCAATGCACGGACACAATTCCGGACGGCCCAGAAACCGGTCGTCCGGGCTGCTACCCGACCATAAGGAGTGCGGGTGACATGCCGGCCAGCACGCATCCCGGATTAAGGGACAGACTCGGAGCGGCGTTGTTCGTCGCTGCAGGCGTCGGATTCGTTGGCTTCGTCGCGCCCACCACGTCGGCGGCGCAGCAGACCGACGCGCCGGCCCCCGTCACGTTCACGAAGGACATCGCACCGATTCTGCAGCGGAGCTGCCAGAACTGCCATCAGCCCAACTCGGTGGCGCCGATGTCCCTCATGACCTACGAGGAAGTGCGTCCCTGGGCCCGCGCCATCAGGGTGCGGACCCATCTGGGACCGGTCGCCGGCGTGATGCCACCCTGGTACATCGAGAAGGACGTCGGCATCCAGCACTATCTGTTCGATCCCTCCCTCTCCGACGAAGAGCTCGCCCAGATCGCGCAGTGGGTCAACGACGGCGCACCGCGCGGCGATCCGGCCGACCTGCCGCCGGCCAGGCCGATCGGCGGCGCCTCCCTCTGGGCCGCGGGTGAGCCGGACCTGATCACGGTGACCGAGGAGCTCCTCGTGAAAGGGGACGCGCCCGACTGGTGGGGTGAGATCGAATTGACGCCGATCGGCAACACCGAAGACCGGTATGTCGCCTCGGTCGAGGTCCGAGAAGTCAACGACGTCCTCGACGCCGACGGCAATCCGAACGGCCGGGACACGGTCGGCGGGCGCTTCGTGGTCCACCACATGATCTGGAGCACACAGGTGCTCGACGAAGACGGCGAGATCCTGGAAAGCACCTTCTGGCCGGTGCACGAGGTCGGCCGCAATGCGGACACGTTCGACCCGGAAGGGGCCCGCCTCCTGCCGGCCAATTCACGGCTCGTCTCGGATTCGGTGCACCTCCACTCGAACGGCCGCGACACGAAGGCGCACCTCGAGATCGGATGGCGATTCCACCCGAAAGGTTACAAGCCAAAATACAAGCGTGCGCAGCGGAATCTCGGCAACGCCGTCGACATCGACATCAAGGCGATGGAAAAAGACCAGGAGCTCCACGCCTACTACGTGCTCCCCGAGCACACGAAGATCACCACCTTCGAGCCCCACCTGCACGCGCCCGGGGCGCGCATGTGCCTGGAAGCGATCTGGGGCATCAACGTCCAGACGCTCAGCTGCTCGGGCTACGACCACAACTGGGTCAGGGGCTACGAGTACGCTCCCGGCTACGAGCCGCTGCTGCCGAAAGGCACCATCCTGCACATCATCGGCTACATGGACAACTCGCCGGGGAACGAGAACGTGCCCGACCCGAGAAACTGGCAGGGGTCGGGTAACCGGTCGGTGGCCAACATGTTCATCGACCTAGGGCATGGCGTCTCCATGACCGACGAGCAGTTCCAGGAGGCGATGGACGAGCGGCGGGAGATGCGCGGGCTGACGAAGAACGACGTCGTGATCGGCTGTCCGCTGTGCATGGTGATGCCGGAGCAGCTGACGGTCAAGCGGGCGCAAGACGTGCTGACCGCCGCCGAGAAGGCCCAGGAAGAGGTCGCCACACGAGTCGAAAGGGCGCGCGAAGCCCTGGCTGATGCCGAAGCCGTGGAGGCGACGGAGCCGGACGCCGAGCATCCGGACGCACGACACCCATCGGGTAGCTCAGAACCGACAGACCGATGACACAGACCGGACGAGCAAGGCTGCTGCTCGTCGCGGCAGCCTTGCTCGTCATACCCCAGGCCGCCAGGGCCGGGCAGTCGTACTCCAGAGGCCAGAACGCCTCCCCCGCGTATGAAGGGTGGGAGGAGGACGCCGACGGATCCCGCTACTTCCTGTTCGGTTACATCAACCGGAACTGGGAGGAAGTGCTCGACGTGCCGGTCGGCCCGGACAACTCCTTAGCGCCCGGCGAGGCCGACCAGGGACAGCCCACCCACTTCCTGCCCCGGCGGAATCGATTCGTCTTTCGCGTGCCCGTGCCCGATGGTTTTAGCGACACGGACGAGCTGGTGTGGACGCTGACCACCAAGGGCAAACAGGAAAAAGCTTACGCGACGCTCAGGCTGGACTATTTCGTGGACGATCTCGTCAAAGCCTCGGAACAAGGCGCGATCGGCGCCGGGACGACCGATCCGGTCATCCGCGCGAACACGGCGCCCGAGCTCGTGGTCGAGGGTGACGCCCACCGCACCGTGCGCGTGGGTGAGCCGCTGACGCTCGTCGCCTGGGCGAGCGACGACGGTGTCCCGAAGCCGGGACGAGGGGGCGGGGCCTTCCCTCGGGCTCGAAACGCTGGCACGTTTTCCACGGCGCGCCCGGAATGGACCCCACCCCGACAGATCACGGTCGGCAGCGCCGTCGGGCTCCGGGTCTCCTGGTACGTCTACCGCGGCGCGGGCCCGGTGACCTTCGATCCCTTGCAAGCCAAGGTCTGGGAGGATACCCGGGACGGCGCGAACTCACCCTGGGCGAATCGCTGGGTCACGCCGCCGTTGCCGCCGGACGGGCGCTGGAAAGTGACGGTCACCTTCGACGAGCCGGGCACCTACGTCCTGCGCTGTCTGGCCTCCGACGGCGCGGTGAGCGCCGACGAAGACCGCACGATCACCGTCACCCGCTGACCCGTTCTGAGCACCGGCAGTCTTCTAACCCGCCCGCGCCGCCGGATTGTCCAGCGCGTGGCTCATATTCCAACTCGAATTCTACGCTCTCGACTCCGGGTATTGCGCGGACGACGGCGCCGAGACTCTGCTGAACCGTTCCGAAGCCGCCGGGCGTGAAGCGGCCCCCGCACGCCTCACAGACGACCGACCCGGTCAGGGTCACGGCCCCGTTGCTCACCTCCACGGTAATCGAATCCGCCGGAACGTCGGACGCGCTCTTCAGGGCCGCCTCGACCCGCGCCTTCAGCAGTTCGTCGGGCGCACGCTGGGCGGCTTCCGACCCGCAGGCGCCAAGGGCCACGGCGGCACCGAGGCAGGACACTACGAGATGGAGCGCGGGTGCCCTCTTTCTCACGGTCACTTCTCCTGGGAAGTGGAATCACAAAACTCGACGCGTCCACCCCGGCGGCGAAACGCTTCAACCCGAGCCTCGACCTCCCGACGGAATTCCCTACCGGCGAGCCAGTCACGGTCGAGCACTCTCAGCACGTCGGCGTTCGACAGCTCCCGATCCAACTCCTCGAAGAGCTCGCCGGCCGTCGGCGTCTCGATCTCGGTGGGCGGCTCGCCGTCCCACGACCGTGGATCCGTGTCGACCTCCCGCGGCTCTTCCCGCCGACCGGCACCCGACCGAGCGTCCACGTAGCGCATGTAGAGGCGCTCACACGACAACTCGAGGACGCGCTGGCTGCCCTTTGTGCTGAGCAGGAGAAAATCACGCCGATTCATGGGGCCGACTCCGACACGCGACGGTCTCAGGCGGATGCGGCGAGTCTCAGGACCGTGCGCTCCACCACGCCTCGGGTCAGCGGGACCTTGTAGGCGTTCTTCGAGAGGGGCCTCGCTCCTACCACGGCAGCCGCCCCGACCTCGCGCGCGAGCTCCGGCGTGACGCGCTGGCCGACGAGCACCCGCTCCGCCTCCGGAACCCGCCACGGAATAGGAGCCACGCCTCCGAGCACGATCCGCGCCTCCCGGCAGACGTCTCCATTCATCTCGAGCACGACGGCGGCACTCACCACGGCGTGGGTCCATGCCTCGCGATCCATGATCTTGTGATACGTGCTCCGCACGCCGTCTCCGGGCGCCGGAAGGTCCACTGATACCAACACCTCTTCGTCTCCCAGAACGTTCTCGTGTTCTGCGTCCTGGCGCGGAAGCAGGAAGAAGTCCGATCCCAACAAGGTCCGCTCCCCCTCGGGCCCGACGATCCGGAACCTGGCGTCGAGGGCGATGAGCGCGGACGCGACGTCCGACGGATGGACGATGTAGCTGGGTCCGCCGCCGAAGATCGCATGGAACTGGTTCTCGCCGCGGAGGGAGAAGCACTGGCCGCCCCCAGCCTTGTAGCACGGGAACCCGTTGCGATAGTACCAGCACCAGGGCCGCTGACAGACGTTGCCCGCCACGGTGCCGACGTTGCGAATCTGGGGAGTCGCGACGTTCTCCGCGGCTTCGGCCAACACCGTGAACCGGTCGCGGATGAGCGGATGTTTGCTGAGCGCGTCGAGCGTGACCAGCCCGCCCACGGTCACGCCGCCCTGCGCCCCCGACGCGACGCGGTCGAGCCCCTCGATGGTCTTGAGGTTCACGAGAACGTCCGGGTCGCCGGATCCCGGCCGATTCACCACGCCGTCCTTCACCAACTGAAGCAGATCGGTGCCGCCAGCGGCGAACGAGACCGCGCGGCCGTCCTGGCGCGCCGCTTGCGCGAGCGCCACCGCCTCTTCCGCGGTACGAGCATTCTGGTTGGCAAAGGCTTTCATACGATCGTTCCCAGCACTTTCTCCCGCGTGATAGGCAGGTCCTTCATGCGGTGCCCGATGGCGTTGAAGATGGCGTTGGCCACCGCTGCCGGAGCCAGAATGATGCCCGCTTCCCCTACCGTCTTCGCACCGTAGGGCCCGTAGCCGTCGTCGGTCTCGATGAACGTGACCTCGATTTCCGGCGCATCCAGATGCGTGAGGTGTCGCGCCCCGTAATACCCGGCCGTGAGCGGCTGGCCGTTCCGAGCGTCATACAGGAGATCCTCGTGCAGGGCCTGCCCAACCCCCTGTAACACGGCTCCGCGGATCTGGTCCTTGGCCGGCAGCGGATTGAGGATGCGACCCGACTCGTGGACCGCCACATACTTAGTGACCCGCACATGGCCGAGCAGAACATCCGCCTCCACCTCCACGAAGTGGGCGCCGAAGACCATCCGCCGCCGTCCCTCCGTACTCGGAGTCGGAGTGGCGGAGGCGATCAGGACGTCGTCTCCCTGAGGCATCCCCCTCTCGGCAATCTGGGTCTTGAGATCCCGGGCAGCCTCAACGACGGCATAGCCCGTCATCGTCGTGGTCCGGCTCCCGGACTCGCCCACTGAATACGGGCAGCGATCGGTATCGCCCCAGACGACCTCCACCTGCGACAACTGCACGTCGAGCTCCTCGGCGGCAATCAGCGCCATCGTCGTCTTCGCTCCCGGGCCGATGTCCGTGACGCCGACGAACAGCGTGTACCGCTCCTCGGAATCCACCCGCACGATCGCGCTGCTGGGGCCGACCCCTGAGCGGAACATCATGAACGCCATGCCGGCGCCGCGCTTGATGGGGCCCGGCTCCGAACCCGGCTCCGGACGCCGGCGGCGCTCCCAGTCGAACAGCTCCACACCCCGCTCGATGCACTCCTCGAGCGTGTAGCTCGTGAACGGGTCCTCCTCCGTCGGCCTCCGCATGTTCTTCAGCGCGAAGTCCACCGGGTCCATGCCCAGCTTGTACGCGATGTCGTCCATCATCGACTGGATGGCGAAATAGCCCTGGGGATCCGACGGCGCCCGGAAATTCCCCGACACCATCCGGTTCGTGTGCACCGGGTAAATCACGCGCTCGACGTTACGGCACGCGTATGCATCGGTACCGCTGATGCCCCCGGATCGCCTCAGGTACGGACCCATCCCGCTGTAGGCGTGCAGCTGAATCGCCGTCACCGTGCCGTCCTGCTTCACGCCCACCTTGAAGTCTTGCACGGTGTGCCACCGGCCGTGCGTGCCGAGCCAGTCGTCCTTCCTGGAGAGCTCGAGCAGCACGGGCGCGTCCGCCTCTTTCGCCAGCATCGCCGCGATCAGATCGAAGTAATAACTCCCGTTCTTGTCGCCGAACCCCCCGCCCATGTACTTGCAGATGACCTGAACCTGATGGACGTCCAGACCCAGATCCCGTGCGTTGTCGTGGCGGCAGTTGGAGATGCCCTGGGTCGGCGTGTAGAGGGTGAGCTTGTCGCCATCCCAGTGCGCCAGGGCGCAGCGCGGCTCCATCTGGGCGTCCTGCACGAAGGCGGTCGTATACCGATCCTCGAACACCTGATCGGCCGCCTGGAATCCCGCCTCGGGGTCGCCGGCCCGTCCCCCCGTCGGTCTCGGTTGGTTCTGGTAGTCCAGCGCGAGGTTACCCTCGGGCCAGATGGGAGGTGCGCCCGGCTCCAGCGCCTCCTCTGGATCGAGAACGAACGGCAGCTCTTCGTAGGCAATCTCGATGAGCTCGAGCGCCGCCTCGGCCAGGTGCCGGTTGACCGCAGCCACCGCCGCCACCGGCTGGCCGACGAAGCGCACCGGGTTGTCGAACATGTACCGACGGTGTTTCGTGATGTCCTTGGCCGCGTCGTTGTACTGTCGCCCCCCCGCGATCGAGCCCGAGCCGTAGACCACCTGGTGCGTCTCGTGCGTGATGATGGCCCTCACGCCCGGCAGGGCCTCGGCCCTCGATACGTCGATACCGCGGATGCGGGCGTGCGGATGCGGGCTCCGCAAGACCCGGGCGTACAACATTCCCGGGAGCCGAACGTCACGCGTATAGGTGGCTCTCCCCGTCACTCGCTCGTACGCATCGATGCGTGGGACGTTGTGCCCAACCGTGTTCATCGGCCGGACGGGGCCGGTCGCCTGCTGTCGGCTCATGGCGCGCCTCCCGATTTCGAGGTCCCGGCAGCCGCCACCACGGCCTCCACGATCGCGTTGTAGTTCGAACAGCGGCAAAGATTGCCCACCATCGCCTCGCGCACCTCCTCCGCCGTCGGGCGCGGATTGCGCTCCAGCAGCGCGGTCGCCGTCATCAGCTGGCCCGGCGTGCAGAACCCACATTGCGGCGCATTGTGATCCATAAAGGCCTGCTGCAACGAAGAAACATCACCGTCGCGCTCGAGCCCCTCCACGGTCAACACCGCCCGACCATCCGCCCACACGGCAAGCGTGCTGCACGAATACACGGGCTCGCCATCCAGCAGCACGGTGCACGCGCCGCATTCGCCGCGGTCACAGCCGATCTTCGAACCCGTGAGCCCGAGGTGGTCCCGGAGGAGCTCGTTGAGCGTCCACCGGTCCTCTACCTCCATCCGGTGCTCGGTTCCGTTGACGGTGACGCGGATCGCCCTGCGAGGAACGGCCCCCAACTCCTGCCGGAAGACCCCCTCGTCCGGGACCTCCACCGCCCTGAGCTTCGGCGCGCCCGCGACCACCAGGGCGGCCCCGGTGCCTTCCAAGAAATGGCGCCGCGTGAAACCGCCCCCCGCCCGCTCGTTCTCTCGGGAAGCGTCCCCACTCCGGGACATAGTGCCCTTCTCGCGCTGCCCTTCCATGGATACCTACCTTTCCTTCCCTCAAAGACCGGTGGCATCGACCCTCAAGCTGAGCGTCACCAGCTCGCCCGGGGCCTGCAGGATGATGCGCTGCCGACCTTCGTGCATGTAGGACATCATGCCGTACCTCACGAGGCCCGGAGTCTCCAGACTCCCCAGACGCTCGCCCGTGGCCTTGTTTAATGCGTAGAGGAAGGGGGTCTCTCCGTCGTCGCCGATCGCCGTATAGAGAAGCATGGTTGGGGTGACCATCAGCGCGGCGTGGCCCAGGTTCCCGGTGGGAGGAAGATCCAATCCCTGCAGCGCCGGGTGTTCCTGGATGAACCTCGGTGTGCCCCCGTTCGGAATCCACCACAGATGCTTCCCCGTGTTGAGGTCGATCGCGGTGATTCGGCTGTACGGCGGCTTCTCCAACGGGAGACGCTGAGGACCCGGCACGCCGCCCGGAGTACCTCTGCCCACGGCGAAGTCCGAGATCGTCGTTCCCGTCGGTTGGTCCAACCGCCGATCTCGCTCCTCCCCCGGGACAATGAGCCGCCAGCCGCAGTTCGTCCGTGAGACGATGTAGATGATTCCGGTGTCGGGGTCGGCCGCGGGGGGACCGGAGATGTTCGTCCCACCCAGCTCACCAGGGCACCAGATCGGTCCGCGCAAGCCTGTCGGGTTGTCGCTGTGTAGGGGCGGGTTGAAGATCGGACCCAGCCGATACTCCGACACGATCTCCAGTGCCTCCTCCCGCAACGCGGGCGTAAAGTCGATGAGGTCGTCCACCGTTAACCCGTGCAGATCGTATGGCTCGGGCTTGGTGGGAAACGGTTGGGTGGGCGACAACCGCTCGCCGGTGATGAACCATCTGGAAGTGCCACACCCTCTCCCCGGTTTTCGCGTCAAGGGCGATCAGGCTCGATCCGAAGAGGTTGTCCCCGGGGCGGAAGCCGCCATAGAAGTCTATGGTGGCCGGGTTCGTGGGGATGTACACGATTCCGCGCGCCGGGTCCGCCGACATGGGCGCCCATGACGAGACATCCCCCGTCCCAGGCGTCGCTCTCCCACGTCTCGTGGCCCACTTCGCCCGGCCGCGGAATCACGTGAAACTTCCACTTGTGCGCTCCCGTCCTGGCGTCGTAACCCAGAATGTCGCCCGGCACGTTCTCGACCCGCGTCTGGTTGTAGCCCTGCTCGGCCGAGTTGCCCACCACGACCGTCCCGTTCACGACGATCGGTGGTGACGAGCTGGTGACATATCCGAGTTCCAGCGGGATCCCGTAATAGGGGTCGTATGGCTCGTCCCACTCCTGCCACGGACCCCAGTCGGCGCGTTGACGGACGCGCTCTAGTTGCGGGCGACGACCTTTCGCAGCTCCTGCGCGAATGCTGCGTTCTCGCGTGGCAGGCCCACGGAGACGCGCATGTAGCCGTCCATGTCGAACGCCTGGCGCACCGCGACCTTCTGTTCCCGTAGAAGCTCGATGAACGTCTCGATGTCCGATCCGACTTCCACCGTCACGAAGGTCGTTTGCGTACGAAGTGGCTCATAGCCCATGTCTTCGAACACGGAATAGAGATAGCGTTTCCCTTCCCGCACGAGCTCGACGGAACGGGTGACGTGCTCCGGGTCTTCGAGCGCACCCAGCGCCGCCGCGATCGACAGCGTGTTCTTGTTCAGGTCCCCCAGTCCGAAGCGAGCGAGCCGCTTCACAAGGTCCGGATGACCGATCCCGTAGCCGACACGGACTCCCCCGAGACCGTACGCTTTCGAGAACGTTCGCGCAACAAGGACGTTTTCTTTCTCCAGCGCCAGCGGGATCGTCGACGAATAGTCGGGATCGTCCACGAAATGAATGTACGCCTCGTCCACACACACGACCACATCATTGGGCACCGCATCGATGAACTGCCGGAGCTCGGCGGCATCGAGAAGCTGCCCCGTCGGATTGTTGGGGTTACAGATACTGACGATGCGGGTCTCCGAATCGATGGCGTTCGCCATCGCCTCGAGGTTGATCCCGTAGTCGCCCCTGATCGGGACCCTTCGGACTTCGCGGCCGAGCTCCTCGGTCTTGCCCGGGATCGAGGGGTACGAGGGAAACGCGGTGACGATGTTCCCGCTCCGGTCCCAAAAGGCCGCGAGCACCAGCAAGTTCAAGATCTCCGACGAGCCGACCCCGGGAAGGATCGTCTCGGACGGCACATCGTGATGCTGCGCGAGTGCCGCCTCGAGCTGGTCGTGAAACGGATAGCGGTTCATCCCGAACATGGCCTTGGCAACCGCCGCGATGGCCCGTTGCGATGAACCGAGCGGGTTTTCGTTGATCGAAAGCTGCACGAGCTCGGGATCGTCGAGGCCCACGCCTCGAATGTCCCGGATGCGCGTGCCCTGAACCAATTGCGCCGCAGCCTCCCACCCCGGGGTCGACACGAGGCCCATCGCGGCGCCGCCTGCGAGCGTACGTCGAAAGAAACTCCGTCGATCGAGCGTCGATACTTGGGACATCGATGCCTCCCTTGTCGAAACCGGCTCATCCTACCGCGCGGGCACGGGTGGATACCAGGCGCTGTCGCGAAACTCGATCGGCTCGCCTTGCAACGCGTCCCGGAAGGCCTGGAGGGTGGCTGCCGTGTCCTGAGCGCCAGCCGGCCCGGCCCCCCGCGGATTGCCCAGCCACGCCGCAAGGCCCTGGTCGTAGTGATAGAGGTAAACGATCTTCGGCTTGAAGGTCTTGACACACTCAGCAGCCGGAATCGGCCGCATGCGGTCAACCGGCAGATTCATCGGCATGAACGCGACGTCGATCTCCCGGAGCGCCTGAATCTCGGGGACGCACTCCCCCACCCCGGCGAAGAAGATCCGCCGGCCCCCAAGGGTGATGACGTAGCCGTTCGCCTCACCCTCCGGATGCAAGGGCTGTCCGGGCGTCAGGTCGTAGGCTGGGATCGCCTCCACGGGAATGCCGCCGAAGACGCCGCTCTGGCCATTCGCGAGCACGCGGCCGTCCGGAAACTTCACCAGCCCGGCCGCCGTCAACACGACGGTCGCGCCGGGCTTCCGGAGCTGCTCGATCGCCGCCGGATCCAGATGGTGGCCCGGGTCATCGGTCACGAGGATGAGGTCGGCCGGTTTGGCCCGAGATAGGTCTCCAGCACTCCATGGATCGACGTGAATCACCCTGCCGGCATGCTCCACCTGCACGCTCGCGTGGATGATCGGCGTGAACACGATATCGCCGCCCTCGGCGCCGATCCGATCCGACGACTGCGCCGACAGTGACACGACGGTCATCAGGACTGCCATCGTCAAAATAGACACGCGCATTGCAGGCCTCCCGCTGCCTGGGGCGGGCTGAAGACCGGATGGTGCCCAGGCGGGCCACGCGGGTCCGCCTGGCTTCCAACGGTGCGCCGAGAGGCACCGCTTCTACTCGAGGGCGTTCAGCAGCGCGTCGATATCGGCATCGTTGTTGTACACGGACACGCCGATCCGGATTCCTCTCACCGGCTGCGTCGCACCCGCGGTATCCGTCATCCGCCAGCGCCCCGACGACACGACACGCTGGTCGAACGCCCGGTCAAGCTTGGCCTGGGTCGCCTCGGGGTCGGACGTGAGAAAGCTGACGATCGGCGTCGGCGTGTTCTCCGGCGTGATCGACGGATAGCCCAGGCCGGGCATCTCCTGCTGTAACCGGTCGACGAGGCGCTTGGCATGCGCCCGGATGTTGTCCACGCCGAGCGCCGTCAGGTACTTGAGGCCCTGGCGCGCGCATACCGCCGGCAGATACGGCATCGTCGTCGTGCCTTCGTACATGGCGGCACCCGGCCGCGGCACGAACTGCCCGTCACGCTGGGTGACCTGCCGCAAGCCGTAGCGTGTCTGCTTGATCACGTCGCCTTGCAGATCCGTACGCACGTACAGGAATCCGAGGCCGAAGTCCCCCATCAGCCACTTGTAGGTGCTGCACGCGCAACAGTCGATCCCCATCGCCCGCACGTCGATCGGGGTGTTCCCGGCCGCCTGGATGATGTCAGCGTACACGTAAGCACCGTGCGCGTGCGCGATCTCGCTGACGGCGCGGGCGTCGTGCATGTAGCCGTTGATGTTCGACACCAGCGCCATCGAGACCAGACGCGTGTCCCCATCGATCGCCTGCTCCATGTCCCCGATGTCGATCTTCCAGTCCCGGTGTCGCACGACCCGCAGCTCGACGTGCCCGGCCGCCTCGAGCGCCGTATACAGGTAGCGGGACGCGGCGAAATGCAGATCGTCGATGACAACGTTGCCGCCCCGCTCGGCCAGGCCGAGCCCCGCCACGACGAGATTCTCACCGTCGGTCGTGCTCAGGACGAACGCAATCTCATCCGGATTCGCGTTGATGAGGGACGCGAACATCCGCTTCGTCTCGGCCTGGTGCTCGGCTGTGAAGCTGTGCCGGCCTGCACCAGGCCCCAGCGCACGGTACTGCGAGTACTCCTCGATGGCGCGCAGGGTGTGCGCGCTGAACGGGTGAGTCTCGGCCGCGGCAAGCCACATGTCTCGATCCGCCCGCGGAAAATCCGCCCGCACGGCCGAGAAATCGGGTGCGACGCCCGCCGGCCGGCGCGTCGCCGCCCCTGCCCCGCCTCGTCCAGTCCCGAACGCCAGGGCGCCCGCCCCGACGGTCCGAATGAGTTCCCGTCTGCTCAGATGCATGTCGTCACTCCTTCGCGGGGTTCGGCCTCCCGCGTGCCGGGTCGATTATCGCCGATCCGCCCGACGTCGCGGTATGTTCGAGGAACGCGTCCTTCCTGGCCCGAGTCCAGCGCTTGATCTCCGCCTCGCGCCGCTGGGCGGCCGAACGGTCGGCGTGCACTTCCGTCCAGACCAACCGCACCGGCCGGCGCGACGCGGTGTAGCGCGCCCCGTTGCCCGCGTTGTGCTCCTCGACGCGCCGTCCCATGTCGGTCGTCACGCCGGTGTACAGCGTGCCGTCGGCGCACCGAACAATGTAGCAGACGTAGATGGGTCGAGGGGGCGTCATCGCCGGTCCAGGATACGCCGATACGCCGATACGCCGACACGCCGTCAGACGAACGGATGACTCGCGGGGAGAGTGGCGAACCAGCCATTTCCCTGGTAGAGTCGCCCGGTTGTTTCGGATCACCACGATGGTCGATCCGCAAGGTCCTTGAACGAGGTCAACCATGCGCTGCGTGCTCTCGTTTCCGACGTGTCGAACCCTGATGCCTTGAGCGCCGCCCTCGTGCTGGCGACCTCGGTCCCGAGTTCCGTCCTCGCTCAGGCTCAGGCCCAGGCCGAGCGGCCGATGACGTTCATGGACGTCCAGGAACTTGCCCGCCCGGGCTCGTGGACACCCAGCCCGAACGGCCAGTGGATGCTGTACACCGTCGCGACGCCCGACTGGCAGGCGGCGAAGTCCCAGATCGATCTGCACCTGGTCTCGATGTCCGCAGGCGTGGCAT
Organism: Vicinamibacterales bacterium; assembly: GCA_963667915.2. Lineage (GTDB taxonomy): Bacteria > Acidobacteriota > Vicinamibacteria > Vicinamibacterales > UBA823. The sequence continues at coordinate 329,357 of CAXXNN010000001.1, read as the reverse complement.
CGAGCCGGCAGATGACGTTCACCTCCGACAGCGACGAAACCGATCCCGGCTGGTCCCGGGACAGCCGCTTCTTCGTTTTCATCTCTGACCGCTCTGACCGCGACACGGACGACGGTGACGACAACGCCGGTCAACTGTATGTCATGCGGCCAGACGGCGGTGGGGCGCGCCGAATCGCCGACGCCGCCGATGGCGTCGCCAATTTCGACTTCAGCCCCGATGGCCAGTGGATCGTCTACCGGAGCGGCGAAGCGGGTCTCGAACAGCTCTATCGCCTTCCGGTGAGCGACCTGTTCTCAACTCATGCCGAGCAGTTGACCGACGGCGACGCGGGTATCGAACGCTGGCAGTGGACCCCCGACAGCGCACGCATCTACTTCACCCGCCTGGATCGGCGTGACGAAGACGACGCGCTCCGCCGTGACTCGGGCTTCACGGTGGACGTCAAGAACATGGAGACTCCGCTGTCGCGCCTCTGGATGCTCGACTCGGGTTCCCTCGACACGCGCGCGCTGACGCACGACCTGGCAGTCTCCGTGACCGCGTTTCAGATCTCGGACGACGGCCACTGGCTCACGTTTACCGGCGGTTCCGCGGAACGCTACGAGCGCAACATCACCGGGTCTCGCCTCTATGCCGATCAGTTCCTGCTTGAAACCAGCACGGGCCAGGTCGAGCGATTGACGGACAACTTCGAAGTCGGCGAGAGCCTGCCGAGCATCTCACCGGACGGACGGTGGGTCGCGTTCTCCGCCCCGGACGACATGACGCGGTACACCATGACGGAGAACCGGATCTACATCCGTGAGGTCGCCGATCGCGGTGAAGCGTTCCGGAAGCTGGGCACGGAGTTCGACGGCAGCGCGCGCGTCGGCTTCTGGTCCGACGACGGGAACACGATCTACTTCAACCACGGCGTGAAGGTGACGACCCAACTGCACGCGCTCGACGTCCGCACCGGCGACGTCCGGCAGGTGACCCACGAGCGGGCCGCGCTCAACGTGCGCCGCGACGACGATTCGGGCGTCATTCTGATCGGGTACTCAGACCCCACGACGCCGCCGACCGTGTTCACGGCGCCAAGCATGGAACAGGTCGCGAACCAGTCGTCATGGACGCCGTTGGTGGACGCCAACCCGCAGGTCGCCGAGTTCGCCTTGGGTGGTGCTCAAGCCGAACTACCGGGGCTCGCGCAACTACGGCTACGCCCACCGAACCGACATCGTCGGCGACTACTTCACGCTGGGCTACGACGACATCATGACCGGCGTGGACTATCTGATCGCCGAAGGCATCGTCGACGGCAACAGCATGGGCGCGCTGGGCTGGAGCGCCGGCGGCCACTGGTCGAACTGGATCCTCACCCACACGGACCGATTCAAGGCGATCAGTTCCGGCGCCGGGACGATGAACTGGATCTCGATGTACGCCCAGAGCGACGTCCAGCGGAACCGCCGGTTCTACGTCGGCGACGACCTGCTCTACGACAACTTCGACATGTACTGGGATCAGTCGCCCCTCAAGTACATCACGAACGCCACGACCCCCACGATGATCCACGTGGTCGAGGGGGACCCGCGCGTGCCCAGCCCGCAGTCCGTGGAGCTGCACATGGCGCTCAAGAAGCTCGGCGTGCCGACCGAGCTCTTCATGTATCCCGGACAGACCCACGGGATCCGGGACCCGCGCAACCGCCTGGTCAAGGCGGTGAGCGAAATGGCCTGGATGGATTTCTACGTCCGGGACCGCGGCGAGAAGTTCCAGTGGCGCGACGTGCTGAAGACGCTGGAGATCGACGAGGCAGAATCGGAGCCGGGGACAACGACCACCCAGCCTCAGGGCCAGCGGTGACCCGGTGAGCAAGGCGGGCCATTCGGTGGTGGTCGTGGTCGCGCTGTGCCTCACGGCTTGCGCGCCGTCATCGGATCCCGCGTCTTCATCGGGCCGCACGCCGGCGCCGCCCGCGGACGCCGACATCGCCGCGGACATCTCCCGCATGGCAGAGCAGTTCCTCAGCGTGCGGGAAATGGACCCCTTCCTCCACGACCTCACGGACGAAGCGGCGTATCGCTGGCAAGCGGCCTTCGTCGAGCACCTGTCACCGACCCTGGGCGGCGTCGCCGGCTACAAGACCGGCGGGCACGACGCGGGCCAGCCCAACCCGAACTTCCCGCCGGGCGGCATCCGGGGCGTCCTGCTGGACGGCATGATGAAGCCGAGCGGCACGGCCGTCTCGCTCGACGATTCGGTCTGGGGTTTCCTGGAGGCGGACTTCGCGTTCCGCGTTGGCGACGCGTCGATCAACACGGCCGACACGGATCTGGAGATCCTGGCAGGCCTCGACGCGATCGTGCCGTTCCTGGAGATTCCGGATCCGGCCTTCACCGGCAACCGCCGGAGCCCGACCGGCAGCCTCGTCACGAACATGGCCAGCCGCTACGCCTTCGTCGGCGACCCCGTGGCTCTGGCGGCCACCCCGGACTGGATCGACACGATCAACACGATGACGTTCGCGGTGCATGACGAGCACGGCGCTGAAGTTGGATCGGGTACGCTGGACGGGCACTACGAGCCGCTGCGGGTCGTCAGATGGCTGCGGGACCAGGTACGGGCGTCGGGCGGTCGTCTCGAACCGGGACATCTGCTGTCCCTTGGCAACATCGGCATCACCCGGCAGCTGAAACCCGACTCACCGCAGGGCGGCCCCGCCTATGGCAGCAGCCGCTTCACGCTGAGCTACTACGGCCTGTCGGACGAACCCGCCACGGTGAGCATCAACATCGACAGATGAGCGTCGCCACCCCGGCGCCGCCAAACCGCCCTGGAAAACAAAACGGCCCGGGCCTCTCGCGAGTCGAGAGGCCCGGGCCGTTACGGATCGGCAGGCTATGCAGGCCGCAGTGCTACTGACTCGGCCACAGGACGCCTTGGCTGTTCGTGCCTTCGGCGCCCGATGGAATCGGCCCCATGCCCTTGTAGACGAACTTCTGCACGCGCGACCCCTCGTAGGTCTCCGTCGTATAGATATTGCCATCCGAGTCGACGGCGATGCTGTGTACGGCGAAGAACATCCCGGGCTGCCGGCCGCCATCGCCGAACGCGGTCAAGACCTCCATCGACTCACGCTCGATGATGTACACCTTCATGTTCTGACCGTCCGCGAGGTAGATGTAGGTCTGCTCCGGATCGGGCGAAAAATCGATGTCCCACGTCGAGCCCTGCGACAGGGTCGCCGGCGCGATGATCGCCTCGTTCAGGAACGTCCCGTCCTTCCGGAACACCTGAATCCGGTCGGCCGCGCGATCGCAGACGTAGACGAACCCGTCGTTGGAGATCTCCGAGCAGTGCACCGGCCCGCGGAACTGCGGGGCGGGCTCGCTGCCCTCCGAATACCGCCCCAGGTCGATCGAGTCATCCGGCTCGTTGCCGTAGGCGCCCCAGTACCGCTTGAGCTCACCCGAGTCCATATCGACGACGGCGATGCGCTTGTTGAAATAACCGTCCGCGAAGTACGCTTCGTTCGCCTCGGCGTCGATCCCGATCTTGGCGACGCGCCCGAAATTCTCCGGGTCGTGGCTGTCGCGCTCATACACCGGGTTGCCATCCTCCTCGCCGGTCTGGCGGGCACCGTGCCGGCCAAACGACTTCAAGAAGGTGCCGTCCCGCGTGAACTTCAGGACGTGCGAGTCGCCCCGGCCATTCCCGCCGATCCACACATTGTCCATATGGTCGATGGTGATCCCGTGGTTCGATTCAGGCCAGGTGTAGTCCCCGGTCTCCGTTCCCGGACCACCCCAGTGCCCAACGAGGTTCCCCGCCTGGTCGAACTCGAGAACGGGCGGGCCCGGCGCGCAGCACTCGCTCAACGGCGGGTCCTGCACGAGGCCGATCTCGGTCCGCGCGGCGAACTGATTCGGCGTGTTGCGATGCACGATCCAGATGTGATCCTGGGAGTCGACGTCGACGCCGATCGTCGGACCCATGAGCCAGTGATTCGGCAAGTTCTGCGGCCACAGCGGATCGACCTCGAACATCGGCACCTGCGGCCCCTGGGCCACCGCCTCGTCGTCGAGCATCGCCTGCCCGCATCCCAGCGCTATGAGGAGCGCGAACAACGACGCTCCAACGAAAAGATTCTGCTTCCGCTTCATCCCGTCCTCCCTTGCCAATCCGCAACCGCCCGGCAAGCCGCCCGGCAGTCCAGCATCATCCCTGGTGGCTGTAAACGGCGATAAGTATACTGGCGTTTGGCTCAGATGCAGCTGAATTCCTTCGGCCGAGCACAGGCGGTCTAGGCCTCGCCTCACCCCCCCCTGCGAAATGACCACATCCACCGAAGAATCAAGCATTTACGACGCACCCCGCCGTTCAGCGCGCCGGCACATCGGCTCCGCGAGACTGGTGGCCGTCCTCGTGGCCGGCCTGGTCTTGACGCTTCCCGCCCGGCCGACCGCCCACAACATCCCCGCCGACGTGACGGTGCAGGCGATCGTCAAGGCGGAAGGGCGGCGGCTGCACCTGCTGGTGCGGGTGCCGCTCGTAGCGATGCAGGACTTCAACTTTCCGCAGCGGGAGCAGGGCTACATCGACGTCGAGGCATCCGCCCAGATGCTGCGAGACGCCGTCATGCTGTGGGTCGGCGACGAGTTGAACGTGTACGAGGAGGGCACCTTGCTGACCGGCCAGCGGCTGGTCGCCGTCCAGGTGTCACATCCCACAGACCGATCGTTTGCGACCTACGACACGGCGATGGCGCGCGTCACCCGCCAGCCCCTGTCGAACGAGACCGAGGTGTATTTCGAAAACGGGCTGCTCGACGCGCTGTTCGAGTACCCGATTCGCTCGAGCCAGTCCAATTTCTCGACCGATTTGACGCTGGCCCGGCTGGGGCTTCGGACGATCACCGTGCTGCGGCTCGTGCTGCCCGACGGCACCGTTCGCGCATTCGAGTATTCGGGGGATGCGGGCCTCATACGACTCGACCCCCGGTGGCACCAGGCGGCCTTCCGCTTCGTGGCGCTCGGCTTCGAACACATCCTCGACGGGATCGACCATCTGCTGTTCCTGGCGTGTCTCGTCATTCCATTAAGGCGGCTGCGTCCGCTCGTCGCGATCGTCACATCCTTCACCGTCGCCCACTCGGTGACGCTCATCGCGTCCGCCTTCAACGTGGCGCCAGACGCCCCCTGGTTTCCGCCGCTGGTGGAGACGGCCATCGCGCTGTCCATCGTGTACATGGCGGTCGAGAACGTCGTCGGGCTCAAGCTGCAGCGCCGGTGGCTGATTGCCTTTGCCTTTGGCCTCGTGCACGGCTTCGGCTTCTCGTTCGCGCTCCGCGAGACGCTCCAGTTCGCCGGCTCCCACCTGCTCATGTCGCTCCTCTCCTTCAACGTCGGCGTCGAGCTCGGCCAGTTGCTCGTGCTGGCGGGGCTCGTGCCGGCGCTCGCCCTCCTGTTCCGCTTCGCAGTCCCGGAGCGGATCGGGTCGATCCTCCTGTCCGCGCTGGTCGCGCATACGGGCTGGCACTGGATGACCGAGCGCGGGGCCCAGCTGACCGAGCGCGGGGCGACCTCACGCTACTGTCAACCCTGGTGCGGTGGGGCGTCCTCCTGGCGATCATCATCGGCCTGGCCTGGCTGCTGTCGATCGTCTTCCCGCAGGTGCCGGACAAGAAGGCGGATGACGGCGGCTAGGAGCCCGTCCCAGTCCGTGCCGGACCCGTCCCGACAGCGGCACCGTGCCCGATCCTCCATCTGCTCGGCGTCGACCACGAGCGCCTCACCTATCGGTTCCAGGGCCGGGATTTCCGGCTGACCGACGTCCACGGCCGCGTCGTGACCGACATCCTGGCCTCGCGGCCCGCTCACGCGTTATGATAGCAGCCACCTTTTGGGAGGAAGACCTATGAACGCAGATCCGACGCGGCGGCGGACGCTCGGTGTCGCCCTGGTGCTGGCCGGCCTCATGGCGCTACCTGCCCTGGCCGTGGCCCAGGAGCGCAACAACCCCTATGGCGAGTGGCGCTACCAGAGTGCGGACGCCTGGGGCACCCGGTACTCGCCGGTCGATCAGGTCACGGCCGGGAACTTCGAGGATCTAGAAATCGCCTGGCTCTGGCGAGGCGACAACTTCGGCCCGACGCCGTCGACCGTTTCCCGGTCGACGCCGAGCTACATCGACGGCATCCTCTACACCGTCTCCGGATCGCGCCGCACGGTCGTAGCGATCGATCCGCCGACCGGTGAGACGCTGTGGACCTACCGCGAACCGAACACCACGCGGTGGGAGCGCTCCATGCGTGCCGACTACGGCAAGGGCGTGGCCTACGGCGAAATCGACGGCCGCGGCGTCATCTACATCACGACGCCCGCATTCTTCCTCCACGCCATCGACGCCAAGACCGGCCGCCCGGTGGAAAACTGGGGCTCCCCCGTCCCATTGCCCGGGTTCCCCGAAACCGGCGTCGTCGACCTGCTGCCCGACCTGCTGAACGGCTGGGGCCCATGGGAGAGCTGGGGCCAGCCGTACGATCCGGACTTCGGGATACCGACCGAGCTGGGCTTCATCACGAACTCATCACCGCCGATCGTGGTGAACGGGGTGGTCGTCGTGGGAAATTCGGCCGAACAGGGCTACACCCAGAGCCGCGCCGAGAACGTGCCGGGCGACATTCTCGGGTATGACGCGCGGACCGGCGAGCACAAGTGGAAGTTCCACATCATCCCGCGACCGGGCGAGTTCGGGCACGAGACCTGGCTGAACGACGCCTGGCAGTACACGGGCGACGTCTCCTCCTGGGCCCCGCTGTCAGCCGACAACGAGCGGGGCATCGTCTACATCCCGACCAACCCGCCGACCATCGATTACTTCGGCGGCTTCCGGCCCGGCGAGAACCTGTACGGGACCAGCGTCATCGCCCTCAATGTCGAGACGGGCGAGCGCGAGTGGCACTTCCAGACGGTCCACAACGACCAGTGGAACTACGACCTGTCCAACGTCCCGATCCTTGCGAATCTCACCGTGGACGGACGCGACATTCCGGCCGTGATCCAGAACACGAAGCAAGGCATGATCTTCGCGTTCAACCGGGAAACGGGCGAGCCGATCTGGCCGATCGAGGAGCGGGAGGTGCCGGAGACGATCGTGCCCGGCAACTGGTCGAACCCGACCCAGCCGTTCCCGACGAGGCCGGCGCCGGTCGAATCGCTCGGGCTGCCCGAGGACATGGTGATCGACTTCACGCCCGAGCTCAAGGCGGAGGCGATGGAGATCCTGAGCCGCTACAACGTCGGCGGCCCGTACATGCCGCGGCTCTACGTGGGGCACGACACCGGGGTGGTGGCCAACGTGGCCTGTAGCGGCGGCGTGAACATCACGCACCCGGTCTCGATGGATCCGACAACCGGCATCATGTACGTCTCGTCGAGCATGGGGTGCCGCGCCGGCATGGTGGCGCCCGGCCCGGAGAACGACGACGCCGACGATCCGTACACCACCGGCACCACGATCGTCGACTGGGTGCGCGGACCGGGCGGGCGGCTCAACGGCCCGCGCGGCCTGCCGATCTTCAAGCCGCCGTACAGCCGCCTGACGGCGATTGACATGAACACGGGTGAGCACCTCTGGTGGATTCCCACGGGCGAGACGCCGGAGAACATCAAGAACAACCCGGCGCTGCAGGGCATCGACCTCGGGGAGACCGGTGGGGCCGGACCTGCCATCTCGATGGTCATGGGCGATCTGCTCGTCATGAGTGACGGGCGGCGCGGCGAGTCGGTCATTCATGCCGTGAACAAGCGGACCGGCGAACGGCTCGGCACGGTCGAGCTGCCCACGAATGGCCAGTACGGCATGATGACCTACCTGCACGACGACAAGCAGTACGTCGTCGTGCAAATTGGCGGCTCGCAGCATCCGAGCACGCTGGTGGCGCTCACGCTGCCGTAGTGCGCCTGGCCGTTGACGCCTCACGGCTGCACTCGAGGGCCCGGGGGGAGCCCTTCCCCCGGGCCTTTTTTCTTGGGCCAGCCGTCGGCCGCTCCCACGAGCCTCCACGCCTGAGCCATGTCCGTCGCCGCCCACCTGAGAATCCGCGTCGCCGACTACGACCGGCGGATCCGCACGTTCATTCCGCACTACGAGGAGATGCTCTCGGTCGCGGCCCAGGCGCTGCGGCCACGCACCGCCCGCCCGGTGATCGTGGATCTGGGCACCGGCACCGGCGCCCTGGCGGCCCAGTGTCTCCGGGCCGTGCCGACGGCGCGCCTCGTCGGCCTGGACACCGATCCGGACATGCTGGCGGTCGCTGCGCGGCGGCTGCGCGCATCGAAAACGGGAACCGTCGGCTTGGAGCGCCGAAACTTCACCCGCGGCGCGCTGCCGCGCGCCAATTTCTTCACGGCGGCAATCTCACTGCATCACGTACGGACCCGTGCGGCAAAGATTGCGCTGTACCGGCGATGTCGGGAGGCGCTTCGCTCGGGCGGAGCGTTGATTTCAGTGGACTGCATGCCACCGGCCCACGCTGGCCTGCGGGCGCTGGCCGCGCAGGAATGGACCCAGTATATGCAGCGGGCCTACTCAGCCCGCGAGGCGAGGGACCACCTGGCCGCCTGGGCCACGGAAGATCGCTATTTTTCGCTCGACCGGGAACTGGACATGCTGGCCGCGGCGGGCTTCACCGCTGAAGTCGTCTGGCGGCGGGGCGAGTTCGCCGTCGTACGGGCTTCGAAGTGACGCCGGGTATAATTGCCCCGTTCTCGATCAGTCAGGTTTCGCGCGCAGGCCGCGCGAAATGGAGTTCCGCGATATGATCCTCGTCGTGGCAGACCGTGTGAAGACGCTGGTGGCCGATGGCAAGACCTACGACGAGGTCGCCGCGGCGGACCCCACCGCGGAGTGAGCACTGGGGCGACCCCACGCGATTCCTGACCGCTGTCTATCAGCAGCTGTCCGAAGGCCAGTAGGACCAATCCATACACTCCTAAACGAACAACCTGTTCGATCGAAAAGGACGCTCCCATGCGTACCACTCGCCTCACCCTCGCGCTCGGCGTCACGCTCGTGATGGGCCTCAGCACCACGGCGATTCGCGCCCAACAGGACACGCCGGCTGAAGACGACGACGTCCGTACGCTCGTCAGCCGCCTGAGCCTCGAGCAGTACAAGACGACGCTCGAGGGCCTGACGCAGTTCGGCGACCGGCGTCAGGGCACGCAGCGGAATCGCGATGCGATCGACTGGATCGAAGCGCAGCTCCAAGCGGTCGGCTGCACGACGACCGAGCGGATCGACTACGTCCACGACCCCCAACCCCGAGAGCGCCGCGGCCGCCGCGGCACGACCGAGCTGAACCCGGACAGCGGCACGCCCACAGCCGGACAGCGGCACGCCCACAGGTGGGCGAATCGGCCGCAATGGCAACGGCCCCGGCGGCAGCTCGATCTTCGGCTACCGGCGCCGGACCCGTGTCAACAATGACCCGATGGCGCAGCCGGACGAAGCGCTGCGCGAGCTCAACCGCGAGCCGGCGACCAACGGCCCCCGCCAGGAGGTCTACTGCACCAAAGTCGGCACGACCCGGCCCGACGAGATGTACATCATCGGCGCGCACATGGACGGCCACGGCTGGGGTCAGGCGGCCTGAACCTCGTCCCGGCGATCAGCCTTCGAGAAAACGAGCGCGGCGCCCATGTCGGCGCCGGCTGGGACCCCCACTGGCATCAGCCGACCGACCTCTTCTCGACGTTCACCGACGACGATTTCCGGCTGGGGCTCAACGCCGGGCAGACGACCCTGGCGGCCATCGCGCAACTGACGGGCGCGCGTATCGTCGGGCGGTGACGGGACTCGGCGTAGACGACAGAGAGCAAAGCGGTTACACTATCCGACCATCGGTAGAGAGCTGCGCCTCGGCCTGACATCGTGAAGCGGCAAGAGATAGCTGAAGCGCGAACGGCGGGATGGACATTGGTCCTGGTCGGTCCGATGGCGGTGGCGTGCGCCCTGAGCCTCGTCGGCGTGCCGCTCGCCGCAGCCGCCCAATCCGCTGAGCCGCGCCCGGTCACCAGCATACCGACAGCCTCCCGTCCGCCCAGGCCGCCCAGGCGGTCATCGCCGACACCTGCCGGCGTTGCCACAACGACCGGGCGAGGCGCGGAAACCTGTCTCTGGCCTCTTTCGAAGTCGCCGGCGCCGCCGATGATGCGGCCGTCGCCGAAAGGATGATCCGAAAGCTGCGGGCCGGCATGATGCCGCCGCCCGGCGCGCGCCGCCCGGCCGCGCGCGCCCTCGACGCCCTGGCCGAATCGCTGGAAGCGATCATCGACGCACGCGCCGCGGCGGCCCCGAATCCCGGCTGGCGGACCTTCCAGCGGCTCAACCGTGCCGAGTACCAACGGTCGATTCACGAGCTGCTGGCGCTAGACATCGACGCCCGGCAGTATCTGCCGCTCGATACCAAGAGCGCAAACTTCGACAACATCGCCGACGTCCAGCTGCTCTCACCCATGTTGATGAACAGCTATCTGCACGCGGCCAGCGAGATCAGCCGACTCGCTGTCGGTGATCCGAACGCGACGCCTGGAGAGACGACCTTCAAGGTCACGCGCTGGGTTTCGCAGCGCGATCAGGTCGAGGGCGCGCCGTATGGCACCCGCGGCGGCCTGGCCGTCATCCACAACTTCCCCGCCGACGGGAAATACGTCTTTCGCGTGTCGTTCCATCACGAGACGACGGGTGCCCTGCACGGGAGCGGCCGCGCGGCGCTCCACACTGCGGAGGCGCCGGAGCAGATCGAAATCTCCATCGACGGCGATCAGGTCGCGCTGTTCGACATCGATCGCTGGATGCACGCGTCGGATCCTGGCGGCGTCAACATCCTGACCGACCCGCTGCCGGTCACGGCCGGTCCGCATCGGGTCGCCGCCGCGTTCGTCAGACAGTTCGAAGGACCGGTGCAAGACCTGATCTCCCCGCACGACTGGTCGCTGGCGAGCACGAGCATCGCCGACGCCTACGGGTTCACCAGCTTGCCGCACCTCCGCGACTTGGCCGTTCGAGGCCCCTACGAGCCAACCGGCATGTCCGAGACGCCGAGCCGACGGAAGATCTTCACCTGCCGCCCGGCGGCGCCAGGCGCGGAGCTCGGCTGCGCTCGGGAGATCATCACGCGGCTCGCGACCCAGGCCTACCGCCGGCCGTTGACCGCAGACAATCTCGATGGGCTCATGTCACTCTACGAGGCGGGCACGACCGCCGGTGCCGGCGGCTTCGAAGCCGGCATCCGGTTGGCCCTCGAGGGCATCCTGGCCAGCCCGCATTTCGTCTTCCGGTTCGAAGAGCCGCCCGCCGGTGCCGGCGCGGACACGACCGCGTCCTCGGCCGCGTTTACCCTCGACGATTTCGATCTGGCCTCGCGCCTCTCGTTCTTCCTCTGGGCGACTGGACCCGATGCCGAGCTCCTGCGCGTTGCGAGCGAGGGCCGGCTGGCTGCTCCGGATGAGCTCGAGCGCCAGGTGCGCCGGATGCTGGCCGACCCGCGCGCGGAGGCGCTCGCGACGCGGTTCGCCGCGCAGTGGCTGCGGCTCTCCGACCTCGAGAAGATCCACCCGGACGTGCGGACCTATCCCGATTTCGACGAGCAGCTCAAAGCGGCGATGGTGCGCGAGACGGAGCTGTTCTTCCACAACCTCGTGCGCCAGGACCGCAGCCTGCTGGAGCTCTTCACCGCCGACTACACGTTCCTCAACGAGCGGCTCGCCAAGCACTACCGGATCCCGGACGTGTTCGGCAACGAGTTCCGCCGGGTGACACACCCCGACGCCGCACGGCAGGGCGTCCTGGGACACGGCAGCGTCCTCACGCTGACCTCCCACGCCATCCGGACCTCGCCCGTGCTGCGCGGCAAGTGGGTCATGGAAGTGCTGCTGGGCAGTCCGCCGCCACCGCCACCGCCCAACGTGCCTGACCTCGAGGAGACCGCCGCGTCCGAAGGCGGCCGGCTCCGGTCGGTGCGCGAGCGGATGGAACAGCACCGGTCCAACCCGGCGTGCAACTCCTGTCACCGGATCATCGATCCGATCGGGCTGGCGCTCGAGAACTTCGATGTGACCGGCGCCTGGCGGATCAAGGACAATGGGGTACCGATCGATGCGACCGGCGAGTTGTACGACGGCACGCCGCTCAGCAGCCCCGCGGACCTCCGGCAGGCGCTCCTGAGCCGGCCGACCCCGCTGATCCGGACGTTCACCGAGAACCTCATGGCCTACGCCCTGGGTCGGCGCCTCGAGTACTACGACATGCCGACTGTTCGCGCGATCACTCGCGACGCCGGGACGCGCGACCACCGCCTCTCGGCGTTCATACTCGGCATCGTCAACAGTCCGGCATTCCAGAGGAAAGGCGACGCGGCTGTCGCTCAGGTGACCGACGTAAACGGAGAACCGTGAAGGTCCTCCTGGAGACGACGCGATGACCCTCATCACCGGAAAGCATCTCCCCCGCCGCACATTCCTCCGTGGCCTGGGCGTGACCGTGGCGCTGCCCTACCTGGACGCCTTTGTGCCAGCCGGCAAGCAGTGGATTCCTAGCGTGGCGGGCGCCGCGCCCGATCCCACCCGTCTGGTCGCCATCGAGATCGTGCATGGCGCCGCGGGCAGCACCGAGTACGGTGCCTCGAAGAACCTCTGGTCTCCGGCCGCCGTCGGGCGCGACTTCGACCTGGCCGCCAGCGCGTTGAGCCCGCTGGAGCCCTACCGGCGCTATCTGACGATCATCAGTGACACCGACGTCGAGTCCGCCGAGGCGGTCATCCCGAAGGAAATTGGCGGCGACCACTTCCGCTCGAGCGCGACGTTCTTGACGCAAGCGCATCCGAAGCAGACGGAGAGCTCGGACGTACGCGCCGGCGCGTCGTTGGACCAGCTGTATGCCCAGCGGTTCGGCCAGGACACGCCGATTCCCTCGATGCAGTTCTGCATCGAGAACGTGGATCAGGCGGGGGGCTGCGCCTACGGCTACTCCTGCGTCTACACCGATACGATCAGCTGGGCCTCCCCCTCCGAGCCGCTGCCGATGATCCGCGACCCGCGGCTGGCGTTCGATCAGCTCTTCGGCGCGGGCGGCACCCGTGAGGCGCGCGCCGAGCGACGTCGCGCCCGTCGCAGCGTCCTCGACTTCATCACCGGCGAAGTCGCCGACCTGCGCCGGACGCTCGACCCGAGCGACCGCCGGCGAATGGAGCGCTATCTCGAAGACATCCGCGAGATGGAGCGCCGGATCGACAGAATCGAGGCGCAGAACACCAGCGGCGAGCTGCGCGAGTTGCCGGGCGCGCCGGCCGGCGTGCCCGATTCCTTCGACGAGCACGTCAAGCTCATGTTCGATCTGCAGGCGCTGGCGCTCGAGTCGGACATGACCCGTGTGTTCTCGTTCAAGCTCGGCCGTGACGCGTCGAGCCGCGTCTATCCAGAGAGCAGCGTGGCGAAGGGCTTCCACCCCGCCTCGCACCACGGTGGGCGTGAGAACAACATCGAAGACTTCACGCTCATCAACCGCTACCACGTCAGTCTGCTCCCTTACTTCCTCGACAAATTGCTCAGCATCGAGGAAGGGGGCCAGACCCTGCTCGACAAGACGATGATCGTCTACGGGTCGCCGATGGGCGACCCGAACGTGCACAACCACAAGCGCTGTCCGCTGATCGTGCTCGGCGGCGCGAACGGCCAACTGGACGGTAATCTCCACGTGCGAGCGGAGCCGGGGACGCCGATGGCGAATGTGATGCTGACCTTGATGCAGCGGCTCGGCTTCGAGGAGATGCAACGCTTCGGCGACAGTACCGGCGCGTTCTCGCTCTCGGCGTGAACGCCGCGGTGTGGACTCCCGGACAACATCGGAGGAACCGCATGCGCAGGACCTGCCTCGTCGCCACGGTGGCCCTGACCGCCCTGACGGCGCTCGTCTGGGCGGCCGCTGACTCGCCGGTCGCCGATGCCGCGATGCGACGCGACCTGGCGTCCGTGCGTTCGCTGATCGCCGGGGGCGCCGACGTGAGCGTGGCACAGGCCGATGGCCTGACGGCGCTGCACTGGGCGGCGCGCCACGGCGACAGCGCGATGGCGACCGCGCTGATCGGGGCGGGCGCCAACCTGGCGGCCGTCACGCGACTCGGCGCCCATACACCGCTTCACGTGGCCGGCACCACCAGCGCCGCGAGTGTCGTCGAGGCGCTGCTCGAGGCCGGCGCCGACCCGGCTGTCACGACGACCACCGGCGCTGCGGCGCTGCACTTCGCTGCCGGCGCCGGTGTTCACGGGGCCGTAGCCGCGCTTCTGGCTCACGGCGCGAACGTCGACGTTCGCGAATCGCAGTGGGGACAGACGCCCTTGATGTTCGCCGCCGCGGCGAACCGCGTCGCGGTCATCGAGACGCTCCTCGCGTCCGGAGCCGATCCCGGCATCACGGCCACCGTCGTCGACATCACGGCCCGCGATGAGGCCGACAGCGCAGACCGCAGGGAGCGGAATCGCCGCGTCGCGACTCTCCGCGAGCGGTTGATGGGCATCGAAAAGCCGGCGGAGGAAGCGCCTTCAGGCGCCGAACCTGAGCCCGCGCCGGCGCGCTCCGCCGAGGCCAGGGACGCGGCGGCGGTCGAAGTCGATCTCCAGGAAGAACCCGAGCCGCTCGGCTACGCCGATCTCATCGGTGCGCACGGCGGCTTGACCGCCCTCCTGCTCGCCGCCCGTGAGGGCCACGCTGGTGCGGTGCTGGCGCTGCTCGGCGGCGGCGCCGACATCAACCAGCCGAGCGCAGCGGATCGCACGTCGCCCTTGGTCATGGCGACGATCAACGGCCACTTCGATCTCGCGATACGCCTGCTCGACGCGGGTGCCGATTCGACGCTGGCCAGCGATGCCGGCGCCACCTCTCTCTACGCGGCGCTGAACATGCACTGGGCACCCAAGTCGCGGCATCCCCAGCCGACCGACTACATGCAGCAGGACACGTCGTATCTCGAGCTGATGGAGGCCCTGATTGCGGCGGGCGCCGAGGTCAACGCGCGACTGACGAAATCCCTGTGGTACACGACCTACAATCGCGATATGCTCGGCGTCGACCGGACGGGCGCCACGCCGTTCTGGCGCGCCGCCTACGCGCTGGACCTCGCAGCGATGCAGATGCTGCTGGCGCACGGCGCCGACCCGACACTGCCGACGACCAAGGTGCCCGAGCGTCGGCGCCGGGGCGACGACACCGATCACTCCGGCCTGCCGCCGGTGCCACTGGGCGGGCCGGCAGTCTACCCGATTCATGCCGCTTCCGGCGTCGGCTACGGCCAGGGCTTCGCCGCAAACACGCACCGGTACGTGCCGGACGCCTGGCTGCCGACCGTGAAGTTTCTCGTCGAGGAGCTGGGGGCCGACGTCAACATGCGCGATCACAAGGGCTACACGCCGGTGCACCACGCGGCCTCGCGCGGCGACAATGCGCTCATCGAGTACCTCGTCTCCATGGGGGCGGACGTCACCGGCGTGAGCCGGCGGGGTCACACGACGGCCGACCTGGCGAACGGCCCGGTCCAGCGGACCCAGCCGTTCCCGGAGACCATCGAGCTGCTCGTGCGCCTGGGCGCGAAGAACAACCACCGCTGCGTCAGCTGTTGACCAGGCGGCGTCGACGCGGGAGCTACGGGATCACCGAAGCGTCCGTCCTTTCACCCGTCGATCGCTGCCCCCCTCTTTGCAGTAGCTGTTCGGGGGATTGACGCCATCCCACGCCACCCCGTTCCCATCGACCATCGTAACCTTCGTTTCGTAGCATCCGTACGGAAACTGAATTGCCCGAAACGTCACGATCCCGTCCTGCTCCGTCGTGCGAGTGGCCGCGCCATAGATTTCCCCATCTCGTTCCAGACGCACTGACACGTCGACACCGCCGACCGCTGCGCCGTCACTGTCGACGAGCCTCACGTCGATCGCGAGATGCAGGTTGTTGGCTCGGCCACCGTTCGTCGCATATCCAATCTCAGCGATCGAGGTCAGGGGCTCTTGGGTCACGGTGAACTCGGCCGACGCGCTGCCGGACACCGCTCTCGCGTCAGTGACGATGACGACGACGACGTGCGCCCCTGCTTCGTCCGGAAGCACGAGGTCGGCCGTATAGGTGCCCGGCGCAATCTCGGCGAACGCAGTCCGCGCCGCGGAGGACGCCCCCTCGACATCCGTCTGAAACGCCCCTGACTCGAGGCCGGCAAGCGGCTCGCCGTGCTCGTCTGTGACCACCGCGGTGAGTACGCCAACCGTGTCCGCACCCAGCCGATAGCTGCTCCGGTCCGTCGACAGCGCGACCTGCACGAGCGCGTCTGGAAGATCGATCGCGAACATAGCCGTACCGAGCCCCGACACGCCGTGAGTGTCCGTGACGGTCACGCTGAGCACGTGCAATCCGTCCTCTGCCGGAAGCGGCAGGTCGCCGACATACGTCCCTGGAGCAGTCTCGCCGAACGTGACGGCCGCTCCCGACCCGTCGAGGATCGCGAGAAACGCCGGCGCCCCAAGGCCCATCACGGCCCGGCCATCTCCGTCCATCACGACGGCCGTCACCCTCGCTGTGGTGTCAGCACCTGACCGATACCGCGCCTTATCGGTCGTCACCACGACGGTCAGCACCGGATCCGGGGCCGGGATGGCGTCGACCACGATCTGAGTCGTCCCGTTTCCCGACACGTCGCGGGAATCCGTCACCGTCACGCTCAACGCGTAGGTCCCAGGATTCGCCGGGACGGCGATATCGGCCACATACGCGCCCGGCGCGCCCGCCCGGAAGATCACCCCCGACACGGGGCCCCCATCGAGGCTGGTCACGAAGGTGGCGGCGGACAACCCGGAGACCGCGTCCCCGTTCTCGTCGACGACCGCCGCCGTAATGATCGCAATCGGGTCCGCACCGATGAGATAACTCGACCGGTCGCTCGACAGCGCCACGTAAATGGCCGGCTCCGACACCGGGGGCAGGACAAGCAACTGAACCGTACCGGTTCCGCTGACACCCCGCGCGTCAGCGACGCCGACCTGGACGCTGTAGGTACCGGCATTCAGCGGCAGCCGAAGGTCGGCCGTGTAGACACCGGTCCCCGCTGTCTCCACGAACGTCACTCCCGTCTGGGGATTCCCATCGACACTGGTCGAGAACGCAGCCGCGCCGAGGCCGCCGATCGGCCCGCCTCCTTCATCCGTCACCGCCACCGTCAGTACAGCAAGTTCCTCAGTGCCGAGTACGTAGCTCGTCCGATCCGTCGTGAGTGAGACATCGACGCGCGGCATCGGCTCCACGCTCAACGTGAGGGACGCCGTCCCGGTGATGCCTCGCAAATCCGTCCCGGTGACCTGGATCGCATAGGTCCCTTCCGATGCCGGCAGCGCGACAACCGCGTCATAGGTTCCCGGCGTTGCCGTCTCTCCGAAGATCGGCCCGGTGAGCACCTGTCCATCCAGCGTCGTGACGAAGGCCGACGCACCCAGTCCGGTGATCGCCTCTTCCCGCTCGTCGGTCAGCACGGCGGTCAACCTGGCGTCGAGCCCCTCGCCGATAACATAGCTCGGCCGGTCGCTCGACAGGGCAACACTGACCACCGGTTCGAGCGGCGCCGGCTCGACCTCGAATAGCGTCGAGCCAGTCCCGGTCGCGCCCCGTGCATCCGTCACCGCGACCGCTACGGTGTAACTGGCAGCGTTGGCCGGAAGCGCCAGGCTCGCCGTGTACGTCCCCGGTGTCGCGGACTCCGCGAACAGCGCATCGCCGGCCAGCACATGCCCGTCCAGACTCGTCACGAACGCCCCGGCGCCGAGTCCTGTCACCGCCTGGCCTGTTTCGTCCGAGACGACCGCGGAAAGCACGGCATGCGTGTCCGACCCAAGCGTGTAGGTCGGCCGATCGGCGGTCAGCGTCAGCCTCACTTCCGGCGGTTGCGGCGTCGCCGCCGCCACTGCCGCCACGGCGTCAACCAGTCCGAACCCGTAGAACGTATCGCGGCCGGGCGTGCCGAGATCCAAGGCCGTCGCCGTCAACGCGGCACGCACCTCATCGTTGATGCGGCCGTCGTGATTCGCATCCTCGATTCCGGCAGCAATCACGAGCGCAGCCACTCCCGCCACATGCGGTGAGGCCATCGACGTCCCGCTCGCCCAGGCGTAGCGGTTACCGAGATAGGTCGACAGGATCCTCACGCCCGGCGCGGCAATTTCGACGTTGGGCCCCGTGCTCGAAAAACATGCGCGGGCATCGGTGGCGTCGGTCGCAGCCACCGCGACGACCGACGCGTAGCTGGCCGGATACCCAACCGTGTTCTGCGCGCCGTCGCAGGTGCCCGAGTTTCCGGCGGCGGCAATGTGCACGATGCCAGCCGCGGCGGAATTGTTGAACGCCGCCTCGACGATGGTCCCCGGATTCCCTCCGCTGCCGTAGCTGTTGTTCGTGACCTGAATGCCGTGATCGACCGCCCATTCCAACGCGGCGATCACATTGCTCCACGATCCGCTTCCGCTTGCACTGAGCACCTTCAAGCCATACAGCAGCGCCAAGGGCGCGGCCCCCACGACGCCGGTACCGTTGTCGGATGCGGCGATGGTTCCGGCCACGTGCGTCCCGTGGAAGTGATCATCCATCGGATCGGCATCGCCGTTGACGAAGTCGAACCCACCGACATAGGTGTTCAGATCGAGATGCGTGTAGTCGATGCCCGTGTCGATGACGGCGACACGCACGCCCGCGCCAAACTGTCCCGTGTCGTGTACCAGTCCAGCCCCGATCCGCTTCACGCCCCAGGCGCTGTCTAATTCTGGATCCTGGGCAAACACGAGCCCATCGGGCTCGATGACGGTGACCGTGGGGTTGTTCCGTAACCCGTTCAAGGCCTGCGCGGGCAGGCTCGACGCGATCGCGGAGACCAGTCGGAAGCTGTGCTTGATCTGTCCTCCGGCCCGACGGACCAGCGCCTGTTCCGCGGGACCCGGCACGTTCCGGAATCCCACGAGTACATCGAGTCGTGATGATGGCTGCGACGGCGAGCCGGTGCCCTGCCCCGGATCGGTCGGCGGCCCCTGCGACGGCGAGCCGACGCCCTGCCCCGGATCGCTCGGTGGCCCCTGCGACGGCGAGCCCACGCCCTGCCCCGGATCGCTCGGTGGCCCCTGCGACGGCGAGCCGACGCCCTGTCCCGGATCGGTCGGCGGCCCCTGCGACGGCGAGCCGACGCCCTGTCTCGGATCGGTCGGCGGCCCCTGGGTGCGCTGGGGCGGCCTCCCGTTGGAGGATCGCTGCGACTGCTCTGCCGCTAGGGCTGCTACCTCAACCTGTCCGCTCAACGCGAACACGAGGGCGACGACCACTCCGACGCAGGTTCCCCTGCACAGTGCACGTTGGTGATGAAGCTTCGACTTGCGCATGACTCTCCTCGGTCTTCAGTGAACGCACGATATGTCGCTGGGGAGGAGAAACCCGACAGGAAGCTTCTAGAGTCGCAAGGAAGCCGCTAGAGTCGCAAAGGAAGCTTCTAGATTATGGAGAACCCAAGTGCTCGGATCAACCCTTAATCGAGCGAAATTTTGAACTTTTTTCCAGATCGAATTTCGTGGTCTCGCCATCTCTCTTGAAACTCATTCTTGAAATCGAGGAACAGAGATGTACGATAGCGATTGCGTTTTTCGTACGACAGATTGGGAGCCCAGCGATGACGACGATGAACCGGCGCACCTTTATGAAGCTCACCGGCGCGGCCGGCGCCTTCGCCGAGCCGAGGCTCCTCGGACGCGCTGCGGCCATCCAGGCCGACCCCAGCCCGGAGGTTGTCGTCATCGGCGCGGGCGCCTTCGGTGGCTGGACCGCTCTGTACCTCGAGGAGATGGGCCACTCGGTCCGGCTCGTCGATGCCTACGGCCCGGGCAATGCACGCTCCAGTTCGGCCGGTGAAACGCGCCAGATCCGGGCCAGCTACGGGGACCGGGAGATCTACTCACGATGGGCGATCGAAGCGCTCGAGCGCTGGCAGGTGCGTGAGGCCGAGTGGGGCACACGCCTGCTGTACCGCACCGGCCAAATTACACTGAGCGGCGAGTGGACCGCGACGCTGCGCGCCACGCAGACCGTCCTCGACCGGCTCGGGGTCGAGAACGAACGGCTGGAACGCGCCGAGCTCGAGTACCGGTACCCGCAGTTCAACCTCGACGGCGTCACGGTCGGGCATTGGGTGCCGAGCACCGGCGTGCTGAAGTGCCGTGAGGGGTGCCTCGCGGTGGCCCGGGCATTCGAGCGCCAGGGCGGACGGTTCACGATGGCAAGAGCGGTACCGGGCCGCCGCGCGGGCGGCCGGCTCCAGGCCGTGACGCTCTCGACGGGCCAGACGGTGTCGGCCCAGAGCTTCGTGTTCGCCTGCGGCCCGTGGCACCCGAAGATGTTCCCCGAGGTGCTCGGCAACAAGCTCCGATTGATCCGCCGGGCCATCTTCTTCATGGGCACGGCCGAGGACGACGATCGGTTCTCGTTCCCGAACTGCCCGACGTTCGTCACGCGGGGTACCTACGGGTTCCCGAACATCGAGGGGAAGGGACTGAAGTTGGGGCCGTATTGGGACAGCGGCCCGCTGGACCCGGACACCGGCGACCGAACCGTGACCGCGGACGAGATCCGTCGGATTCACGAACTCACGGACGACGCCTTTCCGTCGCTGGCGGGCCAGCCGCTGCTGGAAACCCGCGTCAGCCCACGCACGAACAGCGTCGACGCGCACTTCATCGTGGATCGTCATCCGGAACTGGACAACGTCTGGCTGCTGGGCGGCGGATCGGGCCACGGCTACAAGCACGGCATCATGGTGGGTGACTACGCGGCCCGGCGCGTCACCGGCCAGCCGACCGACCCGGTGCTGGACGAGACGTTCAGGTTGAAAGAGGAGACGTTCTAAGGTTACAGATCGCCGGTGTAGCGCAGCCCTTTGAGGGCTGCGTGGGCGAGCCCGCAGGGCGACGCCCCTCGATGACGCCCCCCCCCAACGAAGCAGGACTTCGCCTGCGGCTTGTCCTCGCAGGCCTGAAGGCCTGCGCTACAACAGAGTAGGCGTGTCCCCGCAGGATTCAAGGCCTGCGCGACAACTAGAGCAGGCGTGTCCTCCGAACCGTCGCGACCGACGAACTGGCAGATAGCCGGTGTAGCGCAGCCCTTTGAGGGCTGCGTGAGTAGCCCGCAGGGCGACGCCCCTCGATGACGCCATCCCCAACGAAGCAGGACTTCGCCTGCGGCTCGTCCTCGCAGGACTAAAGTCCTGCGCTACAACCAGAGTAGGCGTGTCCCCTTCCTGCGCTACAACCAGATCTCACTTCGGGCTGTTGTCAAAAATCGAAATACGCTCCCACCACAATGCCTACTACGACTATTGCCGATAGACGCGATACCCAGTCTTTTGCCGCGTAGACGATTGGATCATCATCCATGTATCCACGTGCGGTCGCAAGCCATAGCCTGCACTGCCAGAACAAGGTGACAGGTATGACCCACCATAATGTCGCAGCGTCTGAATACGCACCCGCCACGTAGTCACTCTGGATATAGAGTGTGAGCACGACACTCGACGCAAACGTGGCCCCCAAGCCGATCGACTGTAGAATTTGAACATCGTCAGTCGAATACCCTCGTGCTGACAAGGACATGTTCGTTGCGGGCAGTGTTTTCAGTTCCGACACGCGCTTGATGATAGCCAGACTCAAAAACAGGAAACACGAGAAGGCGAGCAGCCAAAGGGAAATGTGGTAGCCCGTCGTGATTCCTCCCGCGTACAAGCGAATCGTGTAAAGCGTCGTCAGGATGAACACGTCGACGAGTGGAAAGTTCTTGAAGTAAATCGAGTAACTTACTGATATGAGCGCGTATCCGACGAGGATCGGTAGGACGCCGCTCTGAGAGGCCACCGCGCCGCCCAGCACGAATAGGACGGGCACTGTACCCAGGCCGAGCTTCAGCGACAGAACTCCGCTGGCAAAAGGGCGGTTGCGCTTACGGGGGTGCTTCCGGTCAGCCTCCAGGTCCAATAGGTCATTAAGGACGTAGACCCCAGAGGCCATGAGCGAGAACGCCATGAACACCAGCGTCGCATCGAACCAGGCCGCCCCATCGTCGACCGCATTGGCGGTGATTATCGGTACGAAGATCAGCGTGTTCTTGACCCATTGATACGGCCGCAAAGCCTTGACCAGAGCCCGCCGCGAGCCGGTGGAGCCGGGAAAGCGTCGCTCGACCGACGAGTGCCCATCGAGCCACCGAGTAACGGCCTCCGGCGTCGAGACGGCGATCGCGCCCGCGGCCACTTTCCACACCGCTATGTCGGTATGATCGTTTCCCGCGTACACGAAATTCCGTTCTCCGAATCTTTCGATCAACACAAGAGCCTTCTCCCGCCCACGAACGTTGTGCTCCTTCGTCGACGCGATCACCTCATCAAACAGTTCCAGATGCGCGTTTACTGCTTCCCCGATCCTCACATTGGACGCCGTCACCAGGGACATCGGACGTCCACGGGCGCGCTGTTGCTCGAGATAGTGGATGAACTCCGTATTGTATGGAAGGAGGGCAACATCCAGTTCGATGCGTTCAGCCAACTTATCCTTGAGAAAGGCCTTGCCGCGGACGAGCCAAAGCGGAATCGCGAGCAAAACTCTCCAGTCTCGAACCGCCTTGAGCAAATACTCGATCAGCGTGTCTGTTCTGACCAGCGTCCCGTCAAGATCCACACAGAGTGGAAGACTGGAGTCCTCATGCCTACCCATACTCTGAGTTCTCGCTCCTTTCATCTCACCAAGTGCAGCTCGGTCTGCCGCCTGAGCACCCACCGCATCTCGCCGTCGGGCGTGATCTCCGCTTCCTCTTCGAGCGCCATGCGAACCGCCTGGCCGTTCCACTCGGCCACCGGCGTGGTGACCTGCAACTCCGTCGAGTACCACATGTTGGCGAGCACCGGCACGTCGCCGCGGCCCGGGACCCCCTCCTGATAGTCCCACAGCCCGATGAGCGGCCCCGCACCGTGCCCGTGATCGCCGATCGGATGCGAGTACATCGTGCCGTCGAGTCCTTCGGCGCGCATCTGCTCGAGGACCGCGTGGAGGACGTCGTTGCCGCTCATCCCCACGTCGGTCTGCTCCAGCAGGATGTCCTGCAGCCGATTCGCGCGGGCGAGCGCCCGCTGCAGCCCCGCGGGCGCGTCGGTCTCGCCCTCGCGGAGCACGTAGGCCATGTGCTGCGTGTCGGTGTTCAGCCCCATCGCGGTGATGCCGAAGTCGCAATGCAGCACGTCGCCGCGCTGGATCACCGGATCCTCCCCGAGATTCTCCGCGCTGGCGCCGTCGCGCTGGACGCTCACCGACGGCTGAAACCAGGTGTGCAAGCCGAGATCGTTCACGCGTTGCCGCATCCACCAGACCACGTCGTCGGTCGTGGTCACCCCTGGCGTGATCACCAGATTCGAGAAGGCAGCCGAGATGACCTCGTGCACCACCCCCTGCAATCGCCGGTAGACCTGCGTCATGGAGGGCACGCGCATCGCCAGGTAGTCGATCGCCAGCCGCGGATTCCGGACGACGCGCGCCTCGAGCTCCGGGCCGAGCGCCTCCCGCATCTGCTCCCACTCGGCCGCGGTGAGCCCGTCGGCGAAATTGTGCTCGTCCGAGATATTCACCCCGATCGACTCCGGGTCCCGCTCCCGCACGATCTGGGCGAACACCCGCCACTGGCCGGCGCCCCAGAGCTCGGCGCGCTGGCCGGTCGCCGTCGGCAGCTCCGTCCGGTGGGCCGTGTACAGGCCGCCCATCGAGCCGCCACCCAGCGCGATACGCTCCACGCCGTCGGGCTGCCCCCGGTCGAAGAAGATGTAGATTGTGCGCCGCCGCGCGGCGAAGCTCGTCGGCGAGACCAGGGCGCGGAAGACTGGGTCTTCGTTGTACTCCCGCATCGCGACGACCCACATGTCGACGCCGTGGTCGCGCATCACCTTCGGCAGGTTCACCTCGAGCCGTTCCCGCAGCCAGGCCTGCTGCACCGCCGCTTGCTCCCGCAGCGTCCCGAACGGGCGGGACGCCACGTAGGGCGGCGTCGCCTGCGACCCGGCAGCCGCGCTCACGGTTGGAGCGGCCCACACCAAGACGAGCGCTGCGGCGATCAGTAGACGACCCATGGCACCCCTTCCGTGCTGAACGATTCCATGACTCATGACTGCTCCCGGACAGTTTACGCCGTCTGCCGCGCGGGCTCCCGATCGAGTTCGATCCCCGGCCGGCGATACCTCTCCGACAACGCCGAACCGACTGCTGATGCCGAGGCGACCGCGGATCGCCTGTCCCAGGGCGACTCCTCGGGACCAATCGGTGACAACCGGGCAGCTCGGTCTACTATGCTGTTACGCGAGCCGTCCACCGCGGATTGACACGTGTCACGTGACGGTGGCGCGTCTGCTTCAGGTTCGTGGACGGCGACGCCTATGACGTCGAGATCACGGACTACCACTAGAGCGAGGTGTGACATGAGTATCCCGAACACTGGCGAGCGAAAGATCCGGCCGACCCATCCGGGCGAGATGCTCAGGGCGGATTTTCTTCCTGATTACGGACTGACGGTCTCCGGTGTAGCTGAGGCGATCGGCGTCTCGCGTCAGACGATCAATGAGTTGCTGCGTGGAGGTCGGGCCGTAAGTCCTGAGATGGCGCTTCGCCTGTCGCGACTGTTCGGCAACACGCCGGAGTTCTGGCTCAATGCGCAGCGCGCGGTTGACCTGTGGGATGCGGCCCGGGCTGTCAGGGCTCAGGTCAAGCGCATCAAGCCGTTGAGGGTTGCATAACAGCGGCGTCCAGCGGGGCGCCCTCATTGGCACGGCGAGCGTCTGGACGAGGTCTGGGCGATCGACCTTCTCTGGCGGCCACGACCAACTGGGGCGGACCCTGGTGCCGATGGTGGGCAAAGCCTCGGGCCGTCATGATCCGTAAGAGCGAATACCGTCTGGCTCATCCGGGGAGGGCGGTCGGAATCCGTGAGCCTTTTCGGGGGCGATGCAGAGCTGTCTTCGAGCCGAGGGCTCAAGATCTGGGTAACGGCAACACCCTGACGCGTGTGCCACTCTCATCAATGGACAACAACGCGCCTCGTTCGATGTGCTCGCGGTGAGCCTCGATAGCCCTCGCGACCGCGTTGACCGCCGCGTCCGACAGAAGATCTTGCCACCGCAGTTGCCGCCAGAATCGCAGAAAAGTCGAGGTCGTGGGCTACCAGCACGAAGCTGTTCTTCCGAGCCCAGCGGAGAACCTCGTCGTCGGGGGCAGTGGCCGCCCCGATGGTCGACCAATGAACGGCCTCCAGGCCGTGCCTCGCCAGCCAATCGACCCAGTTGGGCGACAGGTTCAGGTCGATGACAAGCTTCACCGCTCACCCAGCGGAACTTCGACTTCCTCCGCTCGCCACGCCGCATAAGACAGGGCCTCGGCGATGTCCGCAGGTTCCAGGTAGGGGTACTCGCGGAGAATTTCCTCGTTGGTACGTCCGGCGGCCACCAACCCGACAATGGTCCCGACGGTCACACGCATGCCGCGGATGCAGGGCTTGCCGCCCATCATTCGGGGGTCACCGGTGATGCGAGTGAGCTGGGGCATTGGATATCCTCCCGACCGTCTCAATTGTCGGCGATTTCGTCCTGTCAGGCCAGGGGCGGCTTCACACGACAATTGTCCCACGGAACACGCGCTTCTCGAGGCAGGCGATTGCCGCATCGCGGGGCCGCCGTCCCGGCGACCGGCCGGCGAACAGCCGCTCGAGTTTGTGACGCCTTGCTCCTGGCGGTATGATGTGAGGACGTACGGCTGACAGGGGAGCCCTCGCTGGGCGGCCCGTCCTCATCATCACTTGGACCTTAGACCGGGTACTTGCAAGGAGATTCGTGGGTATGACTGGAACGAAGCGACGAGGCTCGCGGACAGCCCTGGTGGCGCTGGCCGCAGCCGTGATGCTGTGCGCGACGCCGGCGCTTTTCGCGCAGGATCACACGAACGCCGGCACGGAGAACGGGGAGTGGCGCTACTGGGGCGGTGACGCCGCCAGCTCGCGATACTCGCCTCTGGATCAGATCAATGCCGAGAACTTCGAAGATCTCGAAGTGCAGTGGGTCTGGAAGGGCGACAACTACGGCCCCTCGGTCGACAACATCCTGCGATCCACGCCGATCTACGTCAACGGGCGGCTCTACGGCGTGGCGGGACAGCGGCGTACGGTGGTCGCCCTCGACCCAACCACGGGTGAGACGCTGTGGACCTTCCGTGAACCACCGACCAAGCGGTGGGAACTGTCGATGCGGAAGAACTACGGTAAAGGCGTTGCCTACAGCGAGGTGGATGGCCAGGGACGGATCTACATCGTCACGCCGGCCTTCTTCCTCCACGCGCTGGACCCCGACACGGGCTACCCCATCGAGGGCTTCGGCAACAACGGCACGGTCGACCTGCTGGCCGACTTCGGCTACGAGTACGACCCGTACGACGGCATCCCACCGGAAATCGGCTACATCACGAATTCCTCGCCGCCCATCGTCGTGAACGGCACGATCGTCGTCGGCAACGCGCACGAGCAGGGCTACCACCAGACACGGCGCGAAAACGTGCCGGGCCACATTCTGGCCTACGACGCGAAGACCGGCGCGCACAAGTGGAAGTTCAACGTCATCCCGCAGCCGGGCGAATTCGGCCACGACACCTGGGAGAGCGATGCCTGGTCCTACACGGGCAACGTCTCGGCCTGGGCGCCGCTGTCGGCCGACCCCGAGCTCGGTCTCGTGTACGTCGTCACCGACCCGCCCACGAACGACCACTGGGGCGGCTTTCATCCGGGCGACAACCTGTTCGCGACCACCATCCTGGCGCTCGACGCCGACACCGGCGAGCGCCGGTGGCACTTCCAGACGGTCCATCACGACATCTGGAACTACGACAACCCGACCGCCCCGAGCCTGCTCGACGTGACGATCGACGGGGAACGGGTGCCGATCCTGATACAGACGACGAAGCAGTCGTTCGCCTACGTCCTGAACCGTGAGACGGGCGAGCCGATCTGGCCGATCGAGGAGCGCGAAGTACCGGAATCGATGATTCCGGGCGAGCAGACGTCACCCACCCAGCCGTTCCCGACCAAACCGGCCGCCTACGAGATGCAGGGCGTCACCGAGGACGACCTCATCGACTTCACACCGGAGCTACGGCAGCAAGCGATCGAGATCATGGCCGACTACCAGATGGGGCCGCTCTTCAATCCGCCGCTCCACCGCGACAACGACCTCGGCAAGCGGTCCGCCCTGCTCTGTCCAGGCGGCGGCGGCGGCACCAACATCCCCGGGGGCACGGTGGTGGATCCGGAGACCGGCATCCTCTACACCGAGTCGATCAAGTCGTGCGGGTCGCCCTTTCTCATTCCCGGCGCGGAAGCGGACCCCACCTACGCGAACCCGACCGGCACGACCCTCATGGACTGGGCGAGCGGCACGGGTGCCGGGCCGCGCCGCGTGCAGGGCCTGCCGATCTTCAAGCCGCCCTACGGCCGGATCACGGCGATCGATATGAACAGCGGCGAGCACCTCTGGTGGATTCCCAACGGCGATACGCCGGACAACGTCGCGAACCACCGGCTGTTGCAGGGGAAGGACATCCCCAACACGGGAAACCGGTCGCACGCCACGGCGCTGCTCACGAAAACACTCCTGATCTACGCCGAGGGGCGAGGCGGCCGCTCGCTCCTTTACGCGAACGACAAGGCGACCGGTGAGCGGCTCGGCACGGTGGAGATTCCGGCGCCGACGAACACCGCACTCATGACCTACATGCACGACGGCAAGCAGTACATCGTTCTGCCGGTCGGCGGCCGCGGCTACTCCGGGTCGCTCGTCGCCCTGGCCCTGCCGTAGGACCTGGCAGCTCAACGGCTCGTTCAGGCGCCGCGCGCCCTGATCCACAATCAAACCAGAAGTCAAGGAGGTTCGATGTCTCACGCTCTTCGCACGCTGTTCGTCGCACTGTCACTCGTCCTCGGCGCGCTCGGTCTCGCGGCCTGCGCGCCGGCCGAGGAAGCCCCGGCCGCCGCCGCCCAGGACGCCACCCCGATGAATGAAGACGAAGGCGTCCTCGCGGCCGACCTGCTCAAGGACTGGGAAGGGCTGAAAACGATGATGGCGGCGCTCGGCGACGCTATGCCCGCCGAGAACTTCGACTATAAGCCGACAGACGAGCTGCGTAACTTTGGCGAGCAAATCATGCACGTGGCGGGCGCCCAGGTCGGCCTGATGGGGCGCCTCGACGCCGACGCGACGCCGCCGGACCTGGGCGAGCCCACCGAGAAGGCCGACGTGCTGCAGGCGCTGAGCGACTCCTTCGACTTCGGCATCGAGATTCTGAACGCTCAGACCGACGCGTCGCTCCAAGAAACGATCGACGGTGGATTCCTCGGCGAGTCGACACGCGCGCGGGTCGTCTACCGAACGATGATCCACACGTGGAGCGAGTACGGCGTCATGACGGTCTATCTGCGGCTGAACGACATCGTGCCACCGGCGAGCCGTTAGTCGGGCGCGCGCTGCTGCTCATCGTCCAGACGGGAAAGGACCTTCGATGCGCGTGATGCTCGCCGGCCTGGTTCTGACGATCTTCACCGCGACCGCCCACGGTCAGCCGGCGCGCCCGGACGATAAGCTCATTCGCCGGCTCGCCGCTGGCGACGCCATCTTCGGAATCTTCTCGGGCGACAAGACGGCCGAACAGGGTGCCTCGATCGCCGGAAACCGCGACCTCGACTTCGTCTTCTACTCGCTCGAGCGCGGACCGTTCGACTTGCCGCAGATGCAAGCGTACATGGCGGGCATGGCGGGCATGGCGGGTACCGCGACCAACGGTGCCCACCCGATCCTACTGCGCATTCCGCCGATCCGCGACGACCGGCAGGCGGCGCGCGACCGGACCGGGCAGGGCATCGACGCCGGCGCCGTCGGAATTGTCTTCCCGCACGTCGAGTCGAGGGCCGACGCGGAGCTGGCGGTCGCCGCCATGCGGAGGCGCGGGCCGGTCTGGCCCGATCGGGCCGCGACGCTTCTCAGCCTGCTGCTCATCGAAGACCAGGTGGGCATCGACAACGTCCGCGACATCGTCAGCACGCCGGGCGTGAGCATGGTGTCGCCGGGCCCGGGCGATCTCCGGCGCGTCTACGACGGCGATGCCGAGGCGATCGAGCAAGCGATTCAGACCGTCCTGGCGGCGTGCCAGGAATTCGACGTCCCGTGCGGTATCACGGCGGGCGTGGACGACATCGCCGAGCGGATCGCCCAAGGCTTCCGGGTGATCATCCTCACCGATCCGGACGCGCTGCCAATCGGCCGGCGGGCTGCGGGCCGCGGGAACTAATCCGGGAAGTTCGGCCGCACTCCCCTGCTCGGCAGCCCGCCGCAGAATGCGTCCAGTTCCTTTTCAAACGGGCTCGAGATCCGTATAATGCCCTGATCGAAGAAACGTTTGCGGCCGAGGGCTGCCGGCTGAGCTCGCGCACTCGACCATGTTGAAATCGACCTTCGCTCTCCTAGGCGCAGCGCTCGTGTACATGGTGGCGACGGCCGCCGCCGCGCCTGCCCTGCGAGGCCAGGCGCCGGCCCAGGAACCACCTGACGCGGCCGCCCCCGCCGTCGACCCGGTGACGGCCGAGCTCGAGACGCGCGGCGCCCTCGTCGGCCAGTACTGCCTCCGCTGTCACAACGACCGCGCCATGCGCGGCAATCTCTCGCTGGAAGCCTTCGACGTCACGCACCCCGAGGCGAATCCGGAGGTTGCCGAGAGGATGGTCCGAAAACTGACGGCCGGCATGATGCCGCCGCCCGGTTTACGGCGCCCGGACGAGCCCGAGATACAGGCGCTGGTCGCCGCAATGGAAGCGCGCATCGATGCAGCGGCGGCCACCAGCCCGAATCCGGGCCGACGGACGTTCCAGCGCCTCAACCGCGCCGAGTACGCCCGCTCCGTACGCGACCTCCTGCAGATCGACGTCGACGTCAACGCGTTCCTGCCGCCGGATACGATCAGCCAGGGCTTCGACAACATCGCCGACGTGCAGAATTTTTCGGCGACGCTGTTGGAAGGCTATCTGCGCGCGGCCGACCACGTCAGCCGCCTGGCCGTCGGCGACCCGCGAGCATCGCCGAGCGACGCAACCTACAAGGTGCCGCGCACCGCGTCACAGTTGCGGCGAGCCGAGGGCGCCCCCTTCGGCACCCGCGGCGGCATCGCGGTCGTCTACAACTTCCCTGCCGACGGCGACTACATCTTCAGGGTCATGCTGCACCCCGACCCGGTCGGCGCCCTCTTCGGGATGACCGCCGAGCAGGAACAAATCGAGATCTCGGTGGACGGCGAGCGGGCGGCGCTGCTCAGCATCGATCCGTTCATGCATGAAGCCGATCCGAACGGCATGACGATGACGACCGAGCCGATCGCCGTCAAGGCCGGCCCGCGACCGGTGGCCGCCGCGTTCCTCAAGCGGTTCGAAGGCCCGGTGGACGATCTCATGGGCCCGCATGAGCACACGCTCGCCGACACGGACATCGGAACGGCTCGCGGCATCACGACGGTGCCCCACCTGCGCGACTTCACCATCAGCGGACCGTACGACGTCACCGGCATCTCCGACACGCCGAGCCGGCGGGCCATCTTCACCTGCCGGCCGGTCACGGCCGACGAGGAAGTGCCGTGTGCCCGAGAGATCGTCTCGCGGCTCGCGGCGCGTGCCTACCGGCACCCCGTGGACAACGTGGACCTCGACGGGCTCATGCGGTTCTACGAGCGCGGCAGGGCCGACGGCGACTTCGAGAGCGGTATCCGCATCGCCGTCCAGGCGTTGCTCGCCAACCCGCAGTTCGTGTTCCGGCTCGAGCGGGCGCCAACCGGCGTGGCGGCCGGAGAGAGCTACAGCATCAGCGGCATCGAACTGGCCTCGCGCCTGTCGTACTTCCTCTGGGGCACGGCACCGGACGACGAGTTGGTGGGCAACGCCATCCAGGGCGCGCTCGGGGATCCGGCCAGACTCGAAGCCGAGGTGCGGCGAATGCTGGCCGACCCGCGCGCGGAGGCATTCGGCACGCGATTCGCATCGCAGTATCTCCGGCTGCAGGACCTCGAGAAGCTGCACCCCGATGCCGTGAGCTACCCCTACTACGACCAGACGCTCGCACGATCGCTGCGCCGTGAGACCGAGCTGTTCTTCGAGTACCTCGTTCGGGACGATCGCAGCGTGCTCGATCTGCTCGATGCCGATTACACGTTCGTGGACGAGCGGGTCGCGAAGCACTATGGCATTCCGAACGTCACCGGCACACGCTTCCGGCGCGTCAGTTTGCCCGAGGAGCGGCGCGGGATCCTCGGCCACGGCAGCATCCTCGCGTCGACGTCGCTGGCCAATCGGACGTCGCCGGTGCTACGCGGCAAGTGGGTGATGGAAGTGCTGCTCGGCAGCCCGCCGCCGCCGCCGCCGGCCAACGTGCCGGAGCTCGAGGAGACCGAGGCAATCGCGGGTCAGCGCCGGCTGTCGCTGCGCGAGCGCATGGAGGAGCATCGCTCGAACCCCGCCTGCAGCTCGTGCCATCGCGTCATCGACCCGCTCGGAATGGCGCTGGAAAACTACGACCTCACCGGCGCCTGGCGCATCAAGGACAGCGGCATCCCGATCGACCCGTCCGGCGAGCTCTACGACGGTACGCCGCTCAATGGCCCGGCAGATTTGCGCCAGGCGCTTCTGAATCGCTCACGGACGTTTCTCACGACCTTCACGGAGAACTTGATGGCCTACGCCATCGGCCGGCGGATCGAGTACTACGACATGCCGACGGTGCGCGCCATCATGCGGAACGCTGCCGAGCACGACCATCGCATGTCGGCGTTTATTCTCGGCATCGCCAACAGTGCGCCATTCCAGATGAGCCAGGCGGAAGAGGCGCTGACCGAGGACGCACCAGCCGAGCCAGCCGCTCAGAACCTCGATCCCGACCGACACTGACCCGACCCCCAGGAGACAGAGGCGATGTACATCACCAAGAAGCATCTTTCGCGACGCACGGTCCTCCGCGGCATGGGCGCTTCCCTCACGCTACCGATGCTCGACGCCATGGTGCCGGCGCGTGCGTTGAAGGCCCAGACGACGGCCGCCAGCCCGACGCGCCTGACCGCGATCGAGATGGTGCACGGGTCGGCCGGCGCGACGAAGGTGGGAATCACCAAGAACCTCTGGTCGCCGGCCGCGGCGGGGAGCGAGTTCGACCTCAGCCCGACCAGCATGCGTCCGCTCGAGCCGCTGCGCGAGCACCTCACGATCGTGAGCAATACCGGAATCCGCAACGCCGAAGCGTTCACGGCGCCGGAGACGGGCGGCGACCATTTCCGTTCCAGCGCGACCTTCCTCACGCAGGAGCACCCGAAGCAGACAGAAGGGTCCGATATCCACGTCGGCACCTCGATGGATCAGCTGTATGCCCAACGGTTCGGCCAGGACACGCCGATCCCCTCGATGCAGCTCTGCATCGAGAACGTCGATCAGTCGGGAGGCTGCGCGTACGGCTACGCCTGCGTCTACACCGACACGATCAGCTGGGCGTCACCGACCGAGCCGCTGCCGATGGTGCGCGACCCGCGCGTGGCCTTCGACCAGCTCTTCGGCGCCGGCGGCACGCCAGAAGAGCGCGCCGCGCGGCGGCGCACCGACAGCAGCCTCCTGGACTGGATCACCGACGAGGTCGCCCGGCTCAAGCGAACGCTGGGGCCGACCGACCGGAACCGGCTGGACGACTATCTGGACGACGTCCGTGAAATCGAGCGCCGGATCCAGCGCATCGAGGCGCTGAACACGAGCGGCGAGCCGCGGGAGCTGCCCGAAGCGCCAATCGGCGTTCCCGACTCCTTCCGGGAGCACGTCGAGGTCATGTTCGATCTCCAGGCGCTGGCCTTCCAGTCGGACCTGACGCGCGTATTCTCGTTCAAGATGGGGCGTGACGCTTCAGGGCGCACGTACCCCGAGAGCGGCACGACGCGCGGCTTCCACCCCGCGTCACATCACGGCGAGCGGGAGGATCGGGTTCTCGAGTTCGCCAAGATCAACGCCTATCATGTCAGCTTGATCCCGTACTTCCTGAACAAGCTGAAGAGTATTCCCGACGGGGATGCCACGCTGCTCGATCGGACGCTCGTTCTCTACGGATCGCCGATGGGCAACTCGAACGTCCACAATCACAAGCGCTGCCCGCTGTTCCTCGCCGGCCACGCGAACAATCAGCTCCAAGGCAACCTCCACGTGATCGCGGACGACCGCACGCCGATGGCCAACGTCATGTTGACCCTGCTGCACAAGCTGGGGCTCGACGATCTGGAGAGCTTCGGCGACAGCACGGGCACGCTGTCCCTCTGATTGCGGACCGCCGGAAACGCGACACATCTGTCGGAGGATGCCTGATGCGGCGTAGGAGGATTCTCGGCGGTTTCACGGTGAGCATCGTTGCGGCGCTCTGCTTGCCCCTGCTCGCCGCGGTCGAATCGCCGGTGGCGGATGCCGCCATGCACGGCGACACCGAGACGGTCCGGGCACTGTTGACGGACGGCGTCGATGCCAACACGGCGCAGGGCGACGGCATGACCGCTCTGCACTGGACGGCGGTCAACGGTGATGTCGAGACGGCGCAGATGCTGCTCTACGCCGGAGCCAACGTGCGCGCCGCGACCCGGCTCGGCGCCTACACTCCGCTCCTGCTCGCCAGCCAGCATGGCCAGTCCGCCGTCGTCGACGCGTTGCTCGACGCCGGCGCTGACGTGCACGCCACGACGACCAGCGGTGCGACCTCGCTCATGCTGGCGGCGGCCTCCGGTTCGGCCCAGGCGGTCTCGGCCCTCATCGCCAGGGGGGCCGACGTGAATGCGCCGGAATCGGCGCGCGGCCAGACGGCGCTCATGTTCGCCGCCGCGCTCGACCGCGCGGAGGCGCTCGACGTGCTGCTGGCGCACGGCGCCGACACCACCCTGGCCACCACGGTGGTGGATGTCGTCGAGGTGGACAAGGAACTCAAGGCCGCTCGGAAGAAGCGCGAGGAGCGGGTCGAGGGCGAGCGCCGGGCGGCGGTGGAAG
Source organism: Vicinamibacterales bacterium (assembly GCA_963667915.2). Classification (GTDB taxonomy): domain Bacteria; phylum Acidobacteriota; class Vicinamibacteria; order Vicinamibacterales; family UBA823. The sequence goes on along the minus strand of CAXXNN010000001.1, from coordinate 295,151 downwards.
TGGCGCTCGCGGCCAACCCGGACGTCATTCAACCGGAACCCACGGCCGAGCCCGAGGACGGATCCGGCGGCCCCAACATTTTCAAGCGCTTCTTCGCCTGGATCGTTCCGGGCGGCGGCGGCGGAAACGCTGAAGACGGGCCGGAGCGGCTCAGCTACGTCCAGCTCGTCGGAAAGCAGGGCGGTCTGACGCCCCTGCATTTCGCCGCGCGCCAGGGCCATGCCGACTCGGTCAAGAGCCTCCTGGCGGCCGGCGCCGACCTCGATGTCCAGACCGGCGACGGGACGACGCCGATCCTGATCGCGACGATCAACGGCCACTTCGACCTGTCGCGCTACCTGCTCGACCAGGGGGCGGATGCCACGATCGCCAGCGACGCGGGCGCCACGCCACTGTACGCGACGATCAACATGGAGTATGCGCCGCGCACGCTGCACCCGCAGCCGACCGCGTTCCGGCAGCAGCGGGTCACCTATCTGGAACTGATGGAGGCGTTGCTGGACGTCGGCGTCGACGTGAACGCCCGGCTCTCGAAGAAGGTCTGGTATTCGGGCTACAACTTCGACCTGTCCAACGTGAATCAGACCGGCGGCACCGCCTTCTGGCGCGCGGCCTATGCGAGCGACGTCGAGGCGATGCGCCTGCTGGTCGCCCGGGGCGCCGATCCCCACATCCGGACCCAGAAGACCCCCAGGCGTCGCCGCCGCAGCGACCCGGACCCGAAGGACGACCCGTCTGGCCTCCGACCGGTCCCGGTCGGCGCACCCGCTGTCACGCCGCTCCAGGCGGCGGCCGGGGTCGGCTACGGATTCGGCTTCGCCGCCAACTCGCACCGGTTCCATCCCGGCGGCATGCTGCGCGCCGTGACGTACCTCGTGGAGGACCTGGGCGCCGACGTGAACGCTCGCGACCATGACGGCTACACGGCGATGCACCATGCCGCCGCCCGGGGCGATAACGAGATGATCGAGTATCTGGTCTCGCAGGGAGCCGACGCGACGTTCGTCAGCCGACGGGGCCAGACGACGATCGACATGGCGAACGGGCCGGTGCAGCGCATCGAGCCGTTCCCGGAGACCATGGCGCTCCTGGAGACCCTGGGCGCCGTCAACAACCACAACTGCGTGTCGTGTTAGCCGTCGCTCCTGTCGCGGCGACGCACACGAAGGGCGTCGCCTGCGGCTCGCCCACGCAGGCCTGAAGGCCTGCGCTACATTCGAGGAACGACCGATGACGTCGTCGCACCGCCCTTTCGGGGCGGCGATGAACACGGAGGGCCCACGCAGGCCTGAAGGCCCGCTCTACGCGCGTGAAACATCAAAGTCCCAACAGGGTGTAGCGCAGGCCTTTAGGCCTGCGTGGGCGAGCCGCAGGCGACGCCCTCACGTCGCAGGCCTGAAGGCCTGCGCTACACCCGAGGAACGACCGATGACGCCGACGGGTGACCATGGCTGACCACTCCCCCGCCGCTGGATTGACCGTCTCGCGTCGCGAGCTGATCAAGCGTGCGCTCATGGCCGGCGCGGCAGCCGTCGTGCCGACCGGGACGCTCGCCCACGCCGGGTCCGGCCAACGTGCCCTTGAAACAGAAACGTTAGACACGTTCGAAACGTTGACGCGGACCGAAGCCGAGACCCTCCAGGCCATCGTTGCCCGTATCATCCCAACCGACGAGCACGGCCCCGGCGCGCGCGATGCCCGTGCAGACCACTACATTGACCAGGCGCTGGGCGGCGCCCTGTCGGCGTCACGCCAGGCCTACGCCGACGGCCTGGCCAGCGTCGACACCTATGCGCAAACGTCGAAAGGCGCCCGCTTCGCAGCGCTTCCACCCGACGGTCAAGACACTGTCCTGCGCGAGATGGAGGCCAACACCGCGACCGGCTTCAGCCCGGACGCGTCGACCTTCTTCGAGCTGCTCCGGACTCACACATTGGAAGGCACGTTCTGCGATCCGTACTACGGCGGCAATGCGGATTTCGTCGGGTGGGACCTGATTGGATATCCCGGCATCCGTTTGGTCGTCACACCTCGCCACCAGCGACTCGACGTCGCGCCGCGGCCGGTCCACCGGTCGGCCTACGATTTTGGACGATTCGTGAAGGAAGTGCTGAACCGTGGCCGTTGACCTGCCGAAGACGGACGTGGTGATCGTCGGACTGGGTGCCGTCGGCGGCGTGGCCGCGCTGCCGCTCGCGCGGGCGGGCCTCGATGTCATCGGGCTCGAGGCAGGCGCGTGGATGAGCCGCCGCGACTTCGCCCCGGACGAGCTGCGCAACCGCGCGTGGCCCCACGCGGTCCAGAAGGCGAACCGGGAGATCCCGGTGCACCGGCCGAACGCGTCGGCGCCGGATTCCCCCCGGTCGACCGTCCATCCGATGATGAACGCCGTCGGCGGCACGTCCCTGCACTACTGGGGCCAGAGCTGGCGCTTGAACCCGTGGGACTTCAAGGTCGTGAGCGAGACGACCCGCCGGTACGGCGCGTCGCGGATCCCCGCTGGCTCGACGGTCGAAGACTGGCCGTTCGGGCTCGAGGCACTCGAGCCGTATTACGACCTGGTCGAGTACGAAGTGGGCGTCTCGGGTCAGGCCGGCAATATCAACGGTACAATCGACCGGCGGGGCAACGTGTTCGAAGGGCCCCGGCGGCGTGACTATCCGATGCCGCCGCTCCGGGGCACGGGCTTCACCGAGCTCATGTCGGACGCGGCGCGACGCCTCGGCTGGCATCCGTTTCCCGGACCGGCGGCCGTCAATTCCCAGCCCTACCAGAACCGAGCCGCGTGCGTCTATCACGGATTCTGCAGCCGGGGCGGCTGCCATGTCGACGCGAAGAGCTCCACCGCCGTCTCGACGATCCCGAAGGCGCAGGCGACCGGGCGACTGGCGGTCGTCACGCACGCCCACGTCCTCTCGGTCGACGCCGACCCCGACGGTCGCGTCACCGGCGTCACCTATCGCCAGGACGGTGAGACCTACGTGCAGCCGGCCGACGCAGTCCTGCTCGGCGCCTACACGTACGAGAACGTACGGATGCTGCTGCTCTCGACGTCGCGCGCCTACCCGGATGGCCTCTCGAACAACCACGGTCAGGTCGGCCGGCATTACTTCAGCCACAACACGGGCGCGGGCGTCCTCGCGCTCTTCCCGTCGAACCTGAACACGTGGTACGGCTTGCCCGCGCAGGGCGTCGCGGTGGACGACTGGGCCGACGACAACTTCGACCACACCGACCTCGACTTCATCGGAGGCGGCAACCTCTGGATCTACACCGAGCGACATCCGATCTCGGCGGCCCGGATGAACACATTTGGCCGCGCACCGCGGTGGGGCTCGGCCTGGAAAGGGTTCATCACGCAGAACGCCGACCGCTGGACCGGCACCTACATCCAGAAGACGACGCTGCCGTACGAAGACAACTACCTGGACCTGCATCCCACCGTGAAGGACCCCCTCGGCTTCCCAGTCTGCCGGATCACCGCCGACTTCAAGGATAACGAGCGCAAGGCCGCCACCTTCATGCAGGACAAGATGGAGCAGTGGTTCAGCGAAGCCGGCGCAATCGCCACCCTCCGGCAGTCCATCGGCACCATGCGGGCCTCCACCCACGCCTATGGTGGCACCCGCATGGGCGACAATCCCGAGGCGAACGTCGTCGACCGGTGGGGGTTCTCGCACGAGGTGCTGAACCTGGGTGTTCTCGGCGCCTCGGTCATGGGCACGAGCGGCGCCCACAATCCCACGCTGACGGCGCAGGCGCTCGCCTGGCGGACCGCCGACCATCTGGTCGAGAACTGGCGCTCGATCACGGCGTGAACATAGGCCGGCTGCCGCCCGATGGGGTAGACTAACCGTCCATCCGGGTGGAACCCGCTACCCGGAGCAGGGACCTTGCACATTGAGGATGACCACCATGACCATGCTCCGAACTCTCGTCGTCGCGACCGCGGTCGCGACCCTTGCACTCCTGGCGTCCGTCGGCGCGACCGCGCAGGACAACGCCATGTCGTTCTTCATCACCAGCAACGGCCCGGGCGACGGGGCGAACCTCGGCGGGCTCGACGGGGCCGACGCGCACTGCCAGATGCTCGCGGAAGCAGCCGGCAGCACGGGCCGCACGTGGCACGCCTATCTCAGCCAGAGTGGCGGGATGGCGGTCGACGCCCGGGACCGGATCGGTAGCGGCCCCTGGTACAACGCGAACGGTGTCGAGGTGGCGTCCAGCGTGGCCGACCTGCACAGCGCCAACAACGAACTGAGCAAGGCGAACAGCATCAGCGAGAAGGGCGACGTCATCAACGGCCGAGGCGACAGCCCGAACATGCACGATGTCTTGACCGGGTCGCAGCTCGACGGCACCGCTTTCACCGACGGCGAGGACCACACCTGCGGCAACTGGTCAACCAACGGCGCCGGGAGCGCCCAGGTCGGCCATCACGACCGCCAGGGTGGCGGTGACAACCCGACCTCGTGGAATGCCGCGCACGGCAGCCGCGGGTGCAGCCAGGACGACCTGATCGGGACCGGCGGCAACGGCCTGTATTACTGCTTCGCGACGAACTGATGTCGGCCGAGCCGGGCGCCGCGATCGTCAAGCTCGACACACCCGCCGACGCGTGGCGTGAGCTGGTCTCTCCGGAGGCCTTTCAGGTGTTGTTCCAAGAGGCCACCGAGCCGGCCTTCTCGAGCCCGTTGAACGCGGAGAAGCGAGGCGGGACCTTTGTCTGTGCCGCCTGCTTCCTCCCGCTGTTCGACGCGGAGGCGAAGTTCGACAGCGGCACGGGATGGCCGAGCTTCACGGCGGCCATCGACGGCCGGATCGGGACGACGCGGGATGTCACGCTGCCGCTGCCGCGCACGGAGTACCACTGCGCCCGCTGCGGAGGGCATCAGGGGCACGTCTTTCCTGACGGCCCTCCGCCGGGCGGCCAGCGCTATTGCAACAACGGCGTCGCGTTGCGGTTCGTGCCCGCCGGCGAGCCGGTCCCCGCGCTGCGCGACGCGCCCGGCGATATCCACACTGCCGGCTAGCCGACGGCGCGGGTCAGCGTGTAGGTGCCCCGGTCGGGGTTCGTGCTGGTCGTGGCCTCGATGATGTACGTGCCCGTCGTCGGTAAGGTCAGCCTGATCCGGGCGTTCACGCCGGGTCCGCCGTTGTTGTTCTGACTGATCTTCCCGCCGTTTGGGCCCAGCAGCACGAGGAACGGGTTGGCGAGCGTCTTCCGGGTCATCGTGATCGTCACGACCTGCCCTTTCGTCCCCTGGAAGGAGTAAAGATCTCCTCGCTTGGTTCCCGGGCGATGCGGTGCCACGCAATCGGTGTTCGTGATCCCCCCGTTCCGGTTCCCGGGCGACGTGAACAGCCGGACGATGCAGATTCTCTTTCCGTAGCGGCTGTATACGCCGTTGATGTCGTCGATCTGCAACCGGTCCGTGTCGTCAGCGACACTGTTCATGATCGCCGTCTTCTTCTGCCCAGCGCCGTCTGGGTGGGTGAGTCCAAGCAGGTGGCCCATCTCATGAAGCATGATCCGTCGGAAGTCGGTCGGACCCGTTCGAGCTGGAGAAGACACAACGCCCAGGATCTCGGGGAGCTGGGCGCCCCGGTACGAATTGAACTTCTCGTTTGCGTTCATGATGATGTCCGACTCGAGCGCCACCCCACGTGTGGTGAACCGCGTGAGGGTTATGCCTGCCAAGGCACCGAACTGCCTGCCAAAGATGGTTTTCGCGAAAAAGATGCTGTTGCGGCCGTCGCCTGACCTCTTCGTACCCTTGGCGTTCTTGACGGACGCGAAGCGCACCGGGACCGCTTTCAGCACCGTGGTGTTCCATTCGTTCGCCGAGTCCACGACGACCTGATCCCAGCTCGTCCGACCGTCGATGAGCCTCCCGGAGCCTGGCCCCATCATGATTTGCAGATTGATGACGCTGCCGTTCGACCAGCGGTGCATAAGCAATACGAACCCATACACGGGGTACGTCGCGCCGATCACCATCGCGACGCCTATGACGGCGAGCACCCAAGGCTTCCAGTTCATCGGATCTCCTGACCGGCTCGCATGATCTCCGACTCGAAGCGCACGAGCGACAGCGGCGACACGCCTGCCGCATCCTCGGATCGTGGCGCACCCAACTGGGCAACCGACGCAAAGCTGACGCCGTTGTGGCTGACCACGACGTCGCCCGAGCCATTCGGACTCACGGTGATCGGAAACACGCCCAGGTCACCGCCGATGACTGGACTGATGAGTGGCGTGGTCGTGTCGAGAAACAGGACCGCCCGGTCGCCGATCTCGAACGTCGGGACGTGGGAGACCTCGATGCGTGTGTCGCCAATCGTGCCGCCGCACGTCGGGACGTGGGAGACCTCGATGCGTGTGTCGCCAATCGTGCCGCCGAGGAACTCCAGCGGGATCTGAATGCTGGCATCGCCCTTCAATGTCCGTTCGATGCGGAAGATCACCACGGTCACAATAGCCGTGCCGTCCTCTCCGCTTATCCACTCGGCCCGCTGGTCGGCCACGTACCCGCGGACGATCAGGTTCGCCTCAGATACCAGCTCGGGGAAGGTCATCGGAGCTGGTTGGCTCCAGGCACTCCTGGTGGCGACGAGCAAGAGGCAACCGACCAACAGCAGAATCACGTGGGCCTGTCTACGCATAGTCGCTCCCGGTAGAATCGGGCAGCGTCACCCGAACATCCGCTAACACCGTACGACCCGACACACCCTAGCCGATCTCTGACGCCACTTCAAATACGCGCGCCGCCAGGGAAAATCCTTCTTCCGCTGGGAGCCAAAAGATCGTTATTGTGGTGACAACAGTCTTCCGTCAGCGGACTTTTTTCGAGCCCACGGACCGCGAGTCGCTCGCCGATCTCAAAAAATCCCTGGAATTCAGAGGAGCCAGACGACCTGCCCCGACGGGCATCCCGTTTGCTCCTCCAGACTAACGATGCTTCGGCGACGGCACCGTTCGGCGTACCCGGTCACCGTCCTCCTACTGTTCCTGCTGGTCCAGGTCCTTGACGGCGCGTTCACCTATTTCGCCGTCACGGCCTTCGGCCCCCAGATGGAAGGCAATCCACTGGTCGCCTCACTCATGCTCGGTTTCGGAGAGCAGACCGGTCTGGTGAGCGCGAAGATTTTCGCCGGGATGCTCGGCGTCATTCTGTATCTCGCGTCCGTCACCCGGATCATCGTCGCGTTGACCTGCTTCCATCTGGCCGTCGCGGTCATCCCCTGGGCCGTCGTGTTCTGGTAAGGACGTCGCGGTCCACGCCGCAACCGCCAAGCGACCGATGTCGGGACGCCTCCGGTGACGATCCCGGTCGGTCGAGCTCTCACACGTCGATCAGATCGTCGTTCTCCTCGTCGGCATCACGCTCAAACCCGCCGACGTTGAGGATCCCGAGGATCGCGGGCCACCGGACGACCAGTTGCCCGAGCATCTCCAGCAGTCGCTCTTTCGGCTGCTCACCGAGCCTGGCCAGAAACTCTTCCAGGTCGAGGAAGCTGGTCGGGTTGACCCGCCAGGTTTCCCCGAGCGCGATGACATGCTTGCAGGGCGACGGATCCCCGCCACAGCTGCAACGGCTGTCCTGCACGGGCCCGTCGAGACGCACCCACGTCCGGTAGACGCCGCGGGTGCCACTCATCCGGGCCGACAGCTCGCCGCGGAAGTGCAGGCGGTTCGTCAACAGCGGTGTGTCGATGTACTCGGCTTCGTCGCCGATCCGGCGAGCTTCCCCCCACGAGTGATGGGCGCTCCCCGTCAACGAATCGTCCATATCTGCTCTTTCGTCACGCTCGGCAGGCTCCCCGTACGTGCGCACCGGCGGTTCGCCCGATTGTACGCCACGGAAGACTGGTGTCCAAAACGACGGAAGCACCTGCCGCACCCAATGCGCGCCCGTCATGACAAGATAGTCCGCGTGGCGCGACGCCACGACGCCACGACGTGTCTGCCGGTGGCTCGGGTCTCTGAAACCGCGAAAGGCGACGAGGGGAGCGACGTAACGTGGAACTGATTGCCGAAGCGGTGAAGGCCTTCATGCCGGGCTCGATGGAATTCCTCCTCGCGGGCCTAATCGCCGGGGTGCTCCTTTCCGCCCTGCCGGAGCCAAGCCCGCGATGGGGCCGGCGATGGCTGGCGGTGCTGGCCACCGCCTACTTCCTGATGAGCGCGCCGCTCGCCGCCGACTGGCTGATGGCCGGCCTGCGGCAAGGGCATGGCCAGCTGAACCCGGCGACGACCCGCGCGACCACGATCGCCGTGCTGGGCAACGGCGTCCTGACCGACGAAGCCGACGGGCGGCAGGTCGATCGCCTGGGACCCGAGACGTCGTTCTGCCTCCTCGAGGCCGCGCGCCTGTACTCGAGCCTCGACGATCCGCTGATCATCGTCTCCGGAGGCATCGCGGACCCCGAGGTCCAGCGAACCCCGGAGAGCGTCGTGATGCGCAGGGCGTTGATCGACCTGGGCGTGCCCGCCGATCGGATCCTGCTCGAGTCGAGCTCACGCAACACCCGCGAGCAAGTCCTGAACCTTGCCGACGTCCTGCAGTTTCGGCGGATCGAGGAGTTCATCCTGGTCGCTTCGCCCTCCCAGATCCGGCGCGCCATGGCCCTGTTCGACCGAGCCGCCCTGCGCCCGGTGCCCTCGGTGTCGGCCATCGAGTACGGCGGAGGCGATGACGACGGCTGGCGTCTTGCGCCGAGTGCCGCCGCGCTCCGCGGAAGCTGGCAGGCGAACTACGAGTACCTGGCCCTGGCCTACTACTGGCTGCGCGGATGGGTGTAGGGGCGCACCGAAGCCGCTTCCCGCGTATGGACCTCACAACCTTACCCATGGCGTCCGCCTTAGGTCAGGCGTTCGCTTGCCTCAGCCTAGCCTGGATCTCTCCGTCGCACCGGCCCTTCCCGGCGTCGGGAATCGTCGCCGCCAGGAGCCGGCCCCCTCGGGAATACCACTGCCGCAGCACAGTTCGAATCGGATCCCGGGTTATTAACCCTAATGTGACATTTCTTCGGGGCACGCCCGACACTTTGTAATTGAAAAAGGCCTTCCGTTGTGGTCTGAAGAGGGTGCAAACCAACTCCTCATGCCAACAACGAAAGGCCACCGACAGTGAGAAGAAGAAAAACCGATTTGCGCGCCCGTGTCAATAGCGATTTGGACCTGGAGTTCACCGACGTCGCGCTCACCTCGTATGCCGGGTTGGAGCTGTTCGGCCGCTACTTGCGGGCGATCCGTTTCAACGCCGTGGTGCGTGAGGCGTTCGCCGGCACCGACCGCTGGAGCGACTTCGGCGCGACGGCGATGGTGCGCCTGGTGATCGGGCTGCTCGTGGTGGGCGGGCGCCGGCTGCGCCACCTCGCCTTTCTCCACGACGATCCGCTGGTCCAGCGCTTCTGTGAGGTGCAAGTCCTGCCCACGGCCCGCACGGTGAGCCGCTGGTTGCAGGCCTTCACCCTGTCCACAGTCGACCGGCTGCAACAGATCAACACGGCCGTGATCGCGCGGGTGGTGGGGACGCTGGGCTTGCGCACCTGGACGATCGATGTGGACGGCGTCGTGGTGTCGACTGGGCTGCAGGTCGAGCGGGCTTTCCGCGGGTTTAACCCGCATCACCGCAAGGTCCCCAGCTATTACCCGATTCTGGCGCACCTGGCCGAGACCACCCACATCCTGCGCGTGAAGAACCGGTCCGGGAACGTCCACGACGGGAAAGCCGGGCTGCCGTTTCTGCGCGCCCTGTGGGCGCAGCTGCCGGCGCTCCGGCCGGCCGGGGGGCGCGTGCGGTTTCGCATGGATGGGGCCTTTTTCCGGCGGGATGTGCTGCACTGGCTCGCGGGCCGCGGCGCCGGCTACGCCATCAAGGTGCCCTTCTACCGGTGGCTGGATCTGCAGCAGTACATCCGCGCGCAGCCGACCTGGCGCCCGGTGGCGTCTGGCATGACCGGGTTCATCGTTCCCCAGGCGGCCACGCCGTGGGGCCGCACGGTGTGGGTGGCGATCTACCGGAAGCACGTCCACCACCGCGCGACGAAGAACTACCAACTCGATCTGTTCGACCCGAACGATGGGCACTACGAGTACTCCGCGGTGACGAGCAACCTCGACCTGACGCTGCGGAACCTCTGGTGGTTTGCCTGTGGCCGCGGGAATCAGGAAAAGACCATCGCGCAGCTCAAGAGCGGCTGGGCCTTCCACACCGTCCCGACCAGGGCGTATGCGGCCAACAGCGCCTGGCAGCAGCTGGTCGTCCTGGCCCACAACCTGCTGACCAACTTCCAGATCGAAACCGGGGCGGTGCGCCGCCGGGGGTCGCGCAAACGCACCGTGCTGCATGTCCTCCAAACGGTGCAAACGCTCCGCTTCGTGCTGTTTCATCGTGCGGCGCAACTGGTGCGCCCGGGAGGCCGGACACGGCTGCGCCTCCGGGACAACGTCGCGACGCGCCAGACATTCACCCGCATCCGTGATGCCTTGGCGAATGTCGCCTGAGGTTTTGTCACATTAGGGTTAACGCCTCGGGCTGATATGAAGTCTGTCCCACTTCAGACTCGCGCCCTCGAACGATGGCCGGACGGTTCGATCCGCTGGCTCCTGATCGATTTCTTTGCCGACTGGGCACCCGGTGTCGAGTCGACCTATGTCCTCGGTCGGAATCGAGCGACATCCCCGTGCCTCCGCAGTCTGCTCACCCAGTTCGGCGAGCTTACTTAAGTTCCAGCGCCCCCAAGAACCGCCCAGCCGACGGGATTTCGCGCCTTCCGGTGACCATTCGGTAGGTCGAGGCATGGGACAGTTCTCCACTTAGCGGCCGCTCTTGCTCGAGGGGGAGGTCGATGGCCAAGACCGAGGTCGCCAAGGTCCTCGCGACCGGCCTCGACGCCGAGCTGATCCGGCTGCAGCGCGACGAGGGCCTCGACGCTACGCACGCGGCTTACGAGTGGAATTACGCTCGCCAGATCCTCGAGATCCGGCTCATGCAGGCGTGCGGGCGATGGACCGACGAGCCGAAGCGAATTCCTGCTCAAGCGTCCGCTGTTGCGCGCACTCGGCAACGGCACAGGTCGCGTCCAGGTCCTGCTCATCGACGAGCTGGACCGGGTCGACGAAGAATTCGAGGGCAACTGACCGGGCCGGTGACCCGGGTGCGCTGCGCCAGGCAATGACCTGTCTCCAGCGCTTGTTCCATCGCCTGATCGGGCTGAACCCCTTGCTGTGCTCCGCCAGCGCAGCGCTCGCCCCACTACCCGGGGGCATGCAGGCCGCCCCAGCAGTTCATCGACGACTTTCTCCCAGTCCACAACCTGCTGGCGAGCCTCGAGGCTCTCACGGCGCACCTCAACTCGTCGGACGATGCCATCCCGACCCAGTTCGGGGCAGGAGAAGACACCTCGGACCGACATCGACTTCAAAACTCGCCCGCCTCGTCGATCAAGCTCGAGGGCGGACCACCGAGGTGAAGGTGCGGCCAGCCCTTCACATTTCCTGCGGCCCGTGGCAGGCTCTCGGTCAACCGGCCGGGGCGAATTTCGCAAGCTGAGACTCAAGTGCCTTATACACCGCACGTGCCACGGCAGCATTGCCTCGGGATGTGTAGTGACCACCAGGCTTGCGCAGAGTCCTAGGGTTCAACCTAGGATCGGCACTTATTTCATCCGCCACATCGACGATTTGGATATTCGGTAGCCCTTCTATCAACGGCGTGTAGACTGGCTGACCGGGACCCCAGATGTCAGAGTTCCGAGTTGGATAAACCAGCAGCACGAACGCACCGCCCGCTTCCTGCACATTTTTTTCGAAGCGTCGAATCAGGGCCACCACCAACTGAAACGCCTCGTGCTCGCTGTTCATGAAGCCATCGACAAAGATACCGTCTGGGCGCACCCTGGCCCAGCCTTCCTTGGCGAGCACTGTGCCTATTCTCACCAACGCAAACGTATCGAACACCGGGCTGTCCCAGATGGCGGGATAATAGAAATGGTCCATGTCTCCCAGCTCGAGGATCTTGCTCGAATCATCGGCCATGAGCTTCACGCCATCGAGGCCCGGATAGGGGATCTTCAGGATGTCGAGCCCGCCGCTATCGGTTAGGACGAAACGAGGTTTCGCCAAGGGCCAGTCATTCTCGTTCGAGAAACCGCGATAGCGACTCAGGATCCGCGTATAGTTGATGTCGGCAATGCCGAGGATGAACACATGCGGACTCAACTCCGTACCCCGGCGTTCGAACAGCAGTAGACCTTGATCGATCCCGTAGCCGCCCACTGCATAGTTGAGCACCTCGACGTTGCTGTCCATCGCTTCCAGCTGCGACGACCACACACTCTGGTCATCGACTTCAGTTCCATACACCAGTGAGTCACCGAAGGCCGCGATGCGCAGCACCCCAGGACCGGGGACCGGCGCATAGCTACGCGTACCTCTCACGCCAATCTCGTTGCTGGAAAACTCTTCGTGTCTGAAATTACTTGCATAGACCCAGCCTATTTCTGCGTCGAGTTGCAGTCTCCTACTCTCATAACTCTCCAAGTAATTGCGCATCCTTGTCTGATGATAGGTGAGACGATCCACAGCTTTAGAGAAATTGAACCTAGAGGTCTGCTCATCGAGGATGGAGACCACCACCTGAGACATTGCCTCCACGATCAACAGCACGAACACCATCACAATGCCGGAAAACGCCCACCGCCGGCCTGGGTTCAGTCGGATCTTCATCGGCAACGCCATCTTCATGGACTCTATACTAATTTTTCACTTCGCGATGAAGCCGAGAGCTGTCGTGAGAGATCTGATTTGATGAGATTGTACTTTTCCCTGGAGTGCTGTGCGCGGGTGGCGGTGGGCGATCGTGCTCTTTATTAGGTGAAGGTTCTGGCTCAACGCGGCGCCCTGACAGCAGCGCCTCAGCCAATCTCATCATCCGTGGCCTTATCTCGCGAACACGAATCGAGTTGCATGAATCTTTCCCGCGCATTTGCGCCGAGTCGCATTGCTTCGTCCCGGTTAGTCAACAAGCGGCTCAACGCCTACACTCAGAGGATGGCTGTCCGTCGCGTTAACGACAACACCAACATCATGAGACAACCGCGGCGGAATATCTCCAGCGTTGCTGGCGACACTTTTCCGCCCCATCGCCATTGCATCTACAAGTTTCATGGGGAATTGCCCAATGCTCGTCCGTTCTGCTGCCCAATCACAACAACCGCTGCGCGTCGCAAGATTCGCGGTACTTCGTTAAAGGAAACAGGCCCACGAAACCGAACGTTGGGCGGGCTTTTACTTGAAGGTCGACGACAAGTGGCGTATCGAGCTGCGTTCCAATTGATGTGTAGCTCCGCATGAGCGCCCGCACCTCCGCCCACGCGGAGAGTAGCTGGCGGAGTCCTTTGTTCTCCCGCGCGGAGCCTATGAACACGACAGGCCCCTCAACTTCAGAACCTTCAGCCATCTCGCTCGCTGGCGCTTGGCCGCCGAGTGCAGACGCGCTCCGCGGAAGCTGGCAGGCGAACTACGAGTACCTGGCCATCGCCTATTACTGGTTGCGCGGGTGGGTGAGAAAAACCTGACGACTGTGCCGTTGCCACGACTCCCTCCCACCCGCTACAATTGGGTCGCTTCCCACTGATAGCCAATGGCCCTTGCGGAACTCGCTCCATGAACCGATCGCACGTCCTCTCGCTTGCCGCACTCGTGGCGACCGGCACGCTGGGATGTCGCGACCTGATACCTCCACCGCCTGCACAGCTCGTCCGTGAAGTTGCCTGGGCCGGCCAGGGCATCTGGTTGAAAGCGGACACTCACGTCCACACACGATTCTCTGACGGTGCCCACACCGTCGCTGAGCTGGCCGAACGGGCGGTGGCCCACGGCTGCAACGTGATCGCCATCACGGACCATGCCGGCCACAACCTGAACGCGGCGACACCGGGCTACGCCGAGGCTATTCGCCAGGCGCGTGAGGAGCACCCGGAGCTGATCATTCTCGCCGGCCTCGAATGGAATGTTCCGCCCTGGGGAGGCGACGAGCACGCGACGGTGCTGGTGCCGCCAGGCGCTGACGAGTGGGAGACGCTGTCCAGCTTCAAGGCTCGCTTCGACGATCTCGACTGCTCGACGCCCTCTGTCGCGTGCGGCCGCAGCGACCATCTGTCGTCGCTGGCCGACGACGCGCTCCTTTGGCTGGCAGCGCAGTCCACGGACGAGGCGGCTCCGCTCGTCTTCCTGAATCATCCCAGTCGAAAGCGTGATGACAGTCTCTCTCTCATCGACGACATGGCGCGGTGGCGCGGCGTCAATGACATGGTCGTCGGGTTCTCCGGAGCCCCGGGCCATCAACGCGCAGAGCCGCTCGGCGCCTACGGCGAAGAGATCGCGTTGATCGATCGATGGGATCCGGCTGTCGCCGAAGTGGGCGGCGCGTGGGATCGCCTGCTGCGAAGCAATCACGATGTGTGGGCGGCGCTGGCACCCTCCGATGTTCACAGTGCCCGCGCCGAGGCTCGAGATGGGTACTGGCCTGGCGAATTTTCCGAAACGTGGCTGTACGTGCCCGAGCGATCTCCTCAGGGCGTGTTCGCCGCGCTCCGCGCCGGGACCTTCTTTTCCGGACACGGGCACATCGCGCGTGAGGTGGAGCTACGTGTCGAGGCGGAAGGCGTCGGTCGTGCCGCCGTACCTGGCGAGGTGCTGTCGGTGCCCGCCGGCGAACCCGTGGCGGTCTCTCTGCACTTCGAGGTCCCCGAGACGGACTGGCAGGGTGAACCTAATATCGTTCACGAAATCGAACTGATCGGCGTCACGGAATATATCAGCGACATCCTGGTGACGACTTCGGGTGAGCCGCCATCGGTCCTCCTGCTTGCCCGCCTCCCGGTTCCCGCCGGTGGTATCGTCCTTCGCGCACGTGGTCGACGAAGAATCGCCACAGGGCCTGACCTGATGTTCTACACGAATCCCGTGCGCATCGTGACGCCGAATTGAAAAGATAAGTTCGGGCCCCGTTTCGCCGCGCCGCATCGACGTGTCCGACAACCTTCGCTCACCCAGCCTCGTTCTTTCTGTCGCGCCGGCGCGCCCCGATGCCAGGACTCGTCGCCGCCAGGAACCGGTCACCGCGGGTGTGCCGCTGCCGCACGGATTCGAATCGGATCTTGGGTCACTGACGCTTACAGCCAATACGGGGCCCGTCCCACTCCAGACCCGCGTCCTCGAAAGATGGCCGGACAGTTCGATCCGGTGGGTTCTGCTCGATTTCCTTGCGAACTGGTCACCTGGTGTCGAGTCGACCTATGTCCTGGCCCGTCGGTCGGAATCGAGCGACATCCCCACCCCGGCGCACTCGATTGCTGTCACGGAAGAAGACACCGGCGGAGTGACCATCGATACGGGCGTCGCGCAGTTCCATCTGTCCACGAAAACATTTCCATTCGCCCGAGTGGTCGCGGGAGGCGACGACGTCATCGATGCCGAGCGGACCGCGCTGTCGTTCATCGATGGCCAAGATGGGCCTTGCCAACTCGTCATCGAGCGTCTCAGCGTCGAAGAAAGCGGCCCACTGCGGAGCGTCGCCCTCGCGCGGGGCTCGATTGTCGACGCCCGCGGCCGCTCGATGGCTCAATTGACCACACGCCTGCATTTCTTCGCCGGCTCCGCTACCGTCAAGTTCGCCCTGACCCTGCGGAACCCGAACCGGGCGAAGCATCCTGGCGGACACTGGGACCTCGGCGACGAAGGCTCCGTCTACTTTCGAGACGTCGCAATGACGATCGGTCTCCGAGATGACGACGATCAGACCGTCTTGCGATGCTCGCCCGAGCCGGATAGCCCTTTCGATCCCTGCGAACTTCCCCTCGAGCTGTACCAAGACTCCAGCGGCGGCGAGAACTGGAAGAGCCTGAATCATCTCGACCGGCATCGTCGGGTGTCGAGCCGATTCCAAGGCTACCAGTTGCGGTCCGGCGTGGATCTCCGATCAGGCTTGCGGGCGACCCCGGTCGTCTTCCTGATGCAAAACGATCGTCAGATCGCCGTGGTGTGCGGTCAGTTCTGGCAGAACTTCCCGAAGGCGATCGAAGCCTCGGCCTCGGCGATCACGCTGCGTCTGTTTCCCCGGCAGTCCGGCGACGCGCACGAGCTCCAGGGCGGCGAGCAGAAGACCCACGAATTCTTCGTCGCGTTCGGTCTCGACAGCGTGACCGATCTGCCGCTGGACTGGTGTCGCGCGCCGCTCCTAGCAGCGGCCGACCCGTCGTGGTACGCCACGGCTGAGGCCGTTCCCTATCTGGTCCCGGCCACAGACGCACCCAATCCCACTCTGACCCAACTGGTGAGCAGCGCGATCGACGGCAACGAGTCGTTCGAGCGGAAACGCGAAGCGATCGACGAGTACGGCTGGCGGCATTTCGGCGACCTGTACGCGGATCATGAAGCGTGCTTCCATGCCGGCCGCGAACAGCGGACGTCGCACTACAACAACCAGTACGACGCCGTCGCGGCATTCGCCGGTCAATTCTTTCGGACGGGCGATCGCCGCTGGTGGACGTTGATGAACGACCTCACGGCCCATGTCATCGACATCGACAGCTACCATACCGATCGGGACAAGTCGGCCTACAACAGTGGACTCTTCTGGCACACGTTCCACTACGCCGATGCTGACACCTCGACCCATCGCTCCTATCCGGGAACCGGCAGCGCCAGCGGCGGCCCGTCCAGCGAACACAACTACGCCACCGGGTTGATGCTGCACCATTTCTTGACGGGCGATCCGAGCTCGCGCGAGGCGGCGATCGGCTTGGGCCGATGGGTGCTCGACATGGACGACGGGCGCAAGACCGTCTTCCGATGGCTGGCGCGCGGGTTCACCGGGGCGGCCAGCGCGACGGCGGCCACGGACTACCATGGCCCGGGTCGCGGCGCCGCGAACTCGATCAACGCGCTTCTCGATGCGCACAGGCTGAGCAGCGATCGCGCGTTTTTTGACAAAGCCGAGCAGCTGATCCGTCGGTGCATCCATCCCGCCGACGACGTCGAAGGGCGCGATCTTCTCGATGCGGAACGGCGCTGGTCGTACACCGTCTTCCTGCAGGCACTGGGCCGATACCTGGACCGCAAGGCCGAGCTGGCGGAACTGGACGAGATGCTCGCCTACGCACGCGCCAGCCTGCTCCGCTACGCCGGCTGGATGGCCCAGCACGAGCGCCCCTACCTCGACCGGCCGGAGCGGCTCGAATACCCGACCGAGACCTGGGCGGCTCAGGAACTTCGCAAGAGCCAGGTCTTCGACTTCGCCGCGTTGCATGCCCCGGAGGACGGGCGTGCACGGTTCGTCGAACGTGCCCGATTCTTCTTCGACTATGCGATCCGGACGCTGGGCGAGATGCCGACGAGGACCCTGACGCGCCCGATGGTCCTCGTCCTGGCGTACGGCTTCATGAGGGGTGCCGTCGGGCGGAGTGCGAAGCGATCCGGTCCAGACGACGAAACGCCGTCGGCCGGGTTCGGCCGTCCGGCACCGTTCGAGCCGCAGAAGACAACCGCGAAACGGCGATTCTTGCTGGCGGCCTTCACGCTGGCAGCGGTAGTGGGTTTCCTGGGATTGGTCCTCGGGGCGACGTGAGTGACAACTCAACCGAACTCGGTATGACAACCACTCTTCACCCTCACCTCTTGGGCTCGGCGGTCGGACCGAGGCCCAAGGTCCTCTCGTTCGTCCCCAGGTTCAGCCAACTAGCCCGTCTCGTGAGCGTCGGGATCTTCGTTGGTTAGCGTGGCGCCATCCCGCAACTAGCCTTCATCACACGAATCGTCGTAGCATTGAACAGCTTGCATCTGGCGTTCGACGTTGTCGTGCGAGCACGGTTTCTCCTTCGATGAGTAAACAGCAGGGTGGCCACATACAGGCCGCGGGACGTTCCGACGCGCAACCTAGGGTCGAGACACCGGGACACGGTGCCCGAACGCTGAAGCTCAGCCACTTACCTACGCCTTACGCGGATCACTCTGGCGTCCGGCCTCAGGAAACCTCGGGATACAGGCCGCGGGACGTTCCGACGCGCAACCTAGGGTCGAGACACCGGGACACGGTGCCCGAACGCTGAAGCTCAGCTGGACCGATGGCTTGACAGAATGGCCCAAAGTCGCGATTGCGCGTATCCTCACTCGCGTGTTCGAAAGCCGTCGCGGCAGATCGGTACTTACCTACGCCTTACGCGGATCACTCTGGCGTCCGGCCTCAGGAAACCTCGGGATCGCTGCCAACTCGCCGGTTCAGGAGTACTCCGACATCGGACGCGCCAACTCTCGCTCAGCAGGCCAGGCGCCGGCCGTGTTCATCACCGGGCGCTTTCGATCTGGCACAACGTTGATCTGGAATCTCTTTCGTCATGTAGAGGGGTGCACAGCTTTTTACGAGCCGCTCAACGAGCGACGCTGGTTCGACGTGACCGCTAGGGGTGAGCGGGTCGATCCGACCCATCGGCAGGTCAGTGAGTACTGGCGCGAGTATGAAGGGCTAGAGGTGCTCGGGCAGTTCTATAAAGAACGCTGGCACAACGAAGGCTTGTACATGGATGCACAAGCGTGGGAGCCGGAACTGCGAACCTTCATCGAGACAATCATCGCACGCGCTCCCGCCCTGCCCGTACTGCAGTTCAATCGGGCCGATCTCAGGCTGGCGTGGCTACGCCATCACTTTCCGCAGGCTCGGATTCTCCATGTCTTCCGCCATCCGCGGGATCAGTGGGTTTCCACCCTAGCGTCGCCAGATGAATGTTTGCCCGATGCCACCCGCGAAGAGTTCGAGAAGGCGAATCCCTGTTACCTGTTGGACTGGTGTGAGGATCTCAAACATGTCTTCCCGTTCCTAGATCCTGCCACTGCCAGCCATCCCTATCACCTGTCCTATCTGATCTGGAAACTCTCCTGTCTCTTTGGCTTCCACTACGCTGATTACTCGTTTAGCTTCGAAGAACTCATCAGAGAACCTGACGAGACGCTCCGAAAACTGTTCGCGGGGACAGGCCTTTGCGACTGGAATGCGGCGGCTCTCAGATCCCTCATCACCCCGCCCGTCCTCGGCCGTTGGCGTAATTACGCTGACGACGCCTGGTTTCGCGGTCACGAAGATGCCGCCGAGACAATTCTGGACGACTTTTTCGGTTCTGCGGGCATCTCGTCCTCGTGAACGCATAGTCTGATTCCTACCTTCGCGACCTGCCTAAAGCATCGATGTCAAGCGCTGAGTGTGTTCACCGCCGGTGTCACACTCTCCGTCGGCCTGGTGGCGATTCTCGGTACCACCTTCTTTCTAGTCCGCACCGGAGTCGATTTCAGTGACCGTCCACGTGAAGTCCCGCCGGATGGTCCACGCGCCATCCGTGACCCAGACGGTCGTCTCGTACACACCGGCGACGGCCGCACCGATATCGATCGTCCCGCTGATCAGCCCGGTGACAGAATCGATCGTGAGACCTGGCGGCAGCCCCTCAGCGCTGAAGGTGAAGCGATTGCTGGCCGCGCCGTCGCGCTGGAGCTCAATCGAAACAGTGTCGCCCTCCGCAGCCCCCCGATCGGCGACCTTCGCAACCGTGGTGAGGGGAACGGCCGCTGCCTCACTGCGCGCCGCCTGTCGGGCGACTGCGTCGGGTGAGGGCGTGGAAGACGACCCGGCATCCGGTACGCTCTCCGGCCGATCGGCCGGAGTGGGTGCCCCGAAGACCCCCGACGGTACGTTCAAGAAGGCGCCAGAGGAGCCGCTGGGATCCGTGCCCGTCTCTCCGCCCGGGGCGTCATCCGGCGCATCAACCGTCGGGTCACTCGGCGCGACGTCGAACCCCTCGTCCGGTGCGTCGTCAGGCGGTGCCGCCTGGTCGAGGTTCGACTGTTCACCCGATCCGGCCGCCGCCCCGTTCGAGCCGACCGAAGCAGCCTCCGTCGACGTGAACGACCCGTTCGATTGCGATGAGTCGGCATCGCTAACCGTAGATGACAGACTCGACTCGCGCGGGGTCGAGGTCGCAGTCACGGTGCCCGGGGCAGTCGTGGTCATCGCGGGTGCCGGGGACGTCACTGTCCAGCCGAACCGTGAGGTGCCAGTCAACTGCCCGTCCGACGCCGCCCAGTTGACCGAATAGGGGCTACCGACCGCCGCAGCCGCATCTACCACACCGGAGATCGAACCTGTGGTCGGGTTCAGGACAAGACCGGGCGGCAGCCCGGTCGCACCGTAGCTGATCGAATCGCCGTCGGGGTCACTCGCCTGGAGCTGCACCGAGACCACTTCGCCTTCGGCCGAGCTCTGATCCGGCGTCACCGTCAACTCGGGCGATCCGTTCCGGTCGGCGACACTCCAGGTGAAACTCGTAGTGTCGGCGAGGGCACCGTCCGAGACGGTCACCGTCACCGCGTACGGGCTACCCAGCGAAGCGCTGTAGGCCAGAATTCCACCAAGCTGACCGGTCGCGGAGTCCAGGCTCAGACCGGTCGGCAGACCGATCGCGCCGAACTCGAGCGGCTCCCCATCGGGATCGGTTGCCGCAAGCTGTAACGCCACCGTGTCACCCTCGGCATGATCCTGCGCCCCGACCTCGGCGAACGCTGGTGGGCGGTTCACGTTGTCGACCGTCCATGTCAAGCTGACGGTGTGGGTCTGGTCGCCGTCCGACGCGGTCACCCGCGTCGTATACGGGCTTCCGGCGGCCGCCGTGAACTCGAGCCTGCCGATGATCGCCCCGGTCGACGGATCCAGGGCCAGCCCCGTCGGCAGCCCCGTCGCCCCGTAGGTCACCCGGTCGCCGTCCGGGTCGGTCGCGACCAATTGCAGCGACACCGATTCATCTTCCGCGCTGGACTGCCCGCCCGGCGCACTCAGCACCGGCGCCCGGTTCGTGTTCACCGCCGTCCAGGTGACGCTCGCGGAGTCCGTCAAGTCTCCGTCGGTCACCGTGACCGTCACCGTGTACGGACTGGTCGCCGATGCCTTATAGTCGAGCACGCCGGTAATCGCACCGGTGGACGTGTTCAGGCTCAGCCCGGTCGGTAGGCCCGTCGCCTGGTAGGTCACGACATCCCCATCCGGATCGGTCGCTTCGAGCTGCAGGGTGACTGATTCTCCTTCGGCGTCGCTCTGCGCCTCCGGCGCGGCCAGTGTCGGCGCGCCGTTCCGATCGGCCACAGTCCAGATGAACGTCGCCGTATCGGTCCCGCCGCCGCCGTCGTCGACTGTGATCGTCACGGTGTACGGGCTGTCAACCGAGACGGTGTAGCCCAGCACGCCACTGACCTCGCCCGTCGAAGAATTCAGACTAAGCCCCGTCGGCAGCCCGGTCGCCTGGTAGCTCACCGCGTCACCGTCCGGGTCACTCGCCGCGACCGTCAGCGTGACCGTCTCCCCCTCCGCGCTGGCCTGCAAGCCGGGATCGGTCAGCACCGGCGCCCGGTTCGTGTTCGCCACCGTCCACGTGAAAGTCGCCGAGTCGCTCAGTTCGCCGTCGCTCACCGTGGCGATTACCTGGTACGGGCTACCGGTCGCTGCGGCGTAATCAATCGTCCCGCTGATCTCGCCCGTCGCGGGATCCACGCTCAAACCGACCGGCAGGTTGCTGGCAGCGTAGCCCAGACCGTCGCCGTCCGGATCGGTGGCCCTGAGCGCCAGCGTGACCGTTTCGCCTTCGGCCGATGTCTGCGTCCCGGGATCGCTGAGCGCAGGGGCGCCGTTCCGGTCGTCGACCGTCCAGGTGAGGGTCGTCATTTCGATTCCGCCATTACCGTCGTCGGCCGTAAACGTCACACTGTAGGGGCTCCCCGCCGAGACGGTGTAGCCGAGCGTCCCGGTAATCACGCCCGTCGCGGTGTTTACACTCAGCCCCGTCGGTAGGCCGGACGCGCTGTAGGTTAGCGCATCGCCGTCCGGATCCGTCGCTGCGAGCGTCAGCGCCACCGTCTCCCCTTCGGCGCTGGTCTGCGAACCCGGATCACTCAGCACCGGTGCCCGGTTCGTGTTCGTCACCGTCCACGTGACGGTTACTGCGTCGCTTAGATCGCCGTCGGTCGCCGCAACTGTGACCGTGTACGGACTACCCGCCGAGGCTGAGTAATCGACCTTGCCGGCGATCACCCCGGTGGACGGATCCAGCGCCAGCCCGGTCGGCAGGCCGGTCGCCTCGTAGCTCACCGTATCGCCGTCGGGATCGGTCGCGGCCAACTGCAGCGACACCGTTTCGTTTTCCGCACTGGCCTGTGCGCCAGCGTCACTCAGTAGCGGCGCCCGGTTCGTGTTTGCCACTGTCCATGTCAAGCTCGCGGTGTCCGTCAGCTCACCGTCGGTCACTGTGACCGTCACCGTGTATGGGCTACCTGCCGAAGCCGTGTAGTCGACCGTGCCGGTAATCGCACCGGTGGACGCGTTCACACTCAATCCCATCGGTAGGCCGGTTGCGCTGTAGGTCAAAGCATCGCCGTCCGGGTCGCTCGCAACGAGCGTCAGGGTGACCGTCTCGCCTTCAGCGTCACTCTGCGCCTCCGGCGTCGCACTGGTCGCCGCCATCGTGGCAACCGGCCACTCCTATTACACCCACCACCTCTTTCCGAACGCCTTGGCCGTCGCACTGGGCGCCGCGTTCCTGTTTCTCCCGCCCGAGGTGCGAACAGACCGGCGCTGGCGATGGGCCTACTGGATCGGGTGCGCGGTCCTGCTCATCGGTCTGGACCTGGCCATTGGCGTCCCGGGCGGGATGGGGGATTTCCGCAAGGCGCAGTACAAAGCGGGCTCGATGCTGCTCACGACGCCGAACCTCGTCTACGACGACGTGTGCGGCGCGTACGCCTATCTGCCCTTGTCAGGTTTGCTCTTCGTACCGTTCGGTGTCTTCCCCAGAGAAACCGCCTACCTGCTGTACACGATGGTCGGCCGCCTCACGGTACTGGCGATCACCTACGCCCTGGCGAGCTTCTTCAAGGTGCGCGACTGGAAGCTCTGGCTGCTGCTGATCCTCATCGCGTTCAATGGACCGCTCGACCGGATCCTGTGGCTGGGCAACTCCACGCATTTCATCCTGCTGCTGCTGATCGGCGCCTTCGTGGCGCTGCACCGAAAGCGGCCGCTCCTGGCCGGTATCGCGTTCGGCCTGGCACCGCTGTTGAAGCTCTCGATGCTGCTGCTCGGAGGCTACTTCATTCTGCGCCGGCGCTGGACCGTCGTGGCCGGCTGGGCGGGCGCACTGGCCGCATCCATTATCCTGTCCCTGATCTTCTGGGGGTGGGACCTCCACGCGAAGTGGCTGGACACGTGCCTCCTGCAGTTTCAGGGCGGCGCCATCCCGGCCTTTCGCGCGCAGTCGATCGACGGCTTTCTGGCGAAGCACTACCTCCAAGGCAACATCAACGACTGGACCGCGGTGCCGGTGGACGCCACGTTCAAGGCGCTGCACTACCTGGGCGTGCTGCTCGTCATGGCGCCCGCCCTCTGGGCGACCCAATCCCGCGCACGCCGCGAGCCAGGCACGACCTACCTCGAGCTGTGCATGTTCATCTGCGCGGCGATTCTGATCAGTCCGATCTCCTGGTCGCACTACTATTCCTTCCTGCTCCTGCCGATCGCCTTTTATGCGGGAGATCGATTTCCGCACAAGCTGAGATCGCGAGGGCTGGCCCGGACGCTCGGCTGGACCTTTGTCGTGAGCGTGGTCCTGTTCTCCCTGCCCGAAGAGTTGAGCGTCGAGTACTACGACGCCCAGCCGCAGGAGACAGGCCTGGCGCGCGCGCTGCTGTCGCACTACTTCTACGGCGGGGTGCTGTTCTACTGCTTCCTGGTGGCCCAACGATTCACCGGACGGCCCGAGGCACCGCCGAGCGGTTCAGATGTCGGAACGGTGCCGTCGTGAGATTCCTCCTGGCCGCCTCACCTTGGTATACTGTCGCCGTCCTGGTTCACCTCCCGGGCCACGCAGTCAGTGGGAGAGATCACGATGCGCCACCGATTACCGTCGCTGCTCAGTGTCGCCGTCGGCCTCATCCTGATCGGCGCGGCGTCCAGCGCCGCGCAGAACCTGGAAGCTGACCGAATCCGCGTCTTCGTCTTCTGCGCCGAGGCGACGCCCGAGGACGCCGTCGTCGATCCGGAGCTTCCGCCCGGCGAATGGCAGTTCGAGCCAATGCACTGGGGCCCGGAAGGCAACACGTATTTCTTCCGCCTCAAGCAGGCGCGCTACCAGGTGGCGCAGCTGAACCGCCAACTCCAGCGAACCGGGTCGCGCCGAGACATGATCGAACTGGTCGAGACCCGGGACGAGGCGGATCTCTTTCTCGAAGTCGTCGCGACGAGCGTCAAAGGGATGATCCAAGGGGCCGCGATCTACTCCGGCAGCGGGCAGTCCTCAGCGTCCACCGTCACGACCATTTCAATACAAGACGTGCTGATCGCCCGGATGACCATCCGGAACCATACCTTCACGAGCGACTTTCTCGGCACCAAGGTGGATGCGCTGAGGACGCCGGCGTTCACGGCGGCCGCCCAGATCGAGGAGTTCGTCAAGAACAACCTCGACGCGCTGCAGCAGACGGTCCCGCGCCACTGATCGTCAGCGCCCGTCGTCAGTGACCTCCAGGGTCCTGCGTCGAGCGTGGTGACGAGCCAGGTGACTCCGAGCTCGTGGACTCGTGAGAGCCAGGGCCCTTGCGATATGACCGGCCGCCGTGCCCTGATCGCCGAGCCGCAACCCACAACGTGCAACATGCAACGTGCAACGTGCAACGTGCAACGTGCAACGTGCAACGTGGCTCAGAGGCTGCGCCACCTCATCGTCGGGCCGCTCGTCGGGCTCGGAGTCTCCGTCGCCTACGCGCAGGCCCCCGACTTCGCTCGTGACGTCCTCCCGATCTTCGAGGCGTCGTGCCTCCACTGCCATGGCCCGGAGGTTCAGGAACATCAGCTGCGCCTCGATTCCGTGGAGGCAATCCTGCGCGGCGGGCGCTCGGGCCATGCCGTCCTCCCGGGTGACAGCGAGTCGAGCCTGGTCGTCCGGCACCTGGCGGGCCTGGCCGATCCGATGATGCCGCTCGACGCCGGTCCGCTGACAGCCGAGCAGATCGCGATCGTGCGCCACTGGATCGACGACGGCGACCTGACGCTCGGCGCCGGCCGGCCGGCCGAAAATGACAGGCACTGGCCTACATCAAGCCTGTCCGCCCCGCGTTGCCACCCGTCGCGCTGGCCGGCTGGAGCCAGAACCCGATCGACCGGTTCGTCCTGGCCCGTCTCGAACGGGAGGGGCTCAGACCGTCTCCGCCGGCTCCCCGCGAAACGCTGATCCGCCGGCTGAGTCTCGATCTGATCGGGCTGCCACCCACGCTGGCCGAGGTCGACGCGTTCTTGGCCGACGCCGGCGCCGGCACCGTCCACGCGGTCGTCGATCGCCTCATGGCCTCTCCGCACTTCGGGGAGCGCTGGGCCCGGCCGTGGCTGGATCTGGCGCGATACGCCGACACGCACGGCTACGAGAAGGACAATCCTCGCAGCATCTGGAAATACCGCGACTGGGTCATCGCCGCGCTCAACGACGACATGTCGTTTCGCCAATTCACGATTGCCCAGATCGCCGGCGATCTGCTGCCCGACGCGACGATCGACCAGCAGATCGCCACCGGTTTTCACCGCAACACGCTCCTGAACCAGGAAGGCGGCGTCGACGACGAGGACGCGCGGTGGCAGACGTTGGTCGACCGCGTGAACACGACGGCCACCGTCTGGCTGGGCACGACGCTCGGCTGCGCGCAGTGCCACAACCACAAGTTCGATCCGTTCACGCATGAGGATTACTACCGGCTGCTCGCCTTCTTCGACAACGCCGAGTATCGGATCGCGGAGTTC
This sequence comes from Vicinamibacterales bacterium, assembly GCA_963667915.2. Lineage (GTDB taxonomy): Bacteria > Acidobacteriota > Vicinamibacteria > Vicinamibacterales > UBA823. Next base: position 269,265 of record CAXXNN010000001.1, on the reverse strand, counting down.
GGACAGGGCGAGTCGTGGGTCGAGGAGCCGGAGATCGAGATTCCCACGGCCGACCAGGCGGCGGGGGCGGCGGCGATCAGGGGCGAGCTGGCTGACCTGCGCGCCCGGCGACCCGCCCGGCGCGACTCGCTGGATGTGATCCGCGCCCTGAACGAGACCCACCGCGCGGTGATGGGCGACCCGGAGATCGACACCCGGATCGCCTCCTACGAGATGGCCTACCGGATGCAAACGAGCGTGCCGGAGCTGATGAACATCTCCAGCGAGCCGGACTCGATCCACGCGCTCTACGGCACCGAGCCGGGCCGGGCGTCGTTTGCCAACAACTGCCTGCTCGCCCGGCGGCTGGTCGAGCGCGGCGTGCGGTTCGTGCAGCTGTACCACTGGGGCTGGGATCATCATGGCACCTCGAGCGCCGACGATATCGCGACCGCGCTGCCCCGGCTCTGTGAGGACACCGCCCGGGCGTCGGCCGCGCTCATCCGCGACCTGAAACAGCGCGGCTTACTCGACGAGACGCTGGTGATCTGGGGCGGGGAGTTTGGCCGCACCGCCATGAACGAGGGCCGCAACCGCGAAGTTCATCGGCCGTGACCACCATCCACGGGCGTTCACGATCTGGATGGCCGGCGGCGGCGTGAAACCCGGGATCTGTGGGGCGCACGTGATCTGGGGCGGGGAGTTTGGCCGCACCGCCATGAACGAGGGCCGCAACCGGTCGAAGTTCATCGGCCGTGACCACCATCCACGGGCGTTCACGATCTGGATGGCCGGCGGCGGCGTGAAACCCGGGATCTCCGTGGGACGACTTCGGGTACAACATCGTGGAGGATCCGATCGACGTGCACGATCTCCATGCCACGGCGTTGCATCTGCTGGGCGTCGACCATACGCGACTCACGTATCGCTTCCAGGGCAGGGATTTCCGGCTCACCGACGTTGCCGGAAACGTCGTGGCCAAGCTGCTCGCCTAGCCGACGGGCGCCTAGGGCTCGATCCATCCTGTCAGCGCCTGGAACCGGCCGTCGCGCAGCTCGCAGATGAAGCCGGCCGGCTGGGCGTGATGATCGGTGGCGGAAAAGCTCACCGGGGGTAGGATCCCACCGCTCTCCCAGCCGTCGATCGACTCCATCGCGTCGACGAACCGCTCGCGGGTCAACTGCCGGCCGGCACGCGACAACCCTTCGACGACCAGGCGGCCGAACACGTAGCCATAGAGCGAATAGCGATTCAGCGGATGGCCCGGCTGATACTGCGCCATCAGCGCGCGGTAGGTTTCGACGCCGGGGACCCTGGCGACCGTCGGGTCGGGATAGTGACAAAACCCCAGCGTCCCCTCGGCGTAGCCGCCAGCCACATTCAGATACTGCTCGTCGGTCAGCGGGCCGGACGACACCATCGTCACGTCGACCCAGTCGAGCGCGGCCTTCGCCTCCATCACGCGGCGAGCCTGCGCTGGGTAGAGGGCCAGGACGACCGCATCCGGATTCGCGGCCCGCAGCGCGCGCAGGGCCTCGGTCAAGTCCCCGGGCTCACGTGCATCGAGCGCGTGAGTGCCCGTCAGCAGGTACCCGAACCGTCCGGCGCCGGCCTCGATCCGATCCCGAAAGAAGCGGCCGTACACGTTGACGTCGTGCACGACGGCGATACGCTCGGCGCCCGCCGAAACGAGATGCGCCAGCATGACGTCGCTCTCACCCGCGTAGCGAGGATAGGAAGTGAACACGTAGCGCGCACCGTCCAGCGTGACCAGCGCGGTATGCGGAAACAGGTGCGGCACCCCGCGCGCCATGGCCAGATCGGCCACGCCCACCGACGCCGGGCCGCCGAAGTTGAACAGCAGAAAGACACGGTCCTCGTCGATCAATCGGCTGGCATTCGCCACCGCCTCCTCGACGGCGCCGCCGCCTGCGCGCGGATAGCTCGCGATGTCCAGCCGACGCCCGTGAATGCCACCCGCCTCGTTGACCTGCCGCACGACCAGCCGCATGCCGAGGTTCTCTTCATCGATCGGAAAGGCCCCGGTCGGGCCCTCCAAGCCAATCAGAATCCGGTCATCACTCACGCCCTCGACCGGCTGGGCGCTCACGCACGGCGCCGCGCCGATCGTGAGTGAGACCAGCCAGACGCAGCCCCACCAAGGCCGCTCGCTACCACGCGGACTGGTGACATGCATCGAATTAGCCGCCCGTGGTGAAAGTCCAGCGTCGCACCGAGAGCGGCGCTGCGCCGGTCGAACGCAGCTGGACTTTCGACCACGGGCCGTTAGCCTGCGGCGCGCGCGTCATCGCTCTGCAGTACGGCGCGCACGCGACTCAGCAGCGTATCGCGTGTGAACGGCTTGCCGAGCAGGGTGTCGGGGACGCCGTTCGGAAACACCTCGGCGTCGCGGTAGCCCGACATGAATAGCACCTTCACGTCCGCCAGGCCCAGCCGCTCGACCATCTGCTCGCCGTTCATCCCCGGCATGACGATGTCGGTCAAGACCAGATCGATCGGTCCGTCATGGCTCACCGCCAGACCGAGCGCGATCTCCGGCCCGGCGGCTTCCAGGACGCGATAGCCCGACCGACGGAGCACGTTGGCGACGAACCTCCGCACCAATTCGTCGTCTTCGACGAGCAACACCGTCTCGGTCCCACGGGCCGCCACGGCGCGCACGTCGGACTCGGTGTCGTGCCCGACGCGACCAGTCGCTTGCGGAAAATAGATCGTGAAGCAGGTGCCCCGGCGTACCTGACTCGTCACCCCGATGTGCCCGCCCAACTGCTTCACCGTGCCGTAGACGCTGGCCAGCCCCAGGCCTGATCCCTTGCCGTGCGCCTTCGTCGTGAAGAACGGCTCGAAGATCCGGGCGAGCGTCGCCTCATTCATGCCCTCCCCGGTGTCGCTCACCCTAAGTACCGTGTAGTGGCCAGGACCCACCAGGGAGTCACCAGCCACCATCGGCTCCGCCAGGGTTACGTTCTCCGTCTCGACGGTAAAGGTTCCGCCCCGCGGCATCGCGTCACGGGCGTTCACGGCAAGATTCACCAGAATCTGCTCGAGCTGGCTCGGGTCAGCCGTAATCGGCTTCAGGGTCTCCGGGAGCGCCGTCTCGAATACCAGATCGTCGCCGAGGACACGCTGCAACATGCGCTGCACGTCCCCCACGACGGCGTTCAGATCGACCACCCGCATCTTGAGCACCTGCTGTCGGCTGAACGCCAGCAACTGCTTCGTGAGCCCGGCCGCCTTCCGCACCGCGCGACGAATCTGTTGCGCGTCATCCCGTGCCGGGTGTGCCTCGCCCACCTGCATCAAGACGAGATCGCTGAACCCCATGATGACGGTCAGGATGTTATTGAAGTCATGGGCGATCCCTCCCGCCATCCGGCCGATGCCTTCCATCTTTTGTGACTGGGCCAGCTGTTGCTCGAGACCCCGCCGATCCGTGATGTCTTCGGCGATGCCGGCCAGGCGACGCACCTGGCCGTCGGCATCGGTGACCGGAAAGCCGCGATCGTGAATCCACCGCACCGACCCGTCGGCTCTGACGATCCGATACTCGATGTCCAGCTCGCCACGCGTCGCCTCGGTCAGGAACGCATCGATGACACGCTCGCGATCCTCCTCGTGAATCGCCTCCTGCCAGCCGGCGCCTCGCTCGACGACCGAATCGGGCGCCCGGCCCCACACCCGCTCGTAGGCCGGGCTCAGATACAGGAGACGATGGGTTCGCGCGTCCATCATCCACAGCACTTCTCGGATGTTTTCGGCGAGCTCGCGATACCGGGTCTCGCTCTCCTGTAAGGCCGCCTGGGTCTCCCTCCGGTCGCTGGCCATCTTGGACGACACGAAGGCCACCAGCATGAGTGGCGCCAGGACGCCGACCGTCATGACGACGAAGTTGTCCGCGTTCCACGCGACGAGGACGACCAGCGCCAGGCTCGCGGCGAAATTCAGCACGACGTGGGGTGCCTGCGGGCGCAGAAACTTCCACGGCGACACGCGCATCTCGAATGCGACCGCCCGACTCTGCAGCAGGACGTTGAGGAGAAAGAAGGCCGTCGTCAACACGATCAGCGGAAAGAAGATCTGTCCGATCGCCACACGCTGCCCGAACAGCGGCCCGGTGCCGGACACCAGATGGAAACATTCCGCCGCCACCCAGATCGAGACCGCGGGCTCCGCGATGTTGAACAGCGTTCGCTGCAGATGTCGGTGCGCTCCCGACATCGACACAATCAGGCCGTCCACCGCGACCGTCAGCACCGCGGCGGCTGGGCCGAACAGCAAGGCCGAGGCGAACACGAACGTCTCGGTCACGGAGATCGTGAGCGGAACCGAAGGAATTCTGATCGAGAACGGACTGCTGACGAACGTGAACACCGCCAGCAACAGCCAGTTCATGCCGGGCGGGGCGGACAGCACCTCGATCAGCGAATAGCCAATCACTGCAGCACCCATGGCGACCACCGACCATACGAAGGCGCGCGCGCCGCTCGAGAGCGGGATCGAAGACGTCTGCGAGCTCATATTCCCTGTAGACCGGTCAGCCATCGTACTACACGACCCGACGTTCCGCTCCGGGCGTATGACTGTAGATGTCACGATGGCGCAGAGGTGACACCCGCCTTGATCTACCCACTTTTGCACACCGCCACGGGGCTAAGATGGTAGGGCTCCCCCGCTTTACGCGCAGCCTGATCGGGCGAACCGATCATTGATCGGACGCGCACGGGCGACTTGGGAGGCGTCTGTACGCTGTGGCGATCGTTGAGGAGGATCATCATGACCGGACGGATCAATCATCGGAGCACTCGAGGACGGCTCGTGTGGTTGACGGCGCTCATCGCGCTCGTTGCCATGGCCGTTCCCGCCAACGCACAGCAGGGCGCGACGCTCGACACCGCGCTGCAAGCTCACGCTGAGAGCGGCGATACCTCGCCGGTGCGGGTCATCATCCGCACCAAGACCGGCCAGCGTCACGCGGTCAGCCAACGCGTGCAGGGCGCCGGCACGCCGGTCCATGGACAGCATGCCAGCATCGACGGCCTGTCCGTGACCGTGACCCAGGCCGAGCTCGATGCGCTCGCGGCCGATCCTGACATCGAGAGTCTGTCGATCGACGCGCTGGTCTTTCCGACGGCCATCGACGCCACGAGCGGCGAGGTGCTCCGCGACACCCTGGGCCTCCTGCCCGACGGTGGCGTGACCTCCGGCGGCTCACCCTGGGCGGGCGCCGGCGTCGGCATCGCCATCGTCGACTCCGGCATCGAGCCGTCGACCGACCTCGTGCTTTCGCGGATCTCCGCCTTCTTCGACTTCACGCAGGGCGGCGACGCCACGCCACCTTACGACGATTTCGGTCATGGCTCGCACGTGGCCGGCCTGATCGGCGGCAGTGGTGACGCCTCCGAGAACTTTTACGAGGGCGCCGCCTCCGCCGCGCATTTCATCGGCCTGAAGGTGCTCGACGCCAACGGCGCCGGGTACACGAGCGACGTCGTGGCGGCGATCGAGTTTGCCGTCGAGTACAAGGACGCGCTGGGCATTGACGTGATGAACCTGTCACTCGGCCACCCGATCTTCGAGCCGAGCGTGACTGACCCGCTGGTGCAAGCGGTCCAGTACGCGGTGGCCAATGGCATCGTTGTCGTCGTCTCGGCCGGCAACTACGGCCAGGATCCCGACACCGGTGAGACCGGCTACGGTGGCATCGCATCTCCGGGCAACGCGGCGTCGGCGATCACGGTCGGGGCCGTCGACATCCGGAACACGGTGACCCGTTCAGACGACGGCGTCACCGACTACAGCTCTCGTGGTCCGACCCTCTTCGACGCCAGGGCCAAGCCAGACATCGTCGCGCCCGGGCATCGCCTTGTCGCCGCCGCGGCGAAGAACAGCTCGCTCTACACGGATTACCCCGAGCTGCAGATCGTCTGGACGAACGGCGCGAGCACCGGAAATCAGCCGGCGCAGTACTACCGACTGAGCGGCACGAGCATGTCGACCGCCGTGACCTCCGGCGTCGTGGCGGTGCTGCTCGAAGCGAGCCGCGAGGCCAACCCCGAGGGCCCGGACCTCACGCCGAACGCCGTCAAGGCCATTCTCCAGTTCACCGCCCTGCCGATCGACGGGCTTGACGAAATGACGCAGGGCACGGGTTCGCTCAACGCTGTCGGCGCTGCGCGACTCTCCAGCGCAATCGACACCTCGACCGAACTGGATGACTGGTGGCTCACGACGACGGAGAGTCCGACCGACATCATCGCGACCGCCTCGCTGACCTGGTCGCAGCGGCTCGTCTGGGGCAACCGCCTGGTCTGGGGAAACAGCGTCTACTTCAACGACCCGGCCTGGAGCCAAGGCGTCGTCTGGGGCGACCGCCTGGTCTGGGGTAACCGGCTCGTCTGGGGAAACGCCAGCAGGCGAGATCTTGTCGAGGACCAGCGCCTGGTCTGGGGCAACCGCTTGGTCTGGGGCAACCGCCTGGTCTGGGGTAACCGTCTGGTCTGGGGCAACCGTCTGGTCTGGGGCAACCGCTTGGTCTGGGGCAACCGCCTGGTCTGGGGCAACCGCCTGGTCTGGGGCAACCGCCTGGTCTGGGGCAACCGCTTGGTCTGGGGCAACCGTCTGGTCTGGGGGAATCGCCTGGTCTGGGGGAACGCCGCGGTCACCGCCGACCGGCTGGTCTGGGGCAACCTCGACGCGGCCGACACCTCAGTCGATGCGCCCTAGCGTTGGGTGCCGTCAGACGAAAGACATGTTGACTACAAAGGGAAAGAGGCGATTGAGATGCTGAACAGACTGAACAAACCGGACAGTGAACATCGCACGCGCGACCGGTCGGACTGGCGCGCCGGGCTCCCGGTGCTGATGTCGCCACGGGTCACCCTGCGCGAGCTCATGCCCTCGGACGCACATTCGCTGCACGAGCTGCTCGCCACGCGAGAGGTCCAGCGTCACATGGCGCCTGGCCCGAAGTCGGTCCGCGACTTCGAGCAGTTCATCCGGTGGACGCACGAAACCCGGGAATCGGGCCAGTACGCCTGCTTCGGCGTCGTCCCGCAGGGCTGCGAAGCCGCCGTCGGCGTGTTCCAACTCTGGCCGGTCGAGCCGAACTTCGCGACGGCCGAGTGGGGTTTCGCGCTCGGCTCGTCGCTGTGGGGCACCGGGCTCTTCCAAGAGTGTGCCCAGCTCGTCATCGACTTCGCGATCGAGACGATGGGGGTCCGCCGTCTGGAAGCCCGCGCCGCCGCGGACAACGCCCGGGCGAACGGCGCGCTCCGGAAGCTGGGCGCCGTACAGGAAGGGATCCTGCGGCGCTGCTTCAAGGTCGACGGCGAGTACCGCGATCACGCGATGTGGTCGATCCTCGCCGACGAGTGGACCTTGGCCGCCGGCCGCTCGGCCGCGACCGACATGGCCGCTCCGGTCTTCGAGGAGGTCCCACCGGCATCGGCACAGCCGGTTCTCGTGGCCGTCGCGCGCTGAGCGTTCGCCGAGCATGACACAGGGGTGGCGGCCTCCGTCCGCCGCCGCCCCTGCCTCCCTCTCTGAAGGCCGCGCAGCTTCCTACGCCTCCTTCTCCCCTTGGGAGAGGGCCGGGGTGAGGGCACCGGTCATTGGCTCCTGGCTCTCGGCTCCTGGCTCTCGGCCTTCCGCTTCCCTCATCTGGACTATAATCTAGCGTTCGCAGCGTTGGGTCTCCCGCCGGTCCCGCTTCGCGTCCGTAGGCTTTCGCGGCTGGCGATCACGTTATTGATATGAGCGCCATCCTGCTCGCCACGATCGGCCTCACCCTGCTCTTCCTGGGCTACCGGTTCTACTCGCGCTTCATCGCCGAGCGGATCTACCGGCTGGATCCGGACTTCAAAACGCCGGCCCACACGATGCGGGACGACGTGGATTACGTGCCGACCCCCCGCTTCATCCTCTGGGGACACCACTTCACGGCCGTGGCCGGCGTCGCGCCGATCATCGGCCCCGCGATCGCGGTCATCTGGGGATGGCTCCCGGCGTTCCTCTGGGTCATCATCGGGACGATCTTCTTCGCCGGCGTCCACGACTTCGGCGCGATCTGGGCGAGCGTCCGCAACAAGGCCCAATCGATCGGCTCCCTGACCGGTGACGTCGTCGGGCCACGGGCGCGGGCGCTCTTCATGATCGTCATCTTCCTGCTCTTGCTGATGGTCAACGCCGTCTTCGCCGTCGTGATTAGCGAGGCCCTCCAGGCGACGCCGAGTAGCGTCATTCCGGTCTGGGCGGCCACGGTTGTCGCGCTCGGCCTCGGCCAACTGCTCTTCCGGATGAAGGTGCCCCTGCTGTGGCCGACCATCATCGGCACCACCATCCTCTATGCCGTCATCTTCGTCGGGGAGATCGCCCCAATCGTGCTCCCGGAGCAACTCCTCGGACTGGGACCGGGCGCGCAGTGGATTCTCATCCTGTTCGGCTACGCGGCGATCGCGTCGCTGCTGCCGATCTGGATCCTCCTCCAGCCACGCGCCTACATCAACGGCGTGCAGCTCTTCATCGGCCTCGGCCTGATGTACGGCGCGATGTTCATCGCCGGCCCGACGATCGTCGCGCCGGCCATCAACCTGGACGTCCCGGCCGGCGCGCCCCCGCTGCTGCCACTGCTCTTCGTCACGATCGGCTGCGGCGCCGTGTCCGGCTTCCACGGCCTGGTGGGCTCCGGCACGACGTCGAAACAGCTCGACGTGGAGACCGATGCCCGGTTCGTCGGCTACCTGGGCTCGGCCGGTGAAGGCGCGCTGGCGCTGGTCGCGATCATCGTCGCCACCGCCGGGTTCGCCACCCTCGACGAATGGCGGAGCGTCTACGCCGAGTTCGGGGGCGGCGGCCTCGCGGCATTCGTCCAGGGGGGCGCCACGATCGTCTCGGACGGATTGGGGCTCAGGCACGAGACGGCGGCCACCCTGCTGACGATGATGGCCGTGCTCTTCGCCGGCACGACGATGGACACCGGCGTTCGGCTGCAGCGCTACATCGTCCAAGAATGGGGGACCATCTACCGCATTCCCCTGTTGAAGAACGCCTACGTGGCCACGTTTGCCGCGGTCGGCGCCTGCCTGGTGCTGGCCTTTGGCGCGGGCGGCGCCGACCTCACCGGCGGCATGGTCCTCTGGCCGCTCTTCGGCACGACGAACCAGCTCCTGGCCGGTCTGACGCTGCTGGTCATCAGCGTCATCCTGGTGCGAGCCGGTCGTCCGGCTCGCTATACGCTGATTCCGATGGCCTTCGTGACGACCGTCGCGTTATTGGCGGCCCTGTATCAGCTGTGGGATCTGTACCGAACGTCTCAGTATCTGTTGCTCTTTCTCGACGTCGTCATCGTCATCTCCGCCGTGTTCGTGATGCTCGAGGCGATCTCGGCGCTCACGCGAGCCGGCACCCGACACGACGCCTGACAGCAGCCCCGGAGGGGCGATGCCCAAGTGTCTCGAGTGCGACGCTGACATCCGTCTGAAGGCCGACGTCGAATCCGGCGAGATCGTGGATTGCCCGGACTGCGGTACCGAGTTCGAGGTGCGATCCGTCGATCCCCCGCAGCTCGACTACGCGCCCAAGGAAGAAGAGGACTGGGGCGAATAAGGATCATGCGCCTTGGCGTCCTCTGCTCTATCGTCCGCACCGAGGAAAAACTGATCTTCCAGGCGCTCCGAGCCCGGGGGGTGCCGTTCGAGAAGATCGACGATCGGCAGCTCTCCCTCGATCTGCAGGCCCGCCAGCTGCCCTGGGATATCGTCCTCGAGCGCGCGGTCAACCACGCGCGCGCGCTGCACACGTTGAAGATCCTGAACGACCGCGGCGTCCCGACCATCAACACCTGGGACGTCGCCAACGTCTGCGGCGACAAGGTGCTGACAACGAACGCGCTGGTGCAGCACGACGTGCCGACGCCAAGAACGCGGATCGCCTACACGCCGGAGTCGGCCCTCGCCACGATTGAGGCCATGGGCTATCCCATCGTCCTCAAACCGGCCGTCGGCTCCTGGGGCCGGCTGATCGCGCGGGTCAACGACCGGCATGCCGCGGAAGCGCTGCTCGAGCACAAGCAGATCCTGGGGTCGTACCACCACTCGATCTTTTACATCCAGGAGTACGTCGAGAAGGGCGGGCGGGACATTCGCGCGTTCGTCGTCGGCGGCAAGACGATCTGCGCCATCTACCGGATGAGCGAGCACTGGATCACGAACACCGCCCGGGGCGCCACCACCGCCAACTGTCCGGTCACTGACGAGCTCGACGCCGTCTGCCTCGGGGCGGCCAGGGCGGTCGGGGGCGGCGTCCTGGCGATCGACGTCTTCGAAACCGACCAGGGCCTCCTGGTGAACGAGGTGAACTACACGATGGAGTTCCGCAACAGCATCGGCGTCACCGGCGTGCCGATTCACGAGCGCATCGTGGACTACGTATTGTCCGTCGGTCAGGCGCAGGCGACGACGGCCACCCGATGAAGGTCAGCATCCTCGGAGGGTCTGGGTACGTTGGCGGCGAGCTGCTGCGGCTCCTGCTCGACCACCCGAAGGTGACCGTCGCCGAGGTCACATCCGAGCGGCTCGCGGGGAAGCTCGTCGCGACGGCGCACCCGAACCTCAGGCGGCGAACCGACCTGCGCTTCCGCCGCCTGGAAGATCTGGACCCATGCGATCTGCTCTTCGCCGCGCTGCCGCACGGGAGCTTCGCCCAGAAATTTGGGGAGCTGCGGTCCGTGGCGCCACGCATCATCGACATGAGCGCCGATTTTCGCCTGCGCTCGCCTGCGGCCTACCGGCGCTGGTACGGCCACGACCACCCAAATCCGGCGGCACTCGCCGACTTCGTGTACGGCATCCCCGAGCTGCACCGGGCCGACATCGCGCGGGCCGCCTACGTGACCGGCGCCGGCTGCCTGGCGACGACGGCCATCCTGGCGCTCCGCCCGCTCTTCCTCGAAGGAGTGGTCGCCAACCGCGAGGTCTACATCGAGGCGAAGGTCGGCTCGTCGGCGGCGGGCAACAAGGCGAGCGCGTCCTCACATCACCCGGAGCGCAGCGGCGCCGTCCGATCGTTCCAGCCGACCGGCCATCGCCATACCGGTGAGATCGTGCAGGAGCTCTCCGACGGCGGCGCGCCGACGGTCCATTTTTCCGCCACGGCGATCGAGCTCGTGCGCGGTGTGCTCGTGACCGCCCACGTGCGTCTCGCGCGAGATTTGGACACCAAGGCGCTCTGGAAGCTGTTTCGGGCCGCGTACGGGCACGAGCCCTTTATCCGGATCGTGAAGGAGACGCGCGGCGTCTTTCGCTATCCGGAACCGAAGATCCTGGCCGGCTCCAACTACTGCGACGTCGGCTTCGAGCGCGACGCCGACGGCGACCGGCTGGTCGTGCTCGCCGCACTCGACAATCTCATGAAGGGCGCCGCCGGCAACGGCGTGCAGGCGATGAACGTCATGGCCAGCTGGGACGAGCGCACCGGCCTGGACTTCCCTGGGCTGCACCCCATCTGATCGCGCCGATGCTCATCGTGAAGGTCGGCGGCGGCCGCGGCATCGGCTACGAACCGGTGTGCGACGATCTCGCGGCGCTGCACGCGCGAGGTCGTCCGTGGCTCTTGGTCCACGGCGGGTCGCACGAGACCAACGAGCTGGCCAAGGCGCTGGGGCACCCCCCGCGGTTCGTCACGTCGGCCTCGGGGTACGAGAGCCGGTACACCGACCGCCGGACGCTCGAGATCTTCGAGATGGCCTACTGCGGCAAGGTGAACAAGGGTATCGTTGAGCTCTTGCAGCGGCGGGGAGTCCCAGCCATCGGGTTGGCCGGCCTGGACGGCCGTCTGCTGTCGGGCCCCCGGAAGGCGACGCTCACCATCGTCGAAGGCGGAAAGAAGAAGGTCCTCCGGGACGATCACACCGGCAAGATCACGTCGGTCAACACCGAGCTCATCCGCGTACTCTACGACGCCGGCTACGTGCTCGCGGTCTGCCCACCCGCTATCAGCGACGACCATGTCGCCGTCAACGTCGATGGCGACCGCGCGGCCGCCCGGCTGGCCGAAGCGGTGGGCGCGGAGGACCTGGTGATTCTCTCCAATGTTCCTGGCCTGCTGCGCGACCCAGACGATGCGTCGTCCCTCATCCGCCATATCGCATCGGATGGCCTGGACAAATACTTCGACTGCGCTAAAGGGCGGATGCGCAAGAAGCTGATGGCGGTCCAGGAGGCGCTGGCCGGCGGCGTCCGCCGGGTCGTGCTGGGGGATGCCAGGCTCGACCAGCCCGTGACGCAGGCGCTCGCCGGCAGAGGAACGGTCATTGCAGCCTCAGGACATCATCGCGTGTGAAGACCGGCACTCGTCCGGCCTGTACCACAAGCGTCCGATCGCCCTCGTCCGGGGCAAGGGCGCGCGGGTGTGGGATGCCGAGGGCCGCGAGTACATCGACTGCACCGCCGGCATCGGCGTCGCCGTCCTCGGCCACGCCCACCCGGTCGTCGTCGAGGCCCTGCGCGCGCAGGCGGGTCGGCTGATCACGGCGCACGAACTCTTCTACAACGACCGGCGCGCAGCCCTGCTCGAGCGGCTGCACGGGATCACGCCGCCGTCGCTCGACCGATTCTTCCTCAGCAACTCCGGCACCGAGGCGAACGAGGCGGCCATCAAGTTCGCGCGGGCGGCGACCGGCCGACCGGAAATCGTGTCAGCAAGGCGCGGCTACCACGGCAAGACACTCGGCGCGCTGAGCGCGACGTGGGGCAAGCAGTACCGCGCGCCGTTCGAACCGCTCGTGCCCGGCTTCCGGACCATCCCGTTCAACCGACCCGAGGCGGTCGCGGAGGCTGTCACCGACGCGACCGCGGCGGTGATCGTCGAGGTCGTCCAGGGCGAAGGCGGCATCCGACCGGCGACCACGGAGTACCTGCGCGCCATCCGCGACGCCTGCACCGAGCGCGGCACGCTGCTCGTCATCGATGAGGTCCAGACCGGCTTCGGCCGCACGGGGACCCTGTTCGCGTTCGAGCAGCACGACGTGGTCCCGGACATCCTGACGCTCGCCAAGAGTGTGGCGGGCGGCATCCCCATGGGCGTGACGGCGTTCGGCGACACTGTCGGCCAGCTGGCCAAGCTGAGCCACACGACGACCTTCGGAGGCAACCCGCTGGCCTGCGCCGTGGCCGATCGGGTCATCGCGCACATCGTGGAGACCGATCTCCCGGCCCGTGCAGCCCAAGCCGGCCAGCGGACGATGGATGCCATCCGCGCCCTCGGCAGCCCGCACATCCGGGACATCCGCGGCCTGGGTCTCATGATTGGCATCGAGCTGAAGCGCCCGGCCGGCAGCACGGCCCGGGCGCTGATGGACGAGGGCGTCCTGGCGCTGCTGGCCGGCTCGACGGTCCTCCGGCTGCTTCCGCCACTCGTCATCGAAGCGGATGAGCTCGACACGGTGGTCGCCGCCCTGGGCCGGGTGCTCGCGTGACCGATCGGGAGGCGATCGACCTGCTACGTGATCTCTGCGCCGTGTACTCGCCATCAGGCGAGGAGGCCGGGGCCGTGTCGTTGCTGGTGGAGCGAGCCAACCGGGCCGGCCTCCGCGCCTGCGCCGATGACGTCGGGAACTTCGTCGCCGAGCGCGGCACTGGCCCGACCACGATCGTCTTGCTGGGTCACGTGGACACCGTGCCGAGCTTCATCACGCCGTCGGTGACCGGCCGATCACTGCATGCCCGGGGCGCCGTCGATGCCAAGGCACCGCTTGCCGCGTTCGTCGCGGCGGCCGCCCAGGCCGCGATTCCGGACGACGTCCGGCTGGTCGTCATCGGCGCCGTCGAGGAAGAGGCGCCAACGTCGAAGGGGGCCCACTTCATCTGCGATCGATACGCGCCCGCGGCGGTCGTCATCGGCGAGCCGAGCGGCGTCTCGGGCATCACCCTCGGGTACAAGGGGCGCATCGGCCTGGCACTCGTCGCGCAGCAGGCGCACGCGCACACGGCCGCCGAGGGCAAGAGCCTCGCCGCGCGCGCTGCTGAGTGGTGGACCCGACTCGAGGAGTACTGCGAGCGTCGCAACCACGCGCGCACCGTCTTCGAACGACTCGACCCGCACCTGACAGAGTTTCAGACGTCGACCGATGGATTCACCGACCGCGCCGACCTGCGCGGTAGTGTGCGCCTCCCGCTCGACGCGGCCGTCGATGACCTGCGGGCTCGCGTCGAGGAACTGGCCTCCGGCTGGGGCTCGGTGTCGCTCGACGGATTCGTGCCACCGTTCAAAGCGGGCCGCAAGAACCGACTGGTCGCCGCCTTCATCCGCGCGATCCGGCGGGCCGGCCTGACCCCCAGGTTCAAGCTGAAAACGGGCACGTCCGACATGAACGTCGTCGGCCCGGTCTGGCGGTGTCCGATCGTCGCCTATGGCCCGGGCGACTCGACCCTCGACCACACCCCTGAGGAGCGCGTGGACCTCGACGACTACCTGCTCGCCGTCCGCGTCCTGACGCACGTCCTCGGCGACCGGCTGCACTGAGGCGTCTCGGCTCTGGGCGCTGGGCTCTGGGACGCGCGGCGCGGCGTAATCCTAACGTGTAGGCTACCGACAGGTGTAGCGCAGGCCTTCAGGCCTGCGTGGGCGAGCCGCAGGCGATGCCCTCCCCGCGATCCCTGGACGGCCAACCAAAATTAGGGGCGAAGGTTAGGAGCCGGCGAGCAGCATGACGGTACCGGTGCCGATGAGCGTCACGGCGCCGGCAAAGAGTGTGAAGTCCGCAATTTCAGAACGCTCACCGCGCAGCTCGATCATCTCGTCGATCTTCTTGGGTCCGCGCGTGAGAAAGAACCCGAAGAGACCGACGCCCACCATCAGCGCGACCATGGCCCCGGCCTTGCGCCGGCCGCCGGACGCCGGCGGCGGGCGATCGTCTTGACCGTCCTGCATCGCGCGCGCGGCTTCCGCCGCCGCGGCGTCACCCACCCATCCGGCCGGCTCGGCGAGCAGGCGGCGTACCCGCAGCAGATCGGCGCTCGATGAAGATGCGAGCGACACTGCGCGCGCCGGCAACGGCCCCTGCGCGGCGGCCGTGCTGCCCCACGCGACCAGCACGCTCAACGTCAGCACCAGGACTCGGGACGCGCGGCCATGCATGTACGGCCTCTCCGCCCGCGGCATCATCACGTCCACGCTCACTCCGGGGCGGTTGCCTCGTAGACGATCCGCCCGCCCAAGATCGTCGTGAGCACCTCGGTCTCGAGGATCTGGGGTGCCGCGATCGTCATGATGTCCCGAGACAGCACGACCATGTCAGCCAGCTTGCCGACCTCCAGCGACCCTTTCAGATCCTCTTCGAAGGCGCCGTACGCGGCATCGATGGTGAACATCCGCAGCGCTTCCTCGCGGGTGACGAGCTGCTCCGGGTGCCACGGCGCCGCGTCTCCCGGATCGTGGTCCTGCCGCGTCACCGCCGAGTAGATCCCCCAGAGCGGCTTGACCGACTCGACCGGCGCATCCGATCCTCCAGGGATTCGGACCCCGGAATCGAGCAACGTCCGCCAGGCGTAGGCGAACCGTGTCCGTTCCTCACCGACCCGATCAGCCACCCAGTCCATATCGCTGGTGGCGTGCGTCGGCTGCATCGACGGCAGGACGTCGAGCTGGGCAAACCGGTCGACGTCATCCGGATGGAGAATCTGGGCGTGCTCCACACGGAGCCGGTGATCCACGGCGCCTGATTCGGCGATCGCGCGTTCGAACGCGTCGAGGACGACCCGGTTGGCGGCGTCACCGATGGCATGGGTCGCCGTCTGGAAGCCGGCCTCCAGGCCGCGCAGAATCGTGTCGTAGATCTCGTCCTCGCTCAGCCTGAACAGCCCGGTATTGCCCGGGTCGTCCGCATACGGCTCCAGCAACGCCGCGCCGCGCGAGCCCATCGCCCCGTCGATGCTCATCTTGATGCCGCGGATCGTCAGCCGGTTGTCGTACAGGCCGAGCTGCGGCCCTTGCTCGAGGAAGTAATCGAGCTCGTCGTAGGTGTGCGGCTGCTCGGCTTCGTTCGCCGGCCAGCGGACGAACTCGTAGAGGCGGAAGTCGAAGTCGTCGTCCTCGAGCATCTCGAGATAGGTGTCGATCTCCTCACGGGAACCGCCGGCCTCGTGGACGCCAGTCAAGCCCGAGGCCAGGGCCTCCTCGATAGCGAGCTGGACTGCCTGCCGGCGCTGCGCCGCGGACGGCGGCGGCATCTGGGCCTGCACGAGGCGAAAGGCGTTGTCGACCAACGTCCCGGTCGGCTCACCGGCGCCGTCACGAAGGATCTGACCACCCGCCGGGTCCGCCGTGTCCCGGGTGATGCCGCCCGCCCCGAGCGCCGCGGTGTTGACCCACGCCGCGTGACCATCCACGCGGACGAGATACACCGGATTCTCCGGGGAGACGGCGTCCAGATCTTCCTTCGTGGGAAACTCGCGCACCTCCCAGGTGGTCTGATCCCAGCCGCGCCCCTCGACCCAGTCGCCCGGCTGGGCGGCGGCCACCCGTCGGCCAACCTCGGCGACAATCGCCTCCTTGGTCATTCCCCGGGCATCCAAAATCAACCGCTGCCGGCCCAGCCGCGTAAAGTGCACGTGCGCATCGATCATCCCCGGCACCACCGTCTTCCCGTCGAGCCGGATGACCTGGGTCTCGGAGCCGACCAGCGCCTCGATCTCCGCGACGGAGCCGACGGCAGCAATCCGATCGCCCCGCACGGCGATCGCCTGGGCGGCGGGAGCGCCGTCCGCCATCGTCACGATATTGCCGCCGGTCAACACCAAATCGGCCGGATTTTCCGGTACCGACGGTCCGCAGGCGGCCCCGACAATGATGATGATAAGGACCGCGGCGCTTGTGAGAAACGCGGCTGGGACCGAAGGACGGCGCAGCGGAAAGGCCGTGCGCATGGTTCGTAGCTCGTTGTCCGGCCGGTCTCGCCGCTACGGCTCCTCCGTCGTCTCGAGGTAGCGCTTCGCTTCCCGGTAACCCTCGAACGCGTCCCGACCGTCCCACACGTCCGCCACGCGCGTGTAGTACTCGCTCGCGGCCGCGCGGTCACCGACGGCCGCCTGCGCTCGGGCCATGCCCAGCAGGGATCGTGGCCGATTCGGCAGACGCCCCAGCGATGTCTCGAACCGCTCGATCGCCTTGGCCGGCCGATCCAAGTCCAGCAGCAGCTCGCCGTACAGCTCGAACACCGGCTTGCTGGGCGTGGCAGGTCCGTTGGGTGGGCGCATCGTCAACACCAGCTCCACCGCCTCGTCCATCAGGCCGGTGGCAACGTCGGCATGGCCCATCGCGGCGTGCACCAGCGCCCCGACCTCCTTATGCATGATCTGCGTGGTGGTGCCACCGCCGCGACCCCCGCCGTCGCGACCACCCTTCTCGACCAGCGCCTTCAGCGCCGCTTCGGCGGCTCGCGCCGCGGCCTGGTCGCCCATCCGCGCGGCACTCAGACCAGTGGCCAACAGTTCTACCGCCGAGGCGTCCTCCGTGATCGGCCCGATCTTCCACTCCTCGGTCTCGATGACGTACCGCGCGACCAACCGGGAGCGAGACCGCGCGGCCCGCTCGCCGCCGGCCCGCTGGGCCAGCCCGTCGAGCCGCTCGATCCAGAGGCGCGCCTTCACGTAGTCACCCCGCTGCAGGTCGCCGTAATGACCCCAGTCGAGCGAGTGCATCGCGTCGCCGACGCTCTCGCCGCCGTTCCACAGCTCCATCGCAGCCTCGAACGCATACTGATTGTTGCCCGACACGCGATCCCACATGCCGTGCTGGATGAAGATGTGCGTCGGCATGTGCCGGGCGTGGGCGACCGCCGGTGCAATCTCGGCGAACCGCATGGCCGCGGCTAGCGCCAGCGGCGCGTGCAGCGGGTCGTCGAACGAATGGATGGTGTAGTGTGCCGCGCCCGGGTGATCCGGATTCTCGTTGAAGAGCTTGAGCGCGATAGCGCCGGCACGCATCTCGGGCCGCAGGCTCTGGTCGCCCGTCGCGCGCGATGCGCTCAGCACGGACAGCGCGTAGAACGCCGCCACCTCGGCGTCGCTCGGATAGGCCTCGTAGAGGTCCTGCATCGCCTCCATGTATCCCACCCGGCGGGCGACCTGATCGCCGTCACCCCAGAGCACTTCCACGGCGTTCAGGAAGCCTTTCTCCCGGTCGGTCGGCGCCTTGGCCAACCGCTCGACCCGCGTCGGGGCCAGGCGGACCAGCGCTGCTCGCGGCTTCGTGGGATCCATGTTCGAAAATAGCGGATGGTTGTAGGCGAGCGACTCGCCCCAATAGGCCATCGCAAAATCAGGCTGGAGCTCCTGCGCTTCCCGGAACTGCTCTCTCGCCTGGGCCCACCCGAAGCTGTACAGGATAGCGACGCCTCGGAGGAAGGGCTGCTGGGCCTCCGCCGACGCCGAGGTCGGGAACTCGATCGAACCAACGTTCTGCAACTGCGCATGTGCCGGCGCGCCCGCGCCGCACGTCAGAACGGCCACCGCCAGCGCGAGAAATCGCTTCGTCATGTGATCCTTCCAATCGGCAACGCGTTCCGGCGAACGCTCGTTGGGCCACCTGCAACGCGGCCAGTATATCGCGCGGCCGGGCACGAGTCACGGCCGCACGGCGAGTTCCGCCGCGAAGAGCATCGTCCGGTCCTCATCCCGCACCGCCCATTGCATCAGCGTGCGCACATCCGGCTCCAGGTGCTGCTCAAACGCCTCGTCGAGCACCTCGGGTGCCTGCGCGACGGCCGGCCCCGTGGTCCACGTACCAGCCGCAACCGCTGCGACGAGACACCGGCAGACCGTTCAACAGTGAAGCATCATCCGTTCCCCGGAGCGGTCTCCTGCGTTAGCCCTCATGTGACAAAACATCACGCGCGTCTTCACCGGCCGGTCGCCGGAATGGGGGGGGGCGCCGCTCGCCTCATGATAAACTCCCCTCGCCGTCGCCTGAAATGACCCGCTCGACTGTGGCCTCTACCCGGGCGCCCCGTACCGCGGCAGCCGCCGCGCCGCGCGGCGGCGGACGTTCCGCGCCGACCTTCGCCCTCTGGACCGTGCTCTTCGCCAGCGTCAGCGCGTGCGGTGGCTCCGCTGACGGACCGGCCGCCGACCTGATCGTCATCAACGCGAACGTCTGGACGGTCGACCGCGACCACCCCCGGGCGGAAGCCATCGCGGTCATCGGCGACCGCATCGCCGCCGTGGGTGACGCCGCCCAGATCGACGCATGGCGCGGCTCCGAGACGATCGTCGTCGACGCCGAAGGCCGCCTGGTCCTCCCGGGCTTCAACGACGCGCACGTGCACCTCGTCCAGGCCGGACAGCAACTCGACAACGTGCATCTCAAGGACGCGGACTCTCCCGAGGAGTTCACCCAACGCATTGCCGACTTCGCCGCGGGCGTACCGGCCGGCGAGTGGATTCTCGGCGGTGATTGGGACGAGCAGCTGTGGACGCCGCCCGACCTGCCGACGCGGCAGCTCATCGACCGCGTCACACCGAACCATCCGGTCTACATCATTCGCTACGACGGCCATCAGGCGCTCGCCAACACGCGGGCGCTCGAGCTGGCGGGAATCACGGTGTCGACCACCGATCCACCGGGCGGCGAAATCCTGCGTGACGGTGCCGGCGCCCCGACGGGGATTCTCAAGATGGCGGCGCGCGATCTCGTGGCCGGCATCGTACCGCCGCTGAGCCCAGAACAGCGGCGACGGGCTGCCACCCGCGCGCTCGAACAGATGGCGGCCGCGGGGGTCACCAGTGCGACCGACATGGGGACGTCGGCCGATGACACCGCCCTCTTCATGGAGCTCGAGTCCTCGGGCCTGCTGACCACCCGTCTCTACCTCGCGCCGATGGAGACCGATTGGCAAGACCAAGCCAACGTCGGCATCCGGCGTGGATTCGGCAGCACGTTCCTCCGCCTCGGGGCGCTCAAGGGCTACGTCGATGGCTCGCTGGGATCTTCCACCGCGCTGTTCTTCGAGCCGTACCTGCACGAGCCGGAGTCGACCGGAATGCTGACCGAGGAGTTCACGCCGTTCGCGGACGCCCGCACTCGCCTCCTCTCGGCGGACGACGCGGGCCTACAGATTGCGCTCCATGCCATTGGCGATCGCGGCATCTCCATGACGCTCGACCTCTTCGAAGAATTGGCGGTGCTGAACGGCCCGCGCGACCGCCGCCTCCGGATCGAGCACGCCCAGCATCTGGTCGAGGCGGACTTCGCCCGATTCGCCGAGCTGGACATCATCGCCTCGGTCCAGCCGTACCACGCCGTGGACGACGGACGCTGGGCGGAGGATCGCATCGGGCCGGACCGGGCGAAGACGACCTACGCCTTTCGCACCTTCCTCGACCACGGCGTCCGCCTGGCGGTTGGCACCGATTGGAACGGCGCGCCGATCGAACCGATGCTGACGCTGCACGCCGCCGTGACACGCGCGACGCTCGACGGCCGCCACCCCAACGGCTGGGTGCCGGAGCAGAAGTTGACGCTCGACGAAGCCATCGAGGCGTACACCCTGGGATCGGCCTATGCCGAGTTCCAGGAGCAGGACAAGGGCACGATCGAGCGCGGCAAGCTGGCCGACCTCGTCGTCCTGAGCGACGACATCTTCTCGATACCCCCGGAGGACCTGCCGATGGTCTCCGTCGTCACGACGATCGTCGGCGGTCAGATCGTGTATTCGGCCGACACGCCGTAGCAGGCCGACGGCTTCAACCGCCACACCATCCAAAGGACCGCGCCATGCGCACGCCGAGCATCGCACTCGCCCTCGTGGTCACGATCGCTGCCGTCACCACCATCGTGACGGGTCGGCAGACGGCCGACAGCCAGCGTACCCTCGATCGTCTTCGCCCGTTCGAGACCTACGGACCCGTCTACGACCCGGACAACGTCGAGGCCATGCGACCGCGTGTCATGGGCACACGCGGTGTCATCTCCAGCGGGCACTACCTGGCCACCGAGGCCGGCCTCGAAATCTTGAAGGCCGGCGGCAACGCGTTCGACGCCGGCGTCGCCGCCGCCATGACCCTCAAGGTCACGAAGATGGACTACGCCGGCTGGAACGGCGTGGCACCTCTCATTGCCTACAGCGCGGCAGATCGCGCCGTCGTCACGCGCATCGGCGCGGGCCAGACCCCGGCGGCCGCCACGCTCGAGTACTTCCTGGAGCATGGGAAGACGTCTACCAATACGGCGCTGATTCCAGCGGACGTCGACGTCTGGCTGGCCGCGCTGACGCGATACGGCACCCTCAGCTTCGCCGATGCTGCGCGCGGCGCGCTCGACGCCGCCGAGCACGGCTACCACATGCACAAGATGCAAAAGTGGCTGCTGGACAGGCAGACGCAGGACGCGCTCCGCTTTCCGTATAACGCCGCCTTCTGGTTTCAGCACGGGGTGGGCCGACAACAGGTCGGCGATCTGATGGTCAACCGCGACCTCGGGCGGCTCATCCGCTACCTGATGACAGCCGAGCGTGACGCGCTCACGAACGGTGGCACCCGCGAGGACGGCCTACGCGCGGCGCGCGACGCCTTTTACGCCGGAGCGCCGGCCCGAGCAGCCGCAGACTTCCTGGCGACGCACGGGGGCATCCTCACGTACGACGATCTCTCCACCTATGAAGGCGCCTGGGCGGCGTCGCTGCACACGACATACGCAGGCTACGACATCCACGTGCCGGGCGGGTGGTCCCAGGGCCCGCGCCTCGTTCTCTTCCTGAACCTCCTCCGCCAGTTCGACGTGCGTGCACTCGGGTTCAACACGCCGGACTATATCCACCTGCTGTCGCAAGTCATCGCGCTCGGCATGGCGGACAGCCACCGCTACATCGGCGACCCCGACGTCGTGGACATACCGCCCGCGCTGTTCTCGAACGAGTACGCGGTCGCGCGTGCCACGCTCGTGGACATGGCACGAGCGTTCCCGGACATGCCGCCGTGGGGCGATCCGACGCGCGGGCTTGCCGTCGCCGACGAGTCGCCGAGCCGCTTCACGTCGACGGACGGCGCGCCTGACGCGCCGGAACCGGATCCGCTCGACACATCTTCGCTGAACGTCATGGACGCCGATGGCAACCTGTTCTCGCTCACCCAGAGCGACAGCCACATCGTCAGCCCGATGATTCCTGGCTGGGGCTTCGGCCTGGGCCGCCGGATGGCGCAGTTCAACCTGGACCCCGCGTTGGCCAACGTGATGGCCCCGAAGAAGCGGCCGAGAAACACGAACGCGCCGGTGCTGGTGATGAGGGCCGGCGAGCCCGTCATGGGACTGTCCACACCGGGTGCCGACCAGCAGTTGCAGGCTATCCTGCAGGTCCTGCTCAACGTGATCGTTTGGGACATGTCGCCCGAACACGCGCTGGATCAACCCCGGTTCGGCAGCCAGAACTTCCCGACCACCGGCTCCGAGGTGAACCGGACGCCCGCACGGCTGAATCTGGAAGGTCGGATCCCGGAGGCCACAGCCGACGCCCTGCGTGCCCGCGGCCATGACGTGCGGTCCTGGGGCCTGTGGAGCTACCTCACCGGCGCCGTCACGGTGACCTACCGCGCGCCGGGTGACGCGACGATGATCGCCGCCGGTGACGTCCGCCGCGAGACGGTCGCGCTCGGATATTGACCGCTACGTAGATTTACGTTTTCTCACCCGCCGGGGCGCCCGCTGCCGCACCGTCGGACTAGCCAGGTGGGCGATCAGGTCGATCTTGGTCACCACACCCACGAGGTCGTCGCCGTCCAGGACGATCGCCATCCGCGTATCCGCCAGCAGGGTCTGCACCAACTCGACCCGGGTGTGCGGCGACACCGTCGCATAGTCGCTCTCCACCAGAGCGTCGACCCGTGTGTCCAGCGAGTGCTCGCCCGCGGCCAGGTGGCGCAGCAGATCGACCTCCGCGACGACACCCAGCAGCTTGCCGCGCGACAGCACCGGCAACTGCGAAATCCCGCGCGCCTTCATCTTCGCGATCACGTCGCGGACGCGGTCGCTGGCCTTGGCGGTGATGACCTTCGCCTGGCGGGAGGCGAGCAAGTCGGTGACCGTCCCCAACCCCCAATCGTCATCGAGGAAGCCGTTCTCTCGAAGCCATTCGTCGTTGAACACCTTCGACAGGTACTTCGCGGCGCCGTCAGGCAGCAGCACGACGATGTTCTGTCGCTTCCGGCTCTGCCTGGCGAACTTGATCGCTCCCGCCACCGCCGCGCCGGAGGAGCCGCCAGCATACAGGCCCTCGTGTCGCACCAGGTCACGCGCCATCAGAAAACATTCCTTGTCATCGACACGCACGATGTCGTCGATCCACTTGGGATCGAACGTCGACGGAAAGAAATCCTCGCCGATGCCCTCCACCTTGTAGGTGAACGCCTTCGTCACCCGCTGGCTCTTGACGTAGTCGTAGTACAGCGATCCCACCGGGTCGACGCCGACGAGCTGCACGGACGGCTTCCGGTTCTTGAGGTACCGGCCCGTACCGGCCATCGTCCCGCCGGTCCCCATGCCAGCCACGAACACGTCGATCTTTCCTTCCGTCTGCTCCCAAATTTCCGGACCGGTGGATCGATAGTGTCCGTCCGGATTGTCCTGGTTGTGATATTGGTTTGCGTAGAACGAGTTGGGCGTTTCGACGTGCAGCTTCTGGGCCACGGAGTAGTAGCTCCGGGGGTCCTCAGGCTCCACCGCGGTTGGACACACGACGACCCGAGCGCCGAACGCCTTGAGCGAAGCGATCTTCTCGTTCGACATCTTGTCCGGCATGACGAACACGCACTGATAGCCGCGCACGGCGGCAATCATCGCCAGTCCCGCGCCCGTGTTGCCGCTCGTTGCCTCGATGATCGTCCCGCCGGTCTTCAGATCACCCCGCGCTTCGGCCTGATTGACCATGTGGAGGGTCATGCGATCCTTCATCGAGCCGCCTGGATTCATGTACTCGCACTTGACATAAATCGTCGCGACCACCCCCCGTGCGACGCGGTTGAGCTTCACGAGCGGTGTGTGGCCGATGGCTTCGAGGATCGTCGAACACGCCTTGGCAAGCATGCGCACCTCCTGGGTGACGATGACGCTGACGCGGTTCCGTCAGACCGCGGGCCGATCATACCGTGCACCCGCCGGCGGTGTATGATCCCAATGGCCGGTCCGCCCGCTGGTCGGAGACTCACGGCTTGTCTATTCTGAAGATCGCCCGGCTCACGTCCGTCCACGTCGCCGCCGCTTTTGTGGTGATGTTTGGCGCGGGCCTCGCCGCCGGCTGGCTCCTGCTCCAGTACGACCAGGGACTCGGATTCCAGGAGGAAGCCGCCCGGATCGCCGAGGTCCTCCGGTTGCGGCCCGGACTCATCGTGGCCGATGTGCGCGCCGGAAGCGGCAGCTGGACCGTGGACATGGCCAAACGCGTCGGGGCGTCGGGGAACATTTACGCGACGGTCGGTTCCAGCAATCCGGCGCACGAGATCTATCAGGCGCTCGCCGATGCGGAGATCGACAACGTCAACGTAATCGGCCGCACGCCCGGCATGTCGAGGCGTCTACCGCCAAGGTGCTGCGACGCCATTCTCCTGCGCGGCGTGTATCACGACTTTCCCGACCGCGAGACGATGGCCTCCGGCCTGCTCGAGAACCTCCGACCCGGCGGCCGCATGGCGGTTATCGACTTCGACGAGGGCACCGCGGAGCAGCTGAGTGGCCACGGCCTCGCGCAGAGCACCCTCATCGCCGAGATGACCACGGTAGGCTTCGCGCTAGAGCAGGTCATCGACGACTGGTCCGGCAACGCCTACTGCGTGCTGTTCCGACGCCCCGTGACTCCCTGATGGAGTCCATAGTCGATCGGTGAGAGGGCTACCAGAAAAACGCATACAGCCCTGCCGTCGCCGCCAGAATGGCGACCCCCAGCGCGGGGCCGAAGGGGTCGGGCGTCAGGTCGATCGGCGGCGTCCCTCGCCCCAGCTGCCAGGCGACGGCCCGGGGTTTCACCGCCGTCACGCAGACCATCAGCACAACCAGGGTAACGAACGTGATCGCCATGTGGTTCAGGAACGCCACGTGCGGCAGCGACCACAGCAGGATCCCGTAGAGCGGCAGCCCCGCCGCCAGCGCCGCCGTGGCCGCGGCGGCAGGCGCCCGCGGCACCACCAGGCCCACCAGGAAGACTGCGACGACCCCCGGCGAGATGAAGCCCCACACCAGCTGGATGTACTGAAACACACCCCCGAAGCGACCGGGCAACGGGGCGAGCAGACATCCGAGCACGACAAGCACAGCGGTCGTCACGCGGCCCACCCGCACGAGATCCGCGGGCTGCGCGTTCGGCCGCACCCATCGCTTGACGACGTCCATCGTGAAGATCGTCGACGCCGAATTCAGCATCGAATCCAGGCTGCTCATGACGGCGCCGAACAGCGCGGCGAACAGCACACCGCGCAGTCCGGCCGGCAGGAGTCGACTGATCAGCACCGGATACGCCTGATCGCCGTGATCGATCTCGGCGCCGAACAACTGGAACGCCATGATGCCCGGAAACACGACGATAAACGGGACCACCAGTTTCAGGCCGGCCGCGAACAGAATGCCCCGCTGTCCATCGGCCAGCGTTCGCGCCGCCAGCGTCCGCTGCGTAATGAACTGATTGAATCCCCAATAGAACACGTTCGGAATCCAGATGCCGAGCAGCAACGCGGTCCAAGGGAGGTCGGGATGGCCGGCAGGCAGCACCAGGTGCAGCTTCGCCTCGTTGACCGAAAGAAACGCGCGCAGCCCCCCCACGTACCCGAGGCCCACGACGGCGACGATGGCGCCCCCCACGAGCAGCGCCGTCCCCTGGAGCAGATCCGACCAGACGACCGCCTTCAGACCCCCGTAGACGGTGTACGCCCCGGCCAGCGCCCCGATCAGCCAGATCCCGGCCACGACGTCGAGCCCGAAGATCGCTTCCAGGCCGATCGCGCCGGAGTACAGCACGGCCGCGATGGCCACCCCGACGTACGCCGCCAGCATGTACACCGCCATGATCGTCCGCGGTACCGGCCCATAGCGATGCTCGAGAAACTCAGGCATCGTATAGATGCCGAGGCGGAGAAACCGAGGCAGCAGCACGAGAGCGACGAACACCAGCGTGGCGGCCGCAACCCACTCGTAGCTCGCAATGGCGAGACCAGCCTGACCGAATCCGGCGCCCGCCATCCCGACAAACTGTTCAGTCGAGATATTCGAGGCAATCAGCGAGATCCCGATGAGCGGCCAGGTCAACCCGCGCCCGGCCAGGAAATAGTCCTCGTCGGTTCGTTCGTGTCGGGAGGCATACAGAGACACCCCGATCACCGCAGCCAGAAAGAGCACGAACGACACGCCGTCCCACAGGGTCCACATCATCGGTCCTCACGTCCTGGCCGGGGCCGTGGCACGCCAGCACGGCGTCACGAGCCAGGCGTTCGTCAGCAATCGGCCGATCACCAGCGCCACCGCTGCACTCATGACGCCGACCGCATCGAACAGGTGAATGCCGATCCAGAGGATCGCGGAAATCGTCGCCAGCTCCGCGCTCGACGCCCAGGTGATCGCCGTGGGGCGTCGGGCCGCCACCAGGATCGACCGCTGGAACGAGAGCCAGACCGACAGCGCCGGAAGCGGCAACATGACCTGGAGCGGCGGCACGGCTAACGCCGTCAACCCGGCCGACAATCCCGACGCGCCTTGAAACCACACGACCGCCATCGGGCTATAGGCGATCAGCCCCAGGCCGGCCGATGTGCCGACCGCCAGCATGAAAGCAAAGGTTCGCAATGGTCGGTACTGCTCCATCCTGGGCCCGAGCAACGCGAGGGCCGCCTCTTGAAATGACAGGCCGAGGCATCGGAAGACGAACGTCAGTCCGGTGAGCACCGGCAGCACCGCCAGCGACTCGACGGCCATCCGGCTCTGGCCCATGAAGAAGGTGACGAGCGGCTGGATTCCCATCGTCAGTATCGACGTGAGGGCGAGCGGCACGTAGAACGTGGCCGTCTGCCGCATCGTCAGGCGCCGCCGTGCAGGTCCCGGACCGTCGTCCAGCGCCCGTACGGCACGACGCGCCATCCAGCCGGCGGCTACGGCCTCCGCCACGACGCCGGCCGACAACGCGATCGCCCCGATGTGGGCCCCGCTCACGGACGTGACGGCGGCTAGGCCGATCGCCGTTCCCGCCATGGCCGCCAGGCGCAGCATCGTGCCGTAGGCCACGCGACCCGTGAACCCATGCCGAATCAGCATTCCCTGCTTGAAGCGTCGATACCCGATGGCCGCCGGCCACGGCAGCAGCCAGACGAGCGCGCCGTGAGTCAGTTCCTGAACCTCCGCCGGGAGCGCCAGCAGGCCGCTCAGGCCGTTGAAGACCGGCGGCAGCACGACGATGCCCATGAGCACACTCATCCCGGCGCTGAGGCCATAACCGAACCGACGGAGCGTCAGGTAGCTGGCCCGGTCCTCCACCAGCGCCAGGGCCGCGCTCAGCAACATGACGACCGGGGATTCCAGAATGAGGCCGAACGCGAACGCGACTCCGTAGGCGGCCAAGTTCTCGCGAGCGTCCGGCAGGCGAGCGACAACCGCGGCAATCAGCGGCCCCTCGACCGCCATCATCAACCACGTGCCGGCGAGCGGAATCCAGAACCGGACGATGGCGGGAACGGTGAGCGGCGCTCGAGGCATCTGGGTCTGTTATGATCGGCGCGTGCCTGTGGCGTTGACCCCGCTCTGTTCCGTCGCCGAGCTCGAGGCGGCGCTCGCCGAATCCGCCGACAGGCCCCTGCTGCTCTTCAAGCACTCCGAGCTCTGCGGCGCCAGCTGCATGGCGCTGGACGAGCTGCAGCGGCACCTCGAGGAGGCCCCGGACAGCGTCAGCTATCGGCTCATCACCATCCAAACTAGTCGAGACGTGTCGAACGAAGCGACCGCTCGGCTCGGTGTGCCGCACCGCAGTCCGCAGGCGATTCTCATTCGCAACGGCGCGGCGGTCTGGACCGCGACGCATGCGCAGATCACGGCCGAGGTCCTCTCCGCCGCAACCTCCCGCCATGGCTGAGACCGCTGGAACCGTTGACCACACGTCACGCACCCGACCGCGACGGCGGTCGATCTCGGATGGAAAGAGCACGAGCGAGGCCAGCCTGCAGGGGTGCCGAACAGGTTATTGTAGCTGATTCGTCCGCGCGGATCGGGTGGGCGCGGGGCGGTCGACGGAGCCGCTCGCTCAGTCCGCGCAGGCGAACTGCGTGACGTCGATTGTGCCGGTGTGGAGCGCTGCGGCCGGTGCCTCCGGCAGCAGAATCTGAACGCCCCCGACGCGGTCGGCATCGGCGAGACGTGCCCAGTATTGCTGGGGTGCCGGCCGGAAGAGCCGACATAGCGCGTGCTCTGCCACTGCCGCCTGCACCTGATCCCTGATCGTGTCGAACAGGTCGGCGACGGCCCGGTCGCGCGACCGACCGGTGGTGACGAAGTCCATTTCCAGGCAGTGCGCCACCGGCTGATTGTCCTTCGTGTAGACCAACACGGTGAGCGAAGGCACTGCGGCCATGTCTCCCCCTTTGGCTCCAGGCGAAGGTCCGCCCGACCTCTCTATGATTTATCGGCTGGCCGCCCCGAGGCTGTAGCCGCCCGCATCACCTCGACCTCGGGTGGTAGACTCGTCTCGCGCTCGCGCCGCCCATGGTCGCCCACCCGCCCCTGCTCTCGTGTGCCGTCCGCGTCGGCGCGGCCCTCGCCGTCCTCGCCGGCGGCGCCTGCCGTCCCGCCGGCGAGCCCGCCGAGCCCGCGCCAGTCGTCGACGACCGCCGCCAGCTCGAGGAACGGTTTCTCGAGATGTTCGCACGGGCCTACTATCCGGGCCGGAGCGGCCAGATCATGCTCGTACCCGAGCCCGGCGAGGTCATGCTGGAGCCGGATGACCCCTTCTACCGGTTCATGCACGGCAGCCCGTGGGAGTACGACGTCGAGATCCCCCTGCTGATGTTTGGACCGGGCGCCATTCGCCCGGGGATCTACGACGCGCCGGCCACCCAGCGCGATGTGGCGCCGACGGTGGCGGCCCTCCTGGGGGTGCCCACCCCGGTCACGATGTCCGGCCGGGTCCTGAGCGAGGCGTTGCGGGAAGACGCCGAGCCGCCCAGGGCGATCCTGGTGGCCGTATTGGACGGCGCCCGCCTCGACCTGTTCGATCGCCCGGCCTCGGAGCTCCCGACGCTGAGCCGCTTGAAAAGCGAAGGCGCCTGGTTCGCCCAGACGATGGTGGACTACCTGCCGTCCTTGACGAGCGTCGGCCACGCGTCGATTGCGACCGGCGCAGAGCCGCGGGTGCACGGCGTCGTCGCCAACACGATGTTCGACCACATCGCCGGACGACCCAGTGGACCGTTTCCCGGCGTGTCACCAGCATCGCTTTCCGCCTTGACCATCGCCGACCTCTGGGGCCTCCAGACGCACGGGCGGGCCGTCATCATCGCCCAGGGCACCACGCCACGCGCCACGATCCCGCTCGGAGGGCACGGCCGCTGCCTGGTCAACGGCCACGCGCCAATCCTCGCCATGTTCGACGCCGCCAGCGCCCGCTGGCTGACCAATGAGGACTGCTACCGCTTGCCGCCGTACGTGGCCGACGATCGCGCCGGCCGCATGTGGCAGCGATCCGGCGGTAGGTGGCTCGACCACGAGGTGTCGGATGGCCGCACGCTCCTGCGCTCCGGCTGGTTCACGGAGTTTCAAGCCGACGCGCTGGTCTCGATGATCGAGCGGGAGGCCGTCGGACGGGATGACATCGTGGATCTGATCCTCGTCAACTTCAAGTCGCTCGACTATGTCGCCCACCGATGGGGACCCGACTCGGACGAGCTCGCGGCGGCCGCCACCGATCTCGACCGCGCCCTGGGGCGCATCCTGGCGGCACTGACCAGCGCGGCCGGCGCCGGTCGGGTCGTGGTCGTCGTGGTGTCAGATCACGGGATGCCGGGTGAACCCACAGCCAGCGGGGCCGAGCGTCACTACATCACCGATCTCGTCGACGATCTGCACGCGCGATTCGATCCGGATGAGGCGCGAATCGTGCAGTACTACGGAGATCCAGCCGACTACCAGATCTTCATCGACCGAGAGCGCTTGGAAGGCCTTGGCTTCACGCTCGCCGACATCGCCGACCACATCGCCGCCCTGCCGTTCATCTTCTCGGCCTATACCGAAGACGAGGTCGCCGCCGCCAGCCGACGCTGACTAGCGTCCGAAGGTTAGCGTCCTGTCCCTGTCAGTCCCGTGGGCCGCGTTGCCACGCCGTCCGCTCCCTAGGTAGACTGCTGGCGATGAGCCGTCTCGCCGCGATCCTGGTCTCGTCCTCCCAGCATTCGTCGGCGTTGAGGTCGCGTGCTGGCATCGACGGCTCGGTCCTCACGTTTTCCGACGCCGAGCCGCTGCTGGCCATCGCGGCGATCACACAGCGCCGCCCGTCCCTCGTGGTCCTGGAGCGGTTCTTCGCCGCTACGCCGCGGGGCGCGGCGTTGATCAATCGAATCAAGGCGGATGCGGCGTTGACCGACACCGTCATCAAGGTCCTTGCGCACGATAGCGGGTACTCGCGAGTGATTCCTCGACGGCGCGCCGCGGGGACGGCCGCTGCATCGGCACCGGCGTCCGAGCCCGTCACGCCGGCCGCCGAGCCCGACACACCACTCGACGCCAGGGGCACACGCATCGCGCCCCGGATCCAGCTGCGACGCCAGGGGCACTGGCCCTCGTGGATCTGTCGCGAAGCGGCGCGCAGGTCCTCTCGTCACATGCCCTGAGGCCGAACGACCAGTTCGATGCCAGCCTGTCGAACGAACACGACGCGCTGCACTTCGTCGCGCGAGTGGTGTGGGCCCACTTCGAAGCACCCGGGGGCCAGGTGCAGTATCGGGCGGGACTCGCGTTCAGCGGTGCCAACCCGGCGTGGCTTGACCAGTTTTCCGCGTCACACCGTCCCGCTTGACGCCTAGACCCCAGAACTCACGTGAGCCGACCCGTCCGCCCCAGCCACTGGTCGAACGGCGGATCGGCGCGCAGAATGGTGTCGTCGCGATCCGAGCCAGTCGACAGGATGACAGCCGGTGCGCCCGCCAGCTGTTCGAGCCTGGCGACGTAGTCGCGAGCTGGCTGCGGCAACTCCGACTCGCGGCGCACGCCTTGCGTCGGCGACGGCCACCCTGGCATCGTCTCGTAGACCGGCTCGCACTCGGCGAGGACGCCGGCGTCGGCAGGGAACTCGTCGATCCGTTCCCCACCACGCCGGTAGGCCGTGCAGATCTGAATCTCCGCGAGCCCGTCGAGCACGTCGAGCTTCGTCAGGGCCAACCCGTCCACGCCGTTCAATCGCACGGCGTAGCGCATGGCGACCGCATCGAACCAGCCGCAGCGTCGCGGCCGCCCTGTCGAGGCGCCGTACTCCTGACCCGACTCTCTCAGGCGCTCACCCAGGGCCCCGGTCTGCTCGCTCGGCAGCGGGCCCTCGCCGACCCGCGTCGTGTACGCCTTGGCCACGCCGAGCACCCGGTCGATCGCGCGGGGTGGAACACCGAGGCCAGTGCAAATGCCGCCCACCGTCGCATTGGACGACGTGACGTAGGGAAACGTGCCGTGGTCGATGTCGAGCAACGCCCCCTGCGCGCCCTCGAACAGAATCGGCCGCTCGGCCTCCCGGGCACGCGCCAGCCACAACGACACATCGGTCACCCAGGGCATCAGCCGCTCCCAGGCCCTGGCCAGCCGGGCCAGCACGGCCTCCCAGTCCATGGCGGCGCCCTTGATGAGACGGTTCCTCGCCGCGACGTTCTCCCTGACGGCGCCGGCCAGCGGCCCGGTCGCCGAACAATCCGCCAGGTCGCCGATGCGGATGCCCCGGCGGCCGATCTTGTCCTCGTAGGCGGGTCCGATGCCGCGAGACGTCGTGCCGATCTTGCGTTCGCCGCGGCGGGCTTCCGCCAGGACCTCGAGGTCGCGGTGATAGGGCATGATGACGTGAGCCTTGTCGCTGATTCGCAGCCGGTCGCCTACCTCCACGCCGAGCGTTCCGAGCATATCGACCTCGCTCAGCAGCGCGTCCGGGTCGATCACCACCCCGTTGCCAATCACGCAGGTCGTGTCGGGGCGCAGGATACCCGACGGGACGAGGTGGAGCACTACTTTCTGGCCCGATACGTGGATAGTGTGACCCGCATTGTGCCCTCCCTGGTAGCGGGCGACGACCGTGAAGTGCACGGAGAGCAGGTCGACGATCTTCCCTTTGCCCTCGTCACCCCATTGCGCACCGAGCACTGCGAGATTCATGAATGGCTTCCGATCCGCAGCGGCGTCAGGCGCCGCAGCCTCGCGATGGTACCAAAACGGTGACGTGAACGAAATGGCCGAGCCACGCACCTGCCCGCCGCGTCGAGATGAACATCGCAGGGCCAATTCTGACGCAATTCAGCGGACGGCTTACCGAAAACGTCTCCGCACAAGAAGTCAAGCACGAAATACGTCGTCGCATTATTGCGTTTCACGTTGACAACGTTTGCCGCCATTCCATAAGTTCTACTCGTCCGAGCGCAACCCGCGAGCACGTCGGTCGGCGGGTAGCTCCCTGGCCTTCGGCTCGGAGGACCGTGGCCCACCGTCGCGTTCCTTCGATCGGATTGCTGATGATGATCGCCACGCGTCGCCGTTCCCTGATCGCGGAGGCACGATGACCTCCCGCCGACGCCGGGGCGCATCATGACGGATGCGCGCCCCGCGGCCGAACGGCGCATCCTCTCGGCGCTTCACGCCGAGCCGGCGCGCATCCCGTTCGTGCTCGGACCCTGTGGCATCGGCCGCACCTCCACGCTCCTCCAGCTCCGCGAGACGATCGGCTCCAGTCGGTGCCAGTACGTGGACGTCGAGCAGTCGGCGACGACGCCCGAGGGCTTCCTCGCAGCCGTGACGAGCGCCTCGCCGTTCTCCAGCCCCGCTCACCCGAGGCCCCTCGAAGACGGCATCTCTGCGCGCGACGCGTTCCGGGCCGCACTGGGATTTCTGGTCTCGGCCCGGACCGCGGGCGGTGAGCCGGCAACGTTCCTGCTGGACGAAGCGCTCGAGCTTCGGACGTTCGACAGCTTTCCGGGGCTCCGGGTCGTCCTCCGAGACCTCGTGCAGGCGCTCCAGCACAGCGACAACCGATTCGTCCTGACCACGCGCTACGTCAGCCGGGCCCACCGACTGCTGCGGGACGCCCCGTCGAAGTATGAGGTCGTCCGTTTACCGCCGTTCTCGCCGGCCGAGGTGACCGACGTGCTCTCGGACGACTACGCGCCGCAGGACACCCTACGCCGTGCGGAGTTGGCCCGCACGGTCCACGCGCTGACCGACGGGCGGCCCGGGTATGTCCGGTTCCTCGACGACGCGATGCGGGCCATGGGCGGTCGGGGCGCCGACGACCCGGTGGCCGCGCTGACGGGGCAGATGGCGCGCGGCACGCCGCTGTACGGATGGTGTCGATTCTGCTACGAGCTGCGCCTCCACCGCGCCCGTGGCTACGGCGCCCTGAAGGCCATCCTGCAGGTCCTGGCAGCGGAAGAGCCGCTGACCCTCACGGAGATCGCCCAGCGACTCCGTCGGACGCCCGGCTCGACGAAGGACTACTTGTCGTGGCTGGAAGACGTGGATCTCGTGATGGCGCGCCAGAAGCGCTACACCTTTCTGGATCCGCTGCTGCGTCTCTGGGTGCGACTGCACTGCCGGTCCGAGCCGCTGAACAATGAAGCCCTCGCCCGAGAAGTACAACGCTTCGCCCACAGCGTGTTGCCGAACGTCGAACCGGCACTGGCCCTCGTGACCGCTGATTCGCCACGCGACGTTGGCCGTCGCGACCGCGGCTGGAGTGTCGTCGAGATCGACTGACCCCCGTCAGCCGCCCGTCATGACCGGCGCCACGTCGGATGTTCACCTTCCTCGCAGTCGCTCCAGCGCCAGGGCGGCGGCGCGCTGCTCCGCCTCTTTCTTGCTGCGGCCCCTCGCCGTCGCGACCACCTCCTGGCCGACTGTCACGCCGATCTCGAAGATCTTCGCATGGT
Organism: Vicinamibacterales bacterium; assembly: GCA_963667915.2. GTDB lineage: Bacteria > Acidobacteriota > Vicinamibacteria > Vicinamibacterales > UBA823. Next base: position 235,153 of record CAXXNN010000001.1, on the reverse strand, counting down.
CCGGACCACGTTCGCCGATCACGTTGTACGCCGGCAGGGGCTGCACGTGGGCCTGCGCCCACTCCTGCAGCGCCGACTTGGCATCGGCATCGAATCCGGCCGGGCGCCGGCCCATCCGGACCTCGCGTACGCACTCGAGGAATTCTCGTTCGATGAACGCCCGGGCCGCGTCGATGCCGCCATCCAGGTAGATCGCGGCGATCACCGCTTCATAGGCGTCAGCCAGCAACCCGGACTTCGACCGCCCACCGGAGCGCTCCTCGCCCTTGCCGAGCACCAGGTGCGCCCCCAGCCCCAGTGCCCGCGCGCGGTCGGAGAGCGTGACCGCCGACACGAGGGTCGCCTTCAGCTTCGACTTGCCGCCTTCGTCCAGGTCCGGGCATTCGCGGTACAGGAGATCGGCGATGACGAAGCCCAGCACGGCATCGCCGAGGAACTCCATCGACTCGTTGTCGACGACACCCCCGCTCGGATCCTCGTGCACCCGCGACCGATGCGTCAGCGCGTCCTCCAGCACTCCCCGGTTCGCGAAGCGATAGCCGAGCGCCGCCTCGAGACGCGCCTCGTCAGCCGGCGGCCCGTCACCCGGGCCGGCGGCGGCTCGTGACGCGTCGAGAATCACGCGCGCCTGCGCTACGTCACCCGCTGCAACCATGACGCGCACCGTCAATGGTGGATCCCCGCGCAGTGAGGCGAACCGTCCGAGCCGGTCGGTCGAGATGATCGCCTGGATGCCGTGACTGCGCAGCAGCGACTGCACCACGCTCGCCTCGCCTTCGGAGGCGGTCGCCAACGCGATGGCCAGGTCGTCCGTGCTCACGCCGGCGCATCCGCCACAGGCCCGTAGGAGTCGGCCGCGGGAGGCAGGCTCCCCACCTTGACGAGAATCATCGTCATGTCGTCGTGCTGCTCGGCGCCGTCCACGAACGCATCGACCTCGCGCAGGACCTGCTGCTGCAATTCTTCTGACGAGCGGTGGCCGTGCTGCTCCAGCACCTGGCTCAGGCGAGACTCGCCGAAGAAATCGGACGCACCGTTCATCGCTTCGGTCACGCCATCGGTATAGAGCGCAAACACGTCACCCGGCCCGACCGGGAGCGTGCTTTCCTCGAGCAGTGCCTGGAACTTCTCGGCGATCCCCTCAAACTGCAGCCCGAGCACCAGGCCGTCCGGGGCGAGCACCTGCGCGCGGCGGTCGCCGTCACCCCCCGCCACGTAGATGAGCGGGGTGTGCCCGGCCCGGGCATACGTCAGCCTGCCGACGCGGACATCGAGCACGGCGTAGGTCATCGTGATGAAGCTGCGGGTATCCAGGTTGTCGGTGATGAGGCGGTTCACCTCGATAAGCAGCTGCCTGGGCGAATCGTAGATCTGGCTGAGCGACAGCACGAGTCCTTTGAGTTCAGCCATGTAGAAGGCCGCCGACGTGCCCTTTCCCGACACGTCGGCGATGAGGATCCCGAGGCGGCCGTCTGCCAGTGAAAAGAAATCGTAGTAGTCTCCGCCCACTTCACGGGCCGGCACGCACATCGCCGCGACGCTGACGCCGGGTAGATCGATCGGCCCCGCCGGCAACAGCGACATCTGGATCTCGCGCGCGATGCGGAGCTCCTCCTCCAACCGCTTCTTCTCGGCAGCCTGCTTCAAGAGATCACCGATGCTGGCCGTCATCGCGTTGAACGACTCGGCCAGGTGCCCGAGCTGATCCCGCGTCCGCACCTGAATCCGGTGCGCCAGATCGCCCGCGCGTACCTTCTCGGTGCCGATGAACAGCGCGTGCACCGACCCGGTGATCGATCGAGCCAGCGCGAAGCCCATGACCAACGCGGCGCACTCGATGATGAGAAACAGGCCGCCGATGACGCCGAGGACCATCAGGAACACCGACCCCAGGCTCACGCTACCGAGCGTGGCCTGGGCACCCGAGATGCGGGCGAAAATGTCGCTGATGCGAATCTGGATGGCGGTGGGGACCTGGGCGCTCGAGCCGGTGGTCCAGTCCGTGTAATTGAAGAACGTGACCCAGTCGAGGGTATACCCGACGTCCCCCGGCGACGGCATCGCCTGGACCGCCGCCTCCGACTCGAACGCCCGCCCGACCTCCGGCTCCACAATCTGACCGTCTGCCGTGACAACGGTGGTGCGGCCCAGCGTAATTCCGGTCGTCTCGAGCAGCCGCTCCAGCGTCCGTCCGGCGACCGGCAGGTCCACGACGACGGCGTAGTCCGCCATGGGATCGGCCGGCAGCCCGACCGCGCGCACGACCAGATCGGTCCGATCGGTCCCAGGCCGGGCGAACGCCAGCAGCCCGCCGAACCCGCTCGGCGGGATCCAGGCCGGCAGCGCCTCGGGCGGCGCCAGATGCCGCCACGAGCCGACGACGAGGGGCACGGCGTCCGCCGCAGGCGAACCCGACCGGGATACCAGCGCGAGTGAAACGCCTGGGTGACGGCCCACCGTGGCGGAGAGCTTCCCGGCCAGCACCTGCTGCGCGGCCGCTGTACCGCCTCGCCGCTCCAGCTCGCCCGCTGACGTCTCAGCCAGAATGACCGCCTCCTCGACCAGATCGTCGAATCCGCTGCGTACGAGAAACGAGCTCACGTTCAGGAACATCAGCACGCCGGCGAGCAGAAAGAACGCCATCACGAGCAACACCGGCACGAAGCCGATGAAGACGTACGACACGATCAGCTTTCGTCGGACGCGCCACAGCAATCGACGCCGGATCGCGCCGAAGGCCCGGGCGATCACCACGAGGCCTACGACCAGCAAGATCGCGCTGGCGAGGCCATCGACCACGCGGAAGACAGACCAGCTCGGCAGGGCGCCAATCGGCGCCAGCGCCTTGACCCCGCCCGCCGCCAGCACGGCGCGGCCGGACCAGGTACGCACCAGCCAGGTCACCCCGCGGCGGATCGCATGCGCCGACCGGCGCGGCTCCGCCCTGTCTTGCTCATGGGGGGGCGGGTCACGGAGTGGATCTGGGACCATGCAGTTTGAAAAGGGAATATATCAGATGTATCGTACCCTGCCGTCACCGGCGGCGGCGCCGCACCCGAGACTCGAGCTGCTAGAATCTCCGGGTGACAGAGACACCCGGAACACGGTTCCGCACCCGATGCGTGCATGCCGGACAGGCGCCGGACCCGACGACCGGCGCCATCATCACCCCGATCTATCAAACGTCCACCTACGTCCAGGACGGCCTGGGCCGGCACAAGGGCTACGAGTACTCGCGCACGCAGAACCCCACGCGCGAGGCGGCCGAGGCCAACATCGCGGCGCTCGAGGAGGGCAAGGCCGGCATCGCGTTCGCATCTGGCATGGCGGCGATCGACGCCGTGTCAACGCTGCTCGAGTCCGGCGACCATGTCGTCGTCACGGAGAACACCTATGGCGGGACGTTCCGGCTGTTCGAGCAGGTCCTCCGCCGCTACCGCCTGGACTTCACCTACGTCGATACGAGCGTGCTGGATCAGATCGCCGCGGCCCTCAGGCCGGAGACGCGCATGATCTTCGTCGAGACACCGGCCAACCCCCTGCTGGACCTCACCGACCTGGCCGGCCTGGCCGAACTGGCGCGACCCCGCGACATCACCGTCGTCGTCGACAACACCTTCGCGAGCCCGTGTGTGCAGCAGCCGCTGCTGCTCGGCGCCGATCTCGTCGTGCACAGCACGACGAAATATCTGAACGGCCATGCGGACAGCATAGGTGGGATGGTGGTGGCGCAGCGAGACGTACAGATCGAATGGCTGCGGTTCGTCCAAAACGCCGCCGGTGCCATCCTCAGCCCGTTCGATGCCTGGCTGCTGCTGCGCGGCACGAAGACCCTCGCGCTTCGAATGGCGGCGCACAACGCCGCCGGACTGGCGCTGGCCGAGTTCCTTGCCGGCCACCCCAAGGTGGCGCGAGTGTTCTACCCCGGCTTGCCGGACCACCCACACCATGCGCTGGCGATTCGCCAAATGCGCGGGTTCGGCGGGATGGTGGCGTTCGACCTCGGATCGCTCGACGCGGCCCGAACGGTGCTCGAAGGCGTCGCCCTGCTCTCGCTCGCCGAGAGCTTGGGCGGCGTTGAAAGCTTGATCAGCCATCCCGCGACGATGACGCATGCGTCGGTGCCGGCCGAGCAGCGGCGCGCGCGCGGCATCACCGACGGTCTCGTCCGGATTTCGGCCGGCATCGAAGACGTGGACGACCTGAAGGACGATCTCGGCCAGGCCCTCGATCGAATCCGGTGAGCGACCTCCTGCACACCCTCGTCCAGAAGCCCCGCCGGTGGATCCGCAGCCTCTATGACTGGACGATGCACTGGGCCGACACGCCGCAGAGCATCATCGCGCTCTTCGCGATCGCCCTAGCCGAATCATCCGTATTTCCGATCCCCCCCGACGTCCTCCTGATTGCCATCGTCGCATCGAACCCCCGTCGCTGGCTCCAGGCGGCCGGCGTCTGCGCCGCTGGGTCGGTCGTGGGTGCCGCCGTCGGCTACCTCATCGGGTCGGCGTTCATGGTGACCGCCGGGCAGCCGATCATCGATCTGTACGGCGCCCAGGCGCACTGGGAGCGGGTCGTCGACATCTACACCGGCGTGTGGGGTTTGTGGTTTCTCGCCGGAGCAGCGTTCACGCCCGTGCCGTTCAAGGTCGCGACCATCGCGGCCGGGGCGACCGGCATGGCCTTCTGGCCCTTCCTGTTCGTGAGCCTCGCCGGGCGGTCGGCGCGCTTCTTCATCGTCGCCGCCATTCTGCGCGTGTTCGGCACCCAGGTTCGCCGGGCGCTCGAGCGCCACTTCGACCTGGCCGCCCTCGCCTTCCTGGTACTGCTGCTCGGCGGCTTTCTCGTCCTCCGCGCATTCTGAGACGGCCCTTTCACCGCGGGCTGTTACCGGACCGACTCGCCAAGCCAGGCCAGATACCCCTCGCTGCCGCCCACGATCGGCACCACGACGCATTCGGGCACCTTGTAGGGGTGCAGCTCGATCAACCGCGCCTGCAGCCGCTCCAGGCATCCCGCGGCTGTCTTGATGACGAGCAGCCGCTCGGCGGCATGCTCCACGACGCCTTCCCACCGGTAGATCGACTGCATCGGCGTCTGCACGTTGACGCAGGCCGCCAGCCGCTCAGCCACGAGCGTTCGCGCCAGCCACTCAGCCTGATCTTCGTGGCCGTCGGCGGGCATGGTCGTCAGGACGATGACGTAGTCGTAATCGCTCACAGAACCTCCGTACGTTGTCTCCAGCAAGGACCGTCGACCCGCTGGCCTCCCCTATTCGGACGAGCAGATGGTGCCGAAACAGAAGGCAGACGTATGCCGAAAATCGAGCTCCCGCGCGCGCCGAGCCGCAACGCCAGGCGAAAACCGGCCCCGCCCAAGCGCCGTCGCACGCTTCGCCTGCTCCTCTCGTTCGTGACCCTCGTGCTGCTGGCCGACGCGGTTATCGGCGAGCGCGGCTTCCTCGAGACGCTTCGGGCTCGGCGTCAGTCGGCCGAGCTGGCGGCGTCGATCGCCGAGCGTCGGCAGGAGAACGCGCGGCTCCGCGAGCAGGCCAGACGACTCCGCGAGGACCCGCGAGTCATCGAGGCAATCGCCCGCCGCGAGTTGGGCCTCATCCGCCCGGGTGAGGTGCTCTTCATCATCAAGAACGTCGAGCCCAGATCCCGTCGCTTCGAGTAGGCCGTTCCAGGCACGCTTCGTTGACCCCCTGAAACCGGGCATGTTACCATCTCGTATCAGCCGTTGGCGTCGAGCGTAACGGTGTGTGCGGACCCTGGCGCGGGGTGGAGCAGTCCGGTAGCTCGTTGGGCTCATAACCCAAAGGTCGGGGGTTCAAATCCCCCCCCCGCAACCAACTTTTGCAGTGTCGGCGGACATCGGCGGACAAATGGCTGACAATCGGTAGAGCCCGACCTGCACTTACGCCCCCTTCGCACGTCCCACCCGCCAGACCTTTTCTTGCATCGACCGACGGATTTCCTCGTCAGTCACGTTGAGATAACGCTCAGTGGTCGCCACCTTGGAGTGTCCGAGGAGTAACTGGATCGTTCTGAGATCGACGCCCTGCTCGAGCCACCGACTGGCGCACTCGTGTCTGATGTCGTGCCATCGCAGGTCGATCTGATCAAGGGCGTAACGATTGACGCGCTTCTTCCCGCGGCCAGGAGCAGTCGGCCGGCCATTGGCAATCAGGAGGAGTGACTCCCAGGCCGTGCGAAAACTGCCGACGAACGTCCCACCCTCCGAACCGAACACGTAGGCGGACAGCGCCAAGAACCGACGTTGCGCGAACCTTTCAGCGACCCGCGTTGCCTCCGTTGAGCGTGCGATCGGGGCTGCCGGCGAGCTCAAACGCGAGGTCGGCTTCGAACTCGAACGCCTCGTCCCGACGCCCTGACCGATGCCCATCACCCCCGGTACCCGCATCGGCAACTACGAAATCCAGGCCCCGCTCGGATCAGGCGGGATGGGCGCGGTCTACCAGGCCCACGACCCGACGCTCCAGCGCACGGTCGCCATCAAGGTGCTGGCGAAGCAGGACGCGGATGCGTCGGCGCGGTTGCTCCAGGAAACCCGCGGGGTGACGCTCCGGGATCTGAAGCCGGCCAAAAGCAGGCTTGTGCTGCCGGGAAAGCCAAGTCGGCCGTGATTATGCGCAGTTCTTCGAGTTATTGCACATATCTACCTCAAGCGTCCCTGGTGCCCGGTCTTCGATGTGTCCAGAGTGTGTCGATTGCTGTTTCAGGTGGCCAGAATGCTGTAATATCGAAACTCCAAAACACTATTTTCCGCCGGCAACGGAGAACGCTCGGTTCGGCTTGAGCGACTGAAGCTAACATCAGGGTTCGAGCCACCATGCTAGTGGCTCCGGTCGGCCTGATAAGGAGTATGTTGCATGCGTGTCTCGCTTTGGTTTCTCATTGTGATGCTCACTGTTGGTGGCTCCGCAAGCGCTCAGCCGGTTACGATCACGGCCCTGGATGCATCCCAAGCTGCCCCGTACAGCACGCTGGAGATCACGGGCACCGGCTTTTCCCCCTCCAACTCGGCCATCTCGGTACTGATTCTCTCGAATGCCGGCGCGACGAGTACCTGCTCGTCACCGCGCGGCGCCAAGAGTCCGACCATCGTTCCGATCGCCGTGCCGGCGTTTGCGGCCACCTCCACCACGCTGACGATCGTCGTTCCCCCCGTCATGAACGTTGCCAACGGCGCGTTCACGGCATCGGCCGTCAAGGTTCAGGTGGTCCAGGTGTCGAAAACCACTGTCAACTCGTCAACCATCGCATCGGGCTTGTGCGTCTCGAACATGCCGCAGGTACCTGCCAAGGTGCCCGCCGGGGCCGTCACACGCGGCTACCTGAACATCGGCCTGAACGTGCTCACGGACACGATCAACGGAGCCAAGTCGTCGTTCAGGTCGAAACTGACGACGCTCAGAAATCAGCAGCAGACACTGGAGGGGCAGGTCGATGCCATCGTCGAGAATCCGCGTGGGAGTGTTCGATTTACACTGACCACTAAAGACGGGAATCCGTTCATCCTCGATTCGGAGATGCTGGCCGAGATATAACCGAAAGTTGTGTTTGAGGTTTTGAACAGGCGGCGTACCCTGGGTGTTGCTAACGCACCCCCCTCACCCGAAGGGCAAGGAGGTACGCCACCATGCCGGAGCCTAACGAAAAGCTGGTCCAGTTCCCACAAGAATCGTCCCGAGATGTCCTGACCGAGGTGCTGCACCGCGGAGCGCAACAGATGTTGCTGACGGCGATCGAGGCCGAGGTGGACGACTACCTTGCGGCCCGGGCGGCGACGATGGACGCGGCCGGGCGCCGGCGCGTCGTTCGCAACGGCCACTTGCCCACTCGGGCGATTCAAACGCCGCTCGGGGACGTGCGCGTGCAGCAGCCCCGGGTCCGGGACCGTCGGCCCGTAGGCGAACGGGAGACGTTCCGGTCGGCGATCCTGCCGCCCTACCTGCGAAAGACGACCAGCTTGGAAGAACTGTACCCGTGGCTCTATCTCAAGGGCATCAGCACGGGAGACTTCAGCGAGGCCTTGCAGGCGCTGTTGGGGCCCGACGCGCGGGGGTTGTCGGCGACGACGATCACGCGGCTCAAGGCGGTGTGGGAGCAGGACTACCGCGGGTGGTCGCAGCGGTCCCTCGCCGGCCGGCGCTATGCCTATGTTTGGGCGGACGGGGTGTACTTCAACGTCCGCCTCGAGGACACGGACAACAAGCGGCAGTGCATTTTGGTGCTGATGGGCGCCACGCGGGAGGGGCAGAAGGAGCTGATCGCGATCACCGATGGCTACCGCGAGAGCGAGCAGTCGTGGCGCGAGCTGCTGCTGGACGTCCGGGCGCGCGGGCTCGCGATCGACCCGGAACTCGCCGTCGGCGACGGGGGCCTCGGATTCTGGGGCGCCGTGCGGAAAGTGTTCCCGAAGACCCGCGAACAGCGGTGTTGGGTGCACAAGACGATGAACGTGCTGAACAAGCTGCCGAAGGGCGTGCAGCCCAAGGCGAAGGCGATGCTGCACGACATCTGGATGGCGGAGACGACGTCCAGCGCCAACCAGGCGTTCGACTTGTTCGTGGCCACGTTTCACGCGAAGTTTCCGGCGGCGACCGCCTGCCTGGCGAAAGACCGGGACGTGCTGCTGACCTTTTACGAGTTCCCCGCCGAGCACTGGATTCACATCCGGACCACCAATCCGGTCGAGTCGACGTTCGCCACCGTCCGGCTCCGCACGCGCAAGACGAAGGGCGCGGGCAGCCGCCTGGCGTGCTTGACGATGGTGTTCAAGCTGGCGATGGCCGCACAGAAGACCTGGAGAGCGTTGAATGGGTGTCAACTGATCGCCGATGTCATCGACGGTGTGCCCTTCGTCGATGGCGTCCGAAAGGAAGCCGCCTGATCATGCCGCATACACAACATTTGGCAATATCCCATGCTGGCCATCGCCGACCGTCTGATCGCGGCACAGCTCACACAACTCAATACTGCGCTGAGCGCCCAGCCTTCGTCATTGACGCGCGCCGGGCGAGCCCTCGCCACGGCAGACTGCAGTCCCGATACCTCCAACAAGGCGATCGATGCCTTGCTGTGTGAGCGGGAGGTCTACCACGACACGTTGACACAGCAGTCCTCTGCCGCCCAGAGCGCCGGCGCGAGCCTCTACGCGGGGGCGGCGCTGGGCGACGTCGCGGGGTGGGTGGCCGTCGGGCTGTCCCAGGCGGGCGCCCGTGCGCTGACCACGACGCAGGCGCTTCAGTTGCTCTGGTCGGCGGCGGTGCCGTACATGGCGAACTTCGCGATCCTCAAGCCGGCGCCGGCGCTCTCGGCGCCGCTCGCGTCGGCGTTCCTGCAGGTGGTGGACACCGGCCTCGCTCACGGCCTGCCGGTCACCTCAGAGGCGGTGACGGCGATCAAGGCGTACCAGGGTGCCGCGAACATCTCCAAGGCCTCCGCCTCGGAGCCGCAGGGTGGCCTCCTGATCTCGGCGCCCACGACGAACACCGCCGCTCAGCCGCAGGCCGTGTTGGCATTTCAGAGTCCTCCCAAGACACTGTCGGTTCCGACGACGCAGGCCACCACGTCGGTCACTCAGTCGACGATACCGACACCCGCCGTAAGCCGGTTCGAGGGCAGTTATCCTGGAACATCCAGCGGGTCGGTGAGGGTTACCTTGCTGATGACGGTTTCGCCGAATGGTGTTATCCAAATAACTGTCGAAGGTGCACAGGGCAGCGGTAATGTGAGTGTCGAAGGTGGGATCAATCTCGGGAACATCCGTTTTCCGACGGCGACGTGCACGTTCGGCGCGAGATTCACACTGCTTTTCACGGGCGGCTCAGAGGTGGCCGGGATGTGGGTTTGCAGCGACGGCGCGTTGGGCCGGTGGAAAGCGGCGCGCTAGGCCGGAGCGGTGCGTCCTGGGGCCTGGTCCGTTTTCGTCACTTGAGACGGTTCGACCTTCAGAAGATTCGGCCGCTTGTCGCTGACCAGCACGTGTTCGATGGTGCTCCTGTGCGCATCCGTCGTGCTACTCCCCGCCCCGTCAGCTGAAGCGCAGGATTCCCACTGGGGTGTTACCGGGAGCTTTGTGCCGAAGTGGCAAGCATTGCCCGAACTCTGGAAGGTGCTCTACGACGTCGACGACACCGATACAGTTGCCGTAAGGGTCATGGGTGACTACAGGCAGGTGCTTAGTGATCGGGAGGATTTAGGCCGGCAGTTTCGCGTGGCCGTCGGCGCCGTCATTGGTTTCGGCGGCCGATAGTCCCTTCGCCACAACCGCTACTCATAGCGTCAGTAACCCTGGCGATAACGGGTTGACGGGTTAGCTCCGGTCGCGAGTGTCCGCTCGCTTCCGGGGCGCTCTGAGCCACAGCCTCTCCGAGCGTCCTGGTCTTGCAAATTCTTGCAAATGGCTCCGGTACGACCGGACACGATCAGCCACGATCAACCGCGACGCGGAACAATCGGACCCGATAAACCTTGATCGAACACGAACGGCCGCGAGAGTCCTGGGCCTTCTAAGCCGAGGGTCGTGCGGGTTCGATCCCCGCCCTCGGCATTCAGACTAAAGAGCGTCCTTGGTCCTTCGTCCTTGGTTCTTGGTGCGGTGCCTGGTGCCTGGTGCGGTGGCGTGCGAGGAGTTGAGGCCACGCCCCTCCGTTGTAGCGCAGGACTTTAGCCTGCGAGGACGACCCGCAGGCGAAGTCCTACATCAGCAAGATCCAGCTATAATTCCTCGTTTCCATGCCACTGGAACCCGGCACCACGCTCGGCCCCTACGAAGTCCTCGCCGCCATCGGTGCAGGCGGCATGGGGGAGGTGTACAAGGCGCGTGACACGAAGCTCGACCGTGATGTCGCCCTGAAGATCCTGCCCGACGCCTTCGTCAATGACCCCGAGCGGCTGGCCCGCTTCCAGCGGGAAGCGAAGGTGCTGGCCTCGCTCAACCATCCGAACATCGCCGCCATTCATGGCCTGGAGGAGTCGGGTGACTCTCCGGCCCTCGTTCTCGAATACGTCCCCGGCCCCACGCTGCAAGACCGGATCGCGCAGGGGCCAATCCCGCTCGACGAAGCCCGCCAGATCGCCGAGGCGCTGGAAGCCGCGCACGAGCAGGGGATCATCCACCGGGATCTCAAACCCGCCAACGTGAAGGTGAAGGACGACGGGACCGCGCCGCGACCGTCACGATTGCACGTACACTCGTGACGGTCCCGCCGGGATCGCCACGAGCACGCCATGTCCTACGCTACGGAGGCTCACCCGGTCGCCCTGCGCCGCGCGCATCTCCTGATGGCGCTGGCGCTCGCCCTGCCCGCGTTCCTGCTCGTCAACGAATCGTTTCGGCCGGTCGAGGAACGGGCGTCGCTCGAGGGACGAACCGCCAGTCACGTCTTCTCGCTCGACGCGGCGGAGCCGCTGCTGCTCGAGATGGAGTTCGCGGTGCGGCCGCCGGCGCAAGCCGACGCCGCGCCGGGTTCGGCGGCGCTCCTGCTCACGCTCAACGGCGTACGCGTGGAGCGGGTCGAGGCCGAACAGTTCTACGTCGTGAACCGCGCGATGCCGCTGGCCCCGGTGGGAGCCGTGCGCGAGGGCGACAACCGGCTCGACATCGCGCTGGACGGCCCGCCGTCGTTTGTCTTCGACGCGACCCTGCGGATCCACAACTACTACGGCATCAACCCGAACTTTCCGCGCGTGTTCGTGGTGCCGGACGAAGCCGTCGCGCACTTCTTTACACAAGGATCGGCGGTCCGCCATCTCGTGCGGCTTGCCGTGGTCGGCGCGCTGAGTCTCGTGGCCGTCTGGGGCATCGGCGTGCTCACCCGCCACCAGTCCCCCTCCGCCTCGACGCTCCTGCTGCTGTCCCCATCGATCCTGCTGTGGGCGACGCTGCTCTACGGGCTCGCGAGCCCGCTGCACGTCTGGCTGTCGGCCTGGGCCGTGCTCACGCTCGCGCTCGTGCCGTGCCTGATCGCGGCCGGCGCGCTCTGGATCCACCCGCGGCGCCGCACAGTGGCGCTGGCGGCGGGAGCGACCGCCTTGGTGCTCGTCGCGTGCGAGGCAGGGCTGCGCCTGATCAACCTCGTGGTGCCGAGCCCAATCTTCTACACCGACGCCTACAGCCGCTTCCGTGGCGAGCCGGGCGCGCCGTTCCTCGACTCGCGCCTGAACGCCCTAGGCTTCAACGACATCGAGCACGCGAGGGACCGGCCGGCCGGCGTCCGCTACCGGATCGCCGCAATCGGTGACTCGATGGTGTTCGGGGTGGTGCCGTACTCCGCCAACTACCTCACGTTGCTCGAGTCGGCGCTGGCGCCGGAGGGGCCGGTCGAGGTCGTCAACATGGGCGTGCCCGGGACGGCGCCGCGCGACTACCTGTCGATCCTCGTCAACGAGGGCCTGGCGTTCGAGCCAGACCTGGTGCTCGTGAGCTTCTTCATCGGCAACGACTTCGAGTCTACGGCGCTCGAGCCGTACGAACGTTCGTACCTGGCGACGGCCGGGTACTTCTTCTGGCGGCTGTTCACGGCGGGCGCCCCGGCCGAGACCGTCTTTCAGGCCAGCGGCCCCACCTACGCCGACGACGTGCCCACGTTCGCAGAGGAGCGCTTCCTCGAAATCGCAGTCGATCGTGCGTGGATCTACGCGACGGCCGACATCGGGCTCGATGCTGCGCTGGCCGAAGCGCTTGGCAACGTGCGGCAGATGCGGGACGTCGCGGCGCGCGGCGGCGCTGACTTTCTGGTGGTGATCCTGCCCGACGAGGTGCAGGTCGACGACGATCTCGCCGGCCGCGTCGCGGACGCCTCCGGGGCCGGGCCGGGTCGGGTCGACTTCGCGCGACCGAACGCGCTGCTGGCCGCCGCCCTCACGCGGGAAGCGATCCCGTTTCTCGATCTGTTGCCGGCCTTCGTCGAGGCCGGGCAGCGCACACGGCTCTACAAGCCACGCGACACGCACTGGAACCTGGCCGGCAACCGCCTCGCGGCCGAGGTGATCGCACCAATCATGCGCGAGCGCATCCAGGAAGGCCGCTGAGGGCGCCGTGTCAGCGCCGTAGCGTCACGGTGTGCCGCGTCGGCTCGACCGCTGCCGGACGGAAGGGAGGCCGTTCTTTCCCGAGGCGACCCGCGCGGTGCTCAGCGGGTCCAACTTCGGCGGCAGCCTGTTGAAGGTGGCCTGGGTGGGGATCGGGCTGCACATGGAGTTCCGCGCCGGCGACCAGGGGATCATCACCTCACGGGTGCACGCGATCACCGTCCAGCCCGAGCGTGCACTCCCTGGGCCGTTCTAGCGTCCTAAACGCAGAGGTGGACCCCAAACCTTGGACAGTGTGGCGGCGTCGCTAAGGTGGTCCCCGCTTCGTATCGTCATGCCGCCGTGCTGTGGATTCGGGCACAGGGGCGAAGCCCCGTCCCGGTGAGTGGGTCGATGCCGCGATACGCCTCGTCGGGACCCCGTTCGTGTTTCATCATCTCGCCCGAGCCTTTTCCGCTCAGTCGTTGGCAGATAGAATTCCCTCGTCTGTCGAGGTGGAGCGTCATGGGGATCGACTGGAAAGAGATGCGCTGGCTGGCGCCGTTGATCGACGGCGCAGCGGTGCTGGCCATCTTCATGGCGGCGTCACACCTGGCCGGCCACGACCCAGAGCCGGTTCGCCACGACGGCCTGCTGGCGCTCAGTTACCTCGACGCGCGCGTGGGCGCCAGCGGCGAGCGCAGCGTCGTCGTGAGTGACGGCTCGCCGATGGTCGAGCTGATCCGCCAGCGGGACGGCAGTGCGCGACAGGATCGGGGAACTCCCGCGCTCATCACGCCTGACCCCCAGGTCATCCGGGCGCATCTGTCCGACGGCGACACGGTGTACAGCCCACGGGGCGCCCGGACGGCGCTCGAGCTGCAGGGATTTCGATTCGAACGAATCCCGGTCGACCTCACGCCGACGAAGCCTGCAGACCAGCCTGGCGAAGTCGCGGCCGCCGGCCGACACCGATTCGCGTTGTATCGCCTAGTGCGTGCCGAACGCTGCATCCCAGTATCGAGCCAAGGCCTGACCGACATCACGAACCTGGCGTCGGGCGGACGTATCAGTGGCACGCTGGACGCGGGCACAGCTCGAGCAGCGGAGCTGGTGATCTACGTGGCGAGAGCGAGGCCGATGCGACCGCGGCTCACGGCGGTCAGCGCTCAGCTCGAGCCGCTCTTCATCGTGGAGCGCGTGCGGGCTGGCACGGCGGATGACACGGCGCTCCACGCGGCACTGGCCCGCGGCGGCATCGCGTCCTCGCGCCGCCCCGCGCGCGATGATCTGGTCTACCGGGTGGCGCTGCGCCCGTCGGCGGCGTCAGGAGGGATTCTCTTTCGAATCGATCTCGGCGGGCTTCCGCGGTGGGCGGTCGCCTCGGTGCCCGCCGCCACAACTGGGCCGTCGGCGACCCTCTGTGCCGCCCCGCCCTCGGAGGATGAGCTGTTTGGCGACCGAAACCGGGCGGCGCCGATCAGCCTCGGAAGCCGAACGCTGTTTGGAGATGGGTGGCACTCCCCGGAACGGGCGGGCACCCCGGACGAGTTCAGGTGGACCGCTGCACCCGAAGCCGAATTGCTGGTTCCCCTCGCGCGCTCCGGACCGGTTCGACTGCGGATTCGTGCGAGGCCCGGTGCGCCCGTTGACGAATCAGGGAGCACGCTTGCGGTGCGCGTGAACGACCATCAGCTGCCGGCTCACCCACTGCGTCGCCGAGTGTCGCAGTACGAGTGGATCATCCCAGCCGCCGCTCTACGAGCCGGCGTCAACCAAGTATTCCTCCAGTCGTCCCAGCTGACCGTGCCGGCGCGCGTCGGCGACAGTCGCGACGGGAGACGCTTGGGCGTCAGGGTCTCGGGCGTGACCCTGGAGCGGCTGAACGGCGCGCGCTGACGGCGCGTTGCCTTCACCGGACCGCGGCCGTCAGGAGCGCGAGCTGCGCGTTCAGACCTCCCTCCGGGGTGCCGGGGTCCCAGTAACGATGCGGCTGCCCCCGGCTGGCTTCTCGCGGCGGCGTGTCGTACGACCCACCACTCCAGTCGCCATGCGCCGCCACCACCATCCGGAGACTGGGAATCACGAAGATCGCGCTGTGCGGATAGTTGCCAATGGCGGCAAACGTGTCGAGCGGCGCGTCCGGCCAATGCCGTCTGGTGGTCTCGCCCACCAGGCCGTTGAACCACCAGTGCAGGCCATAGAGGCCCGGCCCAAACGGCATGTCGAACGTCACCGGATTGCCCCAGGTGCCGATCAACAAATATTTCCTCGCGGCGGTCACACTGAGCGGCATCTCGTTGGGCACGAGAGGAATCGCAAATCGCGTGAAGTAGCTCTCGGGGAGCAACGGCGCTCCCCGCCAGCGGCCCCGATTCAACCAGAGCCAGCCCAGGCGTGCGAAGTCGCGCGGGCTGGTGACCAGCGCTGTTTCCGCACGGCCGACCTGTATCGGGTCAGTCGTACCGAACACCGGGCCGTCCTCGAACTCGAGCGGTCCGAGGCGCGCCGGTGTGAGCGCAGCGTCGTTGAACGCGGTCCGATGGGTCTCGGCATCGAACACGCGCAGCAGCGTCCGCGCATAGAGCTGCACCGCGTTGTCACTGTACGCGTAGGCCTCGCCGGGTCCCTCCACACGGTCGAACCCGCTGGTCATGTTCGCCAGGTGACGAAAGGTGATCGCGCGATCCTCCCCCTGGAGTCGCTCGGCCGGATCAGTCGACACCGTCCATCCCCAGTCGACGACCGGGTCGTCAAGACTGGACAGCGTTCCTTCCTTGAGCGCAAACAGGAGCATCGTGCTGAGCGCCGACTTTCCCGCCGAGGCCCAATCGACGCGCGCCGCTGAATCGCCCCAGGCCTTCACGACGTAGCCATCCTTGATGATCACGCCGGAGTCGTCAGGTGACGACCGAATCCGGGCAGCAAACCGGTCGAGCATGGAAGGGTCCAGACCCAGCTCGGCCGGCGCGCGCTCCGGCCAGGCCCTACCCGGAAACAGGACCGGCTCGCGACACCCCGCAGCACTTGCCGCCACGACAGCCAGAACAGCGGTCAGGCGGAGCGTGACACGCCGGCTCGCTGACTGCCGACCACTCCTTCGCTTGGCATCCGGCCTGGTCATGCGTTGCGGTGCTTCCTCACCCGGTCGTCCGAGTACATAGACTATAATTCCTCATCCTGTTCCCACTTCCACGCGGTGATGCTCGAAGGTTGGACGTTCCTCCTCACCGGCGTCGTCGTCGGACTGGCCGGTGGTTTCGCCCCCGGCCCCATCACCACGCTCGTTATCGTGCAGAGCCTTCGCTACGGCCTGCGCGAAGGACTGAAGGTCGCCATCGCGCCAGCCCTCACCGATGCGCCGATCGCGGTCGCGGCCCTCCTGGCCGTCGGTCAACTGCGTGACGCCGCACCCATGCTGGGCGCGATCGCGCTCGCCGGCGCCGCCTTTCTGAGCTACCTCGCGTACGAGAGCCTGACCACTCCGCCGCCCGAGGCCGCCTCGACCGGCGAGCCCCCTGGGTCGCTTCGGAAGGGAATCCTGACCAATCTCGTCAACCCGAATCCGTACCTCTTCTGGTTCACGATCGGCGCCCCGACTGTGCTCGAGGCCTCCCGCCTCAATGGACTCTACGTCGTGGGGTTCCTCGTCGGGCTGTACACCTGTCTGATTGGCGCCAAGGTGGCCTTCGCGGCGCTGGCCGCTCGTGGACGCTCGTTTCTGGCCGGCGCGGCGTACCGCCGCACGCTGCGCGGTCTCGGCCTCGCGCTGCTGGTCTTCGCTCTGAAGTTTGCCTTCGACGGACTTGGCTATCTGGGCCTGCGCTGACAGCACCCCTCGCTCCCGACCAATGGTCTTGCTAGTGTCCTGTAACAGCCCCCTCGGCGGCGCTTCGGACGTTCCGGCCGCCACTTCGCGGCGCTTCCATGAACGATCCGTCGAACTCGGCCGGCATGCTTCGCGGTCCTGCGGCCGCCAGCGCTCGATCGCGGCGTAGAGCGCCGCGGCCCTCGGCCATCCCCAGCAGCCCCTTCGATCCGTCGAACTCGGCCGGCATGCTTCCCGCGACCCCGAGGCTGACCGTCACCGAAATCTCCTGCGCCTCCCAGCGCAGCTCCAGCCGCTCGATCTCCTGGCGGACGCGTTCCGTTGGATCCCCAGCAGCCCCTCCAGGTCGATCCCCCGGCTGAGCATCGCGAACTCGTCACCGCCGTATCGACCGAGGACATCCTCGCGGCGAATGATCTTCTGCACCTGGCGCGCCAGGGACGTCAGGACGTAGTCGCCCGCGAGGTGCCCCCATGTGTCATTGGTCGCCTTGAAGCCGTCGACGTCGAACAGGATGAGGACGACCGGCGTGTCGTGCCGCTTCCCGAAGGCGATCTCGGTCTCGAGACGCTCCAGGAAATGCTTCCGGTTGAACGCCCCGGTCAGCTCGTCGCGCACCGCCGCCAGGTACATCCGACGCTGGAACTCGCCATCGACGTCGTCGTGGTAGCTGAACTTGAGCACGGTCGTCGGACCCAGCTGGATCCGGTCGCCGTCAGACAACTGGGCATCGGTGACCGACGTGCCGTTGAGGTACGTCCCGTTGGTCGACCCGAGATCCCGGACGAAGAACCCATCGCCACGCTTCTCGAATCGCACGTGCTGGCGGGACACCTCCTTATCGGCGACGCTCACCAGGACCTCCGGGTCGCGGCCGACGACGTCATCCCCCTGCAGCTTGTGCATCTCACCGACATTCGGGCCGGCAATGACGATGACGTAGGCCGCGTAGTGTCGCGTACGACGGGCCAACTCCTCGATGAGACGGCGATCGCCGACGATCGTCTCGTCGCCGCTCGCGGACACCGTATCGTCGTTGTCCTCGGGCACGGACTGGATAGTACACCACGGGCTGCTAGACTCAGCCCAGGCGTCGCCAGCGGCGGCCGTCCTTGGCCAGCAGCGCGTCGGCGTCGGCCGGGCCCGGGGACCCGGCCGCGTAGTTCGGGAAGTTCCGGGCCGGCAGCGCCCCCCACACGTCGAGAATCGACGTCACGATGCGCCACCCCGCCTCGACGTTGTCCGCCCGCTGGAACAGCGTGGCATCCCCCTTCATCGCGTCGTAGAGCAGCGTCTCGTAGCCGGTGGATCGACGCGATCCGAAATAGTCGGCGTAGCAGAAGTCCATGTCGACGCCGCCGATCTGGAGCACCGCCGACGGCACCTTCGCGCCAAAATGCAGCGAGATCCCCTCGTCGGGCTGAATCCGCATGACCAGGTGGTTCGGGGCCAGCTGGTCCACGGCGGTCTTCCGGAACATCATGAACGGTGCTTGCTTGAACTGGATCGCCACCTCGGTCACCCGCGCCGGGAGGCGCTTGCCGGTGCGCAGGTAGAACGGCACGCCGGCCCAGCGCCAGTTGTCCACCATCAGCTTCAGGGCCACGTAGGTGTCGGTGTTCGATTCGGGATCGACCTGGGTCTCCTCGCGGTACCCGGCGACTTGCGCCCCGTCGGCTCCCGTGCCCTGTCCATACTGCCCGCGCACCGTCTGCGTGAGGACCTCCTCTGGCCCGATCGGCTGCAGCGCCTCGATCACCTTGCCTTTCTCGTCGCGCACCGCCTCTGCCTCGAACGACGAGGGCGGTTCCATGGCCGTCAACGCCAGCAGCTGGAACAGGTGGTTGGGCACCATGTCGCGCAGGGCGCCCGCCCCCTCGTAGTAGCGGCCGCGACCCTCCACGCCGAGCTGCTCCGCCACGGTGATCTGCACGTGATCGACATAGCGCCGGTTCCAGATCGGCTCGAAAATGCCGTTGGCGAAGCGAAAGACGAGGATGTTCTGGACGGTGTCCTTCCCCAGATAGTGGTCGATCCGGTAGATCTGCTGTTCCTGCAGGACGCCGCGGAGCGCGACGTTCAAGGCCCGCGCCGACGCGAGATCCTGTCCGAACGGCTTCTCGATGACGACCCGCCGCCATCCCGAATCCGACTCGCTCGTCAGGCCGGCCGCACCGAGGCCGGTGACGATCGACGCGAAAAACGCCGGCGGCGTGGCCAGATAGAACAGCCGATTGCCACCCGTCTTGCGCTCCGCGTCGATGCCGTCGAGCCGCTGGGCCAGGCGCGCACAGGCCTCGGCATCCCCCAGCTTGCCCTGGACGTAGTGCGCCCTGGAGGCCAGCCACTCCCACAGGTCGCGCTCGAGGTCACCGTCGATGTACTGCGCGACCTGCCCGCGCAGGTGCGCCCGGAACGCCGCGTCGTCGTAGTCCCGTCCGCCGAACCCGACGATGGCGAATGCATCCGACAGCAGCTTCTGCCGCGCCAGGTGGTAGAGGGCCGGCACCAGCTTGCGCATCGTCAGATCGCCGCCGGCGCCGAAGATCACCATCGTGTTCGGTCCGGCCGGCGTCGCGTCCCGATCGCGTGCAGTCTCAGTCGCCATGGGTCCTACTTCTTGGCCGCGCTGCCCGGCTCGACGTGGCCGCCGAATTTCTCGCGCATCGCCGACAGCACCTTCTCGGCGAACGTATGGTCCTGCCGGGAGCGGAACCGCGCATAGAGCGCCGCCGAGAGGACGTCCGCCGGCACCGCCTCCTCCACCGCCGTCATCACCGTCCAGCGGCCTTCACCCGAATCCTGCACCACGCCCTCGTAGCGATCCAGCGCCGGGTCCTCGACGAGCGCCGCCGCCGTCAAGTCGAGCAACCAGGATGACACGACGCTGCCCCGGCGCCACACCTCGGCGACGTCGGCCAGATTCAAGTCGTAGCGCAGCTCGGATGGCCTGGCCGACGCCCCGGCGCTGCGCATGATGTCAAACCCCTCCGCATACGCCTGCATGAGGCCGTATTCGATCCCGTTGTGCACCATCTTCACGAAGTGGCCGGCCCCGACCGGACCGCAGTGCACGTAGCCCGCCTCGGCCGTACCGCCCAGCGCCTCGCGGCCCGGCGTCCGGGGGATCTCGCCGCGCCCGGGCGACAAGGTCTTGAAGATCGGATCGAGCCGATTCACGGATTCGACATCGCCGCCGATCATCATCGAGTAGCCCCGCTCGAGGCCCCAGATCCCTCCGCTGGTCCCGACGTCGACGTACTTCACGCCCTGCGCCGACAGATCGCCGGCGCGCCGGACGTCATCCTTGAAATAGCTGTTCCCGCCGTCAATGACCACGTCACCCGACTGCAGAGCGCCACCCACCGCTGCGATGGTGCGATCGGTGATCTCGCCCGCCGGCACCATCACCCAGACGGCGCGTGGGGGCTGTAGCCGCTTCACCAGATCCTCGATCGACTGAGCGCCGGTCGCCCCCTCACCGGCCATGCCTTCGACCGTTCGCGAATCGATGTCGAAGACGATGCACTCATGGCCGCCGCCCATGAGCCGCCGGACCATGTTCGACCCCATCCGTCCCAATCCGACCATTCCTAGTTGCATGTCGTGTCTCGCCTCTCGGCTCGCTAACAGGCTGCTACCGTCGCTCCAGGGCTCCCGCCACCAACCCTTCCAGCGTCGCCAGACCGGCCGCCACGTCCGGCCCGAGGTGGACGCGGAGCGCCCGCCGCTTCCGCTCGGCCAGGACGTCAAAATCTCCTCGCGCTTGCGCCGCCTTGACGACGCCGAACGAATAACGCCGCCCCGGAATCGGCAGGTCCCGCGCGTCGTCCGACGTCACCTGCAGGAACACGCCGCTGTTCGGCCCGCCCTTGTACGCCTGGCCGGTCGAGTGTAGGAAGCGCGGACCGAAGCCGACGCAGGTGGCGACCCGCGTCGTGTCACGGATCGTGTGTCGTATCCTGGACAGCGACGCCTGGTTCGCCTCGTTCATGTCCACATAGGCGAGCAACGCGCAGTAGTCGCCGGCCTGCAGCCGCTTCAGGTGCGTCCCGAGGACCGCCGCCGAGGAGGTCGCGCCACCCGCCTCCAGCGCCGAACGGTTCACGGGGTCCGCGAACCACTGCAGCCCGTCGGCTGCGATGAACGGAGCTTCCGGCGGTAGACTTCCCTGGCGCTCGAACTGATCGGTCAACGCTCGGGTCGCGACCTTGCTCGCTTCGACATCCGGTTGGTCGAACGGATTGATGCCGAGCACCGCGCCCGCGACCGCGGTCGCGACCTCCCATCGAAAGAACTCTCCGGCCAGGTCGTCGCGATCCCGGACCGTGACCCGGATCACCGGATGCCCGGCCGCGGCAATGGCATCCACCGCCGCATCCTGGCCCGCCGTGTCATCCGACGCCAGGCGAATCGACACGAACAGCCGGTCGTCGCCGTAGACGCCGGGCGCGGCCAGGGACTCGCCGTCCACCGGAATCAGCCCGACCCCCTGCTTGCCGGTCGATTCGGCAATCAGCTGCTCCAGCCAGGCGCCCAGGGTTCGCACCCCCTCCGACGCGGCAAGCGTCACCTTGTCGCGACCGGCCCGGCCCGCCACGCCCAGCGCGAGACCCAGGAGCACTCCCGGATTCCCAGTCACCGGCACGTCGGGACCGCACGCCGTCACCATCTCGGCCGCCCGTGCGAGAAGGCGCTCGACATTCAGCCCCATGACGGCGGCCGGCACCAGCCCGAAGTCGGACAGCGCCGAATAGCGCCCCCCGATGCTCGGGACCCCTGGTGAGACCGACTGGAATCGACGTCGCCGCGCGATCGCTTCCAGCCTCGAGCCCGGATCCGTGATGGCGAGGAAATGCTCGCCTACCCGATCGCCGAGGCGCCGCGCGACCTGCTCGTAGAAGTACTCGAAAAAAATGTTCGGCTCGAGCGTGCTGCCCGACTTGCTGGCAACGATGAACAAACAGCGCTCCAGATCCACCGTGGCCTGCACCCGCGCGACGTGCGCCGGGTCCGTGGAATCCAGCACGTGCAGGCGGGGCGCTCCGTCCACCGGCCCGAAGCTGCGGCTCAGGACATCTGGACACAGGCTGGACCCGCCCATGCCGAGCACGACGGCATCGGTGAAGCCACCACGCGTGGCCAGACTCGCCAGCGCCCTGAAGTGACCGCTTCGCGCCTGCTGGACCGCCACGATGTCGAGCCAGCCCAGCCAGCTGGCCTCGTCCGACCCGGTCCAGAGCGTCGCATCCTTGCCCCACAGCCGCCCGACGCGGCCTTCGCGCTGCCACCGCGCGGCCTCCTGCTGCAGCGCCGTCTCGAACGGCGCGGGTCCCGAGATGGTCTGACCCGCGATCGCTTGGTCGCTCATCCGGTCATCCGTCATCGGGCAAGTCGCGCCACCCCGATCGCCCCCAGCCGTGCCGATACCGATCGGCGCACGGCCCGAGACGTCCGAC
The DNA here is from genome assembly GCA_963667915.2 of Vicinamibacterales bacterium. Lineage (GTDB taxonomy): Bacteria > Acidobacteriota > Vicinamibacteria > Vicinamibacterales > UBA823. The sequence continues at coordinate 212,822 of CAXXNN010000001.1, read as the reverse complement.
GTCGCATCCTCGTCATCTTTTCGCTATTATGCCGTGTTCTGCGGTTTCAGGAGACCTTCCATGCCTGCCACATACGACGCCCTCATCATCGGCACCGGTCAGGCCGGCCCGGCCCTGGCGCATCGCCTCGCCGCCGCCGGCTGGAAAACCGCCATCGTCGAGCGGCACAAATTCGGCGGCACCTGCGTGAACACCGGCTGCGTTCCGACGAAGACGCTGCTCGCCAGCGCCCGCGCCGCCTACGTGGCTCGGCGCGCCGCCGACTACGGCGTCACCATCGGCGGTGAGGTGTCGCTGGACATGGCCCGGGTCAAAGCCCGGAAGGACGCCATCTCCAGCAAGTCGAGCCAGGGTCTCGAACGGTCCCTCAAGACGCTCGAGCACGCGACGGTCTACGAGGGGCATGCGCGCTTCACCGGTCCCCACACGGTCGCGGTGGCTGACCAGACGCTCGAGGCGGAGCGCATCTTCATCAACGTCGGCGCACGCGCCTTCGTCCCCAACATGCCGGGGCTTGGTGACGTGCCGTACCTGACCAACTCCGGAATGATGGAGGTGGACTTCCTGCCGGAGCATCTCATCGTGATTGGCGGCAGCTACATCGGCCTGGAGTTCGGCCAGATGTACCGGCGGTTCGGCAGCCAGGTCACGATTGTCGAACAAGGACCGCGGCTCATCTCGCGGGATGACGAGGACGTGTCGGCCGCCGTGAAGGAGATCCTGGAAGCGGAGGATATCGAGATCCGCCTCGATGCCCAGTGCGTGCGCGCGGCATCGCGGAACGGCCAGGTCGCCGTCGGCTTGGAGTGCGCGGCAGGGCCCCCTGAGGCCGTCGGATCGCATCTTCTGCTGGCCGTCGGACGGCGACCGAACACCGACGACCTCGGCCTCGATCTCGCAGGTGTCGAGACCGACGCACGCGGCTACATCATCGTGGACGACCAGCTGCGCGCCAGCGCGGACGGTGTCTGGGCGCTGGGCGACTGCAACGGCCAGGGCGCCTTCACCCACACGTCGTACAACGACTTCGAGATCGTCGCGGCGAACCTGCTGGATGACGACCCGCGGCGCGTCAGCGACCGGATTCTGATTTACGGCCTGTTCATCGACCCACCACTCGGCCGCGCCGGCATGACCGAGGCCCAGGTCCGCGCCTCTGGGAAGAACGCGCTGATCGCCAAGCGGCCGATGTCCCGCATCGGGCGGGCGGTCGAGCGCGGTGAGACGCAGGGTTTCATGAAGATCCTGGTGGATGCCGACTCGAAGCTGATTCTCGGCGCCGCTGTCCTCGGCATCAACGGCGACGAAATCGTCCATTCCATTCTCGACATCATGTACGCCAAGGTGCCCTACACCGTCATCCAGCGCGCCGTCCACGCCCACCCGACCGTCACCGAGCTGATTCCGACGATGCTCGGCGATCTGAAGCCGCTGGAATGATCGCCACACTCGCCGAGCGCCTGCGCGCGGCATCGCGCGTCACCCTCCTCACCGGCGCCGGCGTGTCGGCCGCCAGCGGTGTCCCGACGTTCAGAGGACCGGACGGACTCTGGAAGGGACACCGGCCGGAGTCGCTCGCAACGCCGGAGGCGTTCGCGAACGACCCGAAGCTAGTCTGGGAGTGGTACCTCTGGCGCCGCCGGACGATCGCCGACTGCAGGCCGAACCCGGCGCATGAGGTCATCGCCGCCTGGAACCGGCGCTACCCGGCGTTCACGCTCATCACGCAGAACGTAGACGGCCTGCACGAGCTAGCCGGCACGACCGGCGTCCTGCGCATGCACGGCTCCCTCTGGGACGTGTCGTGCTGTAACCGATGCGCCGGCTCGCCCACCCGCTGGGAGGATCGTCGGACCGAGTTCGACGAGCTGCCGCCTCGCTGCCCGCACTGCCGGGGCCTCATCCGCCCCGGCGTCGTCTGGTTCGGCGAGTCGCTCGATCCGGAGGTATTGCGCCGATGTGACGCCGCGCTCGACTGCGATATCTTCATGACGATCGGTACCTCATCGGTCGTCTACCCGGCAGCCTCGCTCGCACCGGAGGCCAAGCGGCGCGGCGCATTCACCGTGGAGATCAACCCGGAGGCGACCCCGGCGTCGAACGTCCTGGACCTGTCGATCCGGGAGTCCGCCGAAGCTGCGCTCGTGGCGGTCGAACAGCGCCTGGCAGCCGGCGGCGTTGCCCAGACGCCGCCCTGAATAGCGTGTTCATCGCGAATGCTTGGCCCACAGCAGCGCGAAGCGTTCGACGCGCACGGCTTTGTCCGCCTGCCCGGCGCGTTCTCGTCGGCCGAGGCGGCGGCCATGGCGGACCTGATCTGGGCGACCCTCGCCGAGCGGCACGGCGTCCGGCGCGATGCGCCCGAGACCTGGTCGGTCGAGCAGGTCACCGGACTCCAGGACCTGAAGACGAACGCTGTCTTCGATCCGATCGGCGGACCGGCACTCACCGGCGCCCTCGACCAGCTCCTGGGCCCGAACGCCTGGCAGCGACCCCAGCACTGGGGGCAATTTCTCGTGACGTTTCCTCCGCGAGGCGCAGAAACTGCCTTGCCGTCCGCCGCACTCTGGCACACCGACTTCGACTTCCTGTCGCCGCCGGGCCAGCTCGCCGGTGCGCTGGTCTTCAGCTTCCTCTCGCCGGTACCAGCCCACTCAGGCGGCACCGCCATTCTGCTGGGCTCTCATCGAGTGGTTGCGCAGTTCGTCGCCCGCCAGCCTCGTGAAGCGCTGCAACCGATGAAACGCGTGCGCAAAGCTTACATGCAGAGCGATCCGTGGCTGGAGGCCCTCGGCGAGGCCCGGGGGGGGGCGACTGGCTCGAACGGCAACTGGGCAGCGAAGCGACGATCGACGGCCTCCCCGCCCGCGTCGATGAGCTGACCGGTGCGGCGGGTGATGTCGTCATCGGGCACCCGTGGCTGCTGCACGCCCCGGCGCCGAACCGCGCCACTCGGCCGCGATTCATGCGGATCCAGCGGGTACACGCGGCTCACAGCCCGATGCCGCGAATCGACGCGTCCAGGATCTGAATCGGGTGCACGACGCGGATCGGCCGACCCGCCGCACGCGCCGCGGCGGCGAGCTGCAGCAAACAGCCGGCATTACCCGTCGCGACGACATCCGCGCTCACCTGGCGCAGTCCCTCCATCTTCCGGGCGCCAAGGGCTTCGGCCGCGTCCGGTTGCACGAGATTGTAGATCCCGGCGCTGCCACAACAGAGCTCGGCCTCGGGCGCCGTCGTCACGACAAGTCCAGGGATGGCGCGCAGCATCGCCCGCGGCGCCTCACGCACCCCCTGCCCGTGGGCCAGATGACAGGCGTCGTGGTAGACGACGCGCAGCGGCAGGGACTGGCGCGGCGCGCGCGCCGGTTGCAGGGCCTGGACCGCCTCACTGACGTCACGGACCTTGCTGGAAAAGGTCGCCGCGCGACCGGCCCAAGACGCATCGCCGGAGAGCAGACGCCCATAGTCCTTCATCGCCGACCCGCAGCCGGCCACATTGGTGATGACGATCTCCAGGGGCAACCGCTCGAACTCGGCGATCAGCCGCCGCGCAAACGCCTTCGCCTCCATCTCGCGCCCGCCGTGGAGCGAGAGCGCGCCGCAACATCCCTGACCACGCGGCGCGACGACCTCGCATCCCTCGGCCGCCAGGACGTTGACGGTCGCCCGGTTGACGTCACCGAAGAACACGCGCTGCACACACCCGATGAGCAGACCGACTGTCGCGCGCCTCGACCCCACCGCCGGCGTGCGCTCGGGGACCGGATGCCGGTCCGCTGGCCGGTCCGGCGCAAGACGCACGAGGGCCCGGAGCCGTGCCGGCAGGCGCTCCAGCCACCCTAGGCGCTCCAACACAGACCGGGCCCGCAACGCCAGGCCGAGTCCATGTCCGAGCGCGTGAAGCCGGGCGGGGTACGGCAGGACCGCAAAGAGCAACTGCCGAAACACGCGGTCCGCGACCGGCCGGTCGAACGATCGCTCGATCTCCCCGCGCGTCGCCTCGATGAGCGGCCCGTACTCGACGCCGGACGGACAGGCCGTGACGCAGGCCAAGCAGCCCAGGCAGGCGTCCATTCGCCGAACGACGGACGAGTCGAACGACACCCGCCCATCCATCTCGGCCTCCATCAAGTGCAGCCGGCCGCGCGGCGAGTCCATCTCCTCGCCCCAGAGGACGTAGGTCGGACAAGTCGGCAGGCAGAAGCCGCACTGCACGCACGCGGCCAGCTGCGCTCGACGGCCGGCGGCGCTGGAGTCAGTCAGGCTGTCCCCTCTCCAGCGTCCATCGGCCGGGACTGAGAATTCCCTCTGGGTCAAACTCTCGCTTGACCGCCGCCATCACACGCGCCGCATCGCCCAAGCTGCCCCACGAATCGACGGCGGTTCGCAGGTCTGCCGGGGCGCGCAGGAGTACGACGTGACCGTCACGTGATTGCACGTGCTGCCTCACGGTCTCGACAACCTGCCTCACCGCAGCCGCCTCCCCCTCGATCCGCACGTGCAGGATACCGACCCGCGCACGACCGGCCGCCTGTCCTTGCACCGACAGCCCCTCCAGCAGCGCTTGAAACCGGTCGAGAAACCCGGCCAGGTCCGCCGGGCGCAGCCCCACCCGGCACACGACGCCCCCCGGACGCCAGATGGCATCGCGGTGCGCTTGCCACCGCTCCGCCTCCGCGGCACCGGTCAGTACCCGAACCGAGGCTGCCCCCTGCCGGACCAGCGCCGAGGCGACCGCGACCTGCCGCTCGGCGGCCTCGGGAGCCGTCTCGAAGCGCGCCAGGATCGCGTACGGCGGGCCCTGCACCTCCAGGGCGCTCGGCGCCAACTGATTCGATGTGAGGGCGCTGACGGCCTGCGCGGCCTCGGCCGCCGACAGGTCGCTTGCCACCAGGGTCCTGGACGCCGGCGCGACCGGCGCCAGCTTGAAGGTCGCCTCGATTATCACGCCCAGCGCCCCGAACGAGCCGGTCAGCAGCCTCGCCAGGTCGTAGCCCGCAACGTTCTTGACCACAGCACCGCCCGCCGTGGCCATTTCGCCGTCGCTCCGGACGAACCGCACGCCTAGGATGAGATCCCGCGGCGCGCCATGCTGGTGGCGGCGCGGCCCCGCGTCATTCGTCGCCACGATCCCGCCAATCGTCGCGCGGTCCGGACAGGCGGGATCGAGCGGCAGCCACTGCCGGTGACGCCCGAGGATCCGGTTCACCTCGACCAGCCGGGCGCCCGCCTGGACGGTGGCGGTCAGGTCCCCCTGGCGGTGCGCCACCACCGCATCGAGCCGGCGTGTGGACAGCAAGATGTCGATTCGTGGCGGGATCGCACCCCAGTCGAGTTTCGTCCCGGCGCCGCTCGGCACCACGGCGAGCCGACGCCCCCGCGCCCAGCGCAGCGTCTCCGCCACCCGGCCGGCATCGCGCGGCGCGACGAGAATTGACGGGACGACGGTCCCGACCGCCGCCCCGGGTGTCCCGATCTCGACCGCATCCTCCCCCGCCACCCGCGCCGCGACGGCCGCCAGTTCGGAGGCCTCGGCGCGCATCAGAACCGCTCCGCGAGACCGGCCCGCTCGGCCGGATGGGCGCGATACGGACCCGGCACCTCGCCGCACATCCGAGGTGTCGGAAAGATCTTTCGCGGATTGCACAGCCCGGCCGGATCGAACGCACATCGCAGCCGCTGCATCGTGTCGAGGTCGACCTCGTTGAACATCTTCAGCATCTGCGAGACCTTGTCCGCGCCCACCCCGTGCTCGCCGGTGATCGACCCGCCCGCCTCCACGCAGTAGGTCAGGATCTCGTCACCGACCTGGGCGGCGAGCGCCGCCTGGCCGTCCACCGACGCGTCGTAGCAGATCAGCGGATGCAAGTTGCCGTCACCCGCGTGGAACACGTTGCCGATCCGCAGGCCGGAGGTCGCCTCCAGGGCACGAATTCGCCTCAGCACCTCGGGCAGCTTCGTCCGGGGGATCACCCCGTCCTGGACGTAGTAGTTCGGTGACACCCGTCCCATCGCCGCGAAGGCCGCCTTGCGGCCGGCCCAGAACCTGCCGCGCTCCTCGGCATCGTGCGCCACCCGCACCTCGGCCGCGCCACTGTCACGGCAGATCGCGACGACCTCTTGAAATCGATCGTCGACCTCGGACTGCGGCCCGTCCAGCTCGACGATCAAGATGGCCTCGGCCTGCGGGAAGCCGGGATGCACGGCCGCCTCCGCCGCCTCGATCGTCAGCCGGTCCATCATCTCGACGGCGGCCGGGATGATGCCGGCCGCGATGATCCCGGACACGGCCTCACCGGCGCCATCGGTCGAGCCGAAGGCGGCCAGCAGCGTGCGAACCCGCTCCGGGACGACCAGCAACCGAAGGGTCACCTCGGTGACGACCGCCAGCGTGCCCTCTGAGCCGACGATCGCGCCCACGAGATCGAACCCGGGCGCATCCGGCACCGCGCCACCGAAGCGGGCGCGCGCGCCGTCGGGCAGGACCACCTCGAGACCCAGCACGTGATGGACGGTGAATCCGTATTTGAGACAGTGCGCCCCGCCGGCGTTTTCCGCCACGTTGCCGCCGATCGAACAGACCTGCTGGGACGACGGGTCGGGCGCGTAGTACAGGCCGAACGGCGCCGCCCGGCGGCTGACCTCGAGGTTCGTGACCCCGGGCTGCACGACCATGCACCGGTTCGGCACGTCGACGCTCAACACGCGATCGAGGCGCGTGAGCACCAGCAGCACGCCGTCTTCGGCCGGCAGCGCGCCTCCCGACAGCCCCGTGCCGTGACCGCGAGCGACGAACGGCACGCCGGCGGCCACGCACACCCGCACGACCTGCTGCACCTGCTCGACGGTAGACGGCAGCACGACGGCGCCCGGGACGGCATGTAGGTGCGTCAGCGCGTCGGACTCGTAGGTCAACCGATCCGGAAGATCGGTGAGGAGCCCCGCTTCACCCACGGCGGACCTCAGAGCCTCGAGAAATCGCTTTTCCATGTCGAACGACCGGATGTTACTGCCGCCGATCACGCCTTCCCCCCGACGGCGCAGCCGGTCTGACGTCACTCAGGCCAGCCGCTCACCCGCGCGGGCGACCAGACGGCGTAGGCCCTCGCTGATTTCGACGGGATAGGACTCGGCGTTCCGCAGCCGCCTCACGCCGGCCGGCAGGCACTCGACGGCCTGCCTGGACGTGCGGCGCACCGCAGGAAGAGCGGGCGCCTCACCCAGCCGCCGCCCGTCGCGCATCACCGGCTGCAGCAGCGCCCGCCCCGACGGTGGTCCCGTTTCACCCCGGCCGCCAACCAAGTCGCGCACCGCCTGACCGTCGGTCTCGACGCGCCACACCTGCTTACGCCCCGGCCAGGTGGCCTTGCCGGTACTGCTCTTGGCCGTCGGCACCCACTCGCCGCCGCGTTCGATCTCCGAGAGCTTGTAGACGACGCCCAGCGCCGGCGCATCATGCGACGTGCTGAGCGCCGTGCCGACACCGAATCCGTCGATCGGTGCCCCGCCGGCAAGCAACCGCTCGATGCGGTGCTCGTCGAGGTCGCCGCTGGCAAAGATCCGCGTCGTCGTGAGCCCGCCGTCGTCGAGAATCGACCGTACCGCCCGGCTGAGCGCGCCCAGGTCGCCGCTGTCCAGCCGCACCGCCGCCGGCGCGAGCCCGGTTCGCACGACCCGCCGCGCCGCCTCCAGGCTGTCGTAGGTGTCGAGCAGCAGCACGGTCTCGGCGCCGAACAGCTCCGCGTAGCTCCGGAACGCAGTCGCCTCGTCAGCATGCGCCATTACCCACGAGTGCGCCATCGTGCCGGACACCGGAATACCGAAGCGCCGCCCGGCCTCGAGATTCGACGTCGCCTCGCAGCCGCCCACGAAGGCCGCCCGCGCCGCCGCCCAGGCCGCATCTGGCCCGTGCGCCCGTCGGCCCCCGAACTCGATCACCGGCCGCTCCCCGGCCGCCGCCACGACCCGCGCCGCCTTCGTCGCCACCGACGTCTGGAACCCGAGGATCGCCAGCAGGGTGGTCTCGACGATCTGCGCTTCGGCAATCGACGCGGTCACCGTCAGGATCGGCTCCTCGGCGAACACCGGCGTGCCCTCGGACACGGCCCAGACCTCCCCGCAAAACCGAAACTCAGCCAGATAACGTTCGAAGAATTCATCGTCGACGCCGGCCAGCGCCGGGACCGACCGCAGGTAGGCGATCTCCTCCTGGGTGAAGCGCAGCGCCGACAGATACGCCAGCGCCTGCTCCAGGCCGGCGGCGACCAGGAACGACCGCTCGGAGGGCAACTGTCGGACATACAGGTCGAACGTGGCGCGCCCGTGACCGCCGGCGACGTACCCGGCCGCCATCGTCAACTCGTAGAGATCAGTGCAGAGCGCGGTGGGCATGACGCTCGTAGGAGCAAGGCGTCAGAAGTCAGAACTAAGGAGATCTCCTAACTCCTAACTCCTTGCTTCTTGCTCCAAACTCCCATCTGCTATCGTAATCCTTAATGCCGGACCTGCCGCGTACGGCTCTGCTGATCGTCGACGTCCAGAAGGATTTCTGTGAAGGCGGCGCCCTCGCCGTCCGGGGCGGCGACCGGGTCGTGCCGATTCTCAACCAGGTCATCCGCTGGCTGGCGGCCCAGGGGGCGCCCATCCTGGCGTCGCGCGACTGGCATCCGGCCCGAACGACCCACTTCCGTGACGGCGGCGGGGCCTGGCCGACGCATTGCGTCGCGGGTACAGCCGGCGCCGCCTTCCATGACGGCCTGCAGCTCCCCGCTGACGCCATCTGGATCAGCAAGGGCCAGGCACCGGGCGAGGACGGCTATTCTGCCTTCGACGGCACGACGCCCGAGGGGCGCTCACTCCCCCAAGCGCTCGCCGCCCGTCGCATCGAGCGCCTCTACGTCGGCGGCCTGGCCACCGACTACTGTGTGCAGCACACGGTACTGGACGCGCTTGCACAGGGCCTTGCCGTGACGGTGATCACGGACGCGGTCGCGGCGGTGGAACTGACGCCGGGCGACGGCGCGCACGCGCTCGACGCCATGACGGCGGCGGGTGCGACACTCACGACCTCGGGCGGTCTCACTTGATGCAGCACGGGCGCGGCTGACGCCGCGCCCGTGCCCCTGTCCCGACTCGACAATTCGCGGCTCCTAGCTTAGCTAGGAGCCTGCCTCGACCACGGGGTCGGCCGGACGGGGACCGCCGCTGAACGTCAGCATGTGGTCCCGAATGGCGCGAATCTGCGGTTCAGCGGTTTGATCGAACTGCGTATAGAAGGTCTCCGGATAATCGGGCCAGAAGGCCGGCATCCGCGTTCCCGGCTGAATGCTCTGCGGATCGCGAATCCAGTCGATGATCCAGTCGGCCTGCAGCCGCTCCGGCGTCATCCTGAGATCCGGCGCCAGGTTCTCGGTCGGCTGGCCTTCCGGAATCTCGTCGAGCACGTGGCACTGCTGGCATCTGAGGAGGTCGAACAGTTCCTCCCCGGTCGCCACCGCGCCGCCCCTCGACGTCACCACCGTGTGCGCCCGGAACTCCCCGATCGAGTCGGAGATGGCGCCGAAATAGTCCAGCACCTGGTTCCAGTGCTCGTCCTCCAGCGAGAACGTTGGCATCCGCACGTCCAACCAGGGCCGGATCTCGATCGGCCCTTTGAGGAACGCGTACAGCCAATCTGGCTGCACCTTCGCCCCCTCAGGCGTCAGCAGCGGAGGCGCGAGCGCCGGGTCGTCCACCAGCGCCCGGTAGTCTCCGCCGTCATTCTCAATCTCATGGCAGGCGACGCAGTTGCGCCGGCGCACGAGGGCGCGGCCGATCCGTAGCGCGTCGTTGCGGGCCGAGCCGGGCACCAGGGCACCGGCTGGCTGCACCTCGCGCTGGAAGCTCATGAGGGCGGTCACGAGCAGCTCGGCTTCCTCGGCACTGAAGCCGTAGTTGGGCATTTTCAGCTTTTGGAGCGGCTGCAGCACGCGGTTCTGGTCGTACACACTCGGATCGAGCAGCTTGTTCTCGAACCAGGCGATCTTGGTGTGCGGGAGTTCCACGTGGGCGAAGTCGAGCTGCGTGATCAGCTTCGTGCCCTCCTGGGACAGCTCCGTCCCGATGGGCCGCGCGCCCTCGAAGCCGGCGATATCGTGGCAGCTGAAGCAGCCGTAGCGCAGGATGACGCGCTCGCCCAACTCGACCGTCCGCTCCTCGGCCGACATGCCGGCCACGATGGCCTCCGCTTCGGCGGTCGGCACGACGGCTTTCAGGTGGTCGAGCAGGACCGAGTCCGCGAACGCCTGGTCGTACGTCGCCGCGGCGGCCCGCGGGCTGCCGCCGGTCAGGGTCATCAGATACGCGGCAACGTCGGCCGCCTCCTGGTCCGACAACCGCAGATTCGGCATGTAGGTGTCTTCGCTGTAGTGCTGCGGGTCCCGCACCCAGTCGAACACCCAGTCGTCGGTCGTCTTGCTTCCGATGTTCTGCAGCGCTTGTCCGAAGGTCCGCCGCGGCCCCGCCTCCAGTCGCCCGTCGTCCCCGGTGACGTGGCACGCCAGGCAGCCGACCGACTCGACGAGCCGCAACCCTTCGGCCGCGTCACCGCGCGGCACGGACCGCGCGGCGAACTCGTGGTCGGCGGAACTCGCGAACAGATAGGCCACCGCCGCGTCGATCTCGACCTCGTTCCGCTGCGCGTCTACCGGCGAGGAGGTGTTCGAGTTGTACCAGATCCTGGGCATCCAGGTCGTCGGCTTGACGGCCCGCGGATCCCGGATCCAGTCGGCCACCCACTCCGGCGTGAGCTTGGCCTCCACCTTCCTCAGGCTCGGGCCGGGCCGCCGCAGGTCCTCGAAGCCGGTCGTCTTGTGACACGCGTAGCACCCGGCACGCTCGTAGAGACCGTAGGCCAGGTTCAGGACGTCCGCCTCGGGCACGTGCACTTCCTCGGTGTGGCACTTTGCGCAGGAGGCCTCGGCCATCCCGGAGGGGAGCATCGGGTAATCCCAGACATCCGGCTCTTCCCAGCCGTACTCTTCCTCCCAGACGTGCTCCTGCTCTTCGCTGGACGGCGTGTGCGACGCGTCGCGGAAGCTGACCGACTGCGCCATGCCCTCGTGACACACGGTGCAGCCGGTCGTCTCGAGCGGATGCGACGACGCGCCGCCGACGTAGACATCCAGGTCTGGATGGGTCGTGAACGGCTGCGGATACTCCTCGTATCCCTCGCGGTCGATCGCCAGATGGCACGTCATGCACCGATCGATCTTCGGCACACGGATGAAGTTCAGATCGTCGAGCATGTTCGGCGTCATCACTTGCCGCACCTTCAGCGTCGGCGCCATGAAATCGATCAGCGGCGCATTCAGCAGGTAGTCCTCGACGAAGCTCGGCGCCAGGCCATCGAGCTGGCCTTCCAACCGCGTCGTTTCGCTGGTCAACTCCCCAATCTGGTCGTCCAGGTCGGTCACCCCTCGCCGCAGGTCGGCGAGCTGCGCCCGCACGCCGTCGCGCTCGGCCGTCACGCGCTCGACCTCGAGCCCCAACTCCAGCCACGCGTCATATTGCGCGCTGATGTTCGCTTCCCGATCGGCGTAGCTGGCCGGATCGTCGCCCTCGCGAGCCACTTCGAACGTGTACTTGTCCACGTCGTAGGTGGCCTTGGCGAACTGCTGACGCTGGTCAATGATCGTCAGCTGCGTTCCCAGGATCTCCTCCTGTTCCTCCAGCGCCGCAATCTGATCTTGCTGGGCTGCCAACGCCAGCTCCGCAGCCACGTGTTCGCTCTGCAGACGCGCCAGTTCCGCCGCGTCGACGTCGGCCATCGCCGCCGCCAGGCCGACGCGCGTCACCTCCGTCTCGAGCTGCACGAACCGGCGCTGGTAGTTCTTCCACTCGCGATCGTAGTCGTCCCAGATCATCCACATGATCGAGATGAGCAGGAAAATGTTCGACGCCGCGAAGACGACGTTCAGGAAGTCGATGTTGTAGGCGTGCCCAACAGCCTTTTTGCCAGCCATATCCGTGGTCGATCAGATGTTGAAGAAGAACTCCGGAATCGCGACGATATATTTCAAATTGAACAGCCACCGGCACAACATCTTCACCGGCAGTGCGAGCATCATCAGGAACAGAAACACGCCCACGTAGAACCTCGGCGGGCCGAGCTTCGCGTAGTAACGCCTGAACGCACTGCGGGCGAGAATCACCGGCAGCGCGAGGACGTACACCAACACCAGGGCGATGCCGAACAACTCTCGGACGAACCAGTTGGACGGCAGGCCGATCCCCAGGCCGCGCAGCCAGACGTACTCCGACAGGTTCACGTTCGTGAGCGCCTCGAGCTTGTGGATGTCCCAGTACTCGAATGGGCCGAAGAAGTTCCAGTTGGGTCCCCGCAGAAACGTGCCCAGGACGATCAGCGACGACCAGAGCACGACGAAGCCGAACAGGAAGATCGTGATCTCCGCCTTGCGCTCCTTGAACGTGTAATAGCCGTTCCCTTTCGGGTTCGTGTCGAGGTACGGAATCGCCATCAGGCCGACGACGATCAGACTGGGCAGGACGACGCCCGCCAGCCACGGGTCGAAATAGACGAGCATCTCCTGCAAGCCCAGGAAGTACCATGGGGCCTTGGACGGGTTGGGCGTCGCCGCGCTGTTGGCCGGCTGCTCGAGCGGCGCCTTGAGCATGATCGACCACACGATGAGGAAGACCGAACACAGAATCAGGCAGATCAATTCAATATAGACGAGGTCGGGCCAGACCCAGACCCGATCCTCGTCCACCTTCTCGTTGACCGGCTGGCCCGCCGTGATCCGCTTGTCGTTCGCCACCCCCTGACGCAGGGAGTACCAGGTGAAGAACAGCAGCAGAAAGATCAAGAAGACAATCGGGACGTTGTCCGGCTTCGCGACGATCAGGCGAAAATTTGGATCGAACAGCCCCAGACCGAAGAACAGCAACAGGAAGAGCTGCGCGCCGTACCCGACACGCAGCGTCGTGAAGAGGTCGCGGCGCCAGACGACGAAGACCAGCGCCGACAACGACAGCATGAAAAACACGCGTGGGTCGGCAAAGAAATTGAAGAATTCCTTGATCGCATCCATGAATCGAACGCCCCTACCCTTAGACCGGACCGGAGATACCGCCGTCCTTGCGAACGCGCCAGAAGTGCACCGCCATCAGGATCGCAATCACCAGCGGCAAGCCGACGCAGTGCAACACGTAAAAGCGCAGCAGCGCCCCCTCCCCGACGAAGGTGCCGCCGAGCAACGCGAACCTCGCGTCGGCGGCGGCGTGAATCAGCCTCACGTCGCCCAGCGCCAGTAGCGCTGCGCCCGGCCCCTCATGCCCCAGGAACGGGGTCGCACGCGCCATGTTGGACCCGACGGTGATCGCCCAGATCGCCAGCTGGTCCCACGGCAGCAGATACCCGGTGAAGGACAGCAGCAACGTCAGCACGAGCATGATGACGCCGATGTTCCAGTTGAACTCGCGCGGCGGCTTGTAGGAGCCGGTCATGAACACGCGGAACATGTGCAGCCACACGGTGATGACCATGGCGTGCGCGCCCCATCGGTGGATCTCACGCATGATGCCGAGCGGCACGTGCTCACGAAGCCCCACGATGTCCGTGTAGGCGTACTCCAACGTCGGCCGGTAGTAGAACATGAGCAAGACACCGGTGAAGGTGAGCACGAGGAACAGGAAGAAGCTCAGGCCGCCCATGCACCAGGTGTAGCGCAGCCGGACACCCGATTTCCTGAGCCGGACCGGATGCAGGTGCAGGAACACGTTCGAGAGCACCACCAGCACCCGATTGCGGTCGGTGATCGGCGCGTCGTGCCGGAAGACAGACTTCCAGATCTGCGTCTCGGTGAGCCAGTTCCACGAGCGCTCGAGCGCGCTTTCCTTGGGAGCGACGATCTTGGTATCAGCCATAAAACTCACGCACGCGGAGCGACAAACGACACGAACGGACGGCTAGATGCGCAGGAACGACTCCGGATCGGCCCACTGCCCCATCTCGAACTGGAACTTCCGCGCCTTGTCGACCAGGATCTGGCCGTCCTCGGCGAGCACGATCCGCGCGCGCTCCAGCGGGCGCGGCGCCGGGCCTTCGAAGTTGATGCCGGTCGGCCGGAAGCCACTGCCATGGCACGGGCACTTGAACTTGGATTCCGCCAACAACCAGTTCGGCGTGCACCCCAGGTGAGTGCAGGTCACGATCAGCGCGTAGAAGCCGCTGGTGTTGTGCACGATGTCGCTCGGCGTCCGGACGATCCAGACGCCGAACCGATCCTTCCAGCGCTCATCGACGCCCGGGGCGTACTCGGCCGGGACTCCGATCTTGAACTGCTGCGGCGGCTCGTTGAGGACGTTCGGGAACATGAACCGCCCGGTGGCGGCGAGCGCCACGGCGGAGGCCGCCGTGAAGGAACCCCACGCCAGCCCGAGCCAGTACCGTCGCGACACCAGCGGTGACGTGTCGTCCGCCACCTGCTTCTTCTTCGCTACCGGCCGTCCGCCCGCCGCGGCCGCCGACGTGGTCTTGCCCACCAGGTTCGGCGGAACCGCGGGCGCGCCAGGTTTGACAGCCGCCCCCTTCGGTGCCGAAGGCGACGTGGCCGCCGGTGGAGCTTTCGGTTCTTCAGCCATGCGATTCCTTCAATTCAGCGGCGTAGCGCATCGTCTGTTCAGCCGGCTCGCCGCGCCTTGCGTAACCACGCCGTCCGTCGATCCTCTGCCGTCTCTCATCTGACCGGCCCGTCCAACCCGGCCCGCGGCCCGGCCTCGAACGCCGCCACCGCCTCGATGGCCGCCTGTCGCACCCGCAGGTTGTCGTCTTCCCGGCTCAGACGCGTCACCACGTCCCGAAGACTCTCAACGCCGAGCGCGCCCACGGCCTGCAGCCCGCTGACCATCACCTCGCCGACCCGATCGATCTCGTCCAGACCAACACCGGCCGCCGGTTCCACCATCCGCTCGACGTAGTCCCGGTCGAGCATCCGGCCCAACACGGACGCCCCTTGTGCGCTACCGTGACGCGCCAGCGCGACCGCGGCGTTCCACTGCACGTCGGGCGCCGGATCGTTCAACGCGGTGCGCAGCGTGTCGATTTGGTCCTCCCCGGGGAGCGCGCCTAGCGCGTAGACCGTCATCTTCCGAACCCCGGCGTCGTCCGAACGATACATCGGCAGCAACTCTGGGACAACACCGGCGTCGCCGAGCGACCCGAGCGCCCAGATGACGCTGATGCGGGTCTCGCTCTCCGGATCGTCGAGCGCCTCGACGAGCCGTGGCACCGCGTCGGCCGGCGGCGCGATGAGACGCCCCACGGCCAGCGCCAGGTAGCGGCGCACTCTCGGGTCGTCCCCGTCCGATGCGACAAACGCCCGGACCAGCTCCGGTCCGAGCGTCGGCTCGGATGCCTGCACGTCCGGATCGGCCATCAGCCGAGATAGTTCGAACGCGGCCGGCCAGCGCCGCTCCCGTCCGCCGATCCGGATGTCGCTCAGATACTCCTGAGGGGTCCGCTCGTCCTCCAGCAGCCAGCGGAACCCTCCGTACAGCATGACGACCACTCCGACGACGACGAGCGGGATGAGAAAAAATTGGACCGCGAGCGCGGGTGGCGAGGGTGTCGTACCCTCCCTTGGCTCCGACTCTCGCTCGCCGAGTTTCTCCATGGTGTCGCTAGCAGCCAGAGTGGCACGGACCGCCGCACGTTAACCGCGGATTCTAACGCAAAGCACGAAAATCGGTCAAAACAGAGAAGCCTGCCAGCTGTCAAATCTTCGGCAGCGTCACCTCGCGCTGCGTCTGGTACTTACCTTTCTTGTCGGCGTAGGATGTTTGACAGACTTCGTCGCTCTGAAAGAACAGCACCTGCGCGATCCCTTCGTTCGCGTAGATCTTGGCCGGCAGCGGCGTGGTATTCGAAATCTCGAGCGTCGCCGTCCCCTCCCACTCCGGCTCGAAGGGCGTCACGTTCACGATGATCCCACACCGTGCATAGGTCGATTTTCCGAGGCACACGGTGAGCACGTCGCGCGGAATCCGGAAGTACTCGATCGTCCGCGCGAGCGCGAACGAGTTGGGTGGCACGATGCACTCGGCGCCTTTCAGGTCGACGAACGACCGCGGATCGAACGCCTTCGGATCGATCAAGGTATTGTTGATGTTCGTGAAGATCTTGAACTCGTCCGCCACCCGAACGTCGTAGCCATACGACGACAAGCCGTACGAAATGACGCCGCTGCGAACCTGCGTCTCGACGAACGGTTCGATCATCCCGTGCTCGGTCGCCATCCGCGCAATCCACCGATCGGATTTGATGCTCATGAAGACAGGTCGTCCGTTCCTGCGATCAACGCCGTAGCCACGCCATCACCGCCGTCAGCAAGACGCTCAGGACGATCGACGTGGCGATGGGAACGTACACCGTCGCGTGACCCCGTCGAAACACCAGGTCCCCAGGCAGCCGCCCGAGCGGCACGCCGAGCATCACGAGCCCGCCCAGCGCGGCAGTCGCCAACCCGACGAGCACCAGCGTCTTGCCCACGCCCTATGCCCCCACGTAGCCACAGTCCACGGCCGCAAAGAAATACCCTAGTTCGAAAGTGGCCGTGTCCGGCGCATCCGACCCGTGGGTGGCGTTGCGCTCGATCGACGTTCCGAACTCCCGCCGGATCGTGCCGGCCGCCGCCTTGCCCGGGTCGGTCGCGCCCATCAAATCGCGCCATGTGCGGATGGCATCGGGCGCCTCGAGCGCCAGCACGACCGCCGGTCCGGAGGACATGAACCGCGTCAGGCTGCCAAAGAACGGGCGTTCCCGGTGCACCGCATAGAAGCCCTCGGCGTCGCGCACCGACAGCCGCATCAGGCGCATGGCGAGGACCGAAAGGCCGACCGCCTCGATACGCTGCAGGATGGCGCCCGTGTGCCTAGCCGCGACAGCATCCGGCTTGATGATGGCCAGCGTCCGCTCCATGGTCGGGGATTATACCTGTCGGTCCGGGCGCCTTCGGCGGCCGCGTTCGGAAAAAAAGGCCGCGCAGCGCGCGGCCGGGTCTTTGTCATTCCGCGGCGTCACGACGCAGCCACGGGCTGCTAGCGAAGCCCTTCCATGATCTCCGCGAACGCCCGCTCGGTCGGCCGGACCTGCTCGAGCGGGAGGCTGGCCAGTGGCGCATCGACAAGGTTGAGCAACTCGATGAAGTCCTCCTTGTCCGGCTCGACGTAGAGCACACCGGTCGCAAACTCACCGCGCCGCCTGGTCTCGTGCAGGAGACGCGTCGCCTCGAGCCGATCGGTCGGGTCGTAATCCGCATCGAGCTTCTTCAGCAGCAAATGCGAGCCGTCGTGCATCTTCACGCTATAGGTCGACCCGGCCTCGTACTCGACGTCAATCTCCTGAAAATACGGAATGAAGTTGACCTCGCCCAGCGGCTCGTCGTGATCCTTGCTGTAGGCATAACTCTTCGTCGATCCCACGTGGTCATTGAAGGTGACGCACGGCGAGATCACGTCGAGCATGGCCGTACCGCGATGACTGAGCGCCGCCTTCAGCACCGACGTGAGCTGCTTCTTGTCGCCCGAAAACGAACGGGCCACGAACGACGCGCCCAACTCGATGGCGAGCGTGCACATGTCAAGCGGCGGCAGGTCGTTCACGACACCGGTCTTGAGCTTCGACCCCAGGTCGGCCGTCGGCGAGAACTGTCCTTTCGTGAGACCGTAGCAGCCGTTGTCTTCGATGATGTAGATGATCGGCAGGTTGCGGCGCATCAGGTGGACGAACTGGCCGATGCCGATGGCGCCGGAGTCGCCGTCGCCGCTGACGCCGATGGCGATCATCTGCTTGTTCGCGATGACGGCGCCGGTGCCGATCGACGGCATCCGCCCGTGGACACCGTTGAAGCCGTGCGAGCCGCCGAGAAAGTACGCCGGGCTCTTGCTCGAGCAGCCGATGCCCGACAACTTCATGACCCGGCTGGGCTCGATACCCATCTCGAAGAACGCATCGATGATCCGTTCCGAGATGGCGTTGTGCCCGCAGCCGGCGCACAACGTGGTCTTGCTGCCTCGGTAGGGCCGCAACTCGAGGCCGATCCGGTTGACTTTCTTCCGTGGGGTAGATGCTGTCGTCGCCATCGAAACGCTACCTGCCTTGCTTCCTGTATCGGTCATCCAGCACCTGCACGAGATGTGGTGGCTACGCGATCTGCGCGTCGGTCACCGGCGCCAGTGCCTGTCCTTCCTGCGCCAGAATCGCATCCGTGATCGTCCGCGCGTCGACGGGCAGCCCGTTGAAGTGCAGCACGCTGCGCAGCTTGGCGAGCCGGTCCGGCGACAGCTCCATGCGCATGAGCGCCAGCATCTGCGCATCACGGTTCTGCTCCACGACGTAGACCCGCTCGCACCGATCAATGAACGCGCCGAGGTCGGACGAGAACGGGAAGGCCCGCAGCCGGAAATACGCGGGACGCACGCCCGCCTGCTGGCGCAGCTGATCGCAGCTCTCGAGCATCGCCCAGTGCGTGCTCCCGTACGCGATGACGCCAATCGGCCCGTCCCCCTCGCGCTCGATGACCGGCGCCGGCATGGCGCCCCGAGCGGTGTCGAACTTCCTGGCCAGCCGCGTGAGGTTGTTTTCGTAATCCTCCGCGCGCTCGCTGTACTGCGCATTGGCGTCATGCCCCGAGCCGCGGCAGAAATAGGCCGGCATCCCGTCACCCGGCAGCGAGCGATACGGGATCCCGTCGCCGTCGACGTCCCTGTACCGACCCCAGTCGCCCAGCCGCGCCAGGGTGTCGGCGTCGAGCAGCTTGCCGCGGTCCGGCGGTGTCGTCGGATACTCGAAGGAATCCGACATCCAGGTATTCATGCCCAGGTCGAGATCGCTCATGATGAACACTGGCGTCTGAAACCGCTCGGCCAAGTCGAACGCCTGCGTGGCCATCGAGTAGCACTCGGCCACCGACGCGGGCAGCAGCAACAGATGCTTTGTGTCCCCGTGCGACAGCACCGCCGTCGAGAGAATGTCGCCCTGGGCCGTGCGCGTCGGCAAGCCGGTCGACGGGCCGACACGCTGCACGTCGAAGATGACGGCCGGCACCTCGGCGTAGTAGCCGAGCCCCGTGAATTCGGCCATCAACGAAATTCCCGGCCCTGACGTCGAGGTCATCGACCGCGCGCCCGCCCAGCCCGCGCCGATCGTCATGCCGATGGCCGCGACCTCGTCCTCGGCCTGGATGACCGCGAACGTCGCCTTGCCCGTCTCGGAGTCAATCCGGTACTTGCGCAGGTAGTCGATGAGCGTCTCGCACAGTGACGACGAGGGCGTGATCGGGTACCAGGCCACGACCGTCACGCCCGCCATCAAGGCGCCCAGCGCGGCGGCGGCGTTGCCGTCAATCAGGATCTTGCCGCGCGTCCTCTCCATCGGCTCGAACACGAACGGATCCTGCTTCGTCAGATGCTCCGCGGCGTACTCGTAGCCGCTCTCGAGCGCCGCCTGATTTATGGAGAGCGCCTTGACCTTTCGGCCGAGCTGCCGTTTCAACGCCGCTTCGATCTGCTGGCGGTCGATGCGCAGGAGCTGGGCCAGCACGCCGTCGTAGATCGTGTTCCGGACCAGACGCCTGAGCTTGGCGTCCGGACAGGACGCGGCGACGAGCGTGTCGAACGGCACCGGATAGAAAATCAGATCGTCACGCAGCGCGCTCAGCTTCAGCGGCTCGTCGTAGACGACCATCGCCCCCGACTCGAGCCCCATGACGTCGTCGCGCGCCGTCTCGATATTCATCGCGACGAGGATATCGACCTCGCGCTTGCGCCCCACGTAGCCGTCCTTGCTCGCGCGAATCGTGTACCACGTCGGCAAGCCGGCGATGTTCGATGGAAACAGGTTTTTCCCAGACACCGGGATCCCCATCTGGAAGATGGAGCGGAACAGCACCATGTTGGCTGTCTGGCTGCCTGACCCGTTGACCGTGGCGACCTGAATGTTGAGATCGTTGACGATTGGGTGGGTTGCTGCGCTTGCTGCGGTTTCCTGGACCGCAACATCTGTTGGCGACATTCAGCCGTATCCTTGCCGAGCCGATCGCTCGACACGCGGGAAACTCCACTCCCCGGCCCTGGGCCTACGAGGCGGGCTCCCTCTCGGGCCGGAGAAACCTCGTGCGTCGTACCCCTCAGTGTAGCACGAAATTGCGCCGAATTTGGAGTGTTTTTGAAGATTCTGCGACGCCGTGGGCGCTCGCGACGACTCTCAAGGCTCAGGGTTCAGGGCTCAGGGTTCAGAAACTCAGAACTCAGAACTCGGGGCTCAGGACGCCAGTGCCTCGGCCATGGTGCGGCCGAGATCGGCGGGGCTCTGGACCACGCGCACGCCCGCCTTCGACAGGGCGTCCATCTTCTCGGCCGCCGTGCCCTTGCCGCCGGCGATGATGGCACCTGCATGCCCCATGCGGCGTCCCGGCGGTGCGGTCTGCCCTGCGATGAAGCCGACCACGGGCTTTCGCAGTTCGGTCCGGATGAAGCTCGCGGCGTCCTCCTCGGCGGAACCGCCGATTTCGCCAATCATCACGACGGCGTCGGTTTCGTCATCGGCCGCGAACAACCGCAGCGCGTCGACGAAAGACGTCCCGATGAGCGGGTCCCCGCCAATCCCGAGACAGGTGCTCTGGCCCAGCCCGAGCCGGGTCAGTTGGTGGATCGCCTCATAGGTCAAGGTGCCGCTGCGCGACACGATCCCCACCCGGCCCTCCCGGCAGATGTGGCCGGGAATGATTCCGACCTTGCTCTTGCCCGGCGAAATCACGCCCGGGCAGTTCGGTCCGACGAGCCGAGTCGCCTGTGGGTCGAGCAGCGACATGGTCCGCACCATGTCGAGCGTTGGAATCCCTTCGGTGATGCAGACCACCAGCGGCACCCCGGCGTCGGCCGCTTCCTCGATGGCGTCGGCGGCGAACCTGGGCGGCACGAAGATCAACGACGCGTTCGCGCCGGTCGCCTCGACCGCCTTCGCGACCGTGTCGAATACGGGCCACGCTTCGTGGGTCGTCCCGCCCTTGCCGGGTGTGACGCCGCCGACCACCGTGGTGCCATAAGCGGCCGCCTGCTTGGCGTGGAAGGTGCCCTCGCGCCCTGTCAGCCCCTGCACCAGCAGCCGCGTCCGGGTGTCAATCAGAATCGCCATTGATGGAACTGATGGAAGTGATGGATCACTACGCGCTCAGGCCCGTCCCACCGCGACGACCAACTCGGCCGCCTCCGCCATCGTCCCCACAGTGCGAAAGTCGAGGCCGCTCGCCTGCAACATCTCGCGGCCCCGCTCGACATTGGTCCCTTCCATCCGGATGACGACCGGCATCCGGACATCGAGTTCCCGGACGGCGGCGATAACGCCCTCCGCCAAGACGTCGCATCGTAGGATGCCGCCAAAGATATTGATGAGCACCGCTCGCACGCTCGCATCGGACATCAGAATCGTAAAGGCGCTGCGGATCTGCTCGGCATTCGCGCCGCCGCCGACGTCCAGAAAATTCGCCGGCTCCCCACCCGCCAGCTTGATGATATCCATCGTCGCCATCGCCAGTCCGGCGCCGTTCACCAGGCACCCGACCGTGCCGTCCAGCTTGACATAGCTCAGCGCGTGCTTCGACGCCTCGATCTCGAGCGGGTCCTCCTCGGCCAGGTCCCGCAGCTTCGCCAGATCGGCGTGCCGGAACAACGCGTTGTCATCCAGGGTGATCTTGGCGTCGAGCGCCAGGAGCTGCCCGCTCCGCGTCACGACCAGTGGATTGATCTCGAGCAGCGACGCGTCGGTCGCCTGGAAGGCGTCGTACAGGCTCGTCATGATCTTCACCGCCTGCCCGGCGAGCTCCGGCGCCAAACCGAGGGCAAAGGCCAGCCTACGGGCCTGATACGGTGCCACGCCTGCGGTGGGATGGGCATGCTCACGAAAGATCAGCTCCGGGCGGTCCGCCGCCACCTGCTCGATCTCGACACCACCGGCCGAACTGGCCATCATCACGGGGCGCGCCGCGGCCCGATCCATGGTGAGGCCCAGGTAGAGCTCGCGGTCGATCTCCAGCCCCTGTTCCACCAGCAGCCGGGCGACCGTCCGCCCGCGGGGGCCGGTCTGAGGGGTCACGAGCTGCATGCCGAGCATCTCGCCGGCAATACGCTCGGCCTCGGCCGGTCCTCTGGCACGCTTGACGCCGCCTCCCTTCCCGCGCCCACCGGCATGAATCTGGGCCTTGACGACGACCACGTCGGTGGCGAGGCGCTCGGCGACCTGGCGCGCCTCCGCCGGTGAGCAGGCGACATCACCCCTCGGAATCGGCACCCCATGCCGCTCGAGGATCGCCTTGGCCTGGTACTCGTGAATCTTCATCTTTCTTACGTCGGGGCTTCGCCCCGAACCCCCGCGCAGCCCTCGCGGGGACCCCTGCAAGCCCCACACCGGGCCGCGCGCGGCGCGCTGTGCGCGCCTTGATCCTTACTCGCAACTCTCCTGTCGCGCTTCGCCCCGAACCCCCGCGCAGCCCTCGCGGGGACCCCTACAAGCCCCACACCCGGCCGCGCGCGCCGCGCTGTGCGCGCCTTCATCCGCGCCCTACAGCTTCAGGACATCGACGAGGTCCTGCACGGCGTCGGCCGACTTCCGGAGCGCTGCCTGTTCGTCCGGGGTGAGCGTGATCTGCACCACCTCTTCCATCCCGCGTGCGCCCAGCTTGACGGGCACGCCGACGTACAGGTCCCTGATGCCGTATTCCCCTTGCAGAAAGGCCGCGCACGGCAGAATCTTCTTCTTGTCCTTCAGGATTGCCTCCACCATCTCGACGACGGCGGAACCCGGGGCGTAGTAGGCACTCCCGCTCCCGAGCAGCTTCACGATCTCGCCGCCGCCGCCCGCCGTGCGCTTGACGATCCGATCGATCGTCGCCGCATCCATGAGCTCGGTGATCGGAATACCGGCGACCGTCGAATAGCGCGGCAAGGGAACCATCGTGTCGCCGTGGCCGCCGAGCACGAAGGCGTGGGTGTTCTCGACGGACACGTTAAGCTCCATCGCAATGAAGGACCGCATGCGCGCCGAATCGAGAATGCCCGCCATGCCCACGACGCGCTCGCGCGGAAATCCGCTCACGCGGTAGGCCACCTGGCACATCGCGTCGAGCGGGTTGGTCACGGGAATGATGATCGTGTTCGGCGAGTGCGTGACGACGTTTTCCGTGACGCTCTTGATGATGTCGTGATTCTTCATCAGCAGGTCGTCGCGGCTCATCCCCGGCTTCCGGGCGAGCCCGGCCGTGATGATGACAATGTCCGACCCCGCCGTGTCAGCGTAGTCGTTCGTGCCGAGCACTCGGGCATCCGACCCTTCGATCGGATTCGCCTCGAGCATGTCGAGCCCCTTCCCCTGGGGCACACCCTCGAGAACGTCCAGCAGGACGACGTCGGCCAGCTCCTTGGTCGCGATCCGGCGCGCAGCCGTCGCCCCCACATGGCCGGAGCCAACGACGGTGACCTTGCGATTCATGCCAGTCTCCCTGAAGCGAGTGCCGCGGCCACCGGGACCGCGGCTACATATTGGAAATGATTGCGTCCGCGAACTGCGACGTGCGCAGCTCGGTCGCCCCATCCATCTGCCGGGCCAGATCGTACGTGACCTGCTTCTGCTGGATCGTCCGCCCGAGTGCCGCCTCGATCCGGTCGGCCGCCTCGCCCCAGCCCAAATGGCGGAACATCATGGCACCCGACAGGATGACCGAGCTTGGGTTGATGACGTCCTTCCCGGCGTACTTCGGCGCCGTCCCGTGGGTCGCCTCGAAGAGGCCGATCTCGTCGCCGAGGTTCGCGCCGGGCGCCATGCCCAGCCCCCCGACCTGCGCGGCGCAGGCGTCCGAGAGGTAATCGCCGTTCAGGTTCGGCGTCGCGAACACGTCGTAGTCGGCCGTGCGGGTCAGCACCTGCTGGAACATGCTGTCGGCGATTCGGTCGTTCATCAGAATCTTGCCGTCCCGGCTCGCGCCCCGCCAGGTCTCCTCTTCGGTCACGATCGTCTCCCGAAATTCCCCGATGGCCAGCTCGTAGCCCCAGTCGCGGAACGCCCCCTCGGTGAACTTCATGATGTTTCCCTTGTGGACGAGCGTGACCGTCTTGCGGCCGTTGGCCTGAGCGTAGCGAATCGCCATCCGAACCAACCGCTTGGTACCCGTCTCCGAGATCGGCTTGATGCCAATTCCAGAATCTGGCCGGATAGTCCGCCCCATCGCCTCCCGCAGGAAGTCGATGACCTTGGTGGCCTCGGGGCTGCCGCGCGCCCATTCAATCCCGGCGTAGACATCCTCCGTGTTCTCACGAAAGATGACGACGTTCATCTGTTCCGGGTGGCGCACGGGCGACGGCGTTCCCTCGAAATAACGGACCGGCCGCACGCAGGCGTACAAATCCAACACCTGACGCAACGTCACGTTCAGGCTGCGAATGCCCCCGCCCACCGGCGTCGTCAGCGGTCCTTTGATGGCAACCCGGTAGGTCTTGATCGCGTCAAGCGTCTCCTGCGGCAACCATTCGCCCGTGCAGGCCTTCGCTTTTTCGCCGGCGGTAATCTCGAACCAAACAATGCGGCGCGCCCCGGCGAACGCCTTGGTCACGGCCGCATCGAACACGCGGACGCTGGCCCGCCAGATGTCGGGGCCCGTGCCGTCGCCTTCGATGAATGGCACGATGGGATTGTTGGGAACGACGAGACGGCCTCCCGCGCGGGTAATGGGCGTTCCGTCGGACGGCGGCGTCAGGTGTGCGGATTCAGACATGCGTGTCGTGAGGACTTTCGGTTTCGTGATTGTGTATCGAACGGAAGGAGCGCGGCCACGTTCGCTTCAGGTTTTAGGTCAGAGCCCTAGAAGGCGGCGCGAGATGTTCACAAAATCTGTGGAAAACCTTGTGGAAAAACATCCGACCGACCACTGATACGCCGCGTCAACTGGGGGATTCTAGCGATTTGCACCATCGTGGTGCGACGAGGTGCGCTCGACGGGCGCGATGTGCTCACGCACATCGGACATTATACTGTATGCGCGCGCGGCCGCGGACTGCGTGACGACCCGCCGACGCCACGACACGTCATCTGAGGCCCACATGACTGTCCGACCACCCGTCCACACCGCACCGATCCTCGCGCTGGTGCTCTGGGACGACCCCGGCGTGACTGGCGCCCGTGCCAGAGCCGCATGACTCCGACGATGAAAATCGTGATCGCCGACGCCCTACCCGACTCGGCCGCCGAGTTGCTGCGGGCCGAGGGCTGGACGGTGGACGCCCGCGCCGGACGGCCGCGGCACGAACTGCTGCAGGCCTTGCAGGACGCTGACGGCCTCATCGTTCGGAGCGCCACCCGGGTGGACGCGTCCCTCATCGAGTCGGCGCCTCGGCTGCGCGTCATCGCGCGGGCGGGCACCGGTGTCGACAACGTCGATCTCGACGCGGCCAGCGCTCGCGGCATTCTCGTGCTGAATGCGCCCGGCGCCAACAGCGTCAGCGTCGCCGAACACACCTGCGCGCTGATGTTGACACTCGGCCGGTCGATCGCCCGGGCGGACGCCGCGATGAAAGACGGCCGGTGGACCAAACAGGAGTTGCTCGGCACCGAGCTGCGCGGCAAGACCCTCGGCCTCGTCGGCCTCGGACGGGTCGGCCAGGAAGTGGCCGCGCGGGCCCACGCTTTCGGCATGCGGGTGGTCGCGCTCGACCCGTTCATCAAGGAGGGCGTGGCGGGCGACCTCGGAGTTGCGCTAGTCTCGCTGGACGAATTGTGCGCGCAATCCGACTTCATCAGCCTGCACGCCCCGGCGAACGACTCGACCCGACACATGTTCGACGCCGACCAGCTGGCCAAGTGCAAGCCGGGCCTTCGCCTCATCAACACGGCGCGCGGCGATCTCATCGACGAGGCGGCGCTCGCCGACGCCATCGAGGCGGGTCGCATCGGCGGAGCCGGCCTGGACGTCTTCGCGACCGAGCCGCCCACCGATCGCCGGTTGGTCTCGTTGCCGCAGGTCGTGGCGACCCCGCACATCGCCGGCGCGACGGCGGAAGCGCAGCAACTCGTGGGCGAGGAGACGGCGGCCAGCGTTCGCGACTACTTGCGAAGCGGCCTGGTGCGCGACGCCGTGAATTTCCCGTCCATTCCGCTGGAAGCGCTGAAGCGGCTGCACCCGTTCGTGCAGCTGGCGGACAAGCTTGGCGCGCTCCTGGCGCAGCTGGCCACCGGTCGAACCCATGGGGTCAGCATTCGCTACTACGGCACGCTGGCAACCGGCGACAACGAACCGCTGGTGGCCGCCGTCTTGACCGGCCTCTTCCGAACGATGCTGTCCGCGCTGGTCACGCCGATCAACGCCCGGGCGGTCACCGAGGCACGCGGCATCGAGGTCGTCGAATCGCGTAGCTCCCGCGCGCGGGACTTCCCCAGCCTGCTGTCTGTCAAGCTCCGCACCTCGGAGGGCGAGCTTTGGGTCGAGGGCACCATCTTCGAGCACGGCGGCCCTCGCCTCGTGCTGCTGGATGGGGTGGAGATCGAAGCCGACCTCGAGGGAACGCTGATCGTGATCCGCAACCTCGACCAACCAGGGGTCATCGGAGTCGTCGGGACGATTCTGGGCGAGCGCCGGATCAACATCGCCAGCTTCGCGCTGGGCCGCGGCCCGAGCGGCGCGGTGTCGGTGGTCAGCGTCGACGCGCGGACGGATGACGACGGCGTGAGCGACACCGTGCTGGACGCGCTGCGCGCCGTCCCCGCGATCAGCGCGGCCAACGTCGTGCGGATCTGATCGACAGCCGAGAGACTACGGCAGGACGACGCGCCGGCGCGCGCCCGACACCGTGTCGCGAACCGTGATCCCGTCTGACTCGATCTCGACCACCTCCAGGTTGGGCCCTAACGCGTCGCCGACCGTCACGAACCGCATCCGGTCGTCTACGGAGATGATGGCGGTGAGCGTCGGGTCACCCGAGGCCGCGCGCTCGGTCGCGATGCCGATGACGATCACGAGCTCGCGGGGCTCGACCCCGGCCGGAGGCGCCTCAGGCAGCGCGGCCGGCGATGCTGTCGGCCGCGGCTGGTCCGGTTCGCGGCTCGAACCGAAGACGAATGGGTTGCGGCCGGGCAGCCGCGGCGCAGGGGCCGCGGCCACATAGTCTCGAACCCGCCGTGACTCCCCGGCCAAATCCGGGACTGACTCGGCCGGCCGTTCGACCGGTTGGGGCACCGACCTCGGCGGCACCGGCTGTACCACCGTCGCCGCGGCGGCGATCCACGCCGCCGTCAGCGCGGCACCGGCCGACCAGGCGATGAGGCGTCCTGCACGCATCGGGCTACGCCCATCGTAGCACCCGATCGGACCCCAGCACCTGTCACTGCCATTCCATGCATCTGTGGTAAGCTTCGCCGTGCACCCTCTGACGGCCTCGGGTTCGCTCACGACCCTCACCGAGTCGTCCGCCATCGCCATCATCCCCGCCCGCTACGCGTCGTCGCGACTCCCTGGGAAGCCACTCATCGACTTCGGTGGACGTCCGATGATCGAGCACGTCTACGAGCGCGCCAGCGCCGTCACGTCGCTGGCGGCGGTCATCGTCGCGACAGACGACGAGCGTGTCGCTGACGCGGTACGAGCGTTTGGCGGCCTCGTCGAGATGACGCGAGGGACGCACCGCTCCGGCACCGAGCGTGTGGCGGAAGTCGCAGGACGGATCTCCTGCGGCCTCGTCGTCAACGTGCAGGGAGACGAACCGCTCATCGACCCCTCGGCGATTGTCGACGCGCTGCGACCCTTCACCGAGGATCCCAGCGTGCAGATGTCGACGCTCCGGCAGCGGATCGACGACCCGGACGAGGCCACGAATCCCAACGTCGTCAAGGTGGTCATCGACGGTCGAGGCGATGCGCTCTACTTCTCGCGCCACACGATTCCGTACACCCGGACGGACGCCGAGCCGCCGCTGTACAAGCACCTCGGCCTGTATGTCTACCGCCGGTCGTTTCTGCTCACCCTGGCCTCACTGCCCCCCATGCCGCTCGAACAGGCCGAATCGCTCGAGCAGCTCCGGGCATTGGAGCACGGTTTCCGCATCAGGACGGTCGAGACCGCTGGACATTCGCTGGGAGTGGACACGCCCGAGGACGTGGCCCGGGCCCGCCGGGCCCTAGCAGCCCGTGGTGAAAGTCCCGCATAAGGGATCGACACGATCGATCCGTCGTCCTACACTATCGCGCATGGCTATGGGCAAAGGCCGCCGCCAGGCACGGCAGGCGTCGATGTGGGTCGCGACGACAGATCTGCCGCGGAGCGCGGCGCATCCGTTCTATCACCGGTTGAATCGCATCCTCGCGGACGCGGGCTTCGACGCCTTCGTCGAGGCGGCGTGCGCCCCGTTCTACGCGCCGGTCCTGGGTCGGCCCAGCTTGGCGCCGGGCCGGTATTTCCGGCTGCTGCTGCTCGGGTACTTTGAAGGTCTGGACTCGGAGCGGGGGATCGCGTGGCGCGCGGCGGACTCGTTGAGTGTGCGCAGCTTTTTGGATCTGGAGCTGCACGACCCGGCGCCCGATCACTCGACGATCTCGCGGACGCGGCGCCTGATCGATCTGGAGACGCATGCCGCGGTGTTCACCTGGATGCTGCAGCGGTTGGCCGACGCCGGCTTGGTGCAGGGGCAGACGATCGGCATCGATGCGACGACGCTCGAAGCCAATGCCGCCTTGCGCAGCATCGTGCGCCGGGACACCGGCGAACGCTATGAGGCCTTCCTGACCCGCTTGGCGCAAGCCTCGGGCATCGCGACGCCGACGCGCGCGGACCTGGCGCGCCTGGATCGCACGCGGAAGAAGAAGGGCTCCAACGACGACTGGACGCACCCGCAGGATCCGGATGCCCGGATCACGAAGATGAAGGACGGGCGGACGCATCTGGCCCACAAGGCCGAGCACGCGGTGGATCTGGTGACCGGCGCGATCGTCGGTGTGACGGTCCAGCCGGCGGATGCCGGGGACACGACGACACTGGTTGAGACCCTCATCACGGCCGCGGAGCAGATCGAGACGGTGCAGCCGACGGCCGACGCCGTACGCGAGTTGGTTGGCGACAAGGGGTATCACAGCAATCAGATGTTGGTGGACCTGGAGGCGGTCGGCGTGCGCGCCTACCTCTCGGAACCCGATCGCGGACGGCGGAACTGGCGCGGCAAGGCCGCGGCCCGTGACGCGGTCTACCGGAACCGCCGGCGCATCCGCGGGGCCCGGGGCCAACGACTCTTGCGCCAACGCGGTGAACGCCTGGAACGTCCCTTTGCGCATCTCTACGAGACCGGCGCGATGCGCCGTGTGCATCTGCGCGGGCATGCCAACCTGCTGAAACGGGTGCTCGTGCACGCCGGAGGTTTCAATCTTGGGCTGCTGATGCGTCGCCTGGTCGGTGTCGGCACGCCACGAGGCCTCCAGGGCCGCCTCACGGCGGTCTTTAACACGCTGTGTACCCTTGCATGGCGGCTGTGGACCGTTCCAGTGCGCCTCTGGACGCCTGATCCACCTCCTTCACCCCTCAACGACGAAGTCACCGCGTGTTTCGAGTACACGAACCTCAATCTAGGAATGAGCGCTTTCACCACGGGCTGCTAGCTTCGACAACCGGAGCTCGCGCGTGACCGGGCCATCGCCGATGAGGGATCGTCAACCAGTGAAGTACATCTTCGTGACAGGTGGAGTGGTGTCGTCGCTTGGAAAGGGATTGGCCGCCGCGTCGATCGGGTGTCTCCTCGAAGGCCACGGCTACAAAGTGACGATGCAGAAGTTCGATCCCTACGTGAACGTCGATCCCGGCACGATGAGCCCGTACCAGCACGGCGAAGTCTACGTGACCGATGACGGCGCCGAGACCGACCTGGACCTGGGCCACTACGAGCGCTTCACCAGCACCGTCACGACACGGAATCACAACTGGACGACAGGCAAGATTTACCTCTCCGTCATCGAAAAGGAGCGCCGGGGCGACTACCTGGGGGGCACCGTGCAGGTCATCCCCCACGTCACCGACGAGATCAAAGCCAACATTCGCGGCGTGGCCGATGATGCCGACATTGTCCTCGTCGAGATCGGGGGCACCGTCGGCGACATCGAGAGCCAGCCGTTCCTGGAAGCCATTCGCCAGTTTCGCCAGGATGTCGGTCGGGAGAACACGCTCTACGTGCACCTGACCCTGGTGCCGTTCATCGGCACGGCCGGTGAGCTCAAGACGAAGCCCACCCAGCACAGCGTCCGAGACCTCAGATCGATCGGGATTCAACCAGACATTTTGCTCTGCCGGACTGACCGTGTCCTGGAACCCGCGCTCAAGCGGAAGATCGCGCTGTTCTGCGACGTCGACGAGGAGGCAGTCATCACGGCCAGGGACGTCGAGAACATTTACCAGGTCCCACTGGTCCTGGCAGCCGAGGGCCTGGACCGGATCGTCCTGAAGCACCTGCACCTCTCGGACGCGCATCGCGACATGTCCGGCTGGGAAGACTTGGTATACCGGATCGAGCACCCGAAGGACGACCTGACGATTCACGTCGTCGGGAAGTACGTCGGCTACGAGGATTCCTACAAGAGCCTGAACGAGGCGCTGTACCACGCCGGCTTCAAGCGCGGCGTGCGCGTGACGATCAAGTGGATCGAAGCCGAAGCCCTGGAGGGCCCAGACGGCGAGCGGCTGCTCGCCGACGCGGACGGCATTCTGGTCCCCGGCGGGTTCGGCAACCGCGGCAGTCGCGGCATGATGTGCGCCGCCCGGGTGGCGCGCGAGCGCCAAATCCCGTATTTCGGCATCTGCTACGGGTTTCAGTGGGCGGCCGTCGAGTTCGCCCGCAACGCGTGCGGCCTCGACGGGGCCGATTCCACCGAGTGCACACCCGATGCGGCGCACAAGGTTATCTACAAGCTGCGCGACCTGCTCGGGGTCGACGACCTGGGCGGCACGATGCGGCTGGGCGCTTATGCCTGCGAGCTGGTGCCCAACTCTCGGGCCCACGCGGCGTACGGGCAGCGGGACATCCGGGAGCGCCACCGTCATCGCTACGAATTCAACCGCGAGTACGAGCAGATCCTCAGCGAGCATGGCCTGCGTATCGCCGGGAAGTCACCGGACGGCAAATTCGTCGAGATCCTCGAACTGCCGGACCATCCCTGGTTCGTAGCGGTGCAGTTTCATCCGGAGTTCAAGTCGAAACCGCTCCGGCCGCATCCGCTCTTCGCCGGCTTCATCGAGGCCAGCTACCAGCACAAGATGGCCGCGGCCACCCCGACGACCTCGGCTGAGTCCTTGGCCGGATAACGCGTGAGCGTTCTGTCCCGACGCCCGGCCAGCAAGGCGCGACGCGGGAGCACATCGGGACTGTGTGACCATCGTGGACCACGTCCAGCGCAGCTGAAGCCGGGCGGCCGCGCTCGGAAGATCTGTTGCGACTGGCTGGGACAGGACACTCGCCGCCTGTGGGCTGCGTCTCGGTCGGCCGCGCGCGGCAGACTATAATAGCGGCGTGCATTCCGTCGACATTGGAGGGGTGACCTTCGGTGGCGGCGCCCCGCTCGCCCTCATCGGCGGCCCTTGCGTCATCGAGAGCGAGGCGCACGCGTTGTCGCTGGCCGAGCGGATCCAGTCGGCCGCCGCGCGACAAGGCATCCCGCTGGTGTTCAAAGCCTCGTTCGACAAGGCGAATCGGACGTCACACCGGTCGTTCCGCGGACCCGGCCTGGACGAGGGCTTGCGCATCCTCGACCGCATCAAACGCGAACTGCACCTGCCGATCCTCACCGACGTCCACGAGACCGCCCAGGTCGGGCCGGCCGCCGAAGTCGCCGACGCGCTCCAGATTCCAGCGTTTCTGTCGCGACAGACCGACCTCCTGGTGGCCGCGGCGCGAACGGGCCGTCCGGTGAACCTGAAGAAAGGACAGTTTCTCGCGCCCGACGACATGCGGCACGCCATCGCCAAGGTGACGTCGACCGGTCACACCGACGTGCTCGTCACCGAGCGCGGCGTCAGTTTCGGCTACCACAACCTCGTCGTGGACATGCGGGCCTTCCCCCAGCTGAGGCAACTCGGTGTGCCGGTGATCTTCGACGTCACGCACAGTTTGCAGCTGCCCGGTGGCGCGGACGGTGCCTCGGGGGGACAAGCCGAATTCATCCGGCCGCTGGCCTCGGCCGGCGTCGGGGCCGGTATCGACGGACTCTTCCTGGAAATCCACGATGCCCCTGACCGGGCGAAGAGCGACGGGCCGAACGCGTGCCCGCTGGACGATCTGGAAGCGCTGCTCGAACACCTCGTGCGCCTCGACGGCGCCGTCCGTGGCCTGCCACCCAGGGCCGACGTCCGATCGTGACCATGTCCGACTCCACCGAATCCGCGACCCGACGGACGGACCTCACCCTGGCGCGCCAGGTCCTGGAGACCGAGGCGGCCGCGATACTCGCCCTCGTCGGCCGGCTCGACGAGTCGTTCGAGCGGGCCGTCGATCTGCTCCAGCGCTGCGCCGGCCGCGTGATCGTGACTGGGATGGGCAAGTCCGGCATCATCTGTCGCAAGATCGCCGCGACGCTGTCGAGCACCGGGACACCGGCGTTCTTCCTGCATCCCGCCGAAGCGATTCACGGCGACCTCGGCGTGATCCAGCAGGGCGACACCGTGCTGGCACTCTCCTACAGCGGTGAGACGGACGAGCTGTTGCGCCTGCTCGAGACGATCCGACGCCAAGGAGTCCGACTCGTCGCCCTCACCGGCTCACCGGCGTCGACGCTGGGACAGGCAGCCGACGTGACATTGAGTTGCCAGGTGAGTGAGGAGGCCTGCCCCCTGAACCTCGTCCCCACGGCCAGCACGACCGCGGCCCTGGCTCTCGGTGACGCGCTGGCCATGGCGCTGCTGGTTCGGAAAGGGTTTCGACCGGAGGATTTCGCGAACCTGCACCCGGGCGGCAAGCTCGGCAAGCGGCTCATGCGCGTCGAACACCTCATGCACAGCGGTGATCAGCTGCCCAGCGTCACGGCCGGCGCGCCGATGCACGACGTGATCTACGAAATGTCGAGCAAGGGACTCGGGATGACTTGTGTCATGGACGCGGATCGGCGTCTCCTGGGCATCATCACCGACGGCGATCTGCGGCGTTACATGGATGGGCGGGCGGACATTCTGCGGCAGGCGGCCCGCGACGTGATGACGACGACGCCGGTGACGATTCCCGGCTCGACGCTGGCTGTCGAAGCCCTCAACGCCCTGGAGGCCAGGAAGATCACGTCGCTCGTCGTCGTCGGCGACGACAGCCTCGTCCGGGGCGTGCTGCACGTGCACGACCTCTGGCGTACGGAGTTGTTCTAAGAGGTGACGAGACGATCTTGTCAGTCGAAGCGAAAGCGACCCGCGTCCGTCTACTGCTGTTCGACGTCGATGGCGTCCTGACCGACGGCCGCGTCGACCTGCGCAGCGACGGC
Source organism: Vicinamibacterales bacterium (assembly GCA_963667915.2). GTDB lineage: Bacteria > Acidobacteriota > Vicinamibacteria > Vicinamibacterales > UBA823. The sequence goes on along the minus strand of CAXXNN010000001.1, from coordinate 179,287 downwards.
ACCGAGTCGAAGCGCTTTCATATCCGCGACGGCGCCGCCATCGTCTGGGCCCGCCGCGCCGGCCTCCTCACCGGGATGCTCTCCGCCCGAGCGTCGGCAGCCACCACCCTGCGGGCCCGTCAGCTCGACATGCCGATCGTTGCCCAGGGCGTGGCGGTCAAACTCGATGCCTACGAGGAGATCCTCGCGGCGCACCGGTTGACCGACGCTGACGTCGCCTACATGGGTGACGACCTGCTGGACCTGCCCGTCCTCTCACGGGTCGGCCTGTCATCGGCGCCGGCCGATGCCGTCCACGACGTGCGGGCGCAGGTGGACTGGGTGAGCCCCGCCCGCGGCGGTGAAGGCGCCGTCCGCGAGCTGATCGAGCTGGTCCTCAAGGCCCGCGGTCTGTGGCCCCCGGTGCTCGAGGCACCCGATGCCCCGACAGGATCGACCCGTGGATGAGGCGGCCTCCGCAGCGTTCGTCGTCGCGCTCATCGCGCTGCTCGTCGGACTCACCGTCGGCAAGGCGTGGGAGCGCTACAAGCTGCGCGGCGGGCGCTGGATCGACCGACGCAAGGCGCGACGATCACCGCACTACATCCTGGGACTGAACTTCTTGGTTTCCAACCAGATCGACCTGGCGATCGAGGAACTCGGGCACGCCGCGGGACTCGACGCCGACGCCCTCGAAGCGCACATGATTCTCGGCAACCTGTATCGCGAGAAGGGGCAGGTCGGCCGCGCGATACAAGTACACCAGCGCCTCCTGCAACGTCCCGGCCTCAGCGGGATCGAGCATGCCTACGTACTGCTCTGTCTCGGACTGGACTTCAAACGTGGAGGTTTTGTCGATCGGGCGCTCGAGGCGTTCACGGAGGTGCTCCAGCTCGACCCGAACAACCGCTACGGCTTGCTCAACCTCGAGAAACTGCACGAGGAACAGCACGAGTGGACCGAGGCCTATCAGATCCGGCAGCGCGCCATGGCACTCGCCGAGCCAGACGCACAGGCCGGGCACCGCGCGATCCTTGCCTTTCTGGAGACCGAGCTCGGACGCGACGCCCAGCGCCAGGGCGACGGCGGCGAGGCCGCCAAGCGGTTCGAGGCGGCCATCGACCTCGACGCCCAGACCGTGCCTGCTTACTTGAATCTGGGCGACGTCCGGTTGGCCGCGAACGACATACCGGGCGCCATCGAGACCTGGGAGCGCGCCATCGACACGGCGCCCGATCGGGCGTATCTGGCGTTCGACCGCCTGGCCGACGCCTATCCCAGGACGGGGGCTCCAGGGAAGTTCGACACGCTGTGCCGACGCCTGATTGCCGCCAACCCAGCCGACTGGCGCGCGCGTCAGGCCCTGGCACGGCATCTGGCGTCGCGGGGCGACCACAAGGAGGCGCTCGACCTGCTCTTCGAGGCGCTCGTCCACACCCCGCACGCCCTCTCCATCCATCAGTCGATCTGGCACACGTTGACCGACCTCGGACTGGACCGGACCTTGGTGGACCGCTACGTCGAGTTGACCGAAGGGGCGGTCTTCTACCTCGACCCGCATATCTGCACGCACTGCCGCTATCGCAGCACCGAGCTACTCTGGCAGTGTCCGCAATGCCACGAGTGGGACACCTTCCTCGAAGAGCGCATGGCACCCGCCAGGGACTTCAGTGAGCCTCGACGCGATCGGGAGTAGCAGCCCGCGCGAGCAGATCCACCATGCTGAGGATCGGGCTGACGGGAGGTGTCGCGACTGGCAAGAGCCATGTGCGCGCGCAGATGGCCGAACTGGGCTGGTCGACGATCGACGCCGACCGGCTGGCTCACGAGATGGTCCGTCCTGGACAGCCGGCGTGGCGGGAGATTCGTGAGCGCTTCGGCGACGCGGTGTGTGGGGCGGCCGGCGCGCTGAATCGTCAGGCGCTCGGGTCGATCGTCTTCTCCGACGCCGAGGCTCGAAAGGACCTCGAGGCCATCATCCATCCGCGGGTGTACGGCGCTATCCAGGAGTGGCTCGACCAACGAGCCCGCGAGGGCGCGCACGCGGTTGCCGTCGCCGACATCCCGCTGCTGTATGAGACGGGCCACGACGCGGACTTCGACCGGGTCATTGTCGTCGTCTGCGCGCCCGAGACGCAGCTACGACGCGTGATGGCGCGTGATGGGCTCGACGACACGGCGGCGCGGCAGCGAATCGCCGCGCAGTGGCCCACCGCCGACAAGGCAGCCAGAGCCGACATCGTGATCTCGACCGACGGCAGCATCGAAGAGACGAACGCCCGGGTCGCGGCGGTCGTCGAACAGCTCAGTTGACAGCCGTCCGAAGGATGGCCCACGAACACTACGGCTGTGACGCCAGCCGCGCCTCGGCCGCCCGCACGGTGTTGGCAAGCAGCATCGCCACGGTCATCGGCCCCACGCCGCCGGGTACCGGCGTCAGCGCGCCGGCCACCTCCGCCACCGCCGGATGCACGTCGCCGAACAGCAGCGCGCCCCGGCGCTCGAACGCGGCGCGCCGCGGGGAGTCCGCAGGCAGCAACGCGTCCACGACCGCCGGATCCTCGACCCGCGTGATGCCCACGTCCACGACGACCGCGCCAGGCTTCACGAACGCCGGGGTGACGAAGCCGGGACGCCCGAGCGCCGCCACCAGCAGGTCGGCGCCAGCCGCCATCGCCGACAGATCGCGGGTGCGAGAGTGACAAATCGTCACCGTCGCGTGCCGGTGCAGCAGCATCAACGCGACCGACTTGCCGACGATCTGACTCCGGCCGATGACGACCGCATGCGTCCCTTCCAGCGGCACGCCGCTGCGATCGAGGAGCTCGAGAATCCCTGACGGCGTGCACGGCGCGAGGGTGGCTCGGCCTTGGGCCAACCGACCCGCGTTGACCGGATGAAACCCGTCGACGTTCTTCGCCGGATCGATCGCGTCGAACAGCGCCTGCTCGGCGTCCGGACCGAGCGCCGACGGCAGCGGCGATTGAACGATCAGGCCGTCGTGCTCGGCGCTCCGATTGAACCGGTCGACGACGGCACGCGCGTCGTGCAGCCCGGCCGTCGCCGGCAGGCGCACGACCTCGACGTCGACACCGAGCTCCTCCCCGGCCCGCTGCTTGGTGCCCACGTAGACGCGGGACGCCGGGTCGTCGCCGACGAGAAGAATCCCGAGCTTCGGACGACGCCCCGCCCGCGCTGTGCAGGCCTGGACGCGTGGGACGAGCTCCGCTCGGATGTCGGACGCGATGCGCTGACCATCGAGGAGGCGGGCGGTCATGGGACGACCCTCGGCGCGACACCGGGCGAACCGCGCCGGGTGTCGGGCCGACACATTCTAGCAGTCCGCGCACGCGTGTCGATCGGGGGCTCGATTTGGGAACCGACTGCGTTTTCTGTAGAATGCCCGCGCTCCAGTCGGGGGACATCACCCGACGAACGCAGCGGGGCGTTCATCACGGGCTGCTAGACAGGACCGCCGGTTGGAGAGGTCGATGGCAATGACTGGTCGCGGCACCTGGAGTTCCAAGTTCGGGTTCGTCCTCGCCGCCGGTGGGTCGGCCGTCGGGCTGGGCAACATCTGGGGATTTCCCACGCGGGTGGGCCAGGGGGGCGGCGGCGCCTTCGTGCTCCTGTATCTCGTCTGCATCACCTTCATCTGCCTGCCGGTCCTGATTGCCGAGCTGGCCTTGGGACGCCGGACCCAGACCGACCCGGTCGGGGCGTATCGCACCATCAAGCCGAACTCGAAGTGGTGGCTGGCCGGCGCGCTGGGCGTCGCCGCCGGCGTCGGCATCCTCTCGTTCTACGCCGTCATTGCTGGCTGGACGCTCGCCTACATCTGGTTCGCGGCCACCGGCGCGGCGGGCGCCAGCGCCGAGGAGATCGGCGCGTTCTTCGGTGAGTTCATCGCCAGCGGACCGCTCAATCTGTTCCTGACCTTCATCATCCTCGCCGTGACCGCCGGCGTGCTGCTCGGCGGCGTGCGCTCCGGCATCGAACGGTTCACGAAGCTGCTGATGCCGCTCCTGATCGGGTTGCTGCTCATCCTGGCCGGTCGCGCCCTCACGCTGCCGGGCGCGGGCGAAGGACTCGCCTATTACCTGCAACCGGACTTCAGCAAGATTTGGGACATCGGGATCGTGAGCGCCGCGCTCGGCCAGGCGTTCTTTACGCTCAGCCTCGGCATGGGGACCATGCTGGTCTACGGCAGCTACCTGACCCGTCGCGAGGGCATCGTGCAGGTGGCGTTGCTGGTCGTCGTGCTGGACACGGCGATCGCCCTGCTCGCCGGCTTCATCATCTTCCCCGCGGGGTTTTCCATTCCCGGGTTCGATCCCAGCGCGAGCGGGCCTGGCTTGATCTTCACCGTGCTGCCACAACTGTTCGCGACGCTGCCGGGCGGCCAGCTCTTCGGCACGGCGTTCTTCCTCCTGCTGACGATGGCCGCGCTGACCTCCACGATCTCCCTGCTGGAAGTCCCGGTCGCCCACTTCATCGACAGCCATGGCTGGACCCGACGGCGCGCGGTCGTCGTGATCACCTCCGTCACCTTCCTGCTCGCCGTGCCGTCGGCGCTGGCCAACGGCGCCTCCGGCTTCTTCAGTGACCTGCCCGGCATCGGCCTGGATTTCCAGACCTTGATGATCACGCTGTGGAACAACTTCGCGCTGCCGATCGGCGGACTGCTGACCGCCGTCTTCGTCGGCTATGTCTGGCGCATCGACCGCGCGCTCGAGGAGCTGCTCGCCGAGCACGCCTGGTTCCCCGCCCCGCGGGTCTGGGGGGCCTTGATTCGCTATGCTTGCCCCGCCGCCATTTTTCTCATTATCTTCGTCACGATACGCTCGATGATCGTGTAACGCGCCGATTGTCTGCCTCGACCAAGGAGCCCCGGATGGACACGACCGACCTGACGAACCAGATACTGGCAATCAACGACTTCGTGTACCAGCCGATGCTCATGCCGGCCATCCTGCTGCTGGTCGGCGGGTTGATCAGCGTGAAGACCGGCCTCGTGCAAATTCGACGCTTCCCGGTTGCGGTGCGCACCGTCTTCCGCGGCGCGTTCAAGAAGGACACGGCAAAAGACGGCACGATCACGCCGTTTCAGGCGCTGTCGACCGCACTCGCCTCGACGGTCGGCAACGGCAACATCGGCGGTGTGGCCACGGCCGTGCTCATCGGGGGACCGGGGGCGATCTTCTGGATGTGGGTCTGCGCCGCCGTCGGCATGGCGACCAAGTATGCCGAGGCAGTGCTCGGCGTGCACTACCGCGTGACGCGAGAGACCGGCGAGCTGGCCGCCGGGCCCATGTATTACATTCTAGGCGGCATTCCGAACCAGACCCTGGCCAAGCCGCTCGCCTATGCCTTCGCGTTCTTTGGCGCCGTGACGGCGCTGTTCGGCACGGGCAACATGGCGCAGTCCAACACGGTCGCCCGCACGTTCGTCGAGGCGTCCCGCACCATCTTCGGCCTGGAGGTGCCGTTGTGGGTCCCAGGGCTGCTCATCACCGTGTGCGTGGGCTTGGTCCTGCTCGGCGGCATCCAGCGAATCGCCGCCGTCGCCGAGACGCTGGTGCCGTCGATGATCGTGCTCTACGTGGTGACGGCGACCCTCTTCATCGTGATCAACATCGCGCAGGTACCGACCGTTTTTGGGCTGATCCTTTCACAGGCGTTCTCGCCGTCGGCGGCGGTCGGCGGCTTCGTCGGCGCGTCAGTCGCCCAGGCCGTGGCCGCCGGCATCAGTCGCGGTGTGCTGTCGAACGAGGCCGGCCTCGGCAGCGCGCCGATCGCGCACGGCATCGCGAAGGTCAACCATCCCTCGGAACAGGGCGTCGTGGGCATTTTCGAGGTCTTCATCGACACGATCGTGGTCTGCTCCATGACCGCCTTCATCGTCATTTCCTCCGGACTCTGGATGGACCCCGCCTACCAGAGCGCCAGCGGCGACCTGACGGCCGCCGCGCTCAGCGTGAATATCCCGTTCGCGTCGCTCATCGTCGCGGTCTGCTCCTTCCTCTTCGGCTTCTCCACGCTGATCGGTTGGTACTACTACGGCGAGAAGTGCTTCGAGTTCCTGTTCGGGTCGAAGATGATCATGCCGTACCGGATGGCGTTCACGGCGCTCGTCATGGTCGGCGCGGTCATCTCGGTGCCGGTCGTCTGGGCCATCGGCACGCTGCTGAACGGCTTCATGGCATTTCCGAATCTGATTGGGCTGGTCTTCCTGGTGGGGACGGTCAAGAAGCTGACCCACGAGTACTTCGAAGGCGGCGGCGCGAGCAGTTAGGGAGCCCGCTCCAGCGCGGCAACGAACGCGGCCGCCCGACGTTCCGGGTCACCACCGACGAGCAGGTCGGAGATCACCGCAACCGTCGAGGCCCCGGCGGCGATGACCTGCGCCGCGTTCTCGAGGGTGATGCCTCCGATCCCGACGACCGGAATCGGGACGGCCACGCGCGCCGCCTGCCGCACCATCTCCAACCCGACCGGCGCGTCCGGCGACGCCTTGCTGTGCGTCTCGAACACGGGCCCGAGCGCCGCGTAGGTGATCGGCTCGACCCTCGCGGCCTGCAGCTGCTCCAGGGTATGGGTGGACAGGCCCACGAGTGTCGCCGGCCCGAGCACGCCGCGAACGGCGGTCACCGACAGATCGTCCTGGCCGACGTGCACGCCGCCGGCCCCGGCCAGCCGCGCGACGTCGGCCCGATCATTGACCACGATCGTCGCGCCGTACCGGGCGGCCTGGTCGACCAGGCGGTCCGCCCAGGCCAGCAGGCGTCCGGCCCCCGTCGATGTGGCTCTGAGCTGAATCAGCGCCGCGCCGCCCCGCATGAGCGCCTCAGCGAACGCGGGGATCTCCCACCCGGCCCGGGCGGTCAGGTCGGCATCGACGATGGCATACAGCTTCGGAAGTGGGTCCGGCGCGCTCCGGACCGGAGCCACCATGCGTGCGTACCCGGTCGGGCGGCTACCCGGCCTGGGCCAGGCGCTTGCGCTGCCGCTCCGCCTGGAACTGCTCCATGAAGGTCGTGTCGAACTCCCCTCTGACGAAGGCCGGGTCGGCCAGAATCGCGAGGTGCAGGGGAATGGTCGTCTGGATCCCTTCGATGACCGCCATGTCGAGCGTCCGTCGCATCCGGGCAATCGCCTCTTCGCGGTCGCGCCCGTGGGCGATGATCTTGGCGACGAGCGAGTCGTAGAACGGCGACACGGTGCACCCGGAATGCGCGTAGGTGTCAATCCGCACGCCGGGACCGCTCTGCACGCTGAACGTCTCGATGACGCCGGGCGACGGGACGAACGTGTCCGGGGACTCCGCGTTCACACGGCACTCGATCGCGTGCCCGCGACTCTTGACGTCGCCTTGCTTGAACCCCAGCCGCTCGCCGGCCGCGATGCGAATCTGCGACTTCACGATGTCGATCCCGGTGATCATCTCCGTCACCGGATGCTCGACCTGGAGCCGTGTATTGGCTTCCATGAAGTAGAACTTCTGGTCCGCATCCATCAGAAACTCGAACGTCCCGGCGTTCTGGTACTGCACGGCCTTGGCCGCGTCCACCACCGTGCTGCCAAGTTTCTTGCGCTGCCGGGCGCTGAGCACAACCGAGGGCGCCTCCTCCAGCAGTTTCTGGTGCCGGCGCTGGATGGAGCACTCGCGCTCGCCGAGATGCACGACCGCGCCATGCGAGTCGGCCAGGACCTGCACCTCGATGTGGCGCGGCGCCTCGATGAATTTCTCGATGTAGACGTCACGAACGCCGAACCCCGCCTCCGCCTCGTGCTGCGCCGTCTGGAAGGCCCCGGCGAGATCCTGGGCCGACCTGACGACCCGCAGGCCCCGGCCACCCCCGCCTGCCGTGGCCTTGATGATGACCGGCAAGCCAAGCTCCTGCACGATCTCGCCGGCCTTGTCGACATCCTCGACCGAGCCGTCGCTGCCCGGCACCACCGCCAGCCCGGCCTTCTTCATCGCCCGCCGCGCGCGCACCTTGTCGCCCATCAGCCGGATGAGCGTCGGGTCCGGACCGATGAACTTAATCTGGCACGCCTCGCAGACCTCGGCCAGATACGCGCTCTCGGAGAGGAACCCGTAGCCCGGATGAATCGCATCGGCGCCCGTGATCTCCGCCGCGCTGATCACCGCCGGCACGTTCAGGTAGCTCTCGGCGCTGCGCTCGGGACCGATGCAGACCGCCTCGTCCGCGAACCGGACGTGCAGGGCGTGCTCGTCAGCGTCGGAGTAGACCGCGACCGTCTGGATGCCGAGCTCGCGGCAGGCGTGGATCACCCGCAACGCGACTTCCCCTCGATTCGCGATCAGAATCTTCTTGAACATCTCAGGCGCGCGTGTCCGGTCGCCGGACCCCTCATCCGCCGACCGCCTGCGGCCGGATCGCGAAGAGGCGGTCGCCGTACTGCACCGGCTGGCCGTTCTCGGCGAAGACCGAGACGATCTCGCCTTCGTACTCGGACTCGATTTCGTTCATCAACTTCATCGCTTCGATGATGCAGACCACCTGGCCGCGGCGTACGGCATCGCCGCTCTCGACGAACGGCCGGGCATTGGGCTCCGGGGCCCGGTAGAACGTCCCGACGATGGGCGACTTGACGATCGCCAGCTCGACGGCCGCGTCGGACGAAGCCGAGGGAGGCACGGCCTTTGGCTCCGCCGCGGCGATCGGCCGGCCCGACTCCGCCTCGTCGGGTGGCGCCGCGGCGCCCGGCCCGAGGCCGTCGCGCTTGATGCGCAGACGCAGCCCCTGCTGCTCGATCTCGAACTCGGCGAGGCCGTGCTCCTTCGCCAAATCCAGAAGCCGCTTGATCTCGTCGAAATTCACCATCTGCGATTCGTCAAGCCTCCCCAGATACTTCCATGGACGCCTTCATGGATGTCTTCAGTCCGCAGCGCCCCGCTCACCCTGCCGCGGGCGCGGCCTGCACCCAGATCTCACGAGACATCCTGGTCAGGACCTCACACCCGTCAGCCGTGACCAGGACGTCGTCCTCGATCCTGACACCACCGAGGCCCGGCGCATAGGCCCCCGGCTCGACGGTAAAGACCATCCCGGGCGCCAGCCGCCCGTCGGCACCGGCCGCCACCGCGCGGGTGCGGTCCGGATCGCGCTGTCCGACCCGCGGCTCCTCGTGGATCTCGAGGCCGAGGCCGTGGCCGGTCCCATGGCTGAAGGCATCGCCGAGGCCGTACTCCGCGAGCACTCGGCGCGCCGCACCATCCACGTCGCTCGCCCACACGCCCGGCCGGATCACCGAAATCGCGGCGCGCTGGGCCTCGACCACCGCCGCGTGCAGCCGTTGGGCGTCAGGGCCCGGTGGCCCAATCGTGGCGACCCGGCTCAGATCCACGCAGTATCCGTCGTGGACCCCGCCGAAGTCCAGCAGGACGATGTCCCCCGCCGACAGACACCGGGCCCCCGGGCGGGCGTGGGGCAGCGCGCTGTTCGGTCCGGAGGCGACGATCGTCTCAAACGCCTGCCGCTCGAAGCCTGCGCGCCGCAGCACCGCGTCGATCTCCGCGGCGACCTGCCGCTCCTCCCGGCCGGCACACACCAGCGCCCGCACTTGGTCTTCCAGCGAGGACAGCAAGCGGGCCGCCTCACGCAGCGTTTCGATCTCGAGATCGTCCTTCACCGCGCGCACCTGCTCGACCAGGCGCGAGGTGGCGATGAGTGACGGGGACGGGACCGCGCCCTGGGTCGCCGCACTATCCGCTAGGGTCTGCTGGAAATATCCATGGGTCCGGACGCTCAGATGCGCCGCCTCGAAGCCGAGCCGCACGTCGCCTGCCTCCAGGAGGGTGCGCGCCAGCGTCTCCTCGTGCGATCGCTCGACGACGCGGAGGCTCATGTCCGCCAATCCGCGGCCTGACGCCACCAGCTCCGACGCCATCGTCCGGTACCGACCGTCCGTGATCAGGACGCAGCCGTCAGGCCTGACGACGAGCGATCCGGCGCTGGCCCAAAAGCCGGTCAGGTAGGCGATGTTGGGCAGGTGGGTCACCACCAGGCCGCCCAGCCCCTCGTCGGTGATGCGCTGGCGCAGCCGGCCCAGCCTGGCCGCAAGATGGGCCCGGGTGGCAACGCCCATTAGCCGGGTCCGGGATCGCGCCGGCGGCGGGCCGCCGCCAGGAAGCGCTCGAGGGAAGCGATGCGGGCCGACGCCGAGGCCGACGTCGACGTCGACGTTTTCAGACGGATTGCGGTGGCGGTGTCCTCCTCGGTCTCTGCCTTTTCAGGGTCTGAGGGCTGCCCCTGGGGCGTCGCCGCCTGCGCGGCCCGGACGGCCGCCAGCTCGGCCAGGCCCTCACGCGCGGCCAGGTTGTCCGGCGCGTCGGCCTGGACGTCGTTCAGCTCTACCTCGGCGCTCCGGAGGTCGCCGATCGCCACCAGGGCACGCCCCAGCGTGACCCGGGCGGAGACGTAGCCGGGATGATGGGTCAAGCCGGAGCGGCAGGTGATGATGGCGTCGTCGAACCGGCCCGCCCGGCGATACTGCTCGGCAAGATTCGCGAACGCCACGGACGATGGGTCCGCCCGCATCCGCCGCTCGAGCTCGTCGAGCAAGGTCCGGTCGGCCATCGAATGCTCCGTCAGCTGACAGTGACGTCCTCGGTATCCGTGGCGGTGCGACCCTCGCTGTCGGTCACGACCAGCGTGACGGTGAAGACGCCCGCGACACTGTAGGCGTGCGTCACGTCTGGCCCCGAGGTCGTCATGAAGCGGCCGTCACCGAAGTTCCATTCGTATCTGACGATCGTCGCGCCGCCAGGGGCGGTCGAAGCCGAGGCGTCGAAGTTCACCGTGTCGTCCACGCCTGGAGCGGACGGCGAGGTGACGAACGAAGCCGTCAGGCTGCCCGCGCCCACAATGACGATGATAGAGGTGAGGTCCTCGTTGCCCAGATCGTCCCTGACGGTCAGGGTGACGTCGATGTCGCCGGCCTCGCCGAACCGGCGAACGGTCGTCACGCCAATCGCCGTGTTGTTGTCGCTGAAGCTCCAGGAGAACTTCACGATCTCGCGCCCTGTGGCGGCGGTCGAGCCGCTGGCGTTGAAGAACGTCCGCTCGTCCACATCGGGCGCCGTCGGTGTGACGGTAAAGGACGCTGTCGGATTCGCCGAGGCGGCAACGGTGACCACGGCGGTCACCGTGTCGGACAGGACGCCGTTCGACACGGTCAGGCTTACAAGGTAGGAGTCGGGCTCGTCGTAGGTGTGGGTAGTTACCTCGCCCTTGCCTCGGGTTCCGTCGCCGAAGTCCCACGTGAAGTCGATGATTGGCAGGACAGCGACTCCAAGGGGGAGCTCTACGCCATCATCTTCGCCTTCAAAGTTCTCCGAACCAGTGGCATCAAACGCAACCGGGACACCGGCGGTCGGCGAGGCACTGACGGTGAACGCCGCGACCGGCGGCAGGATGACCGGCCCCGGTGGAGGTGCGCCGCCCTGCGGGAGGAGTCGAATGGTGACTTCTCTCGGAATCGTACTGCCGAACTCGGTGCCTTCCGGAGTCACGAGGATTCTGATCGACTCCTGCCTGCCTGGAACGGAGGGGTCGTTCGGTGCGGTGTACGTGATCGTCGCCCGCCCCGCGCCGTCTGTGACGATCCGGCGCAGGGACAGCCGTCCGTAATCAAAACAGTCAGCGGAGCCGTCGTTGTTCGTGTCTCTTTCCGTGCAGATTTCCAGAGTGGCGACGATGCTGCCCAGCGGCTCACCGTTGGGCCCCCGAGCCGTAATGACGATCTGGGCCGTCGACCTGCCATCCTTCGTCAGGGCGTTCGGCGTCGCCGTGATGGTCAGTGACAGCCCCAGCTCCGACGGGCCGCCGAACGGCCCCGGCTCGGCGTTCTTGAGCTTGCACGCCGACAGGGCGAGACCGGCGGCCAGCAGAGCGACCGCCGCGAGGCCGAGTTGCCGGCGTCGCGTCCCCATCCAGTGCGGCGTCAGGTTGAATCGGATCGTCATGCCTGTCTCTGCTTCCTGGCTCGTCAACCCGGCTAGGACGGATCCGAGAAATCCGCGAAGGTCACATTGATGAAGCCAGTGGCGCTCGTCGCCGCGCCGGTCTGGTCGTGGCCGAAAAAGGTGATCTCCGCGACGGTGGCGATCAGCGCAGCGCCACCGAGGCCGCGTAGCGCGAGGAGCGGCGGTTCGAGCTTGGCTTGCGCGCGCACCAGGGTGAACTCATGCGAGATGATGTCGACGACGGTGAACGTCACGCCGCCGTCGAAGGCAAGTGGCACCACCGGGTCCTCGCCCGGCATGTTCCTACGCCCATCACCCCTCAGGTACTCCACGTGATACCTCGTCACGGTGATCCAGTTCGCGGACGTCGGCGACGACGGATTGCCCGACGTCCCCGGATCCTTGAACGACAGGCGCATCCCCACCCTGCCGAGGTCCCTGAACACGCCGCCACCATCGGCCACGACGTCGGACGCCAGCGACCCACCGAACGCCCCGGCGGGGCCAGCCGAGCCCTGGAGCACCTCCAGGACGAGCCCCGTCGCGGCGCGTGAGTCGGTCACCTGGTCGTTGCAGGAGACGGAAACGACGCACCAAGCCAGGACGAAGCCGAGGACGAGGCCGCGCGGCCAGCGTCGGGCGCACCCCATCGGCGGCTCGAGGCCACCGGGCGAGGTCGAACTCGAGGTCAAGATCAACATCAGGGGCTGTCGTGGACGCATCGTCATGCTCTCGTCTGTTCTTCCGTTCTTCAGTTCTTCAGTTCTTCAGTCGCTCGCGGCCTGCCCGGTCTCCCGAATGATCCGCGGCGTGATGAAGATGAGCAGCTCCCGGTTCGAGTTGTCGTCGGTTTGGCGTCGGAATAGCCAGCCCAGCAGCGGAATCCGGCTCAGATACGGCACGCGCGACAGCGACGTCTGATCGTTCGCAATCGCGATGCCGCCGATGACGGTCGTGGCGCCGTCGTCCACCTGCACGGTCGTCGCCGCCGATTGCGTATCTATCGGTGGAATGCCGTTGATCTGACGCGAGAAGTCGGGGGCGGCGTTCTCGAGGACGATCTCCATGATCACCGTGTCGGCGGCGGTGATGTGCGGCGTCACTTGTAGGCTCAGCGCGGCGTCCTTGAAGGTCACGGTGACCGTGTTGTTGGAGACTGTCTGGATCGGAATCTGGATGCCCTGCTTGATCACCGCCTGGACGTTGTTCTGCGTCGTCACCCTGGGGCTCGACAGGATCCGGCCGTTGCCGCTGTCCTCGAGCGCCGACAGCGCGAAGTCCAGATTGAACGCACCGTTCACGGCACCGAGCGTGAGGCCGATCGCGCTCGTCGCGGCCGACACCGGAAGGTTGATGGCAGTGCCACTGGTCTCGGTGTCGATCGCCCGCGAGTCGATGCCCACCGGTCCCTGGGTTGCGCCGGTCCGGCCGGTCAAGTTCCCGCGGTTGGGGAAGCTCAGCGACGTCGTGTTGGCCAGATCGGGCGCGATGCGGCCATTGAGCCCCCACTGCACGCCCAGCGCCCGGGCGTAGCTGGACGTCGTCGTCACGATCCGCGCCTCGATCTCGACCTGCGGCTCGGCCCGGTCGAGCGTGGCGATCAGCTCCGTAGCGGTCTCGATCCGGTCCGGCAGGTCGGTGATGATGAGCGTGTTCGTCCGCTCGTCGATCTGGACCTGGCCGCGCTGCGAGAGGACGGAGTTCGTCAGAAGCGCTTGCAGGTCGCCCGCGCTCGCGTAGCTCAGCGTGTGCGTGGTCGTGACCGTCTCACCCGCGAGCTCCTGTTCGTCCTCCAGCTGCCGGCGCGCCGCGGTCTCGGCCTGCAGGACGCTCAGCGGCACAATGCGGACCACCGTGCCCTCCACCTCGTACCCCAGGGCGTTCGCCCGCAGGATGATGTCGAACGCCTGGTCCCACGGGACGTCGCGCAACGAGACGTCGACGCTGCCCTGGACGTTCGGGTCGATCACGATGTTGAGGCTGCTGATCTCGGCAAACGTCCGCAGGACCGCTCGCAAATCGGCGTTCTGGAAATCGAGCGAGACCGGGTCGCCGGTGAACTCCGTGGCCTGCGTCCGGCCCAGCGTCTGGCCGCCCACCTCGGGTGGGGGTTGCGCCTGCAGCTGTGGCTGCTGTGGCTGTGGCGCCGGCGGTTCGGCGATGGGGGCCAGAATCGGGCCACCCCTCGGCGTTCGGGCCAAGGGGCCTCGGTCCAGCACGACAATGGGCAGGTCCACCAGCGACACCGGACCGACGCCGATCGCCTCCGCGGCCGGCCCGGTGGTCCGGCCGGCCGGCACCGGTACGACGAGGCCGGTACCTGCGTCGCCAATACCTTGGGAGAGAGGACGAGGCTCGACCGGTTGAATCGGGCCAGTCGGGTCAAGTCGTCCGATGGGTCCAACGGGTCCAGTGGGTTCCATGGGAAAGATGACCGACAAGGCGTGCGACGCGCCGGCCGCCTGTTCCACCCGGTAGCTCGACGCGTGCGACAGGTCGAAGACGACCCGCGTCACCAAGGGCGAATGGCTGTGGACCGCGACACGGATCCGGCGAACCGGACCAAGATTGACCGTCGTCAGCGCGGGGACGTTGGCACGCAGATTCGGAAAGTCCAGCACGAGCCGGGGCGGCGGGTCGGCGGCTTCCACGATACGCGCCGGGACCAGCGTCCCGTTCGCACTCAGCGTGACGCGCACCTCCTGAGGGCCGGCGCTCGTCCGGATCGCCCGAATCAACGTGGCGGTCCCCGCCGGTCGGCGCACCGCAGGCGTCGTCGCGGCTTCACCCGACGCGGGCGCCACCATCGGCGCGGACTCGTCGAGCGCGATTCTGATCTCACCGCCGCGGCTCTCGACATGGTGGGCCACCGGCGCCAGCAGTGAGACCCGCACTCGAACCAGCGCGCGGCCACCGCTGTCGTGGGCCGACTCGACCGTCACGTTGGCCAGCGGACTCGGCGCGGCGGTCGCCAGTTCGTTCACCAGACCATCGGTCGAGGCATTGCGCAGGTCGACCAGTACGGTGAACGGATCGGGCCGACTCGTCACGTAGGCGACCGATTCGCTGGCGCCGATGACGACCGACACCTTACCGTCGTGTGTCACCGAGCGGATGACCTCGATGCGGGCCGGCGTATCGGTGCCCACCGGGGCTAGGGCCGCAGCGAACACACCGACGACCGCACAGCCCGCTACCATGCGGGAGGCTCGCCTCACCGTCCCTCCTCTGATGGCCGTAGCGGTTTACGCACCTCGCGCTCGCTCACGAGCGACAGGGGATCGTTGACGACCTGCATGAAAATGACGGCGTCTGCTGTGATCGTGCGCACCGAGCCATCGAACAGGCGGTCACCCTCTCGTATGAGGAACGTGCGATCGTTGGGCGACTGCACGATGGCCGTATAGGCGCCCCGGCTACGCACGATGCCCCTGAGGGCAGCTTCGTTGATCGTCAGCCCCGACAGGCCGCTGGGCCGGTCGCCGGCCGGCAAGGTCTCGACACCGCGCGCCAAGAGGCTCAGGAACGGATCGCGACGCCCGGCCGGGTCGTAGGAATAGGCCCCGACCGGCGCCGGCTCGGCGTCCGCGCCCGGTTGACTCGCGTCGGCGGTCGGCGCGACTACCGGCGGCGGCTCGGGCTGCGCCGAGGCGGGCGGTGGGGCCACACCAACGACGAGGAGCGCGGCGAGCATGAAGGCCCACGACGATGCGAGGGTGAGATTCGGAGCAGTCACGCGCATGTCAGGCCCCAGGCGGCTGCGCCGGCGGCGTCACCGGTGTTTCCAGCAGCACGAACGTCGTCGCCGTGCATTCGGCCGTGATGGTCAGGTTCTCGTCCGGCTCAGCCACCGCGCGCACCGTCACATCGCTGATGTTGATGAGCCGGGAAAACTTGCTGATACGGTCGAAGAACAGGCCGAGATTGTGGTACGTGCCGGCGAGCTGGAGGCTGATCGGCCATTCGGCGTGCATTTCCTGCGTCACGATCGGCTGCGGTTGAAAGCCCCGAATCGTCAGGCTCGACTGCACGGCCAGGGTCTGAATCCGACGGAGCAGATCGCCGACGTCCTTCTGTTCGGGCAAGACGGCGCGGAGACTCTCCAGGCGGCTCTCGAGATCGGCGACCTGCTCTTGAAACTGGGGCAGCTGCCGGGCAATCGTGAGGCCGCGATTGATGTCCGCACGCATCCGGTCGAGCTCCACCTGCTGCGACGCCATGGCCTGCTCTGCCGGCGCCGCGTAATAGAAATAGAACGCTCCGAGGCCCACCACCGACACGGCGACGAACGCGCCGATCTGGCCGTACCAGGGCAAGTCATTCAGCGTAAGCGCCATAGCTCGCGTTCGATGTATCGGATCGTCCCGGCCGCAGCTTTAGCCGCCCGCGGGCGCCACCGGGACCGGAACCGGGACCGGGGCTGGCGGCAGAAATTGCGCCCTGATGGAAAAATTGACCACGTCGCCCTGGGGTAACTCCTCCACCTGACTGTCGAGTATTTCGACCGGCAGGACGAAGAATCCGGACACCTCGAGGTTGCCGATGAAGTCGGACAGCGCCGTCAGCGACGTGGCCCGGCCACGAAGGGTCAGGTTGCTCTCCTCCTGCTGCATCTCGATGAGCCAGAGCCCCTCGGGCACCGCGCGGCTGACCTCGTCCAGCATCCGGACCGGCTCACCCTGGCCTTGTCGGAGCTGCTCGATCAGCGCCACGCGCTGTTGCAGTTGCTGGCGACGCGCCTCGAATTGCTGCACCTGATCGAGGACGCTCCGCAGACGGTCCGTCTCGGCCTGCGCAACCGCGACTTCCTGCGCGAGATCGGCGCCGGCCTGCCGCAACGCCCAATACCACCAGCCGACGCCGAGCGCCGCCGCCAGCACGATCACGCTGCAGACCAGGGTCACCTTCTGGGCGACATCGAACCCGATGCGACGACGCGTCCGCGCCCGCTCGATGGACAGCAGGTTGATCCGAATCATCGGTCACCCGCCCGGCGCAGCGCCAAGCCGACCGCCACGGCGGACGTCGGCGCAAGCGCGCCGACGTCCCCTGTCTTCTTCTCGTCGAGTTGCAGCTGCCGGAACGGGTCGAACATCTCGATGTCCGTGCCGAAGCGCTCCGCCATCGTCTCCGCCAAGCCTTCGATCTGCGCCGTCCCCCCGCTGAGGACGATGCGATCGATCTTGTCGGACGCCGCCGTCGCCTTGAAGAAATCGAACGTCTTCTGCACGTCCAGCATGACGTTGTCGGTGACCGCGTCGATCGCCGGCATCGCCTCGTCGAAGGTCAATCCTTCGATCGGGACGCCGCGCTTGAGCATGTCGGCCTTCTCGAACGGCAGGCTGAGCTCCTTTTGCAGTGCTTCCGTGTAGTCGTTGCCCCCGATGGAAATGTCCCGCGTGAACACGGATTGGTCGCCATTGAGGATGTTCACGTTGATCGCGCTGGCTCCGGCGTTCATCAAGACGACGACCTGCCCGGGCTCGATGCCGTAGTTGACCTCGTAGGCGTTCTGCAGCGCGAAGGCGTCCACGTCCATGACAATCGCATGACGACCGGCCTGCGCGATGACGCCGGTGTAGTCGGTAATCTTCTCCTTCTTGGCCGCCACCAGCAGGACGTCCATGGTGCCGCGCGCGGCGCCTTCGGAGTCACCCTCGACAACCTGGTAGTCCAGCGTGACGTCCTGGATGTCGAACGGGATGTACTGCTCGGCCTCCCAGTAGATGGACTCGGACAGCTCGCTGTCCGTCATGAGCGGCAGGGTGATTTTCTTGACGATCACGGCGCTTCCCGACAGCGACGCCACGACGTCCTTCGTCTTGATCCGCCCCCCCTCGAAGAGGCGCCCGATGGCCTCGGCCACCGAGGCCCCGTCGATGATCGCGCCATCCACGATGGCGTCCGGGGGGATCGGCTCACTGGCGACCCAGGTCACCTGGTGCCCGGATCGCGCCGCTTTCAGCTCGACCGCCTTCACGGCGCTCGAGCCGATGTCGAGTCCGATACTGGATTTCTTCTGTCCGAACACGGAAACCTTCCGCTCCGCAACGCTACTGTCTCGGCGTCACGCCAGTTCGCGCCGCCTGTGGCGACCGGCCCTCACCGGACTCTCTGCAACGCCAGGACCACGCAGTTGCCCTATCGGCGCATCGACCTGGCCTGGACAGTCCTGTGTCGCATTCTCCACCCACTCGCCATCGATCCGTACAGCAAGTTTCAGACCACTCCTGAGCCCAGGCCGCCCGGGGGCCGTCAATCCGGGGCCGAATCCTTGACACCACCGGGTAATTGCCCGTAGGATTTGGGATTGCGGTCGCACGAGATCGCTGAGAAGGAGCATGAAGACGTTCGTGGCCACGCCGCAGAGCGTGCAGCGCAAGTGGCATGTGATCGACGCCGAGGGGAAAGTGCTCGGCCGGATCGCGACGGTCGCCGCGCGTCTGCTGCAGGGCAAGCACCGTCCGCAGTACACGCCGTTCATCGACACGGGTGACCATATCGTCGTGGTCAATGCGGACCAGGTCAAGCTGACCGGCCGCAAGGAAGAGCAAAAAATGTATCGGCGGCACAGCGGGTATGAAGGCGGACTTCGGGAAGAGCGCGCGAAGATCGTCCGCCAGCGACGGCCCATTCGTATGGTCGAAGAAGCGGTGCGCGGCATGTTGCCCAAGACCAAGCTCGGCCGCGCGATGTACCGCAAGCTGAACGTCTACGCCGGCCCCACCCACCCGCACGCCGCCCAGAAACCGTCGACGCTCGAGGTCGGGTAACTTGGCAGACACTGAATTCTACGGCACCGGGCGCCGCAAGACGTCCACGGCCCGCATCTTCCTCCGCCCTGGCACGGGCGCCATTCAAATCAACCGCAAGCCCCTGGAGGTCGCCTTTCCGACCGCCGTGCTCCGGACGCAGATTCTGCAGCCGTTCGTCGTCTCCGAGACCCAGGCCAAGTTCGACGTGCTGGCCACCACCCGTGGTGGCGGCGTCTCCGGACAGGCCGGTGCGCTGCGTCTCGGCATCGCCCGGGCCCTCCTGAAGTACGACGCCGAGCTGCGGCCGAACCTGAAGAAAGCCGGCCTGCTGACGCGCGACGCGC
Source organism: Vicinamibacterales bacterium (assembly GCA_963667915.2). Classification (GTDB taxonomy): domain Bacteria; phylum Acidobacteriota; class Vicinamibacteria; order Vicinamibacterales; family UBA823. The sequence goes on along the minus strand of CAXXNN010000001.1, from coordinate 160,214 downwards.
GCATCAAGGAGCGGAAGAAGTACGGAATGGCCGGCGCGCGGAAACGATTCCAGTTCAGCAAGCGCTAACGCTCCAAGAGAAGACGACATGCGAGGGCCGCGCCTGAGGGAGGACGCTTGACCGCGATCGCGTTGAAGGACCTGCTCGAAGCCGGAGTGCATTTCGGCCACCAGACGAGGCGCTGGAATCCGAAGATGAAGGAGTACATCTTCGGGGAGCGGAACGGCATCTACATCATCGACCTCACGAAGACGGCCAAGCTCATCGGCGCCGCCGAGCAGTTCGTGTCCGGGTTGGCCGCCGAGGGCCGGACCATCCTGTTCGTCGGCACGAAACGCCAGGCCCAGGATGTCGTCATCGAAGAGGCCCAGCGCTGCGGCATGTTCTTCGTCAACCACCGCTGGCTCGGCGGACTCCTCACGAACTTCACGACGATTCAGCGAAGCATCAGCCGGCTGCGCGACCTCGAAGCCATGAGCGAGGACGGCCGGTACGACACGCTGTCGAAGAAGGAGATCGCGCGACTCGAGAAGCAGAAGCGCAAGCTCCAGAAGAACCTGGGCGGTATCCGCGACATGTCTCAGCTGCCCGACGCGGTCTTCATCGTGGATACGCGCAAGGAACAAATTGCGGTGAACGAAGCCCGGAAGCTGAAAATTCCGATCATCGGCGTCGTCGACACGAATTGTGATCCCGATGAAGTCGACTACGTCATTCCAGGCAACGACGACGCGCTCAGGGCGATTCGCCTCTTCTCGGCGAAGATCGCCGACGCCGTCATCCGCGGCCGGCACCTGCGCGCCTCCGCCCAGCCGGAGCCCGCGACCGCTCCGGCGGTCGCCGATGCCGCAGCGGCGGCGCCGGCCAAAGCGGCAACCCGCCCCGAGCCGGCCACCTCCCCGGCTTCTGTGTAGCAGTCCGTGTACGCCGGCTCGAGTCGTGCCGGCGCCTGTCGTGTACGGGGTCCGCGACCCGGGCCGCGTACCCCTGGAGACCCTCGATGAGCATCTCGGCTGCTGACGTCAAGGCCCTGCGCGACAAGACCGGCGCAGGATTCATGGACTGCAAGTCTGCGCTGACCGAAGTGGACGGTGACGCCGAACGGGCGATGACGGTCCTGCGAACCCGCGGACTCGCCAAGGCCGCCAAGCGCGCCGACCGGTCGACCGACCAGGGGGTCGTCGGCAGCTACATCCACACGGGCGGCAGGGTCGGTGTGCTCGTGGAAGTCAACTGCGAGACCGACTTCGTGGCCCGAACCGACGACTTCCAGCAACTGGTCAAGGAACTCGCGATGCACATCGCGGCGGCCAACCCGCTGTGCGTGCGCCGCGAGGACGTACCGGACGAGGTCGTCGAGCGCGAAAAGGAGATCTTTCGATCGCAGCTCGAGGGCCAGAACAAGCCGGCCCACGTGGTCGACAAGATTCTCGACGGCAAGCTCAAGAGCTACTTCAGCGAGACGGTGCTGCTCGACCAGCCGTCGATCCGAGACCCGAAGACCAGTATCAGCCAGCTCGTCGCCACCGCCATCGCCAAGGTCGGTGAGAACATCACGATCGCCCGGTTCGCCCGCTTCAAGCTGGGCGAGGGCGGCGCGTGAGTCCCCACCGCACGGCGGCGACCGGGCCGACCGGGCGGTGATCTATAATCCCTGCGATCATGGCGTCGCCTGCCTACAAACGCATTCTCCTGAAGGTGTCCGGAGAGGCGCTCCTCGGTCCAGAATCGTTCGGGATCGACCCAGGCGTGACGACACAGATCGCCGAAGAGATCGCTGAGATCCATCGGCTCGGCGTCGAGATCGCCATCGTGATCGGCGGCGGGAACATCTTCCGAGGGCTGGCGGCCAGCGTGCGGGGGATGGACCGGGCCACCGCCGACTACATGGGTATGCTGGCCACGGTCATCAACGCCCTCGCCCTGCAGGACGCGCTCGAGCAGATCGACGTCGACACCCGGGTCGTCACGGCGGTGGAAATGCGCGCGGTCGCCGAACCGTTCATCCGGCGGCGGGCCGTGCGCCATCTGGAAAAAGGCCGTATCGTCGTCTTCGCCGCCGGCACCGGCAACCCGTACTTCACGACGGACACCGCCGCGGCGCTGCGCGCCATGGAAATCCGGGCCGACATCATTCTCAAGGGCACCAAGGTGGACGGCGTCTACACGGCCGACCCACTGACGGATCCTCAGGCGACGCGGTTCGACTCGATTTCGTATCAGCAAGTGCTCGAACAGGGGCTGAAAGTGATGGATGCGACCGCGATTTCCTTGTGTATGGACAATCAGCTCCCAATCGTGGTCTTCAACCTCCAGCGCCCCGGAAATCTGCTGCGCGCGGTGATGGGCGAACCGGTCGGGTCGCTCGTGAAGGTCTAGCAGCGGCTGGTAGCTGGCGGCAGCTTGGCCGCCCCGAAGGACGCAGATGGACGTCAATGACTTGAAGGGCCTGTTCACCGAGATGGACAAGCGCATGAACTCCACGATAGCCCGCGTCCGTCATGAGCTGGCTGGCGTGCGAACCGGTCGAGCCTCGATCGCCATACTCGACGGCGTGCACGTCGATGCGTACGGCGCCTCGATGCCGCTCAACCAGGTGGCCAGCCTCTCGGTGCCGGAGCCGACACTCATCGCGGTGCAGCCGTTCGACACCTCGCAGATGGGTGCCATCGAGAAGGCGATCCAGGCGGCCAATCTCGGGCTCAACCCGAGCAACGACGGCACGATCATTCGCCTTCCGATTCCCGCGCTGACCGATGAGCGGCGCAAGGAGCTGTCTCGCCTCGTACACCGGCTGGCCGAAGAAGGACGTAACCGCATCCGGCAGGCACGTCGTGACGCAAACGACCGGCTCAAGAAGTTACTCAAGAACAAAGAAGTCTCCGAGGATGATGAGCGACGCGCCATCGAGCGCGTCCAAAAGCTCACGGACGACCACGTGCACGCGATTGACGAGCTGCAAAAAAACAAGGACGACGATCTCCTGCACCGCTAGTGTCTTACGTCTCACATCTCGAATGTTCAGCCGGCTGCGGTGCGGGTCCGTTCGACCCGCGCGAGCGGCATCACCTGTGCCCCTGCGGCCTACCGCTGCTCGTCCGCTACCACCTGGATCAGGTGGCCGCCGTCTGGCGAAAGGAAATGCTGGCGGACCGCGCGCCGACCATGTGGCGCTACGCCGAGATGATGCCGCTGCTGGGCGACGGCGACCCGGTCACCCTCGGCGAAGGCTTCACGCCGCTGCTGCATGCCCAGCGCCTCGGCCGAGCGCTCGGCCTGTCGGCGCTCTACGTCAAGGACGAGTCGCTCAACCCGACGAACTCGTTCAAGGCCCGCGGGCTCTCGGCGGCGGTCACGCGCGCTCACGCCCTGAAGGCCAGCACCCTGTCCGTTCCGTCGGCCGGCAACGCGGCCAATGCCCTGTCGGCCTACGCGGCACAGGCCGGCATTCCGGCGAAGGTCTTCATGCCCAAGGACGTCAAGCCGCCGTTCATCCGCGAATGCGAGCTCTACGGCGCTGACGTCACGCTCGTGGATGGCCTGATCACCGACGCGGGCCGCGTCGCCGCCGAGCAGGGCGGCCCGCTGGGCTGGTACGACGTGTCCACGTTGAAGGAGCCGTATCGCATCGAGGGCAAGAAGACGATGGCGTACGAGCTCGCCGAGCAGCTCGACTGGCAGTGGCCCGATTGGATCATCTACCCCACCGGTGGCGGGACCGGGATGATCGGCATGTGGAAAGCGATGGACGAACTGGAGTCGATCGGGTGGGTGCCGAAGGGCAGGCGGCCGCGCATGGTCACTGCCCAGGCCTCGGGATGTGCGCCGATCGTCCGGGCGTTCGACGCGGGCACCGAGAAGGCCGCGCCGTGGGAGAATGCGCACACCGTGGCGGACGGCCTGCGCGTGCCGAAGGCGATAGGGGACTTCCTCATTCTCCGCGCGCTACGCGAGAGCGGCGGCCGCGCCATCGCCGTGTCGGACGACGACATGGTGCGCTACATGCGGGACCTGGGCCGGTTCGAGGGGATCAGCGCCGCGCCAGAGAGCGGCGCCGCTCTCGGCGCCTTGCACGCGCTCCTCGCCGATGGATCGGTCGCGCCGGACGACACGGTCGTGCTCTTCAACACGGGCGGCGCGCTGAAGTACCTGGACGTCCTGAGCCCGGCTTGACAGCCCGTGGCCGCTCAATCCCCGAAGGAGATCCCGGTCGATCGCGCCGTCTTCACCAGATCCAGGCCGAGCGGCACCTGCTTGGTCTTCCCGACGATCTCGGCCAAGGGGACCGCCACGAGCTCCGGCGGACGGTTGGCCACCATCATTCCGAACGTCCCGTGATGCACCAGCTCCATCGCCTTGCCGCCGAAACGCGTCGCCAGCACGCGATCGAAGGCGGTCGGCGTGCCACCACGCTGGAGGTGGCCCAAAACGACACTGCGCGCCTCCTTCCCGGTCAACCGCTCGAGCTCGGCCGCGACACGGGCACCGATGCCCCCGAGGCGCTCGAGCCGCCCGTCCCCCGCCTGCTGGAGCACCGACACCGATCCGCCCTGCGGCTTGGCGCCCTCGGCGACGACGACGATGCTGAAGTGCGCGCCGAAGCGGTCACGCTCGCGGATGCGCTCCACGACCCGATCGAGGGCAAACGGAATCTCGGGAATGAGGATGACGTCGGCGCCACCGGCGAGCCCCGCGTACAGCGCGATCCACCCAGCGTATCGGCCCATCACCTCGACCACCATGACGCGCCGATGGGATTCGGCCGTCGTGTGTAGGCGATCGATGGCGTCCGTCGCGAACGAGACGGCCGTATCGAACCCGAAACAGCTGTTCGTGCCGACGATGTCGTTGTCAATCGTCTTCGGGACGCCGACGATCGGCATGCCGCGTCGATGGAACTGCTCGGCGATCGTCAGGGTCCCATCGCCGCCGATGACGATGAGGCCGTCCAAGCCGAGCTCACGAAACATCTCGAGACAGCGCGCCGAGTAATCCCGCGTACCGCCCGATGTCTGGGCCGGGTAGGCAAACGGGTCGCCCCGGTTCGTCGTGCCAAGGATGGTCCCGCCGATCCGGATGATCCCGGCCACGTCGGCCCGGCCCAGGACGCGCCAGCGATCCGGGGCAATCAAGCCGTCGAAACTGTCCTCGAGCCCGATGCACTCGAAGCCGAAGCCCGCCGCAGACTTCACCACGGCCCGGATCACCGCATTCAATCCAGGCGCGTCGCCACCGCCCGTCAACACGCCGACCCGCTTGGACTCAGTCATCGAGGCACGCCCGACTGCACCTAGCAGCCGGACTGTTCGGAGTATAGATCACGGCTCGCGGCGCTCCGCCGTTCGTCGCGTTGCGAGCCCAGAAACGGCATGGTACAATTCGGCGTGTGTCACGGTGCCGCCGTCGCCGACAGACTGCCACGATGGGCGGCTAGCTCAGTTGGGAGAGCGCCGCGTTCGCAACGCGGAGGCCGAGGGTTCGAGTCCCTTGCCGTCCACCATTTTTTCTTAGGAAATCAAGCGCATCGTCGGGCTCTTCACTGGAGGGATCGTCGTCGTGTGCCCATATCGTGCCCACATTGGACGCCTCCAACGCGCCGATCTTCCGCTCTTCGGTCGGGTGGGTGTAGCGAGCAAGCATTCGGGTTGAGGAGTGCCCTGAGATCGCCATGACGGTGTAGTCATCGTAGCCTTCGTCGATTATGCGGCTCAGCGCCGTGTGGCGCAGCGTGTGGAGGGTGACGTCGCCCGTCGTGATCCCTGCCCGCTCCAGTGCTCGACGAAAAGAATTGGCGATGGTTGTGTAGGGCCGTCCGGTACGGGCGTTGGGAAAGACCCAGGGTGTCGACCGCGGCTGCTCACGCAGAATCTGGGCCATCGTCGGACTGACCGGTAGCCGTCTGGCTTTCCCGCTCTTGGTCTTTAGGAACGTCAGATACCCGCGCTCGACGTCTTCCCAGCGAAGGTCAAGCAGCTCACGAAATCCGTGTGCCCGTGATCAAGGCAAGGGCCACGATAGCGGCGAGCCGGGGTGGAGAAGCCGCGCTCTTGCAAGAATCCTGGAGCGAACGGCGAACCTTCGTCACGGATCACTCGTGGCCCAGGCATTGACGTCGCCTGCGTCGTAGCCATCGGGGAAGATCTTTCCAAACGACTGCAGTAGGGCCAGGTCGAGAAACTTGGGATCGGCGTCGTCGAACCCGCCGGTTCCATCCCGGATGGGGCCCGTCTTGGGGTTGTGGCCCCTCATGAATAGCCCGGCGCGCACCGTCTGCTCGACGGCTTGGACCGCCGCCTCGATCGCCATTTCAAAATTTCCGTCGCGGATGGCAGTAATCGCCTGCTGGTCGAAGGTCAGGGCGCTTCGGGTCGCCCTCAGGGCCTGGGGCACCCGGGTCGTCGACTGAAAATCGCCTGCGCGGATCTTCCGCCGCGCTTCATTAAGCTTGGCGATCCCACTGTTGAGATCGTCAATGAGACCCTGAACCTGCTGGGACAGCGGGTTGAAGTCCACATCGAATACCCGTCCAAGATCAAGATTCTTGAGCAGCGCTTCCATGATCATCGCCTGATTCTTTCTGACAGAAGCCATCAGATCAGCATTCACCTTGTCCTCGCCGTCGCCGCTGAGCCCCTGTGTCCTGACGGCGTCGAAATATATGGTGCCGCCCGCGTCAAGGTCGTAGGCACCAAAACACGCAATCCAACGGGCCGGCGGACCGATGGCCCGCACGGCGGACCGATGCAGAATGGTCCACTTCTCGGTCCCTTGTTGGCGCACTCGCACAAAGGTGTGCTCCAGCAGACGTCCGTCTGTAGCAATCCTCCGTCCCCTCTGGATCTCTACCTCCACCCCGAGCCGAGCGGAAAGCCTCGGCATCTTGTTGAAGAACTTATCCTTCCCATCCTGGGAGGCGCCAGCGTAGACGAGGAGTTTGCCGCCACCCGTGGGCACGAATCCGACGAACAGCCGCGTTTTCGGGTCGTCGGCGTTCTTGATCTCGACGGTTGCGTACGTCGAGCCCGGCTTGATACCTTTCATCACCGGCTGGCCGCGCTCCGTTGGCAGGCCCATCACGGCCAGAACCGTTACGACTCCTTCGCCATTGGCCTCGCGCCGTGGGCTGACCACGCCGGACGCCCCCGGTCTGGTTGCAACGATCGCCACGACTTCATTGGGATCTCCTGCACCCCGTGCCGGTCCCTCCTCGATTTTGATATCCGTGCCAAGGCCGGCCAGCTCGAGGTTGTAGAGGAACTCACTCGGTGTCTCCCATCCCAAGTAGTCCCCGTTAACATGCTCCATATGCCAATTGTTGAATATGGAGGGGTCCGGCTCCTGCGCCGTCGCCGAGGGCGGGCCGAAAGGCAATCCTGGCGCGCCAAGGACCAGCGCCGCACCAAGGCATCCCGAGACGACCCATCGCACGCCGGTCGCAGATCGGCGGCTGCCGCTGGTCATGCCGCTATCAGAAGTGATGCCTCGGCCCACGGTGCACCTCACTGGAATGTGGGTAGACGGGCATTTTGTCACAATGTCCACAGCTGGTGCCATCGGCCGCCGAAGAAGCAGCGGCTGTCCCGGTAAGTATCCCCCGGCAAAGCCGGGGGCTTTAGTTGTGAGCCGCTCAAAGCGGCCTGACGTGGCCGCGACGCGCGGCCACTTGGGCCACCTTTACAGGTGGCCGCCCTCATCCAACCGGAGTTGGTCTTGTCGACGGTCTTCCAGTTCCTGCTCCCGGATGTACGCGCGAATCACCCGCTCGTCTCGACCTACCGTCGACACAAAGTACCCTCGAGCCCAGAAAGGCTGCCCGACGAAGTTGCGCGGTCGACCCCCGAATGCCCGAGCGATGTAGATCGCACTCTTCCCTTTGATGTACCCGATCACCTGCGCCACCGAGTACTTCGGCGGGATCGACAACATCATGTGCACGTGGTCGGCCAGCAAATGCCCTTCCTCGACCGCGCTCTCGCGCTGCTGGGCCAAACGGCGCAACACCTCTCCCAGATACCGACGCAGCGACCCGTAGATCGCTTTCTTCCGGTATTTTGGGATGAACACCACGTGATACTGACAGGTCCATTTCGTGTGGTTTAGACTACGGTAGTGCGTCATGGGGACTCCCTTTCGTGATGCTTTGCCGGCTCACGTCGGGGAGTTCCTCATTTCATTCCCGGAATTGTCAAACGCTGGGCGCCGCCCCGGCAAAGCCGGGGGGTCTCCCACGGACTGCTAGATCGTTGTCCCCTGTCGGCAGACGACCTACAATTGGTCTGTTCCTGACACTTCACGATGCCCCTCGAACGCGGCACCCGCCTCGGCCCGTATCAGATCGAGTCCCCCATCGGGGCTGGGGGCATGGGTGAGGTCTACAAAGCGACCGACACCCGGCTGGAGCGCACCGTCGCCATCAAGGTGCTGCCCGCCCATGTGGCCTCCGACCCGGAGCGGAAGCAACGGTTCGAGCGCGAGGCGAAAGTCATCTCCGGCCTGAATCACCCGCACATCTGCACGCTGTACGAGTTCGACAATCACGAGGGCACCGACTTCCTGGTCATGGAGTACCTGGAAGGCGAGACGCTGGCCGACCGGCTCCGGAAGGGTGCCCTGCCGCTCGACCAGGCGCTCAAGTACGCCATCGAGATCGCCGACGCCCTGGACAAGGCCCACCGCCAGGGCGTGACGCACCGGGATCTGAAGCCCGCGAACATCATGCTGACCAAAGCCGGGGCGAAGCTCCTGGACTTCGGGTTGGCGAAGCTCAAGCCGACCGGCCCGCAGAGTGATGCTTCGACCAAGTTGGCCGACGCGCTCACCGAGCAAGGCACCATCCTCGGCACGTTCCAGTACATGGCCCCCGAGCAACTCGAAGGCAAGGAGGCCGATGCCCGGTCGGACATTTGGGCCTTCGGGTGTGTCGTCTACGAGATGATCACGGGCCGAAAGGCGTTCGAGGGGAAGACGCAAGCGAGCCTGATCGGGGCGATCCTGCACAAGGAACCTACGGCCCTCTCGTCGGTGGAGCCGCTATCCCCGCCTGGCCTCGACTACGTAGCTCAGACTTGCTTGGCCAAAGACGCAGACGACCGCTGGCAATCATCAGGCGACCTGCTCCGAGAATTGAAGCGTGTGCAAGCGGGTGGTGCGATCTCAATCTCGGCAACGGCAATACCGCAGCCCGCCCTCTGGCAGCGTCCGATTCCGGCCGTACTTGCAGCCCTGCTCCTAGTGGCGCTCGGCGGTCTTGCCGTCTCAAGCCTGACGCGCTCGGCACCGGCTCCGTCCGCACCGATCACGCGCATGTTGATCGTCCTGCCGCAGGCACAGGTGCAGACGAACGCTGGGTGGCGGGGCGTGGCCATTTCCCCAAGGGGTACTCACGTCGTCTACGTGGCCAACCGCCAACTTTACCTGCGCGCCTTGGATGATCTCGAGGCGCAGCCGCTGCCAGGCACCGAAGGGAGCGATGCCGCGACCCCCTTCTTCTCACCGGATGGCCAGTGGGTCGGGTTCTTTTCGCAGGTGGACCGTGCGCTTAAAAAGGTGGCCCTCTCGGGCGGGGCCGCGGTCACGCTGACCGCACCTGTCATCCCCTACGGGGCCAGCTGGGGAGCAGACGACACGATCGTGTTTGGACAGCCTGGGCAGGGCATCTTGCGCGTCGCGGGCGCGGGAGGCACCCCCGAGGTGCTGGTGTCGGTCGAGTCGACACGCATTGCACACCAGCCGCAGGTGCTGCCCGGCGGTGAGGCCGTGCTCTATACCCTCGGCACCCCACGCCTTTGGGTTGAGGCGGAGATCGTCGTTGAGCAGTTGGCCACGGGCGAACGAACAGTGGTGATCGAGGGGGGCAGCGATGCGCGCTATCTGCCGACCGGGCATCTAGTGTACGCGCTGGGGGAGACACTCCTGGCGGTGCCGTTCGATGTCGAGCGACTGACAGTCACAGGCAGCCCAGTGCCGCTCGTCGAGGGGGTCAGCCTAGCCAACATAACAGGCGCTGCGAACATGGATATCGCCGCGCAAACCGGCGCGTTGGTTTATCTGCCGCGTGACGGGTCCAGCACAGAAGTCAAGACGCTGGTCTGGGTGGACCGGGACGGCACTGAGGAACCGCTGGCCGCGCCACCCCTCAACTACCTCTACCCTCGCCTGTCCCGCGACGGCACGCGCGTGGCTATCAGTGCTAACGATGAGGGGGCAGACATTTGGGTCTGGAATCTCACGCGGGAGGCACCAACGCGGTTGACCTTCGCGGTGGAGTCTGATTCATATCCCGTCTGGACGCCTGATGGGCAGCGGATCGTGTTCGGCTCGATGCGCGAGGGCAATGTCAGGAATCTCTATTTGCGCGCGTCCGACGGTACGGGAGAGGTCGAACGACTCACCGAGAGTCCGAACTTCCAATATTCCTACAGCATCTCTCCCGACGGGACCCGTCTGGTCTTTACTGAAGTTTCTCCCGACACCCAAAGGGACCTCCACGTCCTCGCACTGGACGGTGAGCGACGAGTCGACCCGCTCATCGTGACTGAATATAACGAAGTGAACGGAGAACTTTCACCCGACGGCCAGTGGCTGGCCTATGACTCGGACGCGTCGGGGCAATACGAAATCTATGTGCAGCCGTTTCCTGACGTGGACGACGGCAAGTGGCAGATTTCCACGACAGGTGGCACGAAGCCGCTCTGGGGGCCAGAGGGAAACGAGCTGTTTTATATGACCATCGCGGGCGTAATGGCCGTCACGATCGAGACCGCTGGCGGCTTTGCGATGGGAACACCCTCGCTCATCGTGGAGGGTCCCTACTTCGGAACCCAGAGCAGCGGCGGCCGAACCTACGACGTTGCTCCCGACGGGCAACAGTTCTTGATGCTCAAGCGAGGCGGTGAAACCGAAGACGCGATGGCCGAGGCGCAGATCATTGTGGTCCAAAACTGGTTTACCGAACTCGAACGCCTCGTCCCCACCCCCTGACTTCCCATGCCCATCGCCCCCGGCAGCACGATCGGCCCCTACGAGATCCAGGCCCCGCTGGGTGAAGGCGGGGTGCTCGGCTTGGATGGAACAAAGAGGAGACACATGTCTTCGACCACGCGGGTTACGGTGTTGGCGATCTTGCTCGTGCTTCCCGCCCAATTAATCGGGCAATCCGATGACGAGGTCCCGCGCTTGCCGTGGGGCTCTCCAGACCTGCAAGGGATTTGGCTGTATGGGACGTCGACCTCGCTCGAACGTCCGGAGGAGTTTGGCGACAAGGCGGTGGTGACGGCTGAGGAGGCGGCCGACTTTGTTGCTCGGCGGCAGGATGAGGGCGTGACGAGCGGCGACTGGGACCTGTATACCGGCCTCCTGAATGGCCGCACGTCGCTGCTCATTGATCCGCCGAATGGGAGGCTCCCCTCACGGACAGCAGCCGGGCAGCGTCGGTGGGACACAATCGGCCTGCCCAATCCCGACCGGGTACGGAAGGCTGACGGACCGGAAGATCGGGGACCTTGGGAACGGTGCCTCATGGGACGTTCAGTTCCATTCTCTCCGCGCCCGTGGGATCAGCGGATGCAGATCGTGCAGACGCCGGACCACGTCGCCATGCAGGACGAAGAGGGTGAGTTACGCCTCATTCCGGTCACCGAGCAGGCGCGTCTCCCCGACTCGATTCGGCAGTGGGCTGGGAGTTCGCGCGGGCATTGGGAGGGCGACACCCTTGTGGTCGAAACGGCCAACTTCAACGGGAAGTGGTCGTTTTACGGGGCCGGTCCAAACATGCGTCTCGTCGAGCGGTTCACCCGCACCGCTGGCGGGAGCATCGACTACGAGTTCACCGTCCACGACCCGGAATCGTTTGCCAGCGCGTGGACCGGGGCGTTCCCATTTACTCAGGATCCGGGTCCCATCTATGAGATGGCCTGTCACGAGGGGAACCGCAGCATGTCGCTCATGCTAGGCGGTGCTCGTGCACAAGAGCGTGCAGACCAGGCCAAGTCTCGTTAGCACATGTCCCTCAGCGTTGGTACCAAGATCGGCCTCTACGAGATCCAGGCCCCGCTGGGCGAAGGCGGGATGGGCGCGGTCTACCAGGCCCACGACCCCACCCTCCAGCGCACGGTCGCCATCAAGGTGCTGGCGAAGCAAGACGCGGACGCTTCGGCCCGGTTGCTTCAGGAAGCCCGCGCCGCCTCGGCCCTGAACCACCCCCACATCTGCGCCATCTACGAGGTCGGTGAGCACGACGGCTAACTCCAGTTGGGCGCCCCGCACTCAAGAGAGGTCATGAAGCATGGGATTTCAGATTGCATTGATCTTGGCTACATTCTTGTGTTCGCTGGTGGCAGGCTTCGTGTTTGCTTTTGCCTTAGTGGTGATGCCTGGCATAAGAAACTTAAATGACCCGGAGTTTGTCCGAGCTTTTCAGGTGATGGATCGTGTTATCCAGAATAATCAGCCGATTTTTGTGTTCGTCTGGATCGGTTCAGTTGTGGCTTTGGTGACCGCGGCTATGCTTGGCATCGGGCAATTGGACGGAGCTGAGCGTCTGCTCATAATCTTCGCCACACTCGCCTATCTTCTCGGCGTCCAATTGCCGACCTTCACTATTAACGTACCGCTGAATAACAAACTACAAACTGTGGACGTTGGCGCTATCGATGAAACGAAGCAAGAAGCAGTTCGTAAAGATTTTGAACCGCGTTGGAACCTATGGAACTCAATCAGGACGGCCCTGGCGAGCCTGGTATCTGTCCTCTTAATGATTCTACTAATCAGACTTTGAAGAGTGCGGTAGTAGATAGCAGCAGCGGCACGCAACAATCCGTTCATATCTGTAGTCTTGAGGGGGAGGCAACGACAATATGATTTGCGTCACCGGAGCCGGTGGGACTGTCGGTAGCGAAGTTATCAAGCAGCTTGAATCAGCAAAGGCACCGTTTCGCGCCGCGTACTTCTCGAACGAGAAGGCGGAAGCCGCACGTACGAGACGGATCGGCGCCGTCATCATCGACTACAATCGCCCCGAGAGCCTTCGCGCAGCGTTTCAGGGATGTGACAAACTGTTTCTCCTCGGGCCAAACGCGCTGAACCAGTCGGAGCTAGAGCGGAACGCCGTCGAAGCGGCGAAGGCGGCCGACGTGCGTCACATCGTGAAGCAGTCCGTCATGGGAGCCGTTGAAGAGTCCTACAGTCTGGCGAAGGTCCATCGGCCGGTTGAGAAAGCGATTGAATCGAGCGGGCTGGCATGGACGTTTCTGCGTCCGAATAGCTTTATGCAGAACGTCGTAACATACATGGGCGAGACGATCAAGGCTGAAGGAACGCTCTACAGCGCGAGCGGTAAGGCGAAGATCAGCCACGTTGATGTACGTGACATCGCCGCGGTGGCGGTGAAGTCGCTAACCGAGCCTAACCAGGAGGGAAAGGCGTACACATTGAGTGGCCCCGAAGCGCTGACCTATGACGATCTGGCGAGCGAGCTGTCGAAGGTGCTTGGGCGCTCGATCAGCCACGTCAACCTCTCACCATCGGATTTGAGGAACGGCATGCTTGCGGAGGGCATGCCTGGGGAGATCGCGGATCGGATGCTCGACCTCGAGCGTTACTTTCGCGAGGACCAAGGCAGCGGCATCACAAACGACATCAAACAGGTAACCGGACGCGATCCGAGACGGTTTGCGCAGTACGCGCGTGATTGTGCATCGTTGCTGCAGTCGGCATAGTCGGTACGGGCAGTACTCGGAGCTGGGCCTGACGCCCCGCCCCTGCGGTAAACTTGGCCGTTCTCAACATGCCTTTGGAGGTCGGCACCACCCTCGGCGTCTACGAAGTCCTCGCCGCCATCGGCGCGGGCGGCATGGGGGAGGTGTACAAGGCGCGTGACACCAAGCTCGACCGCGATGTCGCCCTGAAGATCCTCCCCGACGCCTTCGTCAACGACCCCGAGCGGCTGGCCCGCTTCCAGCGAGAAGCGAAGGTGCTGGCGTCGCTCAATCATCCGAACATCGCGGCGATCTACGGCCTGGAGGAAAGCGGCGACTCCCCGGCGCTCGTTCTCGAATACGTCCCCGGTCCCACGCTTCAAGACCGCATCGCCAAAGGTCCGATCCCGCTCGACGAAGCCCTCCCCATCGCCCGCCAGATCGCCGAGGCGCTCGAAGCCGCGCACGAACAGGGGATCATCCACCGGGATCTGAAACCGGCCAACGTGAAAGTGAAGGACGACGGCACGGTCAAGGTGCTGGACTTCGGGTTGGCGAAGGCGCTTCAACCTGAACTGTCCGACCTCGACGCCGCGAACTCCCCGACGATGACGATGACGGCGGCCGCCACGAAGATGGGCGTGATCATGGGGACGGCGGCGTATATGAGTCCGGAGCAGGCGCGGGGCAAGACCGTTGATAAGCGGGCGGATATCTGGGCGTTCGGCGTCGTGTTGTTCGAGATGCTGACCGGAAGGCAGGCGTTCGGCGGAACGGACATCTCGGAAACGCTGGCGGCGGTGCTCAAGACCGACCTGGACTTGGACGGCCTTCCCGCTGATACGCCCCGTGCGCTGCGGCGCGCGCTGAGCCGCTGCATACAGAAAGACCGCTCACACCGGTCGCGTGACATCGGGGACGTCAGGCTGGACCTTGATGAGGCTCTGGCTGCGCCCATCGAGGAGACAGTGACGACCGCGCCCCTCGCCCAGCCAGCCCTCTGGCAGCGCCCAGTGCCGCTGGCGCTTACCGCGCTCCTGCTGGTCGGGGTCAGCGTCCTTATCGCGTGGAACCTGAGGACGCCGCCGCCGAGACTGGTCACGCGGTTTTCGATGGTGCTTCCGGCAGGACAGCAACTGACGACCCCTCAGGGGCGGCAGACGGTGGCCTTATCGCCGGATGGCACCCGTGTGGCGTATATCACCAACAACGAGTTGTATCTGCGGCCCATGAACGAAGAAGCCGCCACACTTATGCGTGGCACCGACGGCGCGAGAAGTGTGGTGTTCTCACCAGACGGGCAGTGGATAGCCTTTGTTCAGGGCGGTCAACTCAAGAAGGTCGCCGTAACCGGCGGGGCATCGGTGACGGTGTGCGAAGTGGGCAATCCCCGAGGCGTGAGTTGCGAAGCTGACGATACGATTTTTTTCACGGGCATCGACGGTATCCACCGAGTTTCCGCTGACGGCGGCACGCCCGAGCTTGTCGTCGACACTACGGACGCAATCGACAACGGTCCCGCACCCCAGTTGTTGCCCGGCGGTCAAGCCTTGCTATTCGCTCTCCGACCTCCTGGCGCAAATTTTGACCAATCACAAATCGTGGCTCAACGACTGGACACGGGTGAGCAGCATGTGCTGCTCGAAGGTGGCACGTCGCCCCGCTATGTGTCCACCGGGCATGTGGTGTATGCGCAGGGCGGTACCCTGTTCGCCGTGCCGTTCGATCTGGACAAACTCGAAGTCACCGGCGGTCCGGTGTCGCTGGTCGAAGGGGTTCGACAGTCTGGAAACACCGGCAACGCCTATTTCAGCGTTTCACAGACCGGCTCGTTGGTCTATGTGCCGGATCGGGGCACAAGGAACCTTCGGACCCTCGTCTGGGTGGATCGAGAGGGGCAAGAAGAAGCGGTCGCGGCGGAACCCAGAAACTATGTCTATCCCCGTATCTCGGGAGCCGAACGGCCGTGAACTCTTCTACCGGACGCCCGCAGGGGCCGTCATGGTGGTCGCCGTGCAGACTGAACCGACCTTCGCGGCTGGCAACACCGAGCTCCTGTTCGAAGGTTCCTACACTGTCTCAGGGGGCGGGCGCGACTACGACATCGCGCCAGAGGGCCAACGGTTTCTGATGATTCGTGAGGGCCGTGAATCGGCAGAATCCGACGATCCGTTCGCCGGGTTGAGTCGAATCCACGTCGTCCTCAATTGGTTCACCGAACTCCAGGCGCGGGTGCCGACGGGACGGTAGCGATGGACAAGTCCACTTCCACGACCGCTCCGACAGCTGATGGCGTCGTCGTGCCGCGACGCTGCACGCTCGACGGCTTTGCGACCGAAGTGTCCCAGACGGACGGGATCGGGCTGGCCGATCTTGATCCCATCACGACGCTCCTGGTGCGGACGCAGAACTCGCTCTACCAAATCGTGGTCGTGCAGTCGCGGCACAAAGCGGTCCTCGTGCAAGGGGGGCCGTTCTTTCCCCAGGCGACCCGTGCGGTACTCAGCGGGTCCAACTTCGGCGGCAGCCTGTTGAAAGTGGCCTGGGTGGGGATCGGGCTGCACATGGAGTTCCGCGCCGGGGACCAGTGGATCATCACCTCGCGGGTGCAAGGCAAATAGCACCATCCTACGCGTCCAGGTGATGAATCCGGTCAAACCCAGACGGGCAAGTGCCCTCCTTCAAACTCGTTGAAGCCGGAACGGCCCCTTACTGAGCGGCAAAACAATAAAACAAGCCGTCGCCGCCCGACGCCCGCAACTGTTCCTGGCTGCAACCACGGCTATCATGGGCTGAATTCCAAGCCGCGCGGTCATGATGACCGATCCTGGCTTTTCCGGTACTGCTGCTCGTCCAGTTGTTGCAGGTCATGTCTTCGCCAGCCGGAAAGGCCGTGCCGTCCGGCTCCGAGCCCGTCAGGATATCGTGCCGGTTCGGCGCGTATCCTCCACCGGGGATCATTCTGCCTCTCTCGTCGAGCACCGTCATGGGAGTAAACCTATGTCCCATGCCGTGAATCTCCTCGACGTTCTGACCCACAAGGACGCCCCGAGCGTTATGCCATGGGCCCGTGCCGATGCGGTCGCGAGCATTGACGGCGTTCGGGCCTTGCGTGCTGAGGTAGGCGCGCCAGGTGCCGTTGCCGGCATTCGCTTCGGCGGCGAGCCTCTGACAGTGCGCGTC
The DNA here is from genome assembly GCA_963667915.2 of Vicinamibacterales bacterium. Classification (GTDB taxonomy): domain Bacteria; phylum Acidobacteriota; class Vicinamibacteria; order Vicinamibacterales; family UBA823. Next base: position 143,337 of record CAXXNN010000001.1, on the reverse strand, counting down.
GGCTCCAGCCAAACCACCCAGATCGCTCCCCTCGCCGGATCCCTCACTCGTGAGGAAGAAGGTCATCGAAGGATTCTGGGGAGCATTCTGGGCGAGGGCCAGCGATGAGCCTAGCAGACTGAGTCCGATCACGCCGAGAATAGATGCCATTCTACTCATGTTGGTTCTCGCTCTCCTGAAAATAGTGATGATCCGAAATTTCCAAACTAACGATAGCTTTTTTTTGATAAAAGCATGATCACGGTTCGGGTGTCAATGCAAAGCGGAACGGGATCAGCAGCCGCAGATTACACCGCGTGTTCGCCTCCCAAACCGGATAGAACCGACCCGGATGGTCTGACTGAAGGCGCGGGTGCCGACGGGACGGTAGGCGACTCCGCCCTCACCACGCCTCCTCCTCACGCTCCCCCAAGCCTGTGCAGTCCTGTGCAGGTCCTCGGTGAACGCGGTCCGTGCGATACAGTATGAGACTCCCCCGGTTAGCTGGAGCGATGCGTTGAGCATTTACCGAACCACCGCCCTCACGGTAGCTGCCATCGTCGTCTCGGTGAGCGTCGTAGGCGCGGATCACGTGCTGGTGTCCCGGGGCGTGACGGGACTGAACCTCAATCCGAGAGTCGCCGTGAACGAGACGACCGGCGATGTGCTAATCGTCTGGACGCAGCAGTTCCTGGCGGACAGCACCCGCAGCCAGGTCTGGGCGAGCGTCTTGAAACGCAGGCCGAACGGCACGTTTAAGAAGCCGAGGAAGCCCCGGCGAATTTCTCCCAAGCAGGGCTTTCACTCTAACGCCAGGGTGGCCTGGCTGCCCGCGAAGCGCGCGTTCTTCGCGGTCTGGGATACGCGGCGAATGCCGGGCGTCGCGTCGAAGATTCTCGGGCGCAAAATCAACGCCAACGGGAAAGCATCCGGCGGGACCCGGACCCTCGCATCTGATGGGCGGGAGAACTTCGGCCCCGCTATTCAGCCGGACGTCCCGGTCGGGCGGATCGTCTACATGGCCAAGGGCGCGGCGTCGTCTGCGGGTATTCAGAAGGGCACGGACGTCATGACCGTCCTGCTGAATCGCGGGCTGCGGCGTGACGAGGCAGAAACCATCGACGAGCTTACTCTCATCCCCGGGCATGAGCCTTCCGTGGAGTCGTTCGAGAGAGCGGATACCAGCTGCCAGCTCCTCATCGTTCAACAAGGCCTCGGTTCCTCGGCTCCTTCGATCAAGCTCTCTCTGCTGAGTGACGGCGACGTTGTTGTTGACAAGGATGGACAGCCGCAAGAGGTGCTCTTTCCGGACGCCCGCCACCTGGATTCTGGTTTTCAGGGGCTTCCTGAAGCAAAGGTTGGAAACTTTTTCGCCATCGTTCTCAATGCTGCCGGCAGAGCACGAACCGTAAGGGCCAGGGTCATAATCTGTGAGTTGTTGAAAGAAATCGCGGAAGATGTGGTTGATCTAAAAAGGGTGGAACAGCTCCGGGCGGCGCTCCTTGTGCGGAGTTTGTTCCCCGACAACTTCACTGCCAGAGGTCCTGCTGCGTTCGACATAGTGGTTTCGGTCGACGGCAAGATCGAGAGCCAGGGCTACAACGAGAACGCCAGACCGACCGGCCTGCGCCAGACGCTGGCGACCGATGTCGGGAACGCTCTGTTCCTCCGTGGGGCGACGCTGCCTGTGGCCAGGAACGGTGCGGCCACCGCGCCCGACGCTATCCTCACCTGGCTCGTCGGTGCGGGCCTGGGTAGCGAGATTCGCGCGCTCGCGGTGAAGCGCGACTAGTGGGTGCACCCGCTGACGTCAGCCCTGCGTTTGGATGACCGCAGGATGACCGGGAGGACTCCCCCACCCCGTCCGATGTGACGTGTGCCCATATAGTGCCCATCGGGTCTGCACCACTATGCAGAACGACGCGGTTTTATGCGGGTGTAGGCGACACGACCTAGATCGTCGGTTTGAAGTGATTACCCTTTACCAATCAGTTGGTTAACGCTTCTTTCTGGACGCGTTCGCAACGCGGAGGCCGAGGGTTCGAGTCCCTTGCCGTCCACCACTTTTTCCTCTATCCACCGCTCTGAGCGACCCTACCGTCCGGCCGTCTCCACGATATCTCCACACTCGGGAGGCGGTTGCTCTAGGAGCCCATCCGAGTATTCGATGGAAGAACATCCGACGAAGAAACCTGGCCATGCGGAGAGGGTTTCGGTGTAAAAGGGCCCAGATCCGGCGGGCAACATCGAAATCCCGTTGAGTTGTTGAGCTTATTTCAAGGGCGAATCGAAATGCAGAACCTGACACTGACGTTTGGGCACATTGCATGGAGGAAGAGCTCAACGAAGCAGCCGCGTTGGGGTTTCGTGTGGTGAGTGGGGCGCCGACCTCCGGCGAAGAGATGGTGCTCTTCCTGCAACGGGCGGTGGAGCCACCGGACACCTACGACTATCGGCTGCTCGCGACGACGAGAACGTCCACGATGCAAGAGGAGCTCGACGGAGCGGCAGCCGAAGGTTTTCGATTCCTGGCACGAACGCCGATCTGCAAGAGCCGACGGTTTGGAGGGGATGAGATCGTGGTCGTCCTCGAGCGTTCCCCTGACGACCCTCAACGCTATGAGTACCGGCTCCTGGCGACGAACCGGACGTCGACGCTGCAGGAGGAAGTGACTCAGGCGGTCGCGGAGGGATTCGTCATTTCCGGGCTCGTGAGTTGTTCCGAGCACATCGTCATCTTGGAGCGCGAGACTGCTTCCTAATTCGGCACCTCAGGCGGCGTTCGCGCAGACTGAGCCGCTGGAGATCCCTGTCGCGAGCCCCCCCCGTTCCCCGCCGCGTTCACCCGGAATCTCCCCGTAGCGTGCGCCCCGGTCGCTCGGCCGTCCACGCCGTAACCCGACGCCCGAACCGGAAGGGCGAGGCCGACTTCCTGGTCCGGGAGCTGAAGACCGCCAAACCTCATGCCCACCAAGGCGGGGGCGAACCAGCAACCGGCCGGTGAAGACAACCGTGCTTTTTTGTCACATGAGGACTACTGTAGCGAGAGTCGAGTCGATATATTCCGTGAGGGCACACGCGATGGTCATGCACCTCGGCGTCCTTGTGGTCCTGCTGGCGTCAGCGGGTGGCGTGCAGGCGCAGAGCCTAGCCGAGCTGAGTCGGCGGATCCGGGCCGACCGAGCCCAGCGAGACGCCGCCGGGCCGGCCCAGCCCGACAGACCACCCGATCTCACGAAGAATGTCCTGACGAATGCCGACCTGTACGTCTATACCATCCCGCCACGGCCCGTGCACTACGAACGAACTGTCGTGTTCGTCCCTGTGCCCGCCCCTCGACGAGAACCGAGTCAGCGCCAACCCAGCTCCATTCAGAAGTGGAACGACCAGCTCGATAGGTGGCGGCGTGAGCGTTCGTACGGGGCACACTTGGGTTTGTTTCTCGGCTATGGCCCATTCGTCAACACCTTCAGTGGAATCACCCGCCGGCCGGTTCGCCCAAGGTTAGACCGTCACGAGCCGATCACCGTTCAGCCCCCGCCCGCCAAGAAGCCGTATGTGCCGCCGGAAACGATTCAGTCCCCACGCATCCAACGTTGCCTCGGAGGTGGAGGCGCGTGGGCGAACGGGCGCTGCCTGAGCTAGCGAAGCGATTTCCGCTTCCACAGCAGCGCTGACCCCGTGCGTCACGACGCCCAGGGCGCCGGTGATCATCCAATCTCAGTGCCACGGGAGAAGAACGTGACGGAGCATCGGTAGGAGCCTTCGAACTGGCCGTTGCTGGGCGCGATAGGTTCGCCAGCCCGTCTTGCGCCTGATCGACGTTTCGTGGCAGTCTCCTTCCAACCCGGACGTTGAACCGCGGTCCTGAGCTGTTTGCGGAGGAAGCGATGAACACACGCACGCGCACGAGCAATCTTCTGGTGGGTACGGGGTTTCTGGCGTTGATCGTGACACTCGGTGTTGGCCAGTCGTTCGTCGAGCGGACGGCGGCCCGCCAGGCGGAGGGCCTCGTCGAGGCCCCGATGTTCGAAGTCGACCCGCTCTGGCCCAAGCCGCTGCCCAACCACTGGGTCATGGGCATGACCATCGGGGTGGCCATCAATTCCAGTGACCACATTTTTATCGTCCACCGCCCCGGCTCGGTCTCCGCCGGCGAGGCCCCGGCGGCGAACGGGAACGCCGCGGACTGCTGCGAGCCGGCGCCGCCCATCCTGGAGTTCGACCCGGAAGGCAATCTCGTCGGCTCGTGGGGCGGCCCCGGGGAGGGCTACGAGTGGCCCCAGTCGAATCACGGATTGGCGATCGACCATCACGGCAACCTCTGGATCGGCGGCAACGGCGGTGACGATGCCCACATCCTCAAGTTCACGCAGGACGGGCAATTCATCGCCCAGTTCGGCAACTCGGGCGCCACCGGCGGCAGCCACGACCAGGAGAACTTCGGCAGGGTGGCCAAGGTCTTCATCGACGCCCTGGAGAATGAGGTGTATGTGGCCGACGGCTACGGCAACAAGCGCGTGGCCGTGCTCGACGCCGACACGGGGGAGTTCAAGCGCTACTGGGGCGCGTATGGCAATCGTCCCGACGACGCCGATCTCGGCCGCTACGACCCGAGCGCGGCACCGGCGCAGCAGTTCCGGAACCCCGTCCACTGCTCGGAGTTGTCGAACGACCGGCTGCTCTACGTGTGCGACCGGGTGAACGACCGCATTCAGGTGTTCCGTTCCGATGGCACCTTCGTGCAGGAGCAGTTCGTCGAGAAGCAGTCGCTTGGCTCAGGCTCGGTCTGGGATATCGCGTTCTCGCGCGACCAGTGGCAGACCTACCTCTATCTGGCGGACGGGCTGAACGAGCGGGTCCACATCTTGCGGCGCGACACGCTCGAGGTCCTCACGAGCTTTGGCGACGGCGGCCGCCAGCCCGGCCAGTTCTTCGGCACGCACAGCATCGCGACCGACTCGAAGGGCAACATCTACACGACCGAGACGTTCGAGGGCCGCCGTGTCCAGAAGTTCGTCTACAAAGGGATCGGCATGGTCCCGAGGGGGCATCAAGGGGTGGTCTGGCCGTCCGAATAGCCGGTTCGCCGAGGCTGTACGACGCCACGTCCGGCGCAACCCGACAGCACGGAGTGTCTTGGCTACCACCGACCGCCGTGGCCGGAATGATAGGGAGTGGCAGATGCATCACAAGTACGGAATGACGGTCTGTGTTGCGCTCGTTGCGTTTCTCTTAGGTCTGGCTGTGAATCATCACGCCGTGATCGAGGCGCAAGGAATGAATCGGGTGTTCGAATTGCGCACCTACACCACCAACGAGGGCAAGTTGCAAGCGCTCCTCGACCGATTCGGTGGCGGTGAAACCGACTTGTTTGAAAAGCACGGCATGCATGGCATCGGCTACTGGGTCCCTGCTGAATTACCGCTCGGGGAACACACCCTCGTGTATATGCTGGCTCACCAGAGCCGCGATGCCGCGCGGGCGTCCTGGCAGGCGTTCGGCGCTGACCCAGACTGGGCGACCATGCGGGACGCCTCGCAGGTCGACGGCCGGCTGGTGAATCAGGTGGAGTCCATGTTCCTGAACCCGACTGACTTCTCGCCGGTCAAGTAGAGGCGTGTCCCTGCAGGGACATGCCTCGTTCTCCGGCCCGCGCGTCCTGGTCCGCTAGGACGCGGTTCGTTGGGGCGTCTCCTTGGATGCGTCGGTCTCCTGAACGTCCCGACTGGCAGACCGTCCCCACCAGCGCCGCCCGCACGCGGAGCATCGAAACGGGCGCCGGCCGACGAGACGGCTCACGAACCGCTCGACCGGCGTCCGATGCGGCCGGTGGGTCCGAAAGGATTGACAGCCCGGACACTGGAGCGCCATCGTGAAGCCAACCTATCACTGTTCACTGTGTACTGTCGCGCACCTGCCGCGCAGCCCCAGGATCCGGCCGGTGCGTGGTAGGCGCGGCCCGCGGGTGACCTGAAAGAACGCCGCTCGAGCACCGGGTGTGTTGGGGAGACTTCAACATGCGCCGCGGACCGACCGGCCGCACCGGGCCGGTCGAGCTCCTAAGCACCCGTCAGTCCGACCGCTTGCGCAGCACCCAGGTCGTCATCGACCGCTGGTCGTGCACAATCGTCGTCTTGAGCGGATCGAGCAGCTCACCACCCTGATGCCCCGCCCAGGCCGTCAACATCGGTTCGTCCACCAGGAACCGTTCCACGCCGTCGGGCGAGCGCCAGCGCCGCGGTCCCGTCGAGACCAGCTGCGCCTCGATCCCGATCGACGACGCGGTCCGCGCGAACAGCACCCCGCCCGGGCGCAGCACCCGCCACAGCTCACGCATGATCCGCTCGAAATGCGACTCGTCGTCCGAGAAGTGCAGCACCGCGCTGCAGATCACGACGTCGAACGTGGCGTCGCCGAACGACAGGGCGTCCAGCGCCTCGACGCGAAAGTTCTCCGGCGGCAGATGCGGGGCCAGCCGCGCCGCCAGACGCCGCACGGTGCCAACCGCGGCGGCCGACCGGTCGGCCGCTGCCACCGACCACCCGCATCGGAGGAAGTAGGTGAGGTTCCGACCATCGCCGCACCCGGCGTCAAACAGATGATCGTCCGGTTGAATGCGCCGTTTCAGGAGCTGATCGAACAGATAGACATCGATCGTCCCGAACCAGTCGTCGAGATTCAGTGGTGCCGTCATCGCCGGGCCGACCGGCGTCGGCCAGCCAGCGTCGCTATCATACGAGTGAGGCTCGGGAATGCCAATCGCGACTACCTCTGTCGGCTTGACAGTCCGTTCGACCGACGGCGACAATACTCGCGATGTCGATACCCCGTATCTCCAAAGAAGAACTGAAGGAGCGGCTCGAGGGTGATGCCGCATCGGCGCCGATCGTCATCGACGCGCGGTTGAAGTATCCCTACGAGCACAGCACCGTGACCCTGCCGGGAGCGCTCCGCAACCCGGATCTGTCGACCCTTCCGCGCGACCGCGAGATCGTGGCCTACGATTCGGACCTCGATGAATTGGCCAGCGCGAAGCTCGCGGCCACCTTGATCCGACAGGGATTTAAGGCGCGAGCCTTGCAGGGCGGAATCGCCGACTGGCTGGCCGCGAAGTTCCCGACCGACACGAAAAGTGCGCCGGTGCAGGCGCCTCCCAAGGCAGGGGCACTCAAGGGCTAGCAGCCCGTGGTGAAAGTCCAGCGTGGCAACGAGACCCTGCTGAATCAAAGCCGCGATCGCCCGGGGCAAGGCACGAGGAGGGAGCATGCCGGGAGTATGTGACCCATCGTGGACAACGCCCAGCGCTGCCCATGGCGGGATGCATCGACGGTCGAATGCAGCGGGACTTTCACCACGGGCTGCTCATGTCCCGTCTCAGAAGTTGGGTGACAGATATTCCGGCGCGCGGCACCCGGCTGGCCAGGCGCGACGAGTGAGCATATCGGGAATATATGAATGAGGAACAACGCAGCCAAGCGGGATGCCCCGCCCGGAATATGTTGGCGAACTTCTGAGACGGGACACTAAAGCAATCACTTCCCCACGTCACGGTGCGACGGCACAAGTCCTGCTGCAGACGCTCCGGCGCCTCGCGGCCCTCACGGACATTCGCGGCGAGGCCGCCGCGGCGGCGGCCCTCGCGCATGCCGCCGACCGCCTCGGTGCCTGGCCTCCGGAACGAGTCGACGAGGTGCTGTCGCTGGCCCGCTCTGGCGGATTGTGCAAGGCGGCGGGCCTCGACCCGGTGACCGCCGATCACGCACGCACCATCGTCACGGACGGCCCCCTCGCAGTCCTGCAGCCCGCGCTCGCTGGGATCCCGGAGGAACTGCACCTGTTGATCGTCTCGGCTGGACTACCGGTTGAGACCGTCGCCACACTGTACCGGCAGCTGGGGGTCACCACCCGGAGCGAACTCGTGGCGGTGCTCCGCGATGGCCTGCTCGACGAGCGGGTCCCCGCGATGGCGCGGATCGCTCGCACCTTGCGCAGCGCGTTGTCCGCCACCGGCGCATCGGAGCACGCCGGCATTCCACTGGGTCGGGCCTGGCGGGCCGTCCTGCCGATCCTGGACGCGCTGCGCAAGAACTGCGCGAAGGGCGCGCACCTCGAGGTGGTCGGCGGGTTGCGTCGCGTGGACCCGCTCATCCGTGAGATCTCAATTCTCTGCACGGCGCCCGAGGGCGAGCCGGTCGTCCGCGCGCTGCTCGACCTGCCTGGCGTCTCCGACGTCCTGCATCGCGGCCGGCACAAGGCGAGCGTCCTGATCGACGATCTGCAGGTCGACCTCAGAGTCGTCCCAGAGCACGCCCGCGGTCTGGCCCAGCTCCTGTCAACCGGGACTGAGGCCCACCTGGATCAACTCGTCGAGCATGCCCGCGGCCGCGGATTGACGCTCAGCATGACCGGCCTCTTTCGCAGCGGCACACCGGTCGCCGAGGCCAGAGGCTCCGACACGGAGATCTACGCCGCGCTCGGCCTGTCGGACATTCCACCCGAGCTGCGGTTGGGCACCGACGAAATCGAGCGTGCCGCACGGGGGGCGATCCCTAGCCTCCTCGCCGTCCCGGATATTCGCGGCGACCTCCACATGCACACCGACTGGAGCGACGGACACGATCCGATCGAGGCGATGGCGCGGACCGCCGCGGAACTGGGCTACGAGTACATTGCGATCACGGACCACTCCCCCCACGCAGAGACGCGCCGCTCGGTCGACGCGGACAGACTCCGCCGCCAAGCGGACGAGATCCGTCGCGTGCAGCAGCGGGTCCAGGGCATCACGATCCTGCACGGGGTGGAAGTGGATATCCTGCCGGACGGCGACCTGGATCTGGACGACGCAGCGCTCGAACCACTCGACATCGTCGTGGCCTCGTTGCACGACCGCGCGGGACACGACCGTGACGAGCTGACCGCCCGCTACCTGCGCACGATGCACCATCCGTTCGTGAACATCATCGCGCATCCGACGAACCGGATCGTCGGCCACCGCGCCGGCTACGATCTGGATTTCGACGCGCTGTTCGAGGCAGCGATCGGCACCGGCACCATCCTCGAAGTCGACGGAGCGCCCATCCACCTCGACATGGACGGCGCCGTCGCTCGCCGCGCCGCTGCAGCCGGTGTCCTGATCAGCACGGATAGCGACTGTCACCACGCGTCCAGGCTCGGAGCGCAGATGTGGTACGCCGTCGGCACCGCCCGCCGCGGCTGGATCACGCCGGATTGCGTCGTCAATACCCGACCGCTGTCGGCCATCCGCGATATCGTCCGTCACAAGCGGACAACGCGCCGCGAATAGCGTGACGCGACGCTCGTGCTAAGATGGAATTCCGGCCGGGTACCCGTTGCGCAGAATTGCACGCCGCCGGGTCGGCACCCCATGACAGTCCGCCTAGCAGCCCTGCCGCTGATCGCGTCGCTGGTCTTGCCGATCGGCGGACAGTCGCCCGAAGGTGACGATCCTGCCGCGCTCGCCGCGGCCCTGCAACAGCGGTACGCGCGGGTACATGATTTTTCCGCCCGGTTCGTCCACGAGTACGCGGGCGGTGCCCTCCGCCTGCGGGCGACGGAAACGGGCCACGTGCTCATCAAGAAACCGGGTCGGATGCGCTGGTGCTACGAGAGCCCGGAGCGCAAGCTCTTCGTCTCCGATGGTCGGACGATCTATTCCTACTTTCCCGAGGATGCCCAGGTCACCGTCAGTCCGATGCCCGTCGCGGACGACGCCAACGTCGCCGTACTGCTGCTGACCGGGAAGGGGAACCTGACCCGGGACTTTCGCCCCTCATACGTGACGCTCCCCGACCTGCCAGCTAACTCGGTCGCCCTTCAGTTCTATCCGCTCACGCCGGCACCTGAGTACGAGTCACTCATCTTCGTCGTCGATCGGGAGGACCTGACGCTGCGCCAGTTCATCTCGACCGATTGGCAGGGCGGTACGTCGACGTTTCGCTTCACCGATTTCCAGGAGAACGTCGGCGTCAGCGACTCGGAATTCATCTTCACCATTCCTGATGGCACCGAGGTGATCAGACACGATGCCGACCCCGAATAGCCGCGTGCCTTCGACAGTCGGCGCGGTGCGGCAACGGCTGGCGGCATTGCTCGCCCTGCTGCTCGTGTCGGCCCTGACCGGCTGCGCTGCCCGCGCCACGATGCAGGCCGGCCAGGTGGCGGAGCGGCAAGAAGACTACGACCGCGCCGTCCTGGAGTACCACCGCGTCGTCCAGGAGCATCCTGACGATCTCGGCGCGCGTCTGGCACTGGAGCGCGCCAGCCTGCGCGCCGCCCAGGCCCACTTCGCCAGCGGCAGACGACTCGACGATCGGGGCCGCTACCCGGAGGCGCTTGTCGAGTATCAGATTGCCGCCGACCTGAATCCGACAAGCGGCGTCATGGCTGACGCGCTGCGAGAGACCCGGCTCAAAGTCGGAGCCGGCTTGACCCAGCCTCCCGACGGCGAGACCGAGCTCGAGTCGCTGGTCGGACGTGCGGTGAACTTCGACCCGGTAGGCCTGGAGTTCCCCGACGGTGCCGCGCTGCCGGACTCGCTCGTGTTTCGCGAGGCGAGCAGCCGCGATGTCTTCGCCGCCATCGGACGGTTCGCCGAGGTCTCCATTCTGTTCGACCCCACGTTCCGCGCCGCACCACTGTCGATCGATCTTCGAAACACGTCGCTGCGCAACGCGCTGCAAGCCGTGGCGGCGGCGACCGGCAGTTTCGTCCGGATGACGGCTCCCGGAACGATCACGATCATCCCCGACACCCCCGGCAAGCGTCAGGAATACCAGTGGGAAGTCGTGCGGACGTTCTACCTGAGCAACGCCGATCTCGAAGAAACGATCGATCTGCTGCGCATCGTGATGGATCTCCGGCGGCTCGCGCCTATCAGCGCGACGAACGCCATCACAATCAAAGACACGCCGGAGCGCGTGGCGGCCGCGGCCAAGGTCATTCGCGCCATCGACAAGGCGCGGCCGGAAGTGGTGATCGACGTCGAACTGCTGGAAGTGGACCGCCAGCGGTTCCGGGAGTACGGACTGCAGTTCGCATCAGCCGGGTCGCCGGGCCTGGACGGCGCTCTGGACGTCAACCGGGACGGCCTCACCCTGCAGGACCTGACGGAACTGACCCAGGGCGACCTCTTCGTCACGAGCGTCCCGGGCCTCTTCTACCGGCTCCTCAAGCGTGATACGAACACACGAATTCTGGCCAATCCGCATCTGCGCACGTCCGAGGGCTTGACGGCCCAGGCACGCTTCGGCGAGCGGGTCCCGGTGCCGGTGACGACGTTCGCGCCGATCGCGACCGGTGGCGTCGCCCAGCAACCGATCACGTCGTTCAACTACGAGAACATCGGCGTCAACATCGACATCACGCCCAGGGTCCATCATGACGGCGACGTGTCGCTGGCGCTCGAAGTCTCGGTCAGCAACATTTCCGGCACCGGCTTCGGCGATCTGCCAACCTTCGGGAATCGCTACATCAACACGACGATTCGCCTCAAGGATGGCGAAACGAACCTGCTGGCCGGGCTGATTCGGGATGACGAGCGCACCGTGCTCGAGGGCATTCCCGGCCTGAGCAACCTGCCCGTCGTCGGGCGGCTGTTTGGCCGCCATCGCACCGAAACCCAGGAGACCGACATCATCCTGACGCTGACGCCGCATATCATCCGGGGGTTGGACCTGGACGAAGCGGACCTGCGTCCCTTCATCGTCGAGCGGGACACCGCGGGGTTGTTCGCAGACCCGAACTCGTTCTCGGATTTCTCCAACTTCGATGAGCTCGATGAGTTCGAGCAGCTCGAAGAGCCTTCGAGCCGACCGATTCAGCCTCCACCACCTCCCCCGCCGCGTTGACACGCGCGCTACTCGGCTTCGACTTCGACCCGCGCCCCGAGCGCCCGCAGCCGCTCCACAACGCGGGCGTAGCCCCGCTCGACTGTCTCCAGCGGACGCACGCGGCTCACGCCCTCGGCGGCAAGGGCCGCGGTGATGAGCGCCATGCCCGACCGCAGATCACGGCTGTCGAGCGTGCGGCCTCGCAACTGTCGCGGCCCGGTGACGATGATGCGATGCGGGTCGCAGAGGAACAGGTCGGCGTTCATGCCGCTCAACTGTTCGAGCGCGAACAGCCGCAGCTCGTACATCCAGTCATGAATGAGCGTCCGCCCGCTCGCCTGGGTCGCCAGCACCGTGGTCAGGCTGACCATGTCGCTGGGAAACCCGGGCCAGGGCCCGGTCGTGATTCTCGAGATTCCGACCATGGCCGACGGCTCGACGTGCACCCGATCCACCTCCACCGAAGCGCGCACGCCCATCCGCCGCAGGACCGCGAGGACCGGCTCGAGATCCTGGGAGCGCGCGCCGGTCACCTCGATCTCCCCCCCGGTCACCGCCCCGATGACCGCCCAGGTCCCCGCCTCGATGTAGTCGCCGTCCAGACGGTGCGCCGCCCCGTGCCTGACACGGGCACCCTCGACCAACAGGGTCGGCGTGCCATCGCCGCGCACGTCGATTCCCATGGCGCGAAGAAACCGGCAGAGCTCCGCGACATGCGGCTCGCACGCGGCGTGGCGAATCTGGGTCCGTCCCGCCGCAGCGGCGGCTGCGAGCAGCGCCGTTTCCGTCCCGGTCACGGACGCCTCATCCAGATACAGGGAGCTGCCGCGCAGTCCGTCGGGTGCGCTGAGCTCGTAGTCCGGTCCGTCCTCGGTGCGCACCCCCATCATGGTCAAGGCCTGCACGTGGGCGTGAATGGTTCGGCGCGCCGGAAAGTCTCCCCCGGGCGGCGCCAGACGCACCCGGCCGCGGCGCGCCAGCAACGGTCCTAGCAGCAGCACTGAGCCGCGCAAGGTTCCGACCAGCGCCCGATCCGGCTCGTCGGTCGTCAGGTCGGCGCATCGCACCCGCAACTCCGTCGTCCCGATGCCATCGACCTCAGCGCCGACGCTGACGAGCAGCCGCGCCATTGTCTCGACGTCTCGAATCCGCGGGATGTTCGTCAGTACGCACGGCTCGTCCGTCAGCAGGCACGCCGCGAGCAGTGGCAGCGCAGCGTTCTTGTTTCCCTCGACGTCGACCCGTCCGTCCAGCCGGCGGCCGCCTTCGATGAGCAGCGTGGCCATACCCTTAGTGTCCCGTATCAGAAGTTCATCACCAAGCTCCCGGGTGGGGCATCCTCCCGCCCAGCCGGGCGCCGGGCGCCGGGACTTCGGCAATGCCCTTCTGACAGTAGCACTAGTCTAGAACTCTCCTAGATACACGATTTCGTCGCGCAACTCGACGCCGAATCGCTCGGCAACGACGCGGCGGCACAGCGCCACGAGCGATCGAATCTCGGACGCCGACGCGCCGCCGTCGTTGACGATGAAGTTTCCATGCGTCGTAGACACGCGGGCCCGGCCGATCGCACGGTCCTTGAGGCCAGCGGCGTCGATCAGCGCCCCGGCCGACGCGGGCATGCCCGGCGGCACCTGCGCCGAGGTCGGATTCTGGAACACGCAGCCGGCGCTGGCTGCTGCCAGGGGCTGGGTTCGCTTGCGGAGCGCCAGCGACGATCGCGCCCCGGCGCGCAAGGATGCCGGATCACCCTGCCTGATGGAAAAGTCGGCCCAGAGCAGGATCTCGCCCGTGCGTTGCAACCGCGAGCGATCATAGCCAAACTCCATCTCCGCACGCGCAATCTCGCGCCGCGCCCCGTCGCGCGCGACCAGCCCGACCGTACGCACCCGGTCGCCGATCAGCTCGCCCTCGAAGTGGGCGTTCCCGTAGACGGCACCTCCCACCGTTCCCGGCGTGCCTGCCCAGCGCTCGAGACCCGCGAGCCCACGCGCGATCGTCCATCGCACCAGTCCGTTGACCGCCACGCCGCCCTCCGCCCGGACGACGTCCGGGCGCACCGCCTCGATCGTTCCGCCGTGGACCCGCACGACCAGGCCGGAGACGCCCCGGTCGGAGACGAGTACGTTCGAGCCGCCGCCCAGCACCGTCACCGACATCCCCAGCTCGCGCGCGACCTCGATACCCCGCAGCAGGTCCGCCGATCCTCTGGCCTCGAAGAGCCACTCGGCCGGTCCGCCGGCACGGAACGTCGTCAGCGGCGCGAGCGGTGCCTCACGCCGCAGGCGGTTGGCACCCAGTGCCGAACCCAGTGCGCGAGCGATCTCCTCGGACGTCATCGATCGAATCGATCGGCGGTCGAGGTCGGTCACGCCAGCAGCGCCTGTTCCTGCGCGATTAGCGCCCGCATGGCCCCCGCGCGATCACATACCTTGAACTCGATCCAGTCCCCGGGGCCCAACTGTCCCGCCAGCGGCAGATCGGCCGTGATGACCGTGGCCACTTTCGGATACCCGCCGGTGGTCTGGCCGTCGGCCATCAGGACGATCGGCTGCCCCGACCCGGGGATCTGCACCGTCCCCTGCGGCGTCGGGTCCGAGAGGGGCGGCTTCGCCGGCCGGAGTCCGACCGCCGGACCGCGCAGACGATAGCCCATGCGATCGGACTGCTCGCTCACGACGTAGCGTGACGACCGGAAGGCCTCGAGGCCCGACGGCGTGCAGGCGTGATCGTGCGGGCCGAGCATCACGCGAATGTCCGAGCCCCCCCGCGGCAGCGGCACGATCGGTCGCCGCGCGCGCCCAAGTACGGGCGGTGCGCCCGACGGCGTGCCGATGGGCAGCCGGTCGCCAGCCACCAAGGCCCGCCCCCCGACGCCCCCGACACGGGAAGGCAAATGCGTGGCGCGGCTCCCCAACGGCGCTGGCACATCGATCCCGCCCGCGACCGCCACATAGGCTCGCACGCCCTGATGCCGCCGTCCCAACCGAACGTGGCTGCCGGCGGGCACCTCGAACGCCGCGTTCATCGGCACGGGCCGGTTCCCGACGCGAACGTCGAACTCCGCACCACTCACCGCCACATACGACCGCGCCTCGAAGGCGAGCTCGGGCCCGATGAGCGTCACCTCTACCGTCGCCGCCGATGGCGGGTTCCCGACCAGGAGATTGGCCAGCCGATGGGCACACCGATCCATCGGGCCGGCCGCAGGCACACCGAAGTTCTGGTAGCCCCAGCGGCCCAGGTCCTGCACGGTGCTGAGCATCCCCGGCTTGATGACCTGAATCGACATCACGCGGGTACCTCCGCCGGCGCCATCGCCGACGCCGGCGTCGGCACGAACCGTACGGCGTCACCGGGCGCGAAGAGAAACGCCTGGTCGCGCCCGGGATCGAACGGCCGGACGGTGGTCCGGCCGATGAGCTGCCAGCCACCGGGCGTTTCGGCCGGATAGATCCCGGTTTGCGACCCGGCGATGCCGACACTGCCGATCGGCACCCGCAGCCGCGGCGAGTCTCGTCGCGGCATCGCGATCCGCTCGTCCACCCGGCCGAGATAGGCGAACCCCGGCACGAAGCCGAGCATGTACACCCGGTACACCGGAGCCGCATGCCACCGTACGACGTCCTCCGGCGAACAGCCCGCATGACGGGCGACCAGCTCAAGATCCGGACCCCAGACGCCGCCGTAAGCGACCGGCACCTCCGTGGGCACCGGCGTGTGGACCGGCGACGGCGTGGTGCTGGCCACCTGCCGTTGCATCGCCCCGGTCAGCGCGCCGACGTCGGTCCGCAGCGGATCGAAGCAGACCGTCACCGACGCGTAGCTGGACATGATGTCCCGTACGCCGGCGATCCGCAGGTCGCGCAGGCGGGCGGCAATGGCGATGGCCCGCGCGTTCACGGCCGGATCGATGTCGGTCCCCAGCTCGACGACGAACGCGGAATCACCGGCGGCGAGAATCTCGACGCGCGCAGTCGGAGGTGAAGGTCCCGCGGCATTCGTCGTACGAGGCATCACCCATCCAGCGCCCGGAGGAGCTTCTCTGGGAGCCCGCCGAACGCCCCGTTCGACATGACGACGACCAGATCGCCGTCGCGCGCGTCGCCAGCCACCGCCGCCGCCAGCTCGTCGATTCCAGATACATGCCGCGCGTGGACGCCCCGGGCGGCCAAGGCTGCCACGACTCGCGCTGGCGACAACCGAATCTCGTCGGGCAACGCCGATCGGTACACGTCGGGCAGGACGACTTCGTCCGCACCGGCAAGCGCCTCGATCAGCGACGGCTCGATGATGCGACGGCACGCCGTGGCGGAACGCGGCTCGAACACCGCCCAGACGCGCCGCTCGGGGTGTGCGCGGTGGACGGCCGACAGCGTCTCGGCGACCGCTGTGGGGTGATGCGCGAAGTCGTCGTAGACTGTGACGCCGCGCACGACGCCGCAGTTCTCCAGGCGTCGCCGGACCCCCTCGAACGACGCCAGGCCATCGACGATGGCCGCCGCATCGACCCCGACGCTGACCGCCGCTGCGGTCGCTGCCAGCGCGTTCCGGACGTTGTACTCGCCCAGCAATGGCACCTGAACCTCGGCGAAGCGCTCGCCCTCGCGCTCGATCCGAAAGGCGGTCGCAGTCGGCATCGGGACGATCTCGACCGCTCGCCAGGTCGCTCCGGGGTCGAGCCCAAAGGATTCGACCCGACATCTGGCGGACGACCGGAGCGCGTGCGCCTCGGCATCGTCCCGGCCCAGCAGGAGCAACCCGCGCTGCGGCACGAGTCCGGCCAGGCGGCGAAAGACCACACGAATCGAGTCCAGATCAGGATAGATGTCGGCGTGGTCGAATTCCACATTGGCGACGACCGCAACGTCCGGCAGATACTTGAGGAACTTCGCCGTCTTGTCGAAAAATGCGCTGTCGTACTCGTCCCCCTCGATGACGAACGGCCGGCCCCCACCGAGCCGGTACCCGGCGCCAACATTCCGAGCCACCCCTCCCAGCAACATGCTGGGATCGAGCCCGCCGCGCTGAAGCAGCCACGCGGTGAGCGCCGCCGTAGTCGTCTTGCCGTGCGTCCCGGCAATGACCATCGAGTGGGCATCCCACAGGAACTCGTCGCGGACGACCTCTGGCAGCGACGCGTAGCGGAGCTTGCGGTCGAGCATCGCCTCCAATTCCGGATTGCCCCGGGAGATGGCGTTGCCGACGATGACGAGATCGATGTCGCCTCCGAGGTGCTCGGGCCGAAAGCCGTCGAACGGCTCGATGCCTTCGGCCGCCAGTACGTCGCTCATCGGCGGATAGAGGGCCCGGTCCGAGCCCTGCACGGCCGCGCCTCGTCGCTTGAGCATCACGGCGAGCGTGCCCATCGCCGTTCCCCCAATGCCGATGAAATGCACCCGCCTCACGACACCGCCGCCTCCTCGACGATCAGGCGGGGGTGTGCGCCCGCCACGAGACGCACTCCGACACCGAGTGGGACCGTGAGCGCGGGACCGCGTGTATGCCCGGTGGGAAATCCGAACACGACCGGCCCGGGAAAATCTGCCAGCAGGTCGGCCGCGACGCCGCGCGCGGTCGGATGGCCTGTGGGCTCGTCACAGCCCGGCCACTCGCCCAGGACGATGCCCGCCGCCCGCTCGAGCACGCCGCTCAGCCGGAGCTGGGTCAGCATGCGGTCGATTCGGTACGGTCGCTCACCCACCTCATCGAGCAGCAGCACGTACGGCGGTTCCGGCGCAAACGCGTACGGCGTGCCGAACGAGGCGACGAGCTGGGTCAGGGTTCCGCCAAGGAGGGTGCCGACCGCTTCCCCAGGCACGAGGGTCTCCACGCCGGCCGCGGCAAGCTCGCCCAGCGGCGCGACCCGCGTCGTCGCCTGGCGCAGCGAATCGCGGTCATATCCGTCCGTCCCGCGCGCCAGCCGGCCCACGACGGTCGGGCCGTGAAATCCCACGATGCGGCACCCGATCGTCAGGTAGCTCAGCAGACTCGTCAGGTCGCTGTATCCGATCAGCACCTTCGGCGTCCGCCGGAGGACGTCCGGCGCCAGGTACGGCAGCACGTGGACGCTGCCGTATCCGCCGCGCGCGCCCACGATGCCCGCGATGGTCGGATCGCGCCAGGCCGTCAAGAAGGCGTCGGCGCGGCGCGCGGCTTCGCCCGCGACGTACTCCAACCGCTCGAACACCCGCTCGTCATACACCGGCTCGAACCCCAGGACGCGGATCTCCGCGAGGCCCCGATCGAACTCATCGCGGTCGAATCCGCTCGCGGGGGCCACCACGCCGAGCCGATCGCCGGCACGCAGCGCGGGCGGCTTCAGCATGCGGCGCAGCGTGTCAGCCATGGCGGGCCATCTCGTCTGCCACGGCGAGGAATTCAGTCCGGCCGACCTGATCTCGAACGCGCTCATCCGGCCGCCAATCTCGCACCTTTGCCAGGTAGCGTTCCTTGGCGCGGCGATGACGTCCGAGCGATGCCTCGAGCTCCGGCATGGACAGCTCTCCCCGCTCGGCGGCATGAACGAGGGCCTCGATCGCTTCGTGCTGACGCGCCGCGTCGGGCCCGCACAGCAGCAGCAGGTCGACGGTCGCACCGACGGCCCGGACCACGGCCTCGCCAATGTCGTAGGTCCCGGCAATCGCCCGCATGTCGAGATCGTCGGTCGCCACCAGCCCCCTGTAGCCGAGCTCGCCGCGCAGCAGATCGTGCACGATCGCCCGCGACAGCGTGGCCGGCCTGTGTGCGTCCAGGCTCGGCACCTGCACATGGCCCGTCATGATCACCGCGACATCAGACTCGATCGCCGCCTTGAACGGCACGAGCTCTCGAGCGCGCAGGCGGTCGGGCGCGTGGTCGAGGACGGGCAGCTCGTCATGGGAGTCTTCACTGGTATCGCCGTGCCCGGGGAAGTGCTTCCCGCACGCGGCGATGCCGCAGGCCTGCAACGTTTCGATGATCGCCGTACCCAGCGTCGCGACCGTCTCCGGCGCGTCCGACAGCGCCCGATCGCCGATCACCGAATTTCTCGGATTCGTGTCAATGTCGAGCACCGGGGCGTAATCGAGTGTCACGCCCACGGCCGTCAGTTCGGTCGCCAGCGCGGTCGCGAATCGCCGCGCCAGGCCAGCGTCACCGCTACGGCCGAGCGCTTGCATGGGCGGCCATTCCGTGAACGGCGCCCGCAGCCGGGCCACTCGACCGCCCTCTTGGTCGACGCTGACCCAGAGCGGCCAGTCGCGCCCAAGCGACTGCACCTCGCGCGACAGCTCGGCCACCTGCGCCGGACTCTCGACATTTCTGGCGAACAGGATCACGCCGCCGAGATCGAATTCGCGCGCGAGCGCACGGAGATCGTCAGGCACGGCGTGGCCGTCAAAGCCGGTGACGGCGAACTGGCCCACCTGTCGTCGAAACGCACGCTGTGACATGGTGACGGTCGCGGCCACGAGCTGAGGCGCGCAGGGCACCCCGTCCGGCGACGCTCACATTATAATGCGCCGGTGCAGCTCGAAGCCTCCGCCCCCATGCGGATCGACCTGGCCGGCGCCACACTGGACATCTGGCCCCTGTATCTCTATCACGCCGGCGCACAGACGCTGAACGTGGCCATCTCATTGCGCGCGCGCTGCTGGCTGCGCACGCGCGGCGACCGCTGTCTCGTCCTTCACTCCCTCGACACCAACCTGCGCGTGGAGGCTGACCACTGGTCCGAGCTGCCACGCGACCCGCCGTGGCGCTTGCTCCGCTCCATCCTTGGATTTTTCGAGGCCGCAGGCCTCGACGTCGTCACCCAAAGCGACTCGCCCATTGGGGCCGGCATCGCCGGTTCCTCGGCGTTGAATGTGGCGACCTGTGCGGCACTGGCCGACGTGCAAGGTCGCGATCTGTCGCCGGACGCGTTACTGGGCGTGGCGATGAACGTCGAGGCCCAGGCAATCGACGTGCCGACCGGGGCCCAGGACTACCGGCCGGCGTACTACGGCGGCGTGTCCGCGGTCGAGTTGGGCGTGGGCGGCGTGACGCGGGTGGCGCTCGACGTCGACTGCGAGCGACTCGAGCGCCGACTGATTCTCGCGTATACGGGCGCCGCCCGCCAGTCCGGCATCAACAACTGGCAGATCATGAAGCGGCGTATCGACGGAGTCCAGGGAATCGCGGAACAGTTCGACGCCATCTGCCGGGTTGCCGGCGACATGCGCCGCGCCCTGGAGGAGGCCGACTGGCCGGGTGTCGGCCGTCACATCGCAGCCGAGTGGGAGCTTCGCAAGCGGCTCGCGCCCGGCGTCACGACGCCCGCCATCGACGATCTGATCCAGCGCGCCCACGCGGCTGGAGCGCTCGGAGCGAAGGTCTGCGGCGCTGGAGGCGGCGGCTGCATCATGGCCTTCGCCGATCCGGGCGACGTCGGCGCCGTGACGCAGGCGCTCACCAGCCGGGGTGCGAGAATCCTCCGATGCGGCGTGGACACCGAAGGGCTTCGGCTGGTGCCTGGCGGCGCCCCGCCCTGAGTCCGCCGTCATGGACAATCAGACGATCGCCAGGCTGTTGTCGGACGTTGGTGACCTCCTCGAGCTGAAGGGGGCGAATCCGTTCAAGATCCGCGCGTATCGAGCCGCGGCCGACGTCCTTGGGAGCATGGGCGAGCGGGTGGCGGACCTCACCGTGGACGAGCTGCGCGCCATTTCCGGCATCGGCAAGGAGCTGTCCGCCAAGATACGAGAACTCGCCGACACGGGCCAAGTGGCGTTCCATCAGGAATTGCTCCAGGAGTTCCCGCCGACGATCCTGGACCTGCTGCAACTGCAGGGAGTGGGGCCGAAGACGGTCGCCCTCCTGTATCGAGAGCTCGACATCGGGTCGCTCGACGCGCTGGAGCAGGCGGGCCGCGAAGGCCGCCTGCGCGGACTCAGAGGACTGGGCCCGAAGAAGGAGCAGCTCATCCTTCGGGCCGTCGCCGAATATCGCCGCCGATCCGGACGGTACCCGATGCCCGACGTCCAGGACATTGCCGACGCCCTGACCGCGCATCTCCGCGCGTCGCAGGCGAAGGCGGCGATCACACCGGTCGGCAGCCTGCGTCGCGGCCGTGACACCTGCGGCGACGTGGACCTGCTGGCGACCGGCGCGACACCCGATCTGTTGTCGCGCTTCACCGACTACGCCGGCGTCGACCGCATCCTCGGCCGCGGTGAGACCAAGGCGAGCATCCTGCTCGCCGACGGGCTCCAGGCCGACCTGCGGCTCGTGCCGCCGGAGAGCGCCGGCGCCGCCCTCCAGTACTTCACCGGCTCGAAGGCCCATAACATCGCGCTGCGGGACCGGGCCGTTCAGCGTGGCCTCAAGCTCAACGAGTATGGCGTCTTCCGGCTGGTGGACGGCGACACGGTCGCCGGTGAGACGGAAGCGGGCGTCTACGACGCGCTGGGCCTTCCGTTCATCCCACCGGAGTTGCGCGAACACCGCGGCGAAATCGCCGCCGCCGAAGCCGGCGCATTGCCACACCTGGTCGACCGAGACGACCTGCGCGGCGATCTCCATACCCACACCTCGGAGAGCGACGGTCGCGCCGACCTCGAAACGATGGCGCTGGCCGCTCGCGACGCTGGCCTGGAGTATCTGGCCATCACCGAGCACAGCCAGTCACTCGCCATGGCCAACGGCCTCGACGAGCACCGCGCCCTCGCGCATGCCCGGCGCATCCGAGCACTCGACGCCACCCTCGATGGCATCACGCTCTTCGCGGGTATCGAGTGCGACATCCTGCCGGACGGCTCGCTCGACCTGTCCGAGGACTGCCTGGCCGAGCTCGACATCGTCGTCGCCTCCGTCCACTCCGCGTTCTCACAGGAAGAGCGGCAAATGACGGATCGCCTCATCCGGGCCGTCGAATCTCCGGTCGTCGACGTCATCGGCCATCCGACCGGGCGTCTGCTCAGCCGGCGAGCGCCCTATCGCGTCGACGTCGACGCACTCGTCGAGGCCGCCGCGGCCCACGGCGTCGCGCTGGAAATCAACAGCCAGACCGACCGCCTGGACCTGAGCGACGCCCATGCCAAGCTGGCCCGCGACCGCGGCGTCCTGCTGGTCATCTCCAGTGATGCCCATGCGCCCGCGGCATTCGGGTTACTCCACTGGGGAATCGTGGTGGCGCGACGGGCCTGGCTGGAGCCCCAGCATGTCCTGAACACGAAATCGGCCGACGCCGTCCGGGCCGCGCTCCGGCGGAATGCCCGGCGCGGGTGACCGACGCGCCATGGGAAGACCCACCCCGCCCGGCGTGCGAGAGATCCGAGCGCTCTATCTGAACGCCACGCCACGCACGGTCCAGCGCGATCTGATGCGCGCCATCGAGCTGTGCACGTCGCTCCCGACCGAGACAGCCCGTGAGCAGGTCGCCGTCTACATGGATGGATTGTCCCAGCTTCGTTCCGAGTGGAGCCGCACCCGTCCTCGACGGCCGATCAAGCATCGGTAGCCGGGCCCGCCACGGGCGCCTAGCGCCGCCGGGCCGCGCCGGTGGCGAGAAACTTCCGCGCCGCCACGCGCACCGCTTCGGCGACGTTGCGATCGACCGACAACACCTTGAGGTCTCGCGCGTTGAGCCGGCTCACCAGCGTCATGGCGATGGCCAGCGGTGTCTTCGGGTTCTTCGCCAAGGCAGCGATGACCCCATAATGCTTGAGGTAGGCGCGCGTCGTACCGATGACGCGCAGGACGTCCTCGGTGACGTTGGCCATTCTGGCGAACGCCTCAATTTCGGTCTCGGAGAGTTTCGGGCTGCCCAGTACCGAGAGCGCCACCATCTTGTTGGAATCTCGGATCAACGTGGCGCGCTGCTCCCGCGTGCCCTTCATGGCCAGCTTCATCCGATCGACAACCGGCAGCATCGACAGTTGCGTCGGCCGGACATCGGCGGCGGCGTCTTCCTGCGCATGCTCCGGCAACACGTCCGCTTCCGGGCCGTCCGGCGCCGGTGTTCCCGGCGTCACACCGCGCGCGGCGAAGAACCGACGTACCTCCTCTGAGGTCTCCGGCCGCGCCAAGGCGGAGCGCACGGCCTCCGGGACCAGCCTCGTCAGCGTCGCCTCCGCCGCCTGGACAACAGCCGAATCCTTGTCGCCCGCCAGCCACGACAGCAGCGTCAGCTGATCGACCGGCCGCAAGACCAGCGTGCCCTGTGCCGCCTGCTCTCGCAGGTCCCTAGGCACATCGCCTCGGCGGAACTGATCGAGCAGCGGATTGGCTCCGCCGACGTGAGGCATGCGGTCTGTGCGGGCTGATCTGGCGCGACCGGCCGGAGCCGGTCACGGCACGAGGTAGTCTCGGAAGTTCTCGCGGTTGATGCGAGCCGTCACGACCTCGCCGGCGGCGCCGAGCCGCGCTCCGATTTGCCCGTTCAGCGTGAAGGCGAACGCCCCGGCATCGCCGACGTTGAGGACCACCTCCTCGCGCGCCTCGATCCGCTCCCGCTCACCCGGCTGCATCAGTCTGGACAGTACGAGCTCGCCGTCGGCGATCACCGAAACCCAGCACGGGCCCACGGGCACGATGCCCAGCCGGAGCATGTCCGACTCAATCTCTGCCGCCGGCGCACTCGGCGTGGGCGCTTCGGCCGTTGGCGGCGGCGGCAGCGCCGTCGTGGGCGGAGCCGTCACCGGGCCTGTCTCGACCCGATCGGCCGTGCCGGCGCCCGCTATGCTGAAATACAGGATCAACCCGATGACGGGCACACTCAGCACGCCTAGCCAGAGCCACGCCCCCGCCATCTGGCGCTGATTCTCGAACGCCTCGTCTTCGTCGCGATCCGCCGCGTACGGGCTGCCGTCCGCGACACCGTCGAGCGGAAACGCCGCCAAGAATTCCCGCACCGTCGCTTCCGGATCGAGCCCCACCTCGGCCGCGTAGGAACGGACGAACGCCCGCGTGAAGATTCCGCCCGGCAGCTGCGCGATGTCGTTGCGTTCGAGCGCTTCGAGCGCGGTCCGGGAAATCTTCGTGGTGGCCGCGATGTCCCGCAGCGACACCCCGCGCGCCTCCCGCGCGAGGCGCAGTCGGGCGCCGAAATCGGTCGACTCGCTCATGAACGTGCCCTTTGAGAAAACATCCGATCACCCACGCTCACAGCCCACTCGAGCACTCCCGCTGGCCGCGTTGCGAGCGCCGTTGGGCCGGACGGCTTCCTCACTCTAGACAACGCCCCACGGAGTGTCAAACGATCCACGTACGCGGATCACGAGCTTACGAAGTCCCTCGGCCCAGTCGCCGCGCGACCGCGCGGCGTCGATGAACATGCCGATCCCGGCGACGCCCTCTGCGCCCGCGCGCCAGACAGCAGGCAGCCGATCGACTGTCAGTCCACCGATCGCCAGGACCGGTACGTCGGCGTGCCGGACCGCGTTTGCGAGCGCCGCGAACCCGGCCGACCGATGCTCGACAGGTTTCGACGCCGTGGGCAGAATCGCGCCGAACACCGCATAGTCCACGAGCGATCCAGTCAAGGCGTCGGCCGCATGCACGGACCGGCCGATCAGGAAATGGACCGGCGCCAGCGGACGAATGCGCCCCGCCGGGCAGGAGTCCTCGCGCAGGTGCACGCCCGCCGCACCGGCCGCCAGGGCCACGTCCAGCCGGTCGTTGACGACCAACCGGCCGGGCGCACGCTCCATGGCACGCACGCAGCGCGTGACCAGGCCCATGAGCGTCCGACCCGACAGATCCCGTTCACGAATCTGGATGAGGTCGATGCCCGCGGCCGCGCCCGCGGCGACGAAGGCGACCAGATCATCGATCTGGCGCGGTGGCGGAGCGGATGGCGACAGGCGCCGCCGGTCGGTCACCAGGCAGACCAGCGGACGGCGTTCCAGCGCCGACGCGTGGACGGGCGCCGCGACCATCATTGCACTGCACCGGACGACCGACGCCACGTCATCCGTCGATACCCACCGGTGGACGATCGGTGACGTCGCCCCTCGAGCGAACCGGCACCAGCAAGGCGATGAATTCGAAGAACCCGGCGACGAGATTGATCACGCCGACACCTGAGATCGCGCCGCGGACGAAGTTGTTCTGGAGCGCGGCGTGCAAGGCTGGCACTGCCTCGGCAAACAGATTGCGATCCCAAAACGTCGACCACGGAACGACGATGAGCACGAGGCCGACTTCGAGGAAATACGCGACGAGCAACAGGCGGCGCAGTGGAGGAATCGTCAGCCTCCGGTCACGACGCGTGCCAGCCGCTCGGCGCGCACGCTGACATCACGATACTCACCGGCGTCGGCCTGCAATTCGAGGAACACGGCGAGCGCGCGCGCTCTCTCCAACGTGCGCTCCAGCATATCCCCCAACTCGTAGAGCAGCGCACGCCCCTCTTCCAGTGACGGCGCCGGCGCCTCGGCCGCGCGCTCGAACCAGTAGATCGCACGCTCGAACGTGTCGCGATCCCGATGCAACCGCCCCAACGCCGCCGCCGACACGAATCGGTGGGCCGGCGACCTAGACGCCAGTTCCAGGGCCGTGACGGCTTCATCCAGCATGCCCATGTCACGGTAGGTGAGCGCAAGCTTGTATTGCTGACCCGCCAGATCCGCCGCGGTCTGCTGCGACACCGCTTGTCGAAATTCCCCGAAGCGCTCGGCGGTCGCGGGGGTCGACGCCGTCCCGGCCGCCGCCGCAGGCGGTGCCCCGCGTGGCACCGACGATCCCGTCTCCGCGGCTGGACCCGCGCTGCCCGGCGACGCGTCGCCACTCAGCTCGGTGAGCGCGCGGTTCAGGTCGACTTCCTCCGGCCCGCCAAGGCGATCGCTGGGCGGTGCGACCGTCTGCGGCTGGGACGGGGAAAGAGGTGGCACGACGGCCTGCGGCCTGGGGCCGGCCACGGGCGCGGGTACGGACGAGACGGCTGGAGCCCGCTGGGGGGGCGGGGTGGTGCCCTGCGTGTCGAGTGTCGACGAGGGCTGGTCACTGCCGACCGCAAGCATCGCTTCACTGAGCCGCTGTGCGATGACCCGGTCCGGCGCGTCTTCCCCCGCCATGACCAGCGCCCGCCGCAACCGATCGATGTGGCTCCCGACCCCGGGTTCCCGCACCGCGAGATCCTCGGAAATCACCCGGGCCTCAAAGAAACGGCCGTCCTGAAGATACGCCTCGGCCAACCTCGCCTGCGCCGCGTACAGAATTGCATCCAACCCGCCGTCGACACACACTTCGACCAACCGCAGCAGGTTCGGCACGTGATAGGGTGCTCGCTCGCTGAACGCCTCGAAAGTGTCGGCCGCGCCGCGCCAGTCGTCGACGCCGACGAACGTCTCCGCAACCACCTCGATGCACACGAAGGCACCGTTCGGATCGGCGCTGGCCAGCCGGTGGCCCAGCTCGATCACCCGCTGGCGCTCCGCCGGCGACTCGACCAGAACCTGGACGATCTCCGTCGCCGAGTCGATCCGCCCGGATTTCAGGTCGAGCTCGACGAGCGCTGTCAGTAGTTCCGGGTCGTCGCCAGCCACCTCGCGCGTCAGATACTGGTCGGCCGTCGCCAGATCGCCGGTGGCGAGCGCCGCGCGCGCAATCGCTCCGCGCACATCCGTGCTGTCCGGGTCGAAGCGCGCCGCCTCACGGAGCGCCGCCAGCGCCTCCGCGCCTTGCCCCGTTTCAGTGAACTCGGCGGCCAAATCGGTCATCCGGCTGACGGCCTTGTCGCGCTCCCCCAGCTCCGCCAGGGCCCGCGTGGCCGCCAACTGCGCGTCTCTGTCGGACGCATCGACCGATCCCAGCTTGATCACGACTTCCATCCCGCCGCGCTGGTCGCCGCGCTGGAATCGCTGATCGCGCACCGCCTCGAGGTGCGCCTTGGCGTCCACGACGAGTCCCTGCTGCCCGGCGATCTCCCCGAGGCGAACCCGGCAGGTTTCGTCGTCAGGACGAATGCGAAGGATTTTCTTGTAGAGTGCGACGGCCTTCGGTAGAAAGCCCTCTTCCAGGAAGTGGTCCGCGATCCTCGTATACTGCGCCGCGGCCTCCTCGATCGACCCTGCCCTCACGTAGAGGTCACCGAGCGCGTTGGCCGCTGCCCAGTCATCGGGACCCTTCTTGACGACCTTCTCGTAGAGCGTGATGGCGTCGTCCAGCCGGCCCTGCCGTAGAAGTTTCTCGGCCTTGCGCAACGCGTCGTCCCGATCGACCCGCAGCAGCTTCGCGGCGCGGCGAAGCAGATATCCTCGCTCGGCACTCATGGCACATCCGGACGGTCAATTCAGCCTATCGACCCAGGACCGCGGACGAAACGAACGACGATGCGCCGCCGAGTACCCGTGCCGCCCAACGGCGCCAAGATGCGCGGCGGTCGCGTAACCCTTGTGCCGATCGAACCCGTACCGCGGGTCCCGGTCATGCAGCGCTCGCATGTGGCGGTCCCGAGTGACCTTCGCGACAATCGACGCTGCCGCGATCGCGGCGCACCGCCGATCGCCGCCGACGACCCGGCGCTGAGGCACCTCAAGGCCAGGAATCCGAAAGCCATCGACGAGGACGAAGTCCGGAAGGGGAACCAACGCCATCACCGCCTCCCACATCGCCCGGAGCGTGGCGTTGTGGATGTTCAAGCGATCGATGACGTCGGGTGCCGCCCACGCCACGCGCCAACCGGCGGCGGCATCCACGATGTCTGCGCACAGTCGTTCACGAGCGGCGGGCGTCAGCAGCTTCGAATCGCGCACGCCGGGAACGTGGCGAGCCGGATCCAGGATGACGGCCGCGGTGACGACCGGACCCGCCAGGCACCCTCGGCCCACCTCGTCGACTCCCGCAACGCGCGCGAAACCCAGCCGTCGGACGGCGTTTTCGATCGTTCGGCGCGCGACAGGCCGGGCCATTCCCCAGTTCTCGTATCCGTCCGTGGCGAACGTCTCGCTGCATTCGACCGCCGATGCATCCCCGGCTTCGGTGGCGCTGAGCGTTGTCCGCGATGGGTCAAAGACTCCCGGTGGGCTCCCGCCTCGCGCCTGGCCCCGGCCGACCGCGGCCTCGGCGTAGCCGTCGCGGGATCTCGGTGCGACGCGGGATTTCATCCCGGGCTGCTAGGCACGTCCGCTCAAGACTTGGCCGTGGATTTCGGTCTCCGCTCGCGCAGCCGCGCGGCCTTGCCCCGCAAGGCGCGCAGATAGTACAGCTTCGCTCGCCGCACCCGCGCGGATCGGACCACCTCGATGCGATCGATGATCGGCGAGTGCAAGGGAAAAATCCGCTCCACTCCCTGGCCGAACGACACCTTGCGCACAGTGAACGACGCCCGCGCACCACCGCGGCTCAGGCCGATGATCACACCCTCGAACACCTGCACGCGCTCCTTGTCGCCCTCCCGGATCTTCACGTGCACCCGCACGGTATCGCCCGATCGCATCGAGGGTCGCTCGACGATCTGCCGCTGCTCGATGGTGTCCATGATGTTCATACGCCGGCTCCCTTCTCCCGTTCGATCAACAACTTCTGCAAGATGGCGCGCTCCTCATCGTCGAGGCACGCGCCGGCGAGCAAGTCAGGCCGGCGATCCAACGTCCGGCGCACGGCCTCTCGCTTCCGCCACCGCGCAATGTCTCCGTGGTGCCCCGACAACAGCGTCTCCGGCACCTTCATCGCTCGCAGTTCCGCGGGCCGCGTGTAATGCGGGAAGTCGAGCAGCCCCCGGACGAACGACTCCGCTTCCACCGAACGCGCGTCCCCCACGACCCCCGGCACCAGCCTGGCCACCGCGTCAACGATCACCAGCGCTGGCAGCTCTCCGCCGGTCAGCACATAATCTCCGATCGACAATTCCTCGGTCGCCAGATACTCGCGCACGCGCTCGTCGACGCCTTCGTAGCGCCCGCACAATACGACGACCCGCTCGAGCCGGCTCAGGCGCACGGCATCGGCTTGCGCGAATCGGCGTCCTTGCGGGGACGTCAGCACGACCGCCTGCGGGGCGCCGGCCATCGCGCGTACGGCATCGACCGCCCGAAACAGCGGCTCGGACTTCAGGACCATGCCCGGCCCGCCGCCGTAGGGCACGTCGTCCACCGTGCGATGCCGATCGTCCGCGTAGTCACGCAGATCGTGGACCTGCACGTCGATGACGCGGCGGTCCATCGCACGACGGACCACGCCTTCCCGCAGAGCCGCTTTGACCGTCCCGGGAAAAATCGTGACGATGTCGAGCCTCATCGTGCACTCCGGCGTCGCTTCGTCACGTTCAGATCCAGCAGACCGTCGGGCGGATCGATCTCGATCGTACCGGCCACCGGATCGATGCGCCGGCAAATCTCGTCCACCAGCGGCACCAGCAGTTCATCCGATGCCGTGCGCACGACCAAACGACTGCCGTCCACATCGCCCTGCACGGCCACCACCGACCCGAGCCGCGCGCCGTCGCTCGTCTCGACCACACAGCCGACCAGTTCGTGACGGTAGAACATGCCGGCCGGCAGCGCCCGCAGCGCCGACGCCGGTACCCGCAACTCGGCGCCGACGAAGGCCTTGGCCGCATCGATCGTCCCAACCCCTTCGAGCGCCACGATCGGGCGGCCGCGGTGGAACCGCACGGCCTGGACCGTCTTCGACTCGACCCGATCCGCGCAGCGCACCAGGAAGACCGCGCCTTTGCGATATCGTTCGTCGGGGAAATCCGTGTCCGGATTTACGATGACCTCCCCTCGCCGGCCGTGCGGCCGCGCGATGCGGCCGACGACCACGCCGTCAGCCCAGTCCTGCTCGTCGGTCGCCATCCGGAGACCCGTCACGAAACTCCACCGCCACGGTGGCCTCCTCCAGCTCGGCCGCGGCGGCCGCCAGCGCGCGCAGGGCCGCGGCCGTCCGGCCGCGCCGCCCTATCAGACGCCCGAAATCGTCCGGCGCCGCAAATACCTCGATCAGCGATCCGCCGCGCTGCAGGGTCTCCTCGACCCGGACGGCCGCCGGCGTCTCGGCCAAGGCCCGCGCCGCAACCTCGAGAACCGCGTGGGCGCGGCTCACGCCGACGCCACCTCACCCGCCGCGGCATCCTCCGCCACCGGATGCCTGGCAATCAGCGTTCGAACCGTGTCGGACGGACGCGCGCCATGTCGCAGCCAGTGTGCCAACCGTTCGCGGTTCACCTTCACCGTCTCCGGATTCGTGCGCGGGTTGTAGTGCCCCAGAATCTCGACGAACCGACCGTCCGTGGCTCTTGCCGAATCGCACACAACGACCCGATAGAGCGGCTGTTTTTTCGAACCGACCCGCCGCAACCGAATGACCAACATGCCTGAACCCTTTCCTCTCCGTCTAGGAACCCGTGGTGAACGTCCCGTTGCATTCGACCGCCGATGCATCCCGGCTTCGGCGGCGCTGGGCGTTGTCCACGAAGGGTCACATACTCCCGGTATGCTCCCTCCTCGCGCCTGGCCCTGGGCGACCGCGGCCTTGCTTCAGCGGGATCTCGGTGCCACGCGGGACGTTCACCACGGGCTCCTAGCCGTTCCGGCCGCCGCCGTCACCCCGTCGGCTCACGACCCGCCGCCAAGCCGGGGCATGAGCTGTGCCATGCCGGGCGCATGGCGCCGCCGAACATTCCGCCCGGACTTGCGACGCTTTCCGGCGGCGCCGACCGTCTGCAGCATCTTCCGCAGCGCCAAGAACTGCTTGAGCACCCGGTTGACCTCCTCGACCGACCGGCCGCACCCGCGAGCGATTCGGCGGCGGCGACTGCCGTCGATGAGCCGATGATACCGACGCTCGCGACGCGTCATCGAGTTGATGATCGCCTCGACCTGTGTGAGCTGTCCGTCGTCCAGTTCTCCCGACTGCGCCCTCGCCGATCCCATCCCGGGCAACAACCCGGCCAGCTGCTCGAGCGGCCCCATTCGTCTGACCGCCCGGAGTTGATCGCGAAAATCCTCCAGCGTGAACTCGTTCCTGCGAATCTTACGCTCGAGTCGATCGGCATCCTCTCGGGACACCGCCTGCTCCGCCTTTTCCACGAGCGAGAGCACGTCGCCCATCCCGAGGATGCGCGACACGATCCGATCGGCGTGAAAGGGCTCCAGGTCGTCCAGCCGTTCTCCGTTCCCGACGAAGGCGATGGGAACACCGACGACCGATACGACCGACAGCGCCGCCCCCCCACGAGCATCCCCGTCGGCCTTGCTCAGCACCACGCCGCTTACGCCGACGCGCCGGTTGAACTCGCCCGCGCTCTTGATGGCATCCTGGCCGGTCATCGCATCGGCGACATAGAGCTGGTCGGTGGGCTCCGTCGCCACCTTGATCGCCTCGAGCTCGGCCATCAAGTCGTCGTCGACATGCAACCGGCCTGCCGTATCGACGACCACCACGTCGCAGCCGAGATGGCTCGCCTCGACGACCGCGCCGCGCGCACGCGCCACCGGGTCCAACTCGCCCGCCGGGTCGTAGACGCGCACCCCGGCCTGTTCGGCGAGCACGGACAACTGATCGATGGCGGCCGGTCGTCGGACGTCTGTCGACACGACCAGCGGATAGCGCCCCTGGGTCGTCAGCCACCGGCCGAGCTTCGCGGTGGCGGTCGTCTTGCCGGCGCCCTGCAGCCCCATCAGCATCACGACGCCACCAGGCGCCGAGGCGGCCGACACGCGACCCGCATCGCCGAACAGCCCCAGCATCTCGTCGCGAACGATCTTGACGACCTGCTGCGACGGCGTGAAGCTGCTCAAAACCGTCTGGTCGACGGCCCGGTCCCTGATGCGGTCGACAAACGCCTTGACGACCTTGACATTGACGTCGGCCTCCAGCAGCGCCAGACGAATCTCGCGCAGCAAGACCTCGACGAGCTCCGGCGTCAGCCGGGCTTCGCCGCGCAGCGACTTCAGTGCGTCCTGGAGACGACCGCTCAGCGATTCGAACATGGCGGTCTACGATTCCGCTAAGCCACTCACACGCAAACGCTTATCGTAGCGTAGCGGCTCGCAGACTGTCAACGAACGCCCGGTCGGTGGAGGCGGCTACGACGTACGGCGCCCGGGCCGCACCTCGGGGGCGGCACCCGGCACGTCGAACGCCACGGACTCGACGATCGACAGCCCGTACCCCTCGAGACCGACGAATTTCCTCGGATTGTTGGTCAGGATCCGCATGGTGCGGACACCGAGGTCGCCGAGAATTTGCGCACCGATCCCGTAATCCCGCTGGTCGAGTCCCACGCCGACCCGCGCGTTGGCCTCGAGCGTGTCGATCCCCTGATCCTGAAGCTCGTAGGCCCGAATCTGATTGGCGAGGGTCAGGCCCTGGCTATCCTGATTCAGATAGACCAGAACGCCGCGCGGCTCCTGCGCCACCCGGGCCAGGCCCGCCCTGAGCTGCCGGCCGCACCGGCAGCGGTCCGAGTGAAAGACGTCGCCGGTCAGGCATCGGGTCTGCACACGCACGATGATCCCTTCCCCATCGCCGATCTCGCCCCGCACGAGCGCGACATGGGTCGCCTCGCCGATCACGCTCTGGTAGGCGACGACCTGGAACTCCCCGTACTCGGTCGGGAGCTTCGCCGCCGCGATGCGCCGGACGAGTCGCTCGGTCCGCATCCGATACTTGATGAGGTCCGCGATCGTGACCATCGGCAGGTCATGCCGCGCGGCGAACGTGGCGAGTTCAGGCACTCGAGCCATCGTGCCGTCGTCGTTCATGATTTCGCAGATCACACCGGCCGGACTCAGGCCGGCAATCCGCGAGAGGTCGACGGCCGCCTCGGTCTGGCCCGCACGCACGAGCACGCCGCCCGCGCGCGCGCGAAGCGGAAACATGTGACCCGGACGCGCGAGATCGGCTGGCCGCGTGGCCGGATCGACGGCGGCGCGCACCGTGGCCGCGCGGTCGCTGGCCGAGATCCCGGTGCTCGTGAACTCCTTCGCTTCGATCGACACGCAGAACGCGGTGTCGAATCGGGCGGTGTTCTGCGACACCATCAGCGGGATGTTCAGCTCGTCCAGGCGCTCGGCGGTCATCGACAGGCAGATGAGCCCACGGCCATAGCGCGCCATGAAGTTGATCGCCTCCGGCGTGACCTTGTCCGCGGCAATCGTCAGATCGCCCTCGTTCTCGCGGTCTTCGTCGTCGACGACGATGATCATCCGGCCCGTACGCAACGCGGCCACGGCGGCGTCGATCGACGTGAACATGTCGCCTCCCGCTCGATGCGCGACCCGAAGGGCACCGCGGCCTTTGGTTCGAAGTTTCGTCATCCTGTCCTCGACGGTCCGGGACGGCTTAGGATCCGTGGTCCGGCCGCCCGGGGTGAACGTCACGCGACACTCGACCGACGCTGTCTCCCACGTGGCAATGTGACGCCTCGGTCACATAGTCCCGATATGTTCCTCGTCGCACCTGGCTCGGGCCGATCGCGGCTCTTGTTCAGCGGTCTCGGTGCGGCGCCGGACGTTCACCATGGACTGCCAGCACCTCCAGGGCCCGGGCAACGTACTTCCCCAGGATATCGCATTCGAGGTTGACCGCGGCCTGCTTGCGATACCGGCCGGACGTCGTGTGGTCCCAGGTAAACGGGATGATTTGCACATCGAACGACGCGTCGCGCACATCGACGATCGTCAGACTGACGCCGTCCACCGCTACCGAGCCGCGGGGCACGATGAGCGCACGCAAGGCCACGGGAAACCCGATCGTCACCCGATGGAACTCCGCTTCTGTCCAAATCTCCAGAACCCGTCCCGTGGCGTCGACGTGCCCTTGCACGAAATGGCCGCCCAACCGCGCATCGGCCCGCAGCGGCCGCTCGAGGTTGACGAGATCGTTGGCTGCGAGCCCACCCAGCGTCGTCACCCGCGCTGTCTCCGGTGAAATCTCCGCGTCGAACCCCTCCGGACGAAGCGCGGTGACCGTCAGACACACACCGTTGATCGCGATGCTGTCACCACGCGACAGCTCGGCCGACATCGCCGCACCCACCTGCAAGTGCAACCCGGCATCCGTGGGTGTCAGCGCCTGCACCGTCCCGGTCGACTCAATCAGCCCGGTGAACATATCCGTCCAGTGACATGTCAGGTCCCACCATCCGCACGCACAGGTCCTCGAGCACGCCGAGCAGTGGGGTCGGCGATGCGAGCCACGGCACGCCCGTCGGTCCGACTTCGAACGGCGCCACGTACAGCCGCACTCGATCGACGAGGCCCGCCCTCCAGGCCGATGCCTGGAGCCGAGGCCCGCCTTCTAACAGGATCGACGTGATGCCCTCGCGGTCGAGCAGCGCCAGGGCCGCATGCAGATCGTGATGCGGAGCCACCAGCAGCTTGACACCGGCCGACTCGAGCGCGGCGGCGCGGGCCGGCGCGGCGGCCACCCCCGCCTCCGTCGTCATCACGATGACCGGTCCGGCCGGCAGCGTCGACACCAGCGCTGCCGACAGCGGCATCCGCAATCTCGAATCGAAGACGACCCGGGCAAGGGGACGTTCGCGATGCACTTCTCGCGCGGTCAATCGAGGGTCGTCGACCAGCACCGTTTCCGATCCGACCGCGACCGCATCGAACTCCGCGCGCAGGCCATGCGACTCCCGCTGCGCTCGCGCCCCCGTAATGGCACTGCGGCGCCCCACCGCCGCCGCCACGCGCCCGTCGAGGGTCAGGGCGGCCTTCATCATGACGAACGGGCGGCCGCGGCGAATTCGGACGAAGAATGGTTGGTTGAGCCGCGCGGCTTCCGTTTCGCGCACGCCGACCGTCACGTCGAGACCCCGCGCCTGGAGGAAGCGGATGCCACCGCCCCGCACCCGCGGATGCGGATCCTCGACGGCCACGACCACCCGCGCCACGCCGGCCTCCACGATCCGGGCCACACAGGGTCCCGTGCGCCCCCTATGGCAGCACGGCTCGAGCGTGCTAAACAGCGTCCCGCCACGCGCCGCCGGCCCGGCCGCGCGCAAGGCATGCACCTCGGCATGGGGCTCACCGGCGCGCCGGTGATACCCGCTCCCGACAACGACACCCTCGGGCGACACGACCACGGCTCCGACCAGCGGGTTCGGGCTCGTCAACCCGCGTCCGCGGTCCGCGAGGCTCAGCGCCCGATCCATGTAGGTGGCGTCCCCCGTGCCCATCATCTACCTGCTACCAGCGCTCCTCGAACAGCGCATCGACAAAGTCCGCGGCGGCGAACGGCAGCAGATCGTCGACCTCCTCGCCGACGCCGACATATCGGATCGGCAGGCCCAGGTCGGCGGCGATCGCCACGGCCACGCCACCGCGCGCCGTTCCGTCCAGCTTCGTCAGGACGACGCCGCTGACGCCGGCGGCCCGCGCGAACGCCGACGCCTGCACCACCCCGTTCTGGCCCACGGTCGCGTCCAGGACGAGCAGCACCTCATGGGGCGCGCCCTCGACCTCGCGCGACGCCACACGTCGGATCTTGTCGAGCTCCGCCATCAAGTTCAGCTTGGTGTGCAAGCGCCCGGCCGTATCGACAATGACGACGCTGCGATTGCGTGCCCGCGCCGCCACGAGCGCGTCGTAGACGACCGCCGCCGGATCCGCGCCAGGCCGCGCCTTGACGAGGCCAACTTCAGCGCGCGTGGCCCAGATGTCCAACTGGTCCACGGCCGCCGCCCGATACGTATCGGCGGCGCAGATCAGCGGACGCTCCCCCGCACTCTTCAACCGCTTGGCGAGCTTCCCAACGGTCGTCGTCTTCCCGGCGCCGTTGACGCCGACGACCAGAACCACCCGGAGTGGCACGCCGTTGGTCGGCACACCGTTTCCCGGATCGAGTAGCCGGACCATCTCGGCCTTCACGAGCTCCTTGATCCGGCCGGCGTGGGACTGCCGCGCGACTGCCGCGACGATCTGTTCGGTGGCGCGCAGGCCGACGTCAGATGAGATGAGGATCTCCGCGAGCGCCTCGATCGTCGAGATGTCCGGCGCGCCATCGGGCGACTGCGCCGACACCTCGTCGACACGCCCGGCGAGATGCGTCGCCGTGCGGCGAAGCCCGCGGCGCAACCGGTCATACAGGCTCATCGCGTTTCGGCCTCGACGCGCTGCCGCCGGAGCATCAACGTCTCCACCGCGGCCCGCGGCGCCACCCGGCCGGCCATCACCTCGGCCATTTGTCCGGCGATTGGCAGCTCGACGCCGTGTGCGGCGCCGAGCGCGAGGGCAGCCCCGGTCGTCCGCACGCCTTCGGCCACCATCCGCATCTCCGCGAGAATCTCCGCGAGCGGCCGCCCCTTCCCGAGTTCGATCCCCACGCGGCGGTTCCGGCTCAGCGCACCGGTGCAGGTGAGCACGAGATCGCCGAGGCCGCTCAATCCGGCGAGCGTCTCCCGCTGGCCGCCCACCGCGTGCGCCACGCGAGTCATCTCGGCGAGGCCGCGCGTGATCAACCCCGCCTGCGCGTTGTGCCCCAGGCCCAGGGACTCGACGACCCCGGCCGCAATCGCAATGACATTCTTCAACGCTCCCCCAAGCTCCACGCCGATGACGTCATCGCTGGCGTAGAGGCGGAGGCACTTCGAGCGAAACTCCTCCTGAACCAGCTCGATCACGGGCGGGTCGCTCGACGCCACGAGCACCGCCGTCGGCAGCTCCCGAGCCAACTCGACGGCAAAGCTGGGACCGGAGAGCACCGCGACCGGGTTCTCGCCGCCGGTCTCCTCCTCGATGACCTGGGACATCCGTCGCATCGTGTCGGGCTCGAGCCCCTTCGCGGCGCTCACGATCGGCGTGCCTGCCGGCATCCACGCACGCGCGTCACGGATCACGGCGCGCGCGCCATGTGACGGCACTGCCGCTACGACGCAGGTCGATCCGACCAGTGCCTCCTCGAGCGAGGCGGTCGGCCGCACGGACGCGGGCAGCGGTACCTCAGGAAGATACGTGTCGTTCACCCCGCGTTCCGCCATCGACGCGACCAACGGCGCCGCGCGCGCCCAGAGGCGTACGTCATGGCCGATCCGGCCAAGATGAATTGCGAGCGCCGTTCCCCAGCTTCCTGCGCCGAGCACCGTGACTCGATGCGACATCGTGACTCTCACTCTCCTACGGACCGCCCGCATCCCCGCCGGTCAGACACGCCCCCGTGGCTCACGACTCTCGGCCCAATCGACGCTCGGTGCCCTGACCGAGCCTCACGAGGTTACCCCGATGGCGGTAGATGATGAGCCCAGCAGCGGCCGAGGCGCCCATCAACGTGGACGTCGGCGCGCCCATCACATACACCAGCGGCACGAGCAGCACCGACGCCGCCAGCGATCCGATCGACACGTAGCGCGTGCGCCACGCCACGGCCAGAAACGCCGCTGCCGCAACGGCGGTGGCACCCGGCGACAGGACGCCGAAGACCCCGCCAGCGGTGGCCACGCCCTTCCCGCCGTGGAAACGCAGCCACACCGGATAGACGTGGCCGATGATGGTCGCCACGCCGACGGCCGCCAGCGTGGGATCCCCCGCCCCCAGCCGCTCGGCAAGCCAGACGATCGCCACGCCCTTCGCCACGTCCAAGGTGACGACGGCGGCTCCCACCGCCGGACGCGTCGAGCGAAGCACGTTGGTGGCGCCGACGTTGCCGCTGCCCGCAACCCGCACGTCGACGCCGGCGACCCGCTTCGCCACCACATAGGCAAAAGGCACGGAGCCGACCAGATAGCCGAGCACGATGAGCCAAACGTCCGTGGGCATCACGTCATTCCGTGGCTGTCGAGTCGAATCGCCCGCTCAAGCGCGCCGACGCGAGTGGCGCGTACACCGGAGCGGCACCGCTCAGCCGGCTCTCGTACAGCGTGACCCGCGTCACCCGCCATCGCGCCGGCTCCACCGGGACCGCCTCGACCGCCTGCCGAATCGTGCGACCGAGACGCGGCGCTCGGCGGATCCGCCCGATCGTGACGTGGGGCGCGAACGCGGTCGTGCCCCCGACCGCGCCGGCCCGCGCCAGACGGTCGTCGAGCTCCGGCACCACACGCTCGAACCCTCCCGCGCGGTCCTGCACGCCGACCCAGATCACGCGTGGCGCGCCCGCCGGCGGAAACACCCCGGCCGATGCCAACGTCAACTCGAACGGCTCGGCGACCAGGACGCGGGCCATCTCACCTCGTAGCGAGGCCGCAACCACGTGCGCCACCTGGCCGAGGAACCGCAGCGTGAGATGCACGTTGCCGGGGCGAACCCACGACACGCGAAGACCGCGTTCCACCTCCAACCGGGCCGCTACGGCGGCGGCTACCGCCATCACGGCGCGTTGTGCCGCCTCGCCGATCTCGACGGCCACGAACAGCCGTGATGACTCACGCACGATCGTCCAGCATTCGGCGCACCATGTCGAGCGCGGCCTGCGACGCCTGACGCTTGACGAACGCTCGCTCGCCGCGAAACCTGAAGGCGCGAACGCGCTGCCCATCCGCGGCGGATACGGCGACATAGACCGTCCCGACCGGCTTATCCGGCGTCCCGCCCGAGGGCCCGGTAATTCCCGTGATCCCGATCCCGACCTGCGCGGCCGCCCGCGCCGCGACACCGACCGCCATGGCGGTCGCCACCGGCTCGCTGACGGCGCCATGCGCGTCGATGAGTGCGGCCGGGACGCCAAGCAGATCGATCTTGGCCGCGTTTCCGTATGCGACGACACCAAGGTCGACGTACCCGGAGCTCCCCGGTACGTCGGTGAGTCGAGACGCCACGAGACCACCGGTGCAGGACTCGGCCACGGCGACCCGCCAGCCTCGTCGCTGCAATAGCCCGCCGACCACCGCTTCGAGGGACCGACCATCCGTGCTGTAGACATCGGGCCCCAACGCCGCCGTCAGCTCGGCCACCGCCTGGTCGAGGCTCGCCTCCGCCTCTGCCCGGTTCGCGGCGCGCGTCGACAGGTGTAACTCGATCTGTCCGGGCCCGGCGAGGATTGTCGCGTCGATCGACGCACGCCGGTCCCGCCATTGACGGTACACCGGCTGCGCGCGCTCCTCGACATGCGACTCCGAGGGACCTGCCACCGCCACGACCCGGCGTGCCAAAAACGAACCGGACGCCCGGGCCGCCAGACGCTCCCGCAACTCGCCGTCCACCATCGGCTCCAACTCGCGCGGCGGACCAGGCAAGGCGACGATCACGTGCCCGTCGCGCTCGATCCACAGTCCCGGCGCCGTGCCCCGATCGTTGCGCAACAGCTCGGCCCCGCGTGGCACCAGCGCCTGTCGCCGGTTGATCTCCGGCATGCGCATCCCGCGCAACGCGAATCGTCGCCGAATCTCCACCACGAGGTCGTCCTGCTCGACGAGCGGCATCTCGAGCACGAGCGCGAGGGCCTGGCGGGTGATGTCATCATCGGTCGGTCCCAGTCCGCCCGTCAGCACAATCAGCCCGACATCGTCGAGCGCCCGCCGCACCGCCACGCCGAGCGCCTCAGGGTCGTCGCCTACGACGGCCTTGCGGCGCACTTCGATGGCCAACTCGTTCAAGCGTCCGGTCAAGAACAGCGAGTTGGTGTCCATCCGATGCGGTGTGAGCAACTCGCTGCCCACGGCGATGACCACCGCGGTGTCGATGCAGGGATGACTCATGCGGTCCCCACCGCCCACAGCGCGCCGCGCAGAACCAGGTGGGCGTAGAGACCGGCGCCCACGTCGTCCGCCATGACGCCCCAGCCGCCGGGAAGACGCTCGAGGGCGCGGACCGGGTACGGCTTCACGACGTCGAACAGCCGGAACAGCACGAAGCCGAGCAGGGCCGTGCCCCAGCCGGCCGGCACCAGGGCCAGGGTCACGAGCATGCCGACGATTTCGTCGACCACGATGATGCCCGGATCGGCTCTGCCGACGGCACGCTCGGTCACCGTAGACGCCCAGACGCCCAACACCAGGAGGCCACCCAGGACTGCCGCCTCGACGGCGACCGAGCCAGTCGCCCGCACCGCTCCGAGGACGACGAGACCGACCACCGAGCCCACCGTTCCGGGCGCCACTGGGGCGTACCCGCTGTACAGACCGGTCGCCAGCGCCAACGCCACGCGGGTCACCCGTCACTCCTCTCTCGGCGGGGCGGCGGCTCGTCGTGCATCTCCCACGCCCAGGGTCGTCCGGCAGGCAACTGGCCGCCCCACCGACCCGAAGCCGCACTCTCAGGACCCTTCAGGATGCCTTGACGACGCGGGTTTCGGCGAGACGATCGTGAAGCGCACGCCGCTGGCGGTCGACGAACTGGGCGAAGAACCCGACGCCGAGTGGCAGGACGGAGATGAGGAACGCGATGGCTCGGACCGTGGCTGCACTCGGCGTGACCTGCTTGCCGTCGGCACTGACCACCTTGATGCCGCAGACCATCTTGCCGAGCGTCTGACCGCCGGCCGCGGTGAACGCGACGAGATAGCCTCCGTTCAAAAGTGCCAGAAACCCGACCAGCGGCGGCAGCGGTAAGGTCCCCCACGCAGCGGGCGCCAACCCACAGAGGCGCAACGTCAGCAGCACGACGCCAGCGTCGATGCCGGCCAGCACGAACAGGTCGATGCCCGCCGCCAGGATACGCCGAAGACGCGGCGCCGGCGTCTCCGGCGCCGCCCGCCGCTGACTCGGCATCCCGGTACCGCCCCCTGGCGCGGCGGAATCGAGTTGGAGCGACGCCCTCGGTTGCCGCACCCGCCGGACCGTCGTGCGTACCCGGGCCACCTCGGGTGTCGCCCGACGCACCGACAACGGTGCCCGGGGTGACCGAGGGCGAACCCCCATGCCCAGTTCTGAGGCCGCCGTGTGATCGAGGAACAGCGGCAGATCGGCGTCGGCGACCTCTCCATCGGTCGGTGCGGGCACGGATGCGGCTGGCTCGACCGCTCCGTCCGAACGCAGCGTGAGGTCAACCATCGGACCGAGCGACTCGTCGGGACGGATTTCAAGATCCGACGGGTAGGCGGACGCCGAGGCCAGCGAGAAGTCATAACCACAATTGCGGCAGCGTTCGCCAGACGCGAAGCCGAGATAGTGGCACTTCGGACACTTCATCGGGCGTCCGCCGCGGCACCGGCAATGAGCGCTCGCTGAATGATCGCCTGCAGCGCGTCGGCATCGGCCCGAACCGTGCTGCTCGACCTCACCCGAGACAGCACACTCAGCGCCTCGTGAAACCGTCCGGCGTCGTACAGCACCCGAGATCGAGCGAGCGCAATCTCCGACGCCGACGGCCGCGGCAACGGGAACTCGTCCGGCGTCACGGTCGGCGTCGCTTGCGCGCCTGGCAGGCCAAGGCTGGGGTCAAGACGCGCCCACGACGCGACCACACCCAGGGCCGCAGCGGCCAACACGAGCACGACGCCCACGAACACCATCCGTCGGCCTCGGCTGGTCGGCACCGCCCGCTCATCGGTGGGCGCGGATCGGCTGGCCGACGGCCGCGGCCACACCCGAGGCGACGCGGCACCCCCGTCCGAACCGGCCTGAAGGCGGCCGAGCCGCTCTAGGAGGACTTGGACATCGTCTTGGACACCGCCCCGCTCGATCGCCGACATCAACAGCGTGCGTGCCGTGTCGATGTCGCCGCGACGGAACGCATCGGCACCCATCTGTGCCAGCTCTTCCGACTCTCGCTGCTGCTCTGCGAGCGCCCGGCGGGCGCGCTCGATATACGCGCGCGCGCGCGTGTGGCCACGATCGAAGAACAGCGCACGGCTCCAGACATGGATCGCGTCTTCGTATCGCGCTGCAAAATAGCAGTCGAGGCCGGCGAGCAGCAGGTCTTCGGTCTTCGCGTCCTGGTCGACGCGTCGCTCGCCTCGGTCGTGGTCTGGCGCGTGGTGCCGCTCCGAGTTTGACATGAGGAACGCAGCAGGCACGACGATTATCCGGAAAAGGCGGCACGCCGTCAACCAACGCGCCGCGCCTGTGTTACAACTCCGACGTGACCATGATCGAGTGCGTGCCGAACGTCAGCGAGGGGCGGCGGCGCGGCGTGGTCGCGTCGCTCGCCCACGCGTTGCGCGCCGTGCCCGGCGTGCGCCTGCTCGACTATTCGGCCGATGCGACGCACCACCGATCCGTATTCACCCTCGTGGGCACCGCCGCGCCATTGACCGCGGCCGTGCTCGAACTGTACCGGCTGGCGCTGGACGCCATCGACCTTCGCCAGCACCGCGGCGCGCACCCGCGCATCGGCGCGGTGGACGTCGTCCCGTTCATTCCGCTGGGTGACACACCCCTGGAGGCCTGTGTGTCGCTGGCCCGCGACGTCGGACGCGCGGTTGCCGGCCGCTTCGCGGTGCCGGTGTTTCTCTACGAGGCTGCCGCGACCAGCGCGGCCCGGCGGGCGCTCGAGCAGATTCGACGGGGACAGTTCGAAGGGCTGACTGAAAAACTGAAGCATCCCGACTGGCTGCCGGACTTCGGCCCCCCCATTCCGCACGTCTCGGCCGGTGCCAGCGCGGTCGGGGCCCGCGGAGCGCTCATTGCGTGGAACGTGAATCTCACTACGCCGCGACTCGACGTTGCGCAGCGTGTCGCGAGAGCAGTACGGCACAGTAGTGGGGGCCTCCCGTGCGTCAAGGCGATCGGGCTACGGCTGTCGGACCGCGCCATCACGCAGGTATCGATGAACCTCACCGACTACCGCACGACACCGATGACCGCCGTGATGGATCGGATCCGCGAGGAGGCTGGCCGACTGGGCGCGGCCGTCCTGGACAGCGAAATCGTCGGGCTCGTGCCCGAGAACGCCCTGCCCGACGATCCGGGCACGACGCTGGCACTCGCTCGCTTCTCACCGGACCAGATACTCGAGCGGAGACTCCGCGGTTAGCCCTAATGTGACAAGAGAATCACGCGCGTCCGCACCGGCCGCTCGCCGGGATGGGGGCGCGCCGGACTCAGACATCCTCGCACACCGCCGGCATCGCTGTTCGTTCCCCGCACCCCTGGTGGCCGGCCGTCGACGCGCGAGGAACTCGCCTGCGACCCCCATCCCAGCGCCCGGCCTCGGTTCGCGATTGCCGCTTTTGTCACACTAGGGTTAGCAGCGCGTGGTGAAAGTCCCGCCTTGCACCGAGACCCCTTTGAACCAACGCCGCGGCCAGCCAGTGGCCACACACGTGAGCTCTGGGGTTAGGCGCTCTCGGCGTCGCTCTTCCGCGCCGGTATCAACCTGAACGCTCGCATCTTGCGATACAAGTTGCTCCGCTCGACCCCGAGTGCCTTGGCGGTTCGTGACATGTTGCCTCGCTGCGCGGCAAGCGTCTTCAGGATGTACTCGCGCTCGAAACGCTCGCGCGCCTCATGCAGCGTCAACGCCGCGCCGCCCAGGTTGACGCGCTGCGTCGGAACCAACTGGCCTCCGTTCAGGAATGCCAGGTCGCGCGCCTGAATCGTCTCGTCGCGCACCATGATCACCAGCCGCTCCAACACGTTCCGCAGTTCGCGGACGTTCCCCGGCCACCGGTAGGCGCGCAGCACCGCCACCGCGCCCGCATCCAGCACCTGGACCCGCCGGCCATGCTCCTGACCGAACTCACTCATGAAATGATCGGCGAGCAGTGGAATGTCTTCCTGGTGATCGCGCAACGGCGGCACGAAGATCGGAATCACGTTCAATCGAAAATACAGATCCTCACGAAACCGCCCCGCACGAATCTCGGCCGGCAGATCCTTATTGGTCGCTGCCAGCACCCGCACGTCCGCGCGCACGCTCGACGTCCCGCCGACCGGTTCGAACATCTGCTCTTGCAGCACGCGGAGCACCTTGGCCTGGGTCTTCAGGCTCATGTCCCCCACCTCGTCGAGGAAAATCGTCCCGCCATCTGCCGTCTCGAATCGTCCGCGCCGGTCGGTCACGGCGCCGGTAAACGCGCCCCGCACATGGCCGAATAATTCACTCTCGATCAACTCTTCTGGAATCGCCGCACAGTTGACCTCGATGAACGGCTTGGTCCGGCGGCGGCTGAGCGTGTGCACGCTGTGCGCGACCAGTTCCTTGCCC
The DNA here is from genome assembly GCA_963667915.2 of Vicinamibacterales bacterium. Lineage (GTDB taxonomy): Bacteria > Acidobacteriota > Vicinamibacteria > Vicinamibacterales > UBA823. The sequence continues at coordinate 99,572 of CAXXNN010000001.1, read as the reverse complement.
GTGCCGTTCTCGCCATAAATGAGGACGCGGCCGTTGGTGGGCGCGGCCATCGCGATCTGCTCCCGCAGTTGCGCCATCGCGTAGCTTTCGCCGACGAGCACCTGCCGGCGATCGACATGCGCCCGCAGTGCTCGATTCTCGACCTCGAGCTCCTCCTGTCGAAGCGCGTTCCGGACCACGAGCACGGTCTTTTCCAGCGACAGCGGCTTCTCGACGAAATCGAACGCGTCCATCTTGATGGCGCGAACAGCCGATTCGATGTTGCCGTGTCCGGAGATGACGACGACCTGTGTGTCGATGCCACGCTCACGCAGCCGCGCGAGCGTCGTCAGACCGTCCATCCCCGGCAGCCACACATCGAGGATGATGACGTCGTAGCGCTTCCGGGCGAGCCGGTCGAGGCAGGCTTCTCCGCTGTCCACCGCCTCCACGTCGTACCCCTCGTCCTGGAGCACGCCGCGCAGGGCAGACCGCACCCCCGCTTCGTCATCGACGACCAGCACCTTGGCGTTCATGAATCCCTAGCAGCCCGTGGCGAAAGTCCCGCTACATTCGACCGCCGAGGCATCCCGCCATGGCCGGCGCTGGGCGTTGTCCACGATGGGTCGAATACTCCCGGGATGCTCCCTCCTCGCGCCTGGCCTCGGCCGACCGCGACTTCTATTGAGCATGGTCTCGGTGCCACGCGGGACCTTCACCACGGGCCGCCAACCCTGAGGCACCAACGCGCGGCTGTGCACACGGCGGGCCGCGGCGTCGGTTCAGCGGTGCCTCGCTGCCGCGCCGGATGTTCACCGCAGGTGCCTAGGCGCCCGTCCGCTGCTGACTCACGACCGACACGGCAACTCCACCGTGAACCTTGTACCACGCTCGCCGTTCTTTCCCACCTCGATGTTGCCTCCGTGCTCGATGACGATTCGCCGCACAATGGCCAGCCCGAGGCCGCTGCCCCGCTGCTTCGTCGAATAGTACGGCATGAACAACTTGTCACGATCGGCGGCTGAAATGCCCGGGCCGTTGTCGGCGACCGTGAACCGCGCGACCCCTTCCGCCGCGTCGTGCTCGGTGGCGATGACGACGCGGCCGGGATGATCGTGGCGTGACGCGTCCACCCCGGCCGATCCCCGGAGCACTTCGACCGCGTTGTCCACCAGGTTGATCACCACCCGACGAATCTGCTCCGGATCCACGCGCACCGGCGGCAGCAATGCGGCAAACGCACGGTCGAGCCGGATCTCATTGAACAGTCCGTCGTACAGTCGCAGCGCATCATTCAGTAACGCGTTCAGGTCGACCGGCACGGTCCGCGGTGCGGGCATTCTCGCGAACTGGGAGAATTCGTCGACCAGCGCCTTGAGTGACTCGACTTCTTCGACGATCGTGCCGGTGCATTCGTCGGTCAGGGCCCGGGTGGCGGTCGGTGCCCCCGAGAAGTGCCGCCGAAGCCGTTCGGCGCACAGCTGAATTGGCGTCAGCGGATTCCGAATCTCGTGAGCGAGCCGCCGCGCCACGTGGCGCCACGTGGCGACCCGCTGGGCACGGATGAGCGGCGTCACGTCGTCGAACACCATGACCTGGCCACCCCCGCGGTCCGCATCGCTCTGTAAGTTCGTGGCGGTGACCGCCAGATGCCACTCACGCCCATCGCGCTCGAGTGCCACCTCTCGCGGGGGCTGATCGCCGCGAGCCGTCAAGCCGCGAAGCACGTCGGCCAGGGGCTGCAAGTCGGCGCGCCCGAAGACCTCCTCCGCCGGCAGGCCGATGACGGCCGGGGCCAACCCGAGCAGCCTGGCCGCGGACCGATTGACCGTGCTCACCCTGCCGTCAGACCCGATCGACACCACCCCGGTTGCAATCCGTTCGAGAATCGTCTCGATGTACCGGCGCCGCCCCTCGACCTCGACGTTCTTGCGCCGTAAGTCAGCCTGCGACCGCTCGAGCTTGCGTTGCCCGGCCGCCAGGCCGCCCGCCATCGAATTAAACGCCTCGACCAGCGATCCGAACTCATCGGCCGTCTCGGGCTCGATCCGGTAGTCCAGACGGCCCGCCTCGATCGCGCGCGCCCCGTCGGCGAGCAGCTGGACCGGCCGCATGATTCGCTTGGCGATGTACACCCCCATCCAGGTGGCGCTGACCAGGATGAGTAACGTGACCATGAGGAAGAACGACAGGTACACACCCTGCAATGGCCGCTTCAGGACACGCAGCTGGCTGTAGGCTTCGTAGGCGTCGGTGATGCGCCTGGACCGCGCCGCCAATTCTCCTGTCAGGTGAGTGCTCGCCACCACGATGCCCACGATCGGCCCATCGGTCGACCGCCGGATGGCCGTGGCCGCCCGGACGAGATCGCCGCCTCCGGCCAGGGGCTCCACGGCGCGAGCCCCGGTTCCGTCGGCGAGGGCCCGGGCCGCCAGTCGGTCCGCCGAGGCCGGCGAATGGGTCTGCGGCAGGCTCGGCGCCGCGAGGTCGACGATCGGCACGACTTCCGGCCGCGCGGCGCCCGGTCCGCCCGCCACCCGGTACACCTGGACCATCTCGACGCGGCCAGCGATGACCTCAGGCGTGATCAGGTCGCGCACCGGACCCACGTCGTCCGCCATCAGATCGACGCTTGCGAGCGCGCCCGCGATCCGGGCCGCGTCGTCGCTCACGGCCACCTGCCGATCGAAGTAATAGTCACTGGCGATCTGGTTCGCCGACGTCAGCACCTCGTCGACGGGTGCGCTGAACCAGCGATCGGCACTGTTGCGAAGGAGTTCGCTGCCGACCAGCAGAACGAGCACCGCCGGAATCAGGGTCAACGCCAGCATCGCCGCGACAAGCTTCGCGCGAAACCGGGCGAACGGCAGCCCGCGTCGGCGCTCGACGATCAGCTTGATCACGTTGCGCGCCAGGACGAACACCAGCGCGACCAGCATCGTCAGGTCCGCGGCGGTCAGCGCGTAGAGAACCGCTTCGCTCAGAAACTCTGGCGAGAGCGACGCGGATCGATCGGCGAGCACGACCATCGCGATGAGCGCGGCCAGGAGCAGCGTAATGCCGGCCAGGATGAGGCGCGGATTGTCGCGGAATGGCGGGCGGACGGGTCCCGCGGGGGCGACCGACCGGAAGGACGGCGTCGTCTGTCGTACCGTCGTGGACATCGCTCCGACGGGCCGAGCGCATCGACCGATGACGTCGATGGGGACGCGAACGGCCGCTACGGGATGAACGTGAACGCGGCGCTACCCGAGGCGGTCGCGCGACTCCATGGCCACACGAACCAATTGCCGCGCGGACGGGTGCGAGCGCTCACGCGCAGGTAATATTCGGAGTTCGCCTCGAGCGGCGTCGCACTGAACAGCGGAAGGCGTTCGAACATCGTCATCGCGTCGCGCACCCGCTGCTCCTCTTCGACGACTTCGGACGCCTCGACCCGTCCGTCCTGCGTCCTCGACAGGTGGTACCGCCGGGTCAAGTTATCGTATCGCACGCTGGCGGCGAGCGTCGTGGCCGCGACCGTCCGGTCGAACCAGAACCTGATGGCCCGCCGAAGCTCCACCTCGTAGGAGAACGTCGTCGGCAACCCGCTGCGGATGGACGCCAGGACTTCCTCGCTGAACGCGTCGGTCAACTCGAACGACACGAGAATTCGGTCGTCTCGATACAGCGGGCGGACGCGGACGAGATCGGCCGCGATCAGTGCCGGCACGAGCACGAACAGCGCGCACACGCTGGCGCCGGCTACTCGGCATCCGCTGATCACGAACTGCTTCACCTGGGTCTCCCGCTCGGCGTCGAACGCCCTCGCCGAGCCAGTGTATCAGCCTTCGCGCCCGACCGAACAGTCCCGCGCACCGCCCATCACTCTTTGGTGTCGAGCAGGTCCTTCAACTCGCTCATGAACTCCCCGATGTCGCGGAAGTGCCGGTAGACCGACGCGAAGCGGACGTAGGCCACCTTGTCGAGCAGCTTCAGTTCCTGCATGACGAACGCACCGACCTCCTCCGCGGCAATCTCCTTTTCCGGGCGTTCGTGTAGCGTGGCCTCGACACGGTCGGCCACCGCTTCGAGCGCGGCCACCGACACGGGACGCTTCTCGCAGGCCTTGAGCATGCCTGCCACGACCTTTTGCCGCTCGAACCGCTCGCGGGTGCCGTCCTTCTTGACGACCATATACGGAATCTCATCGATCCGCTCGTAGCTCGTGAACCGACGGCCGCAGTCGAGGCACTCACGCCGGCGGCGAATCACCTCACCTTCCTTGCCTTCGCGCGAATCAACCACCTTGTCGCTGAGATGAGCGCAGAACGGACATTTCACGGTGAGCTCCTTTGCCGCGTCGCACCGCCTTTGACTGACGCGCCGTCTCCCGAGCGCGCGTCAGGCGACGCCAGTCGTCGTACGGCGGCCAGGCTCAATCCCTCGCGCGCCATGAGCACCACGCTGACGGCGGCGACCGGGACGAACGCCATCGCGTGCAGCACGATGGCGGCGGCGGCCGCCCGATCCGGTGGGACGGCGTACAGCGTGGTGGCGCCGATCTGAAACGCCGCGTGAAATCCCCCGATGCCGCCGGGCGTCGGGACTGCCATCCCGACCACGATCAGCGCGAGCATGATGAACGACCCGGTGAATGGAATACTCAGCCGATAGGCCAACGCCACGGCCCACACGCTGAGCGCGACGGCGAACCAGTTCGCCAGCGACCACGCCAAGGCTCCGGCGAATCTACGCAGCTGTCGCACCACACCCAGACCGACCATGAACCTGCCGGCCAGACGCGTGACCACGTTGCCCAGGGCCTCGGGCAACACCCGGCGCACGCGGCCCAGCATCCGATCGAAAAACTCCGGCCGCCCCACCATCGCGAACGCCATGCCAAGCGCCGCCAGCGCGGCGGCGGCACTGATGACGCCGCCCACTTCGACAGCGCGGAGCAGACTCGAGCCGGGTCCGCGCACGCCGGAACCGAAGAGCGCCAGGCACCCGCCCAGGAGCAGGAGCACCGACACCAGGTCGAGCAGGCGCTCGAGGAGGATCGTTGCGAACGCGCCGGCGGCGCTGATCCCCTCGCGTCGAGCCAGCAGGTAGGGGCGCACGACCTCGCCCGGGCGAGCCGGCAGGAGCGCAGACAACCCGAAGCCAATGATTGTCGCTTGCAGCGCGCTCGCGAGCCGCACGGCGCCAAGCGGGCGCAGCAAGAGCTGCCAGCGCGCAGATCTCAGCGGGTAGGTCAGCAACGTGACCGCGAAGCTCAACAGCAAAAAGCGGGGATCGCCGCCCCGCATTTCCTGCCAGACGTCACTGAGGTTGGCGCTGCGTAGAAAGAACGCCAGCAAGCCCCCCGTGAGGGCGAGGACCGCGACGGCACGCAGGTAGGGGCGCATCAGGCTGTACGCGGCCGACGGAGAATCCGGCCCGCTCGCCATGGCACTGCGCGCGCCGGTCGCTGGCGGAGCCACGCCCAGACCCTAGGAGCCCAGCACCGTCTGGCGGCCGGACGCACCTTACTATATCGACCGCTCCAAGTCTATGGCACCCAGTCAGTTACATGTGCCGACCCCGCATCCCTCCCACGTCGTCGATCGGGGCGAGGGTTCGATCGCCCGCACCTCACTGGCCACCCGTGGCGGACGTCTGGCTACGCGGCCGGCGCGGCATCCCGCCTGGCTGCGTGGCTCCTCGGTCACATACAGCCGGTATGTTTCCTCGTCGCGCCTTGCTCGGGCCGACCGCAGCTTTGGTCATCGGCCTCGGTGCCTCGCTGGACTTTCACCACGGGCTGCTAGACGATCACGCGGCCGGCACCTCAAGATTTCGGGCTTGCTGCCACCGGCGAACGTCGGTAAGCTTGTGCTCCTTTCCGAGGTAGAGGGGTCATGTCCTCGTCATCGTTAGCCGTACTCGAAACCGACCTGCCCGGCATCATCCGACAGCGGCGCGGCAAGGTGCGGGACATGTACGACCTGGGTGAGCATTTGCTGATGGTCACGACCGACCGGATCTCCGCCTTCGATTTCGTGCTCGGATCGGCGATTCCCGACAAGGGCAAGGTGCTCACGCAACTGTCCGCATTCTGGTTCGACCAGACGCGCGACATCATCCCGAACCACATGGTGTCGACCACCCCCGACGAGTTCCCGGAAGCACTCCGGCCGCACGCCGATCTGCTCCGTGGCCGATCGATGCTCGTCAAGAAGACAAAGCCCGTACAGGTCGAGTGCGTCGCCCGCGGGTACCTGGCTGGCTCGGGCTGGAAGGAGTACCAGCGGACGGGCGCGGTCTGCGGCATCACGCTGCCCGCCGGTCTACTGGAGTCGGACCGGCTTCCGGAGCCGATCTTCACGCCCGCGACCAAGGCAGAATCCGGGCATGACATCAACATCAGCGAGGCCGAAGCGGGCCGCCTGGTGGGTCCGGAGCTCATCGCCAGGCTCCGCGACTACACCCTGGCGCTGTATGCCTTCGGCGCGGCGCATGCCGAATCCCGGGGCGTCATCGTCGCCGACACCAAGTTCGAGTTCGGCCTGCTGAGCAGCGGCGGACGCGACGACGTCATCCTCATCGACGAGGTGCTGACGCCCGACTCGTCGCGGTTCTGGCCCACAGCCGAGTACCGGCCGGGTGGGCCACAGCAGAGTTTCGATAAGCAGTACGTGCGCGACTACCTCGAGAAGATCCGCTGGAACAAGCAGCCTCCGGTGCCGACGCTTCCGGATGACGTCGTCGCGCGCACGCGCCAGAAGTACCTCGACGCGCTGCGCGTCCTGAGCGACCGGGATCTCCAGTAACCAACTGACGCGGCATCGGCGACAGACACGTGCGCGAACGACTCGACCGGCTCATCGAGGACATGCTCGACAAAGGCATTCTCTACGAGGATGCCCACCGGGAGTTCGAGCGCTGTTTCATCGCCAGCGCGTTGGCCCGCACCAAGGGCAGCCTGAGCGCCGCGGCGAGCCTGCTGGGGCTCCATCGGAACACGCTCAGCCGTAAGGTGGTGGAATACCGCATCAAGCGCCAGCCCCTCAAGGCGCGCCAGACCCGACCGGCCCGCAACCCGAAATCGGGGGCCTGAGAAGATGCGAAGACCGGCGCCCGGCGCCTGGCCTGTCGTCTGCAATGCATTTCGAAGGCTTGACACCCCGGAGCTAGATATCTCATAATTGGCAGTTGCCTGGGTCGACTGCTAGCCACCAGGGCAGGCGAGATCCCCGGAAGGTATTCTTCATCAATTGTTAACGGGAGAGTGGAGTTGAGGCCATGAAAGTCAGACCACTACATGATCGCATCATCGTGCAACGCATTGACGAGGGCGAGCAGAAGGTCGGCGGGATCATCATCCCCGATACGGCCAAGGAAAAGCCCCAGCAGGGCAAGGTCATTGCCGCGGGCAAGGGCAAGATCAAGGACGACGGCAAAGTCGTGCCGATGGACGTCAAGGCAGGCGACATCATTCTGTTCGGCAAGTATTCCGGAACAGAGATCAAGCTGGACGGCGAGGAGTATCTGATCATGCGCGAGGAAGAGGTGCTCGGCGTGATCGAGGGCAAATCCAAGAAAAAGTAACCGCGGGCCGTTCACTCGCGGCGGCTGACCGCCGCGCCGACCGACGCCCATTTATCGTGCAGGAGTGCAATCATGGCAAAACAGATCGTCTACGGTGAGGAGTCGCGGCAAGCGATTCTGCGCGGCGTGAACGCCCTCGCCGACTGCGTCAAGGTCACGCTCGGCCCGAAGGGCCGCAACGTCGTCCTCGACAAGAAATTCGGTTCCCCCACGATCACCAAGGACGGCGTGACCGTCGCGAAGGAGATCGAGCTCAAGGACCCCATCGAGAACATGGGCGCGCAGATGCTGCGCGAGGTGGCGAGCAAGACGTCGGACGTCGCCGGCGACGGCACGACGACGGCGACCGTGCTCGCGCAGGCCATCTACCGTGAGGGCGCCAAAAACGTGGTCGCCGGCGCCAACCCGATGGAGATCAAGCGTGGCATCGAGCAGGCGGTCGAGCTCGTCGTGGAGGCGCTGCACAAGCAATCCAAGAAGGTGACCGGCAGCATGATCGCGCAGGTCGGCACCATCTCGGCGAACAACGATTCCACGATCGGCACCATCATCGCCGAGGCGATGGAGAAAGTCGGCAAGGACGGCGTGATCACGGTCGAGGAAGCCAAGACGTTGGAGACCTCGCTCGACGTGGTCGAAGGGATGCAGTTCGACCGAGGCTACCTCTCGCCGTATTTCGTGACCGACCCCGAGCGGATGGAAGTCGTGCTCGAGAATCCGATCATCCTGATCCACGAAAAGAAGATCAGCTCGATGAAGGACCTCCTCCCGTTGCTCGAGCAGGTTGCCCGCCTCAGCCGCCCGTTGCTCATCATCGCCGAGGATGTCGAGGGTGAGGCGCTGGCCACCCTGGTCGTCAACAAGCTGCGCGGTACCCTGCAGGGCGCGGCCGTCAAGGCGCCGGGCTTCGGTGACCGCCGCAAGGCGATGCTCGAGGACATCGCGACCCTGACCGGCGGCAAGGCCATCACGGAGGATTTGGGCCTCAAGCTCGAAGGCATCCGGGTCGAGGACCTCGGTAAGGCCAAGAAGGTCACCATCGACAAGGACAACACGACGATTGTCGAAGGCGACGGCGGCACGAAGGCCATCCAGGGTCGGGTCAAGCAGATCCGGGCGCAGATCGAGGACACCACCTCGGACTACGACCGTGAGAAACTGCAGGAGCGGTTGGCCAAGCTGGTCGGCGGCGTGGCCATCATCAAGGTCGGCGCTGCCACCGAGACCGAGATGAAGGAGAAAAAGGCTCGGGTCGAGGACGCGATGCACGCGACGAAGGCCGCGGTCGAGGAAGGCATCGTCACCGGCGGCGGCGTCGCCATGATACGCGCCGCCAAAGGGCTCAACAGGCTCAAGCTGCCGGGTGACCAGCAGGTCGGCGTGAACATCGTCAAGCGGGCTATCGAGGAGCCAATACGGTGGATCGCCATCAATGCCGGCCACGAAGGCTCCATCGTCGTGCAGAAGGTCCTCGAGATGGGCGGCGAAGAAGAAGGCTTTAATGCCCAGACCGAGAAGTACGGCAACCTGGTCAGGGCCGGTGTGATCGATCCGGCCAAGGTCGTGCGCTCGGCGCTCCAGAACGCCTCGTCGATCGCGTCGCTGCTGCTGACCACAGAAGCGCTGATATCGGAGATTCCCGAGGACAAGAAGGAACCGGCGATGCCGGGCGGCGGCCCTGGTGGCATGGGCGGCATGTACTGAGCCGACCGGTTCCGCGAGTACACCAAGAGGGCCTGGCAGGCGTGCCTGCCAGGCCCTTTCTCTTTCCCGAAGTACCCGGCGCCTCCGGTTAGCGCAGCGTGAATGTCAGCTCGATCACGACGAGCACCGACACCGGCTGGCCGAAGCGGGTCCCCGGCACGAACCGCCACTGCCGGGCCGCCCGAAGCGCCTCGTCGTCGAGTCCGAACACCCGGTCGAGCGACCGCGTAATCCGAACCTCGCCCACCCCACCGTCCGGCAATACGATCGCCTCTATCCACACAGACCCCTGGACCTTCGCCCGCATGGCGTCGGCGGTGTACCGGGGCTTGACCTCTCGAATGGGCCGCGGCAGCACGATGCCGGCGCCAGGCCGATAGACTCCGCCGCCGGTCCCGCCGCCTTCGCCAGGTCCCAACCCGGCGCCCGTGCCCGGTCCGATGCCCGTCCCGTCCCCGGTCCCGCCTCCGCCGCCGGTCCCGAGTCCCTGAGAGAGCGACATCGCCTGTGCCATCGGCACGCCTTGCAGGATTCCTGGGAGCATCTGCGTCGAGGAGGCGAGCGTTTGGGCCGGAATGTTCATCTCCTGCTCCGGTTCGGGCTCGTCCTCCGGGTCCGGGTTCTCGAGCTCCGGCGGCTGGCTGACCGGCACCGTCGTCGGATCGGGTCCCGGCAGCTCCACCAGCGTCGGCGGCGCCGGGTTCTCGTTTCCGCCGCCACCGCCGCCGCCGCCGGGTCCCGCCATGGGAACCCACACGATGTCGTAACTGCGCAGATCGGGAAGAAACGGCGTGTCGCGATGCTGGGCAAACCGGGTGACGACGAACAGGCCCAGCAGGACAACGAGGATATGTGAGCTGACGGATACGCCGACGGCACGGCTCATGCGCTGCGAATGTGAATGCGAGCCGAACAGCAGATCGAGTGGCGGGCCGTCGTCCGACCGCACGGTCAGCGGCTGATCGTCGCTACTGCCCGAGCCCCACGCCCAGCGCGTGAACTCGGCGAGCTTCGCCCACCACGCCTCGGGTCTTCCTGTCCACGTCATGCCAGATTGAGCCGCCTCGCTCGGCGTCGACGCCGCGTCAGCGCGTACGCCGCCTACTAAGTTAGGACGCTGAACGGTGGGTTCCGGTCGCGTCCGCTTACCAGGCCGTGGGGAACATCCGGCTGCATTCGACCGCCGATGTATCCCGGCTTCGGCGGCGCTGGGCATTGTCCACGATGAGGCAAATACTCCCGGTATGTTCCCTCCCCACGCCTTGCCCTGGGCGACCGCGACTTTGGTTCAGCCGGGTCCCCGTGGGACGCGGGACGCTCACCACGGGCTGTTATACCCGGCCGGTCCACGCCCCGATCGCCGCATTCCCGCCGCCATACGCAAGCAGCAGCGCCACCGCATCGGCTGCCCGTGGCTCGCTCTGGACGGCGACCAGCACACCGCCGCGGGCAGTCAGGGTCTCGTAGATGTAGCCATCGTGCGCCTGGAAACCGACGCGCGGCATCGCGGCGGCAATCCCGGTCGTGGACAGATCGTTCGCCGAGCCCTGCAGCGCCGCAACAAGCGGTCCGTGCACACGAATGGTGCCCACCGTCCGCACGTCGAGGATCTCTCCGGCCACCCCGAAGGTCTTTTGCAGCAGCTCGGCCACGCCCGGGGCCTCCACCGCGAGGACGCTGAGCCACTCCGACGGAAACTCGTGTTGCAAGAACGCCGCCAGCGCCCGCTCTGCCGCACCCAGATCCTCGAACACGCCAACGGTATACCGATCAGCCTCTGACATGAATCTGTCTCGACGTCGACGTGACCGCACCCCGCCGCTCAGCGGAGCGACCTGCCGGGTCCACGGCGTCTTTTCTCCAGTGTACCGTCTTGCCGCCCATGGTGAAAGTCCCAGTGCCTTCGACCGCCGATGCCTCCCGGCGTCGGCGGCGCTGGGCGCTGTCGACGATGGGTCAACTACTCCCGGTACGCCCCTTCCTCGCGACCTTCCTCGGGCCGACCGCGGCCCTGGCTCAGCGAGGTCTCGGTACGACGCGAGCCTTTCACCACGGCCGGCCCATCGCGTGGATCGGCACCGGCCGGTGGTAGAATCGACGTGTACGAAGGGAGCGTCCATGGGCATTGGCGTGGCGGAACTGCTGATCATCGTCCTGATCGTTCTGATGATTTTCGGCGCCAATCGATTGCCCGACCTAGGTCGCGGCATCGGGCGGGGTATCAAGAACTTCCGCGACGCGACCCGCGACGGCGACGACGCGCAGGAGTGATCTCCTTTTAGAGCACGACGCGGCTCTGCCCCACCCGCCGCGTGATCCGCTCTCGATCCAGATACTCCAGGAGCGGGATCGCGTACTTCCTGGTGATCCCGTAGCGCGCCTTGAACGTCCCGACATCGATACGCGCCGGCTCGCTGGACCCGGCCGTCTTCAGGGCCGCAATCTCCGCTTTCAGGGTCCGGAGCGACTCGGTGTGAAAAACGAGCGCCTCCACCTTGACCAGGACCTTCTGACGCATCAGCCACTTGGCCACGCGCTCGGCGACCTCGGGAGCGACCCCGGCCACTTCCGCGAGGCTTGCCAGATCGGGCGGGGTCAGACCAGCCGTCCGGCACGCGCCCTCGATGGCTGCTTGCGCCTTGACCTCCTCATCCGACAACGAGACCCGGTGGGTCGACCTCGCCAGGCGGTCGCGCGCCGTGATCGCGCCCGCACCGACGAGGTCGGCGATCACCTGCTCGAACACACTCGGATGGGCCCGCCCGAACAGGCGCTCTCGGGCCTCTTCGCGCGGCAATCCTTCCGACAGCGGTTGGTCACGATGGTGCGCGTCGATCGCGGCCAGCACATGCGCACGCCCGGCCTCCAGAACACCCGACGCAATCAACAACTCGCCGACCCGCGTCGCCGCGCCGGCGCCTTCCAGTTGGGCCACCGTCTGATCGACGAGATCCGGCGGCGCCCCTAACCTCACCACCAGGGCCGGCACCGGCAGTCCGAGCGCCGCCTGCTCCTCGACCACGACCCGCGCCGCCGCCGCGAGACGCGCCGCGGGCGTCTTTTCCTCGAGCGCTCGGCGCAGCCGGTCGAAGCGCTGGCGCGCCGCCGCCGTCCGAACCCCGATCCGGGGCGGCTGCGGATCGAGCACGAGGCCTCCGGCGATGGTCGTGGGCGGCGAATAGGCCCGCAGGATGTACCGGTCCCCGCGAGTCAGCACGACCGGCGACTCGAGCCGAACCCGCACGTACGCGTCGGTGCCGGGCTCGATCTCGATGCCACGACCCGATTCCCTTGCGGCGTCGGGCGGCGCCGAGGACGTGAGGGGCGCGGCGACCGCGACGCGCCCCATCACCTCGCGGGTCCCATGATGGAAGCGGATGCGGGCGCCATGCCGAAGCGGCTTCGCGCTCGACAGTAGCTCGACCAGGCCGTCGAAGCGGCGCGTCACCTCCAGACTCCCAGGCGTGACGAGCGAATCTCCTCGCGAGACATCTGCCACGTCGAGGCCACCGAGATTGACCGCCACACGGCGTCCGGCCGCGGCCACCGGCTGGCTGGCCCCATGCACCTGGAGTCCGCGTACCTTCACGCGCCGGCCGGACGGCAGCAAGCGCAGGTCGTGATCCAGGTCGATCTGCCCGGACACCAGCGTCCCGGTCACGACCGTGCCGAAGCCGCGCATCGAGAACACCCGGTCGATCGGCAGCCGGACCGCCCCCTGGCCGCCGCCGGCCGCCGTCGTCGTCACCATCACTCCACGGAGCGCCGCGCGGAGCTCGGCCAGCCCGCTGCCCGTCTTTGCCGACACCGGCACGACGGGTGCGTCAGCCAGGAACGATCCCGCGACCAGTTCCTTGACCTCCAGCCGGGCTAGCTCGATCATCTCGGGATCGACCAGATCGGACTTGGTCAGAGCAATGACGCCGCGCGCCACATGCAGGAGCCGGCAGATGTCGAAATGCTCGCGACTCTGGGGCATGACCGACTCGTCCGCGGCGATGACGAGGAGCACGGCATGGATGCCGCTCACACCGGCCAGCATGTTCTTAACGAACCGCTCGTGGCCCGGCACGTCGACGAAGGACAGCACGGTACCGTCTTCGTCACGATAGTGCCCGAACCCCAGGTCGATCGTGATGCCCCGTTCTTTCTCTTCCTTCAAGCGATCGGGGTCGGTCCCGGTGAGCGCCCGGACGAGCCTGCTCTTCCCGTGGTCGATGTGCCCAGCCGTGCCGATGACGATCGTGCTCATGACCCCTGACCGAGGTGCACCAACCTACCGACGACGGCGTCTCTGCCCCTTGGGCGACGCCTGATGCCGCGTCCGCACCCGGCTCTGGCGCGGCCCCCGGTTGCGCTCGGACGCCCGCACCGACGCCAGGATGTCCACCAGACCGAGATCGATCTGACGCCGCTCCAGGTCCACGCGGACGACCTGCACCGCGACCCGGTCGCCGAGACGATAGGCCTTCCCCGTCGTCTCCCCCTGCAGGAAGTGACCGCTCTCGACGAACCGGTAGTAGTCGTCTGCCATGCTCGAAATGTGCACGAGCCCTTCCACGAAATGCTCGATCAATTCGATGAACAATCCAAACGCCGTCACGCCGATCACGTAGCCGTCGAACTCATCGCCGACCTTGTCGGCCATGAACCGGACCTTCTTCCACTGCATGAGCTCGCGTTCGGCCTCCTCGGCTCGGCGCTCGAGGTCGGATGTCTGGAGGGCCAGCGCCGGCAACTCGTCGACGAGCTCCTGCCGCCGTGTCGCCGACAGCCGTCCCCGCCGCGCCTCGCGCACGGTGCGGTGCACGACGAGGTCCGGGTAACGTCGAATCGGCGAGGTGAAATGTGTGTAGGCCGATGCGGCGAGACCGAAATGGCCGATGCACGAGGCATCGTACCGCGCTTTCTGCATCGTGCGCAGCATCAGCAGGGCGATCGGTTTCTCCTCCGGCGTGCCACGAATCCGCTCGACCAGGCGCTGAAAGTGCGCCGGCGCTACGGACCCTTCCGGCGCGGCCAGGCTGTAGCCCAGCGTCGTGATGAACGCCTCGAAGTCTGCGATCTTCGTGGCGTCGGGGGGATCGTGCACACGAAACAAGGACGGCATCGCGCGTGAGCGGAGATCCTCCGCCACGACCTCATTGGCCAGCAACATGCACTCCTCGATGATCCGGTGCGCCACGTTCCGCTCCGCCGCCGTGATCGCCTCGACGAGTCCCGCTTCGTCCAGCACGAACTCCGCTTCTTTCAGATCGAAGTCGATCGAGCCGCGGCGGTGCCGCCGACTGGACAGGATGCCGAACAGTTCGTGCAGCAGCTCGAACAACGGTACCAGAGCCGCGTAGCGGGAGCGGGTCTCCAGATTCCGGTCGGTCAGGATGGCGTCGACGTCGGTATAGGTCATGCGCGCGTCACTGTTAATGACGCCTTCGTGCAGTTCGTGCCGCACGACGTCGCCCCGGTCGCTGATTTCCATGAGGCACGACTGCACGAGGCGATCGACCCCGGGATTCAGGCTGCAGAGCTCGGTAGACAGCGCTTCCGGAAACATGTGGATGGCGCGATCGGGAAAGTAGACCGACGTGCCCCGGGCTCTCGCTTCGCGGTCCAGCTCGCTTCCTGGCCGCACATAATGGGACACGTCGGCAATGTGCACGCCGAGCCACAAGTGCCCGTTGGGCAGCCGTTCCAGCGTGATCGCATCGTCGAAGTCCCGTGCGTGCTCGCCGTCGATCGTGACGGTGGTGACGTCCCGGAAATCAGTTCGCCCCGCGCGGTCGCGCTCACGCACGCGCCCCCCGAGCCGTTCCGCTTCCCGTACCGCAGCCGCACCGTGGCCGTCGGGAATGCCGTGCTTCCGGAGCATGATCTCGACGTCGACGCCGGGCGCCTCCAGTTTGCCGAGCACCTCGGTGACGCGTCCCACCGGATTCCTGGTCACGGTCGGCCACCGCGTCAACTCGACGACGACGATGTCGCCCAGCACGGCACCGCCCCGTTCCTTCGCCGGCACGTGCACGTCCATGATTATTCGCCGGTCGAACGGCACGACGAAGCCCAGCCCCGACTCGTCCCGGTCGTAGCGACCGACGATGATGGCGGCACGGCGCTCCAGAATCCGGACGATCCGCCCCTCTGTGCGCTCGCCCGGTCCCCGGCGCTCGAGCCGCACCACGACCCGGTCCCCGTGCATCGCCTGGTTCAGATTGGCGCCAGCGATGTAGATGTCCTGGTCCTTCCCGGTCGTGGACTCCGGCGTCACGAACCCGAACCCGCGCGGGTTGGTGTGCACCCGGCCGACGAGCAGGTTCATTTTGTCGGGCAGTCCGTACCGGTTGCCCCGAATCCGCACCAGCGCCCCAGAGGCGACCAGCGCCCGCAGCCGGCGCTGGAACGCGGAACGCTTATCCCGCGGCACCCGCAGCGCCTGCTGCAACTCGCGGGCTGTGGCCGGGTGATCGACCCGTTGTCGTATCCGGTGGAGTAACTCAGTGCTCGTCATCGAAAGACCACATTCTTCAACACGCCCTCCCACACGCCACTGCGCCCGTGACGTGGACGCACCTTCACGACGCTCCTAGCCTAGGCGCCCGTGGTGAACGTGCAGCGACGCTCCGAGACCGCGGGGAACCAGCGCCCCGGTCGGCCCGAGCAAGGCACGACGAGGGAAAATACCGGCTGTATGTGGCCGAGAAGCCCAGCCAGGCGGGAGGCCGCGCCGGTCGAATGCCGCGGGACCTTCACCACGGGCTGCTAGCGCCTGGAGCGGCCGCGACGTACTCCGGCGGGCGATCTGATCAGTGAACGTTACGAGGGTCGGACGACGCCGACACGTGCGTGACCAGGTCGAACTGCCTCAACAGCCGGCTGACCACTTCGTCCGCATCGTCCTTGCAGCACAGCTGCTCGAGCCGTGCGAGAATCCGGGCCAGCGCCGCCTCGGCCTCGAGGATGGCATTGTCCGAAAACGACTCCCTTTGCTGCTGCAGACACCGTTGATGTTTGATGAACTCTTCGCGGTAGAACTCGGTCCGGACCGACGTGGGCGTGGCACGCGAGCGCGCCTGGTGGCTGAGGCCGTCTGACATGCAACTCCTCATCACGCTCGTGGCTTAATTGCCAGTGTAAGCTCCCCCGTCCCATCGTGTCAAACGCGGACGGGTGAGCGCTGGGAGCCCGTCCGAGCGCGCGGCCCACGCGAATACTCGGACGGGCTGCTACAGCCGTGCCGTGCGCTGCGCGCCCACGACACCGCCCACGGTTCCGACGACGAGGCCACCGACCACCAACAACGCGCTCAGCTCGAGTGGCAGAAACGAGATGCGGGACGCGTTCAGCAGCGTCGCGATCAGCGGACCGTAATAGAATTCGCCGAGAAGAAACGCTCCCCACAGCACCGCGAGTGCGACCGTTGAGCCGAGGCCGCCGTGGAGCATGCCCTCAACGATGAACGGACCACGAACGTAGCCCACGGGCGCGCCCACGAGCCGCATGATCTCCAGCTCACCTCGCCGGGCGTGGCCGGCCAGCCGAACGACGTTGGCCACCGTCAGCGCCGCCGCAACGACCAGCGTCACGACCACCAGTGTACCCAGCCCACGCAGGAGCGACACCACAATTGCAATCCTGGTAATCCACTCGCGATCGTAGCGAACATCGGTCACACCTGGGATGCCTCGCAGCCGCTCGGCCAGGGTCCCCACGGCATCGCCGGCGTCAGGATCGGCGCGCAGCCGCACGTCGTAGGACGCCGGCAGCGGGTTCTCGTCGAGCCCGCCGATCACCGACGCCAGATCTGAGAAATCTTGGCGAAAACGCCGAAACGCCTCCGCCTTCGACACGCTCGTGTAGGACTCGGCGACGCTCGAGCTGTCCAGCAGGTCCCGGATCGCGGCCTGCTGCTCGTCGCTGACGTCATCGGACACGTAGGCCACGAGCTCGGCCGCCGCCTCCCAGCGCCCGATGATCCGTTCGACGTTGTTCGTCACCAGCAGCAGCGCTCCGAGGACGAATATGGCGGCCGCGCTGGTCAGCACCGACATGATGCCCGACCGCCGACCACGCCAGAGGCTGGCCGCCGCCTCGCCGAAGCAATACTGCAGCACCCGCATCAGATCATCCCGACTCCGGAGGCCGCGTCATAACGATCACACCGCCGGTACAGCCGATACCGGCCGCACAATCGCCCCGTCCCCCAGATCTCCATCCATGACCTCGACGATCCGCCCGTGATCCAGCGTGATCGCGCGCCGCCCTACGCGCCGGATCAATTCGCGGTCGTGCGTCGCCACGAGCACGGTGGTGCCACGCGCGTTGATCTCACGGAGGAGGTTCATGATTTCCAGCGAGAGGTCCGGATCGAGATTCCCCGTGGGCTCGTCCGCAAGCACGAGCATCGGGTCGTTGACCAGCGCCCGCGCGATCGCCACACGCTGCTGCTCGCCGCCCGACAGTTCCATCGGCAAGGCGTTCATCCGGTGCTGCAAGCCGACCCACTTCAGCACTTGAAACGTCTTGCGTCGCTGTTGCGACGGCGACGCGCCCAGCACGCGGGGCACGAACGCCACGTTCTCGAGCACGGTCTTGCGGAGAATCAGCTTGAAATCCTGAAACACGAAGCCGATGCTCCGCCGGTAGGCTTGGACCTGGCTCGGCGTCAGATCGGACAGCGGCTCGCCGTCGACGACAAGCTCCCCCTCCGACGCCAGCTCCTGGCGCAGCAGCAGCCGGAGCAGGGTGGACTTGCCGGCACCACTCGGCCCGGTCAGGAATACGAACTCGCCGTGCTCGATCGTGAGGGAGAGATCGCGCAGCGCGTAGAGGCCGCGACGATAGATCTTCGAGAGCTGATGGGCCTCGATCACACTCTACTCGCGCCACGCGGGCGGCCCGGCGGGTCCGCGGATGACGAACTCGCGAGAGATCACCAGAAGCGCAGTCACTATAGCATACGCGCGCATTCAGTCCTCGATCGCCGTCCGTAGCAGCGTGTGGACGAGCTTCGGGTTCGCCTTCCCCTGGGTCGCTCGCATGACCTGTCCCACGAGGAATCCCAGCGCGCCGCCCTTGCCCAATCGGTACTGCGTGACCGCGTCCGCGTGCTCCGTCAACACGTCGCGGATGACCGCCTCCAGCGCGCCGGCGTCGTCGATCTGCGCCAGGCCTTCCCGTTCCACGATGGCCTCGGCCGCGTCGCCCGTCGCGTACATTTTCTCGAACATCTCTTTGGCGACTGTTCCGCTGACGATCCCGCGCTCGACGAGGCCGAGCAACTCCGCCAGGGCAGACGGCAACAGCCGCACCCGGATGACCTCCACGTCGTCGGTGCCCAGCTCGTTCATCTTGCGATTGACTTCGCCGAGGGTCCAGTTGAGAGCCGGCGCCACCTGCCCAACCGCCACCGCCAACTCTTCGAAGTAGGCAGCCAAGCCAGGACGGACCTGCGTCAACTGCACGGCCTGCGCCCGGGTGAGGCCGTGGGTCGTCATGAGGCGGCTCCGGCGCGCCTCGGGCAGCTCGGGGACCGTGACACGGACCTCGTCTACCCAGGCGGTGCTCACCCGCAGCGGCGGCAGATCGGGCTCCGGGAAATACCGGTAGTCATGCGCCTCCTCCTTGCTGCGCATGGCCACGGTGCGACCGGCCGCCGCATCCCAGAGCCGCGTTTCCTGGACGACTGGCTGTCCGGCGGTGAGCGCGTCAGATTGGCGTCGGATCTCGTAGGCCACCGCCCGCTCGAGAAAACGAAACGAATTCAGATTCTTGACCTCCGCCTTGACGCCGAGCGCCGCCTGCCCCTTCGGGCGGACCGACACGTTGGCGTCGCAGCGCAGGCTGCCCTCCTCCATGTTGCCGTCGTTGACCCCAATCGCAACCAGGATCTCCCGGAGCGCCACGAAGAACGCCTTGGCGTGGCTCGCCGATCGCATGTCCGGCTGGGTCACGATCTCGATCAGCGGCACGCCGCTGCGGTTGAAATCGACGTAGGACTTCCGGTCGGAATCTAGGAACCCCTCGTGCAGCAACTTGCCGGCGTCCTCTTCGAGATGGATGCGGGTCAGTCCGACCTCGACGCCGGCCCCGGGCACCCGCAGACGCCCGCCAGTCGCCAGCGGCAGCTCGTATTGCGAAATCTGGTAGCCCTTTGGAAGATCCGGATAGAAATAGTTCTTTCGAGCGAAGATTGACGACGGCTGTACCTGGCAGTTCAGCGCCAGTGCCGCCCTGATGCCCAAGCTCACGGCGGCCCGGTTGAGCACGGGCAGCGCGCCCGGCAAGCCCAGACACACAGGGCATCCATGCACGTTCGCCGGCGCGCCGAAGGTCGTGCTGCACCCGCAGAAAATCTTCGTCCGGGTCAGCAACTGGGCGTGAATCTCGAGGCCAATGACCGGTTCGATCTCCATGACGTCGCAAGGCTCAACTGCTAGGCCCTCGGACCCGCCCCTGCCACGTTCGGGTCGACGTCCGCTTCGAACGTCCTGAAATTGTCGGCGAACATCACCGCCAACCGCGCCGCCTGGGCATCGTAGTCGGTCGGCTGGTTCCAGGTCTGCCTGGGCACGAGCGCATCCGGAGGAACGCCGGGACATTCCGTGGGCACGTCCACCCGGAAGACCGGGTCTTGCCGGTACGTCGCCCCATCGAGCGCGCCGGACAGGATGGCACGCACGACCGCTCGGGTGTGCGCGATCGGCATCCGCGAGCCGACGCCGAAGGGCCCGCCCGTCCACCCGGTGTTCACGAGCCAGACCGACGAGCCGTGCCGCGCAATCCGTTCGCCGAGCAGTTTCGCATAGACCGTCGGATGCCAGGCCATGAACGGCGCGCCGAAACAGGTGCTGAAGGTCGCCTTGGGCTCCGTCACACCGCGCTCCGTCCCGGCAACCTTCGCGGTGTATCCGGAGAGGAAGTGATACATGGCGGCCGGCGGCGTCAGCCGTGCGACCGGAGGCAGGACACCGAACGCGTCGGCCGTCAGCATCACCACGTGCCGGGGATGCCCTCCCCGCCCAGACGCCACGAAGTTCTCAACGAACGAGATGGGGTAGGCGCCTCGGGTGTTCTCGGTCAAGGAGTCGTCGTCCAGATCCAGCTGCCGGGTCGTTGGATCCAGGACGACGTTCTCGAGCAGCGTGCCAAACCGCCGTGTGGTGGCATGGATCTGGGGCTCGGACTCGGCCGAAAGACGGATCAGCTTCGCGTAACAGCCCGCCTCGAAGTTGAAGATCCCGGCGTCCGACCACCCGTGCTCATCATCGCCGATGAGGCTGCGGTCGATGTCGCTCGACAGGGTGGTCTTGCCGGTGCCCGACAGTCCGAAGAAGAGCGCCGAGTCGCCATCCACGCCGCGGTTGGCCGAGCAGTGCATCGGCATGACTGAGCGAAGCGGCAGTAGATAGTTCATCACCGTGAAGATTGCCTTCTTGATTTCGCCGGCGTAGGCCGTTCCCCCGATGAGGACCAGGCGCTTGCCGAAGTGAACGGCAATCACCGTGGGTGAATTCGTCCCGTGGCGCGCCGGGTCGGCGTGAAACGTCGGCGCGTTGAGCACGGTGAACTCCGGCGTGTGTGCCGCCAGGCGAACCGGGTCCCCTTCCCCGATGAACATGTGGCGCGCGAACAAGTTGTGCCATGCCGTCTCGGTGATGACCCGAATCGGCAGCCGGTACTGCGGGTCGGCGCCGGCGTATCCGTCTCGCACGTACAGTTCCCGCTCGCCGAGATGCGTCAGGAGGTCGCGATGGAGCGCCTCGAACGACTCCGGCGCCAGCGCGCGGTTGACCGTGCCCCACCAGACGTGCTTCTCGCTCGACGCCTCGCGAACGATGAACTTGTCGTTCGGCGACCGACCCGTGTGGGGCGCCGTCTGGCACACGAGCGGCCCCGACTCGGCGATGGCACCCTCACCCCGCCGAACCGCGGCCTCGACAAGTGACGCGACGCTGAGATTCCAGTGGACGGCAGGAGCGCTGGAGAGGCCATGGGCGTCAAGGCCGACGCCCGGCGCGACCTGGATGGACATGTGAGGATTCCCTACCCTGACACGAAATGGTCCGGCTCGACGACGCCGCTCCCGCGGCCGTCGCGCCGGCATCGGCCGCCTGGAGTGGAGAGTACCCGCACGTACATCGGGGGATCGTACCTGCCGCATTCGAGCGAAGTCAACCAGCACCGGCGGCTAACTTTCCGACCCGTCACGTCCGATAACCCTGGACGAACGACGAGCCATGACACGACACGTGATCCCGAACGTACCTCCCGCGCGATGCCCTCGCACGCAGATTCAGCGCTGGGTCCTGCTGGCCCTCGCGCTCACTGCCGCCGGCTGTGCCTCATCCACCACGACGCGCCCTCGGGTAGCGCCAAGTCCACGTCCGGACCGAGCCGCCAGTGCGCGAGTCCTCCGCGTCGAGGTCGTCGACGCGGGACAGACGCGAGTCCTGATCCTCCCGCTCGAAGACTACGTCACCGGATCGGTGCTGGCCGAGGTTGCGCTCGGGGCATTGCCCCCTGCGGCAGTCCTCCAGGTCGCGCGACTCCAGGCGGTGATCGCGCGCACCTATGCGGTCGCGAACCGGGGTCGTCACGCCCACGAGGGTTTCGACCTCTGCTCCGACACGCACTGCCAGCTCTATCGTGCACCCGGGCAATTCGCCGCGCAGTTCCAGTCGGTGGCAACCGCGGCCGCTGCCGACACCCGGGACCTGGTCCTCGCCTATGAGGGACGCCCCATCCAGGCGCTTTTTCACTCGGATTGCGGTGGGCACACGAGCGACGCCGGCGTCGTCTGGGGCGGCCCCACGCCGCCCTACCTCCTCGCCGTACCCGATGCACTCGTGACCGAGACGCACCGCGCGTGGCGCTTCGAGGCGGCGGTCGACCAGGTCCTGGCCGCGCTCAATGACGATGTCCGAACCCGCGTCGGCGCGCGGCTGGACCGGATCGACGTCGTCGAACGCGACGTCGCGGGACGCGCGGTGCGTGCCGTCATCGACGGGGAGTCGGCGCGCATGGTCCGCGGTGAAGAGCTCCGCGCCGTCCTCACCGCCGCGTTCGGGGCACGCACGATCCGGAGCACGCGATTCGAGGTGGAACGAACGGGCGAGACGCTCGTGTTCACCGGCTCGGGCTTCGGTCACGGCGTTGGGCTCTGCCAGGTCGGCGCCATCGCCCGCGCGGCGCAGGGACGCCCCTTTCCCCAGATCCTCCAGCACTACTACTCCGGGGTCCGGCTGGACCCCCTGAGCGCGATCCGCGTCACCGCGATTCCCCCGGGTGATTCGCGAGAAAACCCCACCCTCACCGGCGCGCTGGCTCACTCGCCGCGCAGACGCTCGATCCGGCTAACCCGTTGACCGTCCGTCGCTTGGCCGACCCGAGCCGCCACCCCGCGCGCCGGGATGTAATATAATCGAGCGGTCGTCCCCTGCCGTTCGGTAAACGCTCGTCTCCGGGGCGCGTCATAAGAGTCATGGGTGATCAACCCCAGACACTCCCGTCGGCCGACACTGACCGCGACACGGTCACGGCGGGCGAGATCAAGGCGCTGCTGGCTCGGGGCGACACCGCCCCAGCGCGCGAGCGCTTCGAGGAACTCGTCACCCACCATCAGCGACGTGCGTCGCGCATTGCGTATCACTACCTGCGGGACGCCGCGGAGGTGGACGATGCCGTGCAGGACGCGTTCGTCAAGGCGTTCGTGCATCTGCCGTCGTTCAGGCAGGAGTTGCCGTTCGTCGTCTGGTTCACGCGGATCGTCGTCAACGGCTGTCTGGACCGTCTGAAGGCCCAGAATCGCCGCAATCGGTGGATGGTGCCGATGGGCGGCGACGGCGACCGCGACCCGACTGAACGGCGGCCGGCCAAAGGCCGAACACCGGAGGAGGCCCTGCTGGCGCGTGAGCGTCGCGAGCACCTCGCGACGGCCATCCGGCGCTTACCCGAGCGGCAGCGGACAGTGTTGATTCTCGGCGTCTTCGAAGGCTGCACGGCCCGGGAAGTCAGCGCCGTGACCGGGGTCAATGAGTCGACCGTGCGCGTACATCAGTTTCGAGCGATTCGAGCGCTGCGCAAGTTGATCGGCGGCGATCGATGGCTCATCGAGCGCCGGCCGGCCCGGACGGAGGCGAAGGAACGATGAACTGGAACATCCGCTTGCGGCGGCATCTCAGCGACGCGACACTCGCCCAACGGTGGGCGCCTGCCGATCTGCCGCCAGACTTGGTCCAGCATCTCGAGACGTGTCCCCGCTGCTCGCAGCGGCGCGACGACCTGGCCGGCATGCTCGATGACCTGGGCACCGGCGCCACGGCCGAGGCCGAAGCCGAGTTGACCCCGGGGCGGCTGCAGGATCAGCGCCGCCGCATCATGCGACGCCTGGCGACCCTCGTCGGCTCTGAAGCGCCTGCGAAGGTCCTCCGCTTTCCCGCCAGAATCCGAATGCCACCGACCGTGATGAGCCGGAACCGTTGGCTCCCGGCCGCGATGGCGGCGGGATTGCTGGTGGGCGTCCTGGCGGGCCGACTGCTCGAGGTCGACACGGCGGATCGGGCTGAAAACGTGGTCGCCGCCGCCGATGGTGACGCGTTTCTGGCCGCAACGCGGGCGAACGCGCTGCGCGGCGCTCAAGGCGTGCAGAATGACGAAGTCATCCTGACGGAGATCGATGCGGCACTCGAGGCCCTGAGCGTGGACGCGCTCAGCGATCTCGACGCCCTCACCCCGAGGATTCAGGAGGTCGCGCTCGCCGGCCGATGAGTGCCGCGCCTCCGCTGATGCGGCGTCCGGGTTGCTAGGCTGCTAGGCTGAAGCCGTGTCCGCTGTCATCTTCCGCAAGGGGCTCGACCTCAAGGCCGCCGTCGCCCCGGCGCTCGCCAAGGACTATCACAGCGCGATCGTCGACGACCTGATCGGTCACGGGTTCCGGCGTGTCCGCGGACGGCTCACGATTCACCTTGCCCGAGAGTTCGGGTTCTGCTACGGCGTCGATCGCGCCGTCGATTATGCCTATCAGACCAGCAAGCGGTTTCCCGATCGCACGGTGTACCTGACCGGGGAGATCATCCATAACCCGCACGTCAACGAAAACCTGCGCGCCGCCGGAATCCGGTTCCTGAGCGATGCCGGCGAGCCGCGTGAACCGCTCGGCCCCCAGGTGGTCATCATCCTGCCGGCGTTCGGCGTGACCGTGCATGATCTGGCCGCCTACGATCGGCTGGGGTGTACCCTCGTGGACACGACGTGCGGATCGGTCCTCAACGTGTGGAAGAACGTCAAGCGGTACGCACAGGACGGCTACACGGCGCTGATTCACGGCAAGGTGCGACACGAGGAAACCCGGGCCACGGCGTCTCAGGCCTTGAAGTACCCCGGCGGACGCTATCTCGTGGTGCTGGATCGTGACCAGGCGTCGCGCGTCTGCTCGTACATCGAGCGCGGCGGCGATCGCGACGCGTTCCTGGCGGAGTTCCGCGACACGGCATCCGAGGGGTTCGATCCCGACCGCGACCTGCATCGCATCGGCCTGGCCAACCAGACCACGATGCTCATGTCGGAGTCGCTGGACATCGGCGAGATGTTCCGGCAGGCCATGCGTGCCCGGTTCGGTGAAGCCGCCCTCGGAGATCACTTCCGCGCATTCGACACGATTTGCAGCGCTACACAAGATCGCCAGGACGCCGTCGAGACACTGCTCGACCGGGAAATGCTCGACCTGATGATCGTCGTGGGCGGGTACAACAGCAGCAACACGCGGAACCTCGCAAAGATCTGCGCCGCCAAGCTACCGACCTATCACGTGGCCGACGCCGACGCGCTCCGGTCCGCATCGGAGATTCGCCATCGCCCGATTGATGTACCCTCCGGCGGGGCCGGCCGGGAGGTCGCCGCCCGCGGGTGGCTCCCGGACGCCGGTGCCGTCCGGATCGGGCTCACCGCCGGCGCCTCGACTCCCAACAACATCATCGGGCAGGTCGTGCAGCGTTTGGAGCGGTTCGCGGCCGTTGCGGATGGCGACTGATTCGAGCGAAACGAAGGTAAACATCGTTCCGCGGGCTGTCGTCGTCTTCTATATATGCCGAATCGGGTCGTACGGAGGAGTTGGTCAACGCGATGGCGCGTCCTCGGCTTGTGCGTCGCGCTGCTGGCCCTGTCCCAGAGCACCGCCGCGGAGGTCCAGTCCCGCAGCAAATGGTGGGTATCGTCTGAGGTGCAGCAGGAGCTGCAGTTGTCCGCCGACGCCGTGGCACGGATTGACGACATTTTCGAGTCCGTCATCCCGATCTTGCGCTCCGGCTGGCGCGACTTCAACCGGCTGGAGCAGGCGTTCGATGCGCTCCTCGAGAAGGATGACGTGACCGAAGCGGAGGTCGCCCACGAGCTCGAGCACCTGGAAGCCGCGCGGGCCGAGTTGAGAAAGACGCGAACGCTGATGCTGTTCCGTATGCGGCGGGTCCTCACGGCCGAACAGCGAGGCATGCTCGAAGCCTACACCAAGCGCCGTCGCGAAGAACGCCGGTCACGCGATGACCGTTCCGGTGACGACTGGCGTCGTCGGTGATCCCCCCGCGCGCTGAAATCCGTATCTCGTATCGGCGTGCCCGGACTGCAGGCTCGGATGACGTGGTGATCCGTAGGCCCGGGCGCCCGACGCCCACTGTCTGGTTGGAGGCAGGACGATGAAGCTCGTCACGCTCGGATTCGTGCTCACGGGAGCAATAGGAACGGCGCTCGCGCAGGGAGCCCCGGCGGCGCGCGTCGCGGCCTTGGTCGAACAGGCCGCCGCCGCACAGGCACGCCCCGCGGCACGGACCCGCCTGACGCTCGACGAGGCGGTCAGCCTGGCGCTCGAGAACAACCTCGACATCGCTGTCCAGCGATTGAACCCGCAAATCGCCGATCTCGACATCGCGTCGGCCCAGGCCGCGTTTCTGCCCACCTTCGATTCAACTGTCGGCAGCAGTTCACGCACCCAGCCCTCGACGACCCAGCTGGACGGCGGTCAGCGCGTCGTGGTCGACACGACGACCTACAACGCCGGCCTCACGCAGGCCCTCAAGTGGGGCGGGGCTACGGTCGACGCTTCCTGGAGCAACAGCCGGAACGAGACCACGAGCATCTTTTCGAGCTTCAACCCGAGCTACCGCTCGAACCTCGACCTGGTCTACACCCAACCGCTGCTGCGGGGCTTCAAGATCGATCCAATCCGCCAGCGTCTGCAGGTGACACGGCTCAACCGCGAGCTCTCGGACATCGACTTGCGGCGGATGATCACCAACATCGAGGCGGCCGTACGCAGCGCCTACTGGGACCTCGTGATCGCCTCCGAGGCGATCGTCGTGCAGCAGCAGTTCGTCGAGCTGGCGGAGGATCTCATCGAGGACAACCAGGCTCGCGTCGAGCTCGGGACCCTGGCGCCGATCGACATCATCCAATCCCAGTCAGAGGCCGCCCAGCGGCGTCAGGTTCTGACCGAAGCGCTGCAGGTGCGCCGCACGGCGGAGCTCGTCTTGAAGCGACTGCTGGTCGGCGGTACCGATGACCCGCTGTGGGAGGCGGAGATCGCGCCCGTGGATCGGCCCAGGTTCGATCCCACGCCGGTGGACATCGCCGGGGCCGTCCGGTCGGCGCTCGACCAACGGACCGACATCGCGCGATCGCGCCGTCAACTGGACATCAACGACATCAACCTGCGCGCCGCGCGCGACACGACGCTGCCGGCACTGGACGTCCGGGCGTCGTATGCGATGCAAGGCCTCGGCGGTACCGAATTCGTCCGGTCCGGACTCGGCGGCGAAGTCGGCAGCATCCTTCCCGGGGGCTACGCTGACGCGCTGAACCAGCTCATCAGCAACGATTTCCCGGCATGGAACCTGTCGATGACGCTCAGTTACCCGCTCGGCTACAGCGGCGCCGAGGCATCGTACGCCCGCGCCCAGATGCAGGTCAGACAGACACAGGCGCAGATCGAGCAGAGGGAACTTCAAATCGCAACGGAAGTGACGAACGCCGGGCTGCAGATTCAGAGTTCGCTACGGCGGATCGAGGCCGCCGCCGCCGCGCGTGAGCTGGCCCGGCAGCAGCTCGACGCCGAGCAGAGCAAGTTCGACGTCGGCGCGTCGACGAACTTCTTCGTCGTGCAGGCGCAACGCGACTTGGCCGACGCCCAGCGAGCCGAACTCCAAGCGATCCTCGACCATCAAAAGGCCCGCATCGAGTTCGACCGGTCGCAACAGACGTCGCTGGCTCAGGGGAGTATCATCGTCGTCTCGGGCGGAGGCAACTAGTGTCCCGTGCCAGACATTCGTCACTTCATTCCCGGGTGGGGGTGCCGCTTGGCGGCGTGACGCCTCAGTCACACATGCCCGATGTGCTCCTTCGTCGCGCCGCGCCAGCCCGGCGCCGCGCGCCGGAAGTTCGGCAACCAGTGTTTGACACGAGACACAGCTCATGAAGCGAACGCTCACCGGATTGCTGTTCACCGGCCTGATCCTGACTGCCGGGGTCTACACCCTGCGGGAGAGGGACCTCGTGCCCGAGGTGAGCACGGTGACCGTCTCCACCGGCGACATCGTCGACACCGTTGGCGCTACCGGCGCGCTCGAAGCGGTGACGACCGTCCAGGTCGGCAGCCAGGTCTCCGGCAAGATCGAGGACCTGTACGCCGATTTCAACTCGATCGTCAGAGCCGGTGAGGTGATCGCGCGGCTGGATCCGTCGTTGTTCGAGACGCAGGTCGAGCAGGCCAGAGCCAACCTGATCCGGTCACAGGCGGACGTCGATCGGCTGACGATATCCGTCGAGGACGCCGAGACGAAGCTCGTGCGCGCCGAAGGACTCTCGGCCCGCAGCCTGATACCCGCAACCGAGCTCGAAGCGGCGGAAGTCGAGGTGCGGTTGGCCCGAGCGCAGTTGCGCTCCTCACAGGCGCAGATGACCCAGTCCGAAGCCTCGCTGAACCAGGCGAACGTGAATCTGGGGCACACGGTCATCACCGCGCCGATCGACGGCATCGTCATCTCCCGCAGCGTCGACGTCGGCCAGACCGTCGCCGCGAGCATGCAGGCACCGATCCTGTTCTTGCTCGCGGCCGATCTCACGAAGATGAAGGTCAACGCCAACATCGACGAGTCGGACGTGGGCCGGATCAGGCCGGGCCAGGTCGTGACGTTCCGGGTCGACGCCTACCCGACCGAGGAGTTCGAGGGCCGAGTCTCACAGGTTCGACTGGAGCCGATCGTCGTGGAGAACGTCGTGACCTACGCGACCCAGATCGACGTACCGAATCCCGAGCTCAAGCTCAAGCCGGGCATGACCGCCACCGTGATCCTCGAGATCGCGCGGCGTGACGACGTCGTGCGGATTCCGAACGCCGCGCTCCGGTTCCGCCCAACCGACGACATGTTCGCCGCGCTGAATCTGCCCGTCCCCGAGCCGCCGGCCGGCGGTCCGGGCACCGCGCCGAACAGGGCCGCGACTCCGGACGATAGTCCCGGCCCGAGCGGCGGTGGCCAGCGCGACGACCCCGAGCAGCGACGCCAGATGAGGGAACGCTTCCAGCACATGTCGGAAGACGAGCGCGCCCAGATGCGCCAGCAGTTTGGCGGGCGTGGCGGACCAGGCGGCCAGCGCGGATCCGGCGCACCGGCCGACGGCGGCGCCCGCCGGGCTCGACCGGCGCCCGTTGACACGGTCCCCGCCACCGAACGTGGCGCGAAGACGATCGACGCGCTGTTCGGCCCGCTGCCTGCGACCGAGTCGCGTGGCCGAGTCTGGCTCTATTCTGGCGGCGAACTGAAGCCCACGAGGCTCCGACTCGGCGTCAGTGACGGCGCCTACACCGAGCTGCTCGGGCCCGACATCCCGCCGGGCACCGAGCTCGTCACCAACATCGTCCTCGGCCAGGGCGCGCTCCCGCGACCCACCGGCGCCACCAGCTCGCCGCTCATCCCGCAACGCCGCGGCTTCGGACGACGCTGACCGCCTCCGAGACGCGATGCCCCTCATCACGACGACGCACCTCTCGAAGACCTACAACCTGGGCGAGATCCAGGTCCGGGCGCTTCGCGGCGTCAGCGTCGACATCGAGGCTGGTGACTTCGTGTCGGTCACCGGGCCCTCCGGCTCCGGGAAGTCGACCTTCATGCACATCCTCGGCTGCCTGGATCGCCCCACGGGCGGCCAGTATCTCCTGGACGGCACGGACGTCTCGACGCTGTCGAAGGACGAGCTGGCGGTCATCCGCAACCGGAAGATCGGCTTCGTCTTTCAAGGCTTCAACTTGCTCCCTCGCACGTCGGCCCTCGACAACGTCGAGCTGCCGCTCCTGTACAGCGGTAACGGCATGAAAGCCTCCGATCGTCGCCGGCGCGCGCAGGAAGCCCTCGCCGCGGTCGGCCTCGCCGACCGAGCGGATCACCATCCGAACCAGTTGTCGGGCGGCCAGCAGCAGCGGGTCGCCATTGCGCGCGCCCTCATCGGGGATCCGTCGATCGTGCTGGCCGACGAGCCAACCGGCAATCTCGACTCGCGTACGAGCGTCGAGGTCATGGACATTTTCCAGACCTTGAACTCCGAACGTGGAATCACGATCCTGTTGATCACACACGAACGGGAGATCGCCGAGTACGGCAGCCGGATCATCGGTTTTCGGGACGGCCGCATTCTCGCCGATCATGGGACCGACGCGCGGCGCATCGCCCGCACGGAGCTCGCGGCGCTGCCGCCGGACGTCGACCTGGAGCTCGACCGGCAGCACGATGCGCCGGCTGATCAAGGAGCCTGACATGTCGCTGTTCATGATTCTCAGAATCGCTCTCAAGGCGCTGGGACGCAACAAGATGCGTACGAGCTTGACGATGCTCGGCATGATTATCGGTGTCGCGGCGGTCATCACGATGGTGGCGCTGGGCAGCGGCGCGCAGCAGTCCATCGAAGACCAGATCAAGTCAGCCGGCACGAACATGATCTCCGTGTCGGCCGGAAACTGGTCGTCGGGAGGCGTTCGCCACGGCGCCGGCTCGGCGACGACCCTGTCGATCGACGACGCCGAAGCGATCCGCGAGCAGATTCAGGGGGTGCAGTACGTCGCGGCCGGCGTCAACACGCGCGGCCAGGTCGTCTTCGGCAACCAGAACTGGTCGACGCGCATTCAGGGCGCCGACGTGGAGTTCCCACTCATCCGGTTCTGGCCGACCGAGCTCGGCACCTTCTTTACCCCGACTGACGTCAGCGCCGCGGCGAAGGTGGCCGTGCTCGGCACCATCGTGCGCGACACGCTGTTCGGCGAGGGCGCCGATCCAATCGGTCAGACCATCCGGATCCGCAGGCAGCCGTTCAAGGTCATCGGCGTGATGGCCGTGAAAGGGCCCGGCTCGTTTGGCGAGGACCAGGACGACACCATTTTCGTGCCGTACACGACCGTGCAGAAAAAGCTCCGCGGTATCCGCTACATCCAGAGCATCACGGTCTCCGCGATGTCGGCCGGGCAGACCGTTGCGGTCGCGGACGAGATCAGCGCGCTGCTTCGAGTCCAGCACGGTCTCATCCCGGGCGACGAGGACGACTTCCGCGTGCGGACGCTGGAGGAGATGGCCAGCGTCCGCAGCGAGACGACGCGCACGATGACCAGCCTGCTGGCGAGCATCGCCGGCGTCTCGCTGCTCGTCGGCGGCATCGGCATCATGAACATCATGCTGGTGTCGGTGACCGAGCGGACGCGCGAGATCGGCCTGCGGATGGCGGTCGGCGCCAAGGGCAAGGACGTCCTGTTCCAGTTCCTCGTCGAGGCGATCGTTCTCAGCCTGCTGGGCGGCGCCATCGGCATCGGCCTGGGTATCGCCCTGTCGCAAGGCATCACGCAGTTCCTGGAGTGGCCGACGACGATCTCGCCGAACGCCGTCGCCGTCGCGTTCGGGTTCGCCGCCGCCACGGGCATCTTCTTCGGGTTTTACCCGGCGCGGAAGGCCGCGAGGCTCGACCCCATTGAATCGCTGCGGTTCGAGTAGGCGGCGCCAGCGACTATCAGCGTCGCCGCGCGGCGCGCTCCAGCAGCGTCGCAAGCGACTGCCCAGTCACCGGGTCGATCATCTCAGGCGCGATCTCGGCCAGCGGCCGAAGCACGAAGAGCCTCTCGCGAAACCGCGGATGCGGCAGGGTGATCCGGGCGGACGACTCGACGCAGTCCCCCACCAAGATCAGATCGAGATCGAGCGTGCGCGCCGCGCCGGGAAACGGTCTGGCGCGCTGGCGCTCGCCCTCCAGATCCTGGAGGATGCCGAGCAGGTCCACGGGACGCCCCGCCGACGCTCCTACCACCGCCGCGTTCAGAAATGCAGGCTGTGGGCCGACCCCTTCTGGCTCGGTCTCGATGACTGTCGAGACCCGGAGACCGGTCAGGGTCTGACGCAGGCGCGTCACGGCATGTTCCAGGTGGGCGGCGCGATTGCCGAGATTGCTCCCAAGAGCGACGGCGACCAGTCGCGACTCGGGCATGGCGTCGAACGCCGACGGTCAGGCGCTCTGGTTTTCCTTGCAGCTGATGCAGACGCGGGTCCAGGGAATCGCGTTCAGGCGTGCTGCGGCGATCTCCTCTCCACAGTCACGGCATTCGCCATAGGTGTCCTCCTCGATCCGAAAGAGCGCCTCTTCGATCGCCTGCAAGATCTTCGCGTCGGTCTGCTTCAACTTGAGCTGGATGTGCACCTCGTTGTTGCCGCTGGCCTGGTCGGCCAGATCACCCTGGCGCGTGTTGTTGTCCATCGTCGTCTGCAACGGCTTCGCGCTGCTTTCGGCCATAATCTCCGCGCGTTTGCGCAGCAAGGCGTCCTTGTACTCTGAAACGGTCATGCGCAGTCTCTCCCGTGCCAGCGTTACGCCGGACAATAACTTATGATGATAGCACGGAGCGTGACTCGGCTGCGAGGGCGTGCCCCACGCACGCGATTACTCGGCGCGTAACGTGGCCAGCGGACGGCGTCGGAATACGTCGACACTCGACAGCACTCCGACGACGGCGACGACCCCGGCCGTGAGGACGATGCCACCAATGTTCTGCGCGAACGCCGGATGCCACTCGATTTCGAGCAAGTAGCGGCTGAGCACCCAGGTCAGCAGGACGGCGCCGGCTGATCCGACGATCCCCGCCAGCGTGCCGAGACCGCCGTATTCCAGCAGCGTCATGGTGGCAATCATCCGGCTGGTGGCGCCGAGTGTCTTGAAGATGGCAGCCTCGTACAGGCGTTGGAACTTCGTCATCGCCACCGATCCGATCAGGATGAGCATCCCGGTGAAGACGGTAATCGCGCCGACAACCGAGATGGCCAGCGTCACGGCGTCGAGAATCTCCTTGGCCGCCGACATCACATCGCGCACGTCGATAATCGACACGTTCGAGTAGCGCGCGACCAGATCGCGCTGCAGCCTCCCACGCTCGGCCATCGCCTCGGGCCCGCGGAACATGGCGATGAACGAATGGGGGGCATCCTCGAACGCATCCGGTCGGAACACGAACATGAAGCCGCCGCGCCGCGTATCGCTCCACTGCACTTCCCGGACGCTGACGACGCGCGCGCGAATCGTGCGACCCAGGACCGCGAATCGGATGACATCGCCCAGGTCGATGTCGAACCGTTCGCGGATGCTCTGCTCGATCGACACCTGAGTCATCGAGGGATCATCGGTCCACGGTCCGCCGTCGATGATGCGCTCGTTCTCTTCGAGGCCCTCACGATAGGTCACCACATACTCGCGCCCCAGCGACCCGCGTCCGCGAACATCCTCGGCGCCATCGAGATCGACCGATTCCTCTTCCACCCCGGTCACGCGCCCGCGCAGCACCGGCAGGAGTGCCGCCCGCGCGCCTGGCGATCGGGACTCGAGCAGCTCCCGGACGCCTGACGCCTGATCCTGCTGAATGTCGATGAGGAACATGTCGGGGGCGTCCTCACGAATGTCCAGCGCAAACTCCTGCAGCAAATTGACCTGCAGGGCACGCACGCCGATCAGAAAGAAGCTGCCCAGCCCTACCGCCAGCAGGATCGTTCGCGTCTGGTTCCCCGGGCGCCCGAGACTGATCACGGCATGCCGCAGCGGGAACCACGTAGTCCGGGCAAGCGGCGCGACGACCCGGACGAGGGCGGAGGCCGCCAGGTGCAGCACGACCGCCACTCCGGCAAACCCGCCGCTCACGTAGGCCCCGACCCGCCACGAATCCGCCTGCCAGCTGGCCACGACCACGAGCGCCGCCGTGATCGATCCGATGGCGGCGATCCGCACCCAGTCGATCTCCCGAGACCACGGCGCATCGGTCGCCCGCAGCAGCAGCAGCGGCCTGACGTGCCGCACGTCGAGCAACGGCACGAGCGCGAAGAGCAGCGAGACGAGGACGCCGATCCCGGCACCCTGCACGGCGGCCGACCGGGTCAGGCCGAAGGAGATCTCACCGTATCCGGCGACGACGTCTACCGGCACGGCCTGCAACGCCAGCGTGGCCATCGCAACGCCGAGCAGGCTGCCGCCGAACCCCAGCACGAAAACCTGGAGGATGTACACGGCCAGGAGTTGCCAGGTCCTCGCCCCCAGGCACTTGAGAATGGCGATGGTCTTCAGCTTCTGCTGGATAAAGACCCGCGTCACGCTCCAGACGCCGATCCCGCCCAGGATCACGATGACGAATCCGATCAGGCTCAAGTAGTTTTCCGCGCGTCCAAGATTCCGTGAGACCCGGTTCTCCGTTCGGTGATACGACCAGACGCGCACGAACGAGTTTTCGAAGTCCGCCTGCAGCCGTTCGACCAGCGGCTCGATCTGCTCCTCCTCGAGACGGAGCAGCGTCTGGTAGCGCGCCCGGCTCCCGAACGTCAGGAGATCACTTCCAACCAGCGCCGCATGGTCCACGAGCACCCGGGACCCGAGGCTGAACGCGCTCAGCTGATGCCCTGGCTCGACCAGGACCACACCCCGGATCTCGTAGACGTCGTCGCCAATGATGACCTCTTCACCCACCTCGACGTCCAGCTGCGCGAGGAGCTCCGGTCGCACGAGCGCGCCGTACCCGGCCAGCATCGACGACTCGAAGGTCGCGCCCCCGGCCAACTCGAGCGTGCCGTAGAACGGGAACCCCGGCTGGACACCCCGCAGCTCCACCAGCTTGGCGACCTCCTTGGTCGAATCGGCGGGCCGGATCATCGTCGCCGTCTCGATCGACTCAATCCGATCGAGGCGCGGCATCTGGTCGAACCGTGCCTGGAGGGTGGCGAGCTGTTCCTCGGTCCAGGGCTGGCGGCTCTGCACGAGCACGTCGGCGGCGAGCAGCGTGCGCGCCTCGCGCAAGAGCGCGCTCCGAGCGCTCTGGATGATCGATCGCACGCCCACGATCGCGCCGACGCCGATGGCGACGCAGACGAAGAAGACCACCAACCGCTTCCACGACGCGCGGATCTCGCGCAGGGTCATCTTCAGAACGAAGCTGATAGAGGCCGAACTGAACGGGCGGACCGGCGCGGTCATGGCTTTCGTGGCGGCGATTGAGTACTTAGGCCTCGCGCGCCACGGGCTCGCCCGGTGCCGCCTGGCGGCGCTCCGTGCGCCCGTCCCGCATCGACAACGTCACCTCGGTGATTTCGGCCAGCTCCGTATCGTGGGTCACCAGGACCACCGTCGTGCCTCGGCGCCGATTGACCTCGAGCAACAGCTCGACGACGTGGTGGCCGTTGGCACTGTCGAGATTGCCGGTCGGTTCGTCGGCCAGCAAGATAGGCGGGTCGTTGGCCAGCGCCCGGGCGATCGCGATCCGTTGCTGCTCACCGCCCGACAGCTGCGACGGATAGTGCGTGGCGCGCTCCTCCAGCCCGACCTCCTGCAGCAAGCCCTCAGCCTTCTCGCGGGCGCCCGTCACGCCGGCGATCTCGAGTGGGACGAGAATGTTCTCGAACGCGCTCAACGACGGGATCAGATGGAAGAACTGAAAGACGAAGCCGATATTCGAGCCGCGAAGGCTCGCGAGCGCGTCCTCGCTCAGCGTCGTAATCTCCACGCCGTCGATCCAGATCTCGCCGGTCGTCGGCGCATCGAGGCCGGCGATCAACCCCAGGAGCGTGGACTTGCCGCTGCCGGACGGCCCGACAATCGACACGCACTGGCCGGACGGGATGAACAGATCCAGCGGATGGAGAATCGTCAGCGGACGATCTCCGCTGGTCACCGTCTTGGAGACGCCGCGCAGCTCGATCATGGCGCCGCTCCGCCGGCCAGCAGCGGCTCGAGCGCCAGCCAGAGAAGGTCCGCGATCATGCTGGCCCCCTCGGCGTTCGGATGCATTTCGTCCGCCTGGTTCAGTTCGGCGACACCGGCAACGCCGGCGAGCAGAAACGGCACGAACGCCGTGTCGTACTCCTCGGACAGGTCGCGGAACGCGTCGCGGAACGCGGTCGTGTAGATCGACCCGAGGTTCGGCGGCGCCTCCATGCCGGCCAGCAGGACGGCCGCGCCGCGGGCCTGGGCGGTCTGAATAATCTCGGCCAGGTTGGCCTTCATCTCCTCCACGGTCAAGCCGCGCAGCCCATCGTTCGCCCCGAGCGCCAGCACGAGCACCCGGACGTCGCCCTCGAGCGACCGTTCCAGTCGTCGCAGTCCGCCGGCGGAGGTGCCGCCGGAATCACCGGCGTTGACGATCTCGTGCGGGTAGCCGGCCGCGCCCAGCCTCGCCTGGAGCCTGGCCGGAAACGACAGGTCGGCCGGCAGCCCGAGACCGGCCGTCAGGCTGTCGCCGAGGATGACGATCCGTGGAGCCTCCGGCGCTCGCGCGGGCTCGGCGTCAGGCGCCGACACCGCAGGCCGCGAGACCGCGTCGTCAGCTCGCGCGCGCGCCGATTCACCACCGCGCGCGCCGTCGGCGCCGCAGGCCGAGAGCGTGACGACGACACACAGCGCCAGCAGCGCACGCACACGACGACCAACCATTTGACGTGTCATACGATGGACCGGGCGGGGATGTTTCGGACCGTCCGCCGGGGACGACTCCATTATCCTACAGTTCGTTCGGCGTGAGCGCGACGCCACACCCACCAGTAGATCACCGCATTCACCGCCACGACGGCCACCCCAAGCGCCACCTGACTCTCACGGGTGAGACCGGCCGGATACAGCGCGCTCAGCACATACCGCTGGAGAAAATCCTCCGAATACCCGCTCGCGCCGGCGAGTTGCCGGAGCCGGTTCTCCAGCGGCGTCAGTGGACAGACCGCGCCTCGCCACTCGATCGCAACGGCCCAGACGACAGCCGGGACGTGCGCCCAGCCCACTCGCCCCCAGCGCGCCACCACCAGGCCACCCAGCACGACGAACAGGACGAAGGCGGCGTGCCCGACGACGACCGCGCTCGCGAGGACTCCCCACACCACGGTGCCACGCCCTCACCCGACGAGCCGAACGATCGTCAGCGCCATGACCTGCGTCGCCCGAACCAGGTCGTCCACCGCGCACCATTCGTCCGGTTGATGTGCCAATTCAAGCCTGCCGGGCCCATAGGCCACGCACTGCTCGACCCCGGCGATCCGCGTGACGTGTTTGTGATCGTAGGTGCCGGGACTCGCCACGAGGGCGGCCTCGTGGCCGGTCACCTCAGCCACAGCGGCGCGAAGCGCCCGGACGAGCGGCGCATCGCTCCGCGTCTGCACCGGATGGACGACGAGCCGGTCGGCAATCTCGTAGCGAAACCCGGGCACCCGGCCGGCGACGCGCTCCAGGAGCGCCAGCGTTTCCGCGCGGGCCGCGTCGTATCCTTCTTCCTTGAGGAACCGCCGGTCGAACGTCGCCGAGCATCGGTCGGCCACGCACGGCGTTTGTGGCTCGGCGCCGGCCTGGCCGCCCACGATCGCATTGACGTTGATCGTCGCGCGGCGCGCCGCCTCCGGCACGACCGGCACCGCGGTCGTGCGCCGCTCGAGCGCCGGCATCAGTTCGTCACGCACCGCGTCGAGGACGTGGCTCATCTGGCCGATGGCGCTGTCGCCCAGGAACGGCATGCTGCCGTGCGCCGTGCGACCCAGCGTCGTCACGTCGAACCAGTGCACCCCGCGGTGGCCGAGACAGATGCGGTCCACCCCGAACGGTTCCGGGATGATCACGTAGTCGGTCCGATCCGCCGCCACGCGGCCCTGCTCCGCGAGCCACGCCATGCCAGCCAGTCCACCGCTCTCCTCATCGACGGTGCCGCTCACCTCGACCGTGCCCGAGAGCTCAATACCGGCGCGCCGCACCGCTTCGGCGGCATACAGCGCCGCCGCCAGCCCAGCCTTCATGTCGGCGCTGCCGCGACCGTACAGGCGTCCGTCGCGCACCTCACCACCAAACGGATCGACCGTCCAGCCGGCGCCGGGCGGCACGACGTCGAAGTGCCCGTTCAGATGCAGCAACGGACGCTCGCCGCGACCCGTTCGGCCGCCCACGACGTTGATGCGGGGATGCGTCATCGTATGCTCAGGCCGATCGCCGGCCGTCAGGTACTCCACCTCGAAGCCACCGGCCGCCAGCCGATCACCAATGAGGCGGGCACACACCTCGTAGGCCTCACCCGGCGGGTTGACGGTCGGCAGTCGAATCAGCTCGGCGGCGAAGGCGACGATCTCCTCCGCTGCCGATTCCACTTCCCGCAGCACACGATCGAGGTCTGGAGATGTCGGCATCGCCGTAGGCATGTTAACAGCCCGCGATGCAAGTCCCCCTGCATTCGGCCGGCGCTGCATCCCACCAGGGGCGGCGCGGGGCGTTGTCCACGATGGATCGAATACTCCCGGTATGCTCCCTCCTCGCGCCTTGCGACGCGGGCGCTTCCCGACGGCCGAACGCTTCGGATATCATCGCCTCATGCGGCCAGTCGCCGCATCGGCCATGCCATTGCCTGCAGCCCGACTCATCGTGACCGGCCTTGCAATCACCGCGCTCGCCGCGACTGCCTCACTGCTGACGGCCGACGACCGACCCCAGACCGCCGCGACCGTGCGCGGCCTCACGGCGGTGGACGGCGTGAAGGTCGGTCACTACACCCTGGCCGAACGGCCCACGGGATGCACGGTCATCCTGACCGAGGGGGGCGCCGTGGGCGGCGCCGACGTCCGCGGCGGCGCGCCCGGCACCCGGGAGATTGCACTGCTCGACCCGGTCAACCTCGTGCAGCAGGTGCACGGCATCGTCCTGGCCGGCGGCAGCGCGTTCGGCCTCGACGCGGCGACCGGCGTTGTGCGCTATCTGGAAGAACGCGGCATCGGCTACGAAACCCGATCGGCACGGGTACCGATCGTGCCCGCCGCGATCCTGATGGATCTCGGCGTCGGAGACGCCCCGGACGTGAGGCCGACAGCGGCGTGCGGCTACCAGGCCGCGCTGGCGGCCACCAGCGGCGCCGTCGCCGAAGGCAACGTCGGCGCGGGCGCGGGCGCCACGATCGGCAAGCTGCGCGGGTCCGCGCGGGCCATGAAGGGTGGCCTGGGCACGGCGTCGATCCGACTCGAAAACGGCCTGACGATCGGCGCCCTGGTGGCGGTCAACGCCCTCGGTGACATCGTCGATCCGGCGACGGGACGCATCGTGGCCGGGGTCCGGACGGAAGATGGACGGGGTCTCGCCGATGCCCGCCGGCTGCTGCGAGCCGGCGAGGTCACGCAAGCCAGTGCCGGCGAGAGCACGACGATCGGCGTCGTCGCCACCAACGCCGTCCTCACGAAGCCGGAGGCCACGAAGGTCGCCCAGATGGCCCACGACGGATACGCGCGAGCCATCGTGCCGGTGCACACGCCGTTCGACGGCGACACGATCTTCGCCGTGGCGACCGGCACCTGGGACGGCCCGATCAATCTGGTCACGATCGGAGCGCTGGCGGCCGACGTCATGGCCGAGGCAATCGTCCGGGCCGTCACCCAGGCCAGCGGCATCCCCGGCTATCCTGCCGCCGGCGATCTCGACGGCTCGCGCCCGTGAGCCTGCACCTCTCACTGCTGCTGTTCTACGCCGTCGCCCTCGTCGGCCTGGGCCTGTGGCTCGGACGCCGCGTGCGCCGCGCCAGCGACTTCTTCGTCGCCGGCCGGACCCTCGGCCCCGGCCTGCTCTTCTCGACCATGCTCGCGGCCAACATCGGCGCCGGCTCGACGGTCGGCGCCGCCAGCCTCGGGTATCGAAGCGGTCTGAGCGCCTGGTGGTGGGTCGGGTCGGCCGGTCTGGGCTCGATCGCGCTCGCGTTCTGGATCGGTCCGCGCATCCGCGCACTCGCCGCTCGACATGACCTGCGCACGGTCGGAGACTTTCTGGAGCATCGCTACGGGCCCAGTGTCCGGGCGCTGATCGCGCT
This sequence comes from Vicinamibacterales bacterium, assembly GCA_963667915.2. GTDB lineage: Bacteria > Acidobacteriota > Vicinamibacteria > Vicinamibacterales > UBA823. Next base: position 59,971 of record CAXXNN010000001.1, on the reverse strand, counting down.
GCTGCTCTGGTTCGGCGCGCTGGCCATTCTGGCCGCCCAGCTCATCGCGCTCGCGTGGGTCCTGAACGTCGCGGTCGGCCTCTCCAAAACCGCCGGCTGTCTGGTCGGCGGCGTCGTGATGACGGCGTACTTCGCAGCCGGCGGCATCGCGACCGCCGCGCGCGTGAACCTGGTGCAGCTGGCCGTGCTGATCGTCGGATTCGCGCTCGCCCTCCCGCTCGCCCTCGACAGCGTCGGCGGCTGGCCCGCCGTGGCGACCACGGGCGAGGCCGGCTACTGGAGCTTCTGGAGCGGCACCGACAGCGGCTGGATGCTCGTGCCGATGCTGGTCCCGGCGTTCATCGTGTCGCCTGGACTTCTCCAGAAGGTGTACAGCGCCAAGGACGACCGTGCGGTCAGGCTCGGCGTCGGCTGGAATGCCGGCGCCCTGCTCCTGTTCGCCTTCGTGCCGCCGCTCCTCGGCGCCATCGCGCGGACCGCGCATCCGGCCTTGCTAAATCCCGACCTCGCGCTGCCCACGCTGCTCATGGAGTCGGTGCCGCCGGTCATCGGCAGCCTGGGCCTGGCCGCGCTGTTCTCCGCCGAGGTCAGCTCAGCCGATGCAATCCTGTTCATGCTGGCCACCTCCCTGAGCCAAGACCTCTACCGACGATTCGTGGCCCCGGACGCCGACGACGCCACCGTGCTGAGGGTTGCGCGCGCGGCCGCCGTGGTCGGCGGCGCGCTCGGTGTCGTGCTCGCCGTGTCGGCCGAGTCGGTCGTGGACGCGATGGCGATCTTCTACACGCTGCTCAGCGTGAGCCTGTTCGTCCCGATCATGGCCGGTCTCTACCTGCACCGCGCGGGAACGCCGGAGATCCTGGCGGCCGTCGTGACCGGCGTCGGCGCGGTCGTCGTCACGCAGCTCGCGACGCCGGACGGCACGTTCGGGGGACTGACGCCGGCCATGACGGGTCTGCTGGTGTCGGTTGCCGCGGGAGGCACCGTCGCCGCCATTCGGCTGCGGATCCAGAGAAGGAGTCGCACGTGACACGAGGCACACGCATGTTCGGACTGGACGGCAAGGTGGCCGCCGTCGTCGGCGCGGCGTCAGGTATCGGCGAAGCGGTCGCGCTTGGCTGCGCGAGGCACGGCGCGACCGTGCACTGCCTGGACGTCAATGCGGACGGCGCCGCGCGGGTGGCGCAGGCTGCGACCGTCGACGGCCCCTCGGCCCACGCGGCCGGCCTCGACATCCGGGACGCTGACGCGGTGGACGCGGCGCTTGAGGCGATCGTCGAGTCGAGCGGCCGGCTGGACATCGCCGTCTGCACCCCCAGCATCAACGTCCGGAAACGTCTGCTGGATTACACGTCTGCTGACTTCGACGCTGTCGTCACGCTGAACTTGAAAGGAAGCTTCAACGTCCTGCGCGCGGCGGCCCGGCACATGACGGCGCAGCGTGCGGGCAGTATCATTCTCTTTTCATCCATCCGCTCGCAGGTGGTCGAACCCGGTCAGTCGGTGTACGCCGCGACGAAGGCGGGCATCGTGCAGCTGGCGCGCACGGCCGCGGCCGAGCTCGGCGCATCGGGGATTCGCGTCAACGCGGTGGCGCCTGGCGTCGTCGAGACCCCATTGACCGAGCCGATCAAGCAGAACCGCGACTGGTATGCCGCCTACGCGAGCAAGAGCGTCCTCGGCCGGTGGGCTTCGCCAGCGGAGATGGTCGGCCCGGTGCTCTTCCTGGCCTCGGACGCCGCGAGCTACGTTACGGGCACGGTGCTGTTCGTCGACGGCGGCTGGACGGCGGCCGACGGACGCTTTCAACCGCCTGGGATGTGAATGTAGGAGTTGGTTAGAAGTTAGGAGTGAGAAGATAGAAGCTAGAATTTTCGGTTGGCGGCCTCCGGCCGCCCTCAAGTCTCTCCTAACTCCTTACTCCTGACTCCTAGCTTCTCGCTTCTTGCGCCTTGTGTCTGAATGGAGACCAGCCATGAGCAACGACCCCGACCTCCGGCAACACCTCACGGCCCTGCTCGACGGCAAGGGCGCGCACCTGACCTTCGAGGCGGTCCTCGACGGATGGCCGGCCGACGCCCGCCATGTCGCCCCGGCAGGCACGCCCCACACCGCCTGGCAGCTGCTGGAGCACATGCGCCTCGCCCAGCGGGACATTCTGGAGTTCTGTGTGAACCCGCGCTATGCGGCGCCACGGTTTCCGGATGACTACTGGCCGCCGGTCGCGGCGGCGCCAGACGCGGCTGTCTGGACGGAAAGCCTCGCGCAGTTCGCGCACGACCGCGGCGCGATGAAGCGGCTGGTGGCCGACCGGTCCACCGACCTGTTCCGACCTCTCGCTCACGGGACGGGACAGACGATTCTGCGGGAGGTGCTGGTCGTCGCCGACCACAACGCCTACCACCTCGGTCAGCTCGTGCTGCTGCGCCGCCTCCTCGGACAGTGGCATTCGCCGGCGTTCACGCTCTAACCCTAGCCGCCCGAATTACTCGCTGCGCAGCGTCACCATCGGATCGACTCGCGTCGCCCGGCGCGCCGGCAGATAGCAGGCGATTCCCGCGACCACGAACAGCGCCAGCGGAATCGCGACGAAGGTCGCCGGATCGGTCGCCGTCACGCCAAAGAGCAGGGTCGCCAGGAAGCGCGTCACTAGGAATGCGCAGCCGAGACCGGCGAGCACGCCCAGCGCGGTCAGGCCCAAGCCGTGCCGGCAGACCATCGCCAGGACGTTCCGCGGGCTCGCGCCGAGCGCCAGGCGAACTCCGATCTCGTGCGTGCGGTCCACGACCGAACAGGCGATCACCCCGTAGATCCCGACCGACGCGAGGATGACCGCCAGCAGCGCAAAGAGCGACACCAGCGCCGCGCCCAGGCGACGGTCCGCCGTCGATTGGCGCACCACCGCCGCCAGGGTGGTGATCCCGTAGACCGGTTGATTCGGATCGACCTCGAGCAGTGCGGCGCGGATGTTCTGCACGAGCGGCAAGGGTGACGCCGCACTGCGTACGACGAAGCTGCTCCAGCGCAGCCACGGAAACTCGCGCTGCCGATACGGCGCGTAGATCGCCGGCTGCTCGTCGGCGTGCAGGCCCGCGCTCTTCACGTCGCCGACGACGCCGACGATCGTCAGCCACTCCTGAAAGCCACTGTCGCGCACGCCGGTCAAGCGCTGCCCGATCGGGCTCTCGTCCGGCCAGAACCGTCGGGCCATCGTCTGGTTGATGACGATGACCGGCGCGCTGCGCTCATCATCCGACGCGCGAACGCCGCGGCCTTGCAGGACCGCGATGCTCATCGTCGCGAAGTAGTTCTCACTGACCGCGCGGTATTGGACGGCCGGCGCCTGCGAAGGCGCGACCGCCCGCCCCTCAATCCGGAACTGCAGAGACGATGAGACGTCCACCAGCGGCACCTGGGTCACGGCGGCGGCCATCGTCACGCCGCCCACCTGCGCCAGCTCTTCGAGCGCGCGGGTCACGTAGGCCTTCTGGGCGGCCACCGTGCCGTAGTTGGGCGGCCCGAGAAAGACCGACAGCCGCAAGACGTTGGCGGCGTCGAAGCCGGGATCGACGTCGAGCAGCCGGGACATGCTCCGCAGCATCAGCCCCCCGCCGATGAGCAGCGTGAGGGCCAGCGCAACCTCCACGACGACGAGGACGTCGCGCAGCCGTCGGCCGAAACGGGCGCCACCCGCGGACGTGCGCCCGCCCGCGGGTAGCGACTCGGCGAGCGTGGTGCGCGCGCCGTGCCAGGCGGGCAGCAAGCCAAACAGCATCGTCGTCATGGCCGCCACCGCGGCAGCAAATGCACAGATGGTCAGGTCGATGTGCACTTCGCTCAGGCGCGGGATGTCGGCCGGCTGGCCGCGCAGCAACAGCGGCATGGCTGCCCACGCCAGGGCCACCCCCAGCGTGGTGCCGATCACCGACAGGACGAGACTTTCGGTGAGAAACTGGCGGACCAGCCGGCCGCGTCCGGCCCCGATCGCCGCACGGATCGCCGACTCGCGCCGCCGGGCCGCCCCCCGCGCCAGCAGCAAGTTCGCCACGTTACCGCAGGCAATCAAGAGCACGAAGCTCACGGCGCCCAGCAGCGCCAGCAGCACGGGGCGGACGTCGCCCACGATTGTCTCGTGGGCGGACATCACGCCGACGCGCCAGTCCGCGTTCTCGTCCGGGTACGACTCCGCGAGCCGATCGCTGATGAGGGCCATCTCCTGCTGCGCCGACTCCAGCGTGACGTCGGGGTCCAGCCGCGCCACCGTCAGCATGAACCGCGACTCGCGGGAGGTGCCGCGCAGCTGATCGCCGAGCGGCGCCCAGAGCTCGACGTCCTCGTCGGGAAATCGGAACGGCGGCGGCATCACACCGACGATCGTGTGCGGCTGGCCGTTCAGCGCGACGACCCGTCCCACCACGGACGGGTCACCACCGAAGACGCGCTGCCACCCACCATGACTGAGCACCGCCACGAACTCCCGGCCTGCGCCATCGTCCGCCGCGATGAGCGTGCGACCCAGGATCGGTGACGCGCCGAGGATGTCGAAAAACTCGCCGCTCACCCGGCTACCGAGAATCCGCTCGGGCACCGCGCGACCGGTCAGGTTGAACGTCCAGTGGGCGAAGATCGCCATGCCGCTGAAGCTCTCCGCCTGCTGCTGCCAGTCCCGAAAGTTGACCAGCGACGATCCGAACGCCCCGCCGGTGCGTTCCGGATGCGTGTCGTGCAGGACGACCAGGCGATCCGGATCCGCGTACGGCAACGGCCGTAGGGCAACACCGTAGACGATGCTGAACATCGCGACCGTCACGCCGATCCCTAGCCCAAGTGTCAACACGGCCGCGGTCGAAAACCCGGGGCTCCGCCGCAGCATCCGCAGCCCATACCGGAGGTCCTGCCAGAACACGCGCATCGCACCATCTCCCACCGGGCCGGGCGGCTGACCGTCCCGCCGGCGACGCCGCGCGACCAGGCACCGCGCCCAGCCCACATGGCCCGCAATTCCCAACACCTGCCGCCAGTACCAGCACGCCGCTCGCCACCCGCCGCGTCGAGCGACCTGCTCGCGCCATTCCTCTTCGAGATCGCCGGCGATCGAGTCGCGCAGCCGCCCCGGCACCGCCCGACCCAGCAGACCGAGCGCGGCGCGCGGCGGCCCTGCCCCGCGACTCACACCTCGCCTCCGAGCGGCGCGAACCCCTCCCACATCTGAACCAGGGCTCGCCGAGATTCAGCGAGGACAGCGTGACCGCGGTGCGTGACGGCATAGCACCGCTTCGAGCGACCGCCTCGCTCGGGGGCCGGATCCCCAAACCGCGACGCCAGGTACCCCTTCGCCTCCAGACGATCCAACGTCACGTAGACTGCCCCGCGGGACACCAAACGGTGCAGTCGCCGTTCGATCTCGCGCCGCACCGGCACCCCGTACGCCTCGGCGCCGACGTGCAGGACGGCCAGGAGAACAAACTGCTCGAACTCGGCGAGAATTTCGGTCCGGCCATCTCGCTGTAGCATGTCTACATTGTAGACCATATCATCGCACTGTCACGACGTTGGACGGGCCTTCGGGGTCGTCGGTTGGGTGGCGAGCCGAAATCGGTGGGCTGCGTCGCGTCAGCGCGGCGTCCACGGCTCCTTGACGACCCGGTCGATCGGCACCGGGGACGTGCGCGGACGGGTCGCGTCCCGCGTCTTCAGGTCGAAGCGATCCCCCGGGGCCAGGAAGTAGAACTGTCCACCCGAGTCGAGCTGGCGCTCGGCGTCATAAATCACAGCAAAGCTGGCGCCGATCACTTCGAACTCGTCCCCTTCGACAACAATCGCCGTGTTCTCGTCGAGGCCGATGCCCAGCAACTCCGGGTGGGCCTCGATCACTTCCAGCAGGTCGAATTGGCGGTTCCGGCGCAGCAAATGCTGGTCGATGGCCACGTCACGGATGAAGCTGAAGCCATCGACGTGGTCGCCCATCATGATGGTATTCGTCCGCGTGTCGCCGCGCGCCAGGTAGGATCCCAGAATCGTCGCTCCGGCCGACGATCCGCCAATCACACCGCCGCGATCGAGCAGCGCCCAGAGCTCCGCGTGAACCCTCGTGTCCAGGTAGGCGTCGGCCAGCCGCCACTGGCGGCCGCCCGAGAACCACACCCCCCGGGCCTCGCGAATCGGCTGGACGAACGCGTCGCTGTCGGCGACGTCGCGATCGGTCGTGTGCAGCACCGTCAGATCGGTGGCGCCCGCCGCCTTGAACGGCCGGAGCCCCGGCCAGTACTGGTCGTATGCCTCACCGCCGCCCGCCGTCGGAATGACGACGATCGGGACGTCGGCGCCGCCGGCCTGTTGGAGAAAACGTTCGATGATGCCGGCGCTCAACCGTCCGCCGCCGACGACGACGAGCGACCCGTGGGCCGGCCCAATGTCCTGGCCGGTCAGGTTTCCCGGCACGCCGAACATGACGACCGCCAGGCCGCATGCCAGCACGATCCGTCGTGTCATCGCCACCTCCCACGCGCCGACGACGACGCCGGCGCGACCGAACCGCGGTATCCGTGGACGCTAAAGACTGGATCCTATTGCAGACGAGCCGCGCGCGGTAGGTCCGGGCGGACGAGACGAACGGCCGGAGCCGTCCGGCGCTTCCGGACATCCGAGCCGCGGTGGCTGTCGGCGGAGCCACGAACACTGGTACCCGGAACACGAAACTCGACGGCGCGACCCCGGGGAGAACACCCCGCGAGCGAACCGGCTTACAGATTTGGTCAATCGACGACGTTCCTGTAACTTGTCGCGTGGTGACCATACGCCATGTCGATTGTAACTAACTGTAAACAGGCAGTTTAGCTCTGTAGCCGGCCGATCCGCAGAGTGGAGAGCCCGTTGCACTGTCCTTTGTGGCAGGTCCAGCAGCCCAGAGGGTTGTCGTGGTCTCTCACCGAAAGATGACATCTTCGTCGACCGGGTTCCGGGACGGACTTGGTGAGCGCACGCTCGAGTTCGACCGCGAGCAATGTCGAACGCTCGAGGCGCTGCACCTGCGGCCGGAGTTTGCCGCGTTCGAGGTGGGGCTGGCCACGCAGATTGGGGCCCTGGACACCTTCCGGCATCGGAGCTTCACTCGGATCCGAGCTCTCTCGGGCGCACCGGGCCGGCTCGTCATGCTGTCGGACCACGTTCCGGGCATGCGGCTCAGCGAGATCCTGACGACGACCGAGCGCCACGCCGTCTTCGACGCAACCTCGGCGCTCTATCTGACGAAGCGGCTGCTCTCCGCGATGAGCGCGTATGCGGCGGCCACCGGCTCCACGCACGGCGCCTTGGCCCCGGAGCGCATCATCGTCACGCACCGAGGCCGGGTCATCGTGGCCGAGCACGCGCTGGTGCCGGCGCTGCAGCACTTGCGGTATTCCTCGGCCCGTTGGTGGCAGGAGTTCCGGATCGTGTGGCCGGTCTCACGACCCGACCTGGTGTTCGACGAGCGAACGGATGTCGCCCAGATCGCCCTGCTCGCGCTGGCGATGCTCCATGGACGCCCGCTCGGAGCAGGTGACGGCCCTGGCACGCTCGAGACGCTGCTCGGGGCCGCGCCGTTCCGAACCGTGCTGGACAGCACCGGTCCGTTGCCGGGAAGCCTGCACGGTTGGTTCGCCCGCGCGCTGTCTGTCCGGTCGTGCCGCGGATTCGGCAGCCTCGCCGACGCCCGGCAAGCGTTCGAGCAGATCCTCGTCGAGGACTTTCCGGCCGTAACCCGCACCTCGCTCACGCGTTTTCTGGAGCGACTCGGTGAACTGGACGACCGGACAGGCGATTTCTCCGGCACGGCAATCGACGTCGCGGCTGCGGCATCGCTGACGCCGCACGGTCCGCCCGTCCCGCCGTCGAATGGGCCGCCTCGTGCCGCGCCGCCTGTGGATCCGGCGGCGGCTCACGCTGAGCCGGCGCGGTCGGTCGAGCCGATCGCCGTCCCGGTTCGCCAGCTGCCGACCCCCGCTCCGCCTCCGCCAACCGCGCTCCAGCTCAAGCCTCCGGACGCGCTTCCGGCACGGCCGACGGATCACGCTGCACTCCCGGCGCCAGACGCGGGTCCGGGGGAAGCTGAAGACGAAGAGGGCGCGGGCGCCGCCGCCCACCCCCCTCGCTGGTCGCGCATCGCCGCCCTGTTCACCCTGTGCGTCATCCTCGCGGGTGGCAGTCTCACGGGACAGTGGGAACGGCTGGGCGACCGGGTCCGGGCCACAATCGTACCGGGCGACGCCCGGGTCGACCCCGAGCCGGCACCCGCAACTGGGCAGCTGCGACTCGACTCGACACCCAGTGGCGCCCACGTCACGCTGAACGGCGATCCGGTCGGCGTGACGCCGGTCACGGTCGACACCCTTCCGCCCGGCAGCTACGTGGTCCGATTCGCCAGTCCGCGCGGCGCGATCGAACGGACCGTGGAGGTCACCGCGGGACAGACCGCCACGCTGTCGGAGGCGATCTACGCCGGCTGGGTCGCCTTTTTCGCGCCCGTCCAGCTCACGATCCTGCAGAACGGACATCCCGTCGGTTCGACGGAAGACGGCCGGTTCATGGTGCCGCCCGGACGCCACACGTTTGATCTGGTTGCCGAGCGGTACGGTTTTCGGCAGACGGTCACACTGCAGGTCGATCCAGGCGAGGTCGTCGCCCGGACGATCGATCCGCCGCCCGGCCGACTGAGCGTGCGCGCCGAGCCCTGGGCCGACGTGTCGATCGACGGCACCCCGGTCGGCCGCACCCCGCTCGACGAAATTCCGATCGCGATCGGCACACGACGCGTCCTCTTCTCTCATCCCGAGTACGGCCAGAAACGGGCGATCCTGGCCGTCGTCACCGACCAGCCGCACGACCTGCACATGGATATGACGCGATAGCAGCCCGTGGCCGCACGGCGGCCGCGTGATAGCATGGCCCCACCCGACGACCGACCTGCCCACCGTCGAGCGGGAGCCCTCCAAATGTACCTCGTCATCAGCTGCAGCCTCCGCCCGGGCAGTCGATCCCGGATCCTGGCACGGCGCGCACACGACCATCTGCGTGACCGCGGCCATGAATCCCGTTTCATCGATCTCGTCGACTACCCGCTCCCGCTCTGCGATGGTCATGGCAGTTACGACGCCGAACACGTCGCCGAGCTCGCGGCGTCCATCCGCAAGGCGACGGGTGTGCTGATCGGAACGCCCGTCTACAACTACGATGCCAGCGCGGCAACGAAGAACCTCATCGAGCTGACCGGCCACGCCTGGACCGACACCGTCGTCGGATTTCTCTGCGCCGCCGGCGGCGACACCAGCTACATGTCGATGATGAGTCTGGCGAACAGTCTGATGCTGGATTTCCGGTGTGTGGTGATTCCCCGGTTCGTGTACGCCACGAAGGAGGCCTTCACCGACGACCAGGTGAGCGATCCCGAGATCGACGACCGCATCAAGGCGCTGGCGGAGATGCTCACCCGACTCTCGGCAGCCATGCCCTAGCAGCTAGCAGCCCGACCGTGGCGCCGGCCGTGCCAGTTCATGCTATCCTTTCGCGGTGTTCCTCGCATCTGTCCGAGACCCTGAGGTGTACCCAGGAATGCCATGCGCAGCTTTCTGACCGACCTCCGCCACGCCGCCCGGGCACTCACCAACCAGCCGACGTTCAGCGCTGTCGCCATCCTCACGCTGATGCTGGGCATCGGCGCCAACACGGCGATCTTCAGCGTGACCAAGGCGGTGCTGCTGAATCCGCTGCCCTACGACGAGCCCGAGCAGCTGGTCGTCCTGTGGGAGGTCAGTCCGGACGGCGCGCTCGACGAGGTGTCGATCCCGACCTATTTCGACTGGCAGGATCAAGCGACGCAGATCGAGGAAATGGCGGGCTACCGGCACGAGGACTACACGTTCGCGGCCGCGGACCAGCCGCTGGATATTCCGAGCCTGAAGGTGCGGACCGAGCTCTTCGGCATTCTCCGCGCCGACGCGCGTCTCGGCCGCACGTTCACGGTGGATGAAGACACGCCCGGGCAGGACCACGTCGTCGTGCTGAGCCACCGGTTCTGGGAGCGGCACTTCGGCGCGCAGGCGGACGTCATCGGCGACACGATGGATCTCGACGCCGAGCCGTACACGATTGTCGGCGTAATGCCACCTCGTTTCGAGTTTCCGCCGGGCGGCAACGCGCAGATCTGGACGCCGCTCAGTTTCGACCCGAACAACATGCACGGCCGGTCCCGCCGGGCGCGGTCGCTGACCGTCATCGGCCGCCTGGCCCCGGACACGACCCCGGCGCAGGCGCAGCAGGAGATGCGCGTCATCGCCGCCCGCATCGCCAGCGAGTACGCAGAGAGCAACAAAGGCTGGAGTGCGACGCTCGTCGCCGCCCACGCGCAGCTCGTCGAGGCCGCCCGGCCGGCGCTCCTCGTTCTCAGCGGGGCCGTCGGGTTCCTGCTGCTCATCGTCTGCGCGAACGTGGCCAATCTGATGCTGGCCCGTCTGTCCGGCCGCCAGCGCGAGATCGCCGTCCGCGCGGCGCTCGGCGCCAGCCGGTGGCAGCTCGCGCGCCCGATCCTTGCCGAGAGCGTCTTGCTGTCGGCGGTGGGCGGCGGACTCGGACTGCTCCTGGCGGTCGCCAGCATGCGGCTTCTGCCGCTTTTGCCGGCGGGCAGCCTGCCGCGCATGGAGCAGATTGGCCTCGACAGCGGCGTGCTGCTGTTCGCCCTGGCCGTCTCGGTGGCGGTCGCCCTTGTCTTCGGCCTGCTGCCCGCCCTGCAGGCCTCACGGGCGCGGCTCCGGAGCACGCTGAACGAGGCGTCGGGCTCGACCGGTAGTATCACGGCCCGTCGGGCACTGAACGGCCTCGTGGTGGTCGAAGTGGCGATGGCCCTGATGCTCCTGATCGGCGCCGGCCTGATGATCCGGAGCTTCAATCGGCTGATTCAGGTGTCTCCGGGCTTCGAGCCAAACAACGTCATCGCCGCGCAGATCTACCTGCCGCAAACCAAGTACCAGGAGCGCCACGAGGTGGCGACCTTCTTCGAGCGCGTCATCGAGCGCCTGAAAACGGTGCCCGGCGTCCGGTCCGCCGCCGCCGCCTCGGCGCTGCCGATGCATCCGGTCGGAATCGACTTCGCGCTGGCGTTCACCGTGGAAGGCCGCCCGCCACCGGCCGATGGCGAAGACCCGAATTCCGACGTGCGCATCGTCACGCCGGGCTACTTCGAGACGATGAAGGTGCCGCTGTTGCGGGGCCGGCTGTTCGACGAGCGCGACCTGGCCGACGCGGTGCACGTGGGGATTCTCAACGAGACAATGGCGGCCCGCTACTTCGCCAACGAGGACCCGCTGGGCAAGGTCGTCATCAACCCGCACGGCCGGAGCGAGATCGTCGGCGTCGTCGGCGACATCAGGCACTACGGCCTCGACCGCGCGCCGCGGCCGGAGATCTTTCTGCCGTTTCGCCAGAGCACGATCAACGGCATGGCGCTGGTGCTCCGGACCGAGAACGACCCACTCCAGTATGCCGGCGCCATCCGGCGGGAAGTCTGGGCCGTGGATCCCAGCCAGCCGATCTACGACGTGAGCACGATGCGGCAAGTGCTCGCGCGCGCCGTGTCCCTGCCCCGCCTCAGCATGACGCTCATGGCGGTCTTCGCCGGCACGGCGTTGATTCTCGCGACGCTAGGCATCTACGGCGTCATCTCTTACTCGGTGGCGCGCCGGACGAAGGAACTCGGCCTGCGGATGGCGCTCGGCGCCGAATCCGGAGACGCGTTGCGGCTGGTCCTCGTGAACAGTATGGGGCTGGTGGGCGTGGGCATCGGCGTCGGGCTCGTCGCCTCGACTGCGATGACCCGGTCGCTGGCCACGTTGCTCTACGAGGTGAGCCCGCTGGACCCGGCGGTCTTCCTGGGTGTCTCACTGCTGCTGAGCGGCGCCGCCCTCACCGCCTCGGTCGTCCCGGCCCTCCGGGCGACCAGGGTGGATCCGATCGTCGCGCTCAGAGAGGAGTGACGCTCGCCACGTAGCCGCGTCGCGCCCGGACGGTGTAGTCCCGTCCCACCACCCGCACGCGGATGCGCCGGTACCGCCCGTCCGGCGGCTTCGACGGCGAGTAGCCCATCGTGTACTGGTGGTTCAACTCGTCGGCGATCCGGCGGACCGCCGGCGCCAGTTCGCTCGTGTTTCGCACGACCTCCGTGTAGCCGCCGCTCTCGTCCGTCATCTCGCGCAACGCAGACGGGTTCACCTGGTCGTTGATCGGCGCACTCTCCTTGGCGTCGATTGCGATGGCATAGACGAACGCCTCGCTCCGCCGTAGCCGATCGCGCACTTCCCGCACCGGGTGATCCGACGCGGTGTCGGCGCCATCGGAGACGAGCACGATGGCGGCGCGCTGGTGGCGCCGACTCTCGAAGAGCGGAAGCGCCTCGAGCATCGCGTCGTACATCGCCGTGGCGCCCCAGGGGCGCACCGCCTCCAGCTCCGGGCTCAGCCGGCTGGGCGTGCGCGTCCAGCCGGTCACGACCGTTGGCCTGTGGTTGAACACGAGCAGGAAGGCCTCGTCGGACGGCTCGAGCAGATCGAGGAGGAACCGGTTCAGCGCGAAACGCGCATCCTCGAAGCGCTGCCCGTACATGCTATCGCTGGTGTCGAGCACCAGGCCCAGGCTGAGCGGCACCCGCTCGCGGCTGAAGTACGTGACCGGACGGCGCTCGCCATCCTCGTAAATCTCGAAATCCGCCGCGGTCAGGCCGTCCACCAGGCGCCCGTCGGCATCGGTCACCGTCGCGGTCACGTTGACCAGCTCGATGCCCGACCGGAAGACGCTCCGGCCGTCCGGCGGGGGACGCTGGGCCGCGGCGGCGACGATCACCGCCGCGCACAGCACGAGGTTCGTCGCCAGAAATCGCCGCATCTTGTCGCCCACGGTTGCGCCGGGCTGTCGCCCGGAAGGTCACAGGCCTACCCGCCCTGCACCGTGTCGCCTTCGGCCGCCTCGCCCTCGACCAGCGAGCAGATGGCCGATTGCGAGAGCACGCGGGTCACCTCGAGCGTCCCGATCTTCTCGGTGATCCGGTCGAGCACGTTCCCGTTGGCATCCGTGATCTCATCGACCACGCGGTACACGTCGAAGCGCTGGCCGACCTGCAGGCCAAAGTTTTCACCCCGATCGATGTAGAACGAGCCGTCACGGACGCCGACGATCTGGCCCGCGGGTACCACGGCTTGCAGGGAGGCGAACTGGTCCGCCTGGGCGACGATCTTGCCGACGACTTCTTCGACGGCCGGACGCAACGACTCCTGGGCAATTCCCGCATCGAAGTCCCGTTCGGCTCCCGCCCCGCGGAAGAACCCGCCCCCGAACCGCTTCTGACCCTGGCCCTCCTCGGCCATCAAGATCTCGCCGGTCGTCGTGTTCACCATCCGCACGTCGAGCATCGTCTCCGCCCGCGAGTACGAGCCGCCCAAGCGCCCGAACCGGCCCGATACCCGTTCAATCGAGAACTGCGTGATCGAGCCGGTCAGGATGAGCTGCACGCCGAGCAACTGCCCGAGCCGGGCGGCCGTATCGCTCGTGACGGCGCCGCTGGCCCCGAGGTCCTGCTCGGCCAGAATCGCGTCGATCTGCGCCCGTTCGATGACACTGAATTTCCCGGAGCGAAAGAGTTGGGTCGTCAGCTCGTCGGCGGCCGCAGCGCCAAGATTGTCGCCCCAGTACGACCAGGTGCTGTTGTTCTCGAAGTTCATGACAGCCACCCGGACCTTGTCGGACGACTGACCGGCGGCAGCAACCACCGGGCTCGCCAGCACCAGGGCCAGCACGACGCCCAGAACACGAGTGTAGACGCTGAAGAATTGACGATACATTGGCGCCTCCACCGGACGGCCGGATCGGACGCATCGCGACACCCTGTCGCCACGCCGAGCCGTCACGAACGCACTATAGCAAGGGAGGCGCCGAACCACCAAGACGCCACTCGGCCGTGGCCAGACGGGGTGCACGAACCGGCCTCGTGCGGTAGAATCGACGGCGATTCCCACGGGCGACGGCGAGTGGAGACTAGCCCAGGGACATGTCTGAGGACGAGTTCGCCTCCGCCGAAGAGCAAGCTCGTCCACTACACACTGGGCCTGGTCGTCGTCATCACCTGGTTCGTGATGTGGCTCCTCCGAATCGCCGGGACACAGCTCCCGCCTTCTCCCTCCAGCCTCTCGCCCACGAGGGGCTAGTAGCTTAGGTCTGGCAGGACACGCGTGAGCCAGAGTTCGCTGCTGGTGACGATGCCGGCGAACTTCTCGGTGACTTCCTGCGCACCTGCGCCGCCCAGCGCGACCACGACAGGGGATCCCTTGTCGAGCGCGGCGAAATCCTCGATGTGAAAGAGGTGGATGTAGCCGCTGTCAGCGCACACGCCGCAAGAAAGGCCTTCATCCGACTCGATTTCGACGCCGGGTGGTGAATGATTCGCCCAGTATCCTAATCGGTTGAAGGCCTATCTTCCAACGCAATTGGGAAACGGGAACTGGTCCGACGCGACGCGCCGGACCGGCTCCCGCAGTGCGATTACCCGCCCAGATCGAGGTCGTCGATGTGGACGTTCAACTGATGGTTCACGCGCACGCCGGTAATCCCGTCCGTGTGGAGCGCGGACTTCGGCTGCGACGACACCTCCGTGCCGTTCACCAGGAACCGCACCGTGTCGGCGCCGACCTCCACCGAGAGCGTGTTCAGCGCCCGCCCGTCATCGTCCAGCCCATTAATCGCCGAGTGCGCGGTCCACGCCACGATGTCCGGCGTCTCGCTGCCCTCGCGGTTCCTGATGAGGAACTCGCCGCCCTGCCGGACCACGAAGTATGAGTACTGCTGGTCCGGCCCTGCCAGATCGGACCCGCCAAAGACGAGACCGTACGCGTTCGGATGCCCCGACGGCTCCACCTGCCGGAACGACGCGCTGATCGTGTAGGTCCCGTCCGCCATGCTGCCGGCCTGCCAGAACGTGGCCGCGCCCGCGCCGGCCGTCGTCGCGTGGACGCCACTACCCATCGACTGGAAATGGAGCACGCTCATGGCGTCGTCACCCCGGTCGAGCCGGGCTTCCCATCCGTCCGCCGTGACACCGCCCTCCTGAGCCAGCACGGCCAGAGGCACCGCCAGCACCGCTACTGCAATCGCTACTCGAAAGCTCCGCATGACATTTCTCCTTATCCTCATCGAAACTGGACCTGCTGCTGACATCGTGTCAGGCACGGAATCATTATAGCGACTCTCACGGCTCCCGCAGCGCGTCCGGCTGAAGGTGCCACTCCAGGTTGTCCGGCGGCGTCACCGCCAGCTCGCCCGGCCTGGGCATCGCCCGCAGTTGCGGCGTGAAGTCGTAAGGTACCGGCGCCGGCCGCGTCGTGCCGCCCCGGTTCACGTACTCCCAGACGATCTCACCGTCCGGCTTCACCTGGAACAGCCGGCCCGTGTTGTCCTCGGCGATGAACGTGTTGCCGTTCGGCAGCCGCCGCTGCGATCCCATCGTCTTGCTGAAGAATTTGAGATTGGCGTAGCCCTCGGTCTCGTACTTCCAGACGATCTCCTGCGTCGTCGGATCCATCTCGATGATGAACGTCTGTCCACTGTGCTGGCGGTTGCGCGGAAACAGCGCATTGTCGAACAGGATGATGTTGCCCGCGCCGGGCAGCCCCTTCTCGATCATCTCCGGCTCGTGCGAGTGCGCCATGCCGCCCTTGTAGGTATGCGTGCCTTCCCAGACCACGTCCTTCGTCCGCTTGTCGACGATGTACATCGTGTCGATGTTGCGCGCGTTGACCAGGATGTTGCCCGGCCGGAACCGCTCGTCCCCGGCGTCGAACCACTTGTTCTCCGGCAGCGGCGCAATCGAGTTCACATGCAGCCAGTCCCCTTCGGGCGTGGCCGGCGAGTAGCGGTTCAGATCGAGGTGCTCGTGGGCGTGCCACTCCCAGACGACCTCCCCGGCCGGGTTGACCTCATAGATATCGGCCCCCCGCTGGTGCTCCTCGCTGCCGCGCTTACGCGGTGCCCACCAGGGGCGCATGTCCACATCCTCGACCCGTGCCTGGAACGCGTCGGGAATCGGCTGGTGCGCAAGGAGCAGCCGGTTGTCGTTCGGCAGCCACCGCAGATCGTTGATCGATCCGATGCCTTCGTGCGTCCAGACGACGTGGCCGTCCCAGTCGTATTCATAGATCGTGCGGTTCGGCCCGGCGTACAGCAGGTGCCCGTTCGGCAGCAGCCGGCTGCGCTTGTTGAAGGTCGCCGCCACGGTCCAGGTGTGCACGACGTTGCCGTTCATGTCGATCAACCGCACGTCGTCCGGCACCGTGCTCTGCGCCCGGACCACGGCGGACGAATGATTCCCACGGTCCGAATGATCGGAGATCAAGATGTAGCTGCTGTGCGCAGCTGCCGGGTCGTAGATCGTCGTGCCGGTCGGGAAAACGCTGGGATAGGCGACGACGAGCGCTGCCGCCGCCCAGACGAACGCCGCCACGAGCGCGGTCTTCTGCCTGCCTTGCATGGCCGTTCCTTTCTCTCGGATACTTCCGGTCATCGTTCTGGCCGAATGATCGCCGAAGAAAAAGGCCGGGCGTCACAGGAGAGCCTGCGGCGTCCGGCCTGATCCATCGTCCGGGCTTTGGTGGCGTGGCGACTACGTCTCCAGCACCTTCTTGAAGACCTCCATCGCCCGCTGCATGTCCTCCATCGTCCCCAGCGAGATGCGCGCGTGGGTCTGCTCCATCGGCGGGAAGTCGCGCCCTACCAGGATGCCGTTCGTCCGGCAGGCGTCCCGGAACTCGGACGCCGGACGATCGATCTTCACGAAGATGAAGTTGGTCTGCGACGCGGGCGCGCCAAAGCCCATCGCCTCGAACTGCGACAGGGTCCACTCGCGGATCCGCTGGTTCTCCTGGCGCTCCCAGTCCATGTGCGCCGTGTCCTCGATGGCGGCAATGCCGGCGACGCTCTGGAGCTCGTTGATGCTGCCCAGGCCCCAGGCCTGCCGCAGCGTGCGGAGGGTCTCCGGCTGACCGATCCCATACCCCATGCGCATGCCGGCCATGCCGAACGCCTTCGAGAAGGTCCGGGTCATGAAGACGTCAGGGAATTCCAGCGATATCTGATCGCTCGACCCGACGCCCGGCGCCGTCGCGTAGTGGATGTAGGCCTCGTCGATCAGGATGGCCGTATCGGGCGACCGTTGCTTGATCGCGCGGACCGCGGTCTCGATATCGGACAGCGTGTGGATCGTCGACGTCGGGTTGTTCGGATTGCACAGGAAGACGAGTCCCGCTCCACTCGAGGCGTCCACCATCCCGTCGAGGTCGAGATACAGGTCTGCGTTCACCGCGATAGCCCGCTCGGCGGCTCGCATGTAGGACGGATTCCCGGACACGAGCGGCCGCGAGTCGGTCACGTAGGCTCGCTGCGCCGCCTGCAGGATGGCGCCTGAGCCGGTGGCGGTGATCACGTTCTGCGGCTCCACGTTGTGCGCCTTGGCGAGCGCCTCCGTGAACGCCCGGCGGCTCAGCACCGGGTAGCCGTAGCCCAGATTCTTCGAGGGGTGCTGCTTCAGCACCTCGATCACCTTGGGGCTCGGCCCCCGGAGGTTCTCGTTGCTGCTCAGCTTGATCGCGCCCGGTGGAACCTCGAAGCGCTGCCGTTGCATCGCCGCCTCGAGCGCGAGGTCCTCGAAGCCGAAAGCGGCTAATTCCTCGCGCCCGTGGCCGATGATGAACGATGCCGAGGCGAGTCCGGCGCTCCCCATGCCGAGCCGCCGGACGAACGCTCGACGTGAAAGTGACATATGTGCCTCCTCCGAACCTGAGAGCCGTGGATTACGCGGTCGCCGCGGACTCTCGTCCCGGCGCCCTCACTAGGCAGCCCGTGTCGCCACGGATTACGACAGTGCCCCCACAGCAGCCGCCGGACGCCGCAGGGTCAAGCGACCGCGCCGACGCCTAGCGCCGCTCATGAAGCTTGACGACGCAGGCGGCGTTACTGCTTCACCGATCGCAGCATGGCCCCCCCGCCGGACACCACGGCGCCGTAGACGTTGCCCGCGGCATCGACCGCCACGCCTTCCGGGTTCGACCCGTCGGGATAGGCCTCGACCGTGCCGTCGATGAAGTAGTCGACCGACCCGTCGTCCAGGCTGCCGACCCGGATGCCGGGCATCCAGCCGGGGTTGCGACCCTCGTCGAAACGCGACTCCGAGTCGGCGACGTAGATCGTGCCGTCCGGCCCGAAGTGTATGTCGCTCGGCCGGCTGAACTGCTTGAACTCCTCGATGTAGTTGCCATCCTGGTCGAGGATCTGCAACCGGTTGTTGCCGCGGTCGGCCACGACCAGGCGCCCGTCCGCGTCGAAGATCAGCGCGTGCGGCGTCTTGAACTCGACGGGTCCCGAGCCCCACTGGCCCCAGGACGCAACGAATTCGCCGTCCGGCGAGAACTTTGCGATCCGCGCCACCGTGCTCGGGTCGTCCGAGTTCTGGCCCCCGTGCCCATCGCCGACATAGATGCTGCCATCGGGCCCGACCGCCACGTCGCATGGCGTGTTCAATGTGGCACCCGTGCCGTCGCCAGCCACGCCGCCCTCGCCCAACGTCAGCAGGACCTCGCCTTCGGGGCTGAACTTGATCGCCACGTGGCCTTTGCCGGCCTGGCTCGGATCGTCCGGATCCGGCCCGCGCGCGTCGGTGACCCACACGTTGCCGTCCGGGTCCACGTGCAGGCCGTGCGGGTACAGTATCAGCCCACCGCCGAAGCTCGCCACCAGGTTGCCCTCGGCGTCGAACTTCAAGATCGGATCGAGATCCGACCCGGCGCAAGAATTCCCACCGCAGCGGTCGATCGCCCAGATGTGCACGCCGTCCGGGTCGATGTCGACCCCGGCCGTCGATCCCCACGTTCTGCCGTCGGGCAGCGTCGCCCAGCCATCCTCGGTCGTGTACGGATTCGGCCGGTCATTGACATTGATCGGCTCGATCGGCTCGATCGACCCGGCCTCCGCCGGCGCCTCCTCGGCCGGTTCGGCCTCCGCCGGGGCTTCCGGCTGGCTGCATGCCGCCGCACCGAAACTCACGAGCACCGACGCGATGACCATCATCATCGCGAATCTCATTCGCCGTCGATCAGACATCAGGTCCTCCTTGAAACGAGGTGTCGCCCGCCGGGACGCTCACCGAATCACAGCGCCCTGCGGCCCGGTTGGCGCCGATTGTACTCCGAACCGCACCTCCCGGAGCGCCCGCGGGTCGGCCGGCAGATCCGCCTCACCCGGGGGGTAGCCGTTGAGGCTGAGGACATAGGCCAGCACGTCAGCGTAGTACTCGGGATCGAGCCCACCGGGGTCGTCCGGCGGCATGGTGTCCACGAGCACCTGGAAGAGGTCGCCGACCGTCCGTCCCCGCCACGCCGCCTGGAACGCCGACCCCCTGAACTCCCTGGGGCGGTGGCACGCCTGGCAGATCTGCTCGAACCGCCTCCGGCCGAGGCTCGCCTGGCGCATCGTGTACACACCGTCCGCCACGGAACGCGTCGGCGCTGGTGCGCGCGCCGGTGCCGACGCGCACCCCGCCTGAGCGAAGACGCAGACGACACCGAGGACGACGACGAGGGTCAACGCGAGCGCCGGTAGCGCGCCGGCCCTCGCCCGAGCAGCCCGTGACACCACGACCGTCGCGGCAGCCTACTCCGAGCTCCTGACGTATCGCTTCAGCGCCCGGGGGCCGACTTCCGCCCCGTACACGTTCCCCGCGGCGTCCACCGCCACGCCCTCGGCCGCCGTCGTGCCCCGCGGTTCCGGATCCGGATCGGGAATGAAGTACATGACCTCTCCGGTTTGTGCGCTGCCGATCCGGATGCCGCGCGCCCAGCCCGGATTGCTGGTCTCGCTCGACTCCGAGTCGGCACCGTACAGCATGTCGTCCGCGGTGATGTAGATGCCGCTCAGACGGCTGAACTGCGTCCACTCCTCGAGGAAGTTGCCCTCCTGGTCGAAGATCTGGATGCGGACATTCCCGCGGTCGGCCACGAACAACCGGCCCGCCGAGTCGAAGGCCAGGCCGTGGGGTGTGCGGAACTGCCCCGGCTCCGACCCGAGGCCGCCCCAGTGCATGAGGTAGTTGCCCTCGCTGTCGAACTTCACGACCCGGGCGACGGTGTCGGGCGTGGCGTTCTGGCCCTGGCCGCCGTGGCCGTCGCCCACGAAGATCGAGCCGTCGGGCGCCGTGATGACGTCGTTCGGCGTGTTGAGCAGATGATCGGAGCCGTCACCGGCGACGCCGGGCTCGCCCAGGGTCAGCAGGACCTCCCCTTCCGGACTGAACTTGTAGACCGCGTGCCCCTTGCCGTCCCGGCTCGGGTCCTCGCCGTTCGGTCCCTGCGCGTCGGTCACCCAGACGTTACCCTCGCTGTCCACGTGGATACCGTGCGGGAAGAGGAACATGCCGCCACCGAAGCTCGTCACGAGGTTGCCGTCGGCGTCGAACTTGAGGACGACCGGCAGATCCGAACCGGCGCAGCCGTTCTCGCCGCACCGCTCGGCCACCCAGATCGACGTGCCGTCGATGTCGATGTCGACCGCGCTCGTCGAGCCCCAAGTCCGGCCCTCGGGCAGCGTGAAATAGTCCTCGACCGTTTCGTACGGATTGGGCAAGTCGTTGATCGGCTCGGTCTGGCCGGGATCGGCCGCCTCCTCCATCTCGGTCGCCACTTCCATTTCGGCCGGCTCCTCGGCCGGACCGCCGCAGGCCGCCGCGCCAACCGTCACGATCACCGCCGCCACTCCGAACATCACCGCGAATCTCCCTCGACCTCGATCAGACATCACGTCCCCCTTGACACACACTGATTGGATACTACGGCCTGAACTTGACGTACTTCACCAGACGCTGGCGGCCGACTTCCCCCGCATAGATGTTACCGTCGAAATCGACGCCCAGAAACTCCACGCCGGTGCCAGTCGGCGCCTCGGAATCGGGGATGAAGGCCGTGACCCAGCCGGTCTCCACGTCGCCGATCCGGATACCCCGCTCCCACCCGGGATTCCACTGCTCGCCCGACATCCCGTCACCAGCGTAGATGACGCCGTGCCGGTCGACGACCACGGTGCTCGGCCGCCCGAACTGCGTCCAGACTTTCAGGAGGGTACCCTCCTGGTCGAAGATCTGGATCCGGTTGTTGCCGCGATCTGCCACGATGATCCGGCCCTGGGCGTCCATGGTGATGTCGTGCGGATCGTTGAACTTCCCCGGATCCCCGCTGCGCGCGTCCACGTCGCCGCCCACCTCGAGCAGGAACTCCCCGTCCTTCGAGAACTTCACGATCCGGTTGTTGCCGCCGCGGTGCCCGTCGGAGACCCAGATGTCGCCACCGGGCGCGACGACCACACCGGCCGGCCCGTTGAAGTGACGCGGGCCGTAGCCCGACACGCCGGCCTCGCCGAGGGTCATCACCACCTGGCCGTCCTGGTCGAGCTTGAAGACCTGGTGCCCCAGGCCGCGCTTCAGCCCCTCGACTTCACGTGCGTCGCCCGCCGGCGCGCCTTCGGTGACCCACAGAAACCCCTCGTGGTCGAGGAAGAACCCGTGGGGAAACGAGAACATCCCCGCGCCGAAGCTCTTCGCGACGTTGCCGTCCAGATCGAACTTGAAGATCGCATCCTGGTCGGAGTTCGCGCAGTGGTTCGCGCCGCACCGGGACAGAATCCACAGGTGCCGGCCATCCGGGTCGGGGAAGATGCCGCTCGGCACGCCGAGCTTCCATCCGTTGGGCAACGTCTCCCAACCGTGCACGGCGTGATACGGGTTGTTCGCGACCGACTGGGCGTGCAGCGCCGCCGTCCCCAGTGTCCCCGCCGCGACCGCCGCGACCGCCGCGAAGATGCTCACCGCCACGATCGCTCTGAATCTGATGCGTCTGATTAGGCTGACACGCGACATCTCCACCTCCTCCGTCAACCTGGCTGGCTACGGGAGCCGGAGCGCCACCAGCGCCCCCGGATGGTCGTTGCTGGCGATCTGCACGACGATGTACTGCTGCCCCGCGTGCAGGTAGGTCATCATCCCGTACTGGCCGGGGGCCGGCAGCTCGACGAGACCCAGCCGCTCGCCGGTGCGCTTGTCCACGGCGCGCAGGACCGGCTCGCCCGCCCGGCCCTCGGCGTGGATGAGCAGGCTGCCCGTGACCAGCGTGACCGGCTGCGAGGTGACACCGGTCGTTGGCAGATCCACGCCCCGGAGCGCCGGGTGATTCCTGATCGACGCGGGTGTGTCGCCGTTGGGAATCCACCACAGATGCTCGCCCGTGTTCATGTCGATCGCCGTGATGCGGCTGTAGGGCGGCTTGAAGATGGGCAGCCCCTGCGGGCCCCGGAAGTCGCCGCGGTTCGCGACGACCCAGTCGGCAACCGTCTTGCCGGTCGTCATCGGGTCGTCCGGCTCGTCCATCTCGTGACCGGGCACGATGTTCTCCGATCGGCAGCCGGTCAGGGAGGCCACGTAGAGGATGCCGGTTTCTGGATCGGCAGCCGTCGGACCGACGATGTTGGTGGCGCCGCTCGGGCAGCTGACAAACGAGCGCAGGCCGGAAGGGTGGCCCACCTGGATCGGCGGGTTGAAGATCGGTCCGATCCGGTAGTTCTTGATGATCTCCAGCGCCTCCTGCCGAAGCGCGGGCGTGAAGTCGATGAGGTCGTCCTCGGTCAGCCCCTGCATGGAGTAGGCCAGCGGCCGGGTCGGAAACGGCTGGGTCGGCGACAGCCGCTCGCCGGGGAGATCCGACTCGGGCACTTCGCGCTCCACGATCGGCCAGACCGGCTCGCCCGTCTCCCGGTTGAACGTGTAGGCCCAGCCCTGCTTGGTCGTCTGCACCACGATCGGCGTCGGCTGGCCGTCCACCGTGACGTTCAGAACGACCGGCGCCGTCGGATTGTCGAAGTTCCAGATGTCGTGGTGGACCATCTGGAAGTGCCAGACGCGCTGGCCCGTCTGGACGTCCAGCGCGAGGAGGCTCGTCCCGAACAGCGTGTCGCCGGGCCGGAAGCCGCCGTAGAAGTCGATCGTCGGCGGGTTGGTCGGAATGTAGACGATGCCCCGCTCCGGGTCGGCCGACATCGGCGCCCATGACGAGACGTCGCCCGTCGTGCGCCACGCGTCGTTCTCCCAGGTCTCGTGGCCGAACTCCCCGGGCCGGGGGATGACGTGGAATTTCCAGAGGTGCTCCCCGGTCCGCGCGTCGTAGGCCAGGATGTCGCCCGGGATGTTCTCGGTGCGGGTCTGGTAGTAGCCCTGCTCGTGGACGTTGCTCACGATGACCACGCCGCCCACCACGATGGGCGGCGACGAGCTACTGACGTTGCCGAGGTCCCGGGGGATCCCGTGGTCCGGGTCGTAGGCATAGCCGGACTCCAGCCAGGGGTCCCAGTCGGCCACCAGGTCGGGCAGCAGATCCACGACGCCGCGCTCCGGAAATCCTGGCAACGGGACGGCCTGGCCCCAGTCGTCCAGGTGGCGACCGGTCCTCGCGTCGAGGGCATGGAGGAAGAAGGCGGGGCTGCTGGTGAAGATCACGCCGCGGCCGTCCACCTCGGCGTAGGCGACGCCCTTCCCGTAGTTGTTGCGCATGCCCCGGTCGTACCGGGTGGTGTGGGGTTCGCGGTAGGTCCAGACCGTCTCTCCCGTCGCCGGGTCGATGGCGGCCACCGTCCGGCGCTGGCCGGCCACCGTGTAGAGCAGACCGTCGACGTAGATCGGCGTGGACCGGAAGAGATAGTCGACCGAGGGGCCGAAATTGTCGCCGCGCCAAACCCAGGCCACTTCGAGATCCTCGAAGTTGTCGGCGTCGATCTGGTCCAGCGACGAGTACCGCGTGTGCCACGCGTCGCCGCCGATGTAGCGCCACTCACCGGTGGGGGTGCCGCGCGGCTGTGCGGCGCCTGGAGCCGGCACGCCGACGACCCCGACGAGGAGGATCAGCGCGACGACGAGCAGCCTGACGCGATTCATCTTCATGGCCTCTCCTCTGACGGCTCCGGGGCAGATTCGACACGCGCCTTCAGGTCGAAGAGGAGCGTGGCGGGGGCCAGACACATGCGCTCGTCGCAGGCCTGATACCGGAGCTGGCCCCGGGCCGCGACGATCTCTGCGTGTGCGTCGGCTGGCGCCCGGATCGACACCCCCACGGCGAACGTCCCGCCGTAGACCAGGAGATCCTCATCGGCGCCCTGCAGCCGGAACGGCTCGCCCGGCAGATACCGGATGTCGGTGACCTCGAGTCCGTCCCCGCGCTCGAATTCGAGCGTCAGAGGAATCAGGAACTCGTCCGCCGCCGGGTTCGCCTGGACGTGGAATCCCTCGACCACCGTGATGCGGATCTCCGTGTCCTGCGACGCGCCGGGAGCGACGGAGAGCAGCTCCATCGGCACGACGCGGACGACCGGTGCCGGCTGGGAGGACACCGGCGCCGTCGCACCGAGGAGCCATGCGAGGCCGATGAAGCCGATGAGGGCGAGTCGTCTGCGCATCAATAGATCAGAATTCAGGGTTCAGAGTTCAGGACTCCAAGAGCAGGGCGTCCAGCTTCGCCTTGAGCCCGACGAGCCTGGCGTCGAAGTTCATGCTGTCGAGCAGTGAGTAGAACTGAATCATCCCGGCCTTGTCGATGATGAGGTTACCCGCAATCGGCACCTGATCTCGTGGGAGATCGGGCTGCACACCCTCGGGCGCATATGACGCCGATATGATGCCGTCGCCATCAAGCAGGATCGGCAGCGTGTAGCCCATCTTCTCGGCCCACGACGCGGCCAGCTCCTCGGACTCCAGAACGTCGACCACGATCACCTCGACGTCCCGATCCGCGTAATCCTGCGACAGCTGTTCGAGGTGCGGAGCCTCCGCACCGCAGAACGGTCACCAGCTGGCCGCGAAATGAAGCACAACGAACTTGTTGCCCCGGTAGTCGCCCAGCGACACGGTCTCACCGCTCGTCGTCACCAGATCGACGTCCGGCGCCGGCTGGCCGATCCACGGATGCTCGGTCGTGAGCGCCTCCGAGGCGTTCTCCGGCTGCTGCGCCGAGACAACAGCCGGCGCGGCCAGCACCACGATCGCCAGCCCGATCGACATCCCGAGCGCGCACGGAAGTGTGCCTGAGGTCATCATGTTTCTCTCCTGTTCCTGCGGCGCACCCATTCACGGGTGCAGCCGCAGGCCTTCACCTGCTTGCAATCCGCTCTCGAATCAGGTCCGCCGTGCGTCGCGCACGGGCGTCGGAGACGAGTTTCCCCAACTCGAGTGACCGGCCCAGGTCCGCAATCGACACCCCGTTGATGACCGCCTGCCCGGTCGTCACCCGCTCGGCCCAGCGAACCGATCTCGGATCGTCCAGCATCATGTTCAGCGTGATGCCCGCCCCATCGTGGAGGCCGTCGCTGGGCATGCCCTCCTGCGTGACACCCAGATCGCGCAGCACGTTGGGTGTGCCGGGCGGCGCCCGATAGTACTCCGGTATGTAGATGACGGCCGCGTCGCCGGCCCAGTCGGCCGTGAGCGTCTCGGCCACGTTCGCCATGCCCCTGCGATTGCCGCCACTGTCGCCGATGAAGATGATGTTCCGGAAGCCGTGCACTTTCAGGCTGTGCGCGACATCGGTCAGCATCGCTTCGAACGTCTCCTGGCGCAGGCTCAACGTCCCGGGGCTGCGCATGTGGCCGCTGGCCGGCTCGATCGCGCCCTCGGGCACCAGCTTGATGATCGGCGTGCAGATCGCGTCGCCCAGCTCGCGGGCGATCGCCTCGCAGTTGGCACGCAACACGTAGTTGTGCTTGCCCGTGACGAGCCACGGCCCGTTCGGCTCCATCCCACCGGTTGGGATGATGGCCGTCGTCGTGCCCGCGTTCAGCGCGTCGCGCACGTCCATCCACGTCATTTCCTCGAGCCACACCGTGTCCGCCTCTGGGAGCGGATTCGGCGTGTCCGCGCAGTTGTAGACGTTGTCGCGGCAATCGCCGCCGCCCATCGACCGCGGGTCGGGGGCGCGGCGATCCTGCGCCGACACCGACATGGCCACAAGCAGCACGACACCGACGACCAGCCCTGTTTTCATGGCCAACTCCGAAACGTCATGCCGCCGGTCCGACGGGCAGCGGTGACTGTGCTTCCAAGCGCATACAGGGAACGAGGCATTATAGGTGGAATATGCAGCGAAGTGGAACCCGTGCGCTACAATCGGAGATCAACCCACATGTCGATCCGCCGCTACCAGGCCTTCGGTCTGATTGCTCTCCTCGTCGGCTCGGCGCTCGGTGGAGGGTGCGCGGCACCCGCTCGTCCTTCCATCATCCCGCTACCCGCGGAGATGGAACTCGGACGCGGTGGCTTCGACCTCGATGACGGGACTCGCATCGCACTGTCGGATCCGGCCGATGCGGAACTGCGGCGCCTGGCGAACTTCTGGGCCCAGCCGATCCGGGCCGCGACCGGCTTCGATCTGCCGATCGCCGGCGAGACGGACGAGGCGACGTCGAACATCATCTCGCTGCACCTCGCCGAGGACGCCGCCGAGCACCCCGAAGGCTACCGCCTGACCGTGACGTCCGCGTCGGTGACGCTTGCGGCGAGGATGCCGGCCGGCTTGTTCTACGGCTTGCAGACGCTGACGCAGTTGTTGCCGGTGGGTGATGCGAACGCATGGTCGATGCCGGCGGTGCAGATCGCGGATGCGCCGCGGTTCGCCTATCGCGGCATGCACCTCGACGTCGGACGGCATTTCTTTCCCGTGGCGTTCATCAAGAAGTACATCGATCTGCTGGCGATGTACAAGATGAACACGTTCCACTGGCACCTCACCGAGGACCAGGGGTGGCGGATCGAGATCATGAAGTACCCGCGGCTCACCGAGGTGGGCGCGTCTCGCGCGGAAACCATGCTGGAAAAGAACTTCGATCCCTACGTCGGCGACGGGCAGCCCCACGGCGGCTTCTACACCCAGGACGAGGTGCGCGAGGTCGTGGCCTACGCGCGCGATCGCTACATCGACGTGATCCCAGAAATCGAAATGCCCGGCCATGCGACCGCCGCCCTGGCGGCGTATCCGGAGTTGGCCTGCACGGACGGACTGTTCGACGTGCCCACGACCTGGGGGATCAAGGAGGACATCTATTGCCCGAGCGAAGAGACGTTCCAGTTTCTCGAGGACGTCCTCACCGAAGTCATCGATCTGTTTCCGGGCCCCTACATTCACGTCGGCGGCGATGAGGTCCCGAAGACGCGCTGGGAGGACAGCGCTGTCGCTCAGCGCGTCATCGCGCGCGAGGGCTTGGCCGACGAAGCGGAGCTCCAGAGCTACTTCATCCGGCGCATCGCGTCGTTTCTGCGGGCGCACGGGCGTCGGTTGATCGGCTGGGACGAGATTCTCGAAGGCGGGCTGGCGCCGGACGTCACGGTGATGTCATGGCGCGGGATGGACGGCGGCATCGAAGCCGCCCGGCAAGGGCACGACGTCATCATGACGCCGACCAGCCACTGCTACTTCGACTACTACCAGGCCGACCCGGAGCAGGAGCCGCTGGCCATCGGCGGCCTCACGCCGCTGGACACGGTCTACGGTTTCGAGCCAATCCCCGAGGCGCTCTCGCCCGACGAAGCCCGGCACGTCCTGGGCGCGCAGGGCAACGTCGGGACGGAGTACATGCCGACGACGGACGACGTCGAGTACATGGCCTTTCCCCGGATGCTCGCGCTGTCGGAAGTGGTCTGGTCGCCGCGGGACGCGCGCAGCTGGAGCGACTTCGTCCGGCGCCTGCCATCCCACCTCCGGCGCCTCGACGCGCTCGGCGTTAACTATCGACCGCCGAACTTGCCACCGGTGGCCCGGTCATGATGCCATGATGGGATGTCACGTGACCTGGCGGTGCGGCCTGTGGGCGCTGCTCGCGGCGGCCATGTCCGGCGCTGCGTGCCAGCAGCCCGAGGACGCGCTCGAGCGCCCCGGTCGCCCGCAACTCCTGATCGTCGTCGACGGCCTTCGCCCCGATCTCGTCACGGCCGACCTGACCCCGCATCTCCATCGACTGAGTCAGCGCGGGGTCGTCTTCACCAGCCATCATTCGGTGTTCCCGACAGTGACGCGGGTCAACGCGGCGTCAATCTCGACCGGCGCCTATCCGGCCGCGCACGGGCTCATGGGCAACTCCGTGTATATCCCCGAGGTAGACGCCGGCAGCCGCGTGAGTACCGGGTCGAAGGGCGCGCTCGACGCGATCGCCCTGGCGACGGATGGGAACCTGCTCACCGCCACGACGCTCGGGGAGGTCCTCGACGCGGCGGGCATGACGCTGGTGGCGCTGAGCTCCAGCACCCAGGGTTCGGGAATGCTGCTCAACCACACCGTGGCCGGCGGTGCGGTGATCCATCCGGACTACACGCTGCCCGATGATCTCGGTACGCGGATCGCGGAGGCGCTAGGCCGGCGCCTGCCCCCTGATGCCCCAGTCGCCGACCGGACGCGGTGGATCGTCGATGTCTACCTGCACTACGTGGTGACCGAGCTCCGGCCCGACGTGGCGATCCTGTGGCTGGGCGACCTGGACGGCGCGTCTCATGCCAGCGGCGTCGGCTCGCCCGCAGCACGGTCGGCCCTGGCGGCCGTCGACGCCGAGATCGCCCGGATCGACGGCGCGCTCGACGATGTCAACATCCTGGTGGCGTCAGACCATGGGTTCTCGACGCACACCGGCGAGATGGATCTGGACGCGCTGCTGGCGCCTTTCACCGGCACGCTGACCGACGGCTCGCCCGATGTCGTGCGTGCCGGCGGCGCCATCTACCTCCGCGATGGCGATCAGGACAAGCTCACCGCGATCGTCCACGCACTCCAGCGCACTGCGGGCTACGGCGCGATCTTCACACGGCCGGCGGCGCCGGGCAATCCAGAGGGAATCCTGCCCGGGACGCTGTCCCGGGCGCTGGTCCACTGGGACCATCCGCGCGCGGCAGACATTCTGGTGTCGGCGGACTGGACCCGGGACGCCAACGAGCACGGGCTCGCGGGCACGACAAGCCAGGGCGGCGTGGCCGGTCACGGGTCAGTCAGTCCGTTCGACGTCCACGCCACGCTGATCGCGGTCGGTCCCGACTTCCGCCAGGGTCTCGTCAGCGAGCTGCCGACGGCAAACGTCGATCTGGCCCCGACGCTGCTTCACCTCCTGGGCCTCGACGCGCCCCGCACGATGCAGGGGCGCGCGCTCGTCGAAGCGCTGCGCGACGGGCCATCCCCGACGTCGGTGCGCGTGGAATCCACCGTGCACACCAGCGAGTCGGCGTCGGACGCCGCCCCATACGCCGTCTCGGCACACGTGTCCATCGTGGACGGCCATCGATACCTGGACTACGCCGAGGTGAGACGCTCCGGGCGGTAGGGAAAACGGGCTCCCTTGAAGCGGCGCAGCCCGCTCATCCCCCGAACCGTTCGAGACGATAGGGCTCCAGCAAGTCCACCCGCACGTCGTCGAGAATCTCCTGAGCGGCGAGCCTGCCGATCAGCGGCGCCAGGGTGACCCCGCTGTGCATGACGGCAACGTACACATCCGACTCCGGAGGCGCAAATCCGACCACGGGGTGGTTGTCCTGGGGCAGGGGCCGCCAGCCCAAGGTGACCCGGTCGAGCTCGGCGTTCTCGATCTCCGGAACCACACGTGCCGCCGCGTCGAGCATCCGCTCGCCCACTTCGAGTGACGTATCCGTCGGGGAGCCACCGAAGCCGGCTCCGGTGACGATCCGGCCGTCGAGCATCTGCTTCATGTGCGCACCCGGCGCGAGCACGACGCGGCCCAGGATGCGACCGGTCGGTTTCGAATGGGCGAGAACACCGGGAGAATCCTTGAGCGGGACGTCTAGCCCCGCCATCGCCGCAAGCCGTGGTGTCGCCACGCCAGCTGCGATCACGATGACGTCCGCTTCGAACGTGCCGCAGGTCGTACGGACCCCACGCAGGCGTCCCGAGCTGATGTCCAGGCCCGTGACCTCGCACGGATACTCGATCTGTGCGCCGCGTTCCCGCGCGCCGTCGAGGAGCGCCTGGGTCGCGGCGACCGGGTCGACGCTGCCTTCCTGCGTGGCAAAGGCGGTGGCCGACGCCGCTCCCCGAACGACCGCCGGCTCCAGCCGCCGGAACTCGTCGTCATCCACCAGGTGCACGGGGTATCCCCAGGCCTGGCGCGCGCGCACCTGGCGCTGCAAGCTCTCGCTGGCCTCGAGCCTGTCGAACCAGGTCAGGCTCCCGCCCCACTGCACGGGCAGGCTGTCCCCGAGGTCCAGCTTCAGCTGGCGGTAGGCCAGCATGCTGAGATGGTTCAGGCGGTAGTACTCGCGGGGGCGTTTACTCAAACCCGCGTTGATCCAGGCGAACGAGTTGCGCGTCGCGCCGGCAGCCGGCTCCGTCTTCTCGAGCAACCGGACGTCCGCGCCGCGCCTGGCCAGATGAAACGCGATCGATGCGCCAATGATCCCACCGCCGACAATCGCAACCCGGTCGCGGTGAAGCGGCTGGGCGCGGACACCGGGGAGGAAGCCGACGGCCAAGCCGCCAAAGAGCTTCAGGACGCTTCGTCGCTGCATCTGCCTTCCTTTTGGTCGGACAGTCGAGGGTCAGCTTCGTCCAACCTCGGGAATAGATGACGAGGATTGAGCCACAGAGAGTGTGACGAACCCTCGCGCTTGAGGGAGCAGCCGTGTCTGCGAAGATGCCGTAGAAACGTACCGCGCTTCACTTGACAGCCACCGACACCCGGCTGGGTCAGAGCACCGCCTGAGAAGGTCCCGTCATGCGACGATTCAGCATCACGGTGGTGGCGTTCCTTGGAGCGCTCGGAGCGCTGGGCGAGGCCGACGGCGAGCATCCGGATGGTGGCGCCCGCGGCGTTCTCGCGCAGGGTCGACATCAGCAGCGGGCCGTAGCGTTCCCAGGTTACGCCCGCTGCGTCTCTATCCTCTCGTCGGCAGCGTCGGCAGTGGGAACGACGTCGATGTGAAGTAGATCTCGGTGATCGCCTTGATGCTGCGCGCGCCGTACCGGAACGGCACGATCAGCCGCAGCGGCGCGCCGTGCTTCGGCGGGATCGGCTCGCCGTTGAGCATCCAGGCCAACACGACCTGCGGATGCATCATCGTCGTCATGTCCTCTTCGATCCAGTACCCGTCGGCGGCGATGATCCGGCAGTAGTGGGCGAACGGCTGGATGCCCAGCATCTCCGCGAAATCCGAAAACCGGACGCCGGTCCAGGTGACGATGCCGCTGGGGTTGGGGGCGCCGCACTGCAGTAGGACGGTGTAGGTGTGCCGGGGTAGCGACTCGAGGTCACCGAACGTCAGCGTCCCCTGGCGCTCCGCCGTGCGCCGACCGTCGATCTTGACCCGCATCCGGCGGTAGTCGAACTCGATGTCGGGAGGTTCGCCTTTCGTGTACCGCCACAGGTTCGGCTCGGAAATCGTCCCGGCCGTGCTCGGCGGATGCTCGGGCGCCGAGCCATCGGGCAGCAGCGGCAGGTCGGCGATGTTGCGGACCCGGGCGTCCACCAGCCCGTCGGGCGCCGGCTGCGCCGCCTGCGCGGTGCCGGCCAGCAACTGGTCGGGCCTGAGGCCCAAAGACAAACCGGTCAGCGTGGTGCCAGAAAGACGAATCGCATCGCGTCGTGAAAGTTTCATGGTGTCCTCCGGATGTGCGCGATTCTGCGTCAGAGGCGCGTCGAAGTCAAGCCATCGACTAAGAGGGCATTGTCCAGTTGAGGGTGAACGTGTCGGGCGCTCCTCCTTGCTTTAGCGAGCTTTTACAACGTGAAAACGAAGTCTTGATTACCGTGTCGAAAATGACATCGTAGATCTGGCCGCTCTTAGTAAAATCCTCTTTGATGTAATCAATGACCTTATCTGCACCAAGAGATTTCACCTTTTCCATATTCGAGGTACTGCCCCCAAGTGCTTGGCGACCTGTACTGCAAAGGTGCCTACACTTCCCGAGTTCCCCGCCGATGG
The DNA here is from genome assembly GCA_963667915.2 of Vicinamibacterales bacterium. GTDB lineage: Bacteria > Acidobacteriota > Vicinamibacteria > Vicinamibacterales > UBA823. Next base: position 27,918 of record CAXXNN010000001.1, on the reverse strand, counting down.
ATTCACCCCGGACGAAGGGCGCGGGCAGCCGCCTTACTTCCGCCCCCAAAGTGCTTGGCGACCTGTACTGCAAAGGTGCCTACACTTCCCGAGGCTCCGTAGATAAGAACTTTTTGTCCGCTCTCAACATTGCCTTTTTTAAGAAAATGCAATGCCGTCAGTCCCCCAATGGGAGCGGCAGCGGCTTCCGCATAGGTCATGTTGGCCGGTTTTGTTACTGCCCAGTCTTCAGGCAGACATCTATATTCGGCATTCGTACCGCCAAAACTAACCTCCTGCCAAATAACTCGAAAGACTTGGTCACCAGTCACCCCCCCCCGTGTCGGATTGCCCTGAGGGCGGCTTCCAGTTGCGCGGCTCTGGCGCCGTCGATCTCGGCCTGCGACGGCGGCACCCTTGCGGGTTGGTCCGCGGATCACGCCAGCCACCAGTCCTCTCGGGAAACACTCACGTTTCTGCGGCGAAGAGCACCGCTGGCCGCAGCGCCAACATTCCATCTGCAGCGCGACGCTCCTTTGCTGAATGTGGATGCACGAGAGCGTTCCAGCCGAGACCCGCCTTTTCGAATGCCATGCATAATGTCTATACTTGACCGTTCCTAACATGGATCTGGCTCCCAGCCCCCGCATCAGTTCCTACGAGACCCAGGCCCGCTCGGGCGGCGGCGTCAGGGACCGGGAAGGGCTACCCAAGCCCACACGAGCCCCAACGATACCTGCCGAGGCGCCCGCGGCAGGTGGAGGATCGACCATGAAACTGGCAATGCAACGGTTCGCGAAACGCGCCGCGGCAGGACTGAGTCGACGCCGATTCTTCGGCCTGGCTACGGCCGGCGGCGTCGGCGCCCTCTTGCCGGGCGAGACCGACGCCGAGAGCGCTCAGGCGCGTGCGCCGCGCCGCGCGACCTACGACGACAACATCTATACACGTCTCCTGGGTGTGCAGCCGGTGATTGGCGCGTTCGAAACGCTCTCGCGCTACGGCAATTCCCGGCTGCCGGCCGAGGTCCTCGACGCCATGGCCGAAGCGACCGAGTTCTTCGTCGACATGGAGGAGCTCAATCGCGCCGCCGGCCGTCGCCTCGCCGAGATCACGCGGGCAGAGGCCGCCATGGTGACCTCGTGCTCATTTGCGTCGATGGTCCTGGGGGCAGCCGCCTGCCTGACCGGCCTCGACGAAGCGAAGAGCGACGCCCTGCCCCACCCGACATGGCCGCGGCGCGAGTGCCTGATGCACACCGGCCATCGCTTCCGCTACGACCGCGCCTATCGTGTGGCGGGCGCCACGATCGTCGAAGTCGAGACGACCGAGCAGCTCGTCAACGCGATCAGCGACCGGACGGCGTTCATCGCCGGAATGGGGATGGTCGAGCGTGACCCGCGGCCCGACGTCCCGACGCCCGCAGCGCTGATCGACATCGGTCGGCGGACGGGCGTGCCCGTCCTGATCGATGCGGCTGGCGAGCTGCCTCCGGCGTCAGGGCTGACGCGCTACACCGCGCAGGGCGCCGACCTGGTGGTCATCAGCGGCGGGAAGGCCTTGCACGGGCCGTCGTCGACCGGCATCCTGGCCGGCCGCCGGGACTTGATCGAAGCCGCCCTGCGGCACGCCTCACCGAACCAGGGTATCGGTCGAGGCATGAAGGTCGGCCGTGAGGAAATCGTTGGCCTGGTCGTGGCCGTCGAGCGCTACCTCGAGCTCGACGAAACGGCCATGCTCACGCGCTGGACCAGGATGGCCGAGCACATCCTCGAGGCCCTGCGCGGCATCCCTGGGGTAACCGCACGGCTGCGCATGACCGCAAAGGGATATGCCGACGTGGTGTTCGACTGGGACCGAGACGTCATTCCCCTGACGGAGCGAGACGTCGCCGAGCGCCTGAAGAACGGCGAGCCGCGCATTGCCTACATGCCCGGCCCGATTATCTACGCTTATACCGGGCCAACCATCGTGACCGCCTCGCTCCGGGACGGCGAAGAGGTCCTCGTGGCACGACGCCTCCGGCAGTTCTTCCTGGAGGAAGCGCCGCGGGGTTAGCAGCGCGGCGCCTGCCTACTTGGCTCGAAGGCCCGACGCTGCAAGACCGGATCACCAAAGGCCCGATCCCGCTGGCGTTGACGTTATGTAAGATAAGTCTTATCTGCGTCACTTGGGAGCACCGAACGTCGCTCCTCCGCCCCTTGCCGTTCGCTCAAGGAGAGGCATGATGGAACTCAGTCGAAGGCAGTTTCTCGGTACGGCATCTGGCGCGGCGCTTCTCGCTGCACGACCTCGTATGGTCACTTCGGCAATCGTCGACGACCCGTTGGGCGTGCGGCGGGATTTTCCGGCCACCCAGCAATTCACCTATCTCAATACGGCCTACATCGGTCTCTTGCCACAGCCAGTCGTCGAGGCTGGCCAGGACTGGCTGCAGGCCAGAGCCGGGCGTGCGTATTCCGTTCAAGCCATGCTGGCGAAGGTCGATGAGGCTCGGCGCATCCTCGCGCGACTCGTCGGTGCCGACGAGGACGAGATCGGCTTTCTGTACTCCACCACAGAAGGAGAGAACGTGGTGGTGAACTCGCTGGACTGGAAGTCTGGTGACAACGTCGTGATCGACGATCTCGTCTACCCGAGCACACCCGTCATCTACCGGCGGCTCGAGGAGACCAAGGGCGTTCAGCTGCGCATCGTGAAGCACCGAGACGGAGCCACGTCGGTCGATGATTTCACGCGGTTGGTCGACCAGAGAACTCGTCTGATTTCGGTCGCGTGGGTGTCGAACACGAGTGGATTCCGGCATGACATGCGCGGCCTCGCGGATCTTGCGCATGCACACGGAGCGTATCTGTATGCCGACGCCGTGCAGGCCGTCGGCATGGGGCCTCTGGACGTTCACGCAGAGGGCGTGGATGTGTTCACGACCGGCACCTACAAGTGGATCATGGCGGGCTTCGGCGTGGCGCCATTCTTCGTGCGACGAGCGGTGCTAGATAGGATTCAGCCTGACCGCGTGGGTTGGCGCGTGGAGCGTCGCTTGGATGATTATCGTTACGAGCACTACGGGACCGCGAAAAAGTTCGAGCACTCAAGCCTTGCCTTCGGCTCGGTCTATCAACTCGCTGCGGCGCTGGCCTACCTGGACCGCATTGGGCTCGACGCGATCCAGGCCCAGTCCTTGAAGCTGGTCGACCGGCTTCGACGGGGTTTGGTCGAGCGCGGTTTTCGGATCTTTACGCCAGAAGGCACCCGTTCGTCGATTGTCAGCTTCTACATCGAAAAGAATCCTGACGAGGTGCGAAGGATCCTCGATGGCCAGAACATCCAGGTCAGCGTCCAGGCCGGCGAGCGAACGGACGCCTACGGTCGGTCCGGGTTACCGGTCAACCGGATTCGCGTCTCGCTCTCGTTCTTCAACAACGATGCCGAGGTCGATCGCTTTCTGGACGTATCCGAGCGGTTCGCGTAACCAAGATTCGAGCCCTCTGGGCTCAAGGCAACGGCCGCTGGACGCTCTCGACGCCCCTCGCCGGCTCGAACGCGGCGACCGGATCGGCGGTGCGGACCTGTTCGAGCCAGAAGACACCGTCGTAGGGCACGCTGTTGCCGCGTGTGCCGATGAAGTCGATGTCGCCGTCACCATCCATGTCGCGGGGGATGAACTTGTCGAACATCCCGCGCGCGCGGCGCGAGAAGTCGTGGCGGGTCCAGGAGGCCGTCGCGTCACCCGGGTTCTCGAACCACGCCAGTCGTCCGCCCGCGGCCTCCGGCCCGGTCTCGCTGTCCTGGGCACGATCGCCCTGGCTGTAAGCGCCCACCACCAGATCGCTGTCGCCGTCGTTGTCGATGTCGGCCAGGGCAAATCCGACGAGTACCTCGGGTGAGATGTCGCCAATCACGTGACGTGTCCAGGCTGCCGCCGCGTCCTCCGGCTGTGCCAGCCAGACCACGCCGTTGCGTCCGTCCCGTAGAACGACATCGAGCCGGCCGTCGCCGTTGAGGTCCGCGTAGTCGAGGTTGAACCCGGTGACACGGGGCGGCTGGTCGCCACCGCCGGTAATTTCGACGCGGTGCTCATCGAAGGTGATGGCCCCATCGCTGGTGTTCTCGAACCAGAACACCCGTGCCTCGCCTCGCGACCCGCCCATGACGTCCAGGTCGCCGTCGCCATCGAGGTCGATCGGCTGCGAGTTGATCGGCATGACGACCTGCGTGAGCTCGTGCTCGACCCACCCGTCCCCCTCCAGCGGGTCGGGCGGCAGGGTGAAGTATGAGATGGTGTTCTTCACCGTGGTGCCCCGTTCGGGGTTCTGCGCACCTTTGTTTGGCGTGACGACCTCGGGCCGCCCGTCACCATCGAAGTCGGCTGTCCACACGCGGATGAACGACCCGCGGTCCAGCGTGACGGACGGGATGACCCGCTCCCATCGCGCTGTGCGCGCGTCGGGGCCCGGGTTCTGGAAGTAGATCAGATGCGCCAACTCGCAGGCCACCACGATGTCCGGATACCCGTCACCGTTCATGTCGGCGATCGCCGCATCCTCGGCAGCGCCCACCTCCTCGCCCTCGCCCAAAGTCGTGAGCTCCCACACATCGGGGTCGGCCGACCCGAAGGCGATCCGCACGTGTCCGTCAGCCACCCCGTCGTACGTGGTGTCGGACTCGTGCACCGAGACGATGTCCATGTAGCCGTCCTTGTCGAGGTCGGCGATCGACAGCCCGTCGCTGCCGGCGATGGCAACACCGCCGGTCGCCTCATCGTCGATGATGTGTTCCTTCCAGGACTGGTCATGGCTGCGGTCTACCTGTCACCTGCCGACCGGGTGTCGTGGCTAGCCTACATCACATGGGCGGCGCGCAGCCGAGCTCGCCGAGAACCTCATCGGTGTGCTCACCGAACAGCGGCGCGCGATGACGGATGTCGGTCCGGGTCTCGGACAGCGACAACGGGGTGTCGGCGACCGGCGCCGACGCCGGCGCCCCCGGGAATCCGACCGCCTTCCGGAACCCGATCGCCTGGACGTGCGTGTTGTCGATTGTCTGCTGTGGCGCATAGACCGGGCCGTTACCTATTGACTCAGAGCCGATTGGGGCGCATTCTATAGTCCATACGGATTGCATCTTTTGGGGACACGGTGGCTGCAGTCGTCTCTCGGTGCGTGGAATGGAGGCACACGATGGAAATTGATCGACGAAAGTTCTTCGCCAGCCTCGGCGGGGTGGCAGCCGTCGCTCTGATGACGCCCGAGCAGAAAGCGGACGCGCTCGAGCACTACCTGGAGGAGGAGCTCGAGCAGTACACGCTCCAACAGGGGCGCCAGTCTGGCCAGTATCCGACCGTCGCCGAGCTCGCGGAGCAGAATAGGGACTTGACCCGTAGCGCTCGCCGAGGGATCGGCCGCCTGTTCGTTCCGGGCCGTGGTGACAACCAACTCCCTCCGCTCCAGCCGATGCCCGAGAAGCCGACCCTGCTCGACTTCTTCAAGTATCGCTTCGGCACGGCGACCCACGTCATGCAGAGCGCCGGCCGCGCGCTGAAGACCGGCATGGACGAAAAGGTCGTCTTGGCCTGCCTCCTGCACGACGTGGTCTCGAACCTGATGCGTTCGGACCACGGGTGGTGGGGCGGCCAGCTCATCGAACCCTACGTGCCCCCGGAAACCGCGTTCGCGGTCCGCTATCACTCGACGCTGCGCTTCTTCCCGGACTCGGACTACGGCTACGAGTATCCGGAAAGCTACCTCCGCACGTTCGGCGAGGATTACGTGCCCGAGCCGTACCTGCAGCGGACCTACAAGAAGGTGCGCAACCACAAGTGGTACGAGTATTCGCGGCTCGTGACCGTGAATGACCTGTACGCATTCGACCGCAGCAAGACGGTGTCGGTCGAGCCGTTCATCGACATCATCGGGCGTCACTTCAAGCAGCCCAAGGAAGGGCTGGGCTGGGACGATTCGCCGTCGTCCCACATGTGGCGGACGATTATCAACCCGGATCGGCGCCTGTAACGCCGACGTTCGAAGAGGGCGGCGCTCCGCAACCTGCGGGCGCCGCCTTTTTTTTGGCCCGGTCAATGGGAGCCCCGGGCACTGTCAAGTTGACGGGCACTGCGCAAGGCTCGTCCCGCGATCGACGGGACCTTGCCCAGATCTCAGCAGACGCACGTCACCGCATCCCACACACGGAAGGAGCGTGTCCTGAGCAGTCGGTGGTGAGCCGCCCGCAACAGGTGTCGTCCCACACGAAAGAGATTCTGAACGAGGCCGTGCACCGAGAGAAACCGTTGCGCATGCGCAGCGGATTTGAACCGGCGCATCTGTCGTTCACATTGTCGCGTCGGTTGATGCGACACCTCCGCGCGATTGTTTTCGTACCGCCGGGTGCTGTGCACCACTGACGGCATCACGGTGCGGTGCGCCACTGCGTAGCTGCGCAGCTTGTCCGTGATCAGACGGCGCGGCTCCCGGCCTTGGCCTTTCAACAGCTTGCGGAAGAAGCGGGTGGCCGCCCGGCGATCGCGCCGCGACTGGACCAGGATGTCGATGACGTCGCCGTCCTGGTCCACGGCCCGCCACAGATACTGCCGCCGCCCCTGAATGGTCACGAATAGTTCGTCCAGGTGCCACGTGTCGCCCAACCGGCCTCGCCGGCGCCGCAGCCTCCGTGCGTAGTCGAGCCCGAACGTCTGACACCACTGCCGAATCGCTTCATATGACACGGTGACACCCCGTTCGGCGAGGAGATCCTCCACATCTCGAAAACTCAGGCAGAAACAATGGTAGAGCCAGACGGCGTGACTGATGATCTCGGGGGGAAAGCGGTATCCGGAGTAGCTGAGAGCCGGGGCGTTCATCGCCCTACTCTGTCAGCCGCCCGTCAACTTGACAATGCCAACGTGATTCTCCAACTGTCAGAGAACGGTTAAAGTCGGCCGCTCTTCCCAGATATGGTCGAGTCCCCTTTTCGCCGATTGAGTCAATAAAACAAAGTGCCGAGGGTGGGGATCGAACCCACACGGGCCGTGAGGCCCACAGGATTTTAAGTCGGGAGCAGGAAAGGGACTGGAGCGGAACAGAGCGGAATACATTGGACATTCCGCCAAGCGACCTGGACCCGGGAGGACTCACATGGACTACGTGGGAGTCCTCCCGGTCATCCAGCGGTCATCCAACGAGGCGGGCTGACGTCGGTGGGTGACCCCCGCTAGTTTCGTGTGATCGCCAACGCGCGGATCTCGCTACCTGTGCCCTTGCTGACGAGCCACGTAAGGATGCCGTCGGGCGCGTTGGCCGAATCGTTTCTGGCCGCAGGGAGCGTCGCGCCGTTCAAGAAGAGCGCACCGCCGACGTCGTCGGCCAGGATCTGGAGCGGACCGGTTGCTTGGCCGCTCCCAGTAAACCCCTGGCTTTCGAGCCTGCCGTCGACCGAAACCAGGATGTCAAACGCGGCGGCCCCTCGGGCCGCAAAGCTGTCGGGAAACAGTGTTCTCACTAGCAGCTCTGTCTCAGCCTTGGTCACGGCCAAGTTCTCGGCGGCGTGCGAGCTTGCGAACGCTATGGACTCACAGACCGTAACGGTGAAGAGGGCGAGGTGCGCCCTGGCGGTCACAGCATTGTTAAAGAGGATGGACAGGTTGTTTTCCTCACGCGGTAAAACACGACCCCCAGCTACGAAGAAGGCATTCGATATGAACAATTGCTGCGGAACTCCGTTGTGCACAACAACACTGTCCCCACGCATCAGATAAACGCCGACCGATGGAACCTCCGAAAAGAGGCCTACCTGGACGACGACGAGGTGGCAGCTAGCGTCCACCGACCAGAAGTCCTCCACGAAGGGATCCGTCCCATCCGACTCCGCGACGACCTTGGCCCGGCCAGCCTCCAGCTCCTCGTTGAGATAGCTAGTGGCGAGATCCGCGACTTCCTGCTCGCCCGCAGCAACTGCCACGTTCTTGGCGGTGTACACCAACTGCGCGACTGGGTCCGCCGCGGCCACGGCTGGGCCGAAGTTCTCCCGCCCGTCCGACACCAGCGTCCGGACTGGCCCAAAGAATCCACCATTCTTGTTGAGCCGCCGTCCCATGATCTTGGACGCCGCCCCAGGGATCCGCCGCGTGTCCCAGATGACGAAGTAGGCGTTGGCCGCCGGGATCCAGGCCACGCTGACGTTGGAGTGGAACCCCTGTGGAGGAGAGACCCGACGTGGGAGTGTCGGCGCGCGGAAGGTCCCATTCGGGTTCCGCTTGAGCAGGCTCGTCCAGACCCGACTGACGGAGCCGTTGGCCGTCAGCTGCGTCCAGGCGATCAAGGCGTCCCCGGTCGTCTCGTTCACGGCGATGTTGGGGTCCAGGTTCAGCCCCGGCACGCTTCCCGAGACCAGGACGTGGTCCGCGCCTACGACGCTCACAGAGACGACGATGGCGACTGCCGTAACGGCAATGGTTCGGTAAATGCTCAACGCATCGCTCCAGTTAGCCGGGGAGTCTCATACTGTATCGCACGGGCCGGGCGGAGCGCGACGGACGGCGTTCAACGAGGACCTGCACAGGACTGCACAGGCTTGGGGGAGCGTGAGGAGGCGTGGCGAGGGCGGAGCGCCTACCGTCCCGTCGGCACCCGCGCCTGGAGTTCGGAGAACCAATTACCTGAAGCTAGACCCCCATATTGTCAAAGTGGCGGATGCTGGGTTCCCCAGTAAGCCATCCCCCCAATTTCTCCAAGTCCCCTCTTTCGGTGCGCCAAGCCAGGTACTTCTCGTAATGCTGGCGCGAATCCCAATCTTCGACAGCCACCACCGTGTTCGGGTCGTCCTGGTTCCTGTGGAACGTGATTCCATTGCAACCCTCAAACCCGCGAGTGTGATGGAGTTCATCTCTCAGGAAGTTCGATAGATCGTCTGCGTTTTCTGGTTTCACGTTAATTTCCAGCAATACGAGCACTGACATGATTGACGCCCTCCAATTAGCGAACCATCAAGCGAACTACGAATGAACGCACCTGCGAGTCCGATCAGTTTGCGGACACCCTACCCTCCCGTCGGCACCCGTGCCTGGAGGTCGGAGAACCAGTTGCGCTACGGGACCGGCACCCGCTCCAGCAGCTCTTGGTGCCAGTTGAGGACGACGTGGATGTGCGTCCGGGCCATCACGGGTTTTATGTGGCGAACCGATCGGGGATGTTCTTGATGGCGCCGTCAGCCCCTGACAGTGTGTAGCACTGCGGACAGTAATGTTCATCGGAGTCGGTCTGCGGTAACGTCTCCCAGTCGTGAAGACCGCACTTCATCCAAATCTTCCAGCGATCTGCACCGAGAGCTTCAGCGGCCTTCTTGACCTCGTCAATGGTCATCGGTCCTCCTGTCGAGGTTATCGCTACTGTCCCGCCGGCGCCCGCGCCTGGAGTTCCTCGAAGCAAGCCGGCGACTGCTGCGCGGCGTCGTGGTTACGCGAGGTACGGTGTCCCAAGCGTTTGTTCCAGACGGTAAGGGGCGGTTGCGGCGGGCTGCTTAGTCCGGCCTGCCCCCGGCTCGGCCCGGCGGCGGAGGTGGTTTAACTGGACCTGGTTGCGTATCTGGGGGACGCGAGGGGCCTGGACCGGGTTGCGGACCACCAGGACCTGGTTGCTGATTGCGTTCCGATGGTGCCATCTTCATCTCCTCATAGATTGGCGTGCATAAATAACGCCACGGGTCTGAATTCTGACATCTCCTAGGGAACAGCGCGCCTACCGTCCCGTGGGCACCCGCGCCTGGAGTTCGGTGAACCAGTTCGCCCTACGGCACCGGCACACGGGCCTTCAGCTCCTCGAACCAGTTGAAGACCGTGACGATCTCGTCCGCGCCCTGCGCCCCCTCGCCCAGCCCGCCCGGGACGATGGTCACGAAGCGCGAGCCGTCGGGCGCAATGTCGTGGTTCAACTCGGTCTGTGGCGAGACATTGAGCGGGAGCCCTATTAGCGGCGTCGGGCGCCCCATCTCCAGGGCGGGCTGGGTCGTGACGTCCACGGCCATCGGAGACAGACCGGCGAAGTAGAACAGCCGGTGCCCTTCCGGAGACCACAGCGGGTGATGCGCGACATCCGAGTCTTGTCCCACCTGATACCGCGTCTCGGGCGCACCCACCGACGCCACCAGCACCGCGACCACCGAGTCTCGCTGCGTGTAAGCGACCCAGCGCCCGTCCGGGGAGAACCCGGCGTTGAACATACCGAAGGTCTGCGCACTCCCGAACCGCTGGGCCGCGCGGTCCGCGAGCGTCCACATCCACAGCTCGAACACCGATCCCGTCTTCACGCTGAAGGCCAGCCGGTCTTCGGTGCGCGACCACGACTCCGGAATGTGCTCGGCCCCCTCCTCCGCCGTCGTCAGGCGCTCGGCCGGCGCCGTGCCATCGGCCCGCTGCCAGAAGATTCCGTAGTCGCCGTCCCGGTCCGACTGGAACACGACGTGCGACCCGTCGCGAGACCAGATCGGGTAACGGTTGTTGCCGCCTTCCGTGAGGCGACGCATCGCCGTCCCACCCGCGACCGCGTAGACCCACACATCGGTGCCCCCGCTGTCCTGGCGCGCGAACGCCAGCCAGCGGCCGTCGGGCGAGAACCGCGGATGACTGTAGCTCCCGGCGGGCAGATCGAGCGCCTCCTGGCGACCGTCGAGCCCCGTCCAGGCCAGGGCCGATTGCCCCGCCGCACGGCCCGGCTGGTACACGAGCGTGCCTTCGTCGCTGACGGCATAGAACGCGGCAGCGCCGAGGGACGCGTCATAGCTGCGAACGCCGTCCAGAACGGCCACCGGCGTGCCTGAGGCCGACAGGCGATCCAGATCGAACGGCACGGCATAGAGCACATCGCCGCGGACGTACACGAGGTGGCCGGTGGGCAGGTAGCGCGCATCGCGGCCGCCGGACCGGACGACGCGGCGCGTGCCCGTGGCGACCTCCGCCACGACGATGTCCGCCTCGTCCCACGACTGACGACCGGCCTCCGACGAACGAGCCAGCGTGAAGAGGATCCACTCCCCGCCGGGCAGGCTTTGGGGGCCGTAGGCCTGTTCGCCGCCTGTGGTTGCGATGAGCCGCGCCGGCTCGCCGCCGTTCTCCGACACCCGCCAGATCCCGTCGGCAAGCGCGTAGAGCACGCTGCCGTCCCGCTCCCATCGGGCACCTCCTGGAAGCCCGCCACCGAGGTCGGCGAGCACCCGTGACGGCCCGCCAGCGGTGAGGTCGACACTCTTCAACTGATACGTCGTCCCGTCGTGGAATCCGAGCGACTCCCCGTCCGGCGAGAAGAACGGCATGCCCGCGTAGAGTTCGTCGCCCGTTACCGGCCGATCCTCGATATCCTCGATCGCCTTCAGGTACACCTGACCCCCGGTGGCGCCGTAGGCAAAGGCCTGGCCTCCCGGAGCGATGGTGATCGGTGGAAGGACGAACGCGGCCACCCTGCGGCCGTCCGGAACGCGATGGACCGCGCGAATCACCGGACGGGGCTCCGTGGGCACCGAGGCCCTGCCTGCCAGGGCCGCCGCCACGGCAATCACCGCGGCGACCGCGGACCAGAGCAGCGCCCGCCTCCACAACGGCTGGCGGCCCCCGGCCCCGGCGGGGCCACCGATCGACTGCATCTCGGTGGCCGTCTCAAACGCACCGTCGAGCGCCAGGCGCATGTCGCCGATGTCGCGCACGCGCGCCTTCGGGTCCTTCTGGAAGCACCGCCGGAGATACGTGCCCAGGCTCGGAGGCACGCTCGGAGGGAGCAGATCCCAGTCGGGCTCCCGCTCGACGACTCGCGCCAGCGTCTGGGTGACATCGTCGCCGGAGAACGGCGCGGTGCCCGTCAACATCTCGTAGAGGACAGCCCCGAAGGCCCAGATGTCGGCGCGCCGGTCCACCGGTTTCCCGCGCGCCTGCTCCGGACTCATAGGTGAATTCAACTGGTCGTCGCAACACCTCGATGATGAGGTGCTGCGATGCAGAAACGGAGACGGAGAAGGTCAGACCGGGCGGGTCGGCCTGCGATGCGTTCGCCTGGTCGCCCGCCAGTAGCGGGGCGTGAGGAGCAGCAACGGTTCTGGAAGGCGATCGCCCGGGGGCTGTCGAGTGAGGATGCCGCTGTGTCATGTGGCGTGTCGCCGCCCGTGGGTGGTCGTTGGTTCCGTGGGGGCGGGGGTATGCCGCCGGTCAGCTTGGCGCCCCGATCGGCTCGCTACCTGTCCTTTGCGGAGCGGGAAGAGATCGCGATCCTGAGCGCGCAGGGCGCCGGGGTGCGCCACATGGCCCGGCGGCTCCGTAGAGCCCCGTCGACTGTCTCGCGAGAACTGCGTCGCAATGCCGCGACTCGCAGCGGCGGTCTGGCGTATCGGGCGTCGACTGCGCAGTGGCACAGCGAGCGACGTGCCAAGCGCCCGAAGATAGCCAAGCTGGCCGCGAACGATCGGCTGAGGAGCTACGTGCAGGACCGCCTCGCAGGCACGGTCATGGCTGAGAACGGGACGCCCGTGCCTGGCCCCAACGTGGGCTCCTGGAGTGGTCGACGTCATGGCCGCCGCCAGGACCGACATTGGGCGACGTCGTGGAGCCCGCAGCAGATCGCCCATCGGCTCCGGATAGAGTATCCCGACGATGCATCGATGAGGGTCTCGCACGAGGCCATCTACCAAGCGCTGTATATCCAGGGGCGGGGGGCACTGCGCCGCGAGCTGACGGCATGCCTGCGCACCGGGCGGGCGCTGCGCGTGCCGAGGGCTCGCCGCCGTGGTCGCGGCAAGGAGTTTGTAGGTCCCGACATCATGATCAGCGAGCGGCCCGCCGAGGCCGAGGACCGAGCCGTTCCTGGACACTGGGAAGGCGACCTGATCATCGGACTTGGCAGCTCTGCGATCGGCACATTGGTCGAACGCACCACCCGATTTACGATGTTGCTCCACCTGCCCCGCATGGCCGAACCTGGCCGACTCCGGGTCAAGAACGGTCCGGCTCTTACGGGGCATGGTGCCGACGCCGTACGGGATGCGATCACGTCGACGATCACGACGCTCCCTGACCAGCTTCGTCGGTCACTGACCTGGGACCAAGGCGCGGAGATGGCCCAGCACGCCCAACTGCGTATCGACACTGGGCTGCAAGTATTCTTCTGCGACCCTCGCAGTCCGTGGCAGCGCGGCACGAATGAGAACACCAACGGCCTGCTGCGTCAGTACTTCCCCAAAGGTACTGACCTCAATAGGCACAGCGCTAGCGACATTGCTGCTGTCGCGGTCACACTCAACCGCCGCCCGCGGAAGACGCTCGGTTGGAGAACCCCATCCGAAGCCTTCAACGAACTGCTACTCTCACACCAGTGAGGACGTGTTGCGACGACCCCTTGAAACCGGCATATACCCCGCCGTCCCCATGATGACGCCCATCTTCGTCGCGGCGGCCGTCATGGTCATCGTCGGTGAGTTGGCCGCGTCGAGGTCGGACAGGTCCGGTCCGAGCGCCTTGGCCAGGCCGAAGTCCAGCACCTTCACCGTGCCGTCGTCCTTGACCTTGACGTTGGCGGGTTTGAGATCCCGGTGGATGATGCCCTGCTCGTGGGCGGCTTCGAGCGCCTCGGCGATCTGGCGGGCGATGGGGAGGGCTTCGTCGAGCGGGATTGGGCCTTTGGCGATGCGGTCCTGCAAGGTCGGGCCAGGGACGTATTCGAGGACCAGGGCGGGGGAGTCGCCTGACTCCTCCAGGCCGTAGATCGCCGCGATGTTCGGATGGTTGAGCGACGCCAGCACCTTCGCTTCCCGCTGGAACCGGGCCAGCCGCTCTGGGTCGTTGACGAAGGCGTCGGGCAGGATCTTCAACGCGACATCGCGGTCGAGCTTGGTGTCTCTGGCCTTGTACACTTCGCCCATGCCGCCCGCGCCGATGGCGGAGAGGACTTCGTAGACGCCGAGGGTGGTGCCGGGTGCGAGTGGCATGTTGGGTTCTGTTCGGGCTGAGGGAAGCGATTATAACGCCCAACGCGGCGGTTTACTGAGGCCGCCTCCGTTCGGAGCCCTGGTGGTGGGATCGGTTACGGCGCGCGCTGGAGCAGAGTCAGAACCAGTAGGCGGGCATCACGTCCGAGCGACACTCACGACCTCACCACTGCGCGCGTCCACCTCGACGATGACCGTTTCAAACAACCCGGGGGGTTGGCCGGGAAGGTGCCCACGACACGTCACGCGCCAGACCCGCTGCCCGTCGGACGTGGCCAGCACCGCCTCCACGCTGTCAGGCTGGAAGGATACTTCCTGCTGGGCGATCTCAATCGCCTGCTCGCGACTTATCTCCGAGTTAACGGGTCCCGCGGGGCAGGATACTGCCACAATGACGAGTGGCGTGACGAAGAGGTCGAACGAGTGCAGGTGTGTCATTCCCACCGGGTCGCACCTGACATCGAAACAGCGGGGTGACTGCAGGCGCCGTCTTAAACGGTCACTTAGCGTCCGACGACGTCCGGATCAGCCCACAAGACGCGCGTCAGGACGGCATGCCCGCCGCCGAAGTCCAGTTCGAACACCTGGCCGCGCCCGTTCGCCGTGGAACTGACGAGCTGGCCCCACTGCGCCGGCGTCTCGAAATCAATCTGCCCCATCGCGGGCGGCGGCTCGCTGCGCCGCTTTTTACCGCGGCCGGGCGGAGGGCCTTTCTCTTCACCGTCCTCGACGACATCCAGGTGTGCGTAAATGCCGTTGATGCCGTCCAGTATGTCGTAGTCATGCTGGTTCGGATGCTCATTGCCTTCTGGGGTGTCGGTGTAGTCCATACATGACAAGAGATTGGCATTCTTGAAGTCTTCGTCCTGATGCGCCAGCCCAAAGTCATGTCCAATTTCCTGGCAGAGGACGAGCTGTCGCCACGAGACTGACTGGTACTCGGGAAAGCCGTTCGGACCCAGATACGAGTCGTTCATCTTGGCGACGGCCTTTGTAATATGGCCCCCGCTGATCCAAATCTGTGCGAGCCCAAGCCAGCCGTTGAGATATAACCGAAAGTTGTGTTTGAGGTTTTGAACAGGCGGCGTACCCTGGGTGTTGCTAACGCACCCCCCTCACCCGAAGGGCAAGGAGGTACGCCACCATGCCGGAGCCTAACGAAAAGCTGGTCCAGTTCCCACAAGAATCGTCCCGAGATGTCCTGACCGAGGTGCTGCACCGCGGAGCGCAACAGATGTTGCTGACGGCGATCGAGGCCGAGGTGGACGACTACCTTGCGGCCCGGGCGGCGACGATGGACGCGGCCGGGCGCCGGCGCGTCGTTCGCAACGGCCACTTGCCCACTCGGGCGATTCAAACGCCGCTCGGGGACGTGCGCGTGCAGCAGCCCCGGGTCCGGGACCGTCGGCCCGTAGGCGAACGGGAGACGTTCCGGTCGGCGATCCTGCCGCCCTACCTGCGAAAGACGACCAGCTTGGAAGAACTGTACCCGTGGCTCTATCTCAAGGGCATCAGCACGGGAGACTTCAGCGAGGCCTTGCAGGCGCTGTTGGGGCCCGACGCGCGGGGGTTGTCGGCGACGACGATCACGCGGCTCAAGGCGGTGTGGGAGCAGGACTACCGCGGGTGGTCGCAGCGGTCCCTCGCCGGCCGGCGCTATGCCTATGTTTGGGCGGACGGGGTGTACTTCAACGTCCGCCTCGAGGACACGGACAACAAGCGGCAGTGCATTTTGGTGCTGATGGGCGCCACGCGGGAGGGGCAGAAGGAGCTGATCGCGATCACCGATGGCTACCGCGAGAGCGAGCAGTCGTGGCGCGAGCTGCTGCTGGACGTCCGGGCGCGCGGGCTCGCGATCGACCCGGAACTCGCCGTCGGCGACGGGGGCCTCGGATTCTGGGGCGCCGTGCGGAAAGTGTTCCCGAAGACCCGCGAACAGCGGTGTTGGGTGCACAAGACGATGAACGTGCTGAACAAGCTGCCGAAGGGCGTGCAGCCCAAGGCGAAGGCGATGCTGCACGACATCTGGATGGCGGAGACGACGTCCAGCGCCAACCAGGCGTTCGACTTGTTCGTGGCCACGTTTCACGCGAAGTTTCCGGCGGCGACCGCCTGCCTGGCGAAAGACCGGGACGTGCTGCTGACCTTTTACGAGTTCCCCGCCGAGCACTGGATTCACATCCGGACCACCAATCCGGTCGAGTCGACGTTCGCCACCGTCCGGCTCCGCACGCGCAAGACGAAGGGCGCGGGCAGCCGCCTGGCGTGCTTGACGATGGTGTTCAAGCTGGCGATGGCCGCACAGAAGACCTGGAGAGCGTTGAATGGGTGTCAACTGATCGCCGATGTCATCGACGGTGTGCCCTTCGTCGATGGCGTCCGAAAGGAAGCCGCCTGATCATGCCGCATACACAACATTTGAGGGGTTAGCCTGGGGTGTCAAAAAATCTTGAACTGTCGGTTTTCGCAGGAGGGGGGGGGGTGTTAGATACGGCGCATATGTTTACAATCTGAGACCGTTTTGTTTACAATCATGGGGCGAAAGTTTACAATTTGTGGCGAATGCCGCAACACGCCAGCACCGCCAGGATTCATGAGTTCATAAGAAGTCAGGTTTCCCAGCACCCTACCGACATCGCCACCGTTGCGGCGCAACAATTTGGCATCTCAAGACAGGCCGCCCACAGGCATCTCAGTAACCTCGTGGCTGAAGGCGTGCTCTTGTCAGAGGGCAAGACCAGCGGTCGGCGCTACAGCCTGGCCGAGACCGTAGTTGAGAAGACATACGCAGTAACGCCTGGGCTCGAAGAGCATGTGGTTTTGGGATCAATTCGCTGAGCCTTTCCTGGCCGGGCTACCAGGTAACGTTCAAGATATTTGCCACTACGGTTTCACGGAGATGGTCAATAACGTTGTTGACCACTCCGAGTCATCCTCCCTCTATCTAAAGCTGCTGCGGTCACCCGAAGCGTTGCAGTTGGAAATTCTGGATGGTGGGGTTGGAATCTTTCGCAAGATTCAACGTGAAGCTAACCTGGAGTCACGAAGAGAAGCGATCTTTGAGTTGACGAAGGGGAAGTTCACTACCGACCCAGCGAGACACACAGGTGAGGGAATCTTTTTTACATCACGAGTCTTTGACCGATTCAGCATCATCTCCGGCGAAACTATCGCTCTACCATGGGCGGGCCACGCGAGGACTGGCTCATTGAGGATGCGGAGCTGAGCGTGGGTACTGGCGTATTCTTGAAGATAAGTGCAACGTCACAACACACTCTCAAAGAAGTGTTCGACCTCTATCAACTGGGCGAGCAGGATGACTATGCATTTGCGAAAACTACTGTTCTGCTGACCCTCGCCAGCAGCGGAAATGAAAGACTGGTTTCCAGATCGCAAGCCCGGCGAGTTCTGGCAAGGCTAGAGCAGTTCAAAGAAGTGTTCTTTGACTTCAAGGGCGTCCAAACCGTTGGCCCAGCCTTCATCGATGAAATTTTCAGGGTCTTTCGCCTTAGCCACCCCGACGTATCGCTGGTCCCCACGGAAGCCAATGAAGAAGTTCTACGCCTGATTGCCAGGGCTACGCACTCATAGGGAATTCGGAAGCCCGACCGTTCAGCTCTACGACAGTGACGAATTTAACGACCTAACCGTTGGCGAGCCTATCGCGGTGGACGCAGGACGAAGGGGTCAGATCGGCCACTGGCCCGTCGCCGTGATCCGTGAGACGATGGCCGTATCGAGCGACGGCTCCGTGGCCCCAGTCTCCTGGAAGGCGGTGCCTCATGCGCGTGGACCACTCTCGCGCTCGTGTTCGGTGGGCTCCTCGTCGGGAGCGCCTGCCGCGACGGCGCCCTACCCGCCGGGGCGCTTCGCTCAGCCGACCAGTCTAGCCAGACCGATCTCGCCCCGGCCGCACCAGCCGACACGGCCCCGGTAGCCGAGGGGTCACAGGCTCTTCAGCGCCTTCGCGAGGCGGAAGCCACGCTCCAGGCGCTTGAAGCGGTCGAGGCGAGAATAGAGGCGCTGGAGCAGCGGCTGGCCGAGCGAGCCGTGGCGTCCGAGCGTGCCGCTCAGTCCCTCGCGCGGTTGGCGGCCATTCAGGAGCGCCGCTTGGCCTCGGAGCAAGACCCGCAACGGACGGCAGACGACGAACCACGAGCCATTGTCCTGACGAACGACGACTTGTACGTCTATACCATCCCGCCACGGCCCGTGCACTACGAACGAACTGTCGTGTACGTTCCCGTGCCCGCCCCTCGACGAGAACCGATTCAGCGCCGTCCCAGCTCCATTCAGAAGTGGAACGATCAGCTCGCTGAGTGGCGGCGTGAGCGGACGAGCGGGATGCACTGGGGCTTTTCCCGGGATATTGCCAAATGTTGTGTATGCGGCATGATCAGGCGGCTTCCTTTCGGACGCCATCGACGAAGGGCACACCGTCGATGACATCGGCGATCAGTTGACACCCATTCAACGCTCTCCAGGTCTTCTGTGCGGCCATCGCCAGCTTGAACACCATCGTCAAGCACGCCAGGCGGCTGCCCGCGCCCTTCGTCTTGCGCGTGCGGAGCCGGACGGTGGCGAACGTCGACTCGACCGGATTGGTGGTCCGGATGTGAATCCAGTGCTCGGCGGGGAACTCGTAAAAGGTCAGCAGCACGTCCCGGTCTTTCGCCAGGCAGGCGGTCGCCGCCGGAAACTTCGCGTGAAACGTGGCCACGAACAAGTCGAACGCCTGGTTGGCGCTGGACGTCGTCTCCGCCATCCAGATGTCGTGCAGCATCGCCTTCGCCTTGGGCTGCACGCCCTTCGGCAGCTTGTTCAGCACGTTCATCGTCTTGTGCACCCAACACCGCTGTTCGCGGGTCTTCGGGAACACTTTCCGCACGGCGCCCCAGAATCCGAGGCCCCCGTCGCCGACGGCGAGTTCCGGGTCGATCGCGAGCCCGCGCGCCCGGACGTCCAGCAGCAGCTCGCGCCACGACTGCTCGCTCTCGCGGTAGCCATCGGTGATCGCGATCAGCTCCTTCTGCCCCTCCCGCGTGGCGCCCATCAGCACCAAAATGCACTGCCGCTTGTTGTCCGTGTCCTCGAGGCGGACGTTGAAGTACACCCCGTCCGCCCAAACATAGGCATAGCGCCGGCCGGCGAGGGACCGCTGCGACCACCCGCGGTAGTCCTGCTCCCACACCGCCTTGAGCCGCGTGATCGTCGTCGCCGACAACCCCCGCGCGTCGGGCCCCAACAGCGCCTGCAAGGCCTCGCTGAAGTCTCCCGTGCTGATGCCCTTGAGATAGAGCCACGGGTACAGTTCTTCCAAGCTGGTCGTCTTTCGCAGGTAGGGCGGCAGGATCGCCGACCGGAACGTCTCCCGTTCGCCTACGGGCCGACGGTCCCGGACCCGGGGCTGCTGCACGCGCACGTCCCCGAGCGGCGTTTGAATCGCCCGAGTGGGCAAGTGGCCGTTGCGAACGACGCGCCGGCGCCCGGCCGCGTCCATCGTCGCCGCCCGGGCCGCAAGGTAGTCGTCCACCTCGGCCTCGATCGCCGTCAGCAACATCTGTTGCGCTCCGCGGTGCAGCACCTCGGTCAGGACATCTCGGGACGATTCTTGTGGGAACTGGACCAGCTTTTCGTTAGGCTCCGGCATGGTGGCGTACCTCCTTGCCCTTCGGGTGAGGGGGGTGCGTTAGCAACACCCAGGGTACGCCGCCTGTTCAAAACCTCAAACACAACTTTCGGTTATATCTCCCGCCTTGAGCCGCGTGATCGTCGTCGCCGACAACCCCCGCGCGTCGGGCCCCAACAGCGCCTGCAAGGCCTCGCTGAAGTCTCCCGTGCTGATGCCCTTGAGATAGAGCCACGGGTACAGTTCTTCCAAGCTGGTCGTCTTTCGCAGGTAGGGCGGCAGGATCGCCGACCGGAACGTCTCCCGTTCGCCTACGGGCCGACGGTCCCGGACCCGGGGCTGCTGCACGCGCACGTCCCCGAGCGGCGTTTGAATCGCCCGAGTGGGCAAGTGGCCGTTGCGAACGACGCGCCGGCGCCCGGCCGCGTCCATCGTCGCCGCCCGGGCCGCAAGGTAGTCGTCCACCTCGGCCTCGATCGCCGTCAGCAACATCTGTTGCGCTCCGCGGTGCAGCACCTCGGTCAGGACATCTCGGGACGATTCTTGTGGGAACTGGACCAGCTTTTCGTTAGGCTCCGGCATGGTGGCGTACCTCCTTGCCCTTCGGGTGAGGGGGGTGCGTTAGCAACACCCAGGGTACGCCGCCTGTTCAAAACCTCAAACACAACTTTCGGTTATATCTCGAATCCGGTCCGACGTCGACTATCATAGGGGCGCCGAACACAACATGCGCGCTTCCTGGGCCGCCTGGGGAAGCCACAGGACGGGAACGAGAAATTTTGCTCCAAATACAGTAGCGATGGCCTCAAGAGGAGGACCGATGACCATTGACGAGGTCAAGAAAGCCGCTGAAGTTCTCGGTGCAGATCGCTGGAAGATTTGGATGACGTGCGGTCTTCACGACTGGGAGGCGTTACCACAGACCGACTCCGGCGAACATTACTGTCCGCAGTGCTACACACTATCGACGGCTGACGGTGCCATCAAGAACATCCCCGATCGGTTCGCGTGAAATGACACCCGACCTGGTGCGAACCTGACAGGGGAGAGTCGTGATGCCCAGATCCGTCATGACCGGAGACATCCCAACAAGGTTCGGTGACGTGCTGATCCTGACCACAGCGGCCGCTGGAAGTATCTGCTTGGTCTGTCCAGTGACCGCTGATGGTCAACAGGGCGGCACGCTTGACCGTCACGACGTTTCTAGTCTGTCTCGAGCTGAGGCGATAGCACGGGGCCTTGTCGTGCGCCCAGAAGGGCGTATTTACTTGAAGAACCAAGACTCTGGTGAGTGGGAACAGATTTTAAACTGAGGTGAAGATGCAAGAAAAACGGCCACCGCGGGAGAAGCTCGTGGCCGGACCCCGTGGGTCAAACGGCAGGACGCCTCGTAGGTGGCATCCAGAGGAAGTCGCTTGGTTCGACTCCGGCCGGGGTCTCCTGGCTGAGTGCAAGGATGCCTGTTTGATGGCTGGTGCAACCGCGAAGCTCAGGGTGAAGTCGCCGCAGAGGCAGACCCAAGGTCTGGAAGCTGAAGTCTAAAGATCGTGGCGGGGGTAGATTCGTGCAGTTGCTTGAAAATGATGAAACTGATACCACTACGCGATGGCATCCACACCTCTGCAAGGGTCTTCACAGCGCCTGATTGGGCAGATTCGACACCGGGAGTGGCCGCTGACGAAAGCGAGCTGCCTGCGCATGCTGTTCCATCCCAAGGCTTTTCTCTATCGCTGCCTTGGGTTACTCACTCTGGTAGTAGTCGACTCACTCGACTCCTCGTCCAAGCCGCCGGCGGCCCCGGCAACCGAGGCCGCATCCGGTTCGGTGCCGACCGACAGGTCCAGATAGAGCCTCCTCGCCTCGGCCAACGTGGGGCGAGTATCAGATCGTGTTCCTACCGCTGGCGCCCTGATCGCCGGAGCAAGTAGACCGCCACAACCGTGATCAGCGGCCCCGGCGATCGACCCCATCGTCTGCTGCGAGCCAAAGCCAAGGTCGTCGCCCAAGCCGATGACCTCTGCAAACACTGACGCTCCCAAGAGTCCGACACCGACCACGAGAAGGAGAAGGTTCCGCGACTCAGCATCGCAGATAGACTGCACGCCGTCGCTCACGGGATCGAACGTTGACCGAACCTACTTCTTCGCTGTCTTCTTCTTCGCCCAATACGCCTTCATTTTCTTCGAGAGGGTCTTTCGGGCCGCGGCGGACATCTTGCCTCGACGACGCCTGGGTGTGGCAGTTGTTGGGTTCTTCTGACCAATGAGACTCGCCGCCCGGCGAAGAGTCTCAAGGTCGGTCTGCAGTGTCTTGACGAGGGCTTGCTTCGCTGCGATCGTTCTGGAAATCTCGCTCATGTGGCCAAGCGTAGTGATGCCACGGTCGGGGTGTCAATCGGGCCGCCGCCCCAGTTGTGGGCTCAAGGGTTGCTCATTGTCTTTTCGACGAACGTTTTAATCCGCGCGTGGTCGTGTAGATCAAGGCCCAGAAACTCTGTTCCGACGCCCTTCCCTTCGAGGCTGCTTCGCACAATCACCTGACACGCGATCTCGCCTAATTCGGCGATGGCGAACCGAAGCCCCAGCAGGCGGCCGATCGCATAGTTCTCACTCAGTTCAAGGAACGCTCCGCCCTCGCCGAGGACAACCAGGCGTCCCTGTATGTGGATCGTCTTGTCCCCGTGACCTACCCAGACGTCGGCGTCGAAATCGACACCCGCCCGTGGGTATCGCCGCCGCCCCGAGGTATCTGTGGGCTGCGTCATGCTGTGGTCAGCAGGTCAGGAATGATCCAGATAATACCGCCGTGGCCGCTTTCAGTCCCGACAATTTCTTGCTGAATCCGTTGGTCAAGTGGGTGAACCGGCGCACCGACATTCCCATTCTGAGTTCTCAGGAATCACCGTGAGAAATAACCGAGAATAACCGCCAAGAGTCGGTTTTTGACACCGGCGGGTCGCGCTGGCACTTTCTGCGCCGAGGGCACCAGCCTGACGCTATACTTTCCGCACTCTCCGCTCACTATGGCCTTAGCCCGCGGCACCCGCCTCGGGCCCGTATCAAATCCTCGCCCCCATCGGGGCCGGGGGCATGGGCGAGGTCTACAGAGCCACCGACACCCGGCTGGAGCGGACCGTCGCCATCAAGGTCCTGCCCGCCCATGTGGCCTCCGACCCGGAGCGGAAGCAGCGGTTCGAGCGTGAGGCGAAGACGGTTGCCGCGCTCAGCCACCCCCACATCTGCCCGTCTTCGATGTGGGCCGCGAGGGCGAAACCGACTTCCTGGTCATGGAGTACCTGGAGGGCGAGACGCTGGCCGACCGGCTCAGCAAGGGTGCCCTGCCGCTGGACCAGGCGCTCCGTTACGCCATCGAGATCGCCGACGCCCTGGACAAGGCCCACCGCCAGGGGGTGACGCACCGGGATCTGAAGCCCGCCAACATCATGCTGACGAAGGCGGGGGCGAAGCTCCTGGACTTCGGGTTGGCGAAGCTCAAGCCGACCGGCCCGCAGAGTGACGCCTCGACCAAGCTGGCCGATGCGCTCACCGAGCAGGGGACGATTCTCGGCACGTTCCAGTACATGGCCCCGGAGCAACTCGAAGGCAAGGACGCCGATGCCCGGACGGACATCTGGGCCTTCGGGTGTGTCGTCTACGAGATGGTCACGGGCCAGAAGGCGTTCGAGGGGAAGAGCCAGGCGAGTTTAATCGGAGCGATTCTGCACAAGGAGCCGGCCACCCCTTTCTACCGTTGAACCGCTGTCCCCTGCCGGCCTCGACTACGTCGCTCAGACCTGCCTGGGCAAAGACCCGGACGACCGTTGGCAGTCGGCGCGCGACCTGCTGAGGGAGTTGAAGCGGGTCGAGGCCGGCGGTGCGGCTCCAGCCGATTCGGCACCGACCATCGCACCGCAGCATCTGGCCCTCTGGCAGCGCCCGATGCCGTTGACGCTCGGTGCGCTACTCATCGCAGTCGTTGCCGGCCTTGCCGTCTGGAGCCTCACGCCACGGTTGACGCAGCCTGTTTCGCGAATGGTCGTGTCGGTGGCGCCCAGTGCACCGGTCGGCGCGAGCGTCAGCTACAGCGACGTTGCCATTTCGCCCGACGGAGCCCACATCATCTATCAAACCGAGGACGATCAGGCCCTTCACGTTCGAGCCGTTGATCAACTCCAGGGGGCGCCGCTTCGGGGCGCGGCGCCGGCGGGTAATGCGTTTGTGTCACCCGATGGCGCGTGGGTGGGCTTCACGAACGGGCCTGCCCTCATGAAAGTGTCGATCCTCGGCGGCGCGCCGCTGACGATCTGCGAAGTTCCCGGTGTGGATCTTCGCGGCGCGAGCTGGGGCGCGGACGACACGATCGTCTTTGGGGTGCGTTCGGATACAGGCCTGCTGCAAGTGCCAGCGGCTGGAGGTGAGCCGGAACTGCTCACGACACCCGATGAGGGCTTTTCCCATCGTTGGCCGGATATTCTCCCCGGCGGGTCGGGCGTCCTGTTTGCGGTGGACCCTAGTGGTCCGGGATCGACGGAGTCCCAGATTGCCGTCCTCGATCTGGCCACCGGAGTGCACGAGATCATCATCCCCCGCGGCCTCCACCCTCGCTATTCCTCAACGGGGCACATCGTGTACGCCGTCGAAGGAACGCTGCGGGCAGTGGCGTTTGACCTGGACACACTCGAGGTCACCTCCGATCCCGTGCCCGTCGTGGAAGGCGTCATGACCAAGGACGGCAGCGGCGCGGCCAGTTTTGATCTCTCCGAGAGCGGGTCGCTCATCTACGTCGGTGGAACGGCCTCGCAAGCAATGCGCTCGTTGGTGTGGGTTGACCGAGAAGGCGGCGAGGAACCGCTTCCGCTCCCTAGCCGTGGTTACTTCCAGCCGCGCCTCTCGCCCGACGGACGCGGGTGGCGATCACGGTGGCCGAACAAGACCGGCGGGCCCTGTGGGTCTATGACGTGGCCAGCGGCGCTGGGCTGCGCTTCACGAACGAGGGCGCTGTCTCCTTTCCGGTGTGGACGCCGGATGGTCAGCACGTCGTCTTCACCTGGGCCGTCGCGGGGGAGAACCCGGTTTGCACTGGGTCCCGGCCGACGGGCGAGGGCCGGTCGAGAGCCTGGCGCCGCCGGGGGACGCTGGTCCTGACGAAGCGACCGGCGTCACGCCCGACGGAAGCATGATCGTCTTCAGCCGAAGACGTGGGACCGAGTGGAGGGAGATTTGGGAACTTCCGCTGGAGGGTGAACGGACACCGAAGCCCCTTGTTGAAGGCGAGTTCCTCCGTCACCTGGCAGCAATTTCCCCGGACGCCAACTGGCTCACGTACCGCTCGAACCAATCGGGCCAGAACGAAATCTATGTGCAGCCGTACCCAGGGCCTGGCCCCACGATACCGGTGTCGATAGGGGGCGGTAACAACGCGGTGTGGTCGCCGGACGGGTCCGAGATTTTCTACCGGCGTGGCAATGCTGTGATGGCGGTCGACGTGAGCATTGAAGGCGATGTCGCCCGCGTCGCCGCGCCGAGAGAACTCTTCTCGAGCAATGTTGCTGGCGGCGGTCTCGAGTATCAGGCGGCGCCGGACGGCCGATTTCTGATGCTGAGAAGCGGAGACGCAACGCTCACCGACAACCAGAACCTCACACAGGTGGTGCTCGTCCAAAACTGGCACCAGGAGCTGCTGGAGCGGGTGCCGGTCCCCTGAGCGGGGCCGACCCGATCACCGAGGCACATGCCGGGGTGGTCGCCGGCAGCTCGCGAAGTTGAGGAAAGTCAGGGCCGGGTTTGGCAGACTAGGGCGGGCTCGGAGCGGTGAGGGTCGACGAACCATTGGGGCCCTCGAGACCGTAAAACTGGCTGATCCGGCGTGTGCGTGATTGAGCGAATAACTAGGCGTCGCCGTGGTGCGCGCTACGGCGCGAGCCTGAGATCCTGAATAGTGAAGCCTCTGGCACGCGCTCCGCTCCGGCCGTGAGGAGAGACGGATGACGTATCGGATTGCGGGCATTGACGTGCACAAGCGGATGTTAGCGGTGGTGGTGGCGGACATCGCGGTCGACGGGGCGTACGAGTTTGTCCACCGGCGCGTGGGCACCAGCCCGCGCGAGCTTCGCGCGTTGGCCGCGTGGCTGGGAGCAGAGGCGGTCGAGGAAGTGGTGATGGAATCGACGGCACAGTATTGGCGCCCGGTGTGGGAGGTGCTCGAACGCGACTGGCTGCCCGCCCGCCGCACGCGGGACGGCGCGAGTCCGATGGCGGGCACGCTGCACTTGGCGCAAGCGCTGTCGAATCGGGGGCGCCGTGGGCGGAAGCGAGATTTCGTGGATGCCGAACGCCTGGTGAAGCGGTTGGTGGCGCAGGAGCTGACGCTGAGCTTTGTGCCGGACGCCGAGCAGCGGTTGTGGCGGACGGTGATGCGCCGCAAGTATCAGCTGACGCGCAACCGCGTCCAGGTCCACAACCGGTTAGAGGCCCTGCTGGAAGAAGCGCATCTGAAGCTGTCGAGCCTGGTCTCGGATCTGCTGGGGGCCAGTGCGCGGCGGATGCTGCAGGCGCTGGCGGACGGGGACACGGATCCGGCGGCGCTGGCGGCGCTGGCCGACCAGCGACTGCGCGCGACCCCCGAGCAGTTGAGCGATGCGCTCGGGGCAGCGACGGCGCTCAACCCCGTCTATCGACGGCTCATCGGCATGGCCCTCGAGGACGTGCGCTTGATCGAGGAGCAGATCCGGCAGCTCGATCAGGAGATGGCCGGGCTGATCCGGCCGCACCAGGAGGCCGTGCAGCGGTTGGCCGAAGTGCCGGGGCTGGGGGTCGATTCGGCGCAGCAGATCATCGCCGAGGTCGGGCCGACGGCGGCGACGTTCCCCTCGCCCAAGCAACTCGCCTCCTGGGTGGGCACGTGCCCCGGAGCGGAGGAGAGTGCGGGCGTGAACGCCAGCCACCGCTCCCCGAGCGGCAACCGGCAGATGCGCCGCCTCCTCCATCAAGCGGCGAACGCGGCGGTCAAGACCAAGGGGAGTATCTTCCTCCTGGTGTATCGCCGGTTGGTGCCGCGCCTGGGCCACGCGCAAGCCATCGGGGCCATTGCGCATCGGCTGTGTCGCCTGATTTGGAAGATTCTGCACCAGGCCGTGCGGTACGAAGAACGCGGCCCGGCGGTCAGCCGGCTGCGCACGCAACGCCGCGCCCTCAAGATGGCCCGCGAATTGCGCCGCCTGGGGTATCGGGTCGAGCTGATCCCCACTCCCCTAGGGACGCCCGCATGAGTGGAGATGACTTTCGATCCTGGTTCACCGAACTCGAACGCCTCGTCCCCACCCCCTGACCTTCCATGCCCCTGTCCCCCGGCACCAAGATCGGCCCCTACGAGATCCAGGCCCCGCTGGGCGAAGGCGGCATGGGGGCGGTCTACCAGGCCCACGACCCGACGCTCCAGCGCACGGTCGCCATCAAGGTCCTGGCGAAGCAGGCTGAAGACGCCTCGGCACGACTCCTCCAGGAAGCCCGCGCTGCCTCGGCTCTGAACCACCCCCACATCTGCACCATTTACGAGGTTGGCGAGCATGAGGGCTAAGCCTTCATCGTCATGGAGCATGTCGAGGGAAGGCCTTGAGTGCGCTCATCCCAGCCGACGGCCTCCCCCCGGAGAGTGTGATCCGCTACGGGACGCAGATCGCCGACGCCCTGGCCCACGCGCATGAGCGCGGGATCGTCCATCGGGATCTAAAGAGCGCCAACGTGGTCATCACGCCCGAGGGCCGCGCCAAGGTGCTGGACTTTGGCCTGGCCGCCCGGATGCCCCAGGCGGACGCCGAGGCGGTCACCAAGACGCAGGAGGCGATCCCGCACGCTGGGATGCTGGTGGGCACCTTGGCCTACATGGCCCCGGAGGTCTTGCGAGGCGAGGCCGCGACGGCCCGGAGCGACATCTGGGCGCTGGGGGTCCTGCTCTATGAGATGGCGAGTGGGCGGTTGCCGTTTGGGGGTGACACAGCCGCTGATGTTGCATCGGCAACCTTGAAAGAGACACCTGCCACGCTCCCGTCACGGGTGTCGGCTGGCCTGCGCTCCGTCATCCAGAAATGCGTGGCGAAAGAGCCGGGGCTACGCTACACGAGCGCGGCGGTCGTGCAAGGGGCGCTCGACGTCATCCAGTCGGACAGCGCCGTCACCCAGCCAGGAAGCCTTGCCCCCGTGGATGCAACGCGAACCTGGCGGGTCGCTGTGGCAGTGATCGGACTCGTGCTTGTCGCTGGTATCATCGGCTACTGGCTGCGACCGCGCCCCAGACCAACGCCTCGGGTATCCTTCGGCTCACGAACCCGACCCAGATCACCAGCGCGACGGGGCTAGAGG